>NZ_BBNO01000001.1:1160213-1269470 GCF_000829715.2 Streptomyces lydicamycinicus | reverse complement strand
CAGACCATGCGGTCGGAGGTCGTATCCGGTATTAGACCCCGTTTCCAGGGCTTGTCCCAGAGTGAAGGGCAGATTGCCCACGTGTTACTCACCCGTTCGCCACTAATCCCCTCCCGAAGGAGGTTCATCGTTCGACTTGCATGTGTTAAGCACGCCGCCAGCGTTCGTCCTGAGCCAGGATCAAACTCTCCGTGAATGTTTACCCGTAATCGGGTGAAACACACACGAGAGCGGAACGACCAGACGGAATAGGTCCGGTCGTTCACAGCGTCCCCGCTGTGTGTGCCATCCGCACCACATGGGCGGGATGGGCTTTTCAAAGGAACCTCATCCTCCGGATGTTTCCGGTGGACGGGGTATCAACATATCTGGCGTTGACTTTTGGCACGCTGTTGAGTTCTCAAGGAACGGACGCTTCCTTTGTGCCTGTTTCACCAGGCTCTCCGGGCGCTTCCCTTCGGTCTTGCGTTTCCGACTCTATCAGATCCTTGCGGGCCCGATTTTCGCCGGTGCGTTTCCACCTTTCGGCTTCTTCGCGTTTCCGACTCTACCAGATCCGATTTCGTTCCGTTTCCGGTTCGAATTCGTTCCGATTTCCCGTCGGAGGGGGGTGCCTTTCGGCTGATCCGACTTTATCAGATTGCTCTGGGTCGGAATTCCGCCCGGCTTCGCGGGGTGCTCCGTACGCACAGCGTGCGGCGCTTCCCGTTCAGGCGGAGCCGTAAACGTACTGGAGCGGGGCGCCCGGATGCAAATCCGGGCGCCCCGCTCCGACTTGAGTACGTTCGTACGACTCTGTGCGTCAGACCTCGACGACCACGGGGAGGATCATCGGGCGGCGACGGTAGTTGTCCGACACCCACTTGCCGACCGTGCGGCGGACCAGCTGCTGGAGCTGGTGGGGCTCCGTGATGCCGTCCTGTGCCGACTTGGCCAGGGCCTCGTCGATCTTGGGCATCACGCCCGAGAAGGCGGCGTCGTCGATGCCCGAGCCACGGGCGTGGATGTCCGGGCCGCCGACGATCTTGCCGGTGGTGCTGTCCACGACCACATAGACCGAGATGATGCCCTCGTCGCCGAGGATCCGGCGGTCCTTGAGGTGGGCCTCGGTGACATCGCCGACCGAGAGGCCGTCGACGTAGACATAGCCGGCCTTGACCTTGCCGACGATCTTGGCGACGCCGTCGACCAGGTCGACCACCACGCCGTCCTCGGCGATGACGATCCGGTCCTTCGGTACGCCGGTCAGGGCGCCCAGCTCGGCGTTGGCCCGCAGATGGCGCCATTCGCCGTGCACCGGCATGAGGTTCTTCGGCTTGCAGATGTTGTAGAAGTACAGCAGCTCGCCGGCCGAGGCGTGGCCCGAGACATGGACCTTGGCATTGCCCTTGTGGACCACATCCGCGCCCCAGCGGGTGAGGCCGTTGATCACGCGGTAGACCGCGTTCTCGTTGCCCGGGATGAGGGACGAGGCCAGGATCACGGTGTCGCCCTGGACGATCCGGATCTGGTGGTCGCGATTGGCCATCCGGGAGAGGGCGGCCATCGGCTCGCCCTGGGAGCCGGTGCAGACCAGCACGACCTCGTCGTCGGGGAGATCGTCGAGCGTCTTGACGTCGACGACCAGGCCGGCGGGGACCTTCAGATAGCCCAGCTCGCGGGCGATGCCCATGTTGCGGACCATCGAGCGGCCGACGAAGGCGACCCGGCGGCCGTACTCATGGGCGGCATCGAGGATCTGCTGGATGCGGTGCACATGGCTGGCGAAGCTGGCGACGATGATGCGCTTCTGGGCGTTCGCGAAGACCGTGCGCAGGACGTTGGAGATGTCCCGCTCGGGTGGGACGAAGCCCGGGACCTCGGCGTTCGTGGAGTCGGAGAGCAGAAGGTCGATGCCTTCCTCGCCGAGTCGCGCGAAGGCGGGGAGGTCGGTCAGCCGGCGGTCCAGCGGGAGCTGGTCCATCTTGAAGTCGCCGGTGTGCACGACCATGCCCGCGGGGGTGCGGATGGCGACGGCCAGGGCGTCCGGGATCGAGTGGTTGACCGCGACGAACTCGCAGTCGAACGAGCCGATCCGCTCGGTGTGGCCCTCCTTCACCTCAAGGGTGTAGGGGCGGATGCGGTGCTCCTGAAGCTTGGCCTCGATGAGGGCGAGGGTCAGCTTCGAGCCGATGAGGGGGATGTCCGGCTTCTCGCGCAGGAGATAGGGGACGCCACCGATGTGGTCCTCGTGGCCGTGCGTGAGCACGATGCCGTCGATGTCGTCGAGACGGTCCCTGATGGACGTGAAGTCCGGAAGGATCAGGTCGATTCCGGGCTGCTCCTCCTCGGGGAAGAGCACTCCGCAGTCGACGATCAGCAGCCGGCCGTCGTATTCGAAGACCGTCATGTTGCGGCCGATTTCACCCAGGCCGCCGAGGGGGGTGACGCGCAGGCCACCCTTGGGAAGCTTCGGCGGGGCGCCGAGCTCAGGATGCGGATGACTCAAAAGACTCTCCTCACCACACGCGCCACGCTGCCGTCGAGGGCACGTGGCGCGCATGACATTCGTGCACTTGCTGTAGGGCGATTGTTGGTCCGTATTCAGTTATGAAGTCTGTGATCAGAGCTGTACCCCGCCGGCGGCAAGATCGCGCGTCAGCTGCTCGGTCTCCTCGGGGGAGAGCTCCACGAGCGGCAGCCGCAGCGGACCGGCCGGCAGACCCTGGAGGCCGAGCGCGGCCTTGGTCGTGATGACGCCCTGGGTGCGGAACATGCCGGTGAAGACGGGCAGCAGCTTCTGGTGAATCTCGGTGGCCTTGGTGACGTCGCCGTTGAGGTGGGCGTCCAGGAGGGCGCGCAGCTCGGGGGTCACGATGTGGCCGACCACGGAGACGAAGCCGACGGCGCCGACCGAGAGCAGCGGGAGGTTCAGCATGTCGTCACCGCTGTACCAGGCCAGGCCGGAGCGCGCGATGGCCCAGCTGGCACGGCCGAGGTCACCCTTGGCGTCCTTGTTGGCGACGATCCGGGGGTGCTCGGCGAGCCGGACCATGGTCTCGGTGTTGATCGGGACACCGCTGCGGCCCGGGATGTCGTAGAGCATCACCGGCAGCTCGGTGGCGTCCGCGATCGCCGTGAAGTGGCGGAGCAGGCCATCCTGCGGGGGCTTGCTGTAGTACGGGGTCACCGCGAGCAGGCCATGGGCGCCGGCGTCCTGGGCGGCGCGGGCCAGCTCGAGGCTGTGGTGGGTGTCGTTGGTGCCAGCTCCGGCGACGACAAAGGCGCGGTCGCCCACCGCATCGACCACGGCGCGGACCAGCTGTGCTTTCTCCGCATCGCTGGTGGTCGGGGACTCTCCGGTGGTGCCGTTGACGATGAGACCGTCATTGCCGGCGTCCACCAGATGGGCAGCGAGCCGCTGCGCGCCGTCGAGATCGAGAGCGCCATCCGGCGTGAATGGCGTGACCATGGCGGTCAGCACCCGCCCGAAGGGGGTCTGCGGTGTGGAAGTCGGAGCCATGGGTCCCACGCTACTCGTAGCTCACCGCGGGATGCGCCTCTGGGGAGCAGGGATGTGGACACCGGCACTGCCTGCTCGGGGGTTCAAGCAGTGCCGGGTCCATCTGTTCAGCGTAAATGAACTTCGCAAAATGCCGCAATCCGAACACTTCGCACGTCTGTCCTGCGCGCTCCGGTAACCGGCCCGCGGCCTGGGCCTTACGGAGCGATCCGGCCATTCGCATTGAATGCGCCGTACGTGAGCGGCATGAGCTTGGCCCAGTGGGCCTCCATCTGCTCGCCGACCATCTCGATCTCGCGCTGGGGGAAGGACGGCACCTTCGCCTGCTCGTGCTGGGTCCGCAGGCCCAGGAAGTGCATCAGGGAGCGGGCATTGCAGGTCGCGTACATCGAGGAGAACAGACCGACGGGGAGCACGGCGCGGGCGACCTCGCGGGCGACGCCGGCGGCGAGCATCTCCTGATACGCCTCGTAGGCCCGGCGGTAGGAATCCTCCATGACGCGGCCGGTGAGCTCGTGCTGCTCCTGGGTGCCGTCGACGAATTCGTACTTGCCGGGGCGGCCCTGCTGGACGAGCTTGCGGGACGCACCGGGGACGTAGAAGACCGGGTCCAGCTGGCGGTAGCGGCCGGACTCCTCGTTGTACGACCAGCCGACGCGGTGCCGCATGAACTCGCGGAAGACGAAGATCGGCGCGCTGATGAAGAACGTCATGGAGTTGTGCTCGAAGGGGCTGCCGTGCCGGTCCCGCATGAGGTAGTTGATCAAGCCCTTGGAGCGCTCCGGATCCTTCTGGAGCTCCTCCAGGGACTGCTCGCCGGCCGTGGAGACACGGGCCGCCCACAGCACATCGCTGTCCGCGGCGCTGTGCTTGACCAGCTCGACCGTCACCTCGCTCCGGAAGCTGACGGCTGCGCTGTCGGGGCTCGCAGCGCTCTCGGCAGGGGTCTGGGACACCGGCGGTTCCTTCCATTCGTTCCTCGTGCGCGACCAGCCTACGACCCGCCACTGACAGCCCGGGAAATACGACGTGATGCCGCGTTAGCCGCAAAACGGACGCGCTTTAGCAGCCTGCGGCGCGGCAGTTGATATTTTTCACAGAAGTCTCGGAAAACGGGCACCAACCGGACTCCGCAGACGTCTAACCCTGTGACAGTGCCCACTTCGAGGTTCCTAGGAGAGCCCGCTCATGTTCCGCCGGCGAGAGCCCGTCCCGTTCGCCTTCGTTGCCGAGGCAGACCGGTTCCGCAGCAATGTCACTCCCCCGCCGCGGCAGCGCGCTTCCCGCGCGCAGCTCCTCGGCCAGTCTCTCATCACGCTGACAGTCGTGGGCGGCCTGGCCGGCGCCCTGCTGTTCGGCCTTCCCGCCCTGTCGCAGGACAGTTCCGGGCCGAGCCGGGTGCACCAGTCCGAGGCACATCGCTGAACGGGCGGGCGGGGCGTGCCGGAAAGTGGTTCCGCTCCGCCGGTCCCGATAACCTCACCGGTCACAGCTTCCGACAGCGTGCCCATGAGTGAGGATCAGCCGTGCCCCTGCCCTTCCTGACGGCCGACCGCGACCTCGACACCGGTGCCGCGGATATCGCCGCACTGCCGCATGACGAGCCCGACCACTGGCGCCGTCCCTACCGCCCCGGACCGTGGCGGGTAGGGGCGGCGGCGGTGCTTTTGCTGCTCGCCTCGTTCGTCCTGCTCTCCGCGATGATCATCGCGATGGCCGGCTCGCTGCCCGGCGCCGCGGCCTGTGCGGCCGTAGGGGCGCTGATGATCGCCCTCGCCCTACGGCTGCTGCGCGTCGGCCTGTGGGTCAGCGCGCAGGGTCTGCGCCAGGTGAATCTGCTGCGTACGGCGACCGAGCCGTGGAGCGCCATCGCCTCCGTGCGCACCCGCCAGCAGCCGGTGCGCTGGCTGGGCCTGCCGCGGACGGTGCAGGGTCAGGCCCTGATCATCGAGCGGACCCAGGGTGAACCGTTGCGCACCCTGATCACCGACCGCAACGGCGACTTCCTGTCCCGTCCGGAGGCCTTCGAGCGGGCCGCGGACGTCCTGGAGGCCTGGGCGGCGGAACACCGCGGCTGAGCCTTCGGCCCTCGTCCGTTGTAGCGCCCGCCGGGCATCGCGCGCCCCACACGGGTCAGGACCCGGCCGGCCCTGACCCGTAGGACGGCTCAGGCAGCCGGGACGGCCTTGTGGTCGTGCAGGGCGATGGCCCGCTGCATCGCCTTACGGGCGCGCGGGGTGTCCCGGGCGTCGTGGTAGGCCACCGCGAGCCGGAACCACGTACGCCAGTCGCCGGGCGCTTCCTCGGTCTCGGCCTGCCGCCGGGCGAAGACCGCGTCGGCCGCGTCCCGGTCGATCCGGCCGCCGGGGGTGCGCTGGAGCTCGTCGGCGGGCAGTCCGCCCTCGGCCTCCAGCACCCGGGCCAGCCGGTGGGCGTCGCGGGCGAAGCGGGTGTTGTGCCAGAGGAACCAGCCGCCGATGCACGGCAGCAGGAAGGCCACCGCTCCCATGCCCATGGCCGCCGGCTCGCCGGTCAGCAGGAGGAGGACGCCCTCCAGCGCCACCACGCCGAACACCAGGATCAGCACGGTGGCGAGGAAGAAGTACGTGATCTTTCCGCCCATACCCGTCAGCCCAGGTCGAGGAAGTTTTCCAGGCCCACGGTCAGGCCCGGAGTGTTCACCACCCGGCGCACCCCGAGCAGGATGCCCGGCATGAAGCTGCTGTGGTGGAGGGAGTCATGGCGGATGGTGAGGGTCTCGCCCTCGCCGCCGAAGAGCACCTCCTGGTGGGCCAGCAGACCGCGCAGCCGTACGGAGTGCACGGGGACGCCGTCCACGTCCGCGCCGCGGGCGCCGTCCAGCGCGGTGCTGGTGGCGTCCGGCTGCGGGGCGCAGCCGGCCTCCTCACGGGCCTTGGCGATCAGCTGAGCAGTGCGGGCGGCGGTGCCGGACGGGGCGTCCGCCTTCTTCGGATGGTGCAGCTCGACGACCTCGACCGACTCGAAGAACCGGGCCGCCTGCTGGGCGAACTGCATGGTCAGCACCGCACCGATGGAGAAGTTCGGGGCGATGAGCACGCCCGCCCCGGGCGAGGCGGCGAGCGAGGTGCGCAGCTGCGCGAGGCGCTCATCGGTCCACCCGGTCGTCCCGACCACCGCGTGAATCCCGTGACGCACACAGAAGTCGAGGTTGCCCATCACCGCGCCGGGGTTGGTCAGCTCGACCACGACCTGGGCACCGGCCTCGACCAGCGTCTCCAGCTTGTCGCCCCGGCCCAGCCCGGCGACCAGCTCCATGTCCTCGGCGGCCTCGACCGCCCGTACGGCTTCGGAGCCGATGCGCCCCTGGGCTCCCAGTACGGCCACGCGCAGCTTGCTCATCGTTTCCCGTCTCTCTCTTGGTGGTATCGCAGCGGGCCTATGCGACGACGTCGTCGAGCCGGGCCGCCTGCCGGTCCTTCAGGGGACCGATGACGGACAGCGAGGGACGGGTGCCCAGGACGTCCCGGGCCACCTCGCGCACCTCGTCCGGGGTGACGGCGGCGATCCGCGCGAGCATCTCGTCGACCGACATCTGCTCGCCCCAGCACAGCTCGCTCTTGCCGATGCGGTGCATCAGCGCGCCGGTGTCCTCCAGGCCGAGGACGGTCGAGCCGCGCAGCTGGCCGATCGCGCGGCGGATCTCGTCGTCGGTGAGGCCCTGGGACGCCACCTGGTCGAGTTCGTCGCGGCAGATCTTGAGGACGTCCTGCACCTGGTTCGGGCGGCAGCCCGCGTAGACACCGAACAGTCCGCAGTCGGCGAAGCCCGAGGTGTACGAGTACACGCTGTAGGCCAGGCCGCGCTTCTCGCGGACCTCCTGGAAGAGGCGGGAGCTCATCCCGCCGCCCAGGGCGGTGTTCAGCACGCCCATCGCCCAGCGCCGGTCGTCGGTGCGTGCCATCCCGGGCATCCCGAGGATCACATGCGCCTGCTCGGTCTTGCGGTTGAGCAGTTCGACGCGGCCGGCGGTGCGGATGGCGCGGGCGCCGGAGCGCGGCGCCATCGGGGTGGCGTCCGTCCGGTCCAGGGCCCCGGCCTGCTCGAAGGCGCGGCGGACCAGGCGGACGACCTTGGCGTGGTCGATGTTGCCGGCGGCCGTGACGACGAGGTGCGTGGGGTCGTAGTGCTTCTTGTAGAAGCGGCGGATGCGCTCGGGGGTGAGGGCGTTGACGGTGTCGACGGTGCCCAGGACCGGGCGGCCGAGCGGGGTGTCACCGAGCATGGTGTGCGCGAACAGGTCGTGCACACAGTCGCCCGGGTCGTCCTCGGTCATCGCGATCTCTTCGAGGATGACGCCGCGCTCGGCGTCCACGTCCTCGGCCTCCACCAGGGAGCCGGTCAGCATGTCGCACACCACGTCTATGGCGAGCGGCAGATCGGTGTCCAGCACCCGCGCGTAGTAGCAGGTGTACTCCTTCGCGGTGAAGGCGTTCATCTCGCCGCCGACCGCGTCGATGGCGGCGGAGATGTCCAGCGCGCTGCGCCGCTCGGTGCCCTTGAAGAGCAGGTGCTCCAGGTAGTGCGTGGCGCCGTTCAGGGACGGGGTCTCGTCCCGGGAGCCGACGTTCGCCCAGATCCCGAAGGTGACGGAGCGGACCGTCGGCAGCGTCTCGGTGACGATGCGCAGACCGCCGGGGAGGGTGGTCCGGCGGACCGTGCCGGCGCCCGCGGTGCCCTTGAGAAGCGTTTGGGTACGGGCGACGGCCCGCCCCTCCGTGGAGGTGCGGGCCGTCGTCATGTGCGTACGGGACGTCACTTGGCGGCGTCGTCCTTCGTGCCCTCGGCCGCATCCTCTTCCTCGATCACGGGGATCAGGGAGAGCTTGCCGCGCTGGTCGATCTCGGCGATCTCGACCTGGACCTTGGCGCCGACCGCGACCACGTCCTCGACGTTCTCCACGCGCTTGCCACCGGCGAGCTTGCGGATCTGCGAGATGTGGAGCAGGCCGTCCTTGCCCGGGAGCAGGGAGACGAACGCACCGAAGGTGGTGGTCTTGACGACCGTGCCCAGGTAGCGCTCGCCGACCTCCGGCATGGTCGGGTTGGCGATGCCGTTGATCGTGGCGCGGGCGGCCTCGGCGGCCGGGCCGTCGGCGGCACCGATGTAGATCGTGCCGTCGTCCTCGATCGTGATGTCGGCGCCGGTGTCCTCCTGGATCTGGTTGATCATCTTGCCCTTGGGGCCGATGACCTCACCGATCTTGTCCACCGGGATCTTGACGGTGATGATCCGCGGGGCGTTCGGGGACATCTCGTCCGGAACGTCGATCGCCTCGTTCATCACATCGAGGATGTGCAGACGGGCGTCGCGGGCCTGCTTGAGCGCGGCGGCCAGGACGGAGGCCGGGATGCCGTCCAGCTTGGTGTCCAGCTGGAGGGCGGTCACGAAGGTCTTCGTGCCGGCGACCTTGAAGTCCATGTCACCGAAGGCGTCCTCCGCACCGAGGATGTCGGTGAGGGCGACGTAGTGGGTCTGGCCGTCGATCTCCTGGGAGATCAGACCCATGGCGATACCGGCGACCGGGGCCTTGAGGGGCACACCGGCGTTCAGCAGCGACATGGTGGAGGCGCAGACCGAGCCCATGGACGTCGAGCCGTTGGAGCCCAGCGCCTCGGAGACCTGGCGGATCGCGTAGGGGAACTCCTCGCGGGTCGGCAGCACCGGCACGATGGCGCGCTCGGCGAGCGCACCGTGGCCGATCTCGCGGCGCTTGGGGGCACCCACGCGGCCGGTCTCACCGACGGAGTACGGCGGGAAGTTGTAGTTGTGCATGTAGCGCTTGCGGGTCACCGGGGAGAGGGTGTCCAGCTGCTGCTCCATGCGGAGCATGTTGAGGGTGGTGACGCCCAGGATCTGGGTCTCGCCACGCTCGAACAGGGCGGAACCGTGCACCCGCGGGATGGCCTCGACCTCGGCGGCGAGCGTACGGATGTCCGTGACGCCGCGGCCGTCGATGCGCTTCTTCTCCTTGATGACGCGCTCACGGACCAGGCTCTTGGTCAGCGAACGGTACGCCGCGGAGATCTCCTTCTCGCGCCCCTCGAACTGCGGGAGCAGCTTCTCGGCGGCCACGCTCTTGACGCGGTCCAGCTCGTTCTCGCGCTCCTGCTTGCCGGCGATGGTCAGCGCCTGGGACAGCTCGTCCTTGACCGCGGCGGTCAGCGCCTCCAGGACGTCGTCCTGGTAGTCGAGGAAGACCGGGAACTCACCGACGGGCTTGGCGGCCTTGGCGGCGAGGTCCGACTGGGCCTTGCACAGGACCTTGATGAAGGGCTTGGCGGCCTCGAGACCGGCGGCGACGACCTCTTCGGTCGGAGCCTCGGCGCCGTCCTTGACCAGCTGGATGGTCTTCTCGGTGGCCTCGGCCTCGACCATCATGATCGCGACGTCGCCGTCGGGGAGGACGCGACCGGCCACGACCATGTCGAAGACGGCGTTCTCGAGCTCGGTGTGGGTCGGGAACGCCACCCACTGGCCGTTGATCAGGGCGACACGGGTGCCGCCGACCGGGCCGGAGAAGGGCAGGCCGGCCAGCTGCGTGGAGCAGGAGGCGGCGTTGATGGCGACCACGTCGTAGAGGTGGTCGGGGTTGAGCGCCATGACCGTCTCGACGATCTGGATCTCGTTGCGCAGGCCCTTCTTGAAGGAGGGGCGCAGCGGGCGGTCGATCAGGCGGCAGGTGAGGATCGCGTCCTCGGAGGGGCGGCCCTCACGGCGGAAGAAGGAACCGGGGATCTTCCCGGCTGCGTACATCCGCTCCTCGACGTCGACGGTCAGCGGGAAGAAGTCCAGCTGGTCCTTCGGGGTCTTGGAAGCGGAGGTGGCCGACAGCACCATGGTGTCGTCGTCCAGGTACGCCACGGCGGAACCGGCGGCCTGCTTGGCCAGGCGGCCCGTCTCGAAGCGGATGGTGCGGGTGCCGAAGGAACCGTTGTCGATCACGGCTTCGGCGTAGTGGGTCTCGTTCTCCACCAGGAATATCTCCTCGTATGTGTCCGCTGCCCGTGTGGCAGGGGACCGTCTTCGGTGGAGCGCCGGTGCGGGCCGGTCTTCGATCGAAGCACCCGGAGTGAGGGCCATGGAGTGTCTCCATGGATCGTCCGGGGGCCACTACCGAGGACCGGCGGCCAGGTGGCGCTCCTACCGCGTTCGCTTTTTGCGATATGGCACCAGACTACAAAGCTTCCGTCCACCTCGCGGCGGGGCGGAGTCCGGTGCGTATGGCAAAGGGAGCGGCCCCCGGGTGGGAACCGCTCCCTCTACGGCGTCTTACTTGGCGCCCGCCGCGCCGCGGCGGATGCCCAGGCGCTCGACCAGCGCACGGAAGCGCGTGATGTCCTTCTTCGCCAGGTACTGCAGCAGGCGGCGGCGCTGGCCGACGAGCAGCAGCAGACCACGGCGGGAGTGGTGGTCGTGCTTGTGGGTCTTGAGGTGCTCGGTCAGGTCCGAGATGCGGCGGGAGAGCATCGCGACCTGAACCTCGGGGGAACCGGTGTCACCCTCCTTGGTGGCGAACTCGGCCATGATCTGCTTCTTCGTAGCGGCGTCGAGCGACACGCGGTACTCCTCTTGGTTTCGGCCCGTGAGCGCCCCTGGATTTGCTTCACAGGGGATCTTGGATAACTCGACCGGACCGTCACACAGCGTACCAGCTGGCAACGGCCCCCCGACCGGCTGGTCGGGGGGCCGTGGAAAAGGCCGGTGAGCGGGGGTCTAGCTGCTGCCGGTGAGGCCGCGCACCGTGGCGTACACGTCCAGGACCGCCAGGCACAGCGGCACCAAGGACAGCAGGACCAGACCGTCGAAGAGGTCGAAGATCCGGCCCCAGAAGGGGGTGACGCCCTTGCGCGGGACGACCAGGCCGACGCCCACCAGGAGGGCGGCACCCGCCGCGATGCTGCTGGAGAACCAGACCGTGCGGATGTTCAGCGGACCGGCGTCCTGGAAGCGCTCCAGCTCGACGAAGATCTCCGTCGGCGGGTTCAGCGCGATGCCCAGGATCAGCAGGACGATCGTGAGGATGCCCGCGATGGTCAGGCAGGCGACCTGTGCGGTGTAGTCGAAGAGCCGGGCGCGCAGCATGACCGTGATGCCCGCGGCCAGCGCCAGCAGCTGGGCCCACATGTTGTCGGAGAAGCCGAGGACCGCACCGGCCGAGCCGACGACCAGGGCGGCGCAGCCGGCGACCAGGCCGAGCAGCAGCTCGTGTCCGCGCTTGGCCTGGTTGCCGATCTTGACGAAGTCGACGGACTCGGTCTCGCCGCTGTTGTCGTACGAGCCCTTCGCGATCTGGTCGGGCGACTTGTAGCCGATCGGCAGCCTGGCGAAGCGGGCGGAGAGGCCGGGCAGCCAGGCGACCAGCGCGATGGCGACGACGGCGGTGACGGCGGCGACCTCGATGGGCGCGGCGTCGGTGAGGATCGCGGCGAAGACCGCGAGGGTGCCGGCGGCGGAGAGGAACGCGGCGGCGACGAAGGGTGCGTCACCGCGCGGCAGCAGGACCACCAGAAGTACGGAGGCGATCAGTACGGTCACACAGCCGACGAGGAGGTGCAGCCGGCCGGGGCCGGCGCCCTCGTCGACGGGGAAGATGCCGGAGCCGGCGAGCAGCAGATGCGGAAGCGAGGCCAGGCCCAGCGCGATGGAGGAGCCGTGGTCGTCGTAGACGCGGGCACGGACGCCGGCCAGTGCGACCAGGACGATGCCGACGACACCGGCGATGATGCCGGGCAGGCGGTGCATGTCGCGGTTCAGGGGGTTCGAGAACCACAGGGCGAACGCCATCATGACGAGCAGCAGCACACCGGCGGAGAGACCGACGACATGCATGAGGTCGTCGCTCCAGCGGCTGCGGTTGCGCTTGACCGCAGAGGCGACGGCGTCGGAGACATCGTCGAAGACCGGGAGCGGCAGCGACTCGGCGAACGGCTTCAGAAGAAGGAGGTCACCGTCGAGGATCTGCTGCTGCGCGAGCGACTGCCCGGCGTCAAGTACCGTGCCGTCGCGGCGTACAAGGTGATAGCCGGTCGGGGCGCCCTCCGCCTGGGACTGACCGGAGAGCCGCAGAATCTCCGGGTAAATGTCCACGAGTGCGACGTCTTCCGGCAGAGCCACATCGATCCGTGCATCCGGCGCGGCGACTGTGACCCGGCAAAAGCCGGTGCCAGTGCTCGTGCTCACCTGGCGGTTCCCCCTATCCGTTGGGCGTTTTGTCGCTTCGCGCGCCGTATATATAGAGCCGTCACTACAGGGCTTGGGCACGCTCGCGAGGCGTCAGCGTACCGTCCAATTCGGCGGCCGCCCCACCCACCCCGAGACTTGACGCTTAACAGTAGGATCAACGCCTGCGTCGGGCCAAGTACTTGGCTCGGGGGACCGTCGAATCCAACGGGGGCGGTCCGAGACTGCGAGATGCATGAAGGACTGATGCCTCGGTGAGCGTTGTCATCGTCAAGCGCCCGCCCCGCGCGCTGCCACCCGAAGTCCCCTCGGAGGAGGTGACACTCGAGGCACCTCCGGAGCTGCCGCGTGAGGGTGAATCAGAGAACATGCTGATGACCCTTATGCCCATGATGGGCATGGCGTCATCGGCGGGATTCTTGTTCATGGGCAATCAGCCGTTCATGAAAATCATGGGCGGCTTTATGGTGGCGTCCACTCTGGCAATGGCGATCGTGCAGATCGTCAAGGCCCGCCAAGGGCCTTCCGGGCAAATGCTCCAAGAGCGCCAGGATTACCTCAAGTACCTTACGCAGAAGCGAAAAGAGGTACGGCGCACCGCGCGTAAGCAGCGGGACGCCCAGCTGTTCACCCACCCCGACCCGAGCCAGTTGTGGTCCATCGTGGCCGAGGGCAAACGCGTCTGGGAACGCCGGTCGACCGACCCGGACTTCGGGCAGGTACGGCTGGGGCTCGGGCCGCAGCAGCTGGCCACTCCCCTGCGGGCCCCGGAGACCGCTCCGGTCGACGAGCTGGAACCGCTCACCGCGCATGCGATGAAGGAGTTCCTCGACAAGCACGGGCACCTGGACAACCTGCCGCTGGCGGTCTCGCTGCGCGCCTTCTACCACCTGACCGTCTCCGGCGACCCGGACACGGTCTACGGCGCCTCGCGCGCCATCGTCGCCCAGCTGTGCACCCTGCACTCGCCCGAGGACCTGGTGGTGGCCGTCGTCGCCGCGCCCGGTGCGCAGGCGGAGTGGGAGTGGACGAAGTGGCTGCCGCACGTGCAGGACAAGACCACGGACGGCGCCGGGTCGCGCCGGTTGGTCGTCGGTGACCTCGGTGAGATCGAGGAGTTGCTGGCGGACGACCTGGAGGGCCGCGGCCGGTTCAACCCGCAGGGCACTCCGGTGACCGACACCCCGCATGTGGTGATCGTGCTGGACGGCGGCGAGGTGCCGATGGACTCGGTGATCGCCGGGGCCGAGGGTCTTCAGGGCGTCACCATCCTGGAGGTCGTACCGGGCGATCTGGACGAGATCCGGGGCGGTCTGGCCGTCCAGGTCCAGCCGGGCAAGCTGGTGCTGGAGTCGGCCAGCGGCGCGGTCTACCACGGTGTCTGCGACACCCTGTCGATCGCCGAGTCGGAGGCGCTGGCGCGCCAGCTGGCCCCGCTGCGGGCGGGTTCGGGCGCGGACGGTGAGGAACCGCTGCTGTCGAACCTGGACTTCACCGATCTGCTGAACCTCGGTGACGCCGGTTCCGTCGATGTGTCGCGTACCTGGCGGCCGCGGACGCTGCACGAGCGGCTGCGGGTGCCGATCGGTGTCGACAAGGACGGCCAGCCCGTCATGCTCGACATCAAGGAGGCCTCGCAGGAGGGCATGGGCCCGCACGGCCTGTGTGTCGGTGCGACCGGTTCCGGTAAGTCCGAGGTGCTGCGCACCCTGGTGCTCGCGCTCGCGGTGACCCACTCCTCGGAGACGCTGAACTTCATCCTCGCGGACTTCAAGGGTGGCGCCACCTTCACGGGTATGTCCGAGATGCCGCACGTCGCGGCCGTCATCACCAACCTCGGTGAGGACGTCACCCTGATCGACCGCATGCGCGACTCGATCACCGGTGAACTCCAGCGCCGTCAGGAGCTGCTGCGCTCGGCGGGCAACTACGCCAACATCACCGACTACGAGAAGGCACGTGCCGCGGGTGCGCCCCTGGACCCGCTGCCGTCGCTCGTGATGGTGCTCGACGAGTTCTCCGAGCTGCTGACCGCCAAGCCCGACTTCATCGACATGTTCATCCAGATCGGCCGTATCGGCCGGTCGATGGGTGTGCACATGCTGCTCGCCTCGCAGCGCCTGGAAGAGGGCAAGCTGCGCGGTCTGGACACCTTCCTGTCCTACCGGCTGGGTCTGCGGACGTTCTCCGCGGCCGAGTCGCGGACCGCGATCGGTGTGCCGGACGCCTACCACCTGCCGAACGTCCCGGGTTCCGGCATCCTCAAGTACGACACCGAGACGATGGTCCAGTTCAAGGCCGCGTATGTCTCGGGTCCCTACCGCGGTCCCGGTGCCGGCGGCGGCCCCGGCGGCAGCCGGACCCGGCGTCTGCCGGTGCCGTTCACCGCGGCGCCGGTCGTCGAGCAGATCATCGAGGACCCCACCCCGGTCGAGCCGGTCGCCCCGGAGCAGGACGACGCGCTCGCCGACACCGTCCTCGACGTCATCGTCCAGCGCATGCAGGGCCAGGGCCCGCCGGCGCACCAGGTATGGCTGCCCCCGCTGGACGAGCCGCCGACGGTCAACCAGCTGCTGCCGACGCTCGCGGTCACGCCCGAACGGGGTGTGCACGCACCGGAGTACACCGCGCTCGGCAAGCTCGTGGTGCCGGTCGCGCTGGTGGACAAGCCGTTCGAGCAGCGGCGTGACGTGATGTACCTGGACTTCTCCGCGGGCGCCGGTCACGGTCTGGTCGTGGGTGGTCCGCAGTCCGGCAAGTCCACGCTGATCCGGGCCGCCATCGCCTCGTTCGCGCTCACCCACACCCCGGCCGAGGTGCAGTTCTACTGCCTCGACTTCGGTGGCGGCGGCATGCTGACCATGGAGGGCCTGCCGCACGTCGGTGGTGTCGCCTCGCGTCTGGACGCCGAGAAGGTGCGCCGTACGGTCTCCGAGGTCGTCGGCATCCTCAACGAGCGCGAGGAGTTCTTCCGGGCCAACAACATCGACTCGATCGGGACCTACCGCCAGCGGCGGGCCTCGGGCGCCTACCCCGACCAGAAGTGGGGCGACGTCTTCCTGGTCATCGACGGCTGGGCGACGTTCAAGACCGACTACGAGCAGATGGACCCGGTGATCCTGGACATCGCCGCCCGGGGTCTCGGTTTCGGTGTCCACCTGATCATCGCCGGTGCGCGCTACACCGAGGTGCGTCCCGCGCTGCGCGACCAGCTCCTCAACCGTGTCGAGCTGCGCCTGGGTGACCCGATGGAGTCGGAGTTCGACCGCAAGCGCGCGGAGAACGTCCCGATGGGCAAGCCCGGTCGCGGTATGTCCCCGGAGAAGCTCGACTTCCTGGCGGCGCTGCCGCGGCTGGACGGGATGAGCGACCCGGAGACGCTCAGCGAGGGCATCGCGAACCTGGTGTCGACGGTCAGCGAGCACTGGCAGGGCGAGCCCGCCCCCGCGGTGCGGATGCTGCCGACGATGCTGCACGTCAACGAGCTGCCCAAGGGCAGCGACTACCCGGATCACGGGATCGCGATCGGTGTCGACGAGACCACGCTGTCGCCGGCGTTCATCGACTTCGAGACCGACCCGCTGCTGGTCATCTACGGCGAGAGCGAGTCCGGCAAGTCGTCGCTGCTGCGGCTGCTGACCAAGCAGATCGCCGAGCGGTACCCGTCCGAGAAGGCGCTGATGGTGGTCTCCGACTACCGCCGCGCGCTGCTCGGCGAGGTCCCCGAGAGCCATCTGTACAAGTACTGCGCCGCGGGGCCGCAGCTTCAGGAGGTCATCAGCGGGCTGGCCGGTTCGCTGGGCCGCCGGATGCCAGGCCCGGACGTCACGCCGGAGCAGCTGCGCAACCGCAGCTGGTACGACCTGCCGGACGCGTTCGTGATCGTGGACGACTACGACCTGGTGGCGACCAGCAGCGGCAACCCGCTTCAGCCGCTGCTGGAGTACCTGCCGTTCGCCCGTGACCTGGGTCTGCGCCTGATCATCGCGCGCAGCTCGTCGGGTGCCGGGCGGTCGTCCTTCGAGCCGGTGATGCAGCGCACCAAGGAGCTCGGTGCGCAGGGTCTGATCCTCTCCGCCGATCCGGCCGAGGGGCCGCTGATGGGCAACATCAAGGGGCAGAGCCTGACGCCCGGACGGGCCACGTTCATCACGCGGAAGCGCGGTGCGCAGCTGGTCCAGACGGGCTGGCTGCCGGCGAACAGCCGCTGACCGGACAGACGAAACGGCGGTGGGGCGTCCCTCTCAGGAGGGGCGCCCCACCGCCGTTTTCCGTCGGTACGCGGTGTGTCCGCGCCGGTGCCGGGCCGGCCGGCGGCCGCTGTCAGCCGAACGCGCCGTGCTGGGTCACGTCGGGCGCGGGCCGGCCGGGGGCCTCGCCGCCGGCCGCCGGGGTGCCGCCCTTGGCCGGGGCATCGGCGGCGGTGGCGGGCCCGTCGGCCGCCCCCTTCTTGTCCTGCCCGGCCTTCGGGGGCCGCTCCTCGCCGGGGGCCGGCTCCGCGACCGCCGGCTGGGTCCGTACGCCCTTGGCGATGCCCTCGCCGCCCCGTGTCCTGGCCTCGCCGGCCTTCGCCGGTCCGAACGGGTCGGGCCCCTGCGCTGCGGTGGAGGTCTCCCAGGTGTGGCCGACGGCCGGCCCCCGCGACTGGCCGCCCCCGCCACCGCGCTTGCCGAACGCGCCGCCGAGGCCGTTGGCGAGCTGGCCGAGCGCCATGAAGCCATAGGCGACCTCGGTGCCCGACGAGGATGAGGAGTTGGCGGAGTTCCTGGCCGGCGACGCCTCGTGGTGTTCCTCGCCGCCCTTGTCCTCGGGGGGCGCGGCGGCCGCGTTCTCCAGGTCGGCGGCGGCCAGTTCGAAGGCCGGCAGGGAGTCGTCGACGGACCGCTTGAGGCGGTGCCACTCCCCCGCGAACGCCTCACCGGCCGGGCCGTGCCAGTTGGCCGCGGCGGCGGTGCCGACATGCCGGTCCAGATCGCGGACCAGACCGTCGAGGTGCCGGCCCATCTCCCGCCAGCCGGCCGCCGCTTCGTGCAGGGCCTGGGGGTTGCGTCGCTCGCTCACTTGACGCTCCGCATCATCTCGACCAGCTCGTCCTCGGCCGCCTGCGTGTTCGCGACGGTCTCCTTGATCCCTCCGCCGACCTCGGCGAGCCGCTGCTGAAGCTGGACGAGCGCCTGCTCGGCCTGCTCGTACAGCTCACGGAACGGCCGGGCCTCCTCGTCGCTGCCGAAGCCCTCCCGCAGGGCCTCGGCATCGGCCCGCCGTCTGAATGCGGCCAGCTGCCGGCTCAGTTCTTCCGCGCGTATCTCGAAGGTCGCACCGAGCTTGTGCAACTCCTCGGTACTGAGCCGGACTTCGTCGGACATCATTTCTCCCCGAATTGAATGACAGCTACCTGCCAACATCGCCTCAGGTCTAGCACACCCGCAATAGGCCCGAAGCACTCTCCGGAGCGGGCGGACAGCGAACCGCGGAATGCATACGGAGCAATATGCGGCAATACCGACAACCCCCGCCTTGACGACCCGTTCACACCCGTCATTAGACTTCAGGACGCCGGTGCAGCACATGCGGTTGCTGTGCCATCACGTTCAAGGGGGCAGGGATGAGCAACGAGCGGCAGATCCAGGACGAGGACCTGATGGACGTCGCCCAGGATCCGGAGCAGGCGCACCGGCTGCGTAAGGCACTGAAGGTCCTGGCGGACAACCCCAACGTCGGCGGCAAGCTCCAGGAGATGGCCCAGGAGGTGCTCTCCGGCCGTATCGGCATGAAGGACGCGATCCAGACGCCGGGGTACATGGACGCGCTGGGCGACCGGATGACCGAGATCCGGCGGGCCGCGGAGAACCAGACCATGGCGGAGCGCGAGGAGTCGCGCGAGAAGTTCGCCGCCTGGCAGAAGGAGCAGGAAGCCAAGGAGGACGAGGAGCGCGCCGAGCGCGACGGCCCCTCGGGCAACATCGTCACCACTCCGCGGCGCGGCGGCCGGGGCGGCGGGCACCGGGGCTGACCCGCTCTTCCGGCGAACGGGGCGCGCGGCCGGACCGGCGGTGCGGCGGCCGCCCGGGCGGTGCGCCGGGGGCGTTCCTTTCCCCCGCCGAAATCCGTTCAAAGAGTCCATAGAGGCGATGTGGAAGAAAGCAGATCGGCCGCCGGATTCATGGGCGGATCTGCTTCCTTTCCGCACACCGCATTCCCGTTTTCTCCACACCGGGCCCCAGGGACAACGCACTTGACGCGGGCCTCGCGCATCACCTTGCGCAGTCCCTCGGCAAGGGGCCCGGCCTGCGTGTTCCAGTTCCGGCACAGCCACCCCCGCATCGTCCGGGGCGTGCGGTCCGGATCATAAGATCGAGCCGGTAGACGCAGGAATCCACAAAGGTGGAGACGGGATTGATGGGGGACGAGGAAGCCATGAGCGCCTCAGACGAAGGAATCGCCGCACGGGCCGGATATGCACCTCATCCGTACGTCGGCGGCCGCACCGCGGCGCTCCGCGCGCTCGCGGCCTGGCGGATGCGGTGGCCCGGCGCCCCGCGCGTCATCGTGCTCACCGGAAACCCGGGCAGCGGGCGCTCGCGCCTGATCACCGGCTTCCTGATGATGTGCGATCCCGGCTACCGCAAGCAGCTGCCGCTGGACGATCTGGACCCGGCGACCGTGCCCCCGGACCTCCCGGCGCCCGCCGTGCCGAGCCCCTCGGGGCGCACCGCGGCACAGCTGTTGTGGGTCATCGCCGATCATTTCGGGCTGCGCGCGGACCGCGGCGAAGACATCTTTCCCGAACTCGCCGCTCGTGAAGAGCCGGTGACGATTGTGGTGCCGGACGTCGACCGGGCCGGCCCGGTCCGTGCCGCGCACGAGCCGGCCCGCCTCGTACGGGACGTGCTCAAGCCGCTCGCCGCCACCGAGACGGTACAACTGCTCGCCGATGTGCCGCGCGAACTGGCCGCGGAACTGGCGGAGGCGCTGCCGTCCGGCCAGGCACAGATCATCGATCTCGACGCGCCGGAGTGGGCCGACCCCAAGGGTCTGGTGCTGCATGCCGAGACCGCGCTCGACCCCGGCGCCGGGGCGCCGGAACTGCCCTTCACCACCGACCCCGCCGTGCGCCGGCCGCTCGCCGAGGCCCTCGCCCGGCGTGCGGACGGCAGCCGGCTGACCGTCCAGCTCGCCGTGCAGTCGCTGCTCATGCAGCCGGAGGGCTTCGACCCGGCGGACGAGTCCCTGCTGCCCGCCACCGTCGGCGAGGCCCTCGACCTGCATGCCCGCCGGCTGGACGTCGATCCGCAGACGCTGCGGCTGCTGCTGGCACCGCTCGCGTTCGCCGAGGGCGAGGGGCTGCCCGTCCAGCTGTGGGGTGCGCTGGCGAATGCCGTGGCCGGACGGGACATGAGCCAGGACCTCGCCGACGGCATGCTGCTGGCCGCGCCGTTCATCCAGCCGGTCGAGCCGGACGCGGAGCAGGACGCGGACGACGAGGCGGCCGGGGACGGTGCCGACGACGGCCGTACGCTGCTGCGTCTTCAGCACCCGGCGATCGCCGAGGAGATCCGCTCCGGACTGCCGGACGTCCGGGACGCCCAGACCAAGATCGCCATGGCGCTGCTGGAAGCGGTGCCCCAGCAGAACTGGGCCAAGGCCGATCCGTACATCCGCGACCATCTCGCCGCCCACACCCTCGAAGCCGGGCTGCTTCCTCAACTCCTCACCGACCCGGGCCTGTTCGCGCACGCCGACCCGGTGACACTGCGGGCCGCCATCGAGGCCGTACCGCTGGAGCAGCTGGGCGCCCCGGCCCGTACGTACCTGCGCACCGCTCCACTGCTGACCCGCTCGCAGGCTCCGGCCGGCATGCGGGCGGCGTTCCTGGAGACCGCGTTCGTCGAGGACGGGCTGGCGCCGTACGCGGAGGCACTGCACACCCTCGGCTTCGACCTGCCGTGGCGCACGCTGTGGAGCGTGCCGCTGCCCGGCGTCCGCGCCGTGACGACCGGTTCGCTGCCCCAGGAGGGTGACGAGGGCACGGCGGCGGAGACGGCCCCGGGCGCGGACGGTGCCGGGGCGGGATCCGGCGGGGAAGGACCGGCACCGGCGTCCGGCACGGCACCCGCGCTCCGCCCCGTGGCCGCCTTCATCGTCCCCCAGGGCACCCCCGGCTCCCGTACGGTGCCCGGCCCGGACGGCGACGCCTCCGAGGACGGCGCGGCACTGCTCCTGCACGATCTGCTGCGGCCCGGATACATCGACGCCGACCCGACGCAGGTACAGCTGCCCTCCGACGAGACGAAGGCGGCGGCCCCCTTCGGCTTCAGCCGGGGCGCCGACTATCTGCGGGTCTGGGCCCGCGCCGGCCAGAAGGTGGTGGCCGCGCTGCTCTCGGACACCCCGCTCACCGGCGCCGACCTCTCACCCGACGGGGTGCTGGTCGTCGCCACCGAACGCGGGGTGACCGCCCGGCAGATCCTCGCCGCGGCTCCCGCGGTCGCCCCCACCGTGCCGGCCCAGCGCACCGGCGCCGCCGACACCGCTGCTTCCGACGGCCTCGAAGGAGACCACTCGTGATCAACCAGGCGCAGGCACACGCCACCGCCGCCCGCTGGCTCAACCCCGAGGGACATCAGGGTCCCCCGCGTGAGGTGGCCATGCAGGAGTTCGACCTCGGCTGGGTGGTGTGGGCCGTACCGCCGCCCCCGGAGGTCGACCCGCAGACGGGGCAGCGGCGCCCGCCCGCCGAGGTCGGCGCCGCCTGCGGGGTCGTCGACCGGGCGTCCGGCGAGCTGACGGTGTGGCCGTCCGTACCGGTCGACGAGGTCGTGCGGATGTATCAGCAGAAGCACGGTGCCGGGTCCGCCGCGGCTCCGGCGGCCCCCGCCGAGCCGCCGGTCACCGGCCCCGGCAACACCGCCGTCGCGACCTACGCCGACCCGTCGACCGGCGAGGAGACCAGCCTCGCCCGCGTCTCGGCGCCCGGACAGCCGCCCGCCGAGTTCCAGCTCTACGACGAGCTCCAGCGGCTGGGCGTGCACCCCGCGAACGTCCGCGCGGTGCACACCGATCTGCGCTCGGCCCTGTTGCCCGGCGGCTACCCCGGCGACTTCATCCTCCGCACGTTCCCGAACGCCACGTTCTCCTGCACCGAGGGCTACGGCATGCGGCCCGAGGAGCGCGCCGAGGGCGTCGCCGGACTGCTGCGGCACGTCGAGATGATGCACCAGCTGGCGGGCCGGCAGGCACCGCCGCGACCGCACCGGGTCCCGGTGCCACAGCGGGTCGAGGCCGCACCGCAGATGCGGGACGTCGCCCTCGGCAAGCACCTCGTGGAGGTCTTCGGGCCCCAGGGGGTCACCCGCCCGGACGCCGATGATCTCGCCACGACGCAGCTGCCGGAGGCCACCAAGAGCACTCTGGTCTGGGCCGGTCTGCCGGCGCAGGTGCCGTTCTTCTTCACCGCGGACCGGCCGGAGGCCCCGCCCGCCGGCGGGCTGTTCCCGGACGTGGCGACCTCCCTGCGCGTCACCGGCACCGAGGCCAAGGAGCAGACCCTGGCCACCCTCGCCGGCTACGTCCGGATCGGCACCGACGGTCTCTACACGCTCGCCGTCCAGTGCACGGCCGCGGAGGAGAACCAGAACCTGGTCGGCACCGTCTGGGCGGTCCAGCCGTCGTCGGGCGGCGGCAGGTTCGTCAACCGCACCCTGTCCGCCTACCTCCGCTCGCTCGCCCTGCTGGTCACCACGCGCTCGCAGATGCAGGGCATGGACCCGTACGCGGCGGGAGCGGCGGTGGCCGCCTTCCAGGAGCAGATCGCGGCGATCGACTCCTGGGCGCTGGACGACGACAGCAACTGGTGGTCGCTGGTCATCGAGCAGATGTGGCACGGCTTGTTCTGAGGACCGGGGGCTCCGGGGGCTTCGGCCCCCGGCCTCTCCCTCCCCGGCCGTCAGGGCAACAACAGCCAGTCCGAGGCGAGCGCGGCCACCAGACCGATGCCCAGCAACCAGGTGCCGAGCCGGGTGCGCCCGTTACGGCTGAGCTCGATCACCACACCGCAGAGCACCAGTGCGGCTCCGTACACCCCGACCACCAGCACCGACGTACGCGACGCCAGGCGCACCACGAGCACCCCCGCCATCGCGGCCATCAGCACCGAGGCCAGGACGATGCGTATTCGCCGGGCTTGACGGGGTGTCAGCCCCACACGGCTGTCGGGGAGGGGCTCTTCATTGCCGGGTACGTCCATGAGCGGGAATGCTACGGGACGGGTGATCGCCGGACGGCCCCGATCCC
Source organism: Streptomyces lydicamycinicus (assembly GCF_000829715.2). Lineage (NCBI taxonomy): Bacteria > Bacillati > Actinomycetota > Actinomycetes > Kitasatosporales > Streptomycetaceae > Streptomyces > Streptomyces lydicamycinicus. The sequence continues at coordinate 1,246,453 of NZ_BBNO01000001.1, read as the reverse complement.
CGGCCCCGGGTTCAACTCGCCCTGCACGTGGGCGGGTCGACCGGACGCACTCTCCTGAAACGGATTCCGGACCGGCCCCGCCACGGGAACGCTCAGCACTCAGCAAATGATTGACCAGCGGCGTACCAATATTTAACCTTCCCTTTCAGTACGCGCTCGTCGCGCCCGCATCCGCGCCACCCACAAGGTTCACCAATAGCCTCAGGTAGGGCAATTCCCCAGAATCGCAACGGAGTTGCCATACCACGATGCCCACGTTCCCTCCACACTCCTCGCCTTGACATGCCTGCATTCAGATCGCCTAATGTGGGCTCGTTAAGAACGCGACAAGTATCGCGCGGGACACCGCAAAACGGGGGCAATGGTGGCAGGCAAGGCGTTTGACGTCGATCCGGATGTGCTGCGCACGCAGGGCAACGCGTTCGTGCACATCGGCAGCGATTTCTCCAAGGCGTCGAAGAAGCTTCAAGACGATCTTGAAGGCCTTGGCAGCCCCTGGGAGAACTGCGACTTCGGCGATATTTTCGAAACGATCTACACGCCCATCAGGGACGGCATGTTCGAGTCGATGGACTCCCTGGGCGAGCGCCTCGAAGGCATCGGCGACAAGCTCCAGAGCATGAGCGACTCGTACACCGAATCCGACGAGCAGGGCATTCACACCATCAGCGCGGTAGGCCGTCCGGCCGTCTGACGGGCGGTAGGCCACCCGGCCATCTGACGCCACCCTGTCCCGCCTGAGCCCGGGCGCGGGAATTCCCCCCGCCTCATCCTCATCCTCACTCCCACTCTCCCTTCCTCTCCTTCTCCACCACCCTTCCCTTCCACTCCGCAATCGCCATAACTGCACGGGGGACGATCACTGTGTCATTGACGCTGCCAGGCGAGGTAGCTTGGGTCCTGGACCTCCTCGGCTACAACTGGCCGGACGCCGACGAGGACAAGCTCCACGAATGCGCGCAGGTCTGGCGCAACTTCGCCGAGTCGGTCAATCAGGCGTCCTCCCAGGGCTCTTCGGCAGCCAATCAAGTCGTCTCCGCCAACTCCGGCGATGCGATCGAGGGCTTTTCCAACGAATGGGGATCCTTCTCCGGCGGCGGGGACAGCGGGGACAATTACCTCCGCGACGCCGCCGCGGCGGCCGAGGTCATCGCCCTCGCCTTCGACGCGGCCGCCATCGCCGTTCTCGCCGGCAAAATCGCGGTCATCGTCCAACTCGTCATCCTGGCCGCCGAGATCATCGCGGCCCAGGCCGCCGCACCCTTCACCCTCGGCCTTTCCGAGCTCGGCGCCGCAGGGGCCACCCAAGCGACCCGCGTGCTCGTCCGCCAGATCCTCGACAAGATCAAACGCGAGGTCATGGAGGCGGCCACCAAGGCGATGGAGCACGCCACCATGGACGCCATCAAGAAGATGGCGAAGAAGGCGGTCTCCAAGGAAGCCCGCAAGATCGCGGCGGACTATGTGAAGAAGACGGTCAAGGAGACCGTCAAGGACAAGGTCGTCGACCAGGCGAAGGAAATCGCCAGGGACAAGATCGTCGAAGAGGGCAAGGCCAAGGCCCAAGAGGCCGCCACGGAGATGGCCCAGAACGTCACACAGCAGGGCATCGAAAGTCACTTCGGCGCCCGCGACGGAATCGACTGGGGCGAAACCGGCGACATCGCCAAGGACAAGGCCGGCGAATACGTCGACGGCATCAAGGAAGGCGCCCAGGACTACAAGGACGGCGTCGCCAGCCTCGCGGACCCCGGCACCTACATCGACCACGCCAAGGAAGACCTCACCAACCGCGGCCTCAACCACGCCCAACGCCACGTCGACCGCCGCACGGGCGGCGCCGCCACCAACAACCCCGACGTAACAGACGAGGTCCGCTCGGTCTTCGGCTGATCCGGCCTCCTATGGATGGGATGCGTCAAGCACCCACTGTCCGTCCCGGATGCAGTCCGCGGGAGCGCTCGGCGCGGCGGTGAAGCGCAGCGCTCATGCCACAGCACCTCTGCTGAACAGGCGGCGGCCCGCAGCTCGAAAGCTGCGGGCCGCTTTGATGAACCAGCTTGGAATTACCGTCCCGGCGGCTGCGTGGGCGGCGCCGGCGGATACGCACCGGGCGCGCTCGGGTGCTGCTGGTAGCCGTTCGGGTTCGACGGATAGGGCACAAAGCCACCGGCGCCGCCCTGTCCCCCGGGACCACCGTAGCCGCCATAGCCACCGGGGCCACCCGGAGGCGGACCATTACGGCCGCTCTTCTTCTTAACCACCAGCACAACGATCAGCACGACAACCAGGAGCCCGACCACACCACCGGCAATGCCGATGATGACGCTCGTACTCATTCCCTCATCGCCATCGCTCTTGACTGCCTCGCCCTTACCGGGCGCCTTGGGGGAGCCATCGCTCACAGGAGGCAGCGGCCCATTCTTCGAGCCTGCGGGGATTTTCGCGGTGAGCGCCTTGGACGGCCTGATGAAACCGTAGCCGTAGTGGGGGTCAGGAAGCTTCTTTCCCTTCATCTCATCCGGCAGCCCGGCAGTCTTCACCAGACGGTTGGCGATCTGGCCGGCGGTCAGGTCCGGGAACTTGGAGCGGAGGAGGGCAGCGGCAGCAGATACGTACGCTGTAGAGTCTGACGTGCCGTTGGCCAGGCGATAAGGGGTCTCAACTCCCGCCGACCGGATATGAAGTCCTGGCGCCAGCAGCTTGATATGAGGCCCGTAGCTGGAGAACTTCCAGACCTTGAGGTCAATGTCCACCGCTCCGACAGCGAGAACCCCCGGTACCGCAGAAGGAAGACGGGGAATGCTGGAGCCAGTGTTTCCAGATGCCGCAACTACCAGAACGTCGTGCTTCCGGGCATATTCAACAGATGCCTTTTCGGCAGGTGACGTGTCCGCATAGTCCTCGAACGACATGTTGACGACCTTCGCGCCGTGGTCCACGGCATACCTCAACGGTTCCGCGTAGGACTCCTCCTGGTCGCCAAGGTCGATTCCCACGGGAAGGATCTTGGCATCAGGCGCCAGCCCCTTGACTCCTTCGGATCCCCCAGGGCCATGCCCGTGCCCAGCGATGAGCGAAGCCATGGCGGTGCCGTGCTCATGCTTCCCATCCGGGCGATCTGCCGTTCCCCCATCGAGGAAACTCTTGCCAGGAAGCACATTTCCCTTGAGGTCAGGGTGACTTCCGTCTACGGGGTCGTCGATAACCGCGACGGTGACGCCCTTGCCGGTTGACACCTTCCAGATGTCGTCAGCTCCGAAGGACCTCAACGGCCACTGTTCATGCCTGATCTGGTCTGCCGAAGCAACCGGCGCAGTGCCGAAGAGCAGTGCCCCCGCCACCACCGCGCCGCCCACCGCACGCAGCGTCCGCGTGAAACTCACGCTGTAACACCTCTCCCCAACAGTGCGGCCCGCAGCTCGAAAGCTGCGGGCCGCACCTTTGATGAAACAAGTTCGGAATTACTGCCCCGGCGGCTGCGTGGGCGGCGCCGACGGATACACACCGGGCGCGCTCGGCTGCTGCTGGTACCCCGGGTTCGGCGGCTGCGGCACAAAGCCACCGGAGCCACCAGGCCCCCCGAAGCCACCAGGGCCACCCGGAGGCGGACCGTTACGGCCGCTCTTCTTCTTGACCACCAGCACAACAATCAGTACAACGACGAGGAGGCCGACCACACCACCGACAATGCCGATGATGACGCCTGTACTCATACCCTTATCGCTCTCAGTTGCCTGCTGAGCGCCCTTGCCGTTACCGGATGCCTTGGACGAGCCATCCTTGAGGGCAGGCAACGGCCCGTTCTCCGATCCCGCGGGCATCTTCTTGATGAGCGCCTGCCAGGGATTGACAATGCCGTAACCGTAGTGTGGGTCGGGAAGCTTCTTGCCCTTCATGCTGTCCGGCAAAATGGCGGTCTTCACCAGGCGATTGGCAATCTGGCCAGCGGTCAGGTCTGGGAACTTCTGGCGTAGAAGGGCCGCTGTGGCAGACACGTAGGCGGTGGCGTCGGACGTGCCGTTGGCCAGCCTGTACGGGTCTTCGACACCCGCTGAGCGGATGTGAACTCCTGGGGCCAACAGCCTGATATGCGACCCGTAGTTAGAGAACTTCCAAACCTTCAGGTCGATGTCCATCGCCCCCACAGCGAGGATCCCAGGTACTGCTGATGGATTGCGAGGAATGCTGGAGCCAGAGTTTCCCGATGCAGCAACTACCAGGACGTCATGCTTCCGGGCATATTCAACAGCTGCCTTTTCAGCAGGTGACGTATCCTCGTAAACCTCGAACGACATGTTGACGACCTTCGCACCGTGGTCGACGGCATACCTCAAGGGTTCGGCATAGGACTTCTTCACCCCGCTGCTGTTCCCAAGATAAATTCCTACAGGAAGGATCTTGGCATCAGGTGCCAGCCCCTTGACCCCGTCGGATCCCGCAGGACCGTGCCCGTGCCCTGCGATGAGCGAAGCCATGGCAGTGCCATGCTCATACTCTTGGTTCGGATGATCTGCCGTTCCCCCACCGGGGAGGAAACTCTTTCCGGGAAGCACACTTCCCTTTAGATCAGGGTGGCTTCCGTCTACCGGGTCGTCGATAACCGCAACCGTGACGCCCTTGCCTGTTGACACCTTCCAAATGTCGTCAACTCCGAAGACCGTCAACGGCCACTGGTCTTTCCTGACCTGATCTGCCGATGCAACCGGCGCGGTGCCGAAGAGCAGCGCCCCCGCCACCACCGCGCCGCCCACCACACGCAGCGTCCGCGTGAAGCTCATGCCGTAACACCTTCCTACAGAGTTGGGGCCCGCAGCCCGAGGGGCTGCGGGCCCCAAGCACGTCCGCCGATTGCTTGACCGGCCGTTCCTACTCGATGACCGGGGGAGCCACATTACGCTTGGCCGTCCAGGTTTCCTCGTCTTCCACGAGGTAGTCAGGACGGCTCGCGTCACCCCCTCCGCCCTCGCCCCTGGCACCGGGCGCACCATGCATGCCACCCATCATGCCTGCCGGGCGACGTCCGCTACCCGAATTGGCCCCGGAGGCAGTTCCCCCTCGACTGCGGTGCAGGCCGGATCCCCCCTGTCCTCCGCCGCTGGCTTTACCACCGGGCGACCCGATGATCCCGCCCTTCTGCCGCGCTTGGGCACCGCCGGCGCTGACACCCCCGCCACCGGCGCCCTTGCCTGCGCCACCACCGTGTGCGCCGGCCATGCCGGGCATGCCGGCACGGCCCCCCGAGTGGGCACCGCCCGAGGTGGTACCGGGTGCGCCGCCCTTGAGACCGCCAGGGCCACCACTCTTGAGACCGCCGGGGCCAGCACCCTTGAGCCCCCCAGGGGCTCCGCCCTTGAGACCGCCAGGGCCACCGCTCTTGAGACCGCCAGGGCCAGGCATGCCGCCCGGCATGCCTGACAAGCCAGGCCCACCGCCGGGACCACCGCCGCTTGGCGCGTGGAGACCGCCACCACCGGGGCCACTGGGGGCTTTGAGGCCGCCGCTGGGTCCATCGTGGAGGCCGTCAAGGCCAGTCCCCACAGTGGGCCCCTTAGGCTTCAGTTCTCCCAGGCCACCGCTGACACCCGGATGCTTGAGGCTCGGGGGGCTGGGCATCTTGGGGGTGCTACCGGAGTTCGCGCCCCGCTTGGGGAGCTTGAGTCCACCCCCGCCACCCTTCGGTCCACCACCCGTCGGAATCATGGGCGTGTTAATGGCGCCTGGATCGTTTGACGGGTCCTTTTGGTGATCGGGGATCTTGTCGTCTCGGCCACGAAGGTCCCCCGGCGTTGGCGCCTTCAGCGCCTTCGAAGCCCTCACAAACGACGAGCCCAACTGCTCCATGGCGATGGTCGACTCGAGCCGAAGCGTCTGCTCATCGTCGAGCCTGTCCTTGTTCGCCTCCAGGAGACCCGTGGCGTCTTCGCCCCTCTTGAGCGCTTCGTCGAGATCATCGTCGGAGATGTCCCAACCCCAGTCATTGAGGTCGCCGAGTTCCCAGGTTTCCTCCTTCATCCTGACCTTGTTGATGGCCGTCTGAAGGGCCTTGGCCGACTCGTCCATGACCTTCGCCGTGTGAGTGCACCAAGGTTTCCCGGTCTCGAAGTTCGCGATGATCTGCCGAGCCCTCTTCTGGAAGCGTTCAGCGGACTCGCCCTGCCAGTGTTCCATCACCTTGTCTACGGCCTTGGAGAAACTCTTCTTGTGTGTCTCCAAGTCGTCGGCAAGGTCCTGCCAGTGCTGAGCGACAGAGTAAAGAACTTCGGGATCGGCACCATCGAGCATGTCCTTCAGACCATTGAAGTTGCTCTGGTTGAAGTCCGTCACATGCCGATAGCTCTCGTACCTTTCTTCAGGCACGCCGCTCTTTCCTTCACCCACCTGTGGGCCCCCTTTTTCTTCAGTCGGCGATCAGCCGACCACCGTCAGTGGATCTTGTTCTCGTGCTCGGCGTCGTCGTAGGCTTCCTTCGTCTTTTTGGACTTCTGACCGAAATCCTCGACCAGCTTCTCGATCTTGCCGACGATCTCGTCGTCGATGAATTTCTTCATGTCCCTGTGAGCTGTGTGCAGCATTTCGTGCTCTGCATACTTCTTACCCAAAGCACTTGACGGCAGGTAAGTCCCGCTACCGGCCTTACCCTTGGTCCCGTTCATGTCCTTCAGGACACCGTTCAGCTCCTTGACCACCTGGTCCAAGGCGTCCAGATCGACGCGGTATTCCTTAGCCATTACTGGCCTCCCCGTGAGATGTCAGTCCGGTCTTGCGGCGCCAGTCGCGGATGGCGATCGAGGAGCCGACGACCGCGGCGACGGCAAGAAGTCCGCCACCGACGATGTAGATGGAGATGCGGGCGCGCCGTTCCTCGGTGGATTCTCCGATGGTGACGGCGGCCGGCTGGATGTTGGAGCCGTCAGCCGCGTTGGAGGGCTTGTCCGGCTGGGGTGAGGCGGTGGGCCTGGTGTCGTCGTTGAGGGCGGCGACCGGGTCGACGACGCCCCAGCCGATGTTCTGGTCCGCCTTCGGGCGCACGCGCTCCGCGGTCTTCTCCAGGTGCCAGATGACCTGCTTCGGGGTCCACTTCGGGACCTCGTTCAGGTGCTTCGCGATGAGGAGGGCCGCGGCGCCCGCGGCGTAGGGTGCGGCGAAGCTGGTGCCCTGGTCGACGCAGTTACCGCCGTCGGGGACGGTGGAGACCATGTTCACGCCCGGCGCGGCGATGTCGACCCAGGATCCCGGCTGGGAGAAGGGGGCGCGCTCGTTGTTGCGGTCCGAGGCGGCAACGGACAGCACATTCTCGAACTGCTGGAAAGCGGCGGGGTACATATTCTTTACCTTGCCGCTCGCGCCGTCGTTTCCGGCCGACGCGACGATGAGGACGTTTTGTTGGGCGGCTCGCTGGATCGCTGCCTTGAGGGGGCCCAGCTTTTCCTCGCCGGCGTCCGTGCCCTGAGAAACGTTGATGATGTTGACCTTCAGCCGGACCGCGTAATCGATGGCGGCGGCGAGGCTGTCGGCGGTGCCGGCCTTCTCTTCGCTGGTCTGCTGTAGCGGAATGACCTTTGCTTCGGGGGCGATTCCGTAGAAACCCGAACCCAGCTTCGGGCGGGCGGCGATGATGCCCGCGACCTTGGTGCCGTGTCCGACCTGATCGACGGTCGGCTTGCCGGCACCGGAGACGAACTTCTTGCCGGCGCCTTCGATGTTGGGCTTGATCTGCGAGTTGCCCGCATCGATGCCGGTGTCGATGACGGCGACCCGGACGCCCTTGCCCCTGGTGTCGGCCCACATCTGATTGGTCAGGAGGCGCTGGAGCGACCAGGGGGTCTCTTTGATGTCGTTGGTGCCGAACTTGCACTCACCACTGTTGAGCGGAACGTTCGGGTCCGCGACCGCCGGTGCGGCGGTGGCACTCGACAGGCCGACGATGCACGCCGCCGTGACCAGCGCACCCGCCGCTCGGCGACGGTGCCCGGCTCGGTGACCAATGGCGCGAGATCCCACGGGCTTTCTGCTCTCCATGTGTGGCGAATTGGGCAGGAACGAAAGGTGAGGAGACGGAGGCGGAGGGGTGGAGGAGTGGTGGACGGCAGAAGGGCGAGCGCACTGATGCAGCGCGCTCGCCCTCATGGACCACTGTGCGAGCAGCCGGGCTGCTCAGGTCTGGCCGTCTCCGGCTCGACTGACCGGAGGTCAGCCTCCCCAGATGCCGGAGTTCTTGTGCTCAGTGGCCTGGTAGTTCTGGGCGGCCTGGTCCAGCGCCTTGGCGATGGCCTCGAGCGTCGAGTGCAGGGAGGCGGCACGCTGGTCCCACTCGCGCTGGCGGGCCTGGTAGCCCTCCTGCGCCGCACCTTCCCAGCTGGCGGCGATCTTCTTGACGCCCGCCTCGAGGTCGTCCAGCTGCTGGCGGATGTTGTTGGCCGTCCCGCGCACGTCGGAACTGGCCTGCGAGATCGTCGCGAAATTAACGAGGATCTGGCCTGACATGGTGTCTCCTCAGGAGTTGATGATGCCTGGTCGATTCGCACACCACAGCGGGCCGGCGGATGTGACCGGCGGGCCCGGGCTGCGGCGGCTGGGCCGTTGCGCCACGGTCAGCGGCGCGGCCCCATCATCCGAACGGGGAAGCCGAGGCGGAGATGTGCGAGATCGACTGCGCCTGCTCCTCTTCGGAGGCGGAGTAGTTCTTGGTGGTCTCGTCGATCGCTTCCTTGATCTCAGCCAGGAGCTGGTTGAGACGGTTGGCGTCCTCGTTCACCTGCGACTGGAGCTGGTTGTACGAGGAGGCCGCAGCACCCTTCCACCCAGACGTGATGGTGTCGACGACCGTGTTCAGGCGCGAAATCTCGCCCTGGATCGACTGGTTGACCGAGGAGATCTTGCCGCTGAACGCGACCATCTCCTCCTCGGTGGTTGTGTACTGCTGACCAGCCATAGTCAACGTCCCCCATGAGACTCGTACGTCGTACCGCACCGGGCAGCCACAGGCGCTCGCGCGGCAGGCATCTCCTGCTGACGCCTTTGGCTACTTTAACCACTCGATATGCCTGTCCCCAACAGGGGGGAGGACTGTTGTGACGGGATCACAACAATGTCAACTGGCCGTCAGCGAAACGTCGTTCACGGGAAACGGACAGATGCGCCGCTATCGGTCATTCGTCAACACTCCCGGACGGTGAAGATCACACCGAGAAGGCCGTCGCGATCCCGGCGGGAAAACCGCGGCGGCGGAATCCGGAGTACGCCGAAGGCCGCGCCGAATGTCCCTTTCCAGGACTCGGCGCGGCCTTCGCTCATATCAGGACGACTGCGGCTTCTTGGCGCTCTGAATGTCCAGCGACGGGCCGGTGGAGAGGAGTTCGGACCACGCCTTCAGGATCAGCGGCGGATGCGTGCCCTCGTAACCGAGGTGGACCTTCGCCTTGTCCTGTTCGTCATCGGCCTTGCCGGCCTTGCTTTCGCTGTCGTTGTTCCTCGGCAGCGGATAGCGCAGTCCGGTGTCGGTGATCAGGAACTGGCTGCCGCTCGTCGAAGCGGAGGTGCGCACCTCCGTGTAAAGCAGGCCGCTGCCGGGGGTGACGTACGAGTTGGCTCCGGTGGCAATCTTGACCGGGTAGTCGCTGCCGACCCAGGTCTGCATGTCCGGCACGCCGTTCTTGTATCCGAGCTGCTTCTCCTCGCCGCCCGGCAGCTTGATGTTCTTGCCGTTGTAAACGCTGCACGAGACGCCGTTCCGGGTGGGACGGGTCAGTCCGCCGGTCTGGGAGCCGTGTTCGAATTCGTTGGCCACCGAGAGGCTCTCGGTGGGCCACGGGGAAGGAAACGTGCCGAACTTCCCCATGAAGTACGTCGGGTTATCCGAGTCGTCCCGCTTCGGGTCGATGCTGTTGACGGCGATCTGTTCGGGCTTGACCCGCGAACCGTCACTGTGCAGCTTGTCGGCGTTCGCGCCCTCCTCCAGAAGGTTCGCCACGAAGTCCGTCACCTGCTCGACGCCGTCCTGCTCCACGACGTACTTCTGGCCGCTGCTGTCCTGGAGGATCGAACCGACGGTCCTGGCCCGTGCCGGGACCTTCGGGTCGGTGGTCTGGCCCCCCGCCCCGGGGACCATGGGCATGCTGATGCCGAGCTTGGGCGGGAGCACGAGGAGGGTGTCCATGAAGTCCTGCGACACCGGCTGCGGCTTGGCGGAACGGAAGATGATGCGGCGCAGGGTGTCGTTGACCGCTTCACTCCCCCCGTTGAACTCGAATGCCTTGCCCTCGCTGTCGACCAGCCACTTCTTGTGCTGGGGGTCCTCGACGAACAGCGCCTGGCTCGGGCCGAGTTTGCCCTTGCCCTCGACGGCCTGCTTGTCCTTGCCGCCCAGGATGAACACGGACTGCTGGGGCTTGCTGTTGAGGCCGCTTCCGGGACGGTTGCACACCGCCCAGGTCTTGGGTGTGTCGGCGTCCTCCGTGGTGGGCAGCCGGTCGGGGGCGTAGGGAATACCGATGGCCGGTCCGTGCGGGATCTTTCCGTCCAGTTCGGATTCCTTGACCTTGACCACCGTGAACTTCGGGTCGATAAGGAGCCGGGCGGAGGCGAGGTTAAGGATCGGGTGCAGCAGTTTCTGCTTGCCCTGCTTCAGGACGATATAACGCGTGGTGGATTTGTCCCCGACGATGACATTCTTTCCGACCTCGTCCCAGCCTTGCGGGGCAACAGGCTTGAGAATGCCGCAGGCACCGAATCCCACGAGCATCACGACCCCCATCATGATGCTCGGCACCACCGCCTTCAGGGGCCTGGGAGCACTCTCGATCGAACCGTTCGGCAGCGGCTTCAGAAATGCCGCATTCGTGCGCTTTCGAGCGAACGAATACGCATTCAGCTCGTCCCGACGTGATGCCATTGTTGCTTTCTCTCCCCGCCTGTCGGATCCACATCGACCGCCCCCGGCACTCACGCCGTAGCGCCCTCTACTATGCCGTGTGTCGATCGACCCGTACGGTACGGGTGCCACCTTCCAACGCACCAGTCTCAGCGGCGGCCGATACGCCTAGAGGCCCACACCACCAGTAGAGGAGCAGGCCGGGGGATGTCCAGCGCCACCAGGGCTCGACGCCGCAACGGGCGGCAACAGCAGCAACAGCCTTCCGCTGCACCGCAATACGCGGGAAATGCTGGCCAAAACGGCACAGCTCCGGGCAACAGAGAAAATGGCGGCCGGGGTTCCGCGGCCCGCCCGGCAGGTCCGGTGGCACCGCGGCTGCGCCAACAGGCCGGAACCATCGGCGGGGTCCGCGTTCAGCAGCTGGCCATCATCGAACTCGCCGCGGCCCTGGTACTGGTGGGCTGGTCCATCCACCCGGCCGCACTGACCGCGGCCATTGTGATCGCGGCAGTTCTGGTCATTTTCGCGCTCGGCCGGCGGCGGAGGATTCCGCTGCCGGAATGGATCACCACCGTGCGCGCCATGAAGCGCCGCGGCAAGGAGAGCGCCTCCGCGCTCGCGGCCACCCAGGGCGTCGACCCGGCGATCGCCCCGGTGGTGGAGTGCGAACCGGCGCTGCGCACCTACGAGTTCACGACCGAGTCGGATCAGCGCGCCATCGGGTTCGTCGGCGACGGCACGTTCCTGACCGCCCTCGTCCAGGTGGACGCCCGTGACGAGCCGCTGCGCCCGGAGCGCGGCAGCCACATGCTGCCGCTCGAGGTGCTGCACACCGCGCTCGACATCGAGGACATCCACCTGGAGTCGGTGCAGTTCGTCCAGTACACCCAGCCCGCGCCGGCCCCGCACCTGCCCGAACAGGCCGTCGCGGCCCGCTCGTACGCACCGCTCCAGGCCCAGGCCCAGACGCCCGCGCTCCAGTTGACGTGGATCGCGCTCAAGCTCGACCCCGAGCTGTGCTCCGAGGCGATCGAGGCCCGCGGCGGCGGGATGGAGGGCGCCAAGCGTTCGCTGCTGCGCGCCGCCGACCAGCTCGTCAGCCGGCTGACCGCGCACGGGGTACGCGCCAAGGTGCTCGCCGAGCGCGAGGTGGTGGCCGCGATCGGCACCGCGGTGTGCGTCAGCCCGCGGGCCGCCAACGGCGCGATGGGACGCGAGGGACGAGCCGCCCGCCGCACCCAGGAGACGACCCGGGCGATGCGCTGCGACGACCGCTGGCACTCCACGTACTGGATCGGCCGGTGGCCCCAACTGGGCCAGGGCGGTGCGCCGCTGGCGGCCGTCACCCAGCTGCTCACCAGCACCAGGGCGATGGCCAGCACCTTCGCGCTGACCGCCACACACGGCAGCGGCCGCGCCCCGGCCATCTCGGGCTACGTCCGTCTTTCCACCCGCAGCGAGAACGAACTCACCGCCGCACAGAGCGAGTTGGAGCGCCGTTCCGGTTCCGTGAAGGTCGGCCTCGTACGGCTCGACCGGGAACAGCTGCCCGGCCTGCTGGCCACGCTTCCCCTCGGAGGTACCCGCTGATGGCCTCTCCCACCTATCAGCCCCGTGTCAACACCAGCGGCAACGGCTGGCGCAATCCCCCGCTCGGCGGCGGCGACGGCGGCGGGCGGCTCTCGCACCAGCCGCGCCCGGACGAGGACCAGTCGGGGCCGACCGGTCCGAAGCCGAGGCCCGGTTACGGCCTGCGCGGTCCGCGGCGCAGCCCCCATGTGCTGACGGCCGAATCGCTCGCCTCACTGACCCTCCCGGTCGGCGACGACGGCGTGATCATCGGCATCGACCCGCAGAACCAGCCCGCCGTGCTGAGCCTGCTGCGGCCCGCGCCGATGGAGATCGCGCTGGTCGGCAGCATGTGGATGGCGCAGGTACTGGCGCTGCGCACGGTCGCCGTCGGTGCCCGGGTCGCGGTCGAGACCGCGCGGCCGCCGGCCTGGGGCCAGATGGCACAGGCCGCGGGCGGCGGACAGCAGTGTGTGTCGGTCCATGACGTACGCCAGATCGCACCCCAGGGCCCGTCGGTTTCCAGCCCGGTGCTGGTCGTACGGGACATGGGCGCACGCCCGCCGCGCAATCAGCTCGCCCCGAGCCCCTGGCAGTCGGTGCTGACCGTGCTGCCGTTCCTCGGGCCGCGGTCGCCACAGATGCTCAGCCGCGCCGATCTGGTCGGTCTCCAGCGGCTTTCGCCCGAAGAGGCGGAGGTTGTGACGCGAATCATGCGGCTGCCGGAGCAGGTCGGCGCGGTGCTGCCGACGCTCAGCGACAACGCCATGCTGTGGTGCTCGCGCGATGGCCACCAGTTCGTCATGACGCAGCCGACGGAAGCGGAGACCAACCTGCTCGGCGGGCCGCGCCGGATGGACTGACCGTCATTCCGGGCCGGTCGCCCGCGAAGCGCTGTGCGCAGCGCGTCCGCAACCGGCCACGGGGCACGACCTACGGGCGCATCCACGGGTGCGCCCGTAAGCGTGCGAAGGGTATGAAGACGACATGACATCGACTGCCGTTATGCGCCGACTCTTGATTAGGCTGTGTGGGACAGCCGCAGGAGCACAGCATGACGGCAGTCGATACGGGGATGGAGACAGCTAGTGTTGGCGCAACCCCGGGTGGTGTGTTCCGACTTCCGCTACATCCGATCGATCCGCCTGTATCCGGTCCTGCCGTTCAGGTGCGTTGCAGTACACCAGGAGGCACAGTGAACGAGCAGGAGGCTTTCCGTCCGGACGGAAACGATCCTGACGACGACCAGTCCGAGTTCGACCTGACCGGTGAGTTCAAGATCGATTTCGCCGCACCGGCCTGGTACGCGAGCAACGACACCAGTGGTGGCGGCGCGAGCGCCGGCGCCTCGTCCGCGGCTCCTCCTGTGTCTTCGTCCGTCACTCCGGCCGCCGGGGCCCAGCCCCCCGTCGGACAGCCCCTGGGCCAGCCGCTCCCCGGGCCCGCGGAGGCCGCGCCGCCGGGATTCCCGACGCTGCGCCCCCAGGAAACGGGCAATGACGCCCCGGTCGCCGCCACTGCCCCTGACCCGGTGGAGACTCCCTCGGAGCCCGCGCCGGCCGCGAACGAGGGTGCCGGCACCGGCAATCGGCGTATGGGCACGGGCACCGATCCGTCGGCCTCGCTCTGGGACGACGACGAGGACGACGAGCCGGAGGCGACGAACGCGTCCGAGCCCGAGGTCACGTCCACCGAGGCGGCGCCGCAGCCGGAGACCTCGGCCGCGCCCGCCCCCGTCGAGGAGAGCGCCCCGGCCCCTGAGGCCGCGGTGCCCGCGCAGCCCGCCCCCGAGGCGGCCATGCCGGAGGCGCAGCCCGCCCCGGCCCAGCAGCAGCCGCAGCAGGGCGTGCCCCAGCAGGGCATGCCCGTACAGGGTGTGCCGCAGCAGGGGGTTCCGGAGCAGACGGCCCCTCAGCAGGGCGTACCGCAGCAGGGCGTTCCGCAGCAGGCGATGCCCCCGCAGGCGGCTCCGCAGCAGGCCCCCCAGCAGGGCGTTCCGCAGCAAGGAGTGCCGCAGCAGGGCGCTCCTTGGGGTGCCGCGGCGGACGGTCAGCAGCAGGGTGTGCCCGGACAGGGCGCGCTGCCGCCGCTGCCGGCCGAGTACCAGCCCGCGGACCCGCGGACGGCACAGGCCCAAGCTCAGGCCGCTCAGCAGCAGCCGCAGCAGGCCCAGCAGCACCCTCAGGCGCAGCCGCAGCCGCACGCCCAGCAGGCGGGACAGCCGCAGGCCGGGTACCCCCAGGGGCAGCACGCCCAGCAGGCCGGCTACCCGCAACAGCAGCAGGGCGCGCCCGCGCAGCAGCAACAGCCCGCTTACGGCTATCCGCAGCCCGCGTACGGCTACCCCCAGCAGGCCCAGCAGCAGCCCCACGCACAGCAGCCTCACGCGGCCGCGCAGCAGTCGGCGTACGGCTATCCGCAGACCGGTGCGCAGGGCTACCCGCAGCAGGGCCAGGCGCAGGCCGGCTACCCCCAGCAGCACGCCGCCCAGCAGGCAGCACAGGCTCAGGCCGCCCAGGCACAGGCCCAGGCGGCGCAGGCCCAACAAGCCCAGGCACAGCAAGCCCAGCAGGCACAGCAAGCCCAGCAGGCCCAGCAGGCTCAGCAAGCGCAGCAGGCACAGGCCCAACAGGCCCAGCCCCAGCAGGCGCAGTACCAGCCGCTGCCCGGTCAGCAGGCCGGCGACCCGAACGCCGCGGCCAACTACGCCTCGTACTCGCAGCCGGGCCAGCAGCAGCCTCAGCAGCGGGCCGCCCCCGGCGCGCCGCTCGGCTACAGCGCCGCCGTCGAGCTGACCTCCGACCGGCTGCTGCGCAACCAGCCCAAGAAGCGCAAGCCGGGTGCCAATGCCCAGCCGTCCAAGTTCAAGCTGGGCGCGAAGAAGGAAGAGGCGGAGCGGCAGCGCAAGCTGGAGCTGATCCGTACGCCGGTGATGTCCTGCTACCGGATCGCGGTGATCAGCCTCAAGGGCGGCGTCGGCAAGACCACCACGACCACCGCCCTGGGCTCCACGCTCGCGTCCGAGCGGCAGGACAAGATCCTGGCGATCGACGCCAACCCGGACGCCGGCACGCTCGGCCGACGGGTGCGCCGGGAGACCGGTGCGACCATCCGTGACCTGGTGCAGGCGATCCCGCATCTGCACAGCTACATGGACATCCGCCGGTTCACCTCGCAGGCCCCCTCGGGCCTGGAGATCCTCGCCAACGACGTCGACCCGGCCGTCTCGACGACCTTCAACGACGACGACTACCGGCGGGCGATCGATGTCCTCGGCAAGCAGTACCCGGTCATCCTCACCGACTCGGGCACCGGTCTGCTCTACAGCGCGATGCGCGGAGTCCTCGATCTCGCGGACCAGTTGATCATCATCTCCACCCCGTCCGTGGACGGTGCCAGCAGCGCGAGCACCACCCTGGACTGGCTGTCCGCGCACGGCTACGCCGACCTGGTGCAGCGCGGCATCACGGTCATCTCCGGTGTCCGTGAGACCGGCAAGATGATCAAGATCGATGACATCGTGTCGCACTTCGAGACCCGTTGCCGCGGTGTCGTGGTCGTCCCCTTCGACGAGCATCTCGCCGCCGGTGCCGAGGTCGACCTCGACATGATGCGGCCCAAGACCCGCGAGGCGTACTTCAACCTCTCCGCCCTGGTGGCCGAGGACTTCGCGCGGGCGCAGCAGGCGCAGGGCATGTACCCGCAGCAGCAGATGGGCGGCGATCCGTACGCCCAGCAGCAGATGGGCGGCGACCCCTACGCGCAGCAGCAGTACGCCCAGCAGGGCCAGCCGCAGCAGCCGCAACAGGGCCAGCCGCCGGCCGGCTACCCGCCGCAGCAGGGTGGCTGGACCCAGCAGCCGCAGCAGGGCCAGCCGCCGGCCCACTGGCAGCAGCAACAGCCCGCTCCGGACGCACCGCAGCCGGAGGGGCCAGGTCTGGCGCCCGGGTGGCAGCAGCAGCCGCCTCCGCAGTGAGGCGGGCGTAACGCAATACGGGGCGGGGCCCGGCACCTCTCAAGTGCCGGGCCCCGCCCTGTATCACGTCATCCCTCGGACGAGTGAACCGGTCCCGGCCCAACTCCGGGCGGAATCAGCCAAGTTGGGGGAGAGGACGCCGGCCCGCCCCTCTCGAAATTGCGGCACTTCTGCGCCCGCCGCTCAGAGCAAACCGCACCTCTACACCCGCCCACCCCCCGAAGGGGGGGTGGGCGGCGGGGAAAAAACTACCGGGGGGGGTGGAGGAGGCGGCGGCCCCCAAGAGGCAAGGCAGCGGAAGCAACCCCCAGCAGTGGCCCAGCAGCGGCCCAGCAGGAGCCCCGAAGACGAGCCGGCGGAAGTCCACCAAGCGGCGCTGCGAGCCACAGACCTCGTCCGCCGCAGAGCTCATCCGCCGCAGACCTCGTCCGCCGCCCCGCCCGCCCCGTCGCTCAACCCGCCGCCGCGATCAGCCCCCGCGCCAGCTTCACGTCGACCGCCATCCGCTCCAGCAGGGCGTCGAGTGTGTCGAACTTTTCCTGGCCGCGGATGTAGGCGAGGAAGTCCACTCCGACATGCAGGCCGTACAGGTCCAGGCCGACGCGGTCGATGGCGTACGCCTCGACGGTGCGGGTCTTGCCGTCGAACTGCGGGTTGGTGCCGACCGAGATGGCCGCCGGCATCGCCTCGCCCTCCACCTGGAGCAGGCCGGCGTAGACCCCGTCGGCCGGGATGGCGGTGTGCGGCAGGGTCTCCACATTGGCCGTGGGGAAGCCCAGTTCGCGGCCGCGCTGGGCACCGCGGACGACGACGCCCTCGACGCGGTGCGGCCGTCCGAGGACCTCCATCGCACCGGCCACCTCGCCCTCGGCCACCAGCCGGCGGGTGAGCGTGGAGGAGAATGGCTCGCCGCCGCCCGCCGCACCGCGCTCATAGAGGTCGATGACCTCGACGGTGTAGTCGTAGGTGATCCCGAGCTCGGCCAGGGTCTCGACGTTGCCCGTCGCCTTGTGCCCGAAGCGGAAGTTGGGGCCCTCGACGACGACCTGGGCGTGCAGCTTGTCGACCAGCACCTTGACCACGAAGTCGGCCGGGGACAGCTTCGAGAACTCCTTGGTGAACGGGAGGATCAGTACCGCGTCCACCCCCAGACCGGCCATCAGCTCCGCACGCCGGTGGTGCGGAGCCAGCAGCGGCGGGTGGGTGCCGGGCCGCACGACCTCGCTCGGGTGCGGGTCGAAGGTGACGACCACCGCGGGAATCCCCAGCTCACGGGCGCGCGCGACGGCCTTGCCGATGATCAATTGGTGGCCGCGGTGTACTCCGTCGTACGAGCCGATGGTGACGACGCTGCGCCCCCAGCCCTCGGGGATGTCCTCCAAGCCACGCCAGCGCTGCACTGTGCCCGCTCCTCGCCCGAACCCTTGTCCGTCCATTGCGCCACGTCGGCATGGCGCAGGTCTAAGACTGCCATGCCGCGGGTGGTGCTCCACGCGAAGGGTGGCTCAGCGCAACCGCCCACCGCCGGGACCGCGGGCGCGCGGCGGGGCCGCCACACCGGCCGGAGCACCTCTCCGGCCCGCTCCACCCGCCGGTCAGCTGTGGCATCCGGCGAGCGTGGCCCGGGCACCGGGCCCCACCACCGCCGCCCACTCCCCCGGCTCGTCCGCCACCCAGTCCTGTACCCGACGTGCGAAGCCGGGCACCCGCCGCCCCAGCTCCACCAGCCGCCGGTCGAAGCGGGCCGCGCCCTCGGGCGTACGGACCAGCAGCGTCCCGGTGCGGTGCACCAGCTCCCGGGTGCGCTCGGCCGGCCGCCGCTCCGCTCCCTCGGCGGCCGTCTGTAGCAGTGCCTCCAGCACTCGGGTATCCGGGCCGGTCTCCTCGTACCCGCCGTGCGGCGCCGCGTGCGACGCCTCCTGCGCCAGCAGCACCTCCAGCAGCTCACGGCGCAACGGGGCCGAGTCGCCGGAGCCGACCTCGGCCACCACCGCCGCGAGCGCGCACCGGACCGGTACGGGGTATCCGGTCAGCAGCTCGGCAGCGAGCGGGCGGAGCGCCGCGCGGGCGGCCGGTCCGCGCTCCAGGCGGCACTCGACGAACTCCGCGACCGGGCGCGCGGCCCGGTCGGGGCAGTGCCGGGCACAGTCGCGGACCAGGCCGTCGATGCGGCCGGCGAGCACCGGCTCCTCGGTGCGGGCGAGCATCCGCAGCAGCCCGGCGGCCACCGGCGGACCCGCGCCACCGACCAGCCGGGCCCGGAAGGCGTCCAGCACCGGCCCGGGATGGTCGGTGAGAGCGGCCCGGAACGCCGTGGGCGGCAGCTGCGGATCCCCCGCCACGAAGCGGGCCAGCGCCCGGTCCAGGAAGCGGTCCCGGGTGGCCGGGTCGCCGACGAGCAGGGCGAGCGCGGAGCCGTGGTGGGCGCTGTCCGCGGTCCGGGCGAGCAGGCAGAGGGCGGCGTAGCGCAGCAGGGCGCGGTCGGCCGCGGCGGTGACGTACGGGGCGGCCCGCAGACCGTAGGACGCGGCGGCGGCCCGGCGCTCGGGGCGGGTGTCGTGGGCCCAGCGGTCCACGGCCCGGCACACCGCCGCCGGCTCGTCCTCGGCGAGCGCGTCCATCAGCTCGTCGCCCTTGGGGTGCGCGGCCTCCACCAGCGCCTCCGTGAGCGCGTCGAGCGCCGGCCGGCGGTGGGTGTGCAGCAGGGCCTGCGCGGCGGCGGCCACGGTGATCTCAGGGGGCAGGGCGCGGCGGGCCGGGCCGTCGCCCTCGTCGCCCCCGAGGCGCTGCAGCGGCCGGGTGTCGTCGAACCAGGCGCACAGCAGCGGCTGCATCCGCTCCGGGTCCGCGCACAGCAGCTCGGCCGCGGCGTCGAGGAAGCGCGACGAGCGCGGCGCACCGGCCCCGGCCGCCCCGCCGGCCCCTCCGGGCGGCCCGTCGCCGGTGCCCGTCCCGGAGGCGGGGCGGGGCGTTCCGCTCGGGTGCGCCCCGCCCGGCGGGGGCTCACCGTCCCACCGGCCGACGGACGCGTCGTCGGCGGGGTGGACGCGTACCCGCGGGGGCGGGGCGAAGGCGTGGCCGGGGGCCGGACCGTCGTCGGACGGCAGGGCGGGGGCCGGACCGTCGCCGGACGGCAGAAGATCGCCCGCCGTCCGGCCGGACGGCAACGGGCGGGACGAGGACGAGCCGGTCGAAGACGAGCCGGTCGAGGACGAGCCGGTCGACGCGTCGGATGTGCCTCCGGCCGCGGCGCCGGCCACGGACGCCGACGCCCGCCCCCGCCCCCGCGGCCGCGGCGGTCCGAGCGGCGCACGATCCGCCTCGCCCCCCGGGCCACCCCGCTCCGCCCCGCCCCGCGCTCCCCCACCCGACACCCGGCCCGCCCCGGCCGGCGGCCCGTCCGCCGGCAGCAGACGGCGCAACAGATCCATCCGGTCCTCGTCCGCCAGCGCCAGCCGCTCCCAGAACCACGGGCCGAAGGCCTCCAGTCCGGTGTGCGCGAACCCGCCCGTCCGGAGGGACCGTTCGGTGATCCGGTCGGCGAGCAGCCGCAGTACGCCCGTGTACGGCCTCGCATCGGGGACCCGGAGCAGCACCCCGGACAGCACTCGCGCGGCCCACCAGCGGCCGTCCACGGCGTGCGGGGCCGGTGTTCCGGCGGCGGGGGCGGTGGCCATCGGCACCAACTCCGCCAGCCGGAACGTCAGTTGCACCGAGCCCTCGCGTCCGGCGAGCCGCAGCAGCGCCTGGACGACCGGCCCCACGCGGTGTCCGGGGACGGGCAGCAGATCGAGATCGGCATGGGCGCCCTGGAGCCACTCCGCGAACTCCTCGTGCGCGAAGCGGTATCCGGTGCCGGCCGGGATCAGCAGCCCCTCGGCGAGCACCGCGGAGGCCCAGCCGGCCGCCCGCGGAAAGACCTCCTCGAAGGACGTACGGTCCAGCGCTCCGGGACCGGGGCCGAGGCAGCGGCGGGCCGCCTCGTGCACCTGGCCGGCGACCTGGGCGGCCAGCCGGCGGACGGCGGTGCCGCGCAGTGCGGGCCGGTGCGCGGCCGCGATGCGTACGGCGATACGCAGGCACACCAGGTCCAGGTAGGCGTCGAAGATCTGGTGGCGGTCCGGCGAGCCGATGCCGCCGTCCCGCCCGGCCTCGTCCCCCTTGGGCAGCGCCGCCCGCACCTCCGCGAGCAGCCGCAGGGCCAGCGGATGGCGGGCGTCCGGTGCGGCCGGTGTGCCGGACGGCAGGCCGTAGCGGGCGCGGGCGCGCTCCGCGGCCTCCTGGGGAAGGTCGCCGAGCTCCACACAGGCGGGCAGCGCAGGCACCGGACGGTGCGGCCGGTGCAGCAGACCGGGCGGGAAGAGCACACCGGCCCGCTCCCAGTACTCGGGGCGGCAGGCGATCACCAGCCGCACCCCGGCCGTCCCCAGCCAGTCGGCCGTCGCCCCGGTCCACTCGGCCAGCCGCCGCAGCAGGCCCGTCGGCATCTCCTCCGGCCCGTCGAGCAGTACGAGCAGCGGACTTCCGGCCGCGGCCGCCGCCCGGGCCACGCCCTGCGCCGTGGTGTCCGCCGGATCACCGGCCGTACGCTCCGCGGCGGCGACGGTCCGGCCCGCGGAGCGCAGCGCACGCTCGACCGCGCTGCGGACGCCGTCGTCATCGGACCGCAGTTCCGCACCGCGCAGCCAGACGGTCGGGGCGGGCGCGGGGCCCTGCGCGCGGCGGGCGGCCAGCCCGGCCAGTTCGGTGCTGCGCCCGGTCCCGGGCTCCCCCACCAGCCCCAGCACCCGTGCGCCCGCCGTCCCGTCGTCGGCCCCGAAACGGGTGAACTCCGCCGCCACCTCCGGCCGTTCGACCGGCTCGCGCCACAGTCGTGGCCGCGTGGCGGAGCCCAGCGCCACCTCGGCGAGATGCCGCGCACCGGCCGGATTCAGCTCGCTGCCGTAGGCCGGGACGGTCCGCGCGTTGCGCTCCAGCAGGGCGGCGAGCGGGCCTGGCGCGGCCTCGGCGACCGCGCGCAGCGGAATCGCGAAGCCGTCCGCCCGGCGCCCGGGGGCCTGCCCCGTCCGGAAGCCACCGGGGGCCTGGGGATGCAGCGCGGTGCCGAGGACCGCGAGCACCACGCCCGTCCGGGCGTCCAGCACCGGCCCGCCGATCGCGGGACCGCCCAGCCGCAGCGCCTCCCGCCCGCCCGCGCAGAGGCCGAGTTCCAGCGTTTCGTCGAGCAGATGGACGCGTGCGGCGGCCGTGTACATCACTCCGGAGCCGGGCCCGACGACCGTGCCGTCCAGCCAGCCGCCCGCCCAGAGCCGGGCGCGGGTGTCCGGGGCCGGCCGGCGCGTGGCGAGGGGCAGCGGCGCGAGCCGGTGCGGCCCGAAGCTGTCGGTCCGTACGAGGGCGAGCCCGGCTTCCGGAAGGGGCGTGATCGCATCGGCCGCCACCAGGCAGGTCCATCCGCCGCCCCCGGCCGCACCCCCGCCCGCACCGTCCGCCATGGGCTGGAGCACCAGCTGTGCCGCACCGTCCACCGCTTCGTGGCTGGTGACCACGGTGCCGTCGTGGTCCGCGAGGAAGCCCGTACCCCGCGTCCGACCTGCCAGATCGCGGATCCGCACCAGTGCCGCGTCCGCATCGGCATCCAGCAACGCCATCGTCGGTCCTCTCGCCCTGTCCCGTTCTCCGCACGGTAAGCAGGCGGTGATCGCCGCGGGAGAGCAGCCGGCCAACGCGCCCCCGTCCACTCCTTGATTCACTCCGAGCGCCTCACCGAATGAGTGAATGGCCGGAACCTGTCGGAGCGGAGGGGGGAGGGGGAGGGTGGCGCAGGGCCGGTGCCGGCGCCGTGCGGGCGGCCCGGGTGCCCTCGCCGCCTCCGGGGGCGGTCGGCGCCCGGAGGCGGATACGCGGAAGGCCGGGTCCGGAGCGCGTTTCCACGCCCGGCCCCGGCCCCGGTGTCAGGCAATGAGCCCGCCCTAGAGGGCGAACACCGCCAGGCTCTTGGCCTTCCCGCCCTGGTTCTCCACCAGTGCCAGGAACGTGCCGTCCGGCCCGAAGGCCGCGATCGGGCCGTCGCCCTCGAAGCGCGGCATCGGGATCCGCGCACCGTTGAGCAGCAGCCGCGCCTGCGGTTCGGCGACATCCCAGCGGGTGAACGCCGCGGCGGCCGCGTCACCGAGCGGCATGACCGGCAGGCCCTCGCCCTCGGCGTCGTCCACCGCCGCCTGGAGCTGTTCGAGCGTGCGCGCCCGGTCCAGCTTGTACGGGCCGACGCGGGTGCGGCGCAGCGCGGTCAGATGGCCGCCGACGCCGAGCCCGGCCCCCAGGTCGCGGGCCAGCGCGCGGATGTACGTACCGGACGAGCACTCGACGGAGACCAGCAGGTCGGTCACCGGGGTGCCGTCCTCGGCCTCGGTCTCGTGCGCGGAGTGCACCACGAACGAGGAGACGGTCACCGGGCGGGCCGGGATCTCCACGTCCTCGCCCTCGCGGACCCGCGAGTACGAGCGCTTGCCGTTGATCTTGATGGCGCTGACCTTGGACGGCACCTGCATGATCGCGCCGGACAGCTCGGCGACGCCCGCGTCGATGTCCTCGCGGGCGAGGCCGTGCGCCGGCTTCGACGCGGTGATCTCGCCCTCGGCGTCATCGGTGACGGTCGTCTGACCGAGCCGGATCGTGCCGACGTACTCCTTCTCCGTCAGCGCGAGATGGCCCAGCAGCTTGGTGGCCCGCTCGATGCCCAGGACGAGGACGCCCGTGGCCATCGGGTCGAGCGTGCCCGCGTGCCCGACCCGGCGGGTACGCGCCATACCGCGCATCTTCGCCACCACGTCGTGCGAAGTGAAGCCGGACGGCTTGTCGACGATGACGAGCCCGCCCGGCTTGTTGCTCTCACGCTTCATTCTGCCGCGGTGCCCTCGTCGTCCTCGTCCTCGCCCGGCTTGCGGTACGGATCGGCCTCACCGGCGTACTGCGCGCCCGAGGAGACCTCGCGCACCTTGGCGTCCGAGGCCCGTGCCTTGTCGAGCAGGTCCTCGATGGTCTTGGCGTTCTCCGGCAGGGCGTCCGCCACGAACGCCAGGGTCGGCGTGAACTTCGTGCCGGCCGCCGCACCGACCGCGGAGCGCAGGATGCCCTTGGCGCTCTCCAGTCCGGCGGCGGCGCTGGCGCGGTCCTCGTCGTCCCCGTAGACCGTGTAGAAGACCGTAGCCTCCCGCAGGTCGCCGGTGACCCGGGTGTCCGTGATGGTCACATGCGAACCGAGCCGCGGGTCCTTGATACCGCGCTGCAGCTTCTGGGCGACCACCTCCCGGATGAGGTCCGCCAGCTTCTTCGCCCGCGCATTGTCGGCCACTGGTCCGTCTCCTTCTTTCTTCCACAATTGTGCTTCCGCCGGCGACGGGATGCCTGGTCATCAGGTCAGTCGTCGTCGCCGTGCAGCCGTCGGCGTACCGACAGCAGCTCCACTTCGGGCCGTGCGGCGACCAGGCGCTCGCAGCGGTCCATGATTTCGGTGAGATGCCCCGTGTCCCCGGAGACCACCGCCAGGCCGATGGTGGCCCTGCGGTGCAGATCCTGGTCCCCGACCTCCGCGACGCTCACCGCGAATTTGCGGTGCAGCTCGGCGACGATCGGGCGGACGACGGAGCGCTTCTCCTTCAGCGACCGTACGTCGCCGAGAAGCAGGTCGAAGGACAGCGTCCCTACGTACATGCAAGACGGGTCGAGCCACCCGTGGGGCCTTAGGAGTCCGTTGTCTTTTCGAACCGTACACGGAACGGCCGGGGCCGATCGACGGAAATATCTTCCGCCGACCGGCCCCGGCCTGCTGCCCGATCAGCCGCGCGGCTTCTCGCGCATCTCGTACGTCGCGATGACGTCGTCGATCTTGATGTCGTTGAAGTTTCCGAGGTTGATACCGCCCTCGAAGCCTTCGCGGATCTCGGTGACGTCGTCCTTGAAGCGGCGCAGACCCTGGATGTTGAGGTCCTCCGCGACCACCTTGCCGTCGCGGATGAGGCGCGCCTTGGTGTTGCGCTTGACCTCGCCGGAGCGGATGAGCACACCCGCGATGTTGCCGAGCTTGGACGAGCGGAAGATCTCGCGGATCTCCGCGGTACCGAGCTCGACCTCCTCGTACTCCGGCTTGAGCATGCCCTTGAGGGCCGCCTCGATCTCCTCGATCGCCTGGTAGATGACCGAGTAGTACCGGACGTCGACGCCCTCGCGCTCGGCCATCTGCGTCGCACGGCCTTCGGCGCGCACGTTGAAGCCGATGACGATCGCGTCGGAGCCGGACGCCAGGTTGATGTCGGTCTCCGTGACCGCACCGACGCCGCGGTGCAGCACCCGGATGTCGACCTCTTCGCCGACGTCGAGCTGGAGCAGCGAGGACTCCAGGGCTTCGACGGAACCGGAAGCGTCACCCTTGATGATGAGGTTGAGCTGCTGGACCTCGCCGGCCTTGAGCACCTTGTCCAGGTCCTCGAGGGACACCCGGCGGGTGCGCTTGGCGAAGGCGGCGTTGCGCTCGCGCGCCGCGCGCTTCTCGGCGATCTGACGGGCCGTACGGTCCTCGTCGACGACCAGGAAGTTGTCGCCGGCGCCCGGGACGTTGGTCAGACCCAGGACCAGGACGGGGGTCGACGGACCCGCTTCCTCGACGTTGTTGCCCTTGTCGTCGAACATCGCACGGACCCGGCCGTATGCGTCGCCGACGACCATCGTCTCGCCGACGCGCAGCGTGCCGCGCTGGACCAGGACGGTCGCCACGGCGCCGCGGCCACGGTCGAGGTGGGCCTCGATCGCGATGCCCTGTGCGTCCTGCTCCGCGTTGGCGCGCAGGTCGAGCGAGGCGTCCGCGGTCAGGACCACGGCCTCGAGCAGCTGCTCGATGTTCAGGCCCTCACGGGCGGAGATGTCGACGAACATGGTGTCGCCGCCGTACTCCTCGGCCACCAGACCGAACTCGGTGAGCTGGCCGCGCACCTTGGTCGGGTCGGCGCCCTCGACGTCGATCTTGTTGACCGCGACCACGATCGGCACCTCGGCCGCCTTGGCGTGGTTCAGGGCCTCGATCGTCTGCGGCATGACACCGTCGTTGGCCGCCACCACGAGGATCGCGATGTCGGTCGACTTGGCACCACGGGCACGCATGGCGGTGAACGCCTCGTGACCGGGGGTGTCGATGAAGGTGATGCGCCGCTCTTCGTCGTTGACCTCGGTCGCGACCTGGTAGGCACCGATGTGCTGGGTGATGCCGCCGGCCTCGCCCGCGATGACGTTCGTCTTGCGGATCGCGTCGAGCAGCCGGGTCTTACCGTGGTCGACGTGACCCATGACGGTCACCACCGGCGGACGCGCGACGAGCATGTCCTCGCCGCCCTCGTTCTCACCGAAGTCGATGTCGAAGGACTCGAGCAGCTCGCGGTCCTCCTCCTCCGGGCTGACGATCTCGACGACGTAGTTCATCTCTTCGGCGAGCAGCTGGAGCGTCTCGTCGGAGACCGACTGGGTCGCGGTGACCATCTCGCCCAGGTTCAGCATGACCTGGACCAGCGACGCCGGGTTGGCGTTGATCTTCTCGGCGAAGTCCGTCAGCGAGGCACCACGCGACAGGCGAACCGTCGCGCCGTTGCCGCGCGGCAGCATGATGCCGCCCACCGACGGGGCCTGCATGGCCTCGTACTCCTGACGCCTCTGCCGCTTCGACTTGCGGCCACGACGCGCCGGACCGCCGGGACGGCCGAACGCACCCTGCGTGCCACCACGGCCACCGGGACCGCCGGGACGGCCACCGAAGCCGGGACGACCGCCGAAGCCGCCGCCACCACCGGGACCGCCGCCACCGGGACGACCGGCGAAACCGCCGCCACCACCCGGACGACCGCCGCCACCACCGGGACGACCGGCGAAACCGCCGCCACCACCGGGACGACCGCCGCCACCGGGGCGACCGGCGCCGCCGGGACCACGGCCACCGCCACCGCCGGGGCCCGGACGCGGGCCGGCAGCGGGACGCTGCGGCATCATGCCCGGGTTCGGGCGGTTACCGCCGCCGCCACCGGGACGCGGGGCGCCACCGGGGGCCGCACCCTGCGGACGGGGCATACCGCCCGGGGTCGGACGCGCGCCGCCCTGACCACCCTGGGGACGGGGACCGCCCTGGCCGCCCTGCGGACGCGGACCGCCGGGGCCACCCTGGCCGCCGGGACGCGGGGCGCCACCGGGACGGGGGGCCTGCGGACGGGCCATGCCCGTGGAGCCACCGGAGGTGAAGGGGTTGTTGCCCGGACGGGGACCGGACGGACGACCGCCGGGACGCGGGCCCGGACGCTCGCCACCGGGACGCGGGGCGTTACCGCGGCCCTGGCCGCCCTGACCACCCTGGCCGGGCGCCGGACGGGCCGGACGCGGGGCGGGGGCACCGGGACGGGGAGCCGACTGGCCGGCGGCCGGAGCGGCCGGCGGAGCCTGGAACTCGGGCTGCGCGGGGGCGGCCGGAGCGGGCTTGGGTGCCGCGGGGCGCGCCGGGGTGGGGCGCGGGCCCGGGGTGGGGCCGGCGGCGGGAGTGCTCTTGGGAGCCACCGGGGCCTCGGGGGCCTTCGGTGCCTCGGGGGCTGCCGGAGCCGCGGGGCCCGGCTTGGGGGCGCCCGGCTTCGGGGCAGCAGGACGCGCCGCCTGCGCCGGGGACGGCGCGGACGGCTTCGCGGGGGCCGACTTCCGCGGCGCCGCGGGCTTACCGGCGGCGCGGCCATTGCCGCTGCCTGCCTGGAAAGCGTCGGTCAACTTGCGAACAACCGGCGCCTCGATCGTCGAGGACGCCGAACGGACGAATTCACCAAGTTCTTGGAGCTTGGCCATGACGACCTTGCTCTCAACGCCGAACTCCTTGGCGAGTTCGTATACCCGGACCTTAGCCACTTCGCTCCTTCTAGGTCCGGGTTTGTCCACCGGACCGTCGCTACTTCATGGGCGTACTCATCGCGTACTCATCGAGTGCTCATCGCAATCTCGACCTACTTCCGACTCGCGAGGTACCTGACCGCACGGTTTTCCGTGCGCTGTGCATTTCGTGCTGTGCGTTATTGCAGGGGCTGCTCGGCACGCTCGACGGACCGGCGCAAGGCCGTCGTGTCGAACGGTCCCCGGGCCCGGTAGGCCCGGTTGAACGCCCGGCGGCGAACCGCCAGGTCGAGGCAGACCAGTGTCGGGTGCACATAAGCACCCCGGCCGGGCAGCGTACCGCGAGGATCGGGGACGCACTCACCCTCGATCTCCACGATGCGCAGCAAATCGCCCTTGGCCGCTCGCTCCCGGCATCCCAGACAGGTGCGCTCAGGGCATGCGCGGGCATGCGTCCGGCCAGACACTGCTTAAGTCTACCTCCCCGCGCCGCTCCGGCCCCGATGGGGTGAAGGCCGGACGGCTGCTCAGAATTCCCGGCCGGGCGCCGCGGCACCACCGATTTTCCGGGGCCCGCGGCGCGACCGGCCGCCTCGGACGGTCTCAGTCCTGCGGCGCGTGCTCGGTGTCCGGGCGGATGTCGATCCGCCAGCCCGTGAGACGGGCGGCGAGCCGGGCATTCTGCCCTTCCTTGCCGATGGCCAGTGACAGCTGGTAATCGGGCACGGTGACCCGGGCGGAGCGCGCCGCCAGGTCCACGACCTCGACCTTGCTGACCCGGGCCGGCGACAGCGCGTTCGCCACCAGCTCGGCCGGGTCGTCCGACCAGTCCACGATGTCGATCTTCTCGCCGTGCAGCTCGGCCATCACGGCGCGCACCCGGCCGCCCATCGGGCCGATGCAGGCACCCTTGGCGTTCAGGCCGGAGCGCGTGGACCGTACGGCGATCTTGGTGCGGTGGCCGGCCTCGCGGGCGATGGCGGAGATCTCCACCGAGCCGTCCGCGATCTCCGGGACCTCCATGGCGAAGAGCTTCTTCACCAGATTGGGGTGGGTGCGCGAGAGCGTCACGGACGGACCGCGGACGCCCTTGACCACCCGGACGACGTACGAGCGCAGCCGGGTGCCGTGTGCATAGTCCTCGCCGGGGACCTGCTCCTGCACCGGCAGGATGGCCTCCAGGCGGCCGATGTCGACCAGGACGTTCTTGGGGTCCTTGCCCTGCTGGACGACGCCGGTGACGACATCGCCCTCCCGTCCGGCGTACTCACCGAACGTGATCTCCTCCTCGGCGTCCCGCAGCCGCTGGAGAATGACCTGCTTGGCGGTGGTCGCCGCGATCCTTCCGAAGCCGGAGGGGGTGTCGTCGAACTCGCGGGGCTCCTCGCCCTCCGGCAGGTCCGAGAGGTCCTCGGCGTTCTCCTTCGCCCACACCGTCACATGACCGGTGTTGCGGTTCAGCTCCACCCGCGCCCGCCGGCGGCTGCCTTCGGTGCGGTGGTAGGCGATGAGGAGGGCCGACTCGATCGCCTCGACCAGCAGGTCGAACGAGATCTCCTTCTCCCGCACCAGACCCCGCAGGGCACTCATGTCGATATCCACGGCTACGCCTCCTCCTTGTTCTCGTCGATCTTCTCGTCGTGCTGCGCGTCGCGCTTGTCTGTCTTGTCGGGCTTACGGCTGAATTCCAGCTCGACGCGCGCCTTGGCGATCTCGTCGAAGGAGACCCGGCGGGCGGTCGGCTTGCGGCCCTTGACTCCCGGTACCTCGAGGTCCAGTCCGGAGTCGTCGACGGCGGTGATCCGCGCCACCAGCTCGCCGCCCTCGTGGAGTTGGGCCTTGATGAGGCGGCCGACGGCGCGGCGGTAGTGCCGCAGCTCGGTCAGCGGGCGGTCGGCGCCGGGTGAGGTCACCTCAAGGGTGTAGGGGGCGCCGCCCATCACATCGGTGTCGTCCAGGACCTGGGAGGCCTCGCGGCTCAGCGCGGCACACTCGTCCAGCTGGACGCCCTCGTCGGAATCGACCACGATCCTCAGCACCCGCCGCTTGCCTGCCGGTGTCACCTCGATCTCTTCCAGATCCAGGTCGCGCGCGGCGATGAGCGGTTCAAGCAGTCCGCGCAGCCTCTCGCTCTGGGTGGTGCTCATCCGGGTGACTCCTCGGCCGCGTGTGCTGTTGTGGGTAGGTCGCGTGTCGGGTCAAAGCCTATCGGTTCCGGCGGGGTACTGACGATTCGGTGGGTGGTCACGGATACTCTCGCCTGCGGTGATCACTACGGAAGACCCCGGGAAGTGCAACGTGCCGAAAGTGGCGTACGCGCGCAGAAGGACCCTGCTGGCCGGTGCCGCCCTCGGGGGCGCGGCCCTGCTCACGGGCTGCTCCGAGGACTCCGGCCCCGACCGGGCCGAACACTCCTCCGCCGCCGAACGGCTGCGCAAGCGCTCGGCCCGCGACAGCACGACCCTGCTGGCGCGCTATGACGCGACGCTGGCCGCGCATCCGGCGCTGGAGTCACGGCTGCGCCCGCTGCGCTCCGAAGTCGCCCGGCACGCCGAGGCGTTCGGCGACGAGCGGGCCGCGGCCTCGCCCGGCGGCGGCGCCTCCGACGGCCCCGCACACGACGCCGGAGCGCCCGCGTCCGGTCCGTCGCCGCACGGCGCCCGGCCGTCCGGCCCTCCGGTCCCCGAGGACGAGCGGGCCGCCCGCTCGGCGCTCGCCGACGCGGAACGCCGGCTCGCCGACACCCGCGCCAAGGCGCTGATCGCCGCGCCTCCGGAACTGGCCCGGCTGCTGGCCTCGGTCGCGGCGGCCGGTGCGGTGCACGCGTATCTGCTGGCGGAGCGGGCCGGATGACGGGCGCGGCGGGGCACCGGGCAGAAACCAGCGAAGGGGTGTGCGGATGACGGCCGGAACGGCTCGCGGCAGCAGGCGCGACAACGACGACGGCGGACCCGACGAGCTGACGGCGGTGCAGGCGGCGCTGGCCGCCGAGCATGCCGCGGTGTACGGCTACGGCGTGGTCGGCGGGCGGATCGCCGGTGACCGGCGCACCGAGGCACAGGCGGCGTACGACGGACACCGCGCCCGCCGGGACGCGCTGCGCCGCGTGGTGCGCGATCTGGGCGGCACCCCGCAGGCCGCGGCCGCCGCCTACGAGCTGCCCTTCCCGGTGCCCGACGCGGCCGCCGCGGCCCGGCTGGCGGCGGAGCTGGAGGACCGGCTGGCCGCCGTGTACGCGGATCTCGTACGGGCCGGCGGCGCGGTCCGGCGGCGGGAGGCGGCGGCCGCGCTGCGGGAGGCGGCGGTGCGGTCGGTGCGCTGGCGCGGCGGCGGCGTAGCCTTCCCTGGGCTCGTGGAGCGGGCCGCGGAGGCCGCCCCGTCCGGCTCCGCGAGCGCCGCCGCGGGCGCGCTCTGAACGACCGGCCGCTCCGCGGTCTCCGCCACCGGGAAAGGGACAGCTCACGCATGGCAACCGCACCCATCGAACCGCCGCAGCGGTTGGTGAGTTCGCTGAGCGGCGATCCGGAAAGTCCGGTGCGGCAGTGGCTCACGGCACTGCCGACGCTGGTTCAGCAGCAGCTGGCGGCCTGGGAGCTGACGCTGGAACGGGTGCACGCGCCCGGCGGCCGCAGCAGTCTGCTCGCGTTCGTACGGCAGCAGGACGGGACGCCCGCGGCGCTGAAGTTCCCGGTGCCGGGGCGGGTGTCGGCGCACGAGGGCGCGGCGCTGGAGGTGTGGGACGGCTGGGGCGCGGTGCGGCTGCTGCGGTCCGACGAGAAGAGCGGCGCGCTGCTGCTGGAGCGGCTTCAGGGCGGGGTGTCGCTGCGTTCGCTGCCGGAGGCCAAGGCGGTGCTGGAGGCGGCCGGCACGGTGCGGCGGCTGTGGGTGGAGCCCGCCGCCGGGCATCCCTTCGAGACGCTGGCCGGGCGTACGGAGGAGGCCGTGGAGGGGCTGCGCACGGCCGGGGCACTGACCCGGGCCGCCGGGCCGCTGGTGGAGCAGGCGCTGGAGCTGCGGCGTGGTCTGCCGGCCGGGTCCGGGGAGCAGTTCCTGCTGCACGGCGCGTTCCGGCAGGGCAAGGTGCTGGCCGGTGCGCGGGCGCCCTGGCTGGCGGTCGGCCCGTCGCCGGTGGTCGGCGAGCGGGCGTACGACCTGGCGGCGCTGGTGCTGGACCGGTTCGAGGATCTGCTGGCCGGTTCCGGCGCGGCCGCCGCGGCCCGCCGCCGGGTGGCCAAACTGGCCGACTCCCTGGAGGTGGACCGGGACCGGCTGCGCGAATGGACGCTGTACCGGGCGGTGGACACCGGCGTACGGGAGGCGGCCGTGGGCGACCGTCAGCGCGGGGAAGCGCTGCTGGAGTTCGCGGCCTGGCTGTAGGCCCTGCCCGGCGGGTCGGTGCACAGGCGAACGGGCCGGCCGGGGCGCACCCCCGGCCGGCCCGTTCGCCGTACGCCGGTTACGCGCTGAGGCGGGCGACGGCCTCCTCGACCGTCAGCTCCTCGCGCTCGCCGGTAC
Organism: Streptomyces lydicamycinicus; assembly: GCF_000829715.2. Classification (NCBI taxonomy): domain Bacteria; kingdom Bacillati; phylum Actinomycetota; class Actinomycetes; order Kitasatosporales; family Streptomycetaceae; genus Streptomyces; species Streptomyces lydicamycinicus. Next base: position 1,214,612 of record NZ_BBNO01000001.1, on the reverse strand, counting down.
GGCGGTCCTTGACCTCGACGACGCCCTCGGCGGCGCGCCGGCCGGCGACCACGATGGTCGGGACGCCCAGCAGCTCGGCGTCGGTGAACTTCACACCCGGCGAGACACCGGCCCGGTCGTCGACGAGGACCCGCAGGCCCGCGGCGCCGAGCTGCTCGCCGACCTCCAGGGCGAGCTCGGTCTGCTTGGCCTTGCCGGCCGCCACGACATGCACATCGGCCGGGGCGATCTCGCGGGGCCAGCACAGGCCCTTGTCGTCGTGGGTCTGCTCGGCGAGGGCGGCCACCGCACGGGAGACGCCGATGCCGTACGAGCCCATGGTGACCCGGGCGGGCTTGCCGTTCTGGCCGAGCACATCGAGCTCGAAGGCGTCCGCGTACTTGCGGCCGAGCTGGAAGATGTGGCCGATCTCGATGGCGCGGTCGATCTTCAGGCCGGTGCCGCACTCGGGGCAGGGGTCGCCGGGCTCGACGACGACCACGTCGAGGTACTCGTCGACCTCGAAGTCCCGGCCGGCGACGACGTTCCTGGCGTGCTTGCCCTCCTTGTTGGCGCCGGTGACCCAGGCGGTGCCGGGGGCCACGCGCGGGTCGGCGAGGTAGCGGAACGCCTTGCCGGCCAGGCCCTGCGGACCGACGTAGCCGCGGACCAGGTCCGGGCGGTCGACGAAGTCCTCGGCGGTGACCAGCTCGACGGTGGCCGGTGCCAGGTGCTCACCGAGCTTGCCGAGGTCGACCTCGCGGTTGCCGGGGACCCCGACCGCGACGATCTCGCCGTCGACCTTGATCAAGAGGTTCTTGAGGGTCGCGGCGGCCGGTACCCCGAGGTACTCGGCGAGGGACTCGATGGTCGGGGTGTCGGGGGTGTCCAGCTCCTCGACGGGGCCGTGCGCGGAGCCGTCGGCCGGCTCGACCTTGACCGTGACGGCCTCGGTGTTGGCGGCGTAGTCGCAGGCCGGGCAGTCGACGAAGGTGTCCTCACCGGCCGCGGCGGGGGCCAGGAACTCCTCGGAGGCGGAGCCGCCCATCGCGCCGGAGACGGCGGAGACGATGCGGTAGTCCAGGCCGAGCCGCTCGAAGATCCTGGTGTAGGCCTCGCGGTGCAGGGCGTAGGACTGCGCCAGGCCCTCGTCGGTGGTGTCGAAGCTGTACGAGTCCTTCATCTGGAACTCGCGGCCGCGCAGCACACCGGAACGGGGGCGGGCCTCGTCGCGGTACTTGGTCTGGATCTGGTACAGGATCACCGGCAGGTCCTTGTAGGACGTGCACTGGTCCTTGACCGTGAGGGTGAAGATCTCCTCGTGGGTGGGGCCGAGGAGGTAGTCGGCGCCCTTGCGGTCCTTGAGGCGGAAGAGCAGGTCGCCGTACTCCTCCCAGCGGTTGCTGGCCTCGTAGGGCTCCTTGGGCAGCAGGGCCGGCAGCAGGACCTCCTGGCCGCCGATGGCGTCCATCTCCTCGCGCACCACGCGGGAGACGTTCTCCAGGACCTTCTTGCCCAGCGGCAGCCACGTCCAGATGCCGGCGGAGGAGCGGCGGACGTAACCGGCGCGGACGAGCAGCTTGTGGCTGGCGGTCTCGGCGTCGGCCGGGTCGTCGCGCAGTGTCTTGATCATCAAGCGGGACATGCGCTGGACCTGTGCGGCGTGGGCCATGGGAGATTCTCCTGCGTAAGAAAGGTGACTCCCTGGAGATTAGCCGCCTGGGTGTGGCACGACGAAATGCGATACCGCTGCGCTTGGCCTGTCTCCCGCGTTTTCGGCTTTCCCGCCGTGGTGGTTTCTCGCCGTTGCGCCTGCGGCGGGCGGTGCCGCTGCGCGGGGCTGTCGGGTGCGGTGACGGACCTCCGGGGCAGGGGTGTGGGACTGCTTCGCTTTACGTCCCACACCCCTGCCCCTCCGGCCCGTCCCCTCCCGTGGGATGGGTGGGAAAACGGTTGGTGGGGGCTGCTCTGAGTGGTCCGCTACCCCCCTCGGGGACGCAGTGAAACGACTAACGGCGGCCAGCCCCCACCCACCGTTACTACTCCCCCAACGGGAGGGGACGGGCCGGAGGGGCCTGGTGTGTGGACGTAAAGCGAAGCAGTCCACACACCAGGCCCCTCCGGCCCGTCACCGCACCCACAAACCACCCAGCCCGCCGCAGGCGCCACGGCGAGAAACCACCACGGCGGGACAGACAAAAACGTGGGCGGAAGGTCAAGGACGCTTCAGCGGGAGGGGCGCCCCCATCACCGCGTACGGCGTGGGCGCGCTGGGGAAGAGGACGCGGCGGGCCAGGTCGTGGTAGCCGAGGGAGCGGTAGAGGCGGCGGGCGGGGCTCTCGGTGTCGATGGCCGAGAGGATGGAGCGCGGTTCGGCGGCCTCGTCGGTGATGCGGGTGATCAGTGAGCGGCCGAGGCCGCGGTGCTGGTAGCCGGGGTGGACATGCAGCTCGGTGATGGTGAAGGAGTCGTCGAGCCAGTGGTCGAGGCGCTCGTTGCGGAGGTAGGGCTCGACGACGGTGGACCACCAGTGGGCGCGGTCGTTGGGCATGCCGTAGACGAAGCCGACCAGCCGGCCGTCGGGGGTGGTGGCGCCGAGCGCGCGGGCGCCGGGGCAGCCGAGGTGGCGCAGCACGATGTGCCGGCGGACGGCGATCTCCTCGTCGCTCAGGCCGAAGGCGAGCGCCTGGACGGCCAGCGCGTCATCCACGCGGGCAGCGAGATCAAGGGGGCCGACCGCGACGTCATCCATGCTCGGAGCGTACAAGGCGGTGGGTCAGAACAGTACGCTCATGAACGCTCCGACTTCCTCGAAGCCCACCCGGCGATAGGAGGCGCGGGCCGCGGTGTTGAAGTCGTTGACGTAGAGGCTGACGACGGGGGCGACGTCGCTGAGGGCATAGCGCAGCACGGCGGCCATCCCGGTCTCGGAGAGGCCCTTGCCGCGATAGGCGGGGTCGACCCAGACGCCCTGGATCTGGCAGGCCCGCGGGGTGGCGGCGCCGATCTCGGCCTTGAAGATGACCTTGCCGTTCTCCATCCGGGCGAAGGAGCGGCCGGCGCCGACGAGTTCGGCGACTCTGGCCTGGTAGAGCAGTCCGCCGTCGCCGGCCATCGGGGAGATGCCGACCTCTTCGGTGAACATGGCCACGCACGCGGGCATGATCAGGTCCATCTCGTTCTTGCGGATCCGCCGGACGTACGGGTCGGGGGCGATCTCGGCGGACGGTGCGGTGGTGACCATCAGGGGCTGGTGGGCGCGGATGTCGCGGGCCGGTCCCCAGTAGGGCTCCAGCAGCGACCACAGTTCGGCGGTGGCTTCCGCGGGGCCGACGATGGACGAGCAGCGGCGGCCCTGGCGGCGGGCGCGCTCGGCGAAGCCGTGGATGGCTTCGGAGGTGGCGCAGACGGGGACGAGGTTGGCGCCGGCGTAGCAGAGCGACTCCAGGCGGCCGTCCACGTACCAGCCCCACATCTCGCCGCCCAGCCGCCAGGGGTCGAGGCCGGCGATCTGAACGCGGGCGGCGACGAAGGCATTGGCGACCGGATCGCGGTCGAGGACCGCGAGGGCGTCGTCGAGCTCCCCGGGCTCGAGGACCTTGATGGCGGTGGTCGTCAGCACGTGTCGGAAAGCCTCACCGTTACGGGCCTGGGAGGCCAGGCGGGAGCAGGTCTTGGCACTTTACCTCCCCCCGCGCGGGAGCACCCGGCCGCTGCGGGGGCGGATCGTGCCGGGCAGCGCGGAGCCCCGCGGCCCGGGGCGGGCGCGGGGCTCGGCGGCGGTGCTGAGGGCCGTGGGTCAGCCGGCGACGGCCACGGTCGGCTCGCCGGAGGCGATGCCGTCCTTCTCCATCTGCTCGGCGATCTTCATGGCCTCTTCGATGAGGGTCTCGACGATCTTCGACTCGGGGACGGTCTTGATGACCTCGCCCTTGACGAAGATCTGGCCCTTGCCGTTGCCGGAGGCGACACCGAGGTCGGCCTCGCGGGCCTCGCCGGGGCCGTTGACGACGCAGCCCATGACGGCGACGCGCAGCGGCACCTCCATGCCGTCCAGGCCCGCGGTGACCTCGTCGGCGAGCTTGTAGACATCGACCTGGGCGCGGCCGCAGGACGGGCAGGAGACGATCTCCAGCCGGCGCTGGCGGAGGTTGAGCGACTCCAGGATGGAGATGCCGACCTTGACCTCTTCGGCGGGCGGTGCGGACAGCGAGACGCGGATGGTGTCGCCGATGCCCTCGCTGAGCAGGGCGCCGAAGGCGACGGCGGACTTGATGGTGCCCTGGAAGGCCGGGCCGGCCTCCGTGACGCCGAGGTGGAGGGGGTAGTCGCACTGGGCGGCGAGCTGCCGGTAGGCGTTGACCATCACGACCGGGTCGTTGTGCTTGACCGAGATCTTGATGTCGCGGAAGCCGTGCTCCTCGAAGAGGGACGCCTCCCACAGCGCGGACTCGACGAGCGCCTCGGGGGTGGCCTTGCCGTACTTCTGGAGCAGGCGGCGGTCGAGGGAGCCGGCGTTGACGCCGATCCGGATCGGGGTGCCGGCGTCGCCGGCCGCCTTGGCGATCTCCTTGACCTTGTCGTCGAACTGCTTGATGTTGCCGGGGTTGACCCGGACCGCGGCGCAGCCGGCGTCGATGGCGGCGAAAACATACTTCGGCTGGAAATGGATGTCCGCGATGACCGGAATCTGTGACTTCCGGGCGATCACGGGCAGCGCATCGGCGTCGTCCTGCGTCGGGCAGGCGACCCGGACGATCTGGCAGCCGGAGGCCGTCAGCTCGGCGATCTGCTGCAATGTCGCGCCGATGTCGGACGTCCGCGTGGTCGTCATCGACTGCACCGAGACCGGTGCGTCTCCGCCCACGGCGACCGGACCGACCTGGATCTTGCGGCTGACCCGTCGGTCGGCAAGTTTGGTCGGTACGTCCGGCATTCCCAGTGAAATGGCAGTCATCTGGCGAGCAACCCCAAGGTGTGGATCAAGGCCCCGCAGCGGCGGGCTCCGGTCTTCGAGATTACGGCACAGGAGTCGCGGCAAGCACATCGCGCCCGTGTGGTGCCACGAATGGGACGGCCGGGCACCTCCAAACGCCACAGAGGTGCCCGGCAAACGCCACGGAGGTGCCCGGCCGCCGCCAAACCTGTTTTCAGGTCAGCTTCACCGGATTCACCACGTCCGCGACCAGAACCAGCAGCGTGAAGCAGATGAAGATCCCGGCGACGACGTAGGCGACCGGCATCAGCTTGGCCACGTCGAAGGGGCCGGGGTCCGGACGCCGGACGATCTTGGCGAAGGCCCGCCGGATCGACTCCCACACGGCACCGGCGATGTGCCCGCCGTCCAGGGGCAGCAGCGGCAGCATGTTGAACAGGAACAGCGAGAGGTTGAAGCCGGCGACCAGGAAGAGCATGGTCGCCACCCGCTGCTCCGGCGGAATGTCCAGGGAGAAGACCTCGCCACCGACCCGGGCCGCACCGACCACGCCCATCGGGGAGTCCTGCTTGCGCTCGCCGCCGTTGAAGGCCGCGTCCCACAGGTCCGGCACCTTGGCGGGCAGGTTTATCAGCGAGGAGACGCCCTGCTCGACCATGTTGCCCATGCGGTCGACGGACTGGCCGAAGGACTGCTGGACGACGCCGCTGGCCGGGGTGAAGCCGAGGAAGCCGGCGGTGACGAATTCGCCGGGGACATAGCCGCCGCGGCCGTCGGTCTTGGCGACCTTGTTCTCGATCAGGTCGGCATGCAGGGTCTTGCGCGCGCCGTGCCGTTCGACGACGAGTGTCGCGGGCCCGGTGGTGTCGCGGATCTGCTGCTGGAGGGCGCCCCAGTCCGGCACGGCGTGGCCGTTGAACGAGACGATCTTGTCGCCGGCCCGCAGGCCCGCGGCCTTGGCCGGGGAGTCCTTGGCGCCGGCCGGGCACTTGTCCGTCTTGGCCGCCGCCGAGATGACACACTCCGAGACCGAGCCGACCTGGGTGGTCTGGGTGTTGATGCCGAAGCCCATCAGGACGCTCATGAAGATCACGACCGCCAGGATCAGATTCATGAACGGCCCGGCGAACATCACGATGACGCGCTTCCAGGGCTTACGCGTGTAGAAGAGCCGCTTCTCGTCGCCGGGCCGGAGCTCCTCGAAGGCCGCCGAGCGGGCGTCCTCGATCATGCCGCGGAACGGAGAGGTGGAGCGGGCCTGGAGCTTTCCGTCGTCGCCGGGCGGGAACATGCCGATCATGCGGATGTAGCCGCCGAGCGGGACGGCCTTGATGCCGTACTCGGTATCGCCCTTCTTACGGGAGAAGAGCGTCGGCCCGAAGCCCACCATGTACTGCGGCACGCGGATACCGAACATCTTGGCCGTGGAGAGATGGCCGAGCTCGTGCCAGGCAATGGAGAACAGCAGGCCGACGACGAAGACGACTATGCCGAGGATGGTCATCCAGGTCGTCATGCGCGAGCCTCCGAAGGTGTCCGTGCCGCACGGGCGGCCAGTTCGCGGGCGCGGGCGCGCGCCCAGGTTTCCGCCTCCAGGACGTCCGCGACCGTCAGGGAGGTTCCCCGTGCGGGCGTGCCGTGCTCGGCGACCACTGCGGCGACCGTATCCACAATCCCTGTGAATGGCAGCCCGCCCTGGAGGAAGGCATCCACACATTCCTCGTTCGCCGCGTTGAAGACGGCGGGGGCGGTGCCGCCCAGATCACCAACCCGGCAGGCCAGCGAAACGGCGGGGAAGGCCTCCTCGTCCAGCGGGAAGAACTCCCAGGTCTGCGCCTTCGTCCAGTCCACGCCCGGGGCCGCGTCCGGGACCCGCTCGGGCCAGCCGATGCCCAGGGCGATCGGCATCCGCATGTCGGGCGGGCTGGCCTGGGCGAGCGTGGAGCCGTCGGTGAACTCCACCATCGAGTGGATGTAGGACTGCGGATGGACGACGACCTCGATGCGGTCGAAGGGGACGTCGAAGAGCAGATGCGCCTCGATGACCTCCAGGCCCTTGTTGACGAGGGTCGCGGAGTTGATGGTGACGACCGGGCCCATCGCCCAGGTGGGGTGGGCCAGCGCCTGCTCGGGTGTGACCCCGGCCAGCTCGCTCTTGGAGCGGCCGCGGAACGGGCCGCCGGAGGCGGTGACGACGAGCTTGCGGACCTCGGCGCGGTCGCCGCCGGCCAGCGCCTGGAAGAGCGCGGAGTGCTCGGAGTCGACGGGGATGATCTGGCCGGGCGCGGCGAGCGCCTTGACCAGGGGGCCACCGACGATCAGCGACTCCTTGTTGGCCAGCGCGAGCACCCGGCCCGCCTTGAGGGCGGCCAGCGTGGGGGCGAGCCCGATGGAGCCGGTGATGCCGTTGAGGACGGTGTGGCAGGGGGAGGCGGCCAGGTCGGTGGCCGCGTCGGGGCCGGCCAGGATCTCGGGCAGCGGCTCACCCGCGCCGTAGCGGTCCGCCAGCGCCGCACGCAGCGCGGGCACCGCGTCCTCGCGCGCCACGGCGACGGCGGTCACCCGCAGCTGGTGCGCCTGATCGGCGAGCAGCTCCACCCGGCCGCCGGCCGCGGAGAGCGCGGTCACCCGGAAACGGTCGGGGTTGCGCAGCACGATGTCGATCGCCTGGGTGCCGATCGATCCGGTCGAGCCGAGGATCACGATGTCGCGCGGGCCGCCGGGGTGCGGGGCGGCCGGCTCGAAACGCAGATGCGGGTGGGCGAGGGAGTCCGTCATGTGGTCCATTGTGGCCGGTCGCCGAGGGGGCCGGGACACCCAGGCCGGTCGGATGGATCATGCGGCTCGCCGGCGCGCCGCGGGACATGCCCCGGGGCCGGTCCGGTGGATCGCTGCCGGACCGGCCCCGGGCGTGCGGCCGAGGGACGTCAGCGGATGGGCCGCCGGACGTTGTCGGTCGTGCTCGGGCCCGGAGTGGCGTCGGCGATCCAGGGGCCGTCGCTGCTGGGGTCGATGATGCCCTCCTCCAGCCAGGCGTAGCTGCCGTCGAGGACTCCGGAGACGACCTTGCGGTCGAGTTCGTCGGTGTTGGTCCACAGCCGGCCGAACAGCTCCTCGACGCGGATCCGCGCCTGCCGGCAGAAGGCATCGGCCAACTGCTGCGCCTCACGGCCGTGGTCCCCGGTCTCCCGCAGATACTCGGCCCGTACACAGGCGGCGCTCATCGCGAAGAGTTCGGCACCGATGTCGACGATCCGGCCGAGGAAGCCCTGCTTGGTCTCCATCCGGCCCTGCCAGCGGGACATCGCGTAGAAGGTGGAGCGTGCGAGCTTGCGGGAGGTCCGCTCGACATACCGCAGATGACCCGAGAGGATGCCGAACTCCTGGTAGGTACGCGGGAGTTGGCCCGGTCCGGCGACGAGCTTGGGCAGCCAGCGGGCGTAGAACCCGCCGGCCCTGGCCGCCGCCCGGCCCTTGTCGGCGAGGGTCTTGTCGGGGTCGATGAGGTCGCCGGCGACCGACAGATGGGCGTCGACCGCCTCGCGGGCGATCAGCAGATGCATGATCTCCGTGGAGCCCTCGAAGATCCGGTTGATGCGCATATCGCGCAGCATCTGCTCGGCGGGGACCCCGCGTTCGCCGCGGGCGGCGAGCGAGTCGGCGGTCTCGAAGCCGCGGCCGCCGCGGATCTGGACCAGTTCGTCGGCCATCAGCCAGCCCATCTCCGAGCCGTAGAGCTTGGCGAGGGCGGCCTCGATGCGGATGTCGTTGCGGTTCTCGTCGGCCATCTGGGAGGACAGGTCGACGACCGCTTCGAGGGCGAAGGTGGTGGCCGCGATGAAGGAGATCTTCGCGCCGACCGCCTCGTGCCTGGCGACCGGCCGCCCCCACTGCTCGCGGGCCCCGGACCACTCGCGGGCGATCTTCAGGCACCACTTGCCGGAGCCGACGCACATCGCGGGCAGCGACAGCCTGCCGGTGTTGAGGGTGGTCAGGGCGATCTTCAGCCCGGCGCCCTCGGGGCCGATGCGGTTCGCGGCGGGGACCCGTACCTGGTGGAAGCGGGTGACGCCGTTCTCCAGGCCGCGCAGGCCCATGAACGCGTTGCGGTTCTCGACGGTGATGCCGGGCGAGTCCGCCTCGACGACGAAGGCCGTGATGCCGCCCTTGTGGCCCTCGGACGCGGGCACCCGCGCCATCACCACCAGCAGATCGGCGACCACGCCATTGGTGGTCCACAGCTTCACGCCGTCGAGCACATAGTCCGTACCATCCGGCACGGCCATGGTCGCCAGCCGGGCGGGGTCCGAGCCGACATCGGGCTCGGTCAGCAGGAAGGCCGAGATGTCCGTACGGGCGCAGCGGGGCAGGAAGGTCTCCTTCTGCTCCTTGGTGCCGAACAGCTTCAGCGGCTGGGGGACGCCGATCGACTGGTGTGCCGACAACAGCGCGCCGATGGCGGGGCTGGCGGTGCCGACCAGGGACAGCGCGCGGTTGTAGTAGACCTGGGTGAGGCCGAGGCCGCCGTACTTGGGGTCGATCTTCATCCCGAACGCGCCGAGCGCCTTGAGCCCGTCCACGGTCTCGTCCGGGATCTGCCCCTCGCGCTCGATCCGCCCCCCGTCGACCTCCGTCTCGCAGAATTCGCGCAGCGTGGCCAGGAACTTCTCGCCGCGGCGTACGTCGTCGACCGCGGGGGTGGGGTGCGGATGGATGAGGTCGAGCCGGAAGCGCCCCAGAAACAGTTCCTTGGCGAAGCTGGGCTTGCGCCAGTCCTGCTCGCGGGCCGCCTCGGCGACCTGGCGTGCTTCGCGCTCGGAAACGTTGCGGATGGATGGAGCGGTCATCAGGAGCTCACCTCGCCGCTGGGTCGGGAGTTCAGCGCCGGCGGCCGGTCGGCCGCTGGACAGCGCTACTTGTGAGAGTTACCCGATCCGCACGGGTTGCACCACTGGAGCTACCGGGCGCGGGTGGGTGTTCGGGCCACCGCACGCCATGGGGGACCTGTGCCCCGGCCCCGGACCGGGCCGGCCGGCCGCCCTCCGCCCTTCGGGGGGTGCGGCATACCGCGAGAGTTGTACACGCGGCGGTGTCTCCCCCCTGGTGGTACGGCCGCGGCTCCCCCTCAGACAGGAGGAAGCGGCGGGGGCGCGTCCCGTACGGTCAAGATCCGGCATGGCGGGAGACGATGCCGGAAACGGGGGACGCGGCGCGCTCCGGAAACAGGGTGCCGGAGCGCGCCGCGTGGAGAGGCCGGCGCCGGGGGGCGCGCCGGCCGGGGCCCGGACGGCGATACGGCCCGAGGGATGGCCGTCGCTGTCCACCGGTCCGGGCCGGGCCGGGTGTTACAGGGCGAGTCCGGTCAGGACCAGCACCCGCTCGTAGGTGTAGTCGTCCATCGCGAAGCGCACGCCCTCGCGGCCCACACCGGACTGCTTGACGCCGCCGTACGGCATCTGGTCGGCGCGGTAGGACGGCACATCGCCGATGATCACGCCGCCGACCTCCAGCGCGCGGTGGGCGCGGAAGGCGGTCTGCACGTCATGGGTGAACACGCCCGCCTGAAGGCCGAACTTGGAGTCGTTGACGGCTGCGAAGGCCGCGGCCTCCCCGTCGACCTTCTTGAGCGTGAGCACCGGGCCGAAGACCTCCTCGCAGGCGAGGGTGGCGTCGGCGGGCACGTCCTCCAGCACGGTCGGCGCGTAGGAGGCACCGTCGCGCTTGCCGCCCGCGAGCAGCTTCGCCCCGCGCTCCACCGCCTCGTCCACCCAGGACTCGACGCGCTGGGCGGCCTCCTCGTTGACCAGCGGGCCGACCTCGGTCGCGTCGTCCGACGGGTCGCCGGTGACCTGCGCCTCGACGGCCGCCACGATCTTCGGCACCAGCCGGTCGTACACGGAGGCGTCCGCGATGACCCGCTGCACCGAGATGCAGGACTGGCCGCCCTGGTAGTTGGAGAAGGTGGCGATGCGCTGCGCCGCCCAGTCCAGGTCCGCCTCGGAGGAGAAGTCCGGCAGGACGACGGCCGCGCCGTTGCCACCGAGCTCCAGGGTGCAGTGCTTGCGCGGCACCGAGTCGAGGATCGCGTAGCCGACCTTCTCGGAACCGGTGAAGGAGACCACCGGCAGCCGCTCGTCCTGGACCAGCGCCGGCATCCGGTCGTTGGGCACCGGGAGGATCGACCAGGAACCGGCCGGCAGGTCGGTCTCGGCCAGCAGCTCGCCGAGGATCAGGCCGGAGAGCGGGGTGGCCGGCGCCGGCTTGAGGATGATCGGCGCGCCGGCCGCGATGGCCGGGGCGACCTTGTGGGCGCAGAGGTTCAGCGGGAAGTTGAACGGGGCGATGCCCAGGACCGTGCCGCGCGGGAAGCGGCGGGTCAGCGCCAGCCGGCCGGCGCCGCCGGCGTCGGTGTCCAGCCGCTGCGCCTCGCCGCCGTTGAAGCGGCGGGCCTCCTCGGCGGCGAAGCGGAACACGGAGACGGCGCGGCCGACCTCACCGCGCGCCCACTTCATGGGCTTGCCGTTCTCCGCGGAGATCAGCCGGGCGATCTCCTCCGTACGCTCCACCAGCCGGCGGTGCACATGGTCCAGCGCGGCGGCCCGCACGTGCGCGGGGGTCGCGGCGAGCTCCTCCTGGACGGCGACGGAGGCCGCGATGGCCTCCTCGACCTGGGCCTCGGTGGGGACGCTCACCGTGCCGACGAGACGTCCGTCCCAGGGGGAGGTGACATCGAAGGTGGCCTCGCCGGTGGCCTCGCGGCCGGCGAGCCAAAAGGCGGTGGGGGCTGCATCAGTGGGGATCGGCACAGTGGAACCCGGCCCTTCAGAAGTGGTGGGTGGTGCGCATGGCTCAGGGAGCGTCTCTGCGGTTTTGACTCTGGACCCACGGTAGGGGTGCGGCGCCGTCGTGGCGTTTGTCCGAAGCGGCGTAATCACCACGCCCGTCTCTCCGCGGTGGAGGGGGCGTACGGGGCCGGTCCGGGGCGCGCGGCGGCGCGGGCTCCCGGACGCTCCCGGAGCCGGCCCTCCGGGGGTGGCTCGGCGCTTCCGACGCGCTCGTCTTCGATCCGCCGCGGCCTGCAAGAGGACAGCCTCCGGCTCCCTACCCGGGCGGCCACCGCGACGAACCAGCGGGGCGCCACCCTGGACCCCCGGCTTGGGGCCCCGCCCCGGGGCTTCGGGGCTTCGGGGCGCCCCAGCCCTCACTCCCCCTGCGGCGCCGAGGTCGCCTTGAGCGCCAGCCACAGCTCCATCCGCACATCCGCGTCGTCCAGCGAGCGCCCCAGGATCTCCTCCACCCGCCGCATCCGGTAGCGCAGCGTGTGACGGTGCACCCCCAGGTCGGCGGCGGCCGCGTCCCACTGGCCGTGCCGGGCGAGCCAGGCGCGCAGCGAGGCCACCAGATCGCCGCGGCCGGTCGCGTCGTGCTCGCGCAGCGCCCGCAGCAGCCCGTCCGCGAAGGCGCGGACCGCCTCGTCGGCGAGCAGCGGCAGTACGGACCCGGCCGCCACGTCCTCGTGCTCGACCAGCGCACGGCCGCGCCGCCGTGCCACCGAGAGCGCCTGTTCGGCCTGGCGGTAGGCGTTCGCGGCGGCGATCGGCCCGGTCGGCGCCGACAGCCCGACGGCCACCCACGCGCCGTTGCCCGACTCTGCCCGCGCCACCCGGCCCCGCGCCCGCGGCTGCGCACCGGCGCGGGCCTCGGCCTCGGCGGCGTAGGCGGCACAGGCGTCCGCGGCCGCCCCGCCGTCCGCGACCAGCACGATCAGCCGGCCGCCGTCCGGGACGGCGAGCACCGCCTCACCGGTCCGCGCGGCCGCGGAGTCCATCGCGTCGGCGAGCGCATCGAGCACCCCGACGGCCCCGGCTCCCGCACCGCCGCCCGGCGACGGCTCCTCACCGGCCACCGGTTCGGCGACCACCACCCGGAACGGCGCGTCCAGCAGCCCGCCGTAGAGCCGCCCGGCCACCGCCCGCGCATGGTCCGGCTCCCCCGCGAGCAGCATCTTCAGCACCGCGTCACCCAGCCGCTGCTCGGCGTCCTGAAGCGCCCGGGACCGCTCGGTGGTCAGGGTGAGCAGCGCGACCGCGGAGTGCACGGCATAGCGCTCGGCGGTGCCGAGCGGCGCGGCGGTCCCCACCGCGAGCACCCCGCGGGCCCGGCGCCCGGTGCCCAGCGACTGGAGCTCGACCCGGTCATCGCCGTCGGTGTCGCTGACGACCGAGCTGGCGGGGGCGGGCCGCTCCCGCAGCCGCCCGACGTCGTCGGTCAGCCGGGCCGCGCGGCGGGCGGCCCAGTCGGGGGCGGCGGCCACCACCGCGCCCGACGCGTCGTAGAGCGCGGCCCAGCCGTCCAGATGCGCCGCGAGCCGGGCCAGCAGCTCGGCCGGCCCCTCCGCGCTGAGCGCCGCCCGGGTCAGCTCCCGCTGCGCCTCGAACCCCGCGGTCACCGCGCGGTACTGGTCGGCGGCGACGGCGGCCGAGACCGCCTTGCTGATCGCGATGAACGGCGTCCTGCGCGGCACCCCGAGCAGCGGCAGCCCCTGCTCCCTGGCCGCGTCGACCAGCGCCTGCGGCACCCCCTCGTAATTCACCCCGACCGCGAACCCCAGCCCGACGACCCCGGCCTCCGCGACCCGCCGCACATATCTCCGGGTCGCCTCCGCATCCTCCGCGTCCAGCTTGAGCGCGGTGATCAGCAGCAGCTCACCGCCCTCCATGTACGGCACCGGATCGATCAGCTCACTGGCGTGCGCCCAGCGCACCGGCACGTCCAGCCGCTCCTCGCCCGCGAGCACGGTCAGCTTGAGCGCGGTGTGGTTGACCAGGGAAGCCAGGGTGTGCGGCATGGGACCTTCACGACGTCGACGACTACGAGGGACCGGCCGGCAACCGGCCACGAACCGGCCGATGCCCGCCCGACACCCGATTGATTACGCCGCCTCGTATGAACGGCCACTGCCGATTCTGCCTCAACGGAGGAATCGGGGGGACCACCATTCCAGCCCCCCACCCCTCCGTCCCGGGCAGGCGGCACGGGCGGTCCCCCGAGCCCCTCAGGACCGCAGATCCACCAGCACCGGCGGAGCATGCTCCCCGGCCACCGACGTCACGGACAGCACCGCATGCCCGGGCGGCACCGAATTCGCCAGATCCGACGCGGACCAGCGCTCCCGCTCGACGGTACGGACGGTGACGGCTTTGGCGGTCACGTTCTTGCCCGTGACCAGCCGCCGGATGGAGTGCATGACCTTGGTGAACGGCTCGTCGGAGACAATCTGCCGGTCGGTGACGTCCCGCGTCTCGACCCACGCCTTGCCCCACACCTCGGCGAACCGCGCCCCGTCCCAGGTGGTCACGCCCGCGAACGCCATCCGGCAGCCGACCGCACCGAGCAGGGTGCCGCGCAGCGCGTCGGGCACGTCGTCCAGGGAACGCAGCGTCAGCACGGCTCCCGCGTTCGCCGACCGCAGCCGCTGTAGTCCGCGCAGCGCCTCCTGCGTGATCACATGTGAGGCGTCGTCAAGCACCAGACAGGCGAAGACCGACCGGTCCGACCGAGCCACCGCGCACTCGGTGAACTGCGCCAGGACCAGCCGGGCCAGAATCCGCGCAGCCTCCGCGTGGCCGCGTTCGGGCAGATCGATCCGTACCCGCAGCGGATGATCCAGGGCCCGCAGCGACACCTGCCGCGCGCGCCCGGTCGGGTCGAAGAAGCCCGCGAACGCCGGCCGGTCCAGCAGCGCGATCCGGTCCGCGAGCAGCACCCCGGCGTCTCCCGGCCGTTCCGCCTGCCGCTCCCGGGCGTCCAGCTCCCGCAGCGCGCCGTGCTCACCGGCCGCCTCGAGCGTGGCCCGCAGCCCCGCCATTGCCTCTCGTGCCCCGTCCAGCAACTCCCGTAGCTCCGTCACGCGGGGGAACCGCCCGTGCGCCACCTGGAACGGTCCCAGCAACTGCCCCAGCACGGTGGCCGCCCGCCGCACATCGCCTCCGGGCAGCGTCGCCGCCACATCCCCTACCAGCGCCTCGGCCAGCATTCCGGCCGCCTCATCGGGGTCGGTCGTGCCGCCGTACAGGTCCAGATCGCACTCCGCGTCGCGGTGCCCGATCCTGACCACGGCGTCGAAGGCGTCCTCGGGCGCGGGTGCCGAGGCAGCCGTCCCGAGGGACACGACGGCGGCCCGCCCGGCCAGCGCCTGGAGGCAGAGGCTCTCAACCAGCGGGCGCACCAGGCGCGTTGTCTTTCCGCAACCGGGCGGGCCGACCGCCAGCAGCGAGGTGCCGAGCACCTCGGGTTCGAGCGCACAGCCCGTGCCGCGCCGCTCATAGGGGTTGCGTGCGTCTTCGGCCGCCGTGCCGATGCGCACCTGGGAGGTGAGGAGGTCGTGCGGTGCGGTCCGCGTCGTCAGATCGCGTGCCCCGGAGGGGTGCAGACACGCGGCGGCGCCGTGGTCGCGCACACTGTCGACGAAGGCCTGAAGCCGGCTCGGCTGTGCACGTACGGACTGCCAGGCACGGCTGATCCGCGCGTGATCGACATCGTTCATGAGCCCGGACCGGGCCTCGTGCGCCAGGCGGTCGGCGGCCCCGGGAGCGCCCGCGGCACGCAGGGCGGCCCACTCCGCCTGGTCCACCTGAAGCACCCGGGCGGTGGGATCGGCCGTCTTCTTGGCGTCGGACGTGCCCCGACGGCTCGGTGAGCCGTACCGACGACGCAGCTCCGGCAGGCAGGCGAACCGGCTGAAGACGGCCAGCAGCAGCCCGAGGTCGATCAGCGAAAAGCTGGTGGCGTAGTAGAAATACGACGCGGCCTCGCCCGACACCGGCGTCAGATGCTCCAGCTGAAGCATCAGGAGGGACGAGTCGGTCGTCTTGTCGATGCACCACTGCCAGAGAAGCCACACGAGCAGCAGGGTCACCGCCGCTCGCGCGAACAGCTGTCCGCCGGGGAGCGCAGCGGGTTCCTTGGGCGCGAGCCACGCGGGCAGCCGGTCCCAGACCCGGTTCGCCGCTGGGGCGAGCATCCGGCGGAACAGCGTGGGCCATCGCCCCACCCGGCCGAAGACGACGACGATCGCGCCGAGAACGAGGGCCATATAGATGAAGGACGAGATGATGTTGGCGTTGCCCGTCTTCCACGCGTCGGGGAGCATCACCTCGCGCGGCCACTTCCAGTAGGGGCCGAGGTAGTCGTTCATCAGCAACGACCAGATCAGCCACGCGCACAGGAACGAAATCACCGCCCCGGCGATCAGCTGCGGCACCGCGATCTCCTGCGGCTCCTCCTTGGGCCGGGGCTTGTGCTCGAAGGCCCAGACCCCTGGCCCTGCCAGGACCCGCGGAGCGCTCAGCCAGGCCATGAACGGGGACTGTGGTGCATCGCCCGGCCGGGTTTCGGAGCCCGCGGCCCGGCCGGCCGCGGCGGTCGGAGCGGCGAAGTGCGGCGCCGCACTGGGCCGCGGCGGCACGTCCGGGGGTGCCGCCGGCCGCGGCACCTGGTCGGAGCGGGTGTTGCGTGCGTCGTGCGTGCCCTCGGTGTCCATCCGGTGCCCCTTGTCCCCCTTGAGCCGTGGCCTGCCGCGGCCGGGGCGGCCGGCCGCGTTGTCATTGTCATGCCCGCGCTGGTGGCCGCCGTTGCCGGGTGGGCCGGCGTTCAATCTACTGGCCGTGGGGCGTCGCTATGTCCGGTGCGGACAACGCAACACGCGCACTTCTCCCGAACGGAACATGCCAGACCCGCCCGGCCGCCCCTAGCCTGCGAGAACAACACCTGTGTACGTCCCGTTCCACCCACCAGGAGACTGCCATGACCGAACTGTCCGGAGGCCCCGCCCTCGCCCAGGAGCGTCGCGTCGTCACCGCGATCCCCGGCCCGAAGTCGCAGGAGCTGTGGGCCCGTAAGCAGGCCACGGTGGCCGGTGGTGTCGGCGCCGTGCTGCCCGTCTTCGTCAAGCGCGCGGGCGGTGGCGTCCTGGAGGACGTGGACGGCAACTCCCTGATCGACTTCGGCTCCGGCATCGCGGTGACCTCGGTCGGCAACAGCGCGGAGGCGGTCGTCCGCCGGGCCACCGCACAGCTGGCGGCCTTCACCCACACCTGTGCCATGGTGGCGCCGTACGAGCCGTACATCGAGGTCTGTGAGCAGCTGGCCGAGCTGACGCCGGGTGACCACGCGAAGAAGTCGGCGCTGTTCAACTCCGGTGCGGAGGCCGTGGAGAACGCGGTCAAGATCGCGCGTGCGTACACCAAGCGGCAGGCCGTGGTCGTGTTCGACCACGGGTACCACGGCCGGACGAACCTCACGATGGCGCTGACCGCCAAGAACATGCCGTACAAGCACGGCTTCGGCCCGTTCGCGCCGGAGGTCTACCGCGTCCCGCTGGCCTACCCCTACCGCTGGCTGACCGGCCCGGAGAACTGCGCGCAGGAGGCCGCCGACCAGGCCATCTCGCAGATCACCAAGCAGATCGGCGCGGAGAACGTCGCGGCGATCATCATCGAGCCGGTGCTCGGCGAGGGCGGCTTCATCGAGCCGGCCAAGGGCTTCCTCCCGGCGATCGCGAACTTCGCGAAGGAGAACGGGATCGTCTTCGTCGCGGACGAGATCCAGTCCGGCTTCTGCCGCACCGGCCAGTGGTTCGCGTGCGAGGACGAGGGCATCGTGCCGGACCTGATCACGACGGCCAAGGGCATCGCCGGTGGTCTGCCGCTGGCGGCCGTGACCGGGCGGGCGGAGATCATGGACGCGGCGCACGCGGGCGGCCTGGGCGGCACCTACGGCGGTAACCCGGTGGCCTGCGCCGCGGCGCTCGGCTCGATCGAGACCATGCGCGAGCAGGACCTGAACGCCAAGGCCCGCCGGATCGGCGAGGTCATGAAGGCCCGGCTGAACGCCCTTGCCGAGAAGTACGACATCATCGGCGAGGTCCGCGGCCGCGGCGCGATGATCGCGATCGAGCTGGTCAAGTCCGGTTCCAAGGAGCCGAACCCGGAGGCCACCGGCGCCCTCGCCAAGGCCTGCCACCAGGAGGGCCTGCTGGTGCTGACGACCGGCACGTACGGCAATGTGCTGCGCTTCCTGCCGCCGCTGGTCATCGGTGAGGACCTGCTCAACGAGGGTCTGGACATCCTTGAGGGCGCCTTCGCCGCGCTCTGAGCGGCCGGCGGCGCGCACCTCGCGGAAGGAACCCCGGCGCGGCCCGGGGCACGGCTCATGTCGTGCCCCGGGCCGCGCCCCGTTCGGGGCCCGGGGACGGGCGGGTACGCGGCGCGGGAGACGGGCCGACGCGCGGCGGGAGGCGGGCCGGGTGCGGGCCGGCGCGCGCACCTGCCCTCCCCCTTCCACCCCCCTTCTGTCCCCTTTTCTGGGCTCATTTCCGTATGGACGCGCGTAGCTGGAGACATGGCGTGAAGAAGATGTGCGGGGCCGATGGCGGCAGGGTGATGCGCCTGTCGGGTGCGCTCGCGGTGCCGTACGGTTTCTGCAGATGAGAGAAACACCCCGCTCGCAGGGGACTGCGGGCGACGCCCGGTCGGCGCTTCCCCGGCTCCGATCAGGCCGTGCCCTCGCGCACAACACCGGAACCCCCGGTTCCGGGAATCCTCACCGATCGGATGTCCGCCCGCCCCATACCCCCCGGGGCGCGCGGGACACCGGTCCACGCGGCCGCCTCGGAACCACCCCCCCTGTTCCGAGGCGGCCGACCCCTTTTCCGGGCTCCGGCCCGTCCGATGGCCCGTCCGGCGACGGCTCCCGGCGCTGCTCCCCGTGGTGGGTCGGTGCCGTCGGTGCGCTGCTCTTCGGCGCGCTCACCTGGCAGGTGGCGGGCCACGGCCCGCTGCGCGCGCTCGACGAGCGGCTCGGGCGCGCACTGGCCACCGGCCATCTCCCGGCCGGGCCCGCCGAGTTCTGCGCCGATCTCGGCAACACGGCTGTGGCACTGCCGGTGTTGTGCGTGGTCATGGTGTGGGCGGGGTGGCAGGGGTGGCGCGACAGAAGCAAGGAGGCGCCCAACGAGGGTGCCCGCGTGCGGTGGTGGCTGCCGCCGCTCGCCGCCGGTCTCACCTTGGCCGTGGTGCCCGCGCTGGTCGTCCCGCTCAAACTGTGGCTCGCCAGGCCGGGCCCGCCGGAGATGGCGGGCGGGGCGCACGACGGCTTCTATCCGTCGGGCCATGGCGCCACGGCGGCGGTGGCGTACGGCGTGGCCGCGCTGTTGGTGATCCGCGGGGTACGGCGGAGGCGGGCGGCCCGCCCGGCCCGCCGGCTGTTCGCGCCCGCGGTCGTGGCCGTGGTGGCGCTGCTCGATGTGGCCGTCGGCCTCGGGCTGGTGCGTCGCGGCTATCACTGGCCGTTGGATGTGCTCGGCAGCTGGTGCCTGGCCGCGGTGCTGCTGGCGGTGTGGTGTGCGGTGTGCGACCGGTGGTCGGGGGCGGGCGCCGGGCGGGCGCAGCGGCGCTGAGGAACGCGCGGGGCGGACGGCTGCCCGCCGCCCGCCCCTTGCGCCGCGTGTCAGCTGTCGAAGCCCAGCCCCACCTTGTCCATGGCCTTCAGCCACAGATTGCGGCGGCCGCCGCGGGTGTCGGCCTGGGTCATGGACCACTGGGTGATCCCGATACCGGCCCAGCGCAGCGGCTCGGGCGGGAAGGGCAGCGGCTTGCTGCGGACCATCTCCAGCTCCGTACGCTCGGTGCGCTCGCCGGAGAGCAGGTCGAGCATCACCTCGGCGCCGAAGCGGGTGGCCCCCACGCCGAGGCCGGTATAGCCGGTGGCGTAGGCGACCCGGCCGGCGTGGGCGGTGCCGAAGAACGCGGAGAAGCGGGAGCAGGTGTCGATGGCGCCGCCCCAGGTGTGGGTGAAGCGGAGCCCCTCCAACTGCGGGAAGCAGCGGAAGAAGTGCCGGGCGAGCTTCTCGTACGTGGCGGGGTGGTGGTCGTACTCGGCCCGGACGCCGCCGCCGTAGCGGTAGACGATGTCGTAGCCGCCCCACAGGATGCGGTTGTCGGCGGTGATGCGGAAGTAGTGGAAGTGGTTGTTGGAGTCCGAGAGGCCCTGGCGGTTCTTCCAGCCGATGGCGGCGAGCTGTTCCTCGGAGAGCGGCTCGGTCATCAGGGCGTGGTCGTAGACCGGGACGATGTACGGGCGGACCCGCTTGACCAGTGACGGGAAGGCGTTGGTGCCGAGCGCGACATGGCGGGCGAAGACCCGGCCGTAGGGCGTACGGACGGCCATACCGATGCCGTCGGAGGCGAGGTCGGTGGCGGGGGTGCGCTCGTAGATGCGGACGCCGAGGCCGAGACAGGCCTGCTTCAGGCCCCAGGCGAGCCGGGCCGGGTTGAGCATGGCGACGCCGTCGCGGTCCCACAGTCCGGCACGGAAGGTCGGCGAGTCGATCTGGGCGCGCAGCTCGTCCTCGTCGAGGAAGGTGTGCCGGTCCAGGCCGAGTCCGGCGGCGTCCTCGGCGAACTCCTTGAGTTCGGCGATCTGGTGGGGCTCGGTGGCGATGTCGATCTCGCCGGTGCGCTCGAAGGCGCAGTCGATGCCGTAGCGGGCGACGGCCTCCTCGATGGCGTCGAGGTTGCGGATGCCGAGCTGTTCGAGGGTGGCGAGTTCACCGGGCCAGCGGGCCAGGCCGTTGCCGAGGCCATGGGTGAGGGAGGCGGCGCAGAAACCGCCGTTGCGTCCGGAGGCGGCCCAGCCGATCTCGGCGCCCTCGACGAGGACGACATCGCGCTGGGGGTCGCGTTCCTTGGCGATCAGCGCGGTCCACAGACCGGAGTAGCCGCCGCCGACGACCAGCAGATCGCAGGTCTCGTCGCCGACGAGGGCGGGCCGGGCGGCCGGCCGGTCCGGGTCGGCCAGCCAGAAGGGGGTGGGTTCGGCGTCCGCGAGCGCATGCGCGGCGGACGGGGTCATGGCAGCTCGTGCCATGGTTCTCAGCTCCTCTTGCTCCTTTTGCGGGCCCCGGCCAGCTGGCCGACGACTACACACACCACGGCGACCAGGAACATCGCCGTGCCGATGACGTTGATCTGAACCGGCGTGCCCCGCTGCGCCGATCCCCAGACGAACATGGGGAAGGTGACGGTGGAGCCGGCGTTGAAGTTGGTGATGATGAAGTCGTCGAAGGACAGGGCGAAGGACAGCAGCGCGCCGGACGCGATGCCGGGGGCGGCGATCGGCAGCGTCACCCGGAGGAAGGTCTGGAGGGGGGAGGCGTAGAGGTCCTGCGCGGCCTGTTCCAGACGCGGGTCCATGCTCATCACCCGGGCCTTGACGGCGGTGACGACGAAGCTCAGACAGAACATGATGTGCGCGATGAGGATCGTCCAGAAGCCGAACTGGATGCCCATGTTGAGGAAGAGGGTCGCCAGCGAGGCGGCCATGACGACCTCGGGCATCGCCATCGGCAGGAAGATCAGGGTGTTGACGCCGGAGCGGGCCCGGAAGCGGTAGCGGGCCAGCGCGAACGCGATCATGGTGCCGAGGACGGTCGCGCCGAGGGTGGCCCACAGCGCGAGCTGGAGGCTCAGGGCCAGCGAGCCGCACAGGTCGGCGACGCCGCACGGATCGCGCCAGGCGTCCGTGGAGAAGCGCTGCCACTGGTAGTTGAAGCGG
This sequence comes from Streptomyces lydicamycinicus, assembly GCF_000829715.2. Classification (NCBI taxonomy): domain Bacteria; kingdom Bacillati; phylum Actinomycetota; class Actinomycetes; order Kitasatosporales; family Streptomycetaceae; genus Streptomyces; species Streptomyces lydicamycinicus. The sequence goes on along the minus strand of NZ_BBNO01000001.1, from coordinate 1,193,083 downwards.
CCGTTGGGCTTGTTGAAGGAGAAGACCATCACCACGATGTTGGGCAGGATCAGGTAGCCCAGCGTGCACAGGCCCGCTATCGCGACGATGTTGCGGCGCAGCCAGCGCAGGCCCCGGTTCGGGGTGCGGACCGCGGTGGCTTCGGTGGTCCCGTGGACGGCCATCAGACCAGATCCTCCGTCCCCGACTTGCGGATGTAGAGCGTGACCATGGCGAGGATGGCCGCCATGAGGATGAAGGAGAGGGCGGCGGCGGTCGGATAGTCCAGCACCCGCAGGAACTGCGACTGGATGACGTTGCCGATCATCTTCTGGTCGGTGGAGCCCAGCAGTTCGGCGTTGATGTAGTCACCGGCGGCCGGGATGAAGGTGAGCAGGGTGCCGGCGACGACACCGGGCATCGACAGCGGGAAGGTCACCCGGCGGAAGGTGGTGGCCGGGCGGGCGTAGAGGTCCCCGGCGGCCTCGTGCAGGCGCGGGTCGATGCGCTCCAGCGAGGTGTAGAGCGGCAGCACCATGAACGGCAGGAAGTTGTAGGTCAGTCCGCAGACCACCGCGAGCGGGGTGGCCAGCACCCGCTGTCCCTCGGTGAGTCCCAGCCAGCTGGTGACGTCCAGGACGTGCAGCGAGTTCAGCAGCCCGACGACCGGTCCGCCGTCGGCCAGGATCGTCTTCCAGGCGAGCGTACGGATCAGGAAGCTGGTGAAGAACGGCGCGATGACCAGGATCATCACGACATTCCGCCAGCGGCCGGCCTTGAAGGCGATCAGATAGGCCAGCGGGTAGCCCAGGAGCAGACAGAGCGCGGTGGCGGTGGCGGCGTAGACCACGGAGCGGACGAACTGCGGCCAGTATTCGCCGAGCGCGTCCCAGTACGTCGCGAAGTGCCAGGTGACCTTGAAGCCCTCTTCGAGGGAGCCGGTCTGGACCGACGTCGACGCCTGGTAGACGAGCGGGGCGGCGAAGAAGACGATCAGCCACAGGATGCCGGGCAGCAGCAGCCAGTAGGGGACGAGCCGCTTGCGGGCGGGGGTTTTGCGCACCTCCAGGGGTGCCGTCCCGGCCTGGCCGTCCGGTGGTGCGGGCGTCTCGGTGGTGGTCACGCGGCCTCCTCGTCGAGGTCCGCGCCGGCCTGGATGTCCTGTGCGGCGTCCAGACCGAAGGTGTGCGCCGGGCTCCAGTGCAGGACGATCTCGGCGCCGGGGACGAGGCGGCCGTCGCGCTCGACGTTCTGCTCGTAGACGGCGAGTTCGCCCAGGCCGGGTACCTCGACGACGTACTGGGTGGAGACGCCGATGAAGCTGGCGTCCTTGATGCGGCCTGGCAGCCGGTTGCGGCCCTCGGCGATGGTGCCGGCGTCATCGGTGTGTTTGAGGGCGACCTTCTCGGGCCGTATACCGGCCAGCACCTTCCCGCCGGTGCGGGCGGGGGCGCTGCACCGGGCGGCGGGCAGCCGCAGTTTGGCGTCGGCCGCCTTGAGCAGCAGCTCGTCCCCGCCGGCCTCGACGACCTCGGCCTCGATGAGGTTGGAGGTGCCCAGGAAGTTGGCGACGAAGGTGGTGGCGGGGTTCTCGTAGAGGTCGGCGGGGGCGCCGAGCTGTTCGACCCGGCCGCCGTTCATCACGGCCACGGTGTCGGCCATCGTCATGGCCTCCTCCTGGTCGTGGGTGACATGGACGAAGGTGATGCCGACCTCGGTCTGGATGCGCTTGAGCTCCAGCTGCATCTGGCGGCGCAGCTTGAGGTCGAGGGCGCCGAGCGGCTCGTCGAGCAGCAGCACCTGGGGGTGGTTGATCAGCGCGCGGGCGACCGCGACGCGCTGCTGCTGGCCGCCGGAGAGCTGCTGCGGCTTGCGGCGCGCCATCGGGCCGAGCTGGACCAGGTCGAGCATCTCCTCGACCTGCTTCTTGACGGACTTGATGCCGCGGCGGCGCAGACCGAAGGCGACGTTCTCGTAGATGTCCAGGTGCGGGAAGAGCGCGTAGTTCTGGAAGACGGTGTTGACCTGGCGCTTGTACGGCGGCAGGACCGTGACGTCCTGGCCGGACAGCTCGACGGTGCCGGTGGTGGGCTCCTCCAGCCCGGCGATCATGCGCAGAGTGGTCGTCTTGCCGCAGCCCGAGGCGCCCAGGAGCGCGAAGAAGGAGCCCGCGGGGACGGTCAGGTCGAGCGGATGGACGGCGGTGAAGGAGCCGTAGGTCTTGCTGATCCCGTGGAGGCGGACGTCGCCGCCGCTGCTCTGGGGGGTCGCGGAGTGGGTCATGTCGGTCGTCCCGTGGGTCGGAGGGCGAAACGGCTCGGGCGGGCCTGAGAGGTGGGGGATCAAGCGCCGGTGAGGTCGGAGAACTTCTGCGTGAACGCCTTGTTCTCCTTGGCGGACAGGGCACGGAAGGAGTGGGACTTCTCGGCCATCTCCTGGTCCGGGATGATCAGCGGGTTGGCGGCCGCCTTCTTGTCGATCTTGGCGAGTTCCTCGCGTACGCCTTCCACGGGGCAGACGTAGTTGATGTACGCCGCGATCTTCGCCGCCACCTTCGGCTCGTAGAAGTAGTCGATGAGCCGTTCTGCGTTCTGCTTGTGGCGGGCCTTGTTCGGCACCATGAGGTTGTCGGTGGACGTCATGTAGCCGGCCTTGGGGACGGCGAAGCCGATGTCCGGGTTGTCGTTCTGGAGCTGGACGACATCGCCCGCCCAGGCCACGCAGGCGGCGAGGTCGCCCTTGTCCAGGTCGGTGGTGTAGTCGTTGCCGGTGAAGCGGCGGATCTGCTTGGAATCCACGCCCTTCTGGATCCGGGCGATGGCCGCGTCGAAATCGTCCGCGGTGCAGTCCTCGGGCCGCTTGCCCATGTCCAGGAGGGTCAGTCCGACGCTGTCGCGCATCTCGGAGAGGAAACCGACCCGGCCCTTGAGCTTGGGGTCCTCCAGCAACTGGCTGATCGAGTCGACCTTGCGGCCGCCGGTGGCCTTCTTGTTGTACGCGATGATCGCCGGGATGCCCTGCCAGGGGTAGGAGTGCGCGCGGCCCGGGTCCCAGGCGGGGCTGCGGAACTGCGGCGAGAGATGGGCGTAGGCGTGCGGCAGGTTGGCCGGGTCCAGCGACTCGATCCAGCCGAGGGAGATCATCCGCGCGCACATCCAGTCGGTGAGCACGATCAGATCCCGGCCGGTGTCCTGGCCCGCCGCGAGCTGGGCCTGGATCTTGCCGAAGAACTCGTCGTTGTCGTTGATGTCCTCGGTGTATTTGACCGCGATGCCGGTGCGCTTGGTGAAGTGCTCCAGGGTGGGCCGGTGCTTGCCGTCGTCGGTGACGTCCATGTACTCGGTCCAGTTGGAGAAGCTGATCCGCTTCTCCGCCCTGGAGTGGTCCTCGGAACGGCCGGCGTCCGTACGGCCCGCGGGCGGGATGCCGCAGGCCGACAGGGCACCGAGGCCGCCGATCGTGGCCGCCACGGCGCCGCTCGCGCGCAGCAGGGAGCGGCGGGTCATGGCGAGCCGGCCGTCCGTCAGGCTACGGCGCGCAGCGGCGAGTTCGGCCGGGGACAGGGGTTCGGGCTGCTCGTGGTGCTCCATGCGCAGTGCCCTTTCAAGGGTGAGCCCGGCGCTCGGCCGGTGGTGACGATGCCGCGCGGCGCTGGCCGCTGGGTGGGCCCATGGGGTGGGCCCGGTGGGGGGCTCGGTGGTGCTCGGCGGGGAACGTCCCTTAGGGGCGGTCCCCGAAGATCGTGCGGTGCCAGTCCTTGCGCGCGACCGCGGTGTTGTCGTACATGACGTGCTTGACCTGGGTGTACTCGTCGAAGGAGTAGGCCGACATGTCCTTGCCGTAACCGGATGCCTTGGCGCCGCCGTGCGGCATCTCGCTGAGGATCGGGATGTGGTCGTTGACCCAGACACAGCCCGCGTTGATCTCGCGGGTGGCGCGGCCGGTGCGGTAGACGTCCCGGCTCCAGGCGGAGGCGGCCAGCCCGTAGGGGGTGTCGTTGGCCAGCGCGATGCCCTCGTCGTCGCTGTCGAAGGGCAGCACGACCAGCACCGGACCGAAGATCTCGGACTGCACGATCTCGCTGTCCTGCGCGGCCCCGGCGATCAGCGTCGGCCGGTAGTAGGCGCCCTTGGCCAGCTCGCCGCCGGGAGCCTCACCGCCGGTGACGACCGTGGCGTAGCCGCGCGCCCGGTCGACGAAACCGGCCACCCGGTCGCGCTGGGCGTGCGAGATCAGCGGGCCCAGGTCGGTGGACGGGTCGAAGGGGTCGCCGAGCCGTACGGTCGCCATCAGGTCGGCGACGCCGCTGACGAAGGCGTCGTAGAGCGGGCGCTGGACGTAGGCGCGGGTGGCGGCGGTGCAGTCCTGGCCGGTGTTGATCAGCGATCCGGCGACCGCTCCATGGACGGCGGCCTCCAGATCCGCGTCGTCGAAGACGACGAAGGGGGCCTTGCCGCCGAGTTCGAGGTGCAGCCGCTTGACCGTGCCGGTGGCGATCTCGGCGACGCGCTTGCCGACGGCGGTCGAGCCGGTGAAGGACGTCATCGCGACGGAGGGGTGGCCGACGAGGCGCTCACCGGCGTCCCGGCCCGCGCCGGAAACGATGTTGAGCACCCCGTCGGGCAGTCCGGCGCGCTGCGCGGCCTGGGCGAACAGCAGCGAGGTGAACGGGGTGATCTCGGCCGGCTTCAGGACGATGGTGTTGCCCGCGGCGATGGCCGGGAGCACCTTCCAGGCGGCCATCTGGAGCGGGTAGTTCCACGGGGCGATGGAGCCGACCACGCCGATCGGTTCGCGGCGGATGACGGAGGTGTGGTCGGCGCTGTATTCGCCGGCCGCCTTGCCTTCCAGGTGACGGGCGGCGCCCGCGAAGAAGGCCGCGTTGTCGATCGAGCCCGGTACGTCGAACTCGTTGCTGAGCTTGATCGGCTTTCCGCAGTTCAGCGATTCCGCGTAGGCGAGATCGCCGGCGTCCTCGGCGAGCGCGGCGGCGAAACGGTGCAGGGTGTCGGAGCGCTCCCCCGGTGTGGCACCGCCCCACTCCGGGAACGCCTGCCGGGCGGCATCCACGGCCGCGTCGACATCCGCCGTCCCCGCGAGGGCGTAGGAGTACACCGTCTCGCCGGTCGCCGGGTCCACGACGTCCTGGGTGCGGCCGGAACTGCCGGCGCGGAGACTGCCCGCGATGAATTGCGCGCCCTCGGCGAACCGCTCGGTGACATCGAATCGGTGATCCATGGTGCTCTCCTCCGCCGGGCGCCGGAGCCGCTCAGCGGCACTGTCTGGCGTAGCTATTTCCGGAATCGATGGCCGATCTTGACAGAGGAGAGCGACCTCAACAAGGGATTCCGTTGTTGCCTTTTGGTTACGCGACGGATTCTGCGATTTCACCCTCGGGGACCCCGACACGTTGTCAGTGCCCGCTGACAGAATCCCGGCATGATGCACGACAGCACGGGGATCACCACGGGGGACGCGGCCGGGCCGGTCGCGGACGGGCCCCGCTCGGTCGAGGAGCTGTGCCGGCAGACCGCCACCGGCAAGCGCCTCAAATACGTCCATTTCTGGGGCCACAGCCCCCGGCGCGACGGCAGCCTGGGCGTGAGCTGCTTCAGCCAGTGGTGGCCCGCTCCCTTCACCGCCGAGGGCGTCCGCTACGCCACCGCGGAGCACTGGATGATGGCCGGCAAGGCCCGGCTGTTCGGCGATGCGGAGGCGGAGCGCCGCGCGCTCGCGGCCCGCCACCCCAAGCAGGCCAAGGACGCCGGGCGCACGGTCCGCGGCTTCGACGAGGAGACCTGGCGGCGGCACCGCTTCGACCTGGTCGTCGAGGGCAGCGTCCACAAGTTCGGCCAGGACGCCGCCCTGCGGGAGTATCTGCTCGGCACGAACTCCCGGGTGCTGGTCGAGGCCAGCCCCGTGGACCGGATATGGGGCATCGGCCTCGCCGCCGACGACGAGCGGGCCGCGGACCCGGCCCGCTGGCGGGGCCTGAATCTGCTGGGCTTCGCGCTGATGGCGGCCCGCCAGCGGCTGCGGGAGGCGGCCGGCGCGGGGGCGTAGGACAGACCGCGCGGCCGGCCGGGTGCGGGCGATCTCCGCACACCCGCGCCCCCGGCCGGCCCCGCCCGCTTAGCATGGCCAGGCCGTTCCCTGCACCCCCGCGCACCCTTTGACCAGGAGGAACCGTTGTCCGATCTCGATGCCTTCATCGCGGGCCTGCCCAAGGCGGAGCTGCACGTCCACCACGTCGGATCGGCCTCCCCGCGCATCGTCTCCGAACTGGCGGCGCGGCACCCCGACTCCGCCGTCCCCACCGACCCCGAAGCGCTGGCCGACTACTTCACCTTCCGCGACTTCGCGCACTTCATCGAGGTCTATCTCTCCGTCGTGGACCTGATCCGCGACGCCGAGGACGTCCGGCTGCTGACCTACGAGGTCGCCCGGGACATGGCGCGGCAGCAGATCCGCTACGCCGAGCTGACCCTCACCCCGTTCAGCTCGACCCGCCGCGGTATCCCCGACGCCGCGTACGTCGAGGCCATCGAGGACGCCCGGAAGGCGGCGGAGTCGGAGCTGGGCGTCGTGCTGCGCTGGTGCTTCGACATCCCCGGCGAGGCGGGCCTGGAAGCCGCGGAGGAGACCGCCAGGATCGCCTGTGATCTTCAGCCCGAGGGCCTGGTCTCGTTCGGCCTCGGCGGCCCGGAAATCGGGGTGCCGCGCCCGCAGTTCAAGCCGTACTTCGACCGCGCCCGCGCGGCCGGTCTGCACTCCGTACCGCACGCCGGGGAGACCACCGGCCCCGGCACGATCTGGGACGCCCTCAACGACCTCGGCGCCGAGCGCATCGGCCATGGCACCAGCGCCACCCAGGACCCCCGGCTGCTGGCCCATCTCGCCGAGCACCGCATCCCGTTGGAGGTCTGCCCCACCTCCAACATCGCCACCCGCGCGGTGCGCACCCTGGAGGAGCACCCGGTCAAGGAGATGGTCGACGCGGGCGTGCTGGTCACCATCAACAGCGACGACCCCCCGATGTTCGGCACGGACCTCAACACCGAATACGCCGTCGCCGCCCGGCTGCTGGGCCTGGACACCACCGGCCTGGCCGCCCTCGCCAAGAACGCCGTCGACGCCTCCTTCATGGACGCGCCGGCCAAGTCCCGCCTCTCGGCCGAGATCGACGCGTACACGGCGTCATGGCGCTGACCCTGTCGTGATGGCACTGACCCTGTCGTGACACTGCCCCTCACGCAGCACCGCCTCACGCATCCCGCATCCCGCAACCCGCAACCCGCAACCCGCAACCCGCAACAGCACATCACGCAACGCCAAGGAACCAACCACTCTCCGTAATCGTTGCCGGAATATAAGGAGGCGCCTCACGGCAGGGAGCGAGGCGCCTCACGGCAGCGAACACCGCACGGACAGAGACCACGGCACGGACAGAGAACACCGCCCGGCCGGCACAGCCGGCACGGCCGGCAGGCTCACAACCCCACGATCCCGTTCCACTCCTTGGCGAACTCGGCCCGCTCCTTCGACGTGATGTCGCGGGCGATGGCCAGCCGCTTGCGCATCGCGTCGTCGGGGAAAATCAGCGGGTCCTCGGCGAGCGCGGCGCGCTCCCGGTCCCTGGAGGAGGCGAGGACATCGCGCGCGGCCGGTACGGGGCAGACATAGTTGACCCAGGCGGCCAGGTCCGCGGCCACCTCCGGGCGGTAGTAGTAGTCGATCAGCCGCTCGGCGTTGCGCTTGTGCTCCGCGAGGTCGGGGATCAGCAGGCTCTCGGCCCAGAGCTCGGCGCCTTCCTCCGGCACCACGAACTCGATGTCCGGGTTGTCCGCCTGGAGCTGGATCACATCGCCCGAGTAGGCCTGCGCGGCGAGCACATCCCCGGAGTCCAGGTCCTTGATGTAGTCGTTGCCGGTGAACCGCCGGATGTGGCCCCTGCTCACCAGGCGGCGGATGCGGTCGGTCATCCGGTGGAAGTCGTCGGCCGTCCAGCGGGTGATGTCCACCCCGTCGCCCTGCATGAGCAGGGCGAATGATTCATCGAGCCCGGAGAGCAGGGTGACCCGGCCGCGCAGATCGTTCTTCCAGAGGTCGGCGGTGTGCCGGATCTCCCGGCCGAGCTTCTTGCGGTTGTAGGCGATGCCCGTGATCCCGGACTGCCAGGGCACCGAGTGCCTGCGGCCGGGGTCGAAGTGCGGGCTCCGCAGCAGCGGATCGAGGTGCCGGGCGACGTGCGGCTGGGCGGCGCGGTCCATTTCCTGGACCCAGCCCAGCCGGACGAACCGGGCGCACATCCAGTCGCTCATGACGATCAAATCGCGGCCGGTGCTCTGGTGGTTCATCAGCGCCGGGCTGATCTTGCCGAAGAACTCGTCGTTGTCGTTGATCTCCTCGGTGTACGTGACGGAGATCCCGTTGCGCCGCTCGAAGGCGTCCAGGGTGGGGCGGCGCTGTTTGTGGTGGTCGTCGACGTCGATGTAGAGGGGCCAGTTGGCGAAGACGAGCCTGCGGTCCCGTGCCGACCGGTCCGGGCCTCCGCGGTCCGCCGCCCCGACGTAGGCCGGTGGCACCCCGCATCCGGTCATGGCGGCCAGCGCCCCCGTCACACCCAGTCCGCCCGTGCCCCGGAGCAGCGCCCGCCGCGAAAGATCTGCCATGGCGAGCACTCTCACGCGTCGCGGGCGGAGGCGGCAAGCGACAGAGCGTCAGTTGCCGGGCCTCCGCCCGCGACGGTGTGCCGGGCGTTCCGTGACGCCCGGCGGGAAGGATTCCCCCTACTCAGCCGTCCAGCGAGGTCATCACGTGCTTGATGCGGGTGTAGTCGTCGAAGCCGTAGGCCGAAAGGTCCTTGCCGTAGCCGGACTTCTTGAATCCGCCGTGCGGCATCTCGGCGACCAGCGGGATGTGGGTGTTGATCCACACACAGCCGAAGTCGAGGCTCCTGGACATCCGCATGGCGCGGGCGTGGTCCTTGGTCCACACCGAGGACGCCAGGGCGTACTCGACGCCGTTGGCCCACTCCACGGCCTGCTTCTCGTCGCTGAACGACTGGACCGTGATGACCGGGCCGAAGACCTCGTGCTGGATGATCTCGTCGTCCTGCTTGAGGCCCGAGACGACGGTCGGGGCGAAGAAGTAGCCCTTCTCGCCGACCTGCTCACCGCCCGCCTCGATCTTGGCGTGCGCGGGCAGCCGCTCGATGAATCCCTTGACCTGCTTGAGCTGGTTGGCGTTGTTCAGCGGGCCGTAGAGCACGTCCTCGTCGTCGACCGCGCCGGTCTTGGTCTCCGAAGCGGCCTTGGCCAGCGCGGAGACGAACTCGTCGTGGATGGACTCGTGGACGAGCACCCGGGTGGCGGCCGTACAGTCCTGGCCGGCGTTGAAGTAGCCGGCGACGGAGATGTCCTCGACGGCCTTGGGGATGTCGGTGTCCTCGAAGACGACGACCGGCGCCTTGCCGCCCAGCTCCAGGTGGACCCGCTTGAGGTCCTTGGACGCGGACTCGGCGACCTGCATACCGGCGCGCACCGAGCCGGTGATCGAGGCCATCGCCGGAACGTTGTGCTCGACCATCAGCCGGCCGGTCTCGCGGTCACCGCAGATGACGTTGAACACCCCGCGGGAGTGGCCCAGTTCGTCCAGCACGCTGCCGATGATGTCGGCGATCAGCACCGTGGAGGCCGGGGTGGTGTCGGACGGCTTGATGACGACGGTGTTGCCCGCGGCCAGCGCCGGGGCGAACTTCCACACGGCCATCATCATCGGGTAGTTCCACGGCGCGACCTGGGCGCAGACACCCACCGGCTCGCGGCGGATGATGGAGGTGAAGCCCTCCATGTACTCGCCGGCCGAGCGGCCTTCGAGCATCCGTGCGGCCCCCGCGAAGAAGCGGATCTGGTCCACCATCGGCGGGATTTCCTCGGACCGTACGAGCGCTACCGGCTTGCCGCAGTTCTCGGACTCGGCGGCGATCAGCTCCTCCGCCCGCTCCTCGAAGCGGTCGGCGATCTTGAGCAGGACCTTCTGGCGCTCGGCCGGGATCAGGTCCCGCCAGGCGGGGAAGGCGGCCTCGGCGGCGGCCATCGCCGCGTCCACGTCGGCGGCGGCCGAGAGCGGGGCGGTGGCGTACGCCTCGCCCGTGGCGGGGTTGACCACCTCCGTGGTCCGCCCGTCGGCGGCGTCCCGGAACTCCCCGTCGATGTAGTTGCGCAGACGACGCAGTGCGGTGGTCACTGTGCGCCCCCTTCAGTCAGAAGTCTGGTGGTTTGGACATCCACCCTAGCCATGGAACCCACGTTTTCAACACACCCGCCACCCAGGAACAACGGAATCAGTGAAATTCTGATCGCTACACGACTAATTTCATCGCTTTGGGGTTGCAAGACAGACGAGGCTCGTGCACAGTGAACGGCGTGGCCACTCGTGACAGAAACGGCACCCCGTCGATCGACTCCGTCTCCCTGGCGATCATCGAGCAGCTCCAGGAGGACGGGCGCCGTCCGTATGCCGCGATCGGCAAGGCCGTCGGCCTGTCCGAAGCGGCGGTACGCCAGCGCGTACAGAAACTGCTCGACCAAGGCGTGATGCAGATCGTCGCGGTCACCGACCCCCTCACGGTCGGTTTCCGTCGGCAGGCAATGGTCGGCATCAACGTCGAAGGTGACCTCGACCCCGTGGCCGACGCCCTGACGACCATGGAAGAGGTCGAGTACGTCGTCATGACGGCAGGCTCCTTCGATCTCCTCATCGAGATCGTCTGCGAGGACGACGACCACCTTCTGGAAATGATCAACAAGCGGATCCGCACGCTTCCCGGCGTCCGATCCACCGAGAGCTTCGTGTACCTCAAGCTCCGGAAGCAGACCTACACCTGGGGAACGAGATAGCAATGAGCGGCGACCTCTCCAAGACGGCATACGACCACCTGTGGATGCACTTCACCCGCATGTCGTCGTACGAGAATGCCCCCGTGCCCACGATCGTGCGCGGCGAGGGCACCAACATCTACGACGACAAGGGCAAGCGCTACATCGACGGGCTCGCCGGCCTCTTCGTGGTCAACGCCGGCCACGGCCGGGTGGAGCTCGCCGAGACCGCCTTCAAGCAGGCGCAGGAGCTGGCCTTCTTCCCCGTGTGGTCCTACGCGCACCCCAAGGCGGTGGAGCTGGCCGAGCGGCTGGCGAACGAGGCCCCCGGTGACCTCAACAAGGTCTTCTTCACCACCGGTGGCGGCGAGGCCGTCGAGACCGCCTGGAAGCTGGCCAAGCAGTACTTCAAGCTCGTCGGCAAGCCGATGAAGCACAAGGTGATATCCCGCGCGGTGGCCTATCACGGCACTCCGCAGGGCGCCCTGTCCATCACCGGTCTGCCCGGTCTGAAGGCCCCCTTCGAGCCGCTGGTCCCCGGCGCGCACAAGGTCCCGAACACCAACATCTACCGCGCGCCGATCCACGGCGACGACCCCGAGGCCTTCGGCCGCTGGGCCGCCGACCAGATCGAGCAGCAGATCCTCTTCGAGGGCCCGGAGACGGTCGCCGCGGTCTTCCTGGAGCCGGTGCAGAACGCCGGCGGCTGCTTCCCGCCGCCCCCCGGCTACTTCCAGCGGGTCCGCGAGATCTGCGACCAGTACGACGTGCTGCTCGTCTCCGACGAGGTCATCTGCGCCTTCGGCCGCCTCGGTACGACGTTCGCCTGTGACAAGTTCGGCTACGTCCCGGACATGATCACCTGCGCCAAGGGCATGACCTCGGGCTACTCCCCGATCGGCGCCTGCATCATCTCCGACCGCCTGGCCGAGCCGTTCTACAAGGGCGACAACACCTTCCTGCACGGCTACACCTTCGGCGGCCACCCGGTCTCCGCGGCCGTCGGTGTCGCCAACCTCGACATCTTCGAGCGCGAGGGCCTCAACCAGCACGTCCTCGACAACGAGGCCAACTTCCTGAACACCCTGGAGAAGCTGCACGACCTGCCGATCGTCGGCGACGTCCGCGGCAACGGCTTCTTCTACGGCATCGAGCTCGTCAAGGACAAGACCACCAAGGAGTCCTTCAACGAGGAGGAGACCGAGCGCGTCCTGTACGGCTTCCTCTCCAAGGCGCTGTACGACAACGGTCTCTACTGCCGCGCCGACGACCGTGGCGACCCGGTCATCCAGCTCGCCCCGCCGCTGGTCGCCGACCAGTCGGTCTTCGACGAGATCGAGCAGATTCTGCGCACGGTCCTCACCGAGGCCTGGACCAAGCTCTGACCCCCGCGGCACCACCCGCCGCGCGCGGGGACAACTGAACATCCAGCGGCCCAGATTCGCTCACTTCAAGCCATACGAGTGAATCTGGGCCGTTGTGCTGCCAAGCGGCGAATACCGGGGGTCACCAATCCTTACCGTGCTTGTGACCGATACCCTCCATGGTCGTTCACCCGGTCGGGGGAACGATTCGACGCCTACAACAAGAGGTGCGCAGATGGTGGCCCCGCCTGACAACGACGTTCTCTGGGCCCGCGGCCTGCACCACGCGTACGGCGGCACCTCCGCCCTGACCGGAGTCTCCGTCGGCGTCCCCGAAGGCGAGATCCTCGCCGTCACCGGCCCGCGCGGCAGTGGCAAGACCACCCTCCTGAAATGTCTCTCCGGCCAACTCGTCCCGGCCGAGGGCGAGGTGTGGTTCAACAGCTCCCCCGTGCACACCCTCTCCTCCCCCAGCCGCGAACGGCTGCGGCTGGACCGGTTCGGCTGGATCGACACCGAACCGCATCTCGTCGCCGAACTCACCGCCTGGGAGAACGCCGCCCTCCCCCTCCTGCTCCGCGGCACCGGCACCCGCTCCGCCAAGCACACCGCCCTCGAATGGCTGGACCGCCTCGACGTCGGCATGTGCGCGAGCCGCCGCCCCGCGCAGCTCGACCAGTCCCAGCGCCAGCGCATCGCCATCGCCCGCGCGCTCGCCACCACGCCCCAGGTGCTGTTCGCCGACGAGCCGACCGCCCCGCTGCACCGCGCCGACGGCACGCAGGTGCTGCGCACCCTCACCACCGCGGCCCGCTCGCACCAGATCACCGTGGTCCTGGCGACCCATGACCCCGATGTCGCCACGCTCGCCGACCGGTCCCTCGCGCTCCTCGACGGCCACCAGTCGAGCGGTGCGCCCGACACCACCGGCGCCTCCGATGAGGAAAGCAGGGCAGAGTGCTCGCTCTCCGTCTAGCCCGCGGCTCGCGCCCACTCGTCCTGCTGCGCCGCCTCTCCGTCACCGCCGCGGCGGCCGGCACCGGCTTCCTTCTGCTCTCCACCCTCGGCCATGCCGCCGGTCATCCGTCCGCGGCCGACGAGTCGCTGGTGCGCCTGCTGTGGTGCGCGGCCCCGCTCGCCGCCACCGCCCAGTTCGCGGTGTCCACGGCGCGTACGGATCCCGCCGCCCGCCTCCAGCGCGGGATGACCGCCGCCGGCCTGGGCCCGCTCCGGCTCACCCTGCTCGCCACCGCCTCCACCGCGCTGACCTGCTTCCTCGGCGTCGCGCTGGCTCTGCTGGCCTTCCTCCGGCTGCGCGGCGACCTCGGGCCGGGGCAGCTCGGCCGCCCGTCCGCCCTCGGTCTCGACTCCGACCTGCTCGGCACCGGCCATCCGGTGCCGCTCGTCGGCGCCCTGTTGCTGCTGGCGACCGTGCCGCTGACCGCCGCGGCCGCGACCGCCGTCTCCCTGCGCCCCCGTGACGAGGCCGGCACGCCCGAGACCGACAGCCGCCCCAGGACCGCCCAGCCCTCCGGCCTCCCCTGGGGCATCGCGCTGGCCGCGGCCGGCCTGGCGATCGAGGCGTACACCAGCCGCGGCGCCCACGCCCCCGGTGGACTGCTGCCGCTGCCCGGCCGGCTGGTCGGCAGCCCCCCTGGCGTGCTGGCCGGCTGGGCGCTGTCGACCTTCGGCCTCGTGCTGGCCGGTCCCGGTCTGGTGCATCTGTGCGGCCGGCTGCTCTGCGCCGGGCGCCCCGGCGCACTGCGCCTGCTGTCCGGCCGCGTGCTCCAGGAGGAGTCGCACCGCCTCGGCCGCCCGCTCGGGGTGCTGTGCGCGGTCGCCTCCGCCGCGTACGCCGCCGTGAAGGTCTACGAGGCCTCGCCGGCCAGTCCGTTCGGCCCGCTCACCGCGGTCGGTGCGGCGGTCGTCCTCGCCTGTGTCACCGCCAGCGCGCTCACCGCCGCCGTGGAGTCCCGCTCGGCCCGCGCCCACACCACGGCGGCCCTCCGCCGCCTGGGCGCCTCCGCCTCGGTGCTGCACCGCGCCGCGGCCCTGCGCTTCCTGGCGCTGGTCCTCGTCATGGCCCCGCTGACCTGGACCGTCGCGGAGATGGCCACGCTTCCGCTGGTGCATTGAGGGTGTGGGTGTGGGGGCGGTCCGTTCCCCTGACGGCGCCGGCCGTGTCAGCACGGCCGACCGGCCGACCGCCGCGCCGTCGAGCGGCGGCCCCGCCCGCCCGGGACTCCACTGGCCGAGGCGGACGACGGTGAGCTGCGGATGCAGGAGCTCGCCGACCTCATCGGCCTCAACCAGAGCTCCGTGAGCCGGCCGGCCTCCCGGCTGGAGTCGTCCGGGCTGACCGCCGCGATCTGTGCCCCGATGACCGGCGCGGGGTGTACAGCGTGATCACGGACGAGGGCCGGGACGTACAGCGGCAGGCGCGCCCGGCCTATGACAGTGCGCTGCCCGCCGCGCTTGATGCCGCGGCCGCGGACGGGCACCTCGGCCCGCCGGTGGCCACACTGCGGTCCTAACATGACGGACGTGCAGTCGAATTCACAGCCCTCAGCGTCCCGCCGCCCCCACACCCACGACGACCACGACGACCGTGAGATCGAGTCCCTGGAGGAGTTCGACCGGGTGGTCTCCTCGGGGAGTCTCGCCGGACATCGCGTCCAGTCGGTCGACCTGACGGACCGTACGTTCGCGCTGCTCAGCGCGGACACCACGGAGTCCGTGTTCCTCGGCTGCGCCATGGAGCCGGACGCCGCCGCCAAGGTGCGTGCCGGTGGGGCCCTGGTCTTCCCGCCCGTGCCGGGCCTGCCGTTCGATCCGTACCGGGGCGGTCTGTACGGCCCGGACGAGCTCTTCGAGGGGCTGGCCGACGGCGGCTTCGACGCCACCCCGGACGCCCGGACCTACCGCTGGTACCAGGAGACCAAGTCGGACGGTGACATCTTCGCCTCGATGCTGCGCAGCATCCACGACGACGCGGTGTCCGACGCCCTGGACGAACACCTCGCCGGTGCGCAGGTGGTGGGCATCATGGGCGGCCATGCATTGGAGCGCGGTTCCGCGGCGTACGCGGGCGCGGCCCGGCTCGGCCGCCGGCTCACCCGCGACGGGCTGACCGTCGCGACCGGCGGCGGCCCCGGCGCGATGGAGGCGGCGAACCTCGGGGCGTACGCCGCGCCCTTCGAGGACGAGATGCTCGACTCGGCGCTGGAACTCCTCGCCAAGACACCGCACTTCACCCCGTCCGTCACGGACTGGGCCCGGGCCGCCTTCGAGATACGCCGGAGCCGGCCGGGCGGCGGCGTCTCGGCCGGCATTCCCACCTGGTTCTACGGCCATGAGCCGCCGAACGCCTTCGCGTCCCACATAGCCAAGTACTTCGTCAACGCGGTGCGCGAGGACGGGCTGCTGGCGCGCGCCAACGCCGGCGTCGTGTTCCTGCCGGGCGCGGCCGGGACCGTACAGGAGATCTTCGACAATGCGACGCCGAACTACTACCAGTCGCGGGGCGAGCCGACCCCGATGGTGCTGGTGAACCGCGCGCACTGGACGGAGAAGCTCCCCACCTGGCCGCTGCTCCAGGCGCTGGCCGCGGACCGGCCGATGGCGGCCCGGATCGCCCTGGTCGACTCGGTGGACGAGGCCCCGGAGGCGCTGGCCCGCCTCCGTACCCAGGCGCCTTCCTGACGCGTCCGTGCGCTCGCCGGCTTCCCGGCGTCGAAGGCTCTGCGCGGCTGCGGCCGGCGGCGCACCGGTGTATTTGCCGGCGGAGGCAACTCCCGTCCCCAAATGCACGTCTGCCAAGAAGGTAATGAACGAGTAATGCGGACAGCGGGCGAACGGAGCTCTTGGTGATCATCGGCCTTCTGACGGCCGTGGCGGCGTCGGCCTGCTACGGCACGGGATCGGTCCTCCAGGCGGTGGGCTCCCGCAAATCCGCTCGCCGGGAGGCGGCCGAGTCCTCCACCACCGGGGTCACCCAGCATGGCGGGCCCAGCCTGTCATCGACCGCGAAGGCGGCCGTGACCTGGGAGTTCATGGTGGGCACGGTGCTGGACTTCGTCGGGTTCGGGCTGGGCGCGCTGGCCGCCCGGCTGCTGCCGCTGTTCCTTTCGCAGACCGTGATCAGCGCCAATCTCGTGATCACGGCCGTACTGAGCATCAAGCTTCTGGGCATCCGGCTCAGCCGGGCCGAGTGGTCCTCCATCGCGGTGGTCTGCGCGGCCCTGGTGCTGCTGGCCACGGCCGCGGGGCCGGAGGGCAGCGGTCACACCCCGATCGCCACCCACTGGTGGCTGCTCGTCGCCTCCGTCGTGCTGATCGGCGGCGGCATCCTGATCGTGCGGCTGCTCGGCGGGCGGGCCGCGATCCTGGCGGGTCTGCTGTCCGGTCTGGGGTTCGGTGCGCTCGGGGTCGGCGTACGGGTGCTGAACGGGGTGGACCCCTTCCACCTGCCGTCGCTGCTCGGCGACCCCGCGCTGTACGCGATTCTCGTGGCCGGTATCGGGGGCATGTATCTGCACACCGTCGCCCTCCAGATCGGCTCGGTGAACGGCGCCACGGCGGCGCTGGTGGTCGGCGAGACGGTGGTCCCCGGCATTCTCGGGGTGCTGTGGCTGGGGGACGCGTCCCGTCCGGGCTTCGCCTGGGTCGCCGTCCTCGGCTTCGTGGTGGCGGTGGCCGGTGCCGTCGCGGTCGCCTGGTTCGGCGAGCCGGAGGCGGAGCCCGGCGCAGCCGGGGCCGGGACGCCGGAGGCCGGCGAGCGGCCCACGGAGGTCGCGGCCCGCTGAGGCGCGTCTCCGTCCCTGGCCGGCGCGACTGCCGGAGGTGGGACGCCGGTGAGCGGCCCACGGCCCCGGCGTCCCACCGGGCCCGCGCCGGTGCTCAGCCCGCCGGAGCGGAGGCGTCCAGTACCACCACGTCCTGCGCCTGGAAGGCGATCCCCACCCGCTCGCCCACTTCGGGCGCGTCCCGCAGCGCGCAGGCCGCCTCCACCTGCGGTCCGGCGGCCGGCTGGAGCAGCAGTGCGACATGGGTGCCGCGGAAGGTACGGGCCGCGACCGTGCACGGCAGGCCCTCCGAGGTGGCCGTCAGCCGTACCCCGGCCGGGCGGACGAGCAGCCGGCACGGCCCGTCCGGGGTGGCCGCCGGCACGGGCACCTTCCCCCAGGGGGTGGCGGCCGCCTCGCCCTGCACCGTCGCCTCGACGACGTTGTCGAAGCCGAGGAAGCGGGCGACGAATTCGGTGGCGGGCCGTTGCCAGACCTCCAGCGGGGTGCCGGACTGCGCGATCCGGCCGTCCTGCATCACCACGACCCGGTCCGCGAGCGCGAAGGCCTCCCCCTGGTCGTGGGTGACGGCCAGCACGGTCGTCCCCAACTCCTGGAAGAGCCGCCGGAGTTCGACGACCAGCCGTTCCCGCAGCCCGCGGTCGAGCTGGCCGAGGGGCTCGTCCAGCATCAGCAGACGGGGGCGGGGGGCCAGGGCGCGGGCCAGCGCGACGCGCTGCTGTTCGCCGCCGGACAGGGAGGCCACGGCGCGCCGCTGGGCGCCCGGCAGCCCGACGAGGTCCAGGAGTTCGGCGACCGTACGCTCCTGGTCAGCGCGCGGGGTGCGCCGCATCCGCAGCCCGAAGGCGACATTTCCCGCGACATCGCGCTGCGGGAAGAGCTGGTGGTCCTGGAACATCAGGCCGACCCCGCGCCGGTGGGCGGGCACCCCCGACTGGTCCCGCCCCTCCAGCAACACCTGCCCCGTGTCGGCCTGTTGGAGCCCGGCGACCACCCTCAGCAGCGTGGACTTGCCGCTGCCGCTCGGTCCCAGGACGCACACGATCTCCCGGGCGGCGACCTCCAGACCGACCGCGTCCAGCGCGGGGCGCCCGCCCGTGCCGAAGCGGACGGTCACCCCGCCCAGCCGCAGCAGCTCCCGCGCCGTGCTCCCGGCCCGTGCCGTCATCTAGAACTCCCCGGATCGGTCGAGGGGGCGCAGCCGCTCCAGCACCAGCAGGGCGGCGGCGCACACCAGCATCAGGATGGTCGACAGGGCCATCGCCTGCCCGTAGTTGAGCTCCCCGGCACGCCCCAGCAGCCGGGCCACGGCCACCGGCAGCGTCGGCTGGTCCGGCCGGGCGAGGAAGACCGTCGCGCCGAACTCACCGAGCGACACGGCGAAGGCGAAGCCCGCGGCGATCAGCAGCGCCCGTCGCACCATCGGCAGGTCAACCGCGCGCCACACCTGCCAGGGGGAGGCACCGAGCACGGCGGCCGCCTCCCGCAACCTGCCGTCGACCGCCCGCAGCACCGGCAGCATCGTCCGGACCACGAACGGCACCCCCACCAGCGCCTGGGCGAGCGGCACCAGCCACCACGAGGCGCGCAGATCGAGCGGTGGCTCGTCGAGGGTGATCAGAAAGCCGAAGCCGACGGTCACCGCGGAGACCCCCAGGGGCAGCATCAGCAGCGCGTCGAAGCCGCGGACGAACCGGCTGACCAGGGGGGTCCGCCCGGACGGGCCGCGGCGCAGCCGGGGGAGGGTCAGTGCGGCGGCCGCCAGTCCGCCCACGACCAGCGCGATCACGGTGGCGGCGGCCCCGTAGGCGAGGGAGTTCCACAGCGCGTCCAGGGGGGCGACGGCGAAGGTGCTGTCGGTGCTCGCGGCGGAGCCGAGCGCGGTGTAGAAGGCCGTCCCGTAGCCGTCCGGCCCGGCGAACGAGCGCTCCACGAGCACCACCAGCGGCGTGAGGAGCAGGACGGCGATGACCGCGAGCGTCCCCCACAGCAGCGTCCACTGGCCCCGGCCGCGCGGCCGGCGAGCGGTCTGCGACGCGTCCACGAGCCGGAGGGCGGATTCCCGGCGGCGCACGGTCCAGGCGTGCAGCGCCAGGACGCCCAGCACCGCGGCGAACTGGATCATGGTGAGGACGGCGGCCGTCGGCAGATCCAAGAAGTCCGCGGTCTGCCGGTAGATCTCCACCTCCAGCGTCGAGAAGGTGGGCCCGCCCAGGATCTGCACCACCCCGAAGGAGGTGAAGGTGAACAGAAAGACCATCAGGGCGGCGGCCGCGACGGCGGGTCCCAGCGCGGGCAGCGTCACCCGCCGCCAGGCCTCGAACCGCCCGGCTCCCAGCACCCGCGCCGCCTCTTCCTGCCGCGGGTCGAGCTGCCCCCAGAGCCCGCCGACGGTCCGTACGACCACGGCGTAGTTGAAGAAGACATGCGCCAGCAGGATCGCCCACACCGAGGTGTCCAGGCGCACGCCCCACAGGTCGTCCAGCAGCCCGCCCCGCCCGACCAGCGCCAGGAAGGCCGAGCCGACAACAACGGTCGGCAGCACGAACGGCACCGCCACGACCGCCCGCAGCAGCTGCTTGCCGGGGAAGTCGAAGCGCGCGAAGACATAGGCGCCGGGCAGCGCGATCAGCAGCGTCAGCCCGGTCGAGGCGGCCGCCTGCCAGACGGTGAACCACAGCACCTGCACGACGTCCGGGTCGCTCAGCACGGCACCGAACCGGCTGAGCTGCCACTGCCCGCCGTCCTTGAGCCCCCGTCCGACGATCGCCACGACGGGATAGGCGAAGAACAGCGCGAAGAAGGCGAGCGGCACCGCCATCAGGCCGAGCCGCACCGCCGTCCCCCGCGCGGGCCTGCCGCGCCGGGCGCCCGTGCCGTCCGAAGGCGTTACTTCAGAACGAGGGAGGACCACTGCTTGATCCACTGTTCGCGGTTCTTGGTGATCGTCCCGGGCGCCAGGGTGGCCGGCTCGTCGATCGTCGTGCCGTACTTGGTGAACAGCTCCGGCACCGCGGCATCCTTACGGGCGGGGTTGACGAACATCTGCAACGGCACGTCCTCCTGGAACTTCTTGCTCAGCAGGAAGTCCAGCAGCGCCTTGCCGCCCTTCTCGTTCTTCGCGCCCTTCAGCAGACCGCCGAATTCGATCTGCCGGAAGCAGGTGCCGGCCGCGACACCGGTCGGGGCCTCCTTGGGCGCGGGCTTCTTGCCGAGCACCTCGGCGGGCGGGCTGGAGGCGTAGGAGACCACCAGCGGCTTGTCGCCCTTGCCCTTGCCCGCGGCGGAGCCGGAGAACCGGTCGTTGTAGGCCTGTTCCCAGCCGTCGACGACCTCGACGCCATTGGCCTTGAGCTTCTTCCAGTAGCTCTGCCAGCCCTTCTCCCCGTACTTCGCGATGGTGCCGAGCTGGAAGGCCAGCCCCGGGGAGGAGGTGGCGGAGTTCTCCGTGACGAGCAGCCCCTTGTACCGGGGCTGGAGCAGATCGTCGAAGGTCTTCGGCGGCGCGATCTTGTGCCGGGTGAAGTAGCCGCGGTCGTAGTTGACGCAGATGTCGCCGTAGTCGAGCGGGGTGACCCGGTGCTCACCCTTGTCGAGCTGAAGCCCCGCCGGGACACTCTCCAGCCCCTTGGCCCGGTAGGGGCTGAAGAGTCCCTCGTCCAGACCGCGCGAGAGCAGCGTGTTGTCGACACCGAAGAACACATCGCCCTGGGGGTTGTCCTTGGACAGGATCGCCTGGTTCAAGGCCTTGCCGGCGTCCCCGCCCTTGAGCATCGTGACCTTGTAGCCGCTCTCCTTCTCGAAGGCGGCCAGCACGGACTTGGAGACGTTGAACGAGTCATGGCTGACGAGCGTGACGGTCTTGGCGTCCGCGCTGCCGCCGCCGGAGTTCCCGCAGGCGGCGAGGGCGGTCATGCCGACCGCGGCGGCCACCGCCGTCGTGGTGATCCTGCTGATGGTGCTCACTGATTTCCTCCTGGCTGGCCAGGAAGAGACGCGGCCCTGCCCGGCGTCCACGACTCCCGGCGTCCGGGGACGCGGGGAGGGAACTCCGGGCAGGGCGCAACAGCATGAGTGACGACCGAACTTCCTACCCGGAATGACCCGGGCGAGGTTCAAGGGTCTGCGGGCACCGTAGGACTACGACGCTTCCGCACTCTCAGCGCTGTGGCGCTCCCCTGTCGGAATGTGCATTTGTTCGACCACACCGTATCAGCGGGGCGGTCAGCGCTCCGAGGCCGCGAGCTGCCCGCAGGCGCCGTCGATCTCCTGTCCGCGGGTGTCGCGGACGGTCACCGGCACCCCGTGCGCCTCGATGGCCTGGACGAACGCCCGCTCGTCCTCGGGACGCGAAGCGGTCCACTTCGAGCCCGGCGTCGGGTTCAGCGGAATGAGGTTCACATGGACGCGCTTGCCCTTCAGCAGCCGCCCCAGCAGATCACCGCGCCACGCCTGGTCGTTGATGTCCCGGATCAGCGCGTACTCGATCGAGATCCGCCGCCCGGACTTCTCGGCGTACTCCCACGCCGCGTCCAGCACCTCGCGCACCTTCCAGCGGGTGTTGACGGGCACCAGGGTGTCGCGCAGCTCGTCGTCCGGGGCGTGCAGCGACACGGCCAGCCGGCACTTGAAGCCCTCGTCGGCGAACCGCAGCATCGCCGGCACCAGCCCGACCGTGGAGACGGTGATGCCCCGCTGCGACAGCCCCAGCCCGTCGGGCTCGGGGTCCGTCAGCCGCCGGATGGCCCCGACCACCCGCTTGTAGTTGGCAAGCGGCTCCCCCATCCCCATGAAGACGATGTTGGACAGCCGCGCCGGCCCGCCCGGCACCTCCCCGTCGCGCAGCGCACGCATCCCGTCGACGATCTGGTGCACGATCTCGGCGGTCGAGAGATTACGGTCCAGCCCCGCCTGCCCCGTGGCGCAGAACGGGCAGTTCATCCCGCACCCAGCCTGCGACGAGATACACATCGTGACCCGGTCCGGGTACCGCATCAGCACCGACTCGACGAGCGTCCCGTCATGCAGCTTCCACAGCGTCTTCCGCGTGGTGTCGTCATCGCACGAGATATGCCGCATGACCGTCATCAGGTCCGGCAGCAGCTCACTCGCCAGCTTCTCGCGCGCCGCCGCCGGAATGTCGGTCCACTGCGCCGGATCATGCGCATAACGGGCAAAGTAGTGCTGCGACAGCTGCTTGGCGCGAAACGGCTTCTCCCCGATCGCCGCCACCGCTTCACGACGCTCGACGGGACTGAGATCAGCAAGGTGCCGCGGCGGCTTCTTGGCCCCGCGCGGCGCGACAAAAGTAAGTTCTCCGGGTGCAGGCATGGTGGGTCCAGTGTGGCAGATCGTCCGGCGCGGCCCAGGTGAGAGCGGAGTGGAAGCCGTCACCCTCGAACGCCGCCTGCGCTGGGCCGCCCTCGCACGGCCCGGAGACGGCCCAGCCTCCGCTCCCCAGCACTACTCGTACACGGCAGCTGCGCTCAGAGCTCGGGCAAAAAAGGCCCAGTCACCGTCGACAGGAAGTTCACGACCAGCGTTCCGATGCCAGCCGCCCGCATCGTCGATCCAGGCGGCCAGGGCCTCCAGGAAGTCACCAAGATCGGCGTTTTCCCACGAGGCGGCGTTGTCGGCATGGTCACGGTGCAGGGAGCGGACAAACGACGCCAGCGCTTCCCTGCTGTCCACACGATCAGGAGACGAAGTCATGGGCGTGGACGTTACTGCCCTCGGGACTACTGCTTTGTAAGCCTGGGGGTGATCTCCGCGGTGCGTCCCTGGCCGGTGGGCGGGCAGCCGGCTCCGGTCTCTCAGTGGGTGCGGGGACCGTTCAGCGCTCTCGTTGACCGTGGTTGCCCCCGCTGCCCGCCTGGACCTCAGCCGACGCCAGTCAGCCACGGCGGCGGGTCCGCAAACCGACCAGGCGCGCGTGTGCCTCGCTGCCCCCACCGACCTCAGCCACGCTATCGGAGCCTCCATCAAACCAGAGCAACTCGTGTTGGCCGGCCCGTGACGATGCGCGGGATCAGACTCACGACTCTGGATCAGCCTCCGCTTCCAAATTCACAGCATCATCGACTGAGATCTCTCCAACACCCGGTGCACCGGAGTCACTTTCTTCGGCCATGGATTCACCGACCAGCTGCAATGCACGCTCGTGCAGCGTCATAGAGCGCGCTTCCAGGAAGCCTGGATAATCATCCACCAGGGCACACTCAAGGGCTTCTTCGGAAACGAGCAGAGTGCCGAGTCGCCCAACCGCTTCTTCTCGACCGACAGAGTCGATCAACTGCCGCAGGTAGCGTGAAGGCGCAGAATTACTGATCCCGATATTACTCAAGGATGAGAGAAGAACGATATTCCCTACTGCGTTTGCTCGACCTCCAGGAACATCCTGCCCCTTCAGGTAGTCGCGTGGGAAGAAGTGGTGGTACTCCTTGTCGTTACTCCAGGACAGGGACTTTCCGACATCAAGCCGCTGACCCGTGAGCATGTCAACGGGGCCTGCATACGACAGCATCAGCGCGAGCATCTTCGAAACCGCGCTGTTAGCTCGGAACTGTGATACTTTCCAGATATCCTTGCGCGGGAGGGAAGCTGGTACGTCCAGCGGCGTGCCGGGAATTGCCTCGGCGAATTCTTTGATAGCCCTCCAGTCACTGGACATTTGCCCCGTGTTCCAGCCGCCGAAGTAACCACTGAGCGTCGTACGCCAAAACCAATTCTCCAACTCGGCGAACTGATCGTTGTGCGGAGCTGGCACCCTCCTGAAGATTTCCGTCAGGACGGCAAACTGATTCGTGTACGGAAGGGATTGTGGACGAGGTGCCCTAATATGGGTTGTGAGGAAGTCGACAGATTTTTTGGCCGCCTCTGTTACTTCACCGATAACCTGCCGAAGTTCGTCGACATTCTTGTTGCGAAGTTTGTCGATGTCATCGACAGCGAACCCGTAATCTGCTCCAGCAGCCACGGACCTTAGGACGGTTTTTCGGTCGATCGAATCATAATTGCGGGTTGCGAGGCTCTGCAAGATGCCATCGATCGCATCACGCAGATCAAACGCCGGGTCCCACGTCGCCGCCCTCATGAGGTCAACAATCGTGAGTGGAGTCCCCTTGCTGTTGACACGCTCGAAGATGGGCGCGATGTCGTCAATTGGCATGTCTCCAAGGGTCACTGCGGCGATCATGTAGTCCTGGAACCTGTTGAACAACGCATCGGCAGTTACCCTCGCAGCATCTCCCTCGATTGCAGAGACACGACGAAAGAAATTAGCGGGATCCGACAGGAGGCGGACGGGGATTTGCGTCAACGGGGGGTCGCCGAGTGAGTGGAGATGCACGAACTCGTCGGCCTGGACGTCAAATACAATGTTCCAGATACTGTCCGGATCACCATCGGGCTTCCAATGGAGTGCGCCACAGACGGTCGAAAGTCGCTGCTGGCCGTCTAGAAGGTAGTTGACTGGGTAGTCCGGCTTACGATCGGCAATGTTAAGCCCTCCGATTGTCCGTTCGCTTGCCAATTCCTGCCGAGACTGCCAGAGAAGGATGCTTCCGATGGGATAGTTGCGGGCGATCGAGTCCAGCAGCCCCAAAACCTTTTCCCTGGGCCAAACAAAGTCACGTTGGAATTTCGGCAAGAGGATGTCACCCGTTAGTACTCGCTGTGCGAGTTGTGAGATCCTCTCGACGGTGGGACGCGGGTCCTTGAAAGCAACTCTTTCCTGGTCCGTGTCAACCACTTTAGTTCTCCTGACGCTTATACCTGTGGCCTTCCTGGCCGACCATACAGCTGTGATCCTGAAGTGCGTGGCGTTTTGGGCAGATTAAGTGCTCGTCTGACGAGGTCCGCGGCGCCCGCTGCCTCAGCCAAGCCGTACCCCTTCTCTGGCATCAGACGGCTGATTACTGTGCGAGGCACGGGCGCCGGCCGGGCAGGGCCTGGTACTGCTCCGGGCGGCTGCTGAGCAGTAGTGCCCTGAGGTCCTGGGCTGGGTATCGCTAAGCCCGAAGGCTTCGGCGAGTCGGCGGAACGTTGTGTGGTTGATTCCGCGGGAGCGGGCGTCGGCCTCGAACTCGTCGAGCCGGTGGAGTACGGTTTCCGGGTCGAGCCTCTGGGCGGACTGACTGCCGAGCCAACTGGACTTGTTGCGTTCGTAGTCGATCTCAGAGAATCCGCAGATATCGCGGCTGTGCTGCTCGACCTGGTGCAGGTTCTCCGTTGTGAGGATGGCGCGGGCGAGCTGGTTGCGGTTGAGAGCTTCGTCGAGGTCGGCCTCGTACACGACGGATCCCTCGTCGGTGAGCGGGACTGGTAGGCCGGCGTCCCGCACTTCGCTTCGTTGGCCACCGCGCCGTGGTGGCCGGTGTGGGGTACGTCAGGAGCGTGGAACAGTGGCCGTGACCCGTTGGATCGTGATCAATGTCCCTTCCTCGTTGCTGCTGGCAGGGCTCGTCGTCGTGATCGCCGGCGGGACCGCGGTCGCCCAGGCATTCGTCCGGCGCCGCGTCCCTCGCATCAAGCAGGGCAAGCAGAACGAGATCGCACAGTTCCTCTTCCCCGTGATCGCGGTCGTCTACGGGTTCCTCATCGGCTTCATCGTCCTCGCGCTCTGGGGCCAGGTGAACACGGCCGACCAGACGACGCGGACCGAGGGCGCCATGGCGACGCAGCTGGCCAGGGGCCGCGAGGTGTTCGGCAAGGCCGAGAGCGCGCGGATCAGGCAGAGCCTGTTGGCGTACGGACGCGCGGCGGCGGCCGAGTGGCCCAGCGCCGCGGCAGGCGATACCACGCCCGAGGCCGAGAACGCGCTGAACCGTCTGCACAGCACGTACGAGAGCATTCAGCCCCGCAACGACACCCAGCGAGCCTTCCTCGCCAGCTCGCTCGCGTCCCTGAAGGACATGAGCCTCGCACGCACGGAACGGCTGCTCGAAGCACGCACCAACATCGGCCCACCCCTGTCCCTGTGGATGGCGGTTCTTCTGACCAGTGGACTGGTCCTCGGATTCTCCGCCACCTTCGGCTCCGAGCAGGCCCTGATCCACTACGGAATGGTCGCGGCGGTGAGCGTCCTCGTCGCCACCAACCTGTTCCTCGTCACGGAACTGTCGTATGCCTACCTCGGCGAGTTCGCCACGTCGCCGGAGCCACTGCGCGCGGTGGTCGAGGCCCTGTCGCCGCCTCGGTAGACGGGAGGCGGTGCACAGAAGAGGGCAGGAAGAGGAATCCCTCTCCCTGCCCTCACCTGAGAGAACCCTGCGATCAGCCGGCTCCCACGAAGATCACGAACAGCAGCCAGACGACCGGCGCGGTCGGCAGCAGAGAGTCGAGCCGGTCCATGATGCCGCCGTGGCCGGGGAGCAGGGTGCCCATGTCCTTGATGCCGAGGTCACGCTTGATCATGGATTCGCCGAGGTCGCCCAGGGTCGCACTGGCCGCGACGGCGAGGCCGAGCAGCAGGCCCTGCCACCAGGCGCCGTCCGCGATCAGGAACTCCATGCACAGCGCGCCGGCCGCCATCGCGAAGAGCACCGCGCCGACGAGCCCCTCACGGGTCTTGCCGGGGCTGATACGCGGGGCGAGCTTGTGCTTGCCGAACCGCCAGCCGACCGCGTACGCACCGGTGTCGCTGACGACCGTGAGCAGCAGGAACGTCAGTACCCGCTGCGGCCCGTCGGCCTCGGCCGCGAGCATCAGCGCCACGAACGTCGCGAGGAAGGGCACATAGAACGCCGCGAAGACGCCGGCGGTGACGTCCCGCAGATAGTTCTCGGGCGCCTCGGTCATCCGCCAGACGAGCACGGCGAGCGCGGTGAGGGCCATCGCCACCCACGCCCCCTCGGCGCCGCGGACATAGCCGGCGACCACCATGGCGGTGCCGCCGACCGCGAGCGGCACCAGCGGCACCCTGATGTCCTTGCGCTCCGCCAGCCGCGAGGTCAGCTCCCACAGGCCCACGACCACGGCGATCGCTATCACGCCGATGAAGACGGGCTTGTAGACGAAGAGCGACGCAACAATGATCACGCCGAGGCCGATGCCGACCCCTATGGCGGCGGGCAGGTTGCGGCCCGCGCTCTTCTTCTTCGGCTTCTCTGAGTCCGGCGAGCTGTCGGACCCGGAAAGAGAGGTGGGCATGGGCTCCTGCGGCTTTTCGTCGCGGAACAGGGGGCCGCTCCGTCGAGCAGCCCCCCGGTCGTCCAGATGATCCCGGTTATCCCGGATATCCCGATGTTCCCGGTTGTCATCCTGGTGTCCGCCTTGCCCGGGGACAAAGGGCATGGGCCGAGTCTGCGCCGCATCGCCCCAGTCGTACACCGGACCCGCCGGAGCGGGGGGCGCCGCCCCTCGAAGCGAGGAGGCCGGTCCGTGGTCGGGCGGTCCCCATTGACCGGCGCCGGGCGGGGCCCCCCAGGAAGACTCGTTCATCAGACCTCGAGGAGCTCGGATTCCTTGTGCTTGAGCAGCTCGTCCACCTGCGCGACGTACTTCGCGGTGGTGTCGTCGAGCTCCTTCTCGGCGCGGCGCACCTCGTCCTCGCCGCTCTCCTTGTCCTTGACCAGCTTGTCGAGGGTCTCCTTGGCCTTGCGCCGGACGCTACGGATCGAGATCTTCGCGTCCTCGCCCTTGTTCTTGGCGACCTTGATGAACTCCTTGCGGCGCTCCTCGGTCAGCTCCGGGAACGTCACTCGGATGATGTTGCCGTCGTTGCTCGGGTTGACGCCGAGGTCGGAATCGCGGATGGCCTGCTCGATGTTGCGCAGCGCGCTCTTGTCGAACGGGGTCACCACGGCCATCCGCGGCTCGGGCACCGAGAACGACGCCAGCTGGTTGATCGGCGTCATGGCACCGTAGTAGTCCGCCACGATCTTGTTGAACATCGCCGGGTGCGCACGCCCGGTGCGAATCGCGGCGAAGTCCTCCTTGGCGACCACGACGGCCTTCTCCATCTTCTCCTCGGCCTCGAGGAGGATCTCTTCGATCACCACTTGCTCCTGGTCTTTTCGGTAAGAAGCAGAGCCTCGCCCCTGCCGCGCGTCTTCTCCTGCACGGTGTCCGACCGGCAGGCCATTGTCCATCCCCGTGCCGGGGATCCTGCCCCGGTCGGGAGTTGCCGCCCGTACAGGCCGATGCCCGTACGGAATCACGGCAGTTGAGGCCGTCAGGCCCGGGTGTCCTGATCGCTGACGAGCGTGCCGATCTTCTCACCCTTCACCGCACGCGCGATGTTGCCCTCGGCGAGCAGTTCGAACACGAGGATCGGGAGCTTGTTGTCCCGGCACAGCGTGATGGCGGTGGCATCGGCGACCTTCAGGTCGCGGGTGATCACCTCGCCGTATTCGAGCGCGTCGAACTTCACCGCGTCGGGGTTCTTCTTGGGGTCGGAGTCGTAGACGCCGTCCACCCCGTTCTTCCCCATCAGCATGGCCTCGGCGTCGATCTCCAGGGCACGCTGGGCGGCGGTGGTGTCGGTGGAGAAGTACGGCATACCCATGCCGGCGCCGAAGATGACGACCCGGCCCTTCTCCAGGTGGCGCACCGCGCGCAGCGGAATGTACGGCTCCGCGACCTGTCCCATGGTGATGGCTGTCTGGACGCGGGAGTCGATGCCCTCCTTCTCCAGGAAGTCCTGGAGGGCCAGACAGTTCATGACCGTGCCGAGCATGCCCATGTAGTCGGAGCGGGCCCGGTCCATGCCGCGCTGCTGGAGTTCGGCGCCGCGGAAGAAGTTGCCGCCGCCGATCACGATGGCGATCTCGTAGCCGTCGCGCACCACGGCGGCGATCTCGCGGGCCATCGCGTGCACGACGTCGGGGTCGACGCCCAGTCCCCCGCCGCCGGCGAACGCTTCGCCCGACAGCTTCAGCAGGAAGCGTCGCCTGCCGCCGTGACCGGCATGGTCTGTGTGCGCGCCGTCGGCACCGTGAATCATTGAGCTCTCCTCGTGCACATACGAAGAAGGCCATTGCCGTGGGTCTGGTTCAGATCCCTCTGCGGCAATGGCCTCCTCGTCACATCTGCGGCCGGCCGTTGAGCGGCCGACTGCGTACGACCCTAGCGGGGTCGTAGGTCATTCGCTGCCTTCGCGACAGGCTCAGATGCCGACCTTGATGCGCGAGAAGCGCTTCAGGGTGACACCGGCCTCCTGGAGGACCTTCTCAACGGACTTCTTGTTGTCAAGGGCGTACGGCTGACCGAGCAGCGTCGCGTCCTTGAAGAAACCGTTGATCCGACCCTCGACGATCTTCGGAAGAGCGGCCTCGGGCTTGCCCTCCGCGCGGGTGGTCTCCTCGGCGACACGCCGCTCGGCCTCGACGACCTCGGCCGGGACGTCGTCCTTGGCGAGGTACTTCGGGGCGAACGCGGCGATGTGCTGCGCAATGCCCTTGGCGACCTCGGCGTTCTCCTTGTCGAGCTCGACGAGGACACCGATCTGCGGGGGCAGGTCGGGCATGGTGCGGTGCATGTACGCCGACACGTAGCCGTCGGAGAACTGCGCGAAGCGGTCCAGGACGATCTTCTCGCCCAGGTTGGCGTTGGCCTCGTCGACGAACGCCTGGACGGTCTTGCCGGCCGCGATCTCGGAGGCGAGCAGGGCCTCGATGTCGGCCGGGGAGGTCTTCGCGATGTGCGCGGCGATCTCGTTGGCGACGGCCTGGAACTTCTCGCCCTTGGCGACGAAGTCCGTCTCGCACTTCAGCTCGACGATGACACCGGAGGTGTTGTCGTCGGCGATCACGGAGACCACCGCGCCGTTCTCGGCGGACCGGCCCTCGCGCTTGGCGACGCCCTTCTGGCCCTTGATACGCAGCGCCTCGACGGCCTTGTCGACGTTGCCCTCGGCCTCGTCCAGGGCCTTCTTGCAGTCCATCATGCCGGCGCCGGTGAGCTCGCGGAGCTTCTTGACGTCAGCGGCGGTGTAGTTCGCCATGGTCTGTGAATCTCTTCTCGAAATCTCGAAGTCGAAAGATCTACGGGTGGACGGCGGGGGCGGCGCTTGTGGCGCTCTCCCCCGCCGTCATCAGCCGGATGCTGCGGGTCAGGCCTGCTCGGCCGGCTTCTCGGCCTCGGCGGCGGGGGCCTCGGCGGGCTTCTCCTCGGCCTTGGGGGCCTCGTCGTCAGCCTTCTTCTCGCCCTCGAGCAGGTCGCGCTCCCACTCGGCCAGCGGCTCGGCGGCAGCGGCCTTCTCGCCGGGCTTCTGGTCGCCGGTGGCGGCACCGGAGCGGGCGATGAGGCCCTCGGCGACGGCGTCGGCGATCACGCGGGTGAGCAGGGTGACGGAGCGGATCGCGTCGTCGTTGCCCGGGATCTTGTAGTCGACCTCGTCCGGGTCGCAGTTGGTGTCGAGGATCGCGACGACCGGGATGTTGAGCTTGCGCGCCTCACCGACGGCAATGTGCTCCTTCTTGGTGTCCACGATCCAGACGGCGCTGGGCACCTTCTGCATCTCGCGGATACCGCCGAGGGTCTTCTCCAGCTTGGCCTTCTCGCGGGAGAGAACCAGGAGCTCCTTCTTGGTGAGGCCGGACGCGGCCACATCCTCGAAGTCGATCTGCTCGAGCTCCTTCAGGCGCTGGAGGCGCTTGTAGACGGTCGAGAAGTTGGTCAGCATGCCGCCGAGCCAGCGCTGGTTCACGTAGGGCATGCCCACGCGGGTCGCCTGCTCGGCAATGGCCTCCTGGGCCTGCTTCTTCGTGCCGACGAACATGACCGAGCCGCCGTGGGCGACGGTCTCCTTGACGAACTCGTAGGCGCGGTCGATGTACGACAGCGACTGGAGCAGGTCGATGATGTAGATGCCGTTGCGCTCGGTGAAGATGAAGCGCTTCATCTTCGGGTTCCAGCGGCGGGTCTGGTGCCCGAAGTGGACGCCGCTCTCCAGCAGCTCCCGCATCGTGA
Organism: Streptomyces lydicamycinicus; assembly: GCF_000829715.2. Classification (NCBI taxonomy): domain Bacteria; kingdom Bacillati; phylum Actinomycetota; class Actinomycetes; order Kitasatosporales; family Streptomycetaceae; genus Streptomyces; species Streptomyces lydicamycinicus. The sequence goes on along the minus strand of NZ_BBNO01000001.1, from coordinate 1,162,144 downwards.
CGACGGCCATGGCCGTACTCCTTGTTGTTCTCGGTTCCACTGCGGCCGGTCGGCCGCGGTGCCTGACGCCCCGACGCGCCTGCCGGGGAAGACACCTTGCGGAGCCGTCCGAGGACCGAGGGGCGCGGCCGTCGTGCTGCCCGAACGGGACTGGTGCACTGACGGCGGGGCGTGCGAAGTCGACCCGGTGACCCGGATCGCCACCAGAAGTGTACGGGACTGCCGATGCACCGGGCGACACGCACCATTTCGAGCCCCGCCCGGGTGACACCGTTGTCCACAACCGCCCCGTCATCCACAGCTTCAGACCAAGATCCACACACCGCGACGGACTGCGTCACCGTCAACACATGCGACGAAACACGCGGCGAGACCCGCGACAAAAACCGCGACAGAATCCGCGACGACATTCGGTCCCGACCAGGGCCTTGCGTGCCTCCTTCACCGGCTTCCGGGGGCGTTTCCCACGGCCGGCGGGCGGCGGGCGGCCCAGGCACTGCACCCGAGCGGGGCGCGGGGACGAGCCCGCTCCCTCTGCCCGGCGCCGGCCTCCGCCCTCGTCCTCGCCCTCGTTCTCATTCCCACCTCTGCCTCGGCACCGGTCCCGGTCTCGCTGCTCGTCCCCGCCCCCGTCCCGCTTCCGGTCGCCCGTGCCTTTACCGCCGGGTCCGCGCGGGAAGCCGAAGGGATACGGGCCGAGCTGCTTCTTCCCCGCCCACGCGGCGGGCGTACTGCTGGCCCCGACCGCGGCCGCGGTCCTCACGTTCTTCACTCCCGCCCTTGCGAGCGCTGCCGATCCGTCGGTGAGCGGGGTGGCGGGGCGAGGGGTGGAGCGTGGGGTGGAGCGGGCGGGGGTCGCGGGACTCGGCGAGGGGGTGCGGTGGCGCGCCGAGGGGGCTGCGCCATCGGCACCTGCCGCGCCGGACGAAGACAGAGCCTGGCCAGTGGGAGGACCTGCGGGCGCACAGCCGACGGTGGTCAGGGGCTGGAAGCCACCTCCTTCCCCGTGGGCAGCCGGGCACCGCGGGGTGGACCTGGCCGCTTCCGCCGACGCCGTGGTGCGAGCCGCCGCCCCTGGCCGGGTGGCCTACGCCGGAACCGTCGCAGGCCGCGGCGTCCTGACCCTTGAGGTGTCCGGCTCGGGTCGCCCTCCGTTACGCACCACGTACGAACCCGTACGCTCCACGGTGCGGAAGGGTCAGCGCGTCAAGGCCGGCCAGCCAGTCGCTGTCCTCCAGCACGACGGCCCGTTCCACTGCCGGGAGCCCTGCCTCCACTGGGGCCTACGTCGCGGCAAGACCTACCTGGACCCGCTGTCCCTGCTGCCGCGAAGCATGCTCCGCGGCGGCCCGTCCCGACTTCTGCCGATCTTCGGGGTTCCCGTAACGGCGGACGACCCCACGGCTCTCCGGCATCCGGAGCCCCCGGAGCCAACAGCGCATGAGAGGAACTCGGAACCTACGGCGGCTGCCCTCATAGAAGCGGCCGGACTGGCGACCGTGGCGATCTGGGCGTTCGGACGGCTTCCCACGGCCCGGCCCCCGGTAGGCGAGAAGAGCCCGCGAAGGCGGCGGGGGCTGGGGGGCGGTCGTGGCGCGTCGTCGGGCGAAGGGGTGAGTGAGCGCGAGATCGCAGTGATCACGGCGGAACGGGATCCCGACGCTGCGGTGATCGCGACGGCACGGGTGGGCCCGAACTGGTGAGAGCAGCCCGGTCAGCTAGGCGGCGGTGACGTCGCACTGGTAAGTGGCACACGCCAAGTACAGGTACAGGTACAGGCACAGGCGCCGGTGGCGGGAGGGCCCACAGCGGCTCGACCCACACCACGGGCGCCCCAGGGGCTGCGGGCTGCGGGCTGCGGGCTGCGGGCTGCGGGCTGCGGGCTGCGGGCTGCGGGCTGCGGGCTGCGGGCTGCGGGCTGCGGGCTGCGG
>NZ_BBNO01000001.1:320141-1159860 GCF_000829715.2 Streptomyces lydicamycinicus | reverse complement strand
GGGCTGCGGGCTGCGGGCTGCGGGCTGCGGGCTGCGGGCTGCGGGCTGCGGGCTGCGGGCTGCGGGCTGCGGGCTGCGGGCTGCGGGCTGCGGGGCCAACGAGTGTGGTGGTGGAGGTGGTGGGTGGGTGGGCCGGGGGCCCGGGGGGGGAAGCCCCCGAAGTCAGCCGCGAACCCCGCGGAGAGCCATCGCCACCGCCGCCTCCGTGATCTCGTCCGGGTCCTCCGCGGCGCCCAGTTCGATGCGGCGGACCGCGGCGTCGACGACACCCTGGAGGAGCATGGCCGCGAGCCGGGGCTGTTCGTGGCCCAGGGCGGCGAGCGCCTCGACGATCATGGCGATGAGTCCGCCGTGCGCCGCGCGGATCTTCTCGCGCGCGCCCGCGTCCAGTTCGCCGGCCGAAATGGCCACAACGGCACGGTGGCGCCGGTCGCCGACCAGCGCGAGTTGCCGGCGCACATACGCCTCGATCTTGTCCTCGGGCGTGTCGACGCGCTGCATCGCCGCTTCGACCTCGGCGGCCCAGACCGGGAAGTCGACGGCACAAAGCTCTTCGACTACGGCGGCGCGCGAGCGGAAGTACTCGTATACGGAGGAGCGCGCGAGGCCCGTGCGCTCGGCGAGGGCGGGGAAGGTCAGCGCTTCCGTTCCGCCTTCGGACAGCAGGGAGCGGGCGGCGTCCAAGAGGGCGCCGCGCTGCATCGACCGGTGCTCGGCCACGGAGGCCGCTCGAATCCTGGGCACGTCCCCACTCTACGGATGGCACGCCCGCCGTGGCACTCCGCATGGCGAGACCGCGTGGGAAGACCTGGCGCCCGCAACGTGTGACTCAGCGCCCGACGTCGGCGAGCTTCGCCCTGAGCTGGAGTACGGATTTGGTATGGATCTGGCTGACTCTGCTCTCCGTGACGCCGAGGACATTGCCGATCTCGGCGAGCGTGAGGCCTTCGTAGTAGTAGAGCGTGACCACGGTCTTCTCACGTTCGGGAAGGGTGTTGATGGCACGCGCGAGCAGGCGCCGCAGCTCACGGTCCTCGGCGATCTCGACCGGGTTCTCAGCGGCCGTGTCCTCCAGGGTGTCCATCAGGCTCAGCCGTTCACCCCCTTCGCCGCCGACGTGCAGCAGCTCCTCCAGCGCCACGACATTCGCCAGGGACAGCTGGCTGAACACTCCGTGGAGTTCCTCCAGAGCGATGCCCATCTCCTCGGCGACTTCCGCCTCGGAGGGGGTACGGCGCAGTTGCGCTTCGAGGGTGGCGTAGGCGCGTTCGACGGCGCGGGCCTTCTGCCGTACGGAGCGCGGAATCCAGTCGAGCGCCCGGAGCTCGTCGATCATTGCGCCGCGGATGCGGGTGATGGCGTAGGTCTCGAACTTGATGGAGCGTTCGGGCTCGAACTTCTCGATGGCGTCGATCAGTCCGAAGACCCCGGAGGAGACGAAGTCGGCCTGTTCGACATTGGGGGGCAGGCCGACACTGACGCGGCCGGCGACGTACTTGACCAGCGGGGAGTAGTGCAGGATCAGCTGCTCCCGCAGCCTGCCGTCGCCTGACGCCTTGTAGGCGCGCCACAGCTCGTCGAGTGAGCTGGGCGGAGCGGGGCGCACGCTGCCGCGTGCGGCGGGTGGTACAGCCGCACGGTCAGACCCGGAGGTGTGCTGGGGCATTCGTCGCCTTGAGCCGTTCTGCCGAGACGCGGGTGGATGGATGCATGAGGGTTGAATTTCCTGTGAGCGTAGCGTGACCACAGTGTCGCGGTGCGCGAGGAAGGCAGGTTCGGGGGTGCGCAGATACGTTCCGCTGCCCGCACCCCAGAGTTACCTCGTACGGCGTGGCGACATCCGGACACGATGCCGGGCGCGGGCTTCCGGAGGGCCGTGCGGGCGGACGCGATGGCATGACGGGCGGGGCCTCGTGCGTCCCGTGCGCCACATTGCCGTCTCCCCACGGGTCGGACCCGTGCCACGAAGCACGGCAAACCTGGATTCTGCGGTCATTCCCCTCACCCTTTCACCCGTTCGCCCCAGGTCAAGTACCGCCTCGCCGGGAACGCCCGGTCGTCTCGGCGCGTCGCGCCAACTCCCAGCGATCACCGCACTTTTGAACGAATCCGAGGGACAGCAGCTCGAAGAGTTTGGCGCGGGTGACATCGCGGGGCACGCCGGCTTCCTGGGCCAGATGGCCGGTGTCCGCGCTGTCGCGCGCCGGCAGCGCCTCCAGTACGAGGGTTGCGACGGGGTCCAGAAGGTCTCGGATGCGGGTCCGGCCTTCCCGTTCGGGGGCGAGGTCACCGATGCTGCCGACGAGCTCGATGACCTCGTCGGCGTCGGTGACCACCGTGGCTTCGCCGCGCAGGAGTTGATGCACACCGGCGGACAGGCCGCTGGTGACCGGGCCCGGCATGCCCATCGTGAAGCGCCCGAGGGTCTGTGCCCGCCGGGCGGTGACGAGTGAGCCGCTGCGGAGTTCGGCCTCTACGACAACGGTGCCTCTGGTGAGCGCGGCGATCACACGGTTGCGCTGGATGAAGCGGCTGCGGGTGGGGTGGTCGCCTGGCGGTAACTCGGCGACCACCAGGCCCTGTTGGGCGATGCGGCCGATCAACTCGGTGTGGCCGCGCGGGTAGGAGTGGTCGACTCCGGAGGCCATGACAGCGGTGGTCGCGCCGTCCGCGGCGAGTGCGCCGCGGTGGGCGGCGCCGTCCACGCCGTAAGCGGCTCCGGAGACGACGGTCCAGCCGCGGTCGGCGAGTCCGGCGCCGAGGGTGGTGGCGAGGTGGGCGCCGTATTCGGTGCAGGCTCGGGCGCCGACGACGGCAACCGAGCGCAGTGCCCACAGTCGGAGGTTGGCCGTCCCGCGCACCCACAGGCCGATGGGCCGGGCGTCGCCGAGGTCGTCGAGCTGGCCGGGCCATTCGTCGTCCCCGGGGCAGATGAACCGGCCGCCGAGTGCGGTGACGGCGTCGAGGTCCGCGGTGGGGCGTGCGCGGGCGGCGCGCAGCCGCAGTCCCGCGACCTTGGCCGGGCTTGCGCCCGGGGGTGGGGCCGCGTCGTCGTCGGACAGGGTCTGCCACAGGGCCTCCGGGCCCATCTCGCGCAGCCAGCGGCCGGCGGTTTCATCGCCCGGTTCGAGGATGCGGGTGAGGGCTGCGCGGGCCGTGCGCTGCGGGTCGGGTGCCTCGCCGGCTGCACGCCATGGGCCGGTGGTCGCGGGGCTCGGCTCGGTCGTCGTGGGTGCGGCATGGTCCGGTCCGGCCGTGGGGTCGAGGGCGCGGTCCCGGTGCTTGCCCGCTGACTCCGGCTCGTCGGTGGCGAAGCCCCATGCGTCGATGCCGTTCATGGTTGCCCCTGCTTGTGCGGCGACCGGGCGGTCGCGGTCTCTTGGTGCTTTCCGCCGCCGGCGGCCGTCGTCAGCGCGCCGCGGCGTACGCCGGTGCGGAGTTCCAGCGCCCAGTTGACGTCCTCCTTGGTGGGGCGGTCGCGGCCGGCCAGGTCGGCGGCCGTCCACGCGACGCGGAGGACGCGGTCGAGGCCACGGGCGGTGAGGAGGCCGCATTCGAGGTCGCGTTCCGCCTGGGCCAGCGCGCCGGGGTGGACCTGCCAGCGGGTGCGCAGCTCGTGTCCGGGTACCTCGCTGTTGGTGTGCCACGGGGTTCCGGCGAAGCGGGCCGCGGCGCGTTCCCGGGCGGTCCGGACGCGTTCGGCCACGGCGGCGGTGGTTTCCGTGCCGCGGCCGAGTGCGATCAGTTCGGCGCGGGCGACCGGCTCGACGGCGATCCGCAGGTCCACTCGGTCCATCAGGGGGCCGGAGAGCCGGGCCCGGTAGCGGCGGATGGACGACGGCCGGCATTCGCAGCCGCCGCTGGTGGTGCCGTGCCGTCCGCAGGGGCATGGGTTGGCAGCGAGGGCGAGAAGGATGCGGGCGGGCATGCGCATCATGCCCGCGGCGCGGGCGACGACGACATGACCGGACTCCAGTGGCTGGCGCAGTGCGTCCAGGACTCGTGGGCTGCACTCCGCGGCCTCGTCCACTTTACCGACCCATGGATTGTCCGGATGGGCTCTGAGCTGGATCAATGCGTCACGGACGTTTCCCCGACGGTGGTTCAGTGGCCCATGGCCTGGCATGCACGCCCGGAAGCGTTGAGCTGCACGCTCTCACCAGTGGTGGAAGAGGAGTTTGATGAGCCCGATGTGCTTGATCAGATCGCGCTTGAGCTCGCGGGACAAGTCGTCCTGAAAATCACCCGGCGATGGAAGTTGGTCAAGCACAAGGTCTTGATCCCAGTGGACGTGTGCTTCCGTGTAGTCGCTGACAGCTGCGCTTAGCCAGTTGGCCGAGATCGTCGCGAAGCGGAGGCCGGCCCAGTCGATGTCGACATCTTGCCCAGCGCGTCGGGCCCCAACGACGACTAGCTCCAGCGGCCCGGAAAAGTTCCATGGCGGGGCTCCGGCGCTGCCCGCCCTGTCGGCCATCTCGCGGGCGAGGCATTCTGACTGCCTTGGACTCCAGCGGAACGGAGGATGGTTGCGGTCTCCTCTGTCGGGGGTAAGTAATAGCCCCTCGTCCCCGTAGTAGTCACGGGGCCCCCAGCAATAGCACCCTGCGAGGAAGAGGTCCCAGAACTCACCACTTGACTGGTGCCACCGTTGCCAAACGTTCCATCCAACGTGATTGGTGAGGTGCCGATAGCCTCGGTAATCCCAAAAGAGCACACAGATGTAGCGGACCCCATCCGGACCCCAAGGGTCCAAGTGCACATTCTTGAGACGACTTTCGATCTCCCTGAGGTCCGGGGCCGGAAGCATTGCAGACCTCCTGCAGGACGGAATGGCGACCGGAAGGCCAGAATTATCCAAATAATTTCGTTCGGTCAGTATTGCGGCTCCGCAAAGAGCAGGCCATCCGTGTGACGCCGCCCGGGTGAGGATGGCGAGGTAAGCGCTCGTCTTCCTCAGCTCCACCCTCATGGAGTGATTCCAGGATCACGAGTCTGCCTTCGCTTCGAGAATCTGAGCTTCGAGGTCGGCGATGCGCTTCTCCGCGAAGCGGAGGTTTGACCGGGCGCCTTCGAGTCGTTCCTGCAGGCTGCGGTGTTCTCGGGTGAGCTGCTGGACGCGGCGATTGAGGGTGGTGTTCTCGACATTCAATGCCTGGACGGACTCGCCTGGGACCATCTGATCGAAGTCACGAATCCGTCCCATCAGTACCCCGAGCTGCTGGCGGTGAGCGAAGACTTCCTCCTGGGTGCGAGTGAGGGCGGCCTCCGCGTTCAGCGCCCGCTCGCGCCAGGTGGCCTCGACGCGGTCGTACTTTTCCTTCCCGAGGCGGTCGTGCCGACTGCGACTGTCGGCGACCGCGTTCTTCACCAGGGTGCGGGCGTCGGCGTTCTCATAGAGGAACGTGGACGACACGCCAGCACGTTCGGCGATGGCTTTGACGGTGGGGCGGCCGCGCTCGCGCCGAAGCTGGCCGATGGCTTTCTCGACCTGGGCGAGCTTGTCCTGGGTCTGCTGTCGGCGGGCGGCGATGGCGGCTGCGGTGGACGCGGTCATGCGGCATCGGCTTCGTTTTGTTGGTCGACGAGGTCTTGGGCTCGGAAGGCCGTGCTCCAAACGCGTCCGAAGTAGTCCTGTGGCCGTCGCAGGTCGAGGGCGAGGGCTTCGTCGAGAAGGCCGACGGCTTCCAAGGCTCTTTCCAGGCCGGCGATCGCGCGGGCGGTGGGCTCGAAGACTTCGTGGAGGTAGTCGGCCGTGGCGCTGTCGGGGCTTTGTTCTGCGAGCATCCGCCATTGCTGGCGTTTGCGATGCCAGTAGACGAGGTCCGCGCCGGACATGACGAACTTGTCGCAGCTGTGACAGTTCAGGTTCCAGGGGCAGGCGTCGCCGTTGACGACGGGCTGGAAGGTGCAGAAGCCGCCGTCAGCTGGTGTTGACCGGCGGCTCAGGTCGATGGCCAGGGCTTCGGCTTGCTGGCGAGTGAGCGGCTCGCCCGTGGATAGCAGGATGCCGGGCTCTGACGATCCAGGTCCGCCGACCCAGACGGCCTGAAGTGCGTCGTTGAGGCGGGGGTCGGTGTTGGCGATGTGGACGTAGTGCTCGGCCATCGCCTCGGAGACCTGCCCGAGGTATCGCTTGACGTGGGTGAGGTTCGCGCCGGCTTTGAGCAGGTTGGTGGCCAGAGAGTGCCGAGCCTGGTGGGGAACGCAGTGCCGGATGTCGAGGGTCTTCACCCACTCCCGGAAGGATTCGCTGAACCAGCCGTAGCTGACGCTCTTGAGCATGTAGCGGTTGGTGGCTCTGCGAGGGAACAAGGCGACCTCGCGCCGTTCAGTAGGGCTGGGCGGCCGGCCGTGTCGCTGGAAGAAGCGAGCGACCGTCTTTGCCTGGCGTTCTTCGATCCGTCCGTAGAGCCAGTCGGGGATGCGGATCCCTTCGTCGAAGTTACCGATCTTGGTTTGATCATGCCAAAACATCGCGACCCCTTTGAGGCGTCCGATGCACTCCAGGCGGGCCTCCAGGACCTCGCTGCAGCGGCGTCCGGTGAGGACCAGTGCCTCCCAGATATCCCGGAGCCCGCGGTCGTCGGCATCGAGGGCCTGCAGGTCGCGCAGGTTGTCCTTGTTCGCGAGTGCGCGGGCGACGTCGTCGGGGAAGGGATTGCGGCGCCCCCTGGTGCCCTTCCCGTAGGGGGCGGCGACGATGAAGGAGCGGTCGAGCCCGATGCGCTCGTCTGCACCGGTGTCCATGGCACCGCGAAGGACACGCCGGACGCCGTTGAAATTGGTGGCCAGGGTGCCCTTGGTCGCAGCGGTGGGGCGGCTTTGGGCACTGCGTTTGCGAACGTGGACGGCCAGGGAGGGGAGGTTGTGCTCGGCTCGGTGTCGCTGATCGGCGACGAAGCCGGTCATGTGAGTCTCGTTCAACAAGGTGGGGTCGTGGCCGCCTTGCGGTGCCTGTGCTTCAAGGTAGGCGGACAGCTCCAGGCAGCCCCGGCGACGTTGGTCGAACACTGCACGGCTGCGAGGCGGGTCCGCGGTGAGCCTGGCGGCGATGTCGTCCCAGAGCAGATCGCGGAGCCAGCGTTGGGAGACACCCGCCAGGTCGAAGTAACTGCTGCTTTCGGGGAGAAGGACGCCGAAGTGCTCGATCTCGATGAACCCGGCGTCCTTGGTGTCCTGGCGTGAGAAGTAGACCAGCCGGAGGTAGTGCAGCATCGTCGTCACGAGCTGCTGTAGCGGTCTGGTAAACCCGCTGAGGTCAAGGTCGACCAGCGAGTTCACCTCCTTGAGGCGGCAGTGGTCGGCCAGATGCTGGACCAGCCCGAGCCACCAGAACCTGCCCTCAGTGTTCGTATGCCCGTGATGGAACAGCGTCCACTGAATCTCGGCCTTCACCAGCGGACGCAGGCCGACCAGCGAGACCTTGCCGTCGGTCCGGTGAATCGGCGAAGTCTCACGGCACCAACGGTCGAACGCAGTCCTGTCGCCGTAGATGACCGGAATGACCGCACGTGCCGTAGCAGGCTGCTGCCATCGCGACTGTTTGTAAGCGGCCTGGGCCTGGCCGGGCCTGTTGTCCCGCTGGTATCGGGTGGTGTGCCGCCGGCAGAGCCCGAGCGGATTGTCCGCGAGTTCGGGGCAGGGGCCGATCCGACACGGCCCGAAGCCGACGAAGGGTTGCTGGTCGGCGACCCAGGCATCGAAGTCCAGCGTGACGCCGTTCGCCTTGCGGTGATGGCCCCTGGCGGCGATCCAGCGCCGTGTGTGCAGGTAGCACAAGCCGTTGCGGGCTGACGCGGGAACCTCTGGGCAGATCAGACAGGGCGGTGGGGAGGGCAAGGCCCGAGGCTTCAAAGGCTCGGCGACACGGAGAAACTCGGTGATGGCTTTCCCCTCCGCCCGCATCTCCCTCCACTGCCTGTAGTGGACTTGGCAGTAGTCGTAGCCCCTGTCCTGGGGGCATTCACAGCCCGGCAGACGGCAGACCCACCCGTGAACCGGATGGTCGCCGGGCACCGTGATGACATCGGTGCGGAAGATCGTCTCGAAGGTCGGCGCCGCCATCAGCGCGGTGAGGATCTCCAGCCGGTCGCCCGTCGTGCGCGTCGCCTCGCCCGTTCCGAGCGGCACCACCTGCAGCCTGATCACTCCTGTTCACCCCAGACCGTCTTCAGGGCTGCTGTGAACTGCGGGGAGTGCAGGTCCGGGTGACCATAGACCTCGTCAACCATCTGCATGGACGCCCAGTTGCCGGTCGCCTTGGCGACCAACGGCTCCCCGCCGGAGGCGTCTAGGACGTCGTTAGTGAACTGATGCCGGAATGCCTTGGGAGTGATCCTGCCGGGCAGGTCAGCCCGGCGACCGGCCCGTCGGAGCATGCCGCGGGCCGCATCGGCAGTCCAGGGCTGGCCGCGGTTCGGCCCGGACAGCTGAATCAGCAGCATGCCGTGCCCCGTCGCGTACTTCGCGTACTCCGTCGTCATGTACTTGAAGTAGCTGCTGATCATCGCGGGGCTGGCTCGGTAGATCTCCCCGCCGGTGACCGTGCCGTCGACCAGCCGCCAGTCAGGCTTGATCTTCGCTGCCGCCCGGTTGGCGTTGCCCCACCGGTGGCAGACGTGCAGATGCGGCTCCCGGCATTCGCCGCACGGCGCGTCTTCCCGCAGATGCAGGTCGACCAGGTGCAGTCCCGTCAGACCGCCGATCCTTAAGCTCGTGTCGGACAGCCAGGTCACCACCATCTCGTCACGGGCGGTGTTCACCGCCTCCCGCAACTCCGGCTTGGCCCCGTCCGGCAGCATCTTCGGGTGCCGGCGGCGAGTCCTTCGCTTCGGCGCCAGCGGGTTGGCGGGCATCGACGTCTTCACGTGGCCCAGGAAGGCCCGGCTCCGGTCCGACTTGGTCGGCAGACGTCCGATCGAGAGTGCGTCCCTCAGCTCGTCGTTCACGCCGCCCCTCAGGGCGCACTGATGGAGGTAGAAGCCTTTAAGGCACGCGGCCGCGACCTGGAGGGCTGAGTCACCGTACGGACGCTGCGGCGGCACCCTCCACGGCTGCCCGTACGGCATCGGCACCTTCGCCCCCACCGCCCCCATGTAGCGGTGCAGGTCCAGCAGCCTCACGGTGTCTGTGGTCAGCCCCTCCCGGGCCCGCCACCGCAAGTGATCCACCAGGGAGTAGGCGTAGGTCTTCTGCGACCCCGACCCCTCGAACGGCCTGAGATATCCATCTGCTTCCTCGTCGACCGAGCCGTCCGGCCAGACGATCGTGTACGACTGCCCGCCGCCCGATCGCTTCAGTACCTGGACCCTCAGATCCCCGAGCACCACCCGGCTTCGCGCCACCTCTGCCTCCCCACCCGTTCCCTTCCACGTGATGAAGGGAACGGAGGCAGTCGGTTAATCGGAACGGGATGGCCGCAGGAAGGGCCCAAACGAGTGAGACGGACACTCAACGAACGGTTGGAAAAGTCCACGAACAGCACACCGTGGTGGGCGAGGGAGACGGCGCCGGGTCGGGGTAGTCCGGTGCCGCCGCCGACGAGGGACGCCATGGTCGCGGAGTGGTGCGGGGCGCAGTAGGGCGGCCGGTGGACGAGCGGCTGCCCCGGCGGGAGGGTGCCGGCTACCGAGTGGACGGCGGTGACCTCCAGGGATTCCTCGGGCGACAGGGGTGGCAGCAGCCCGGGGAGGCGTTCGGCGAGCATGGTCTTGCCGGCGCCGGGCGGGCCCTTGAAGAAGATGTGGTGGCGTCCGGCGGCGGCCACTTCCAGGGCGCGGCGGGCACTGTGCTGGCCTGCGACGTCCGCGAGATCGGGGGTGTGGTCCCCGGGTGGCAGGCCCGCGCCGACGCTGGTTCCGGGCACGACCAGCCCGGCGAGCGAGGCGTCGGGGCGGCCTTCTTGCCGGGGGTCTTCCTCCTCGGGCACCGGTTCGTCGGCGAGGACGGCGATGAGCTGGCGCAGGCTGCGCACGCCGAGGACCGAAATGCCGGGGACGAGGGACGCCTCGGCCACGGTCTGTTCCGGGACGACGACCTGGCGGTATCCGGCGTCGGCGGCGGCTAATACGGCGGGGAGTACTCCGCGTACGGGGCGGACGCGGCCGTCCAGGCCCAGTTCGCCGATCATCATCAGGTCGGTGAGTTCGCGGGGGTCCAGGCGCTCGGCGGCACCGAGGACCGCGCAGGCCACGGCCAGGTCGAAGCCGCTGCCGCCTTTGGGTACGGAGGCCGGGCTGAGGCCGACGGTGAGCTTCTTCTGCGGCCATTCGGCGCCGGAGTTCACCACGGCGGCGCGCACCCGTTCCCTGGACTCGATGAGGCTCTTGTCGGGGAGTCCGACGAGGGTGAAGGCGGCGACGCCGGGTTCCAGGTCGGCCTGGACTTCGACGACGACACCTTCGACGCCTACCAGGGCGACGGAGCAGGTGCGGGCGAATCCCATCAGGCCACCCCTCGTGCGTGCTGGACGACCGGGGCGCCGCGGGCCGGCAGCAGTACGCCGATGACGTCAATGCGCACGCCTCCGGGCGGCGGGCCGCCGTGTCGCTCCAGCCAGCGTTCCGCCAGCAGTCGCAGCCGGGCGGTCTTCTCGGGGCGTACGGCCGCCATGGGGTGTTCGTACCAGCCGGCGCGGCGGGTTTTCACTTCGCAGACCACCAGGGCGTCGCCGTCGGCAGCGACGATGTCGATCTCTCCGTCGCGGCAGCGCCAGTTCCGGTCCAGGATCCGCATCCCGGCCTCGATGAGCCGCCGGGCTGCCAGGTCCTCGCCGTAGCGGCCGAGGGCGCGGCGCCGGGTGTCGGGCGGTTTGGCCGCCGTGGGGCCGGTGTCTCTCGGGTCGGCGGCGGGTGGCCCGGCGGTGGTCCGCCCGGCCGCCGCGGGGGGCTTACGCCCCGGGGGCGGCGCTCCGCCCTTGCGGCCACTGGCCGGCGTAAGCGCCGCTGCCTGCCCCGAACCCGTGCTGTGCACTTCTTCGCCGACCGGCCCCGCGCCGCTGCGCGCCTCATCCGGTCCGCTCCTCGAACGCGACCCGAGCTCTTCGCCCTGCCCGCTCGTCGAGCGCCCCCGGAGGACCTCGCCCCCGCCGCTCGCCGCGCTCGCCCCCCGTGCCGCGTTCCGGTCCCTCGCGGAGCGCGTCCTCGATGGCGTCTCCGTGACCGGTGCGTTCTTCCCGGCCTGCCGGCCGGCCTGCATGGCGTTCATGCGGTACCACCTCCGGCACCGACTGTGACGCCCCCGACCCGATCTTTTGGATCTTGGTGGACAGTGAGCCGGTTGTGGATAACCCGCTCACCCGTCCGGATGACGGTGGGCCGCCCCGGGGCCCGGCCTCTCCGGCCGGCTCAGCTCCCCGGAAGATCCAGATCGCTCTTGTTGAGCTCCTCGATATTCACGTCCTTGAACGTGAGTACCCTCACCTGCTTGACGAAGCGGGCCGGGCGGTACATGTCCCAGACCCAGGCGTCGGCCATCGACACCTCGAAAAAGACTTCACCCTGGACCGAGTGCACCTGCATCTCGTAATCATTGGTGAGGTAGAAGCGACGCTCGGTCTCGATCACATATTTGAACAGCCCGACGACGTCGCGGTACTCCCGGTAGAGCTTCAGCTCCATCTCGGTCTCGTACTTCTCGAGGTCCTCGGCGCTCATGGCAGATCCCCTTCAGCCGTGCGTCCCCCCATTGTGCGTCAGACCCGCTCGGTCTCCAGGAGCACCGGCGCATCGGGGGGCCCATCGTCGAGCAGCGTGCGCAGCAGCTCGACGAGTCTGGTCGGATACACCGTCTCACGGGATGCGGACAGTTCCTCCCAAGTCCACCACCTCAGTCCCGAGACGCTGCGTCGCTCCAGGTCCGTCTGTCCGCCGGTGTGGGTGGCAGTCCGGTCGGTTCTTCCCAGGTAGTACCACTCATCCTGCTCCCAGCGGCGCCCGTCGAACGGAAAAGCGCAGTGGCGCTTCCACAGGACGGGGCCGAGGACCACGTCGGTGAGGCCGGTCTCCTCGGCGAGCTCGCGGCGGGCGGCCTCTTCGCGGCTCTCCGTGCCTTCGAGGCCACCGCCAGGGGTGAACCACCAGGTTTCGGTGGGGCGGTCCGGTTCGAAGCCGTGGAGCAGCAGGATCCGGTCGTCGGGGTCGAGCAGCACAACGCGGGAGACCTGACGCACAGCGGTCGCCTCCTGCGCGTCAGGGGCCGCATCGGCTGGCCCCTCGGCCGCCGCACGGCGCCCGGCCGACTCGTCACCGCCGGCCGCACCGCCGTCCGCCGCCCCACTCCCCGTAGGTTCCTCGGCGCCCCGCCCCCGCACCTCAGCCACGCTTACGCGCCCGGCGCCGGGCGAGGGGCCCGTAGGCCGCACCGCCAAGGATGAGGACCGCACCGGCGACCACCGCGAGCGTGATGGGCTGCACCGGGCCGGGCTGCGAGATACCGCCGGGGAAGGCGGCGAAGCCGGCCGGGCGCTGCATCACGCCGACACTGCCGAGGGGCCAGGCGCGCGCGTCGACCCGGGCGTTGACGGCGCTGCGCGGCACCGAGCCGTGGTCGCCGTCGGTGAGGTGGACACGGGAGTCGAGGGAATCGTTGCGATGGTCGCCGAGCAGGAAGAGCTGGCCGGCGGGGACCTTGGCCTTGAAGCCAACGGGAGAGGCGGGCCCGCTGCCCTGGAGATACGGTTCCTCGACGGGCTTTGCGTTGACGGTCAGCCGGCCCTGCTTGGTGCAGCAGGCGACCTTGTCTCCGCCGATGCCGACGACGCGCTTGACCATCGGAAGGTCGCCCCAGACGTCGTCCTTGAAGACGACGATGTCGCCGCGCCGTATCTCGGAGCCGTCCACCCGCTCGGCCAGGACCCGGGCGCCGGCCGCGATCGTGGGCGACATCGAATCGGTCGGCACCGTATAGGGCCGGTATGTCAGGGCCCCCCATACGAAGCCGCCCAGGAACAGCACACAGCCGACGGCCACGGCCAGACCGGACAGCACGCTGCCCGTCGTCCGGCCGCGGCCGTCGGTCCTGTGTTCGGTACTGCTGCTCATCCCAGCGCTCCCACCCCGCGGAACCGGCCCGCGTCGAAGATCCGGGACGGCACCTTACCTGGGGTTACGCGCTCCGGTCAGCCTCCGGCGGCGCCACATCACGATCGGCACCGCGCCGACCAGCCCCAGGGCGGCCGGAGCCGCCCCCATTGCCTTGTTGATCCCGGGCTGGTCGAAGGTCTCCGGCACCGGCAGGGTCGACCAGCGGTTGATCGGCCATGCGATGGTGAACGCCCGGCCGACGACCTCCTCCTCCGAGACCGTGCCATTGCCCTTGAGGTTCTGGTGATAGCGGGAGTCGAGGGAGTCGTCACGGTGGTCGCCCATCACCCAGATCCGGCCCTTGGGGACGTGGATCGGGCCGAACGCGCGGTCACCGCAGGGGGTGACGCCGGGGAAGATGTACGAGTCTTCCTTGAGGGCCTTGCCGTTGACCTTGACCGGGCCGGTGCCGTGGCACTCGACGGTGTCGCCGCCGACCGCGATGACCCGCTTGATCAGGTCCTTCTCCTCGGCCGAAGGCATCAGCCCGATGAAGCTGAGGACCTTCTGGACGGGGTTGGGCTCGGGGGTCGGCGTCTCGTTCAGCCAGCCGCCCGGATCGTGGAAGACCACGACCTCGCCGCGCTGCGGCTTGGAGCCGAACCACGGCGTCAGCTTGTCGACCAGGACCCGGTCCCCGCGCTGGAGGGTGTCCTGCATCGAGTCGGACGGGATCGAGAACGCCTGTACCAGGAACGTCTTGATCAGCAGTGCCAGGAGCAGAGCGATGCCGATGAGGATCGGCAGCTCCTTCCAGAAGGCGCGCGGCTTCTTGGCCTTCGTCATGCCGCCGCTCACCTCCTCGCCCGACGACCTGTCCAACGGATCGGAAGTGTCCGATTCGTCGGCCGGGGCCGAACGCTGCGGCTGCGCCCCTGACTGTGCTGGTGACTGATGCACGGAACTCGTCGCCGGTCCCGCGGCCTCACCACGCCCTGCCGGCTCTTCGGGCTCTTCGGTTCCGGACCGCGCGCCGACCGCCAAGTCCCCCACATCTGCTCCTCACTCCACGCACTCGCCCGCCCGTCAACCGGTGCAGGCCCACCACTCCCATAACGAGCGGGAGTTCCGCAGGGGTCGGGAGTACGGACAAACTCTCGGATGACACCTTATGCGGCGTACCTGCCGAGGACGCCTTGGCGCCCGGCGCGTCGCGCACCGTCGCAAAGGTGTCGGGCTCTTCGAGGCGCCGCCAGTGGCTGAACGGCCAGGCGATCACCACGGCCCGGCCCACGACGTTGTCCTCCGAGACCGTGCCACGGTACGGCTCGTCCAGGTGGAAGCGCGAATCCGCGGAGTCCGAGCGGTGGTCGCCCATCACGAAGATCCGTCCGGTGGGGACGGCCACCGTGAACTTCAGCGTGGAGGGCGGGTTGCCCGGATGGACATACGGCTCGGTCAGCGGTGCGCCGTTGACGGTGACCCGGCCCTGCTTGTCGCAGCATTTGACGGTGTCGCCGCCGACCGCCACGACCCGCTTGATCAGGTCCTGTTCATCGGCCGACGGCAGCAGGCCGATGAAGGTCATGGCGTCCTTGACCGGCTGGAAGGCGCCCCCGTCGGCATCGGGCTTGATCTGCTCGCCCTTGAGCCAGCCCCCGGGGTCCTTGAAGACGACGACGTCACCGCGCTCCGGCTTGGAGCCGAACCACGGCGTCAGCTTGTCGACCAGCACCCGGTCGCCGATCTTGATCGTCTGCTCCATGGAGCCGGACGGGATGACGAATGCCTGGACGAGGAAGGTCTTCAGGACGAGGGCGATGGCCAGCGCCACGCCGACCAGGATCGGGATTTCCTTCAGGTAGGAGCGCTGTCTGCGCCGCTTGATGCGCCGCGCCTGGCGCCGCCGCTCGGCGCGCCCACCGGTCGCGACCCGGGCGGACCGCCGTCCGCCGTGCCCCACCGTCTCCTGCGGGACGCCGCGCGCACCGGAATCGCCGTACGCCGCGTCGCCCGGCCCCGTTCGGTCGGCACCCCGCGCCCGGCTCCGCTTCGGCGGGCCGTCGCCCTGGCTCCCGTGGCGGGGGCGTCCGCGCTTACCCATGCGGACCTGCCGCGGCGGGTATCCGGTCGAAGGTCCCTGGGGTGTCGAAGGTGCGCCAGCGGCTCATCGGCCAGGTGATCAGGTCCGCACGGCCGATGACCTTGTCGAGGGGGACCGTGCCGCCGCCCGGCTGACCGAGGTGGTCGCGGGAATCACTGGATCTGGTGCGGTGGTCCCCCATGACCCACAGCCTGCCCTCCGGCACCACGATGTCGAAATCCACCGAGGACGGCGCGTCCCCGGGGTGGAGATACGCCTCGCTCACGGGCTCACCGTTCACTTCGATCCGTCCCCGTTTGTCGCAGCAGGTCACATGGTCGCCGCCGATGCCGATCACACGCTTGACGTAGTCGGTCTCGGCGGGACGGGCCAGGCCCAGCGCCGCGCCGGCTCCGCGCAGCAGCCCCGTGACGGGATTCTCCCCCTGTTCCCTGTGAACGAAGGACCCGGTGCCGTCGAAGACCACCACGTCGCCGCGCGCCGGTGCGCTGCCGAAACGGTACGCCAGCTTGTTGACCAGCACTCGGTCCCCGATCCGCAGAGTGTTCTCCATGGAGGAGCTGGGAATCAGAAAGGGCTGCGCGATGAACGTGCTGAGCAGCAGTACAAAGGCCAGACAGAGCGCGAGCAGGGTGACCGGCCGGTGGCGCAGACCGGCCGCACGGGCGCGGAAACGCGCGAAGCGCGACCCCTGCTCCGGCCCCTGGTCGGGGGTGGGAGAGGGGTCGCGCTCCGTGAGCTGTGCGTCGGTGTCCATCGGGCCCTGAGCCTATCCGGCTGGATCCGGACACCGTACGCGAGCGTCGGTTTGCGTTGCCCCGGCACAAAAAATCGTGCTCCGGGGCGGCCCGGCTCAGTTGTCGCGCTTCTCCTTGATCTTCGCGGCCTTGCCGCGGAGCTCACGGAGGAAGTACAGCTTGGCGCGACGGACGTCACCGCGGGTCACGACCTCGATCTTCTCGACGATCGGGGTGTGCACCGGGAAGGTGCGCTCGACGCCGACGGAGAAGCTGACCTTGCGGACCGTGAAGGTCTCGCGGACGCCGGCGCCCTGACGGCGGATGACAACGCCCTTGAACTGCTGCACACGGGAGCGGTTGCCCTCGATGACGCGGACGTGGACGTTGACGGTGTCACCCGGGCGGAAGGCCGGGATGTCGCTGCGCTTCGACGCGGCGTCGACGGAGTCGAGAAGGTGCATGACCTACTGCTTTCTTCGCTGATGCCACAGGTCATCAACGGGATATGGGAAGGATGTTTCGGATGCCGTTCCGTCGGGCGGGCGTCGTTCCCCCTGTGGCAGGGGCGCGCGCCGGACGCACACAGCAGCGGCCTATTCTTCCACGGCCTCGCTCGTCCGCCCAAATCGGCCGTCCTCGCCCTCCGACCAGCCGAGGGCGGCGAGTATCGCGCGGTCGTGTTTGTCGAACGCGGCGGGGTCGGCGCGCTCGATCAGATCGGGGCGGTTGCGGTCGGTCCGGCGGAACGCCTCGTCCCGGCGCCAGCGGGCGATCTTGCCGTGGTGGCCGCTGACCAGGACGTCGGGGATACCGCGGCCGCGCCACTCGGGAGGCTTGGTGTAGACGGGCCCTTCCAGGAGGTCGGCCATCGCGCCGGGGGCGAAGGAGTCGTCCTGGTGGGAGGCGGCGTTGCCGAGGACACCGGGCAGCAGCCGGGCCACCGCCTCGACCATGACCAGGACCGGGGCCTCGCCGCCGGCCAGGACGTAGTCGCCGATGGAGACCTCGCGGACGTCGACGCGGTCGCCGTACTCCTCGATGACGCGGCGGTCGATGCCTTCGTAGCGGGCCGGGGTGAACACCAGCCAGGGCTTGGCGGAGAGTTCGACGGCGAGTTGCTGGGTGAAGGGGGCGCCGCTGGGGGTGGGGACGACGATCACCGGTTCCCCGTCACCGGACGCGAGGATCTCGTCGAGCGCCTCGCCCCACGGCTCGGGCTTCATGACCATGCCGGGGCCGCCGCCGTAGGGCGTGTCGTCGACGGTGTTGTGCTTGTCGTGCGCCCATTCGCGCAGGTCGTGGATGCGCACATCGAGCTGTCCGCGGGCCCGGGCCTTGCCGACGAGGGAGACGTTCAGCGGCTCCAGGTACTCGGGGAAGATCGTGACGACGTCGAGCCGCATCAGCTGTCCTCGCGGCTGCTGGCGATCTCGGCCTGGCTTTCGTCGAGGAGGCCGGGCGGCGGGTCGATGACCGCGCGCTGCTCCTCCAGGTCGATCTCCGGGACGATTTCGGCGACGAACGGGATCATGACCTCGCTGCCGTCCGGCCGCTGGACGATCAGCAGGTCCTGATAGGGCAGGTGGGAGACCTCGGAGATCCGGCCGACGGCGGTGCCGTCGCGGGTGACGACATCGAGGTCGATCAGCTGGTGGTCGTAGAACTCCTCGGGGTCCTCGGGGACTTCCTCGGGGTCGACCTCCGCGATCAGCAGGGTGTTGCGCAGCGCCTCGGCGGCCGTGCGGTCCGCAACGCCCTCGAAGCGCAGCAGCAGCCGGCCGCTGTGCACCCGGCCGGTCGCGATGGTCAGCGGTCCGACGGAGGAGGGGTCGGTGGCGAGGACTGCGCCCGGGCCGAGCCGCAGCTCGGGCTCGTCGGTACGCACCTCTACCGTGACCTCGCCCTTGATGCCGTGGGCGCGGCCGATCCGCGCCACTACCAACTGCACGCTGTTCTCTCCCGTTGTTGCGGCTGAACCGCCGCCGCTTCCGCGGAGGCGGCGAGGGCCGTCGTGGTTTCTCGATGGGGGGTGACGAGGGTGGATCCACGCTCACCAACGAACTCAGGCCGGGGACGGCCCGAGGGCCCTCCCCGGCCCGAGCCGGTGTTCAACTTGTCAGCGGACCTGGTCCACGTCGACGAGGTCGACGCGGATGCCACGGCCGCCGATGGCGCCCACGACGGTCCGCAGCGCGCGGGCGGTCCGGCCATTACGGCCGATCACCTTGCCGAGGTCGTCGGGGTGGACCCGGACCTCGAGCACGCGCCCGCGGCGCAGGGTGCGCGAGGCTACCTGCACATCATCGGGGTTGTCGACGATGCCCTTGACGAGGTGCTCGAGGGCTTCCTCGAGCATGCTCAGGCCTCGGTCGACTCGGAGGTGGACTCGGCCGCAGCCTCGTCCGCCTTCTTGTCAGCCTTCTTCGCCTTCGGGGTGATGGCCTCACCCTTCGGCTCGTCGCCGGAAGCCTTGGCGGCGGCCTCGAAGAGGGCGCGCTTGTCGGCCTTCGGCTCGGCAACCTTCATCGGCGCCGGGGCGGGCAGGCCCTTGAACTTCTGCCAGTCGCCGGTGACCTTGAGGATGGCCATGACGGGCTCGGTCGGCTGCGCGCCGACACCCAGCCAGTACTGGACACGCTCGGAGTCGACCTCGATGCGCGAGGGGTTCTGCACCGGGTGGTACAGGCCGATCTCCTCGATGGCCCGGCCGTCACGGCGGGTACGGGAGTCGGCAACGACGATGCGGTAGTGAGGCGAACGGATCTTGCCCAGACGCTTCAGCTTGATCTTGACTGCCACGGGAGTGGTGTCTCCTGGTCTTGACGTGGTGGGGCACAACGGGATGCCACGTGGGGTTGCGGTACTCGGGGTGCCCGATGGACGCGTCAGCCGGAGGAGAGAGGGGTCCTATGCGACTGTCGAGTACAGCTAGCCATTGTGCCACACACCCTCGGGTCAGCCGACCGCGGCCACCTCGGGGATCCGGAAGGGCTTCCCGCAGCCGCCGCAGACGATCGGCGCCTGGGCGAGCACGGACGGCACGACGCGGACATTGCGCCCACAGTCGCAGACGGCCTTGACGCGGACGCCGCCTCCGGAGGAGCCGTGCCGGGCGGCCGGGCCCCGGAAGCTGCGGGTGGTGTCGGTGGCGGTGGCGGCGGTGTGTGCCTTGAGGGCTCTGCTGAGCCGTTCGATGGTGGAGCGGTAGCGCCTTCTGGCTTCGGGGTTGAGCGTGACCAGGGAGAAGCCGCTGCTGGGGTGCGGCTCGTCGAGGTGATCCAGGCCCAACTCCTCGGCGATCGCCAGGAATCGGCGGTTGTGGTAGCGGCCTGCGCGGGAGGTGTCGCGGACGCCGCGGGCGGCGGCGATGCCATGGACTGCCTCATGGAGCAGCCGTTCGAAGGAGAGTTCCGCGCCACAGGCGGACGAGGACTCCCCGATCAGGGACTCGGGCGCGGCCAGATCCGGCAGCTCGGGGTGGTGCCGTTGAATATCGGCCCAGGCGAGCGCCAGTTCGGCGGCGAGGACAGGCGGTGTCGTGCTCACGTCGTGACAACGAGCCGGGGTCGCCGAGTGTTCCGATTCCGGGGCATCTCAAATAATTTGCACGTACCAGTCAGTTTCCGGTCATGAGTCGTGCCGAGGGCGGGGTGCGTAGATCTGCGCAGAAGGCGCCCAGCGGCCCGCAAGCCGGTACGTATCCCCGCGTACGCCGCATGGCGTAGCCGATCGTATCCGGTCGTATGCCGAGGCAACGATCATGGCGGCGATGGTACGGGGCGTACCTGTGCCCGGCCGCACCGGCTCGAACCCCACCGTAGGCCCGTCGGACGCGGGCGTCCGGAGAACCGGGCGGCGGGCGCTGCCGTGGCGGAACGGCGCCGGCCGGGGCACGCTGGAACGGCGCTCCAGGGAGCGGGCCCGGCGCACATGGGGGCGCGCGGGAGACAACCCCGGCGCATCCCCTGGACGCTTGGGCGAATGCGCAGTTGTCTGGATCGCGGGGGCGCACAACGCGCGAACACGGGGGCGATCGGTACGGAACAGCTTCGGGTTCTCGGCGAATAGGGGCGCTATCGATGTCACCGACGCTCGTGCGGCACCAGCTTCCGCACTCCGGATCCACGCGCTGCGACGACCCGCCCGCTCCGGCCCGGTCGCGGGCGCGCACCCGCGACTGGGCCGAGATCCAGGAGCGGATGCTGGTGCCGCTGTACGAGGCCGCGTACGACCGTCTGGGGGTCGGTCCCGGCACCCGCCTGCTCGGGCTGGGCTGCGGGTCCGGGCTGGCGCTGCTGCTCGCGGCGGCGCGCGGCGCGCAGGTCAGCGGGGTGGACGCGGACGAGTCCCGGCTGGAGCTGGCGCGTGAGCGGCTCACGCCGGACGGCATGCCGGAGCACACCCGCGTGGTCAGCGGCGGTCTGGAGGCCGCGGCGCCCGGGGACGCCGCGTTCAACGTGGTCACGGCGTTCCACCCGGTGGGCTGTGTGAGCACGGTCGAGGGGCTGACGGCGTCGCTCACCGCGGCGGCCGGGCTGGCGGAGCGCGGCAGCGCGGTGGTGCTCGGCGGCTGGGGCCCGGTGGAGCGGTGTGCCACGGCCGGGGTGCTGCGGGTGGCGCAGCGGCTGGCCGATCCCCCCGGCGACCACATCGGCTCCCGTGGGTGGCGGCCCAGCGGGCGGGACGACCTGGAGGACCTGGCGGACCGGGCCGGGCTGCGGCCGGACGGTTCGGGGCGGGTGGCCTGCCCGTTCGGGTACGCGGATCTGGCGAGCGCGGTACGGGGGCTGTTGTCGACGGGGCTGTTCGACGCGGCGCTGGAGGTGGCCGAGCAACGCCAGGTGGAGAAGGAACTCGCGGAGGCGCTGCATCCGTATCAGCGGGCGGACGGGACGGTGTGGATGCCGAATGTGTTCCGCTATCTGATCGCGCGGACGCGGTAGCGGGGCGGTTGGTGGGTCCGGGTCGGTTGGTGGGGCGGCTGGTGGGGCGGGGTTCCAGCTTCCCCTGCGGCCCGGGGAGCCTGGATTTTCCCTGCGCCCCCAAGGCCCTGGATTTTCCCCGCCGCCCGGAGCCCTGGATTTTCCCCGCCGCCCGGGGCCCTGGATTTTCCCCGCCGCCCGGGGCCCTTCGGGGGGTGGGCGGGTGTAGAGGCTCGGTCTGCGGGGGTGGCGGGTGCAGAGGGCCAGTTCCGGTAAGCAGGAGCCCCCGGCGACCTCCGTGAGGGCCAGGGGCTCGTGTGCTGTGGAGAGCTGGGGGGCAGCCCGTGAACCGGGTCAGCCCATGAACTTCTTGAATTCCTCGGGGAGTTCGAAGTTCTGCGGGTCCTGACCGCCCTGCGGCAGGCCCAGCGGGTTGCCGGCCTGGGCGGCCTCGCGGCGTGCGGCCGCTGCCTCTTCCTCGGCCTTGCGCTTCATCGGGTTACCGCTCTTGCGCTTGCCCTTGGCCTGCTTGACCTGCTTCTTCTTGCGCGCGCCGCCGCCCATGCCAGGCATCCCCGGCATGCCGGGCATCCCGGGCATGCCGCCGCCCTGGGCCATCTTCGACATCATCTTGCGGGCGTCGAAGAACCGCTCCACCAGGCCCTTGACCGCGCTGACGTCGACACCGGAACCCTTGGCGATACGGGCCCGGCGCGAGCCGTTGATGATCGTCGGCTCCTGGCGCTCGGCCGGGGTCATGGACTTGATGATGGCGGCGGTGCGGTCGACCTCGCGCTCGTCGAGGTTGTTGATCTGGTCCTTCATCTGTCCCATGCCGGGCAGCATGCCGAGCAGCTTGGAGATGGAGCCCATCTTGCGGACCTGCTCCATCTGGGCCAGGAAGTCGTCGAGGGTGAACTCCTTGGGGCCCTTCGCCAGCTTGGCCGCCATCTTCTCGGCCTCGGCCTGGCTGAAGGTCTGCTCGGCCTTCTCGATGAGCGAGAGCATGTCGCCCATGCCGAGGATGCGGGACGCCATGCGGTCCGGGTGGAACGCATCGAAGTCGTCCAGCTTCTCGCCGTTGGAGGCGAACATGATCTGCTTGCCGGTGACATGCGCGATGGACAGCGCGGCACCACCGCGGGCGTCACCGTCGAGCTTGGAGAGCACCACACCGTCGAAGCCGACGCCGTCGCGGAACGCCTCGGCGGTGTTGACCGCGTCCTGACCGATCATCGCGTCGACGACGAAGAGGACCTCGTCGGGGCTGACGGCGTCACGGATGTCCGCGGCCTGCTGCATCAGCTCCTGGTCGATACCCAGCCGGCCGGCGGTGTCGACGATGACGATGTCGTGCTGCTTGCCGCGGGCGTACTCGATCGAGTCCTTCGCGACCTGGACCGGGTCGCCGACGCCGTTGCCCGGCTCGGGCGCGAAGATCGCCACGCCGGCGCGCTCGGCGACGACGGAGAGCTGGTTGACGGCGTTGGGGCGCTGGAGGTCACAGGCGACCAGCATCGGGGCGTGGCCCTGGCCCTTGAGCCAGCGGCCGAGCTTTCCGGCGAGGGTGGTCTTACCGGCACCCTGGAGACCGGCCAGCATGATCACGGTCGGCGCGGTCTTGGCGAGCCGCAGCCGGCGGGTCTCGCCGCCGAGGATGCCGATGAGCTCCTCGTTGACGATCTTGATGACCTGCTGGGCGGGGTTCAGCGCCTGGGAGACCTCGGAGCCGGTGGCCCGCTCCTTGACCTGCTTGATGAAGGCGCGGACGACGGGCAGGGCGACATCGGCCTCGAGCAGCGCGATCCGGATCTCGCGCGCCGTGGCGTCGATGTCCGCCTCGCTCAGGCGGCCCTTGCCCCGGAGGTTTTTGAAAGTACTCGCCAAGCGGTCGGAAAGCGTATCGAACACGGCGGTCGTCGATCCTCGGGGTCGGGGGCGGGGTCCAGTCGGCTTCTAGGGTATCGGCCTCCGCAAGCAAACCGTTCCGGCCCTGTATTCCCGGCCGCTACTGAAGGGCGCGCTGCACGGCCGCCGCCACCTCGTGCGCCGCGGCGTCCGCAAGGGGTGCCCCGTCCGCCCCGGTGACGTAAAACGCATCCACGGCGTTGGCGCCCAGGGTGCTGATGTGGGCGCTGCGGACGGCGACGCCGGCTGCCTCCAGGGCGCGGCCGATGCGGTGCAGCAGGCCGTGGGCGTCCTGGGCCCGGACCTCGATGACGGTCGCGGTGTCGGAGCTGCCGGGGGCGACGGTGACCCGGGGTGGCGGGGCGAGCACGGCCCGGGAGCGGCGGGCATAGGCGCGCTCCCGCTCGGCGAGGCGGGCGGGGATGTCGAGGGTGCCGTCCAGGGCGCGAATCAGGTCGGCGCGCAGCCGGTCGGCCTGCGGCAGCGAGCCGTATTCGGCGGCCACCCGCCAGCTCAGTACCAGGACGGGGCCTTCGTCGATGGGGTCGAGGAGGAGCAGGTCGGCGGCGCGGACGGTGAGCCGGTGCAGGGCCAGCACCCCGGCCGCGGCGGACAGCACGCCCATCGGAGGGGCGCCCGCAGGGCTCGTTGAGGCGCGGCGGGCGGGCGACGGGCGGGCGGGGACGGCGATGAGCAGTTCCACCCCGACCGGTTCCTGGGCGGGTGCCGGGGTTTCCGGGCCGGTGTCGGCCTCGGTGGGGGCCTCGGCGCGCGTGTGCAGGGACAGGACCGGGCCACCGGTGCGCCGGGCCTCGATCGCCAGCCGCTCCTGTTCCGCGGTCGGCTCACCGACGCCGCGCAGCTCGGTGTCGGGCTCCCCCGCGAGCCGCGCGGCGACCCGTTTGACCAGGTCGGCGACGAGGCCGCCGCGCCAGGTACTCCAGGCGGCGGGCCCGGTGGCCAGGGCGTCGGCCTCGGTCAGGGCGTGCAGCAGCTCCAGGGTGCGGGTGCTGCCGACCGCCTCGGCGACCGCGCCGACGGTTGCCGGGTCGTCGAGATCGCGCCGGGTGGCGGTCTCGATGAGCAGCAGATGGTGCCGTACGAGGGTGGCGATCACCGTGGTGTCCCGGGCGTTGAAGCCGAGCCGGGCCGCCACGTCGCGGGCGATGGTCTCGCCGGCCACCGAGTGGTCGCCGGGCCAGCCCTTGCCGATGTCGTGCAGCAGGGCGGCGACCAGCAGCAGGTCGGGACGGTGCACCCGGCGGGTCAGGGCGGCGGCCCGTACGGCGGTCTCGACCAGGTGGCGGTCGACGGTCCAGGTGTGGACGGGGTTGCGCTGGGGGCGGCAGCGGACGCGCTCCCAGTCGGGCAGCAGCCGCGTGATGATGCCTTCGGCTTCCAGGGCCTCCCATACGGGCACGGTGTGCGTACCGGCGCCCAGGAGCGTCACCAGTTGTTCGCGGGCCTCGGCGGGCCAGGGCTCGGGCAGCGGCTTGGTGGCGGTGGCCGTGGCGCAGCGGCGGATCGCGTGGGTGGCCAGCGGCAGCCCGGCCTGGGCGGCGGCGGCCGCGGCGCGCAGCACCAGCACCGGGTCCCGCTCGGGGCGTGCGGTGCGGGCCAGTACCGCCTCGCCGTCGAGTTCGACGACGCCCTCGGCGAGCGGGGAACGCTCGCCCTTGCCCGCGGTGCGGCCGTGCAGCAGCCCGCGCAGGGTGGGCTTGAGGGAGCGGGCGCGCAGGACCCGGCCGACCTCGCGCCAGGTGACATCGGCCGCGTAGGAGATGGTGCGGGCGGATTCGTAGGTCTGCCGCAGCAGGGCGTCCGCGTCCAGCATGCCGAGGGCGGTGGCGACCTGGTCCTGGTCCTGGAGGGAGAGCCGGTCGGTGGCGCGGCCGGTGGTCAGGTGGAGCGCGTCGCGGGCGTCGAGGAGATGGGTGCGGGCGGCTTCCAGGCCGCCACGCGGCGCGTCGGCGAGCCAGGAGGCGGCGACGGCCCGGAGCGCGGTGGCGTCCCGCAGCCCGCCCCGGGCCTCCTTGAGGTCGGGTTCGAGGAGGTATTGGAGTTCGCCCTGCCGCTCCGCGCGCTCCTGGCACAGCTCCTGGAGTTCCGGGAGCCGCTTGGGGGCGCTCTCGCGCCAGTCTGCGTAGGCGGCGGTGCGCACCGTGGCGGTCAGGTCGGGGTCGCCGGCCAGGTGGCGGGCGTCGAGCAGGCCCAGCTGCACCTTGAGGTCCTCGCGGGCCGCTTTACGGGCCTGGGCGGGGGTACGTACGGAGTGGTCGAGGGCGAGGCCGAGGTCCCAGACGGGGTACCAGAGCCGGTCGGCGAGCGCGGCGAGGGCGCCCGCGTCGGCGCGGCCGTCGTGCAGCAGGAGCAGGTCGAGATCGCTGCGCGGGGAGAGCTCGCCGCGGCCGTAGCCGCCGACGGCGACCAGGGCGGTGCCGGACAGGCCGGCGGCGGTGCCGTGCCGGGCCAGCAGGCCGGCCAGCCAGTCGTCGGTGAGCCGGGCGAGGGCGGCGCGGCGGTCGGGTCCGGTGGAGGTCTCGTCCTGGAGGAGGCGCAGCCGGGCCGCGGCATAACCCCCTTCCGGGGCGGTCGTGGGTTCGTTCCCCGTGCTCTGCGCTCCGGCCGGTCCTGCCGTGTCCTCGACGCTGTCCGTCAACGCGCGCGCTCCTTGGTCGTGGTGGTCCCCCGCCGTCCCCGTCGCCCGTGCGGCCGCCCCCGTACCGGCTGGGCCCGCACGATCAGTCTGTGCTGCCGCGGTCCGGTCGGCCACCGGCCGCCCGGGCGGCCGGGCCCGGCCGCGGTCCCCGGCGGCGGAGAGCCGCCCGGGGCCGGAGCCGGAGCCCGGCCGTGGTCTCACAGTGCGTCCGGCCCCCGCTCCCCGGTCCGCACCCGTACCGCGTCGTCGACGGGGACGCTCCACACCTTCCCGTCGCCGATCTTGCCGGTGCGGGCCGCCTTGACGATGACGTCGGTCAGTTCCTCGGCGTCGGCGTCCTCGACCAGCACCTCGATGCGGATCTTCGGGACCAGGTCGACGGTGTACTCGGCGCCGCGGTACACCTCCGTGTGCCCGCGCTGCCTGCCGTATCCGCTGGCCTCGGTGATCGTCAGGCCGTGCACACCGAATGCCTGGAGGGCGTCCTTCACCTCGTCCAGCCGGTGCGGCTTGATTACTGCCGTGATGAGCTTCACGCGTTCACCTTCTTTGTCAGGGCCTCGCCGAGTCGGCCGACCGTGCCACCGCCCGCGCCGGTGAAGTCGTATGCGGTCTCCGCGTGCGCGGCCTGGTCGATGCCGGCGACCTCCTCGTCCTCACCGATCCGGAAGCCCATCACCAGGTCGATCGCCTTGGCAAGGACGTACGAGACGACCAGGGAGTAGAGCAGCACGCTGAACACACCGACGGCCTGCCGGCCGAGCTGTTCGAAGCCGCCGCCGTAGAACAGGCCCTTGGCCTCGCTCTGCACCCCGCCGGTGGCGAACAGGCCGACCAGCAGCGAGCCGGCGACACCGCCGACGAGGTGGACGCCGATGACGTCGAGGGAGTCGTCGTAGCCGAACTTGTACTTCAGGTTGACGGCCATGGCGCACAGCACACCGGCGATCACACCGACCGCGATGGCGCCCAGCGGGCTGACCGCGCCGCAGGCCGGGGTGATCGCGACGAGTCCGGCGACCGCGCCGGAGGCCGCGCCGAGCGTGGTGAACGAGCCGTGCCGGAGCTTTTCGTACGCCAGCCAGCCGAGCATCGCGGCGGCGGTGGCGACCTGGGTGTTGACGAAGGCGACCGCACCGATGCCGTCGTCGTTGCCGAGCCAGGAGCCGGCGTTGAAGCCGAACCAGCCGAACCACAGCAGACCGGCGCCGAGCATCACCAGGGGGAGGCTGTGCGGCCGCATCGGGTCCTTCTTGAAGCCGATGCGCTTGCCGACGACGAGGAGCACGCCGAGCGCCGCGGCACCGGCGTTGATGTGGACGGCCGTACCGCCCGCGAAGTCGATGACCTTCAGCTCGAACAGCCAGCCGCCCTCGCCCCAGACCCAGTGGGCGACGGGGAAGTAGACGACGGTGACCCACAGCGCGATGAACAGCGCCCAGGCGGTGAATTTCACCCGGTCGGCGAGCGCACCGCTGATCAGGGCCGGCGTGATGATCGCGAACATCAGCTGGAAGACCGCGAAGACATAGACCGGGATGGTGGTGGCGCCCCACAGCTCCGTCAGGCCGATGCCGCTGAGCCCGGCGAAGTTTCCGTCCCAGCCGATGAAGCCGCCCTGGTCGGTGCCGAAGGCGAGCCCGAAGCCGTACAGGACCCACAGGATCGTCACGATGCCCAGGCTGATGAAGCTCATCATCAGCATGTTGAGCACGCTTTTGACCCGGACCATACCGCCGTAGAAGAAGGCGAGACCGGGGGTCATGACCATCACCAATGCGGAGCAGATCAGTATGAACCCGGTGTTGGCCGGGCTGAGTGTCACTTTGTCTGCTGCGAGCGTCAGGATGCCTGGGGGCATCGGCGTCTCCTCGTCGTCGATGCGGCCCGTGCGGGCGTGTTTCTGGTGGGCCGACTTCGCGATGAGGTTGTCGCAGCGTGGTTTCGGCCAAACCTTGCGGGTGTTTCACCGCAGTGACGAAGACGCCCACCGTGTTACGCCCCGGTGAACTGCCAGATCAGCACGACATCACCCGTTCAACCCATCGAAACCACCAATTGAGCAACCCCCACGGCGCCCAGCCACCTCCGCGAGAGCGGCGCCGGCTTAGGCGCAAAAGACGAGCCCGGCCGCGGCTGCCGCCCGCGTGACCTGGCATGGGGGAGCCGAGTCGGGCTGTACGGGGCGGTGGCCGCGGCCGGAGTTCAGGGGTGGGTTGCCGTCAGACGGCCTCCGCGGTCTCGGGCAGCTGGCGGGTGAGCTCGTCGCTGAGCCGGATCACCTCGGCGACGCCGCCGAATTCCCGCGCCGCGTTGTCGACGGTCTTGCGCAGCCGGGTGTTGACCCGTTCGGAGCGGACCTGCCGGGCGAACGGGATCGCCTGCTGCGCCATCGCCGCGCAGGCCTCGGGCTCCTTCTGGAGCAGATGCACGGTGGCCATCCCGATCAGGTTGAGCGCATACGAACGCTGGTGCTCGGGGTCCTTGCCGAAGAGCTCCACGGCGCGCCGCATGACGGGCTCGGCGAGCGAGGCGTAGGTGGGGCTGCGGCCGGCGACATAGGCGAGGTCGCGGTAGGAGTGGGCGTTCTCGGCGTTCAGCTCGGCCTCGGAGAAGAAGCGGATCCAGTCCGGCTCGGGCTCGCCGGGCAGGACGTCGGAGAAGGTGTCCTCGGCCATCCGGACGGCCCGCTTGACCTTGCTGGGCTGGCCCATCCCGGCGTAGGCGCGGGCCTCCATCGCATACAACATGGCCTGGGTGCGCGGGGTGGCGGTCTCCCGGCTGCCGTACTGGGCGAGGTGGATCAGCTCCAGGGCGTCGTCGGGCCGGCCGAGGTGGATCATCTGCCGGCTCATGCCGGAGAGGATGTACGAGCCCAGCGGCCGGTCGCCGGCCTCCTTGGAGGCGTGCAGCGCGAGCACGAAGTACTTCTGCGCGGTGGGCTGGAGGCCGATGTCGTAGCTCATCCAGCCGGCGAGTTCGGCGAGTTCGGCGGCGACCTTGAACAGCCGCTTGGCCACCGGCTCCGGCTGCGGCTCCTGGAGGAGGTCGGTGACCTCGTGAAGCTGGCCGACCACCGCCTTGCGCCGCAGCCCGCCGCCGCACTGCGCGTCCCACTGGCGGAACATCGCGGTCGTCGACTCCAGCAGATCCAGCTCCGGCCCGGACAGCCGCGCGGGCCGGCGGGCACGGTCGGCTTCCTCCGTGCCGCCCTGGCCCGCGGGCACCGGGACCAGCCAGCGCTGCATCGGCTCGATGAGGCTGGGTCCGGCGGCGAGCGCGAGGGAGGTGCCGAGGAAGCCGCGGCGCGCCAGCATCAGGTCACTGCGGGAGAACTCGCTGATGAGGCCGACCGTCTGGGCCCCGGCCCAGGGCAGGTCCACGCCGGAGACGGACGGGGACTGGTGCGCGGAGCGCAGGCCCAGCTCCTCGATGCCGACCACACACCCGAAGCGTTCGGAGAACAGCTCGGACAGGATCCGCGGGATGGGCTCGCGTGGCTGCTCACCGTCGAGCCAGCGGCGCACCCGCGAGGTGTCGGTGCTGATGTGGTGGGCGCCCATCTGGCGGGCCCGGCGGTTGACCTGCCGGGCCAGTTCGCCCTTGGACCAGCCGCTGCGCATGAACCACGAACCCAACTGTGCGTTGGGTTGCTTGACGGCGTCGGTGCCGCCCGTGCCGCCGTTGCCGCCCACTGGAAGCCCCCATCCCGATAGCTGCGTTGGTGCCTGGTGCCTGGTGCGTGCCCGCGAACTGCCCACAGGACGCCGCCCGTTACGACGCCTGTCCGGGGTACATCTACCCGATCACGGTTTCCGGCCACACCTTTTGGCCTGTGCTCGACCTGTGCGTTGCCACCGGCATACCCGTGCGAAGGGTGCCTCTCCGGGGTTCGCGCACCGAAAGTAATCCTACGATCACGCCCGCCGCGAGGGCGATCGCGGAAACGCCACCATTCGCCACCCCTTCGAATGAACTCCCCGCCCAGCTCTCGCGATTGACTTGACACAGGCCGAAGAACGCCGGGCGGAGCGAAGCACACCAGGGCTCACACGGCGCACCACACCACCCGGCACACCACCGCACCACGGGCGCCGACGGGACCCCGGCGGCGCCGGACCGTCAACCCGCCGACTCGTAACCACTGGCACGCACCACCCGTTGGAGGGGGCATGGGCTTCACGATCGGCGGCATCCGAGAGATGCGTTCCAGCTCCCGGCGCCGCGCCCGCTCGACCGAGATCTCGGCGGTGGCGGAGTACACCGGGCTGTGGGGCTGGGACGTCGTCCCCGGCGCCCGGGCGGTCCGCGCGGGCAGCGGCCGTACGGACTGCTCGTGCGGGGCCGCCGACTGCCCCTCCCCCGGTGCTCATCCGCTGGCCTTCGGCGAGGAGCTGACGGCCGGTGCCGGCTGGGAGAAGGCCGCCGCGGCGTGGGCCGAGACACCGGGCGCCGCCATCCTCCTCCCGGTGGGCCGGTCGTTCGATCTCCTCGACGTGCCGGAGGCGGCGGGCCGCAACGCGCTGGCGCGGCTGGAGCGGATGGGTCTGCCGCTGGGCCCGGTCGCGGTGGCCCCGACGGGCCGGGCGCTGTTCTTCGTCGCTCCCGGGGCGGCCGGGCAGCTCCCCGATCTGCTGTACCGGATGGGCTGGGACGACGCCTCGCTGGACCTGCGCTCCCTGGGACCCGGCGACCATCTCACCGCGCCCCCCTCCGACCTCGGTGGCCACGGTCCGGTGCGCTGGCTGCGCCCGCCGACCCTGGACACCGCCGGCCGGCCGCCGCAGGCGCGGCTGATGGTGGGCACCCTGGCGTACGCCTGCAACCGCTCGGCGGTCTGAGGTCCCCGGCCGGTCCGAGCTCGCCGGCCGCCCGGCACGGCCGTCGTCCGCCGGAGCCGTCCGGACCGGCGGGGGCCGGGCGCCGCGCCAGGCGGTGCGGGGCCGGCCGTCACGCGGCGGGGCGGGCGCCCTGCGGACAAGCGTCGGCCCCCGGTACCCGCGGTCTGCGGGTCCGGGGGCCGGTGACGGTCCGGGCGGGTGCCCTGGCGGCGTCAGTCGATCAGGGCGTCGACGAAAGCCTCCGGCTCGAAGGGCGCCAGGTCGTCGGCTCCCTCGCCCAGGCCGACGAGCTTGACCGGGACACCCAGTTCGCGCTGGACGGCGACGATGATGCCGCCCTTGGCGGTGCCGTCGAGCTTGGTGAGCACCACGCCGGTGATGTCCACGACCTCGGCGAAGACCCGGGCCTGGACCAGGCCGTTCTGGCCGGTGGTGGCGTCCAGGACGAGCAGCACCTCGCCGACCGGGCCGTGCTTCTCGACGACCCGCTTGACCTTGCCGAGCTCGTCCATCAGACCGGTCTTGGTGTGCAGCCGGCCCGCGGTGTCGATCAGGACGACATCGGCGGCCTCGGCGATGCCTTCCTTCACCGCGTCGAAGGCGATGGAGGCGGGGTCGCCGCCCTCGGGTCCGCGGACCGTACGGGCCCCGACCCGCTCGCCCCAGGTCTGGAGCTGGTCGGCGGCCGCGGCGCGGAAGGTGTCGGCGGCGCCGAGGACCACGGACTTGCCGTCGGCGACCAGGACCCGGGCGAGCTTGCCGGTGGTGGTGGTCTTGCCGGTGCCGTTGACGCCGACCACCAGCACGACGCCGGGGATCTCGTCGCCGCCGTTGCCGATGCCGTTGGCGGTGTGCACGGTGCGGTCGGCGTCCGTGCCGATGAGGGTGAGCAGCTCCTCGCGCAGCAGCGCGCGCAGGTCCTCGGGGGTGCGGGTGCCGAGGACCTTGACCCGCTCCCGCAGCCGTTCGACCAGCTCCTGGGTGGGTGCGACGCCGACGTCGGCGGTCAGCAGGGTGTCCTCGATCTCCTCCCAGGTCTCCTCGTCGAGGTGTTCACGGGAGAGCAGGGTCAGCAGGCCCTTGCCCAGGGTGTTCTGGGAGCGGGAGAGCCGGGCGCGCAGCCGGACCAGCCGGCCGGCGGTGGGCTCGGGGACCTCGATGGCGGGCGCCGCGGGCGCCTCGGGCTCGGCGGCCGGTGCCTCGGCCGCGGGGGCCTCGGCGGTGGGCAGCGTGACTTCTTCGATGGTGCGACGCTCTTCGTCGCGGGGGGTCTCGGCCTCCTCGCCGACATGCGGTTCGGCAGGGGGCGCGGTAACGGAGGGCTTCGGGGCGGCCGGCGGGGACGGCGGCAGCTGCTTCTTCTTGCGGCCGCTGATGACGAGCCCGCTGATCGCGCCGAGCACGACCACGGCGATGACTACAGCAAGGATGACGATGTCCATAACCCCTCCAGTATCAGCCACGCTCCGCCCGTGGGGACTGCACGCGCCGAACCTGGAGGGGCGGTGTCCGGAAAGCGGTACCCCGGCCCCGCGGCGCCCGGCCGGGGCGCGCTCCGGGTGCCGCTCCGGGACGGCAGCACGAGGCCGGGCCGTACGGCCGGGTGGACCCCGGGGAGGCGGGCGAGCGCCCTGACCCGCCCCTCCGGACGAGGTCCGGAGGGGCCCGACTGGACCCTTCGACGAGGTTCGGCGACACTCGTCCTCGTCGTGGGGTCCAACAGCGCGTACCGGCACAAGTTGGATCAAAGTACGATGGTCGACGGCCGCGCAACGCGCGTAGAGTCCTGGCAATCAATTCTGGCCAGGCATCACAGCTGCTGCCTGCACCTCCTCCCCCGTGGGGGTGCGTCCAGATCCCCGCACGGAGATACCTGCACCAATGGGCACCACGTCCGCTTCCGCTCCCGCAACCGAAGGCGCCGTCGAAACCCGAGGCATCGAGCCCGTCCCCGACAACGAACGCCAGGGCCGCGTCCGCGAGCTCTTCCCGACCTGGGTGGCCGCCAACATCAGCGTGTTGTTGCTCACCATGGGCGCCTCGCTCGTGGTCAACAACGGGCTGAACTTCTGGCAGGTCCTGCTGGTCGCCGCGATCGCCGCGGCCGTCGCGTTCGGCATGGTGGGCGTGCTGTCGGTCTCGGGTAAGTGGGGCGGCGCCCCCGGCGCGATGCTCTCCCGGGCCGCCTTCGGCGTCCGCGGCAACTACTTCCCCGGCGCGATCCTGTGGGTCGCCCGCTTCGGCTGGGAGACGATCAACGCGGTCACCGGCGCCTATGCGGTGCTGACCGTGCTGCATCTGCTGCTCGGCATCGAGAGCAACAACGTCCTGGTCGTCGTCACCCTGCTCGCCTTCGTGGCCGTCACGTACCTGGTGAGCGGTCTGGGCCGTAAGGCGCTCAACGTCTGCAACAAGTACTCGACGTATCTGTTCGGCCTGTTCAGCATCATGGTGCTGGTCTACCTGGTCGCCACGATGGACTGGGACGCCGTCTTCGCCAAGAAGGCCGGCACCACCGCCATGGTGATCGCGGGCATCGGCACCATCGCGGCCGGCGGGATCAGCTGGGTGCCGACCGGCCCCGACTTCGCGCGGTACCTGCCGCACTCCGCGTCCGGCAAGAAGATCGTCGGCGCCACCGTCTCCGGCGCGGCCCTGGTGCTGCTGCCGATGGTGCTGATGGGCGGCGTGATGGCCGTCTCCAGCCCGAAGCTGGCCGGCCAGAACACCGACCCGATGTCGTTCCTCGGCAGCATCCTGCCGTCCTGGCTCGCGGTGCCGTACCTGATCACCGCGCTGGTCGGGATGGTGCTGATCAACAGCCTGTCGATGTACTCCGCGGGCTTCACCGCCCAGACCATGGGCGTCAAGCTGCCCCGTGCCCTCGCGGTCAGCATCAACGCCGTCATCAGCCTGGTCGGCGGTCTGTTCATGATGCTGGTGGCCAAGGACTTCATCGGCCAGTTCATCGCCTTCCTGACGCTGCTCGCGGTCTCCTTCTCCGCCTGGATCGGCGTCTACGGCATCGACATGGCCCGGCGGCGCAAGCTGGCGGTGCGCTATGACGCCGACAGCCTGATGGACACCGGCCGCACCAGCCGCTACTGGTACGTCGGCGGCTTCTGCTGGCAGGCCATGACCGCCTGGGGCGTGGCGCTCGTGGCGGGCCTGTGCTTCACCAAGGTCCAGTGGTTCACCGGCCCGCTGGCCACCACCTGGATCGGCGAGAACGGCCTGGGCTGGGCGGCCACCATCGCGATCGCCGCGCTGGTCTTCGCGGTACTGCCGGCGCCGAAGGAGTCCACCCCGGCGGCCGGCCCGGACGAGGCGGCCGAGGCCCGGCAGTCGGTCGAGGTGGGCTGACCCGGGCCCCGTGGACCGGACTCCGCCTCTAGTGATCTGACGCAGCGTCAGCTAACGTCCCCTTCGCCAACCACCCCGGCGAAGGGGACGTTTGCGATGCCCGCTCTGCCTGTCACGGTCCTGCGGATCAACCTCGTCGACCCCGCACCCACGCCCGACACCCTGTCCGCGCGCTACCGGGCCGCCGTCGAGATGGCCGCGTTCGCCGACGACCGCGGCTTCACCATGGTCCAGACCGAGGAGCACCACGCCACCACCAACGGCTGGATGCCCTCCCCGCTCACCTTCGCGGGCGCCGTCTTCGGCGCCAGCCGCCGGATCGGCGTCACCGTCTCCGCGCTGATCACCCCGCTGCACGATCCGCTGCGGCTGGCCGAGGACCTCGCCTCGCTCGATCTGCTCAGCGGCGGCCGGCTGATCACCGTCGCCGGCCTCGGCTACCGCCCCGAGGAGTACGCGGCGCACGGCAAGGACTGGCCGGGCCGGGGCACGCTCCAGGACGAGGTGCTTCAGGCCCTGCTGTCCGCCTGGACCGGGGAACCGTTCACCTATCAGGGGCGCACGGTCCAAGTCACCCCGCGCCCGTACACCCGGCCGCATCCGCCGCTGCTGATCGGCGGCAGCTCACGGGCCGCGGCCCGGCGCGCGGCCCGCCTGGGACTCCCCTTCTTCCCCAGTGCCCACCTCCCCGAGCTGGAGGCCTACTACCACCGGCAGCGCGCCGCCTACGGCACCGACGGATGGGTGATGCAGCCACCCGAGCGGACCACGCTCCTCCACCTCTCCGAGGACCCGGACCGCACCTGGGCCGAGTACGGCGGCCATCTGCTGCACGAGGCCCGGATGTACGCGTCCTGGCAGTCCGCCGGGAGCCGCTCCGCGGTGCGCTCGTCCGCACGGGACGTCGGGGCGCTGCGCGAGGAGGGCGTCTACCGCGTCGTCACCCCCGACGACTGCCTGCGGCTCGCCCGGCGGACCGGAGCCGGGGGCTCGTTGATCCTCCATCCGCTGTGCGGCGGGATGCCCGTCGACGAGGGCTGGCGCTCGCTGCATCTGTTCGCCGAGCGGGTGCTGCCCCGCCTCAAGGACTGACCGCCGGCGGCGGGTTCAGCCTTCCGGGTGGAAGACGAACCGGGTGCAGCCCGCCGCCGATGACAGAAAACCCCGGCACAAAAAGGGGTACTGCCCGGGGTCCCTGATGACCCGGGGCAGTACCCAGTGCTGAGGAGACGGACTGGCGGGGGGTTAGCCCATCTCCTCCAACGCCTTGCCCTTCGTCTCCTTCACGAACTTGAGCACGAAGGGGATCGAGAGCAGGGCGAAGACCGCGTAGATGATGTACGTACCCGAGAGGTTCCAGTCGGACAGGCTCGGGAAGCTGGCCGTGATGGCCCAGTTGGCGATCCACTGCGCGGAGGCGGCGACGCCCAGCGCGGCGGCACGGATCTTGTTCGGGAACATCTCGCCGAGGAAGACCCAGACCACGACGCCCCAGGAGAGGGCGAAGAAGAGCACGAAGACATGGGCGGCGATCAGCGCCACGGTGCCTTCGACGTGCGGCAGGGTGCCGGCCGCGGTCTTGGCGGAGAAGGCCCATGCCTCCAGGGCGAGCGAGACGGCCATACCGGCCGAGCCGATCAGCGCCAGCGGACGGCGGCCGATCTTGTCGACGAAGACCATCGCGATCACGGTGCCGATGATGTTGATGATCGACGTCGTGAAGCTGTAGAAGAACGAGGCGCTCGGGTCGATGCCGACGGACTGCCACAGCGCCGAGGAGTAGTAGAACGCGACGTTGATGCCGACCAGCTGCTGGAAGACCGAGAGACCGATACCGACCCAGACGATCGGCAGGAAGCCCATCTTCCTGCCGAGCAGGTCCTTGAACGAGGACTTGTGCTCGCGGCGCATCGCGTCCTGGATCTCGACGACGCGGGTCTCGAGGTTCACGGTGTGGCCCTCGACC
The DNA here is from genome assembly GCF_000829715.2 of Streptomyces lydicamycinicus. NCBI lineage: Bacteria > Bacillati > Actinomycetota > Actinomycetes > Kitasatosporales > Streptomycetaceae > Streptomyces > Streptomyces lydicamycinicus. The sequence goes on along the minus strand of NZ_BBNO01000001.1, from coordinate 1,124,335 downwards.
TCGGCGAGCACCTCCTTGGCGCGGGAGACCTTGCCGACGGAGATCAGGTAGCGCGGCGACTCGGGGATCGCGAAGGAGAGCAGACCGTAGAGGACGGCCGGGACGACCATCACGCCGAGCATCCACTGCCAGGCCTCCAGGCCGGCGAGCGTGCCGCGCTGGTTGCCGTCGGCGAGGTTGAGGATGCCCCAGTTGACGAGCTGGGAGACGGCGATACCGATGACGATCGCGGCCTGCTGGAACGAGCCGAGACGGCCGCGGTAGGCGGACGGCGAGACCTCGGCGATGTAGGCCGGGCCGATGACCGAGGCCATACCGATGGCGAAACCGCCGATGATCCGCCAGAAGGCGAGGTCCCAGAGCGAGAACGGCAGAGCGGAGCCGACGGCGCTGATGGTGAACAGCACCGAGGCGATCTGCATCACCCGGATACGGCCTATGCGGTCCGCGATCCGGCCGGCGGTGGCGGCGCCGATCGCACAGCCGATCAGGGCGACGGCGATCACCTGGGCGAGGACCGCGGATCCGACGTCGTAACGACTGCGGATCGCCTCGACGGCACCATTGATGACGGAACTGTCATAGCCGAAGAGAAAGCCGCCCATCGCGGCAGCCGCGGTGATGAAGATGACATGGCCGAGATGGTCGGGATGGGCCTTGCGGCCTTCCGGGACCGTCGGCTGCGCGGTGCTGGTCAACGTGAACTCCAGTGGCCCGGCTGCGCTGCCGGGCGTAGGGGGCTGGCCCTTCTAGTGGTGCATAGGTTGGGGGTACCCACCACTTGAAGGTAAAAGCAACGTTGCAGAGACTATGCCTTCAAGTTTCGAAGTCAATAGGGCGTGATGAATTTGTTTCTCGGGCGTCCTGGTGGTCTTTCGTTCAAGTTCTGAACTGATGGGGTGTCGGATACTCCGGGCGATCAGCAGCGGGGCGGCAGGCGGCCGTCCCGCCTGCCGGCACCGGCCCGCATGCCGCCGCACGAGCCGCCCGCGCGACCCCGGTCAGTGCAGCCGCTGGCTGATGACCTTCGATACGCCGTCACCTTGCATCGATACCCCGTAGAGCGCGTCCGCGACCTCCATCGTGCGCTTCTGATGCGTGATCACAATCAGCTGGGAGCTCTCCTGGAGTTCCTCCATGATCCGGATCAGCCGCTGGAGATTGGTGTCGTCCAGCGCGGCCTCCACCTCGTCCATCACATAGAACGGGCTGGGCCGCGCCTTGAAGATCGACACCAGCAGCGCCACCGCGGTCAGCGACCGCTCACCGCCCGACAGCAGCGACAGCCGCTTGACCTTCTTCCCGGGCGGCCGCGCCTCCACATCCACCCCCGTCGACAGCATGTCGTCCGGATCGGTGAGCACCAGCCGCCCCTCCCCGCCGGGGAAGAGCCGTGCGAAGACGCCCTCGAACTCCCGCGCGGTGTCGTGGTACGCCTCGGTGAAGACCTGCTCCACCCGCTCGTCGACCTCCTTGACCACCTGCATCAGGTCGGCCCGGGTCTTCTTCAAGTCTTCAAGCTGTTCGCTCAGGAACTTGTGCCGCTCCTCCAGCGCCGCGAACTCCTCCAGCGCCAGCGGGTTCACCTTCCCGAGCTGCTGGTACGCCCGCTCGGCGGCCTTGAGCCGCTTCTCCTGCTCGGCCCGTACATAGGGCACCGGCTGGTGACGAGGATGCTCCGGATCGTCCGGGAGCACCTCGCCCTCGGCGGGCGGCGACGGCGGTACCGGCTGCTCGGGGCCGTACTCGGACATCAGCCCGGCCGGCTCCACCCCCAGCTCCTCCAGCGCCTTGGTCTCCAGCTGCTCGATCCGCAGCCGCTTCTCCGCGCCCAGCACCTCACCGCGGTGCATCGAGTCCGTCAGCTTGTCCAGCTCGGACTTCAGCTCCCGGCCCTGGTTGCGCTCGGCCACCAGCGCCTGCTCCCGCTCGGCCTTGGCCCGGTCCGCGGCGCCCCGCTCCTCCTCGGCCCGTACGGCCGACACCTCGACATGCGCCAGCAGCTGCCGGGCACCGGCGGCGACCGCCCCGGCCACCGCCGCCTCGTGCCGCAGCCGGGCGCGCCGCCGCTCGGCCCGCGCCCGCGCCTCGCGCTCGGCCCGCGCCCCCCGGTCCAGCGCGTCCGCCCGCCCGGCGAGCGCCTTCACCCGCTCCTCGTGCGTCCGCGCCTGGAGCCGGGCCTCCATCTCGGTCTGCCGCGCATTGGCGCCGTCGGCGGCCAGCCGGTCCCGTACGGAGGTGTCCGGCTCCTCGTCGCCGACGCCCGGGTCCTCCTCGGCCACCGCGAGCCGTTCGGCCAGCTCCTCGGCCTCCTCGGTGGCCCGCAGCAGCGCCTCCTCGGCCTTGGCGGCCGCCGCCTCGCAGCGCTCGGCCTCACCCGCGGCCGCCCGCGCCTGCCCGCCGAGCCGGCCGAGGTCCCCGGCGACCTTCGACTTCTCCCGGTCCGCCGCCCGCCACCGCTCGGCCAGGTCCTCGACCAGCGCGGCACCCGCCGTACGGCGTTCCGCCGCGGCCCGCTGCGCCTCCGCCAGCTTCTCGCAGCGCGCCGCCAGTTCCTCCAGCTCGGCCGCCGCGTCGTCGACGGACGCCTGCACCTCCAGCAGACTCGGCGCACCGGCGGAACCGCCCTGGGCGAAATGCGCCCCGAGCAGATCACCCTCAGCGGTCACGGCCATCAGCTCCGGCCGGGCGGCCACCAGGTCCTCGGCGTCCTCCAGCGTCCCGACCACCACGACATCCCGCAGCAAACGGGCCACGGCGGCGGTCAATTCCGCGGGCCCCCGGACCAGTTCCGCCGCCGGTACGGGCTCGGCACGGGGCCCAGGAACACGGTGCACGGCCGCCTCGGGCGCACCCTCACAGACCTCGACCACGGCCCCCTCGGCCGCTCCGGTGACGCCGTCGGCCCCACGAACCGGCTCAGCCCCGTAAGCCCCGGCAGCCCTGGAGGCACCTGTGCCCCCACCCCGCACCGCCTCCTCGGCACCATCAACAGCCCCCACGGTCTCCGCGGCTCCCCCGCCCTCCGTGGCCTCCACCGCCCGTGCGGGCGCGGGCACCCGTCCCGTCCCGCTCCGGCCCCCGGTTCCCCCCAGCACCATCGCCGCCCGGCCCGCGTCCTGCTTGCGCAGCAGCCGGATGGCCTCGGCGGCGGTGGCCGGGCCGGTGACGGCGACGGCGTCCGCGGCCGCGCCGAGCGCCGCCGCCACCGGGACCTCGAAGCCGGGGGTGACGGTCAGCAGTTCCGCCGCCGGCCCGAGCAGTCCGGTGAGCCGGTCCGCGGCGGCGAGCAGCGCTCCGGTGCCGTCCTTACGGCGCAGCCCGAGCGCCAGCGCGTCGTGCCGGGCGGCGGTCGCGGCCCGCTCGCGCTCGGCCGCGGTCAGCGCCTCGCGCGCGGCGGTCAGCTCGGTCTCCGTCTCCGCCAGCTCGCGGCGGGCCGCCTCGTGCCGCTCCGCGATCTCCTCGTCCGCGTCCAGCCCGTCGACCTCGGCCCTGAGCTGCTCGTACTCCTCCTGGGCGGTGTCCGCCCGGCGCCGGGCGGCGTCCCTGGCCTCGGCGAGCCGGCCGATCTCGGCCTGCGCCGAGGCGGCCCGCCCCCGGGCGGCGGTGACCTGCCCGCTGAGCCGGGCCAAGCCCTCCCGGCGGTCGGCGATGGCACGGGCCACGTCCCGCAGCCGCCGCTCCTCGTCCGCCAACTGCCGCTCCAGTCCGGCACGGTGTTCGACGGTGTCCTCCAGCGCCCGGCTCGCCGCCTCCAGCGCGGCGGTCAACTCCGCCTCCTGCTCGCGGATCCGGGCCGCTTCCCGCTCCATGTCCTCGGGGTCCCGCCCGTGCCGCTCCTCCGGCGGCGCCGCCGTGGCGCTCTTCACCCGCGCCTCGGCCAGCGAGATCGTGCCGCGCACCCGCTCCGCGAGCTGCGACAGCTCGTACCAGGTCTGCTGCGCACGCTGCACCCGCGGCGTCAGCGTACGGACCTCCTCCTCCAGCGCCGCCTCCCGCTGCTGGGCGGTGCGCAGCCGGTCCTCGGCGGCCTGCTTGCGTTCCTTGAGCGCCGCCTCGTCCGCGATCTCGGCGCGCAGGGCCCGGCGCAGGGTGACGAGGTCGTCGGCGAGCAGCCGCAGCCGGGCATCACGCAGGTCCGCCTGGATGACGGCGGCGCGCCGGGCGACCGCGGCCTGCCGCCCCAGCGGCTTGAGCTGGCGCCGCAGCTCATCGGTCAGATCCTGGACCCGGGCGAGATTGGCCTTCATCGCCTCCAGCTTCCGCAGCGCCTTCTCCTTGCGCTTGCGGTGCTTGAGAACGCCGGCCGCTTCCTCGATGAAGGCCCGGCGCCCCATCGGGTCGGCATGCAGTACGGAGTCGAGCTGGCCCTGCCCGACGATGACATGCATCTCCCGGCCGATACCGGAATCGGAGAGCAATTCCTGGATGTCCAGCAGCCGGCAGGTGTCACCGTTGATCTGATACTCGCTGCCGCCGTTGCGGAACATGATCCGGGTGAGGGTGACTTCGGCGTACTCGATCGGCAGTGCACCGTCGGAATTGTCGATGGTGAGCGAGACCTCGGCGCGGCCGAGCGGCAGCCGCCCGGTCGTCCCGGCGAAGATCACGTCCTCCATCTTCCCGCCGCGGAGCGACTTGGCGCCCTGCTCGCCCATGACCCAGGACAGCGCGTCCACGACATTGGACTTGCCGGAGCCGTTGGGGCCCACGACGCAGGTGATGCCCGGCTCGAAGCGCAGCGTCGTTGCGGAGGCGAAGGACTTGAAACCTCGCAGGGTCAGACTCTTGAGATGCACGCCGTGGGACTCTACCGGCCGCTCCCCGGCGGCGGATCCCAACATTCCGGGCCGCTCCCCGGCCCCGTACGGCCCCCGGGTATACCGCGCCGTTCATTTTCGGTTTCGCTGCCGAAAGCGCAGGGCACATCATGCGGTAAGGGAGGGCCGTCAGGGCTGAAGTGACCAGGTGGTTCGCAGGAAAAGCCGCAGCACGGAAAAGCCGGAAACGACGAAGGGACGCCGAAGCGTCCCTTGCAGATCTTGAAGAAAGCGGTGCCTCAAGCGGCTGGCGAGCAGCCCTACCGGCCCTGGGGTCGGGGTCAGGTGAGCGCGGGCTCCGCCTGGGGTACGTCGATGTCGAGCATCGAGTCGTCGCGACGTGCGGCAGCGGACAGCATGTCGTTTTCGGCCTGCATCCGAATAAGTTCGGATTCAAGGTCTTGGACGCGCTGCTGAAGCCGTCGCATCTCGGAGAGGACTCGGGGGTCGGAGCCGCCGACGTAACCGAGAAGCGCCTTTGCCATGATGGATGGTCCTCCACAATGAGTGACCGACCGAAGCGGTGTGGGTCGTGAGGGATTCGCACCCGCGGTGCTTGTCATTCTCTGGTGTACTCAATGCCAAACAGCTAAGGTGCGCGGGGATTCCAGAGTCTCACCAAACGGTTTGACGGTCAACACGATCACACCCCGTATCCTCGGGCACCTGAGAGTGCGCGGCCGTGAAGGCACTGCGCCGACTCCCCAGAAAGGTCCCGCCGGGGCGTGGAGATCATCCGTACAGCGGCAGCCTTGCACGGGTCGGCCGAGTTGGCAACCACCAGGCCTTATCTCCCGTAAGCAGCTCACAAAGACGCATCCGCGAGATCGCTCATGACGGCCGTACGGACGGTTCCGGCGGGCCGGATCAGCGGATCTCGAAGCCGTCGTAACCGCCGCGGGGCGTGTCCCAGATCTCAGTGACTCCGTCGACCCGCCCGGGCGTGTCTCCGGTGCGGAGCCAGTCGAGCAGCTGATCGCAGCGCTCCTTCGAGCCTTCGGCGACCACCTGGACGCGGCCGTCACCCAGATTGACGGCAAATCCCGCGAGTTCGCCGATGCGAAGGGCGTTGGCCCGGGTGAACCAGCGGAACCCGACGCCCTGGACCTGACCACGCACCCAGGCGGTCACTCGGACAGCTTCATTCATGTGTGCACGTTAACCGGCCAATTGCTCAGTGGTCACTTCTGCCTCTTACGCCATGGCGTACAGTCCCCCGACAGCGAGGCTCACTCTTATGGGTGAGTCATCTTGACGCCAGGAAAGCTGTGCGGCGCAGCCGCTCCAGTGGAGCCGGCGCTCGCACCGGTGGAAGGAAGACAGCGGATGGGCCGCCATCGACGTTCTGCTCCCCCTGCTCCCGACTCCGCCGGTGCGGGGCCTGTTGACGCCCTGGCGGCGGAACGGCCCGGCGCGACGCGGCACCGCGGACACCGTGCGGCGCGCGGGAGCGGGAGGACCCCCGTCCGCACCGGACTGCTCGGTGCCTCCGCGGTGGTGGCGATGGGAGCCGTGGCGGTCGCCTCCGGACTGGTCCCCGGCCACGGCCAGTTCGACGGGGGTGCGGACGGCGAGCAGGGCGACCGGGTGCGGGCCGGTGCGCTGCCGGAGGCCACCGAGGCGATGGGCGGCGTCACGGCCTCGCCGACCGACCGCGCCACCCAGGAGGTGAGCCGCGGCGGAGCCCGTACCGAGGCCCCCGAGAGCGGGCGCCCCTCCCGCAGTGCCACCCGCCCGGTGTCCCCCGCCCCGCACCAGCCGTCCAAATCGCCCACCGGGGCGACCGGTTCGCACCGGTCCGCCGAGCCCGCCGAACGGCCCGACCCCACGGCGCCCGAGCGCACCGTGGCGGCGTCGAAGACCCCCGACGCCCAGTCGTCCGCGGAGGCCCAGGTCCTGTCGCTGGTCAATCAGGAGCGCGCCCAGGCCGGCTGCGCGCCCGTGACGGCGGACAAGGAACTGGCCGGTCTCGCCCAGGATTTCAGTGACGACATGGCCCGGCGGGGCTTCTTCGGCCACACGGACCCGGACGGCGACACGCCCTGGGACCGTGCCGAGGACGCGGGCATCGACGACCTCGGCGGCGAGAACATAGCCCGCGGCCAGGCCAACGCCCAGTCCGTCATGGACTCCTGGATGAACAGCCCCGGCCACCGCGCCAACATCCTCAACTGCGAGTACAAGACCCTCGGCGTCGGCGCCCACTTCGGGTCCGGCGGCCCGTGGTGGACCCAGGATTTCGGCTTCTGAGGCAGGCCGCCCCGCGGTGACACCGCCGTGGCCGGACGTACGCCCGCGCCGCCCCGTGTGCGATCACGGGGCGGCGCGGGTGTTTCGCTTACCGGGCCTGCGGCCGGTGCTGTGCCGGTCAGGCGGCGAGTGCCGCGCGGCCCGCGACGACGATGCGGGCCTGCTCGGCGATCCGCCGTCCGAGGTGCTCGGCGGTGGCGATATCGGCCTTGTGGACGCCCTCGGCCCCCTGGTCGTTGGGGGACTGGGCGGCGGCGCCCAGGAAGAAGCCCAGCCGGTTCAGGTCGTTCTCGGACGCGGTGGAGGAGTTCCAGCCGGGGAGCAGGTTGAGGCTGACCCAGTTCATCCCGTGCTGGGCGGCGAGCACCGTGAAGAACTGGAGGGTGTGCAGCTTGTCGCCGCTCTTGGAGGCGGAGTTGGTGAAGCCGGCGGCGAGCTTGTCCTGCCAGGCGCGGGTGGCCCAGCGCTTGGCGCTCGCCTCGGCGAAGGTGTGGAAGGCGCCGGAGGCCGTCCCCATGTACGTCGGCGAGCCGAAGACGATCGCGTCGGAGGCGTCGAGCTGCGCCCACTGGGCTTCGGTGATCTCGTCGACCTTGATCAGGTGAACGGTGGCGCCGGCCTCGGCGGCGGCGCTCCGGACGGCCTCGGCCAGTACGGCGGTGTGGCCGAAGCCGGAGTGGTAGGCGAGCGAGACGACGGGGGCGGGCAGAGCGGGCGTGGTCACGGTGGTTTCTCCTCAGGGGTCACGGCATGCCGGGACGGCCGGCACCCGGGAACGTCGGGCTGCGACGAGGAAAAGAAAAGCACTAACTTTTAGAAAGCGCAACCCGTTGGTTAGCGCTGCGCAGGGGTAGGGTGTCCCCATGGCGACCGAAACCACCGGCGAGACGGACGGGGAGCCCACCCCCGGCCGTACGGACGACCTGGCCTACAACGTCTTCGCGCGCGACTGCCCGTCCCGCGACGCGCTCCGGCACATCACCGACCGATGGGGCAGCCTGACCCTCGGCGCCCTGCTCGACGGCACCTTCCGCTTCAACGAACTGCGCCGCCGGGTGGCCGGGGTGAGCGAGAAAATGCTGGCCCAGACCCTGCACGCGCTGGAGCGGGACGGACTCGTGCACCGCACCGCGCAGCACACCAACCCGCCCCGGGTCGATTACGCGCTGACGCCGCTGGGCGACCAGGTCGCCCGTCAGCTGCGGATGCTGATCGACCTGGTGGAGGACCGGATGCCGCAGGTCATGCAGGCCCGCGAGCAGTACGACGCCCAGCGCCCCGCCGGCTGAGCCGACGCACGGGCCGCTGGCCGGCGCTCAGGCGCGCGGCGGCCGCTGGCAGCGGGGGCAGAAGTAGCTGGAACGGTTCATCCAGGGGCGGCGGCGGATCGGCGTACCGCAGCGGCGGCAGGGCTCGTCCTCGCGGCCGTAGGCGTCCAGCGAGCGCTCGAAGTAGCCGGACTCACCGTTGACGTTGACGTAGAGGCTGTCGAAGCTGGTGCCGCCGACGGCGAGCGCGGCGTTCATCACGTCCCGTACGTGGCCGAGCAGCTCGGCGGTGCGCGGCCGGGTGAAGGTGGCGGTCGGCCGCTCGTAGTGGAGCTTGCTGCGCCACAGCGCCTCGTCCGCGTAGATGTTGCCGACGCCGCTGATCAGCGTCTGGTCGAGCAGCGCGCGCTTGACGGTGGTCCGGCGGCGGCGCAGCGCGTCGTGGAAGGCGGCGTCGTCGAAGGCCGGATCGAGCGGGTCCCGGGCGATATGGGCGATGACGTCGGGCAGCAGGTCGGCGTCGCCGGGGACGGTGTCGTGCAGCGAGAGGCCGCCGAAGGTGCGCTGGTCGACGAAGCGGAGCTCGGTGGCCAGCTCGTCGGCGAAGCGGACCCGGATCCGCAGGTGCTTCTCGTCGGCGGCGTCCTGCGGCTGGACCAGCAACTGGCCGCTCATGCCGAGGTGGGCCAGGATCGCCAGCCCGTGGGTGACGGAGGGCGTGACCATCGGGGGGATGCCCTCCGCCGCGGTCTGGGCGGCCGGGCCGCCACCGGTCACCGGCAGCCAGAGGTACTTGCCGCGCCGGCGCGCCGTCCCGAGGCGCAGCCCCTTGAGCCGGGCCGCGAAGTCGGCCGCCCCGGCCGTGTGCCGGCGGATCGCACGCGGATGCCGCACCTCGACGGCGTCGATCGTGCGGCCGCTGACCCAGCGCTCCAGTCCGCGGCGTACGACCTCGACCTCGGGCAGCTCGGGCACGAAGGGCTCCTTGGGAACGACGGTGGGGTGAAAGACCTCTGACCCCGTCCGGAGCGACACGCGGTCGCCCCGGACGGGGTCAGAATCAGTGCTTCAGTGTGCCGACGACGAACCGTCGCCGGCGGCCGGAGCCGAAGGAGGCTGCGCGGCGGCAGCCGCTCCGGTGGAGCCGGTGCCCGCACCGGAGGCCGGCGGCGCACCGTCGCCTGCGGAGGCCGCCTTGGCCGCCTCGTCCGCCGCGGCGCGAATCGCACGCCACGCGGACTCGGCCGCCTGCTGCTCGGCTTCCTTCTTGCTGCGGCCGGTGCCGGTGCCGTACGAGACACCACCGACGCGGGCGGCAGCAGTAAAGGTCTTCTCGTGATCGGGGCCGGTCTCGGTGACCAGGTACTCCGGAACGCCGAGGCCTTCGGTCGCGGTGAGTTCCTGGAGGCTGGTCTTCCAGTCCAGGCCCGCGCCCAGGCTGGAGGACTTCTCGATCAGCGGATCGAAGAGCCGGTGCACCAGCTCGCCGGCCGCGTCAAGACCCTGGTCGAGATAGACGGCGCCGATCACCGCTTCAAGGGTGTCGGCGAGGATGGAGGCCTTGTCCCGGCCGCCCGTACCCTCTTCGCCCCGTCCGAGGCGGATGAAGGCACCGAGGTCGAGGCCGCGGCCCACCTCGGCGAGCGCACGCGAGTTGACCACCGCGGCCCGGAGCTTGGCCAGCTGGCCTTCCGGGAGATCGGGGTGGATCCGGTACAGCGTGTCCGTGACCACCAGGCCGAGCACCGAATCCCCGAGGAATTCGAGCCGCTCGTTGGTGGGCAGACCGCCGTTCTCGTATGCGTACGAGCGGTGCGTCAGCGCACGCACCAGAAGGGCGGACTCGAGCTGATACCCGAGCCGCCCTTCCAGAAGCGTGTGCGACGAGGCTGTGTCCGCCGGAGTCGGTTCATCCCCGCGTTTGCGGGAAGTCGAATTGGCGTCTGACATGGAGCCTGTCACCAGCCGCTCAGACCTCGAGGACCTGGCGCTTGTTGTAGGTGCCGCAGCTCGGGCACGCGATGTGCTGCTGCTTCGGCTCGTGGCAGCGCTCGCACGCCACCAGGGTGGGGACCGCAGCCTTCCACTGCGACCGGCGGTGGCGCGTGTTGCTGCGCGACATCTTCCGCTTCGGAACAGCCACGGCTACTTCTCCTGCTTCTCGTCGACGCCCGCTTCGGCGCCGCCCATGTTGTCCTTCTCGCCGTCCTTGACGGTCCCGGCGAGTCCCTGCAGTGCCGCCCAACGGATGTCGACGGCGTCGTGGTGGTGGTCCGGGTCGTCCGCCAGCCGCACTCCGCAGTCGGAGCACAGGCCCGGGCAGTCGTCCTGGCACACCGGCTGCATCGGCAGTGCAAGCACCACCGCGTCTCGCAGCACGGGTTCGAGGTCGAACAGGTCGTCCTCGAGGAAGAGGGTGTCCTCCTCGTCCTCGGCGTCGTCGCCGGCGTCCTCATGGACCCGGGCATCGGCGTCGGGGTAGGCGAACATCTCCTGGAAGTCCGCGTCGAGCTCTCGCTCCAGCGGCTCCAGACACCTTACGCACTCCCCCTTGACGGTTGCACGGCCGGTGCCTGTGACAAGCACCCCGTCCATGACCGACTCCAGGCGGAGGCCGAGCTCGATCGGTGCGCCCTCGGGCACGCCGATGACCTCATTGCCGAGGTCCCGGGGAGCCTCGACGGAGCGGGAGACCCTCTTGAGCGCACCGGGACGCCGCCCCAGCTCGCGTGTGTCGAACACGAGAGGGGAACGGTGGTCGAGGCGGGCGTTGATGGCTTCCTGCTTTCTACGGGGTTTACGCGCCGCCCGCATTCCAGCGATGCGGGATTCGGGCAGCAGAGATCGCGGACATACGCGCGACCGAAGAGCCAGGATACTGGACGGGCCCCGATAGGCCCAATCCGCTACCGGCCGTCCCCCCGGCCCCGCGGGCGGCAGCGCCTACTGGCGCCCCTCCTCGTACGCCCGGAGCTGGTCCAGGTCGATCATGCTGGTGTCGAAGAGGCTGGTCTCGTCCAGCGCGCCCGGCTGGGCGGCGTGGCCGTGCGGGGCGTGCTGGGGCTGCTGGGGCACCTGCTGCTGGAGGTACGCCTGCGGGTCGTAGCCCTGCTGCTGGGCCTGCTGTTGCCAGTCGTAGCCATACGCATTCTGCTGCTGGGGGTCCTGGGCGTACGCCGCCTGCTGCGGCTGCTGATAGCCGTAGACGTCCTGCTGCTGCGGGTAGGCCGCGGGGTCGGTGTAGTAGCCCTGCTGCTGAAGCTGGGGCTGGAGGGGCTGCTGATGCTCCTGGGGCTGCTGCTGGGGTTGTGTCTGGGGCATCGGCGGCGCCTGGGGCGGCTGCGGGGGCTGCTCGGCGCCGATGTCCGCCAGGCCGGCCAGGTAGTCGGCGTCGGCCTGCGGATGGGCGGACTGCGGATCGCCCTGCGCCGCCAGATGGACGGCCAGCTCATCGATCGCGCGGGCGCCCTGGAGCTTGTCGCGGCCCCGGCCGACGGCCTCCAGCGTCTTGGTCAGCACGGCCTGGAACGCCCCGAACTTGGCGTCCACATAGGCGTCGGCGCGCTGCCTGAGGGTCTCCGGGTCGCCGCTGCGCTCCGGGGCCTCGGTGTCCTCGTAACCCTGCTCGTCGAGCCCCGGGCCACGGCCGAGCAGCTTCTCGCGGCCGCGGTCGACGGAACCGATGGTCTTGGTGAGCACGACCTCGAAGTTGGCGAGCTTGCTGTCGACGTAGTCGTCGGCCTCGGCGCGGATCTCCTCCGCCTCCCGGCGGGCCTCCGCCAGGATCCGGTCCGCCTCCTCCTGGGACTGCCGGGCGACCTCGGTGTCGGAGATCAGCGAGCCGCGCTGGGCGTGCGCGGTCTCGATGATCCGCTCAGCTTCCGCCCGCGCCTGCTCGACCATCTGCTCCCGCCCGCCGAGCAGCTCCTGCGCCTGTGCGAGGGAGCCCGGCAGCGCCGCGCGCACCTCTTCCAGCATGGCGAGGAGCTCGGCGCGGTTGACCACGCACGAGGCCGACATGGGCATGGACCGGGCACCGCCGACGGTCGCGACGATGTCGTCGAGCTTCTTCTGCACGTCCACCTTGGACTCGCCACTCTCTGAAGGGTTTTGAACGACGGGAACGGGACGACTGTACGTCCACCGGCCCTCCGCCCGACACCGGCCGACGCGCCGTCAGTCCGGCATCGCGCGCGGTGCGCCGGGGGCGCGGCTCAGCCCTTCTTCCGCAGGCGCTCGGTGAGGGCTTCGAGGACGAACGGCGGGACCAGGTGGGAGACATCGCCGCCCCAGGCGGCGACCTCCTTCACGAGGCTGGAGGAGAGGAAGCTGTAGGTCGGGTTGGTGGGGACGAAGAGCGTCTCCACACCGGACAGGCCGTTGTTCATCTGGGCCATCTGGAGCTCGTAGTCGAAGTCGCTGACGGCCCGCAGCCCCTTGACGATCGCGGGGATGTCACGCTGCTTGCAGAAGTCGACGAGCAGGCCGTGGAAGGCCTCGACCTCCACGTTGCCGTACTCGGCGGTGGCCCGGCGGATCAGGTCGATCCGCTCGTCGACCGTGAACAGCCCCTGCTTGGACTGGTTGATCATCACGGCGACATGGACCACGTCGTACAGCTTGGAGGCACGGGCGATGATGTCCAGGTGCCCGTTGGTGATGGGGTCGAACGACCCCGGACAGACGGCGCGGCGCAACTCGGTCTCCTCGCTCTCCGATCCGGTCATGACACGCTTGCTGACGTCGATTCGGCGGACGTCGAAGCGGCGCGACCGTACCAAAGCGTCCCTTCGCCGTAGCGACGGGCCTTAATCGCTTCAAATCCGTCCGGCCATGGGAATGTGCCGCCTCTGGTGCTGCGTTCCACGGTGACGAGTGCCTGCTCCGCAAACCAGCCCTGACCACGGAGTGTGAGCAGGATCTCGCAGAGTTCGGCGTCGGTGACCACGTAGGGCGGGTCCAGGAAGACGATGTCGTACGGCTCGCCCGGGGGCGGTGCCGCGGCGGTCTGCTCGGCCTTGCCGGCCCGGACCTCGACGCCGGGGAGGCCGACCGTACGGACGTTGTCCCGGATCGTGCGCACGGCGCGGGCATCGGCCTCCACCAGCAGGACGTGCGCGGCGCCGCGCGAGAGCGCCTCCAGGCCGACCGCGCCGGACCCGCCGTACAGATCGAGCACCCGGGCACCGGCCAGTGGCCCGTCGAGCGACTCCCAGGTGGAGAACATGCCCTCGCGCGCCCGGTCGGAGGTGGGGCGGGTGCCGTTTCCCGGTGGTACGGCCAGGCGGCGGCCGCCGGCCGTACCGGCGATCACGCGGGTCATGGGCCCGTCCTTACGTTGCGCGTGGTGGGTCTACTGAGGGGGAGCCGGGCAGGCTCCGCACCTCCACGATATTCCGTCAGCCGACGGCCGATGCCCGGCCGGAGCCTCCGGGGAGCGCGGCGGGCGGTGACCGATCTCACCTGCGGCGGGCCGCCGGGCCCGTCCGCCGGGCCTCTCCCGTCGCCGCGGCGGCGCTCATCCCTTGTCCAGATACTGCTCCCGTTCGTCGTCCAGCAGGGCGGACAGGGCGATCCGCAGCTCCGGATATCCGGCCAGCTCGGGGTCGGCGGCGACGAGTTCGGTGGCCTCGTCGCGGGCGGCCGCGATCACTTCCTCGTCGTCGATGACCGCGAGCATCCGCAGCGAGGAGCGGACGCCGGACTGTGCCTGGCCGAGGACATCGCCCTCACGGCGCTGTTCCAGGTCGATACGGGAGAGTTCGAAGCCGTCGAGGGTGCCGGCCACGGCGGCGAGCCGGGCGCGGGCCGGGCTGGCCTCGGGCATCTCGCTGACCAGCAGGCACAGGCCGGGGGCCGCGCCACGGCCGACCCGGCCGCGCAGCTGGTGCAGCTGGGAGACGCCGAAGCGGTCCGCGTCCATGATCACCATGGCGGTGGCGTTCGGGACGTTCACGCCGACCTCGATGACGGTCGTCGCGACCAGCACATCCAGCTCACCGGCCGCGAACCGGCGCATCACGTCGTCCTTGTCGTCCGGCGCCATCCGGCCGTGCAGCACCGCCACCCGCAGGCCGTCGAGCGGGCCCGTGGTGAGCTGGTCGGCGATGTCGAGCACCGCGAGCGGCGGCCGCTTCTCCGCCACGTCCTCCGGTGAACTCGCCTTGGCCGCCGCGCCCTTGGAGCCGGACGCGCCCTTCTTCGCTCCCTTGGGCGTGTCCTCCTCGTCGCCGATCCGGGGGCAGACCACATAGCCCTGGTGCCCGGCCGCCACCTCTTCGCGGACCCGCTCCCAGGCGCGCGCCAGGAAATGCGGCTTGTCCTTGGCGGGCACCACATGGCTGGCGATCGGTGAGCGTCCGGCGGGGAGCTGGTCCAGGACGGAGGTCTCCAGATCGCCGAAGACGGTCATGGCGACCGTGCGCGGAATCGGGGTCGCCGTCATCACCAGCAGATGCGGTGGCTGTTTGCCCTTGCCGCGCAGGGCGTCCCGCTGCTCGACACCGAAGCGGTGCTGTTCGTCGACGACGACCAGCCCCAGGTCGTGGAACTGCACCTTGTCCTCGATCAGGGCATGGGTGCCGACGACGATCCCGGCCTCGCCGGTGACCAGATCGAGCAGCGCCTGGCGGCGGGCGGCGGCGCCCATGGAGCCGGTCAGCAGCACCACCTTGGTGCCGCGCTCCGCGCCGCCGAGCATCCCGCCCTCGGCCAGCTCCCCCATCATCTCGGTGATCGAGCGGTGGTGCTGCTGGGCCAGGACCTCGGTCGGCGCCAGCATCGCGGCCTGGCCGCCGCTGTCGACCACGCCGAGCATGGCGCGCAGCGCGACCATGGTGTTGTGCGTGACGGTGAAGTGGTCGGTCACATAGGCGTGGTCGGGGTGCGCGACGCTGATGCACTGGACGGGTTTGCGGCCGACGTACTCGATGGCCTCGATGGTGCGGCGGAAGCCGGCGCCGTCCTCCGGGTGTCCGTCGGACGCGCCCGGCACCGCACGCTCGGGGGCCCGGTCGCGGAAGAGCGGATACGCGTCCGGCAGCGCCACCAAGACGTCGTACGCGCCGTCCCGTACGGGGCCGAGCCGGGCACGGCCGCCCAGGGAACGCACCAGCCAGGCGAGGTCACCGGCCAGGGGAGCGGCCGCCGCGCGGTACACCGCGGCGCCCCCCGCGGGCTGCCCACCGGCGTCCATCAGGCCCTGCACCACGGCCAGCCGGTCCTTGAGGGGGGCGTTGCGGTAGGCGTCCGGGACCCGGTCCGCCGGGCGGGCGCCGCCGTCGCCGAGCGCCCTGCCCACCTCGTAGGGGTCGAGCGGCCGGGCCTCACCACCGTCCAGATCCACCGGGGCCGCCGGCGCGATGGACCACCGGGGCCGGCCGTCGGCGCCCAGCAGATCGCCGCGCAGTGCGCGGGTCGTCAGCACCCGCTCCCCCGTACCGCGGGCGCCGACGATCCACAGATGCTCGTCGTCGCACTCGACGGTGCTCCCGTCGGACAGCACCAGGCGCCACACCTCCCGCTCCCCCTGCGGGAAGACGCCGTCCACCACGGCGAGGTCGCCGCTGGGCACCACCACTTCGGTGCCGACGGACATCTCCCCCATGGGCCGGAAGCCGCGCGGCGTCAGTACCAGGGCGTCCAGGGGCTGCGCCTTGCCTGAGCCCACCTCGCCCTGGAGGAGACGGTGCATGGGGTGCTCGGTCGCCAGGTCGTCGAAGATCTCCCGGCTGACCTTCTGCTGGCCGTCGGTGAGCGTGAAGGGCAGCTTGGCGTCGAACGCGTCGAGGAGGCCGTCCTTGACCAACCGCCTTGCCACGGCGGGGAGTTGGGTCTCGGCGCGGCGGCGCCGGGCCAGCGCGACCTGGAGGACGAACGCCTCGTCCCACTTCAGCCGGGACCGCGCATCGGCGATATCGGCCTTGGTGGCCGGCCGGTGGATCTTCAGCAGCGCCTCGGTGAGCGGGACGAGCGCCCGGCCGTCGCGCAGCGCCTCCGGCAGCGGGTCGACGGCGTCCTGCGCACTGGGCAGCACCGCGTCGACCGCCTTGGCGATCTTCCAGGACGCCATCTGCTGGCAGGCCGGGTAGATCGGCATGAGCTGGTTGGCGAAGGCGCTGACCGCGTCGGCGCCGTCGTCGGCCGTGCGGTCGAGGAGCTCGTATTCCGGGTGGGCGAGCTGGAGTTTGTGGTGGAAGACCGACACCTTGCCGGCGAACATCGCGCGGCGCCCCGGGAGCAGGTCCTTGTGGGGCTTGTGAATGCCCTTGCCGAAGAAGACCAGCCGGAGCCGGCCGCTGCCGTCGGTGAGCGTCACTTCGAGGCGCTGGCCCCGGCCGCCGTTGAATTTCAGCACCCGGGCGTCCGCGACCTGCGCGACGACCGTGACGTGCTCGTCCAGCGGGAGGTCGGCGAGGCGGGTCAGTTCGCCGCGCTCCGCATAGCGGCGCGGATAGTGGTGCAACAGGTCGCCGACCGTATGCAGGTCGAGATGCTCGGCCAGCACCTTCGCGGTGGTGCCACCGAGGATTTTCTTCAGGGGTTCGTCGAGCGCTGCCACGCATCCATTGCACACCACGCCTGTGACAATCGCGGTTCACTCACCGGTCCGGTGCGCTCACTCCACGCCGATGAGCAGCGGCGCCGCGTGCTGGCCGCCGTCGTAGACGACCGTGTCCACGGCGAGATGGCGCGCGCGGACATGCCGCTCCAGCCGCTCGGCGAGCCCGTCGGGCGCGTCCGCGCCGAGGACCAGGGTGACCATCTCGCCGCCCGCGGACAGCATCCGGTCGAGCACGGCCGTCGCGATGCGGGTGAGGTCGGAGCCGATCACCACGACATCGCCGTCGATCAGGCCGAGCACGTCCCCGGCCTGGCAGACACCGGCCATCGTCCACGACTGCCGCTCGGCGATGGCCAGCTCGGCGTAGCGGGTGGCGCCGGCGGCCGCGGTCATCGCGACCACGTCCTCGTCGAAGCTGCGTCCCGGTTCGTGCACGGCCAGCGCCGCGATGCCCTGGACGGCGGAGCGGGTGGGGATGAGCGCGACCCGTACGCCTTCGGTGCGGGCCTGCTCGGCGGCGGCCGCCGCGGTGTGCCGCAGGTCGGCGTCGTTCGGCAGCAGCATCACCTCGCGGGCGTGCGCCTGCCGGATCGCCTGCACCAGTTCGCCGCTGGCGGGAGGCTCCCCGGGGCGTACGGCGACCGGCGTCGCGCCGGCCTCCGCACAGAGTCCGGCGAGCCCGGCGCCCGGTACCACCGCGACCACGGCGCGCGCCGTCATGGCGGGCTCCTTGGCGCGGGTGACGCCGCCGAAGTGCGTGATGCGGACCCGGTACGGACGGCCCGCCTCGATGCCGGCCTCCACAGCGGCGCCCGCGTCGTCGACATGGACATGGACGTTCCACAGGCCGTCGCCGCCGACCACCACCAGGGAGTCGCCGAGCCCGTCGAGGCGGGTCCGCAGCCGCGCGACCGCCGCGTCCTCGGCCTCCAGCAGGTAGATCACTTCGAAGGCGGGCCCCTCCGGGTCGCCGCGGCCGTCCGTGGCCACCCGGGCCGCCACCTCGCAGCCGGCCGCCTCGGGGAGCGGCGCGTCGGCCCGTACGGCGACCGGGGTCGCCGAGACCTCCCCGGACAGCGCGTCGGCGAGCGCCCCCAGCAGCGCCACCAGGCCGCAGCCGCCGGCGTCCACCACACCGGCCCGGCCGAGGACCGCGAGCTGCCCCGGGGTG
This sequence comes from Streptomyces lydicamycinicus, assembly GCF_000829715.2. Classification (NCBI taxonomy): domain Bacteria; kingdom Bacillati; phylum Actinomycetota; class Actinomycetes; order Kitasatosporales; family Streptomycetaceae; genus Streptomyces; species Streptomyces lydicamycinicus. The sequence goes on along the minus strand of NZ_BBNO01000001.1, from coordinate 1,106,263 downwards.
GCCTGGAGCGCGATGCGGGCGCCCTCGTGGGCGGCGCGGGCGACCTCGGCGGCTTCGGCCCCGGCCTCCCCGGCGGCCCGCTCCGCGGCCTCGGCGGCGGCGGTCGCGACCGTCAGGACGGTGCCCTCCACGGGGTGGGCGACGGCCTCGTACGTCGATGCCGCGGCCCGGCGCAGCGCCTGCCGCAGCGCGTCGGCCGAACCGTCGCCGGCCGCCAGCACCTCCGTCATCCCGCGCAGCAGCTGCGCCACGATCGTGCCGGAGTTGCCCCGCGCCCCGATGAGCGCCCCATGGGCCATGGCGCCGATGGCGTCGGCGAGGCAGGGTGCGGTGCCGGCCGAGGTGTGCCCGTCGAAGGCGGCCTCGACCGCGCGGGCGGCCGATTCGAGCGTCAGATAGAGGTTGGTGCCGGTGTCGCCGTCGGCCACCGGGTAGACGTTGATGGCGTCGATCCGCTCGCGTTCCCGGCCGAGCGCCTCCAGAGCCAGCCCGCACCAGGAGCGGACCGCGGCGGCGTCGAGCGGGTACGGCACGTCGTCCTCCTGGGTCACGGGATGCACCGCACAGTAGCCGCGCTCCGACAGGGCGGCCGGGGCGGGGGGCCGGGGGGTGCGTGATAGTTTCGTTCTACGGGAGCGGTCGTTGTATGCTGCTCCGGTTGCCCGATGAGAATCGGGCCATTCCTCTCCTGACGGTGCCGGTCGGGCAATGCACTCGGCTCGTCGGGATTTCACCGTAAGTGCATCTGAAGTCTTTGGAGTGACCCGTGGCTGCCAACTGCGACGTCTGCGGCAAGGGGCCGGGCTTCGGCAAGAGTGTCTCGCACTCGCATCGCCGCACCAACCGTCGTTGGAACCCCAACATCCAGACGGTGCGTGCAGTGATCGGGCGCACGCCGAAGAAGCTGAACGCCTGCACCTCGTGCATCAAGGCCGGCAAGGTCTCGCGCTGACGTCTAAGCCGTAGCGCAGCCCAGCCGGTTGCTTGTGAAGCCGGTCCACCTTCGGGTGGGCCGGCTTTTGCCGTTCCCGGGGACGGGCGCGATCACGGCGGCGGCCGGCCGCCGCCACCGCCGGGAGCCCGGTCAGTGCGCGCCGCGCAGGCGCCAGCCGTGGTCGACGGGACCGATGCCCGCGCCGAGCCGGAAGCCGGCCGCGAGGGCGCCGGTGACGTAGTCCTTCGCCGCCATGGCGGCCTGCGGGACGGTGTCCCCCTTGGCGAGCTGCGCGGCCAGCGCGCTGGCGAGGGTGCAGCCGGTGCCGTGGGTGTGCCGGTTGTCGTGCCGGGGCGCGCGCAGCCAGTGCTCCTCGGTGCCGTCGGTGAGCAGATCGACGGCGCTGTCGCCGGAGCCGTCGCCGGCCGTCAGATGGCCGCCCTTGATGAGCGCCCAGCGCGGTCCGAAGTCCAGGATCGCGGCGGCCGCCCGCCGCATGTCGGCCTCCCCCTCGACCCGTAGACCGGTCAGCTGGGCGACCTCGTCCAGGTTGGGGGTGGCGACGGTGGCCGTCGGCAGCAGGGCGCCGCGGACCGCGTCCAGCGCACTGTCGGCGAGCAGCGCATCGCCGTGCTTGGAGACCCCTACGGGGTCGATGACGACCGGGACCCGCAGGTCGGCGAGCAGTTCGGCGACGGTTTCCACGAGTTCGGCCGAGGAGAGCATTCCGGTCTTCACCGCCTGCACGCCGATGTCGTCGACGACGCTGCGGAACTGGGCCCGTACGGCCTCGGCGGGCAGCTCCCACGCGCCCTGCACGCCCAGGGAGTTCTGCGCGGTGACGGCGGTGACCACGCTCATGCCGTGGGTGCCGAGCGCCAGCATCGTCTTCAGGTCGGCCTGGATGCCCGCGCCGCCGCCGGAGTCGGAGCCGGCGACGGTCAGGACGCGTGGAGGTATGTGCATACCGCCGAATCTACTCGGCGGCACCCCGCGGTCCTGCGGGCGCCCGGATCGGGCCGCCCGTATCCCGCACGAACTAGTCGGCGTCCCCGTTGTCACCGAAGTGGTCCCAGCCGGCCTTCACCCACGGGGCGCCGTCCACCGTCACCTGGGGCAGCGCGGAGGGGTGGAGCACCTCGCCGATGACCTTCCACCGGGCGGGCAGCTTCACGTCGGGCGGGAAGGTGGCCACGATCGCGTGATCTTCACCGCCGTTGAGCACCCACTGCATCGGGTCCACGCCGACGGCGGTGCCGATGTCGGACATCTGCGTGGGGATGTCGATGCCCGCGGACCGCAGATCGATCCGGACCTTGCTGGCCTCGGCGATGTGCCCGAGGTCGGCGACCAGCCCGTCGCTGACGTCCGTCATGGCGGTGGCGCCGAGTCCGGCCGCCGCCGGGCCCGCGTGGTACGGCGGCTCGGGACGGCGGTGGGCCTCCACGAAGGCGCGCGGCGAGCGGAAACCGCGGGAGAGGACGGCGTGCCCGGCGGCGGACCAGCCGAGCCAGCCGGTCACCGCGACCACGTCACCGGGCTGGGCACCGGCCCGGGTGACCGGCTCCTGGTTGCGCAGATCGCCGAGCGCGGTGATGGCGACGGTGATGGTCTCGCCACGTACGACGTCCCCGCCCACCACCGCGGCGCCCGCCACCTGGCATTCGTCGCGCAGCCCGTCCATCAGCTCGGTCGGCCAGGTCGCGGGGAGGTCCGCGGGGACGACCAGGCCGAGCAGGATCGCGGTGGGCACCGCGCCCATCGCCGCGATGTCGGCGAGGTTCTGCGCGGCGGCCTTGCGGCCGACGTCGTAGGCGGTGGACCAGTCGCGCCTGAAGTGCCGGCCTTCCAGGAGGATGTCGGTGCTGGCGACCACCCTCCGGTCCGGCGCGGTGACCACCGCGGCGTCGTCACCCGGCCCGATCCTTACGGCCGGAGTGGAGGTGAGCCGGGAGGTGAGCTCCCTGATCAGCCCGAACTCCCCCAGCTCGCCCACGGTGCCCTTCATGCTGTTGCCCTTCCCATGTGTACGGACGGTCCGTACGTGGCTGACGACTGTGCCGCACTTGCCGAGTTCACCGCGCGGGTCTCCCCGCTCCGCACGGTGACGCGGTACCGTGGCGTCCCTTCTTCCCACATGATCCTCGTAGCCGCCCTGGAGGTTCCGTGGTACAGGCCTACATCCTGATCCAGACCGAGGTCGGCAAGGCCTCGGCGGTAGCTGAGGTGATCTCCAAGATCCAAGGCGTGCTTCAGGCCGAGGACGTGACCGGGCCCTATGACGTCATCGTGCGCGCCGAGGCCGGCACCGTCGACGAGCTGGGCCGCATGGTGGTCGCGAAGGTCCAGCAAGTGGAAGGCATCACCCGCACCCTTACCTGCCCGGTCGTGCATCTCTAGCTCCCCGTATCCTCGGCCGGGTGATCTCTGCGCGCCGTCGGCACCTGGCCCTGCCCGCGCTCACCGTGCTGTTCGCCGCGGTGAGCTGTTCCCCTTCCGAGGACGTGGCCGTCCCCTCCCCCAAGGGTGCGGCTGCGCGGTACTGCACGGCGCTCCACGAGAAGTTGCCGCAGACCGTGGACGGGCTGAAGCGGGCCACCGCCGAGCCGGTCTCCGACTTCACTGCCATGTGGGGCGATCCTGCCGTGAAACTGCGCTGCGGGGTACCGAAGCCCGACGTCCTGACGCACGGGAGTGAACATTACAACCCCTACGCCGACGCGGCGGAAGTCAACGGGGTCAGATGGCTCTTCGAGAAGCAGGACGACGGGTATCGCTTCACGACCGTGCTGCGCAAGGCCTATGTCGAGGTGACCGTGCCCGGGAAGTACGCCCCCGAGGTCGATGCGCTCACCGACCTCGCGGGCGCCGTGAAGAAGACCGTTCCCGTAGGGGTCTAGGGGGAGACACCCCCCAGGGGGTGTGAGCGTCCGGCGCCGGGGCAGGCCTGGACCGGCCCCGGGAACCGGCCTGGCTCAGCGCAGCCCCGTGGAGCGGTGCAGCGCGGCCTGGAGCAGCCGGTCGATCAGCTCCGGGTAGCTCACTCCGCTCTCCTGCCACATCCGCGGGTACATCGAGATGGGCGTGAATCCGGGCAGCGTGTTGATCTCGTTGATCACGAACTCGCCGTTGTCCTGGAGGAAGAAGTCCGCGCGCACCAGGCCCTCGCAGGACGCCGCGTCGAAGGCCGCGACCGCCAGTTCCTGGACCTTCGCGGTCTGCTCGGCGGTCAGCGGCGCCGGCACGATCCCGTCGGCCGAGTCGATGTACTTGGCCTCGAAGTCGTAGAAGTCGTGCGCGGTGACCGGCGGGATCTCGGCCGGCACGCTGGCCCGCGGGCCGTCCTCGAACTCCAGCACCCCGCACTCGATCTCGCGGCCGCGCAGCAGCGACTCCACCAGGATCTTGGGGTCGTGCCGGCGGGCCTCCTCGATCGCCTCGTCCAGGCCGCCGAGGTCGTCGACCTTGGTGATGCCCATGGATGAGCCGGCCCGCGCGGGCTTCACGAAGAGCGGCCAGCCGTGCTCCGCGGCGAAGTCCACGATCTTCCGGCGGGCGGCCGCCGGGTCCTTCTCCCACTCCCGGGGGCGGATGACCTCGTACGGGCCGACCGGCAGCCCGAAGGAGGTGAACACCCGCTTCATGTAGTCCTTGTCCTGGCCGACGGCGGAGGCGAGCACGCCCGAACCGACGTAGGGCACCCCGGAGAGCTCCAGCAGACCCTGGAGGGTGCCGTCCTCCCCGTAGGGGCCGTGCAGGACGGGGAAGACGACGTCGACCTCGCCGAGCGCCTTGGGCACCGAGCCCGGCTCGCTGTAGACGACCTCGCGGTTGGTCGGGTCGACGGGGAGCACCACGGCGCCCTCGGCGGACTCGGTGAGCGCCGCCACGGTGGGCAGCTGCCGGTCCGCGATGGCCATCCGCTCGGGGTCGTCGGCGGTCAGCGCCCAGCGGCCGTCCGTGGTGATGCCGATGGGCAGCACGTCGTACTTCTCGCGGTCGATGGCGCGCAGCACGGCGCCGGCCGTGAGCACGGAGATCGCGTGCTCGGAGCTGCGGCCGCCGAACACGACGGCGACGCGGGGCTTGTGGTGGGAGGTCTCGCTGCTCATATCGGGTTGAGGGTACCTGCTGACCGGCACGGAGTCAGTGCTGCGGCGGCCGTTGGTGGCGTCGCGCCCGGGCACCGTGGGTGACGGTCCCCGGGCGAACTGCGCCGGACCGCCGCATTCCGTGCCGTTTCAGTGCCGCTCGGACTTGGCGCTGCGCGACATCAGGTCCTTGAGGGCGACCATCGGCGGCTTGCCCTCGTGGACGATCTCCACGACCGTCTCGGTGAGCGGCATGTCGACACCGTGCCTGCGAGCCAGATCCAGCACGGATTCGCAGGACTTGACGCCCTCGGCGGTCTGCTTGGTGACCGCGATGGTCTCCTGGAGCGTCATCCCCCGGCCGAGGTTGGTGCCGAAGGTGTTGTTGCGCGACAGCGGCGAGGAGCAGGTGGCGACCAGGTCGCCCATACCGGCCAGGCCGGCGAAGGTGTGCGCGTCGGCTCCCATGGCGAGGCCGAGCCGGGTGGTCTCGGCGAGACCGCGGGTGATCAGGGACGCCTTGGCGTTGTCGCCCAGGCCCATCCCGGTGGCGATGCCGACGGCGAGCGCGATGACGTTCTTGACCGCGCCGCCCAGTTCACAGCCCACCACGTCGGTGTTGGTGTACGGGCGGAAGTACGAGGTGTGGCAGGCGGCCTGGAAGCGCCGGGCGACCGCCTCGTCGGCGCAGGCCACGACCGCGGTGGCGGGCTGCCGGGCGGCGACCTCCTTGGCGAGGTTGGGGCCGGTGAGCACCGCGACCCGCTCCGCGGGCACCTTGGCGACCTCCTCGATGACCTCACTCATGCGCTTGGCCGTGCCCAGTTCGACGCCCTTCATCAGGGAGACCAGGACCGTGTCGGCGGGCAGCAGGGGCGCCCATTCGGCGAGGTTGCCGCGCAGCGTCTGGGCGGGGACGGCCAGCACAGCGAACTCCGCGCCGCGCGCCGCTTCCGCCGGGTCGGTGGTGGCACGTACGGACGCGGGCAGCTCGACCCCCGGCAGGTAGTCGGGGTTCGTACGGCCGCTGTTGATGGCGTCGACCAGGGCCGCGCGGCGCCCCCACAGGGTCACCTCACATCCCGCGTCGGCGAGCACCATCGCGAAGGCGGTGCCCCAGGACCCCGTGCCGTAGACGGCGCAGCGCGTCACTTGCTTTCATCCTCCTGTGCCTGCTGGGTGCTTCGGGCCTGCTGCGGGCCGACGGCCGGTTCGGTGGCGGCGGCCGGTTCGGCGGGGGTTCGGGCCGTTCCGGCGCCCTGGGCGCCCTGGGTGGCCTTGGCGGCCTCCCGGGCGGCGCGGCGCTCCCGGGCGATCGCCTTGCGCCAGTCGTAGGGTTCGGCCGGCGCGGGCTCACCGCGGACGACGGCCAGCTGCTCGGTGATCGCGGTCATGATGACGTCGGTGGCGGCCCGCAGCACCTCGGCGGTCGGTTCCCGGTCGTAGAAGGCGCTCAGGTCGACCGGCGGTCCCGCCTGCACCCGCAGCGTCTTGCGCGGGAGGAGCCGGAGCTTCTTCTCCTTGGCGTACGGCGGCATCGCGTCGTTGGCGCCCCACTGCGCGACGGGAATGACCGGCGCCTTCGTCAGCAGCGCCACCCGCGCGGCACCCGTCTTGCCCTGCATGGGCCACAGGTCGGGGTCGCGGGTGAGGGTGCCCTCGGGGTAGAAGGCGACGCATTCGCCCTTCTCGATGGCGGTGACGGCGGCGCGGAACGCGTTGGCGGCGTCGGTGGTTTCCCGGTAGACGGGGATCTGTCCGGTGCCGCGCATCATCAGGCCGACAAAGCCGCTCTTGAAGAGTCCGGCCTTGGCGAGGAATCGGGGGACCCGCCCGGTGTTGTACTGATAGTGCGCATAGGAGAGCGGATCGAGATACGAGTTGTGGTTGACCGCGGTGATAAATCCACCGTCGGCCGGAATGTGCTCCATTCCCTGCCAGTCCCGCTTGAACAGAACCAGGAGCGGCGGTTTGCAGATGACCGCGGCCAAGCGGTACCAGAAGCCGATTCTGCGGCGGGACACTGGGACACCCTCCTTGTGGGGACCTGCGAAGCTGCTGCGGGCCGGCAGCCGCACAAGTGTCGCCCCAGGTACCCGCTATGTCGAGGACACCGTAACCCCGACGCTCCCGGAGAGCGGCGGCGGCAGGTGAGAATGACGCCGATGCGACGAGACGGAGCGGATGTGGGCTGGAGCCTGGTGGTGCCGCTGAAGCCGCTGGTGCGGGCCAAGAGCAGGCTCTCCCGGGCCGCGGGCGAGGAGTTCCGGCCCCGGCTGGCCCTGGCGTTCGCCCTGGACACCGTGACAGCGGCGCTGGCCTGCGAGAACGTCCGGGATGTGGCGGTTGTCACGGACGACCGGCTGGCCGCTGAGCGGCTGGCGGCGCTGGGAGCACGGATCGTGCCCGACACACCGGCCCGCGGGCTCAACGCGGCGCTGGCCCATGGAGCGGGCGTCGTCCGGGCGCGTCGTCCGGGCGCGCCGGTCGCCGCGCTGAACGCCGATCTGCCCGCGCTGCGCCCCGCCGAGCTGGAACTGGTGCTCCATTCCGCTTCGCAATTTCCCCGCGCATTTCTCGCGGATGCGGCGGATATCGGGACAACACTTCTGACCGCGACTTCCGGGCGGGAATTGGAACCGGCATTCGGAGGCGCGTCGCGGGCCCGTCACCTGGCGTCGGGAGCGCGGGAGATCACCGGGCCGAAGGCGCCGTCGGTACGCCGGGACGTGGACACCGGCGAGGATCTGCTGGCCGCGCTGGCGCTGGGCGTGGGCCCGCACACGGCGCTCCAGGCGCCGCGGCTCGTGGCGGGGGCGGCCGCGCCGGAGGGGTCGAAGCGGCTGCCGCCGCCGCAGGTCACAGCGTCTGGAGCGTGATCAGGACGATCCTGCGGTCGTCCCCTTCGCCGGTGAGCTCGATGCGGACCCGCTGACCGGGCCGCAGCAGCAACAGGCCGCCGGCGTCGAAGGCCGCCGCGTCGAAGGGCAGCGGGGTGCCGTCATCCAGCAGCACACTGCCGGAGCGGGTCTCGGAGTCGTACGTATACGCGGTGGCCTGCATGGGAGAGAGCCTAGACGAGGAGGTCCCGGGCCCCTTCGGCCGCCCGTACGGCGGCGGGAGAGGTCCTGCGGCCGCCGGCCGGCCGGCGCCGGACGCACCGCGGGCCGGGCTCCCCGAAGGGAGACCGGCCCCACGCGTGGCGTCGCCGCTGCCGAATTACCGCTTGCGGGCGGTGGTCTTCTTGGCGGTGGTCTTGCGTGCCGTGGCCTTCTTCGCGGGGGCCTTCTTCGCCGTCGCCTTCTTCGCGGGGGCGGTCTTCTTCGCCGTCGCCTTCTTCGCGGTGGTCTTCTTCGCCGTGGTCTTCTTGGCGGCGGCCTTCGTGGCGGGAGCCTTCTTCGCCGTCGTCTTCTTCGCCGTGGTCTTCTTCGCCGCGGTGGTCTTCTTCGCCGCTGCCTTCTTCGCCGTCGTCTTCTTGGCGGCGGCCTTCTTGGCGGTGGCCTTCTTCGCGGCAGCCTTCTTGATGGCGGCACCGCCGGTGAGGCTGCCCTTGGGCGCCTTCTTGACGGAGACCTCGCCACCCTTGGGGAGCTTCTTCGAGCCGCTCACCAGGTCCTTGAAGCCCTGACCGGCGCGGAAGCGCGGCACCGAGGTCTTCTTGACCCGCACGCGCTCACCCGTCTGCGGGTTGCGGGCGTAGCGGGCCGGGCGGTCAACCTTCTCGAACGAGCCGAATCCGGTGACCGAAACACGGTCGCCGGAGACAACTGAACGGACGATTGCGTCCAGTACGGCGTCCACCGCGTCCGCGGCGTTCTGGCGGCCGCCGAGCTTGTCGGCAATGGCTTCTACGAGCTGCGCCTTGTTCACGTCTTCCCCTTCGGAGACATTGCTGGAACGAAAGTTTCCAAGCTTTTTCGCACGTTAGGCAGATATATACCGCAAATCAAACACGAAACGGGCTAATCACCCTTGTGCCGCAACGAACTCGACCTTCACGGACTTCCGTCGGCGTGCACATCTTCGGGATAACGACCTTCGTCGAGGTCAGCCATGAAGCACTCCAGACGCCTTGCCGCGTCCGCAAGATCGTGTTTAGCCGCGGCCGTGATGACGAGCAGCTTCCGGGTCAGCGCCATCCGTACGCCCTCCGGGACTTGCAGTGTCCGCACTCTTGTATGTGCGTCCTTGAGCCGGTCGGCGACGAGACCGTAGAGCTCGAGTTGGTCGTCGCGTTCCATGCGCTAATTGTGCCATCTGCGGCGAGTTGTCGCTTCACGGGGCCTCAACAGCCGCCTCGACACGACGATGCGCCCCCTGCCAACTGCACAGGGGGCGCATCGTACGCAATATAGCTTTGAGCCATAAAACCCGAGGTCAGACCTCGATGGTACGCGGCTTGAACGACGGCCGGTTCGCCTCGTAATCCACGATGGACGACTCCTCCCGAAGGGTGAGGCTGATGTCGTCCAGCCCCTCCAGCAGGCGCCAACGGGCGTTCTCGTCCAGCTCGAAGTCGGCGGTGACGCCCTCGGCGCGCACCTGCCTGCCGACCAGGTCGACCGTCACCTCGGCGGCCGGGTCGCGCTCCAGCAGCGTCTGGAGCCGGTCGACGGTCTCCTGCGGCAGCACCACCGTCAGCAGCCCGTTCTTGAGGGAGTTGCCACGGAAGATGTCCGCGAACCGCGAGGAGATGACGGCCTTGAAGCCGTAGTTCTGCAGCGCCCAGACGGCGTGCTCACGCGAGGAGCCGGTACCGAAGTCGGGGCCGGCGACCAGCACCGTGGCGCCCTTGTACTGCTCCTGGTTGAGGACGAACTGCGGGTCCTTGCGCCAGGCCTCGAACAGCCCGTCCTCGAAGCCGTCGCGGGTGACCTTCTTCAGCCAGTGGGCCGGGATGATCTGGTCGGTGTCGACGTTGCTGCGGCGCAGCGGGACGGCCCGGCCGGTGTGGGTGGTGAAAGCTTCCATGGTTCAGACTCCCGCGGGCGTGGCGACGGCGACGTCGGACAGATCGGCCGGTGAGGCCAGATGGCCGAGAACCGCCGTTGCGGCGGCGACCTGCGGCGAGACCAGGTGCGTGCGACCGCCCTTGCCCTGCCGGCCCTCGAAGTTGCGGTTGGAGGTGGACGCGGAGCGCTCACCGGGCGCCAGCTGGTCGGGGTTCATCCCCAGACACATCGAGCAGCCGGCGTGCCGCCATTCGGCGCCCGCCGCGGTGAAGACCTTGTCCAGCCCCTCGGCGACGGCCTCCAGGGAGACCCGGACCGAGCCGGGGACGATCAGCATCCGTACGCCGTCGGCGACCTTGCGGCCTTCCAGGATCCCGGCCGCGGAGCGCAGGTCCTCGATACGGCCGTTGGTGCACGAACCTACGAAGACGGTGTCCACCTTGATGTCCCGCAGCGGCTGACCCGCCGTCAACCCCATGTACTCCAGGGCCTTTTCGGCGGCGAAGCGCTCCGAGGCGTCCTCGTACGAAGCCGGGTCGGGGACGCTCGCCGAAAGCGGCGCGCCCTGGCCGGGGTTGGTGCCCCAGGTGACGAACGGCGCGAGCGCGGAGGCGTCGATGTGCACCTCGGCGTCGAAGACCGCGTCGTCGTCGGTGCGCAGCGTCTTCCAGTACTCGACCGCGGCGTCCCAGTCCGCGCCCTGGGGGGCGTGGTCGCGGCCCCGCAGGTAGGCGAAGGTGGTCTCGTCCGGGGCGATCATGCCGGCCCGGGCGCCCGCCTCGATCGACATGTTGCAGATGGTCATTCGGGCTTCCATCGACAGCTTCTCGATGGCCGAACCGCGGTATTCCAGGACGTAGCCCTGGCCGCCACCGGTGCCGATCCGCGCGATGATCGCCAGGATCAGGTCCTTGGCGGTGACGCCGTCGGGCAGCTCACCGTCGACGGTGATCGCCATGGTCTTGAAGGGGGCCAGCGGCAGCGTCTGGGTGGCCAGCACATGTTCGACCTGGCTGGTGCCGATGCCGAACGCCAGCGCGCCGAAGGCTCCATGGGTGGAGGTGTGGCTGTCACCGCAGACCACGGTGGTGCCGGGCTGGGTCAGTCCCAACTGCGGTCCCACGACGTGGACAACGCCCTGCTCGACATCGCCCAGCGGGTGCAGCCGAACCCCGAACTCCGCGCAGTTCTTGCGCAGCGTCTCCAGCTGGGTGCGGGAGACCGGGTCGGCGATCGGCTTGTCGATGTCGAGGGTCGGGGTGTTGTGATCCTCGGTGGCGATGGTCAGGTCCGTCCGGCGCACCTGGCGGCCGGCCTTGCGGAGGCCGTCGAACGCCTGCGGGCTGGTGACCTCGTGCAGCAGGTGCAGATCGATGAAGAGGAGGTCGGGCTCGCCTTCCGCGCGCCGGACGACATGGTCGTCCCAGACCTTCTCCGCGAGTGTCCGTCCCATCGCTTTCCCTCCGACCGGCCGCATTGCCGGCCTTTCCTCGTCCGTGCGCGATGCCCGCAGAAATCCCCTTGCCGGGCCTTACGCCGGGCCCTGGTCGAGGGCCACACCTACAGATTGACGACTTCCCTGGAAAATTGAACTTGCGTTTCACAGTGTGAGACGCGAGTATCGTTGCATGGACAACTCTAGCGGCGTCGGCGTTCTCGACAAGGCAGCTCTGGTTTTGAGTGCCCTGGAGTCCGGTCCGGCCACCCTCGCCGGGCTGGTCGCGGCGACAGGGCTCGCACGGCCCACGGCCCACCGACTGGCCGTGGCACTGGAACACCACCGGATGGTGGCGAGGGACATGCAGGGCCGGTTCATCCTGGGCCCGCGGCTGTCCGAGCTGGCCGCGGCGGCCGGTGAGGACCGCCTGCTGGCCACGGCGGGCCCGGTACTCACCCACCTACGCGATGTGACCGGCGAGAGCGCCCAGCTCTATCGCCGGCAGGGCGATATGCGGATCTGTGTGGCGGCGGCCGAGCGGCTGTCCGGACTGCGGGACACCGTCCCGGTCGGCTCCACGCTCCCCATGAAGGCGGGCTCGGCCGCCCAGATCCTGATGGCCTGGGAAGAGCCCGAGCGGCTGCACCGCGGCCTCCAGGGCGCGCGCTTCACGGCCACCGCGCTGTCCGGCGTACGGCGCCGGGGCTGGGCCCAGTCGATCGGCGAGCGGGAGCCGGGCGTGGCCTCGGTCTCCGCCCCCGTGCGCGGCCCCTCGAACCGCGTGGTGGCCGCCGTGTCGGTCTCCGGCCCGATCGAGCGGCTGACCCGCCACCCGGGCCGGATGCACGCCCAGGCGGTCATCGACGCGGCAGCCCGCCTCTCCGAGGGCCTGCGGCGCACCGGCTGAGCACCCCGCTACGGGACAAACCGGAGCAGGGGCCGCCGCCGGTTGCGGTCACGACGCCGAAGGAGCGGCCCGTGCAGAGGGGTCACGCGGGGCCGCCCCGCGCGCTCAGGCCGCCATCCGGTCGGCGGCCCGCTCCCCGCGGCGGCCGACCGGCACCGTCCCCAGCGCCTCCCCCAGCCCGTACGACGGCATATTGACGTAGATGCTCTCGTATGAGCCCGCCGGGACGGCATAGGTCTCATGCCAGAAGCCGACCTTGTTCCGCCCCTCGCGCACCCGCCGGTTGAACGCCGCCCAGGCCGGCCGGTGCTCGCCGCCCTGATCCGCGGCGTAGGCGAACAGCTTCTCCTTCGAGTCCCAGTACTGGAGGACGGCGAAGTGCCTCGGCAGTCCGGGCAGCAGCCGGTAGCCGATCATCCCGCTGTCCGGATCCCGGGCCAGCTCCTTGATCATGCGCGGCATGGCGAGGAACACCGGCAGCCAACTGCGCACCGCACGCCAGCTGTTGAAGCGCATCCCGATGAGGAAGACCACCACCTCCCGGCCACCGTCCGCCGTCATCCGTCCCTGCACCGGCTTGCCACTCATGGCAGCCCCCTTCCGACATCGGATAGCGTCGCTATCCACGCTTAGATAGTGACACTCCCCAATGGAAGGTGCAAGGGGTGGGCGACTGGCGGAGCCGGGCGAGCGCAGCGGGAGCCACCGTCACGGTCAGGAATTGCCTGCGCGAGGGGCTGCCGCCACCGGGCCGCCGGATCACCGCGCCCGCTGCGCGTACGACGAGGGGCATTCGCACCGGCCACGGCCGGCCCGGGGGCTGATCCAGGCCGGGGGCGCCCAACCGGCGCCAGGGAAGCGGCAGTTGACACGAAAAGGCCCCCCGCATGATGCGGGGGGCCTTCTCTTCTTGTACCCCCGACCGGATTCGAACCGGCGCTACCGCCTTGAGAGGGCGGCGTGCTAGGCCGCTACACAACGGGGGCAAGTCTTTTTGCAGTTGGGAGCTTCACGAGGATGCTCCGCGCTGGGCTACCAGGACTCGAACCTAGACTAAATGAACCAGAATCACTCGTGCTGCCAATTACACCATAGCCCATGGTGGTTTAGACCAGTACCCCCGACCGGATTCGAACCGGCGCTACCGCCTTGAGAGGGCGGCGTGCTAGGCCGCTACACAACGGGGGCCCTAGCGATCCTGCATGAGAAACAGTGGGTGCGACCCGGACTGTCTCCCTGGGAAGGATCTGTACCCCCGACCGGATTCGAACCGGCGCTACTGCCTTGAGAGGGCAGCGTGCTAGGCCGCTACACAACGGGGGCTTTGCAGATAAGCTCTGCGAGCTGGCCTACCAGGACTCGAACCTAGACTAACTGAACCAGAATCAGTCGTGCTGCCAATTACACCATAGGCCATCAAAGCGCAACCCCCCGTAGGGGGTTTTATTTTGACTGCGCCTCCCGGCCGGGCCTCTCGGCCCTCTCGGGCGGCGCAGGAAGAACATTACCTGATCGTGGACGGCGCACCAAAACCGATAACTCCGCGCAACAGCTCGGGGAGCTCCGCCAGGCTCGCGATCCGACGCACCCCCGCGGGCAGCTCCTCACCGGTGCCCGCCCGGTCCAGCCATACGGCCGTCAGCCCGGCGTCCCGGGCGCCGAGCGCATCGATGTCGAGCTTGTCGCCGATGTACACGACCTCGCCGGGGGTTACGCCGAGCGCCTGACAGGCGCCGGTGAAAGCCTCCGCGGCGGGCTTGGCGCACCCCAGCTCGTCGGCGCAGAACACCGCCTCGAAGCGGGTACGGATCCCCAGGGCTGCCAGCTTGCGCTCCTGGTTGGCGGTGGTGGCGTTGGACAGCACCGCCTGCCGTACCAAGGGGGCCAGGGCCGCCAGTGCGGGCGCGGAGTCCGGGAAGAGCGTCCAGGACGCTTCGTAGTGCGCGATGTACCGGCCGAACCAGGCGTCCGCCTCGGTGTCGGAGAGCGGGGTCCCCAGGAACGTCCGGGCCCGGCCTCTGCGGTGATCGAGAAAGCCCACCTCACCGGCGAGGAAGCGGGCGAACTCGGTCTCCATGGCCGTCCGCCAGCGCTCCAGGGCCGCTTCCTCGCCGCCGTACGCGTCGAGGAGGCCCTCGGTCCGCAGGTGCCGCAGGACACCGGCCCGGTCCGATCCGGTGTAGTCGAAGAGGGTGTCGTCGAGGTCCCACAGGACGGCGCGGAGGGGCATACCGGCAATCTAGCGAAGGGCTCCGGATGCGCCAGGGGCCCGGACACCGTGCGGTGTCCGGGCCCCTTCAGGCGGTCACGGGGTCAGCCGGCCAGCTTCGCCAGGGCCGCGTCGATGCGCTGGAGGGTGCGCTCCTTGCCCAGGATCTCCAGGGACTCGAAGAGCGGCAGGCCGACCGTGCGGCCGGTGACGGCCACCCGGACCGGGGCCTGGGCCTTGCCGAGCTTGAGGCCGTGCTCCTCACCGGCGGCCAGGACGGCCTCCTTGAGGGGCTCGGGGCCGGCGGTCCAGTCGGCGGCGTCCAGCTTGGCGCGGGCGGTGGTCAGCAGCGCCACCGGGTCGCCCTTGCCCATGGCCTTGGCCCAGGACGCCTCGTCCTCGACCGGCTCCTTGAGGAAGAGGAAGTCGACATTGGCGGTGATGTCGGAGAGGACCGTGAGGCGGGTCTGGGCGTGCGGGGCGATGGCCCGCCAGGCGGCCTCGTCGAAGTCCTCGGGGGCCCAGTTGGCGTGCGGGGCCGTCAGCCAGGGCTCGCAGGCCGTGATGAAGGACTCCAGGTCCAGGCGCCGGATGTGGTCGGCGTTGATCGCCTCGGCCTTCTTCAGGTCGAAGCGGGCCGGGTTGGCGTTGACGTCCGCGATGTCGAACTTCTCGATCAGCTCCTGCACCGAGAAGAGGTCCTGGTCGGCGGAGAAGGACCAGCCGAGCAGCGCAAGGTAGTTGAGCAGGCCCTCGGGGAGGAAGCCGCGCTCGCGGTAGAGATTGAGGTTGGCCTGCGGGTCGCGCTTGGAGAGCTTCTTGTTGCCCTCGCCCATGACGTACGGGAGGTGGCCGAAGGCCGGGATCTCCTTGGCCACGCCCAGCTCGATCAGGGCCCGGTAGAGGGCGATCTGGCGGGGGGTGGAGGAGAGCAGGTCCTCGCCGCGCAGGACGTGGGTGATCCCCATCAGGGCGTCGTCGACCGGGTTGACCAGGGTGTACAGCGGGGCGCCGTTGGCGCGGACGATGCCGTAGTCCGGAACGTTCTCCGGGGTGAAGGTCAGCTCGCCGCGCACCAGGTCGGTGAAGGTGATCGGCTCGTCGGGCATCCGGAAGCGGACGATGGAGGTCCGGCCCTCGGCGTCGTAGGCGGCCTTCTGCTCGGCGGTCAGCTCGCGGCAGGTGCCGTCGTAGCCGGAGGGCTTGCCGGCCTTGCGGGCGGCGTCACGGCGCTCGTCGAGCTCTTCGGTGGTGCAGTAGCAGTGGTAGGCGTGGCCGGCGGCGAGGAGCTTGTCGGCGAGGTCCTTGTAGAGGTCCATGCGCTGCGACTGGCGGTACGGCGCGTGCGGGCCGCCGACCTCGGGGCCCTCGTCCCAGTCGAAGCCCAGCCAGTGGAACGAGTCCAGCAGCTGGTTGTAGGACTCTTCGGAGTCGCGGGCCGCGTCGGTGTCCTCGATCCGGAAGACCAGGGTGCCCTTGTTGTGCCGTGCGTAGGCCCAGTTGAACAGGGCGGTACGGATCAGGCCGACATGGGGGTTACCGGTCGGGGAGGGACAGAAACGGACGCGGACGGGGGTCGCGTTAGCCACGCTTGATCACCTTGTTGGTGAGAGTGCCGATGCCTTCGATGGTGACGGCGACCTCGTCGCCGACGTTGAGGGGGCCGACCCCGGCCGGGGTGCCCGTGAGGATGACGTCGCCGGGGAGCAGGGTCATGGCCTCGGTGATGTGGACGATCAGGTCCTCCACCGGGCGGACCATGTCGCTGGTGCGGCCGAGCTGGCGCTGTTCGCCGTTGACCGTGCACTGGATGGCGAGGCCGGCGGCGATGTCGGCGGGGTCCAGCCCGGTCTCGACCCAGGGGCCGAGCGGGCAGGAGCTGTCGAAGCCCTTGGCCCGCGCCCACTGCTTCTCGCGCTGCTGCACATCGCGGGCGGTGACGTCGTTGGCGCAGGTGTAGCCGAGGATCACGTCCTTGACGCGCTCGCGGGGCACCTCACGGCACATCCGGCCGATGACGACGGCGAGCTCCGCCTCGTGGTGCACCTCCTGGGAGAAGGAGGGGTACGCGATGGGGTCGCCGGGGCCGATCACCGAGGTGGACGGCTTGAAGAAGGTGACCGGGACGTCCGGGACGGCGTTGCCCAGCTCGGCGGCGTGTTCGGCGTAGTTGCGGCCGATCGCGACGACCTTGTTGGGGAGGACCGGCGGCAGCAGCCGGACCTTGTCGAGGGGGACCTTTTGGCCCGAGCGCTCGAATTCCGCGAAGGGATGCCCCTTGATGACGTCGAGTTCGCCGTCTTCGAGGACGCCGAAGCCGACGTTGCCGTCGATGGAGAATCTTGCGATGCGCACGGGTTGCCGTTGCCCCTCATTGATCACTGGCCGGAGTTGACACTCCAGGCTATCGCGGGGCTGCTGCCGGTCCGCCGCTGATTACGCCGGGACGACCTGCTCGGGGGCGGTCATCAGGACCGTACGGCGGGGGTTGGCGGTCTGGGCCGGCAGCTCGACGGTGTGCTCCGGGGCCTCGATGCCGAGCTCCTCGGCGTCGGTGAGGTGGGCCAGGGTGGTGCGCCGCGGGTTGGCTATGTTGCGGAACATCATCGTCGTCTTCACTGCTGCATGCCTCGCGTCATCGAAGTCGGGAAAGGGCTTGCGGAAAGCTGCCTTGTCATTCTCGGCAACTGTGTAAAGCGTCAGGCTAAGCGCGCTATTCCCTGCGATGTGCCGGGGGACTCAATGATCTTCCTGTGAGTTTGCTCACGAAGTGTGTGACAAATGCCGCATATCCCATGATCAACAACCCTGGGCGAATCGGACAATGACGGATTGAAGTGCACGTTCCGCTCCCGATCACCGCACCTGGGACAGTCAAGAGGGGCGGCCGACTCGCGGATAAAAGTCCGTTATCGACAGCCGAATCTTCGACACGTCGTGACGCCTTCCGTACATTGCGTCACCCAAGTCACAGTGCGGGACTCCGCTCTTGTTGGAGATCCTGCACTGTGCTGGAATTCCACGGACCGCCGCATGTTTGAGCCGGCGCGCAGGGCGCAACGAAGCGCCGCGCGGCGGTGCCGTCCACTCCGACCGAGAGGGCAGCCCGCCGGTCATCACGACCGCCATGGGGGGACTTAGCGGTCCCCATACGACTCGACACCGTCCCGCCGAGGTGGGACGCCTGGTCCAGAGGTTGCGACGCTAGTGCAGGGACGTTTCAAGAGGGATGGCAGCGCTGCGGCGGACCCGGAGCTGCGCGGCGGAACCGACCGCGCCTCCTCGCCCCAGCGCGCCCAGGGCAACGGTTCCGCCGGGGGCAGCACACTGCCCGTCGACGGGGGCGGCCAGGCGCCGGGCAATGACGCCGCGGACAGCGGTAAGCCCAAGGCGTCGAAGGGGCCCAGTGGCCCCGGTTCGCGAATAGCGCTGCGCAACTGGCGCATCAGCACCCGTCTGGTCTCCCTGCTCGCGCTTCCCGTGGTCGCCGCGACCACGCTGGGCGGTATGCGCATCGGCACGTCGCTGGAGAACATCGACCAGCTCGACAAGATGCAGCTGCTCACCGAGATGACCCGGCAGGCCACCGAGCTCGCCGACGCGTTGCAGGTGGAGCGGGACAAGTCGGCCGGTCCGCTGGCCGGCAGCGGGAACGTCAAGGACGACGCCAACGTCGTCGCGCCCCGCGAGGCGACCGACCGCGCCCGGCTGTCGTTCAACCAGGCCACCGATGACATCCGGGGCCAGGACGCCACGATGACCGGTGTCCGGGCGACCGTCCTGGAGATCACCCGCCAGCTCAACACCCTCAACGAGATCCGCAACAACGCCTACAAGGACGCGGACAACTCGACCCGGACGGTCACCAGCTACAACCAGCTGATCAACTCGCTGCTGTCGCTCTCCCAGGACATGGCGCAGGCGACCAGCAACCCGGAGATGATCCGCAGTACCCGTGCGCTGGCGGCGTTCTCGTCGGCCAAGGAGTACGCGTCGATCCAGCGCGCCCTGGTCAGTGCCGGCCTCGCCCACGAGGGCGGCCCGCAGCTGTCCTCCAACGACCGGCTGGCCGGCCGTAACGCCGAGAACAACGAGAAGGCGGCCCGCGACCGCTTCTCGCAGATCTACACCAGCAACGGGGAGAACAGCGCCGGCGCGCTGACCCGCGGGCTGGACGGCAACAACGACGAGATCAAGGCCGCGGTGGCCTTCGCGCACCGCGCCTTCGCCAGCGGTTCCGGCATCCGCAGCCAGGACTACCGCTACCTCGACTGGTACGACTCCGACACCGTCAAGATCGACGAGATGTCGCGTATCGAGACCACGCTGCTCTCGGAGATGGAGCAGAAGTCCCGCGAGCTGCGCAACGAGGCCACCCAGTCCGCGATCATCAGCGGTGCGCTGATCCTGCTCGTCCTCGGCGTCTCGCTGGTCGGCGCGTTCGTCGTGGCGCGGTCCATGGTCCGCTCGCTGCGCCGGCTCCAGGACACCGCGCAGAAGGTCGCCCAGGACCGGCTGCCCGAGCTGGTCAAGCAGCTGTCCGAGTCCGACCCGCAGGACGTCGACACCTCCGTCGAGTCCGTCGGTGTGCACAGCCGGGACGAGATCGGCCGGGTGGCCGCGGCCTTCGACGACGTGCACCGCGAGGCGGTCCGCCTCGCCTCCGAGCAGGCGCTGCTGCGGGGCAACGTCAACGCGATGTTCACCAACCTCTCGCGCCGCTCCCAGGGCCTGATCCAGCGTCAGCTCTCGCTGATCTCCGAACTGGAGTCCCGCGAGGCCGACCCGGACCAGCTGTCCTCCCTCTTCAAGCTCGACCACCTCGCCACCCGCATGCGCCGTAACGGTGAGAACCTCCTGGTCCTCGCCGGTGAGGAGCCGGGGCGCCGGTGGACGCGGCCGGTGCCGCTGGTCGACGTGCTCCGTGCCGCCGCCTCCGAGGTGGAGCAGTACGAGCGGATCGAGCTCAACGCCGTACCGCAGACCGAGGTCGCGGGCCGGGTCGTCAACGACCTCGTGCACCTCCTCGCCGAGCTGCTGGAGAACGCCACCTCGTTCTCCTCCCCGCAGACCAAGGTCAAGGTCACCGGTCACGCGCTGCCCGACGGCCGGGTGCTGGTCGAGATCCACGACACCGGTATCGGCCTGTCGCCCGAGGACCTGTCGTCCATCAACGAGCGGCTGGCCAGCCCGCCGACCGTGGACGTCTCGGTCTCCCGGCGGATGGGTCTGTTCGTGGTCGGCCGGCTGTCGCTGCGGCACGGCATCCGTATCCAGCTGCGGCCCTCCGACTCCGGCGGCACCACCGCGCTGGTCATGCTGCCGGTGGACCTCGCCCAGGGCGGCAAGAAGCCGGCGCCCAGCAACGCCAAGGGCGGCGGCGGAGACCACGGCGGCACGCCCTCCAGCCGGCTCGCGGGGCTCCAGCCGCGCGGTCAGGTCGGTTCGGGCCCCTCGGCCGGCGGGCGTCCCGCGCTGCCCGGCCGCGGCGGCCCCGGCGGCGGTGCGCCCAACGCCTTCGGTGCCTCGGCACCCTCCGGCCGTACGGCCCCGCCCGGTGCCGGCTCCCCCGGCGCCCCGGCGCAGGGCGGCGACGCCCGCCCGGCCGCCGGCCGTCCCGCCGGCTCGCGTCCCTCGCTGCCCACCCGCGGCGCGGACAACGGCCCGGCACCCACCGTCGCCCCGCCGACCGGCGCCCCGCGCCGCGAGGAGCGTCCGCAGCTGCCCGCCCGTGGCGCCGCGGCCGAGCTGCCGAGCGGTCCGCCCGCCGGCGGTCAGGGCGGCGGCCAGGGCACTCAGCAGCCCGGCGGTACGAGCTGGGGCGCGCGCCGTGAGCGCGGCGGCTCCGACGACTGGCCGCTGACGCCCCGCGAGACGCAGGAGCGCCCGCGCGGCCACGAGGAGCCGGAGACCACCGGCAGCTTCGAGCGGCCCGCGCCGAGCGGCGGCCCCGGTGACACCGCGGCGTTCGCCCGTCCCGACTTCAACGGTCCGCCGCCCGCCGCGGACGGCTCCCCGCGCGGGTCCCGCCCGCAGGGCGCGCGTCCGGCCGGCCAGGGTGCGGGCAACGGCCCCGCCGACACCGGGCAGTTCCCCGTGCCGGACGGCAACACGGGCCAGTACGAGACCGGTCGTTACGAGACGGGCCAGTACCGGCGCCCGGACAGCGACACCGGGCAGTTCCAGCAGCCCGACGGCGACACCGGCCAGTACCAGCGGCCCGACAGCGACACCGGCCAGTACGAGACCGGGCAGTTCGAGACCGGCCAGTACCAGCGGCCGGATGCCGACCGTGCCGCGTACGCCGACGAGTCGCAGGGCACCGGGCAGTTCCCGGTGCAGCGGTCGCAGGACAGCGGTGCGCCGTCCGCCGATGTGCTCGGTGACGGGGACGCCGGTCCCGGCGACGGCCGTACGCCGATCTTCGACACCATCGAGTCCAACTGGTTCAACCACCCGGCGGCCGCCGCTGCCGGTGTGCCGCCCCAGGGCGACGCCGAGCCCGAGGCCCCGCGGCTGCCGCGCCGCGAGGCGGCGCAGGCCCCGGCGCGCGGCGAGGCACGCAACGACGCCCCGGTCAACGGTGCGCGCGGCGCGGCCCCGGCCGACGCCGCCACCCAGTGGCGCAGCTCGCCGAACGACGAGACGTGGCGGCAGGCGGAGCAGATCCGCCAGCCCGCCGCGGGCGGTGTCACCACCTCCGGACTGCCCCGCCGGGTCCCGCGCGCGAACCTCGTCGCGGGCACCGCGCAACAGCAGCAGTCCACCCAGAGCGGTCCCCAGGTCTCGCGTGCGCCCAGTGATGTGCGCGGGCGGCTGACCAATCTCCGTCGGGGTATTCAGCAAGGCCGGCAGGCCGGGACGTCGTCGACCGGCACCCACGGCATTGTCGATCCCACTCACCAGCAGGAGCGTTAGTTGAGTCCGATGAGCCAGGCGGCGCAGAACCTGAACTGGTTGATCACCAACTTCGTGGACAACACCCCCGGGGTGTCACACACGGTGGTGGTCTCCGCGGACGGTCTGCTCCTCGCCATGTCCGAGGGCTTCCCCCGCGACCGTGCCGACCAGTTGGCGGCGGTGGCCTCCGGCCTGACCTCGCTGACCTCCGGCGCGTCCCGCATCTTCGAGGGCGGGACGGTCAACCAGACCGTCGTGGAGATGGAGCGTGGCTTCCTCTTCATCATGTCCGTCTCCGACGGATCGTCGCTGGCCGTGCTGGCGCACCCCGAGTGCGACATCGGCCTGGTCGGCTACGAAATGGCTCTGCTGGTCGACCGCGCGGGCACGGTACTGACGCCGGATCTGCGCGCCGAACTTCAGGGCAGCCTGCTGCACTGAACGGCGCCCGCAGCGCCGCTCCGTACAGCACCAACCATCCATGTGCCGCACCCCCCACCGGCCCAACCCGACGACAGTCAGTTGTCCCGCCCGGAGGACCCATGACCCCGCCACCTGCCACTTCCGGCCCGTACGGCGCCTATAGTCAAGCGCCGTACGGGAACGAAGGTGACCAGCCGCTGGTGCGCCCGTACGCCATGACCGGAGGCCGGACCCGGCCGCGCTACCAGCTCGCCATCGAGGCGCTGGTCAGCACGACCGCCGACCCCTCCCAGCTGCCCGGGCTGCTGCCCGAGCACCAGCGGATCTGCCACCTGTGCCGTGAGGTGAAGTCGGTCGCCGAGGTCTCCGCACTGCTGCACATCCCGCTGGGTGTGGCGCGGATCCTGGTCGCGGACCTGGCGGAGGCCGGGATGGTGGCGATCCACCAGCCGGGCGGCAGCGGTGAGGCCGGCGGCACGCCGGACGTGACCTTGCTCGAGAGGGTGCTCAGTGGACTTCGCAAGCTCTGACAGCGGTTCGGACGGGACTTCGGCCCGCGCCACGACCTCCGCCAAGATCGTGGTGGCGGGCGGCTTCGGCGTGGGCAAGACCACGTTCGTCGGGGCCGTCTCAGAGATCAACCCGCTGCGCACCGAGGCCGTGATGACCTCCGCCTCGGCGGGCGTCGACGATCTCAGCCACGTCCAGGACAAGACCACGACGACCGTGGCGATGGACTTCGGCCGGATCACCCTGGACCAGGACCTGATCCTGTACCTCTTCGGTACGCCGGGCCAGGACCGCTTCTGGTTCATGTGGGACGACCTGGTCCGCGGCGCGATCGGCGCCGTGGTCCTGGTCGACACCCGCCGTCTCGCCGACTGCTTCCCGGCCGTCGACTACTTCGAGAACAGCGGGCTGCCGTTCGTCATCGCCCTCAACGGCTTCGAGGGGTATCAGCCCCACACGCCCGACGAGGTGCGTGAGGCGCTTCAGATCGGCCCGGGGACGCCGATCATCGCCACCGACGCCCGGCACCGCAACGAGGCCAAGAGCGCGCTCATCACGCTCGTGGAGCACGCGCTGATGGCCCGGCTCCAGTAGTCCGTCGGAACCGGCCCGCCGCCATCCGGCGCGGGCCGTACGGCGGTTGTCAGGGGCGGGGGTGCGCCCCCCTGCCCCTGACCGGATTCCGGCATCCCTGAGTCGATCTGTGTCCTTCGACACGCCCACAATTTTGCTTCATAACGTTTCGACAGTGAATCAGCAGGCTTTCGACACCCCGCGCGCATGCCCGGCTTCGCTGCGCTCACAATTCTCCTGCATTTTGGCGCGGCTCGCCCTTAACGCCCCTTTTATCTCGGGCCCTTTCACGCCTCCTCCGGCTTTACCCAGTGTTTGGAACGCACCGCCCTGACGTGCTGAAATTCGCTGAACTCCGGAGTAGGAACGCCCAGAAGAAACGGCACAGCAAGTCAGTGCCGGCGCCGAGAGGTTGTTGGTCGAGTGAGGCGAAGCAAGGCGAGCCCCGAGCCGCAGGAACCGCGGCGGGGCAACTTCACACCGCCGCCCAGAGGTGGCCTATCGGCTTCCGACGCGCCCGAAAATTCGGTCGCGAAGCCTCCGGCCAGTGGCGGTAAGTACTCCCCGCGCAACTGGCGCGTGGCGACCCGCCTGAACGCCATTCTGCTGATCCCCGTAATCCTCGCCCTGATCTTCGGCGGGCTGCGGGTGGACAGTTCGTTCGCCACCTGGCAGGAAGCGCAGGACGCGGAGAACACCGCGAAGCTGGTCCGTGCGTCCCTCACCTACAGCAACGCCCTGCTCGACGAGCGGGACCGCACCGCGGCGCCGCTGCTGAAGGGCAAGAAGGACGACCCGGCCGTGCAGGGGGCGCGGGACGCCACCGACGCCGCCGCCGAGAAGTTCCACCAGGCCGCCAAGGCCATGCCGGACAAGCCGGGCCTCAAGCGCCGCCTCGCCGCGTTCGAGAAGTCCGAGCCCAAGCTCCAGCAGCTGCGCCAGGCGGCCTACACCTCCAAGCTGCGCGGTGTGCAGACCGAAGAGGGCTATGTCGAGGTCCAGCACCCGCTGATGGAGTTCGCCAACGAACTCGGCCTGGGCACCGGCAACATCACCTCCTACGGCCGTACCGTCTACGCCGTCGCGCTGGCCAAGGCCGCCGTGTCGCTCCAGCGGTCCATCGGCACCCACCTCCTGGTCGACCCGGCGTCCCCGCAGGGCGGCAAGGAGCACAAGCTTCAGCTGACCGCCTTCGCGTCGTACCGCTACCTGGAGGGCATCGCCATCGGCGAGTACACCTCCGGCGGTACGCCCGAGGACGTCGAGCGCCTCAAGAAGGACGGCGCGTCGCTCAAGCAGGCCGCGCAGCAGAAGATCGCGCGGGCCAAGGAGCAGGCGCAGGCCGCCGGCCGGCCGTTCCGCGCCCCGCCGTCGATCGACCAGATGGGCGCCCTGATCGCCACCGGCGCGGCGCCGGAGACGCTGGGCGTGCGGGGCCTCACCTCCGACACCTACTTCGCGGCCGCGACCGGCAAGTTCGACATGTACCGGTCCATCGAGAAGGACCTGTCGGACAAGGCCGTGAACGAGGCGGCGCAGATCTCCAACGACGCCCGCCAGTCGACCTTCATCGACTCCGGCATCGTGCTCGCCGCGCTGATCATCGCGTTCGTCGTGGCCGGTCTGATGGCCCGCCGGATGAGCCGCAACATGCGCCAGCTGCGCACCGCCGCCTTCGGCATCGCCGAGCAGCGGCTGCCGATGCTGGTCGACCAGCTCTCACGGACGGACCCGGGCCGGGTCGACACCCGCGTCCAGCCCATCCCGATCGCCACCACGGACGAGATCGGCGAGGTCGCCCGGGCCTTCGACCAGGTGCACCGCGAGGCCGTCCGGCTCGCCGCCGAGCAGGCGCTGCTGCGGGGCAACGTCAACGCGATCTTCACCAACCTCTCCAGCCGCAACCAGGGTCTGATCGAGCGCCAGTTGGAGCTGATCACCGACCTGGAGAACAACGAGGCGGACCCGGACCAGCTGGAGAACCTCTTCCGGCTCGACCACCTCGCCACCCGTATGCGGCGCAACGGCGAGAACCTCCTCATCCTCGCGGGCGAGGAGCCCGGCCGCCGCTGGAACCAGCCGGTGCCGCTGGTCGACGTCCTGCGGGCGGCGATCAGTGAGGTCGAGTCCTACGAGCGAATAGACCTCACCGGCGTCCCCGAGAGCGAGATCCACGGCACCGCCGTGACCGACCTCGTGCACCTGCTGTCCGAGCTGCTGGAGAACGCCACCACGTTCTCCTCCCCGCAGACGAAGGTGCGGGTGGCCGCGACCCGGCTGCCCGACGGCCGGGTGATGATCGAGATCCACGACAAGGGCATCGGGCTCACCCCCGAGGACTTCGCGGACATCAACCACAAGCTGGCGAACCCGCCGAGCGTGGATGCCGCGATCTCCCAGCGCATGGGCCTGTTCGTGGTCGGCCGACTGGCCGACCGGCACGGGATCCGGGTGCAGCTGCGCCCCTCCGGCGAGCAGGCGGGCACCACGTCGCTGGTCATGCTGCCCGAGGCGATCACCCACGGTGGTGGTGGCGACGAGCAGTTCGACGACGACTTCACGGTCTCCCGGATCGTGCCGGAGAACCAGCAGCACACGGCGTACGAGAACCAGCAGCGCACCGCCGCCGAGCTGGGCTTCGACGACAGCCGCTACGGCCGGCCGGACTCCGGTGACCTGGACATGGTGGGCCGCTCGCTGATCCGCGAGGAGCGCCGGGCCGCACTGGAGGCCCAGACGTCCGGTGAGCAGGCTCCCGGGTACCAGCAGGACGAGCGTCCGCTCTTCCGTGACGAGGTGTCGTCCGGCGGCGCGTACCAGGACTTCCCGTCGTCCCAGGCATATGCGGAAGCCGATCAACCGCTCTACGACGACCGGTCGCACGGTGGCCACGCGTTCGGCGAGCCGGGCTTCGCGGAGACCACCGGCCAGCAGCCATACGTCTCCCACGAGGCGGCACAGCCGGACGAATGGGCCGAACGCCCCGCATTCGAGGGCTACTTCGGGACCGAAGCGGAATCTGACCGGAATGCAACTGCCGCTCCCGCTGACGCCGCTGAGCGCGTACCATTCGAGCGTCCGGGCCCCACACCGAGCGATGCCCCCTCGCTGACGGACGCCGGCCTTCCGCGCCGCGGAGGCCGCGACCAGCAAGCACCGCAGGTGCAAGAGCAACGGAGCACGCCGGAGACCGGCCAGGACGGCTCCGACTGGCGCAGCTCCAACGACGAGCGCTGGGAGCGGGCGGAGCGGCTGCGTGAGCCGAAGGCGGGCGGAGTCACCTCTTCCGGCCTCCCCCGGCGGGTACCCAAGGCCAACCTGGTCGAAGGTGCCGCGGAGCAGACCCCGCAGGGCGGCCCCCAGGTCTCCCGCGCCCCGGAGGACGTCCGCGGCAGGCTGAGTAACCTGCGCCGCGGCGTCCAGCAGGGGCGCAACGTCGGCACGGACCCCTCCGGGGTCCCCCAGAATGACCAACAGGGCTTCGGCCCCGGCAGCACCTACGATCAGGAGCGTTAGTGTGAGCCCGATGAGCCAGGCGGCGCAGAATCTGAACTGGTTGATCACCAACTTCGTGGACAACACCCCTGGGGTGTCCCACACGGTCGTGGTCTCCGCGGACGGTCTCCTCCTCGCCATGTCCGAGGGCTTCCCTCGTGACAGAGCCGATCAGTTGGCGGCGGTGGCCTCCGGCCTGACGTCGCTGACCTCCGGCGCGTCCCGCATCTTCGAGGGCGGTAGCGTCAACCAGACCGTGGTGGAGATGGAGCGTGGCTTCCTCTTCATCATGTCCGTCTCCGACGGATCGTCGCTGGCCGTGCTGGCGCACCCCGAGTGCGACATCGGCCTGGTCGGCTATGAGATGGCCCTGCTGGTCGACCGCGCGGGCACGGTACTGACGCCGGATCTGCGCGCCGAACTTCAGGGAAGTCTTCTCAACTAAAAGACAGGCAGTGCGTTTCCCGCCACCGCGCCTTATGGTTCGGTGGCGCGACCGGCGTCAGACAGGCAAGTTGGAGGAGGAGACGTGGCAACGCCCCCGAGCGGATACCCGTACGGTTCCGGACAGGAGTCCGGACCTGTGGGCGAGACCCATAACAACCGCTTCAACTTCCCGTCTGCGCCGAGCCGCCGGCCGCAGCGGCCCCAGCAGCAGCCCCGGCCGTACGACTCCCAGCCGTACGAGCCGTCGGTGTACGACCAGCCCCAGGCACCGCGCATCCAGCCGGTGCAGCCGCAACGGCGCGCGCCAGAGCCCGCCCCCACCGGCGCGAACAACCCGCTGGTGCGCCCGTACGCCATGACCGGAGGCCGGACCCGGCCGCGCTACCAGCTCGCCATCGAGGCACTGGTCAGCACGACCGCCGACCCCTCCAAGCTGCAAGGCCAGCTGCCGGAGCACCAGCGCATCTGCCACCTCTGCCGTGAGATCAAGTCAGTAGCCGAGATCTCCGCGCTTCTCTCCATCCCCCTCGGCGTCGCCCGGATCCTCGTCGCCGACCTGGCAGAGGCCGGACTCGTCGCCATCCATCAGCCCGGCGGGGACGAGACCGCCGGCGGACAGCCAGATGTGACACTGCTCGAAAGGGTGCTCAGTGGACTTCGCAAGCTCTAGCGGTGCAGCCCGCTCCACCACCTCCGCGAAAATCGTGGTGGCGGGCGGCTTCGGCGTGGGCAAGACCACGTTCGTCGGGGCCGTCTCAGAGATCAACCCGCTGCGCACCGAAGCCGTGATGACCTCCGCCTCGGCGGGCATCGACGACCTCACGCACGCGCCGGACAAGACGACCACGACCGTGGCCATGGACTTCGGCCGGATCACCCTGGACCAGGACCTGATCCTGTACCTCTTCGGTACGCCGGGCCAGGACCGCTTCTGGTTCATGTGGGACGACCTGGTCCGCGGCGCGATCGGCGCCGTCGTGCTGGTCGACACCCGCCGTCTCGCCGACTGCTTCCCCGCGGTCGACTACTTCGAGAACAGCGGACTGCCCTTCGTCATCGCCCTCAACGGCTTCGACGGACACCAGCCGTACACGCCCGACGAGGTGCGTGAGGCGCTTCAGATCGGTCCCGACGCGCCGATCATCACCACCGACGCGCGGCACCGCAGCGAGGCCAAGAGCGCGCTCATCACGCTCGTGGAGCACGCGCTGATGGCGCGCCTGCGCTAGGACGCGTCCGGGCTCCCCGTGCCCGTACGCACGCAACGACGAAAGGCCCCCACACCGTTCAGGTGCGGGGGCCTTCGTCGTCCCAGGAGCCCGTACGCGGCGCCCTACGGGCTCCTGGGACGGCTTCCCGGCGTCAGCGGCGCTCGGGGCACTGCTTCCATGCGAAGTGGTACAGGGTGTTGATGCTGCCGTCGGTGGAGTCCATGGCCATGTAGCTGGTGGACTTGGGGTCCGCCGACTTGGCGTCCACCCTCATCTCGGTGTTGATGTTGAAGTAGCGCTCCTCGCCGCAGGGGGCGTACACCAGCGCGTCGATGTCGGCCTCATCCGACGTCTGCCAGTTGGAGTCGTAGGGCCCGGTGAAGCTGTGGCTCTTACGGGTCGTCTGCTGCTGGCCCTGGAAGTAGTAGCCGGCCGTCTCCAGCCCCTTGGCCCCCGGCGCCAGGGAGGCGTAGCCCCGGTAGTCGGCCCGGGCGATGGCGTACGTGAAGCCCTGCGGGACATGCACGTTCAGCGCGATCTGGCAGTTCTTGCGGGAGTCGGTGGGCTTGCTGCCGCTGCCCGCCTGGGCGAGGTACTCGCTGTACGTGACGGTGAAGGCCGTGTTGTCGGGCGCGATGGCCACTGCGGCGCTACCGGGTCTGCACCCCGAACCGTTGACCGTGGCGACGGTAATGGTGATCTTGCCGGTCGGCGGGTCGTCGCCGAACCGGGCGGTGGCGGTGGGGGATGCCGATCCGGCGAGGAGCAACGATGCCACTGCGGCACCAGCACTGAGCGTGCTGAGCATGGGCTTTCCTTCCGGTCGTCCTAGGCCCGCGGTGCGGGAACACCAGGAGAAGAAATGACGAGCGCATGCCAGCATGGGGAGCACCGCTTGAACAGCTCTGCTCCCCAGGGTTGAGGCGAACCTACGCCTTGATCCGGACACGCCATGCCAAACCGGAACACCGTTGTGGTTGGGGCCGGTTGCGCCCACCGCGGGTGGGTGGCGGGTCGGAGGGGACGCCCGGTACCCCTTGGCAGGCATCTGGCCCCCGCAGCTTGGGCGCGGGCCATCGCGAGGGCTGTGACGGACGGTGCCACCGTCCGGCAGCCGGCAACGCTGGACGGTCGGAGGGGATGTACCGGGGCCCGCCCGCAGGACCGGAGCAAACACCGGGGCAATCAAACGCACGCACCCGCGTCGCCCGCGCCGAGGACGGGCCCCGGTGCGTCCCCTCCGACCCCCGCGGCAACCACACAAGCCGCCCGGCGCCAGCCACAACGGCGCCGCACCAAACGACGTACGGCACCCCCTCAGGGGCGCGGGGAACTGCGCGCCCAGCCACACCCCACCCGCAGACAAACAAGGGACCCCGCAAACGCGGGGCCCCAAGTCGGCGGATCAGCGAAGCGTCACCGCTGCCAGCTGGTCGCTCCGTGGAAGCCGTTCTGGCGCTCCAGCCGCCGCCAGCGAGCAGCCGTGGCGCGCGGACGCGCGGGCGCGGCGGCCGGCTGGTGCGCGGCGCGGGCCAGCAGGACGGCGGTCAGGGCGGCCAGCTCTTCCTCGCTGGCCTGGCCCTTCTCCACGCGGATGGAGTCGGTGCGGTGGGCAGTGTTCACGGTGTGGTCTCCGTCGTCGCGGTGGGCGTGGTGCCGGTGGCGGGTGCGGTGGGTGGCTACTGGGGCGGGTTGCCGTGCTTACGGGCCGGCAGGTCCGCGTGCTTGGTGCGCAGCATCTCCAGGGCGCGGATGAGCACGTGGCGGGTCTCGGCGGGGTCGATGACGTCGTCGACCAGGCCGCGCTCGGCCGCGTAATAGGGGTGCATCAGCTCGGACTTGTACTCCTTGACCATGCGCACCCGCATGGCCTCGGAGTCGTCCGCCTCGGCGATCTGCTTGCGGAAGATGACGTTGGCGGCGCCCTCGGCGCCCATCACCGCGATCTCGTTGGTGGGCCAGGCGTAGGTCAGGTCGGCGCCGATGGACTGCGAGTCCATGACGATGTAGGCGCCGCCGTAGGCCTTGCGCAGCACGAGGGAGATCCGCGGGACGGTGGCGTTGCAGTAGGCGTAGAGCAGCTTGGCGCCGTGCCGGATGATGCCGCCGTGCTCCTGGTCGACGCCGGGCAGGAAGCCGGGGACGTCGAGCAGGGTGACGATCGGGATGTTGAAGGCGTCGCACATCTGGACGAAGCGGGCGGACTTCTCGGATGCCTCGATGTCCAGTACGCCGGCCAGCGACTGCGGCTGGTTGGCGATGATGCCCACCACGCGGCCGTCGAGCCGGGACAGCGCGCAGATGATGTTGGTCGCCCAGCGCTCGTGGACCTCCAGGTACTCGCCGTCGTCGACGATCTCCTCGATGACCTTGCGCATGTCGTACGGGCGGTTGCCGTCGGCCGGGACCAGGTCCAGCAGCGCGTCACCGGAGCGGTCGGCGGGGTCCTCGCAGGGCACCGTCGGCGGGTTCTCGCGGTTGTTCGCCGGCAGCAGCGAGAGGAGGTAGCGGACCTCCTCCAGGCAGGTGGCCTCGTCGTCGTACGCGAAGTGCGCGACGCCGGAGGTCTCGGCGTGCACATCGGCGCCGCCCAGGCCGTTCTGGGTGATCTCCTCGCCGGTCACCGCGCGCACCACGTCGGGGCCGGTGATGAACATCTGCGAGGTCTCGCGGACCATGAAGACGAAGTCGGTCAGGGCCGGGGAGTAGGCGGCGCCGCCGGCGCAGGGGCCGAGCATGACGGAGATCTGCGGGATGACCCCGCTCGCCTTGGTGTTGCGCTGGAAGATGCCGCCGTAGCCGGCGAGCGCGGAGACACCCTCCTGGATGCGGGCGCCGGCGCCGTCGTTCAGCGAGACCAGCGGCGCACCGGCCTGGATGGCCATGTCCATGATCTTGTGGATCTTGGTGGCGTGGGCCTCGCCCAGCGCGCCGCCGAAGATCCGGAAGTCGTGCGCGTAGGTGAAGACGGTCCGGCCGTGGACGGTGCCCCAGCCGGTGATCACGCCGTCGGTGTAGGGCTTCTTCGCCTCCAGGCCGAAGCCCGTCGCCCGGTGCCGCCGCAGCGGCTCGACCTCGTTGAACGAGCCCTCGTCCAGCAGCAGCTCGATCCGCTCGCGGGCCGTCAGCTTGCCCTTGGCACGCTGCGCTTCGGTGGCACGCTCGCTGGGGCCTCGCCGAACCTGCTCACGGATGGCGTGCAATTCGGCGACGCGCCCGCGGGCGTCGTTGGCGCCGGCGGGCACATCTTCGACAGTGGTCATGTATCGACGGTACGTGGGCGAGGCGCCGCGCACCGATGTCGGTTTCGTACAACGTCGCATGCGATTTGGTGGGCAGGCAGTACAGAACCGTGCTGTACGCACCCCGCGTCCCGGCGTCCGTTCGGGTGGCGGGCTCATCCGGCGTCTGTATGGGCCCGACAAACAGACGCGGAGTGATGTTGTGGTGACCGGCTGGTCCGGCGGGCCGGATTCCGGTCAGCCCAGCCGCACGGTGCAGGTGTGGGTGGCACAGCTCGTGCCGGGGTGCACGCGCAGCCGCAGGGCCCGCCCGGTGGTGAGCACCTCGATCGCCGGATCGTGGGCGAGCACCGAGCGCACCGGCCGTGACCAGGTGATCTCCAGGGTGTCGCCGGTGCGCTCCGGGGCGGCGACGCACAGCCGCGCGGTGCCGCCGCGGCCCGCCTGCCACCCGCGTCGCCGCTCCCGTACCAGCACGCTCGCCGGCCCGTCGGCGGTGAGCGGCCCCGCGCGGCCCGCCCGCCAGAAATTGGCGGCGGTTACGCCGAGCGGGTCGACGGCGATCGCCTGCCGCCCCGCGTCATTGGCGAGCACGGTCAGCCAGCGCCGGTCGGCGGCGCGGGCGGCGAGCGTGCCGGGGGTGGCGCCCGGCATCAGGAGGTAGGCGTAGCAGGCGTCGGTGGGGTCGGTGCCGTGGTCGTGCCAGAGGGTGAGGTAGCGGCGGGTGAACGGTTCGGTGGAGGAGGTCGTGTTGATGTCGTGCCAGGAGCCGGTGCGGGCCTCGCGCAGCGCCGTGAGGGGGGCGCCGCCGGGGAAGACATAGCCGCCGTGGCCGGCGAGGTGTGCCCAGTGGGCGCGGCGGAAGGCGGTGGTCCGGCCGAGGGTGCCGGGCTGCGGGACGCCGTCGACGGTGAGCGTCGCGGTGCCGGACTCCCCCAGGCAGCGGTTGTCGACGATGGTCTCGGCGGGCACCCCGTCGCGGGCGGTGATGCCGGCGCCCAGGCAGACGACGCAGTCCGCGAGCGCGAACCAGGATTTCCCGGCGGTGAGGGTCGAGGCCAGTCCGCGCAGGTCCTGGCCGATCGCGGCGTAGGTGCCGTCGGTGGTCCCGCCGACCCAGCGCGCGGCGGGCTTGGGCTCGCCCCAGCCGCCGCCCTCGTTGTCGGCCAGCCGCTTGGTGGACACGGTCGTGCCGGGCAGCCGGTAGGGGTCGACGGTGGGCCAGAAGGCGTCCGTGTACTGGTCACCGCCGAAATCGGCGCCCCACCAGGAGAGCATGCCGGCGCCGGTGTGCCAGCCGCGCGGGTTCTCGCCGTTGCCGTTCTCGTAGTAGGCGATCCGGTCGGAGGCCATGGCCAGCCCGGCGGCCCAGCCGGGGCGGCGGTGCACGGCACGGTCCATGGCGGGGAACAGCCGGTGGCCGACGGGTTCGGGGGCGGGGGCCGCGGGGCTCCGGGCGATCTCGCCGAGCCGGGCGAGGTCGGCGACGGGGTACTGCCGGTCGGTGAGGACCGGCAGCGTACGGTCGCGGGCGATCCAGCCCTTGATCATGGCGTGCCAGCGGTCCCGTTCGGCGCCGCCGGCGCTCCGGGCGAGCAGCGCGACGGCGGCGATCAGCGCATGGCCGTGGTAGTGGTCGCTGCGCAGGATGTGCCGTTCATCGCTGCGGAGATGGCCGCGGCTGATGGCGCGGCCGTTGACCATGTCCATCATCAGGCCGTTGTGGAGCAGCGGGGCGTAGGCCCGCTCGACACTGTCGAAGATGATCTGCCGGGCCGGGTCGGTGAGCTGCCAGGACGAGCCGCCGAGCAGCGCGAACAGCCGGCCGAGGCCGTCCAGCAGAACAGCGCCGTAGGTGCCGGAGTAGGCGACCCAGGTGTGCTGGACGAAGGAGCCGTCGGCGTAGAGGCCGTCGCCCTTGGTGACGTACGGGAAGACCGGGGAGAGGGCGTCGCGGGCCAGTGCGATCTTGTCGGGGGCGCGGCCGAGGACGCCGCGCAGCGTGACCACCCGGCACAGGTCGACGCGGTTGGCGCCGGTGCTGGTCCCGGTGTAGTCACCGAGCATGGTGTCGGGCACGAAGTGGTCGACGGCGGTCAGACAGCGGGTGCGCAGGTCGTCGGGGAGACCGCCGCCGTCGGGCAGCCGCTCGTCGAGGATCGCGAGGGTGTCGAGGAGGAGTCTGGGGCTGCCGATCTGCCACTCCCACCAGTTTCCGTAGCGGGTGGTGGCGGTGTTGTAGACGGTGGCTTCGAGGTGGCCGAGGCCGGTGACGAGGGCTTCGGCGAGGGCGGGGTCGCCGGTGCGGCCGGTGCCGGGCTGGGCGTAGGCCTGGGCCATGGTGTGCAGCCGGCTGTAGCTCTGGGTGATGCCGGACGGCGGGTCGTAGCGGCAGTCGGGCCAGAGCGAGCCGGCGGCCGGGCGCATGCGCGCCTGGAAGGTGCTCGCGAGGGCGCCGGCCTCCTGGAGGGCGGCGGCGTAGGGCGGGGCGGCGGGATCGAAGCCGGTGCCCAGGGCGAGCTCGCACCAGCGGCGGCGGAGGGCGGTGAACTCGTCAGCGGGGGCGGCCGGTCCGGGGGCGGCGCGCGCGGGGCCGGCCGCGAGGCCGAGCGCACCCGCGGTGGAGATGGCGAGAAATCCTCTGCGTGACCAGACGGGCAGGGCGGGAACTGGCGACACGGTCGGTCCTCTCCAGGCGTCAACTGAGGGGTGGCGCTGCGCACTTGGGAGTTCCCGATGGTCTAGCACGGGCCGTCGGCGAGCGGCAATGACCGCGCCGGAACGCCGCCCGCCACCCGCCCGGCGGAGCCCGTTCGAACCAAGAGGTTGAATGTTGAACCAGATGAGGTTACGGTGCATCTCGTTGAAGCTTAAACAAACCTTCGCGCACACCGAGTGCACCGTCTTTGAGGAGGAGCCATGGCTCTGTTCAACCGCAAGCGCACCGCAGACACCGCCGACACCGCCCCCGCCGCCACCGCTGCCGTCCTCGACGCGGACCCCGGACTCGCGGCGCTGACCGGCGACTACACCATCGACCCGGCCCACAGCACCATCGGCTTCACCGTCCGGCACGCCATGGTCACCAACGTCCGCGGCGCCTTCGGTGTGTACGAGGGCACGCTGCACCTCGACGGGTCCGAGCCGGCCCGCTCCACCGCCTCCCTCGACGTCACGATCGCCAGCATCGACACCGGGATCGCGGACCGCGACGGCCATCTGCGCAGCGCCGACTTCTTCGACGCCGAGGCCTTCCCGCTGATGACCTTCCGCAGCACCGCCGCCGAGCGGGTGGGCGGTGACCGCTACCGCATCACCGGCGATCTGACCCTCCGCGACGTCACCAAGCCGCTCACCATCGACCTGGAATTCCACGGCTCGGCCACCGATGTCTACGGCGCCGAGCGGGTCGGCTTCGAGGGCAGCGCCGAGATCCTGCGCTCCGACTGGGGCCTGACCTGGAACGCCGCGCTGGAGACCGGCGGCGTCATGGTCAGCGACAAGGTCAAGCTCACCTTCGACATCTCGGCCGTCAAGGCGGCCCCGGAGGCCTGAGCCCACCGCTCCGCCCTACGACCGCGGCCCCGCGCCGGCCTCTCCCCCGAGGGCCGTGCGGGGCCGCGGTCGCGGCGTCGCCGCGGCGGTCACTCCTGCGGCTCGACCCCGGCCCGCAGCAGCCCGTACGCATAGGCGTCGTCCAGCGCCTGCCAGGACGCGGCGATCACGTTCTCCGCGACACCGACCGTGGACCACTCGCCCCGGCCGTCGCTGGTGGAGACCAGGACCCGGGTGATCGAGCCGGTGCCCAGGGCGCCCTCCAGGATGCGGACCTTGTAGTCCACCAACTCCATGTGAGCCAGCTGCGGATAGATCCGCTCCAGCCCCACCCGCAGCGCCCGGTCGAGCGCGTTGACCGGGCCGTTGCCCTCGGCGGTGGCGACGATCCGCTCCCCCTTGGCCCACAGCTTCACGGTCGCCTCGTTGGCGTGCGTACCGTCCGGGCGGTCCTCGACGATCGCCCGCCAGGACTCCACCGTGAAGTAACTGCGCGGCCGGCCGCCCTCCGCCCGCTGGAGCTCCGCGCGCAGCAGCAGCTCGAAGGAGGCATCGGCGGCCTCGTACGTGTAGCCCGCCAGCTCACGCTCCTTGACCCGCTCGACGACCCGGCCGACCAGCTCACGGTCGCCGCTCAGATCGATGCCCAGCTCCTTGCCCTTGAGCTCGATGGACGCCCGGCCGGCCATGTCGGAGACCAGCATCCGCATGCTGTTGCCGACCAGCGCCGGATCGATGTGCTGGTAGAGGTCCGGGTCGACCTTGATGGCGGAGGCGTGCAGTCCGGCCTTGTGGGCGAAGGCGGAGACACCGACATAGGGCTGGTGGGTGGAGGGGGTGAGGTTGACGACCTCGGCGATGGCGTGCGAGATCCGGGTGGTCTCGGCGAGCTTGCCCTCGGGCAGCACCTGGCGCCCGTACTTGAGCTCCAGGGCGGCGACGACCGGGAAGAGGTTGGAGTTGCCGACCCGCTCGCCGTAGCCGTTGGCGGTGCACTGGACGTGGGTGGCACCCGCGTCCACCGCGGCCAGGGTGTTGGCGACGGCGCAGCCGGTGTCGTCCTGGGCGTGGATGCCCAGCCGCGCCCCGGTGTCCGCGAGGACGGTCCGTACGACGGCGGTGATCTGCGCCGGGAGCATCCCGCCGTTGGTGTCACAGAGCACCACGACATCGGCACCGGCCTCGCTCGCGGTGCGGACGACCTGCTTGGCGTAGACCGCGTCCAGGGCATAGCCGTCGAAGAAGTGCTCACAGTCGAGGAAGACCCGGCGGCCCTGGTCGCGCAGGTACCGGACGGTGTCCCGCACCATCGCGAGGTTCTCCTCGGGGGTGGTGCGCAGTGCCAGCTCCACATGCCCGACATGGGACTTGGCGACCAGCGTGATGACCGGGGCCCCGGACTCCAGCAGCGCGGCGACCTGCGGATCGTCCTCGACGCGGACCCCGGCCTTGCGGGTGGCGCCGAACGCGACCAGCTGGGCGTGCCGGAAGTCGATCTCCTCGCGGGCCCGCTGGAAGAACTCGGTGTCCCGCGGATTGGCCCCGGGCCAGCCCCCCTCGATGAAGCCGACCCCGAACTCTTCGAGGTGCCGGGCGATGGTCAGCTTGTCGGCGACCGTGAGATTGATGCCCTCGCGCTGCGCGCCGTCGCGGAGCGTGGTGTCGAAGACGTGGAAGTCGTCGGACACCGCATCGGCGGGCTTGGACGGGCGGGCGTCGTGTGCGTCCGTCATGGTGGTCTGGCTCCTGTCGGGATCTCGGTCTACCGGAATAACCGGTTCCACCGCCCCTCCATGTTCCCTCGCGCTCCGCCTCCGGTGAGATGTGGGCCGGAAACGAAAAAACCTCTCGCGGGTGCGAGAGGTCTGCGCGCGGGTCTGGGACGACGGTGGCCGCGCCGTACTCGGTTCGTACGGGGCGGTCACTGCGGACCGGCGCGCCTGCTGCCAATAATCATGGCGAACGAGAGCACGGTCCGCAGTGTGCCACAACCCCGGGTGACACAACGGGACGTCTCACGATGCGGGCGGGCCGTCCAGCGGTGCGGCGGGGCCGGGCGCGGCGGCGGCCGGGGCGGACACACCCTGGCCGACAGGCCCTCCCCCGCACCGGGGAAGGGCCCGCCGTCAGTGCCGCGCGCTCAGTCGCCGACGGGCTGCCGCCCCGCCACGGCTGCGGCGCCCGCACGCTCCGCACCGGCGCCGTCCTTGCCGACCCGGTGCAGATCGATGGACCGGGTCTCGCGCATGGTGATGTAGACGATCAGCGAGACCGCGGCGCAGCCGGCGACGTACCAGTAGTAGCCGGACTCGATGCCGCCCTCCTTGAACCACAGGGCGACATACTCCGCGGTACCGCCGAACAGGGCGTTGGCGATGGCGTACGGCAGGGCCACCCCCAGCGCACGGATGCCGGTCGGGAACAGCTCGGCCTTCACACAGGCGTTGATCGAGGTGTAGCCGGTGACGACGAGCAGGGCGAGCAGCGAGAGCCCGAGGGCGGGCCAGAAGCTGCCGGCGTGCTTGAGCAGCGTCATGATCGGCACGGTCAGGAACGTCGAACCGACCGCGAAGGTGATCAGCAGCGGACGGCGGCCGATCCGGTCGGACAGCTTTCCGGCGAGCGGCTGGATGCACATGAAGATGAACAGGGCGCAGAAGCTGACCAGGGAGGCGGTCGGCTTGGACAGACCGGCGCTGCCCGAGAGGTACTTGGTGAGATAGGTCGTGTACGTGTAGTACGCGACCGTGCCGCCCATGGTGAGCGCGATGACCAGGAACGCCTCGCGCTTGTGGGCCAGCAGCGCCTTGATGGTGCCGCGCGCCGGGTCGGCGTGGGCGCTGTCGTCCTCGGCGTACACCTCGGTCTCCAGCATGTTGCGGCGCAGGTAGAAGACGATGGCGGCGCCCAGCGCACCGATGATGAACGGGATCCGCCAGGCCCAGCTGTGCAGGGCGTCCTCGGACAGGGTGCGCTGAAGCACGATCTGGAGACCGAGGCCGAGCAGCTGTCCGGCGGTCATGGACACGTACTGGAAGCTGGAGGCGAAGCCGCGGCGGCCGGGCGCGGAGGCCTCGGTGAGGTAGGTCGCGCTGGCCGCGTACTCCCCGCCGACCGAAAGCCCCTGGAGCATGCGCGCGATGAGCAGCACGGCCACTCCGCCGTAGCCCGCGACCGCGTAGGTGGGCGCGACGGCGATCAGGATCGCCGAGGCGGACATCAGCGTGACGGTCAGTGTGAGCGCGGCCTTACGGCCCCGGCGGTCGCCGACCCGGCCGAGCACCCAGCCGCCCACCGGGCGCATGAAGAACCCCACGGCGAAGATTCCCATGGTGTTCATGAGATTCGCGGTGTCATTCCCCTTGGGGAAGAACGAATCCGCGAAGTAGACCGCGAAACTGGCGTACACGAACCAGTCGAACCACTCGACCATGTTGCCGGCCGAGCCGACCCAGATCTTCTTCCATTGCTCTCGTCCCATAGCCGGTTACGGTCGCGGAACCGGGGGCCCGCGGCAAGGGCGCGGGCGGCAACGATCGCAGGTACTTACGTGCGTTGTGGTCACGGGGCGGACGCCGGCACCTGGCACGGCCGCGACCGCACGCCCCCCTACGGCATAGGGTCGCCATCGAAGCTGCGAGGCGCCACCGCCCGGTCGCCGCGTGCGGACCGGGCCGGGCGAGAGAAGAGAAAGAAGCGAGATGTCCGAACCGCAACCGCAAGCAGGGCAACGGCCGATTCCCACCAGCGCCGACGAGGCGCTGGAGATCGGGCGGGGGCATTTCCCCCGCGTCTGGCCGGACGGGGACGAACCGACGCTGCACGTCCACGAATTCGACATCGGCTATCTGGTGTACCCGGTCTTCCCGCCCAGGACGGACCCCACTGCCTACCCCCGTGATCCGGGCGGCTCGCACATCGTGATCTCCAAGGCGGACGGTGCGGTCAGCGCACTGCCCAACTACCCGCCGGAGCAGGCCGTCGAGATGTACCGCCGGCACTTCCTTCCGGGGGCGTAGGCGCCGGCCGGACGCGCGCCGGGACCGCGTCGTGCGGCGGGGTCCCGGCACGGCGCGCGGCGTGCGGACCGCGGGCTCCGCAGCGCCCGGCCCGCCGCGGTCAGCCCTGGGGGACGGACAGCGATTCGTCCAGGAACTCCCGTACGTGGACCCGCACTTCTTCCCGCTCGGTGCCCGGGAGGCCGACGACGAGCTGGGAGCCGAAGCCGTCGAGGAGGGCACGGGTGCGGGTGGCGAAGCGTTCGGGGTCGACGGGGCGGAACTCGCCCTTCGAGATGCCCTCGACGAGCAGGGCCACCAGGTCGCGGTGCCAGGCCAGTTCCAGTTCCAGCTGGCGTTCACGAGTCTCGTCGTCGGCGTTCTGGGAGCGGTTCCACACCTCCAGCCACAGCGTCCAGCGCGGGTCGCGGTGGCCTTCGGGGAGGTAGAGGTCGACCAGCGCGTCCAGCCGTTCGCGGGCCGGGACGCGGCGGGAGAGGGCGGCCCGGCGCTCGGCGCCGAGCTGCTCCTCGCTCCACTGGAGGGTCTGGAGCAGCAGCTCGTCCTTCGTACCGAAGTAGTAGAGGATGTGGCCGCTGCTCATGCCGACCTCTCGGCCCAGTCCGGCCATGGTCAGCCGGTCCAGGCCCTCGGCGGCGATGGTCGCCATCGCCGCGGCCAGGACCTGCTCGCGGGGCTGGTTGAGCCGGCGCCTGGGGCGGCGCGCGGGACCGGGCACAGGGACCTCCGGGTCGGCTGGGGCAGGTCTGCGGATCAGACCTTCGGCTGCTGCTGGGTGATGCAGTGGATACCGCCACCCGCTGCGAAGATCGTACGGGCGTCCACGAGGGTCACCGTCCGGTCGGGGAAGAGCCGGCGGAAGATCGCGGCCGCCTCCTCGTCGCGCGGGTCGTCGAAGCCGCACAGCACCACGCCGTCGTTGCAGAGGTAGTGGTTGATGTAGGAGTAGTCGACCAGCTCACCGTCCTCCTCGATGACGGTCGGCGCGGGCACCTCGATGACCTCCAGCTGCCGGCCCCGGGCGTCGGTGGCAGCGCGCAGCAGCTTGCCGATCTCCTGGCAGATCGCGTGGTCGGGGTGGTCGGGGTCGGGCTGGGTGTGCACGAGGACGGTGCCGGGGCGGGCGAAGGCGGCGACGATGTCGACATGGCCGCGGGTGCCGAACTGCCCGTAGTCGGCGGCCAGTCCGCGCGGCAGCCAGATCGCCTTGGTGGTGCCGAGGTGGGCGTGGATCTCGGCCTCGACCTCCTCCTGCGTCCGGCCGGGATTGCGGCCCGGATCGAGCTGGACGGTCTCGGTGAGCAGCACGGTGCCCTCGCCGTCGATGTGGATGCCGCCGCCCTCGTTGACCAGAGGGGTGGCGTAGCGGCGGGCGCCGGCCAGCCCACAGACCTGCTCGGCGATCTTCTCGTCGAGGTCCCAGCGGGCCCATTCCTGGGCCCCCCAGCCGTTGAACACCCAGTCGGCGGCGGCCAGTCGGCCCGCGCCGTCGGTGAGGAAGGTGGGGC
Organism: Streptomyces lydicamycinicus; assembly: GCF_000829715.2. Taxonomy (NCBI): domain Bacteria; kingdom Bacillati; phylum Actinomycetota; class Actinomycetes; order Kitasatosporales; family Streptomycetaceae; genus Streptomyces; species Streptomyces lydicamycinicus. Next base: position 1,065,849 of record NZ_BBNO01000001.1, on the reverse strand, counting down.
CGATGTCGCGCATCCAGGCGTCGTTCAGCGGGCGCTCGACGATCTCGATGTCCGCACCGAGCAGCGCACGGGCGCCTTCCGACTGGCCGGTTCCGGCGACGACGGTGACCGGCTCGAAGCGGCGGACCGCACGGGCGACGGCCGCCCAGGCACGGCGGGCCCCGGCCAGTGTCTCGCCGCCCTCCTCGCCGAAGGTGAAGCCGGGGCCGGGCCAGGCCATCCAGGTGCGCTCGTGCCGGGCCCACTCCGGGGGCATACGGAAGCCGTCGGCGACAGGGGTGTTCATGTGGGGTCCTCAGGGTCTGTATCGGTGTTACAGGCAAGGGGTTCGCGCTGGTCGGCCATCGAGGCGCACTCACGAGGAGTGGCCACAGGGCGTGATCGCAAGGGGGTGGTGCCACGGTGTGCCACAAGGAGTCGCCACGCGGCACCCTCACAGGAAATAGAGCCGGGACAGTGAGACGGACTCGGCCGGTTCCGAGCGCATCGGAGCGCCGTCCAGGGTGACCAGTCCGCTGCTCCCGTCGACCTGCACCTGCCCGACCCGGGAGTTGTGGACGAGGCTGCCGGGGCCGATACCGCGGGTACCGCGGACGGCGACCCGGCGCCGGCGGGTGGGCATCCCGTCCCCGCCCTGTTCGGCCGCGGCCCGCGCGACGAACGCGACGGAGATTTCGGCGGGCGTCGCGCCGTACGCCCCGAACTGCGGCCCCAGCACCAGGGGTTCGCAGGTGTCGGTGGCGGCGTTCGGGTCGCCGGTGACGCCGTAGGCGGGGAATCCGGACTTCAGCACCAGTTGCGGCTTGGCGCCGAAGTACTGCGGCTTCCACAACACCACATCGGCCATCTTGCCGACCTCGATCGACCCGATCTCGTGCGAGAGACCGTGGGCGATGGCGGGGTTGATGGTGAGCTTGGCGATGTAGCGCAGGACGCGGGCGTTGTCGTCGTGGGCGCCGTCGCCGTCCATCGGGCCGAGCTCGGCCTTCATCTTGCCCGCCATCGCGAAGGTGCGGCGGACGGTCTCGCCCGCGCGGCCCATGCCCTGCGCGTCGGAGGAGGTGATACCGATCGCCCCGAGGTCGTGCAGCACGTCCTCGGCGCCCATCGTCCCGGCCCGGATGCGGTCGCGGGCCATGGCGGCGTCGCCCGGCAGATCGGTCTTCAGGTCGTGGACCGAGACGATCATGCCGTAGTGCTCGGCGACCGCGTCCCGCCCGAAGGGGAGGGTGGGGTTGGTGGAGGAGCCGATGACGTTGGGCACCCCGGCCATCTTGAGGACGTTGGGGACATGACCGCCGCCGCAGCCCTCGATGTGGAAGGCGTGGATGGTCCGGCCGTCCAGGACGCGCAGGGTGTCCTCGACGGTGAGGCACTCGTTGAGGCCGTCGCTGTGCAGCGCCACCTGGACGTCGTGCTCCTCGGCGACCCGCAGCGCGGTGTCCAGGGCGCGGGCGTGGGCGCCCATGTCCTCGTGCACCTTGAAGCCGCAGGCGCCGCCCTCGGCGAGCGCCTCGACCAGCGGGGCATCGCCCGAGGACGAACCACGGCCGAGGAAGCCGATGTTGACCGGCCAGGCGTCGAAGGCGCTGAAGGCGTGCCCCAGCGCCCAGGGCGAGTTGACGCCGACGCCCCAGACCGGCCCGAATTCCTGGCCGATGATCGTGGTCACGCCGGAGGCCAGCGAGGCTTCCATGACGCGCGGTGAGAGCAGATGGACATGGGTGTCGACGGCGCCCGCGGTGGCGATCATGCCCTCGCCGGAGACGATCGAGGTGCCGGTGCCGACGACGACGTCGACGCCGTCGAGGGTGTCGGGGTTGCCGGCCCGCCCTATCGCGTGGATCCGGCCCTCGCGGATACCGATGGACACCTTGCGGATGCCCTGGACCGCGTCGATGACCAGGACGTTGCTGATCACCACATCGCAGGTCTCGCGGACCGCGGCGGCCTTGAGGTGCAGCCCGTCGCGGGCGGTCTTGCCGAAGCCGGCCAGGAACTCGTCGCCGGGCTTCTGGGCGTCCGACTCGACCCGGACGACCAGGCCCGAGTCACCGAGGACGACCCGGTCGCCGGCCCGCGGGCCGTGCACCGACGCGTACTCGTGGGGATCGATGCTGCCCGTCATGCCGGTACCTCCGCTCCCAGGTAGCCGCAGGCGGCGGCCCGCCGCAGCGCTTCCGCCTTGGCGCCCGGTGCGTCCAGCGGGCCGTCGACGAGACCGGCGAAGCCGATCGCGATCCGGTCGCCGCCGACCGGGACCAGACCGACCTCCTCGGCACCGCCGGGGTCGAACCGCACCGACGAGCCGGCCGGGACGCACAGCCGCATGCCGTACGCGGCGGCCCGGTCGAAGTCCAGCCGGGGGTTGGCCTCGAAGAAGTGGAAGTGCGAGGTGACGCTGATGGGCACCGTCGCGGTGTTGCGCACCGTCAGCACCACCTCGGGCGCGGGCTCCGGGTCGGCCGGACCGGGCAGCACCGCGCCGGGCGCGGGGGCCTCGTCGCCCCCGTCGCCCGCCGGGCGGGCGCCGATCGGGTCGCTGACCACCGCGAGCCGGGAGCCGTCGTCGAAGACGGCCTCCACATGCACCTCGGTGACCACGTCGGCCACGCCCGGCAGCACATCGTCCGGGCCGAGCACACCGCGTGCCGCCTCGATGGCTTGAGCGAGGCGGCGCCCGTCCCGCGCCGCCTCGCAGACTGTGTCCGCGATCAACGCGGTCGCCTCGGGCACATTCAGCTTCAGCCCGCGAGCCCGGCGCGTCCGCGCCAGCTCGGCCGCGCCGAACAGCAGCAGCCGGTCGCGTTCCGTCGGGGTCAGCCGCATCCCCACACCTTCCGCTCGATTAGAGCAACACTCTAAACACAAAAATCGCCAAGAGGAAAGCATTGACCGCGGCCACAGGCATGCGTCACATTGAGCGCTGCTCTAACTATTCGGCGCGATGGAGCGCCGCTCTAAATGATCTCGCAGCGCGGGCAGCGCCTCTGGCGCGCACCGTCCACAGCACGGAGCACGGCCCCGAGCGCTGCTCGCACACTGTTGTCCGGCCTCTCAGGGGAGCCCTCATGCCGATCGAACAACGCGGAGTCGACACCATCCCGGACGAGGAACGCACCAGCGGCCCTCGCGATCTGATCTCGATCCTGCTCGGATCGAACCTCGCCCTGGGTGTGGTGATCTTCGGCTGGCTCCCGGTCTCCTTCGGGCTCGGCTTCTGGCCCTCGGTGACCTCCCTGGTGGCCGGCACCCTCGTCGGCACCCTGCTGACCGCCCCGCTCGCCCTGGTCTCGCTGCGCAGCGCCACCAACCTGTCCACCAGCAGCGGTGCCCACTTCGGTGTGCGCGGCCGGCTGATCGGCTCGGTCATCGGCCTGCTGCTGTCGCTGGGCTACACCGCGCTGACCCTGTGGGTGGGCGGCGACGCGGTGGTGGGCGCGCTGCACCGGCTCACCGGGCTGCCGTCCAGCGGCACGACGTACGCCCTGGTCTACGCCCTGCTGGCGGGCGCCACCGCCGTCGGCGCGGTCTACGGCTACCGGGTGCTGCTCCGGCTGAGCAAGGTGCTCGGCATCGGACTGACCGTCCTCCTGGCCGTCGGCATCGTCGCCTACGCGGACACCTTCACCACCGCCGCCCCACCCGGCAGCTCCTACCTGCTCGGCGGCTTCTGGCAGACCTGGCTGCTGGCAGCCGTCTCCGCGGGCCTGAGCGGCCCGATCGCCTTCATCACGCTGCTCGGTGACTACAGCCGCTACATCTCCCCACGCCGGCACAGTGGCCGAAAGGTCTTCGGCGCCACCTGTCTGGGGCTGGTGGTCGGCCTGCTGGTGCCGCAGCTCTTCGGTACGTTCACCGCGCTCGCGGTCGGTGCGGGCGCGGACTACGCGGGCCCGCTGGTGGCCGGCGCACCGTTCTGGTACCTGGTGCTGCTGCTGCTCAACGCCTCGGCCGGCTCCGTCGGCAACTCCGGCCTGATGCTCTACAGCATGGGCCTCGACCTGGACGCGATCCTGCCGCGCGCGACCCGCACCCAGGCCACCTATGTCGTCGCCGCGCTCGCGACCGCGCTGGTCTACGCCGGTCACTTCCTGTGGGCGGCGCAGGACGCGATGACCTCGTTCGTGCTGCTGATGACCGCCGTCGGGACGCCCTGGGCGGTGATCACCGTGATCGGCTTCGTCCGCTGCCGCGGCGCCTACGACCCGGAGTCGCTCCAGGTCTACAACCGGGGCACACGCGGCGGCGTCTACTGGTACCGGGCGGGCTGGCACGTCCGGGCGACGCTGGCCTGGGCGCTGGGCTCCGTGGTCGGCCTGATGGGCGTGGACACCCCGCTCTACCAGGGGCCGCTGCTCCCCCTCACCGGCGGCATCGACCTCAGCTTCCTGCTCGCGGCGGCCGTGGGCGCGATCGCGTACCTGGCCCTCACCGTCCGGGACCCGCGCCCGGTCGCGGCGCTGCGCGCCCTGCCGCCCACTTCCCCGGCCCCGGCGGCGGAAGCCCCCGCGGAGGTCGGCTGAGCCGGCCCGGACCCGACCGAGGCCGCCCCCGACGCACTCTCGGGGGCGGCCTCGATCAGGTCCGGGCGATACGCGGTGGCGGGCTCAGCCCAGCTCGTGCATCCAGCCGTGCTTGTCCTCGGCGACACCGCGCTGGATGTCGAGGAGCGCCTCGCGCAGCTTCAGCGTGACCTTGCCGGGCTCACCGTCGGACTGGGTCCACTCGCCGCCCGCGCTCTTGACCGTGCCGACCGGGGTGATCACGGCGGCCGTGCCGCAGGCGAAGACCTCGGTGAGGGTGCCGTTCGCGGTGTCGGTCTTCCACTGGTCGATGGAGACCCGGGCCTCCTCCGACGCGTAGCCCAGGTCGCGGGCGACGGAGAGCAGGGAGTCACGGGTGACGCCGGCGAGCAGCGAGCCGGTCAGGGTGGGGGTGACGATCTTGTCGCCGTAGACGAAGTACAGGTTCATCCCGCCGAGCTCCTCGACCCACTTGTGCTCCACGGCGTCGAGGTAGGCGACCTGGTCACAGCCCTGCGCGGCGGCCTCTGCCTGGGCGAGCAGCGACGCGGCGTAGTTGCCGCCGGTCTTGGCGTCACCCATACCGCCGGGGACGGCCCGCACCCGGTTCTCGGACAGCCAGATGGAGACCGGCTTGACGCCGCCGGCGAAGTAGGCGCCGGCGGGCGAGGCGATGACGACGAAGAGGTACTCGTTGGCGGGCTTCACGCCCAGGCCGACCTCGGTCGCGATCATGAACGGGCGCAGGTAGAGCGACTCCTCGCCGCCGTGCGCGGGCACCCAGTCCTTGTCCTGCTGAACGAGCAGGTCGCAGGCCTCGATGAAGGTCTCGACGGGCAGCTCGGGCATGGCCAGCCGGCGCGCGGAGGCCTGGAAGCGCCGGGCGTTGGCGTCCGGACGGAAGGTGGCGACGGACCCGTCGGGCCGGCGGTACGCCTTGAGGCCCTCGAAGATCTCCTGGGCGTAGTGCAGGACATTGGTCGCCGGGTCGAGGGAGAGCGGCCCGTACGGCACGAGCTGCCCGTCGTGCCAGCCACGGCCCTCCGTCCACTTGATCGTCACCATGTGATCGGTGAAGTGGCGGCCGAAGCCGGGGGCGGCCAGGATCTGCTCCCGCTCCGCGTCGGACAGCGGATGCGAGGAGGGCTTGAGCTCGATCGTGGGCGTCGTCATGGATGCATGTCCTTCACTGCGTGTGCGATACCGGGGGGTACCTCCCAGCGTGCGCTGGGGAGCATCACCGGCCCAGCCCTCCGGCCGGGGATGAGGGGTTCGGTCCCCCACCTTGCGGCACCGGTGCGGTGGCTGCCGCGCCTACGAGGGCACTTGAACGTACCGGTCGTTATTGGGACGTCCGAGTTTCCTCGCGGGCAAGGATGCCACGTCCGATTATCGCCCGTGGGTCCGTGCGGCCGGAACCGGGGCGGCGGCGGTGCCGGGCCCACGCGCACAGCGCCGGGCCCCCTGGAGGCGGCCCGGCGCTGTGCGTGGTGCGTGTCTGCGCGGTGGGCCTCAGCCCGCTACCCGTGCGACCAGCGCGTCACCGATCTCGTCGGTGCTCCGCGCCGAACCGTCCCGGGCCTCCAGGTCGGCGGCCACGGCCTCCTCGATGCGGGCGGCCTGCTGCTCGTAGCCGAGGTGGCGCAGCAGCAGGGCGACGGAGAGGACCGTCGCCGTCGGGTCGGCCTTTCCGGTGCCCGCGATGTCCGGCGCGGAGCCGTGCACCGGCTCGAACATCGACGGGAAGTCGCCGGTCGGGTTGATGTTCCCGGAGGCGGCCAGGCCGATACCGCCGGTGACGGCCGCGGCGAGGTCGGTGAGGATGTCACCGAAGAGGTTGTCGGTGACGATCACGTCGAACCGCTCGGGCTGGGTGACGAAGAAGATCGTCGCGGCGTCGACATGCAGGTAGTCGGTGGTGACCTCGGGGTACTCCTGGCCGACCTTGTCGAAGATGTTCTTCCACATGTGGCCCGCGTACACCAGCACATTGTTCTTGTGCACCAGCGTGAGCTTCTTGCGGGGACGGGAGTTGGCCCGCTCGTACGCGTCCCGGACCACCCGCTCCACGCCGTAGGCGGTGTTCACGCTGACCTCGGTGGCGACCTCGGCGGGCGTGCCGGTGCGCAGCGAGCCGCCGTTGCCGGTGTAGGGGCCCTCGGTCCCCTCGCGCACCACCACGAAGTCGATGTCGGGGCGGCCGGCGAGCGGGGTGGAGGTGTTCGGGAAGAGCTTCGACGGGCGCAGGTTGACGAAGTGGTCGAAGGCGAAGCGGAGCTTCAGCAGCAGACCGCGCTCCAGCACACCGGAGGGTACGGACGGGTCGCCGATCGCGCCGAGCAGGATCGCGTCGTGCTGCTTGAGCGACTCCAGCTCCGCGTCGGGGAGGGTCTCACCGGTCGCATGCCAGCGCCGGGCACCGAGGTCGTACTCCTTGGTTTCCAGCTTGACGTCCTGCGGGAGGACCGCGGTCAGGACCTTCAGGCCCTGGGCCACGACTTCCTGGCCGATACCGTCACCGGGGATCACTGCGAGGCGAATGCTGCGAGACATGTCTGGACCCTACTCGCCGTCCCATGGATTGACACGTAACGTCCGCCATACGGACACGTGGGGAGGCGGTCAGCCGGCGTTCACCCGCTGTCCCCACAACGGTCGGGTCGCGCTGGGAAATTCGGGGCATGACTGGAAATCCCCGGGGGACCGTCCCCCAGCCCTCGCACACCCCCCGCGTCGGCATCCCGGAGCAGCTGGCGGCCCGGATGAGCATGCCGGAACAGCATGACTACCTCCGTACCAAGCTGAGCCGCAGAGGTCTGCTGCGCACCTCGGCCGCCACCGCGGGAGTGGTCGCGGGCTCCGGGCTGCTGGCCGGTTCGGCCCAGGGCGTCTCGCCCACCCTGTTGTCCTCGCCCGCGACGGCCGCCGTGGACGGTTCGCTGGTCGCCCCGTTCGGCCGCCATCTGGCCTTCGGCGCCGACCCCAAGCACCAGATGCGGGTGAGCTGGCAGGTGCCGCTCGCGGTCAAGCGGCCGTATCTGCGGGTGGGTCTGAAGCCGTGGGACCTGGGGCGCAAGATCGAGGCCGAGGTCCGGCCGCTGCACACCCCGTCGCTGTCCGCGAAGCTGCCGGCCGTGCAGCAGTACTACCTGCACGCCGCGCTGGACGGGCTGCGCCCGGGGACGACGTACTACTACGGCGTCGGCCACGAGGGCTTCGACCCGGCCGACCCCCGCCACTTCTCCACCGTCGGCACCTTCCGTACCGCCCCGGCCCGCCCCGAGGCGTTCGTCTTCACCGCCTTCGGCGACCAGGGCGTGAGCTACCACGCCCTCGCCAACGACCAGTTGATCCTGGGTCAGAACCCGTCCTTCCATCTGCACGCGGGCGACATCTGCTACGCGGACACCGACGGCGACGGCTCCGAGCACGACGCCTACGACGCCCGGGTCTGGGACCAGTTCCTCGCGCAGACCGAGTCGGTGGCCAAGTCCGTGCCCTGGATGGTGACCACCGGCAACCACGACATGGAGGCCTGGTACTCCCCCAACGGCTACGGCGGCCAGAACGCCCGCTGGTCGCTGCCCGGCAACGGCCCGGACGCCGAGAACGCCCCCGGCGTCTACTCGTTCACCTACGGCAACACCGCCGTCGTCGCCCTGGACGCCAACGACATCTCCTACGAGATCCCCGCCAACCAGGGCTACACCGACGGCCGGCAGACCCGCTGGCTCGACCGCCGGCTGGCCGAGCTGCGCGCCGCCGACGGCATCGACTTCATCGTGGTCTTCTTCCACCACTGCGCCTTCTCCACCACGAATTCGCACGCCTCCGACGGCGCGGTGCGGGACGCCTGGCTTCCGCTGTTCGACAAGCACCAGGTGGACCTGGTCGTCAACGGCCACAACCACGTCTACGAGCGGACCGACGCCCTCAAGAGCGGGCGGGTCGCCAAGAAGATGCCGATCGGCGCGAGCGTGGACACCACCCGCGAGGGCATCGTGTACGTGACCGCGGGCGGCGCGGGCCGGGCCCTCTACGACTTCCCCGTACCGGACAGCTACGAGGGGCACGTCAAGGACCTCGACCATGTGGACACCTACCACTGGTCCAAGGGCCAGAAGAAGACCAAGGAAACCGTGGAGTGGTCCCGGGTCCGCTACACCGGCTACTCCTTCATCGCCGTCGAGGTCATACCGGGCAGCCACCCGCGGATGAAGGTCACCGCCCTCGCCGAGTCCGGCGAGCGCATCGACCACTTCGAGGTGACGCGCTCGCCCGCGCAGTAATCAGGGGACGATCCCTTGCAGGGGCGCCCGGGATCCGGGCGCCCCGCACGTTCAGGAGAGAAAGAGCCACCGGGCCACGGACAGCCGGATCCGCCAGCAGCAGCGGCAGGGCATCGACGCCGGCCTCGACAGGACCGACCCGGGTCGCGCACGCATCGGCTCAGTGCCCGGTGGAGCCGCCGTTGTCACGGCGGTCGAGGGCACGCTGGAGGGCGGCGGCGGCATTCCTGCGGTCGGCGTCGCTGGTCGTACGGGCGGAGTGACGGGTCCTGCGGACGGCAGTCTCAGCCATGATTCACGTCTCCTAAGCCAGAGCCCCGAGAAGAAATGGGATGCGTCGTTCCAGAAGCGGCCGGAAGAGGCGGGGGCCTCGGCACGGCAGGGGTCACCTGCGCTCACGTACCGGGCCGCATCCGCAATCGCTCGATGGAGCGTTACGTTCGGCTTCTACAACGCTAGGACAGCTCGGCCGTGATGTCTGCACAATTACTTGGGCTTCCTACTATCTGAGACGGCGGGCGTGTGCTCGAACGAGTGATCCCCGGATATTTGCAGCTCATGGCGGTGCGACGCCTCCCTAGCGTGGCGGTATGGCTTGTGCCACGAGGCCAAGCCCGCCCGCACTGAGGAGGTGCTGCACCATGACCGCGCCCGCGCAGGAGACGCCCGAGCGCCAAGGGCTTCGTCATCGGCGAGGCCATCACCGGCCCGCCGCGCAACGCCTGAAGCAAAGCCGAACGGCCCGGCGCCCCTGGGGAGAGGGGAGCCGGGCCGTCGGTGTGCGCGGGGGCGGTCAGCCCATGTGCGGGTAGCGGTAGTCCGTCGGCGGGACCAGGGTCTCCTTGATGGAACGGGTGGAGGTCCAGCGCATCAGGTTCTGCTTGGCGCCGGCCTTGTCGTTGGTGCCGGAGGCGCGGCCGCCGCCGAAGGGCTGCTGGCCGACGACGGCGCCGGTCGGCTTGTCGTTGATGTAGAAGTTGCCGGCCGCGAAGCGCAGCTTCTCGCAGGTCTCGGCGGCCGCGGCACGGTCCTGGGCGATGACGCAACCGGTCAGGCCGTACGCCGAGGCGGACTCCATCTGGGTGAGCATGGTGTCGTAGTCGGCGTCGTCGTAGACGTAGACGCCGAGGATCGGACCGAAGTACTCGTCCTTGAAGATCTCGTTCTCCGGGTCGGTGGAGACCAGGACCGTCGGGCGGACGAAGTAGCCCTCGCTGTCGTCGTACGTACCGCCGGCCACGACCTCGATGGTCGGGTCGGCCTTGGCGCGGTCGATCGCCGCCTTGTTCTTGGCGAAGGAGCGCTCGTCGATGACGGCGGACATGAAGTTCGACAGGTCGCTGACGTCACCCATGGACAGGGCGTCGACCTCGGCCGCGAACTCCTCCTTGAGGCCGCTGTTCCACAGCGAGGCCGGGACGTAGGCGCGGGAGGCCGCGGAGCACTTCTGGCCCTGGAACTCGAAGGCGCCACGGGTCATGGCGGTCTTCAGCACGGCGCGGTCGGCCGAGGGGTGGGCGACGATGAAGTCCTTGCCACCGGTCTCGCCGACGAGCCGCGGGTAGGTCTTGTAGTTCTCGATGTTGTTGCCGACCGTCTTCCACAGGTACTGGAAGGTCTTGGTCGAACCGGTGAAGTGGATACCGGCGAGGTCGGGGTGGGTCAGCGCCACCTCGGAGAGGTCCTTGCCGTCACCGGTGACGAGGTTGATGACGCCCTTGGGCAGCCCGGCCTCCTCCAGCAGCTGCATCAGCAGCACGGCGGCGTAGGTCTGCGTCGGGGAGGGCTTCCAGACCACGACGTTGCCCATGAGCGCGGGCGCGGTCGGGAGGTTGCCGGCGATCGCGGTGAAGTTGAACGGCGTGATCGCGTAGACGAAGCCTTCGAGGGGGCGGTGGTCCGAGCGGTTCCAGACGCCCGGGGAGTTCGCCGGGGGCTGCTCGGCGAGGATCTGGCGCGCGAAGTGCACATTGAAGCGCCAGAAGTCGATGAGCTCACACGGGGTGTCGATCTCGGCCTGCTGGGCGGTCTTGGACTGGCCGAGCATGGTGGCGGCGGCCATCGTCTCGCGCCAGGGGCCGGCGAGCAGGTCGGCGGCCTTGAGGATGATCGCGGCGCGGTCGTCGAAGGACAGCGCACGCCAGGCCGGGGCGGCGGCCAGCGCGGCGTCGACCGCGTCCTGGGCGTCCTTGACCGTGGCGTTGGCGTACGTACCGAGCCGGGAGGCGTGGTTGTGCGGCTGCACGACGTCGAAGCGCTCGCCGCCGCCCATCCGGCGCTCGCCGCCGATGGTCATCGGCAGCTCGATCGGGTTGTCGGCCAGCTCCTTGAGCTTGGCTTCCAGGCGGGAACGCTCCGGGCTGCCGGGGGCGTAGGTGTGGACCGGCTCGTTAACCGGCACGGGGACCTGGGTCACAGCGTCCATAGCGGCCGTGTCTCCTTCGATTTCGCTCGTCGGTTTTCGTACGTCGGTGGTGCGGCCGCGGCCGCTTCGGGTGGGCGGCTGCGGGCGGCGCCGTCCGGGAACATCCCCCGGTTTCCAGCATCCACCCGCACCGGCCTTTCGCGGGGCCGGTCAGCCGCGGATCGCCGGCGGCCGCGGGCCGCCGCCTGCCGTGGCCGTCAGCCGCGGGTGGCCAGCGACCTCAGGAAGAACCCGAGGTTCGCGGGGCGCTCGGCCAGCCGGCGCATGAAGTAGCCGTACCAGTCGGTGCCATAGGGGATGTACACCCGCATACGGTGTCCTTCGGCGACCAGCCGCTGCTGCTCGGCCTCGCGGATGCCGTACAGCATCTGGAATTCGTAGTCGGCCGGCTTGCGGCCGTTGCGGTGGGCGAGCTCCTGGGCGATGGCCACCATCCGCGGGTCGTGCGACCCGATCATGGGGTAGCCCTCCCCCGCCATCAGGATCTTCAGGCACCGCACATAGGCCTTGTCGACCTCTCGCTTGTCCTGGAAGGCGACGGCCGCGGGCTCCTTGTACGCACCCTTGACCAGCCGCACCCGGGAGCCTTCCCCGGCGAGCGCGTGGCAGTCGTCCTCGGTACGGAAGAGGTAGGACTGCAGCACCGCGCCCGTCTGGGGAAACCGCTCGCGCAGGTCGGCGAGGATCGCCAGGGTGGAGTCGACCGTGGTGTGGTCCTCCATGTCGAGGGTCACGGTCGTCCCGGCCTCGGCGGCGGCCTCGACCACCGGGGTGACGTTCTTCAGGGCCAGCTCATGGCCGCCGGCCAGCGCCTGCCCGAAAGCGGACAGCTTGACCGACATCTCGGCCTTGACGCCGAGCCCGTGCTCCTTGAGGGCCGCGGCCAGCTGGAGGTAGGCATCGCGATTGCGCAGCGCCTCGGCCGGGTCGGTGATGTCCTCGCCCAGGTGGTCGAGGGTGACCTCCAGACCTCGCGCGGCCAGGGTCCGCACGGCCGCCATGGACTCGGCCAGGCGCTCGCCGGCGACGAAACGCTCCACCACGGGCCGGGTGACCGGAGCGGCCGCCACGATCCGGCGGATGCTGTCACTGCGCGCTGCGGCCAGAAGCACGGGACCCAGCATGGGCACCTCCACGATTCAGGGTGACAAGTACCGGGCGGACACCGGGCGGGCGAACGCGTCGGCAATATTGAGCCACCTGAAACTTAAGGATCGCGCCACTTCCCGGCCATCGACAGCTGTCACGCCTTCGTGGCCGGGATCTCAGACAGATGTATGAGAATGAGGGTGAGGTGACCGTGCCAGTGGTGACTGTGGTGTGAGAGGTGTCCGAGTCACCGGCGGTGCCGGTGGTGTGACGACAGGAGAGGAGCCGGGCGGCCGATGCGGGGCGACTATCAGCAGCTCGTGGACGAGATCTCGGCGGCGCTCGGCGCACCGGCGACGCTGGAGGACCGGGATTTCGGGCTGATCGCGTTCGGCGCGCACGAGGGCGACGACGACGAGGTGATGGACCCGGTCCGTACCCGCTCGATCCTCCAGCGCCGCTCCTCGGCGGCGGTCCGTGCCTGGTTCGAGGCGTTCGGGATCGCCCGCGCCAAGACCGCGCTGCGCATCCCGCCGGACCCGGCCGCGGGGGTCTTCCGGGGCCGTATCTGTCTGCCCGTGCGCCACCGGGGCATCGTGCACGGCTACGTCTGGCTGCTGGACGACGGCCATCTGACCGATCTCGAACTGGGCACCCGGGGCGCGCCGCCCGACCCGCGGATCGCGCAGGCCATGGAGACCGCCGCCCGGATCGGCGCACTGCTGGCCGACGAGGCCCGCGCCGGGGCCGAACTCGGCGATCTGCTGCGGGAGTTGCTGGTCGCGGCGCCCGACGGACAGCCGGCCGCGGCGGCCGCGCTGCGCGATGCGCTGCGGGACAGCCTCCGCTTCACCCCGGGCGCCCCGCTCACCCTGGTCGCGGTGCTGCCCTGGGACACCTCGGACACCGACGCGGCGCCGCTGCCGAGCCTGCCGGGGCTGCTCGCGGCCTGTGCGCTGCCGGCGGGCGGCGGCCCGGCGGACGGCCCGTCCGTGGGGGCGGAGGAGACGGAGCCCGGCGCGGGACGCACCGGCCGCACCGGGTCCGCCGCCCGGCCGCAGCCCACGGCGCCGGTGCCCGCGCTGGCCGCGCTCGTACGGCTGCGCGCGTCCGCCGCGCCCGCCCCGGCCCATACGGTGGCCGAGCATCTGCTGCGCTCCCCGCGCGCGGGCGCCGCACAGGGCGAGAGGCAGGCACCGCGCGGCTCCGGGCACCCCCCGCCACCCCGGCCGGGCGCCGCCGGAATCGGCGCCGGCACCCGGGAGTTGACCGACCTCCCGGCCACCTGGCGGGAAGCGCTGGACGCGGCCCGCGCGGCACATGCCGAGCCCCGGCTGGGCCCGATCACCCAATGGGACGCCATCGGCCCGTACCGCATGCTGACCGCCCTGCCGGCCACCGCCCCCGACCCGGCCATCGGCCCGCTGCTGGCCCCCGCGCACGCCGAACTCGCGCGCACCGCCGAGGTGTTCCTCGACTGCGCGGGCCAGGCGAGCCGCACCGCCCAGGCCCTGGGCATCCACCGGCAGACGCTCTACTACCGCCTGGGCCGGGTGGAGAAGCTGACCGGCCTCGATCTGGACGACGGCGAGCACCGGCTGCTGCTGCACATGGCGCTCAAGGCGGCGCGCCTGTGAAGGGCGCGGAGGGCCGGGCCGGGCTCGTCAGCTCCGTCCCCCGGGGAGCTCGGCAGGGGGCTGCGGGGACGGCCGGAGCCGGTCCGCACGGTCGGTGACGACGAGCGTGGTGGCCATCTTGTCCCACAGCTCCTGCCGGTTGCGGTCCCACAGCAGCCAGAAGTACGGGATCAGCAGGGTGACGGCGGCGAGCAGGCCGATGATCCCCTTGGCGATGAATTCACGGAAGAACATCCGCCACCACCGGGCCGCGCGGGCCTCCGGGATGTAGATGACCCGCATGTGCAGCAATTGCTTGGCCGGGGTCTGCCCCTGCGGGAAGACGAGAAAGGCCCAGATCAACCAGCCGATGTACAGCGTGCAGATCATCAGCAGGTTCTCCAGCAGGAATCCGCCGAAGCGGAGCCCCACGGTGGACAGGTGGATTCCGGTCGGCAGCACCATGACCTGCCCGCAGAACTGGCAGGTGAGCTCACCCTCCACCGGGCCCCGGCACACCGGGCACACGGTGGGCGCCGAGGCGGGGGCGTAGGCACGTGCGGAACTTGGTCCCCGTTGCGCCCATCGCGGTGCGGGCCGCGGACCGGCCGGCGGCTGCTCCGCCTTCTTCCACCGCTCCGCCTTCTTCGACCGCTCCGCCCTTTTCGGCTCCGCCGCATCGTGGGGATTCTCGGTCATGCGCAGGTCCTTCGTCACCGGCAACCAGCGAGCAGGACTGGCGTGCCGTGGATGGTGGATCCGCCGCTCAGCCCCCACGGGCACCGGCCTGGTGAACGGCAGCCCTTCCTGACGGCCGCTCAACCACGTGTCACCGCGCCCGCAGGCGTCGGCTGCGCAACCTCTTCATCTCAGGACAGCACGCCGCACAAGCCGCCGCAAATCTCCACCGGACGGGCGCCGGGCAGCGGTCACTCCGCCTTCCCCAGTACCTCTCCCGCGGTGACCCGGCGCAGTGCGGCCGCCAGGTCCCGGCCCGTGGGCATGCTGTCGGGCGTGAGCAGCGACTGAACCATCAGGCCGGTGAGCAGGGCCTGGTAGAAGGAGCCGACGACGCGGGCGGCCTCCGCGTCGACCTCGGTGTCCGGCACCCCTTCGAAGATCGCGACGAGTCCCTCGCCGCCCTCCGGGAGCACTTCACCGATCGCCTCGCGCAGGGCCGCGTCGCGCGGCAGCAGCCCCAGCACCTCGACCTGCGCGGCGATGAACTCCCGCTCCGTGGCGATCCGTTGCAGGAACAGGTCCCAGACCGCGGCGAACCGCTCCAGCGGCTCGGCGTCGGCCGGCACCGCCTGGTCACCGGCCGGCACCTGGGCGACCCCGGCCCCCCACTCCTCACTGGACGCGATGATCGCCTGACGCATCAGGGCGTCCTTGGAGCCGTAGTGGTACCCGATGGAGGCGAGGTTGGCGCCGGACGCGGCCACGATGTCGCGGGCGGTGGTGCGCGCATATCCCTTCTCCAGGAGACAGCGCTTGGCGCCCTCCAGAAGATCTTCACGGTGTCCCATGAGGGCAGCCTATCGCCCACACATACGCTCGTACCAGACACCCGTTTTAGACGTACGTATACTTCCTCTGGGCGCGGTCCTCACCGCGGCCGGTCCGGCCCCTCACGGCCGCCCCCCGTACCGTCACCCGGCCACCCTTCCCTCCCGCGCGGACCGGACCGGCCGCGCTCGCCCTCCTCGGTGCCGATCTCCCGCTGCTCCTGCTCCTTGCCGCGCGCGGTGTCGCCGGTGTCGGCCGCCCGCGTACCGGCCCCTGCGCCCGCCATCGGCCCGCCGACCGGCGTGTCGCGCTCGCCGGGCATGGGGGCGGGAGGTGCGGCCTCCCCCGCCGCCCGGGGGCCGGTCTGCGTCGCGGGACCGCCCGGCTCGCCGACGCCCGGCTCGACGGTGCCCGGCCGGGTCATCCCGTAATGGCGGTACAGCTCGGCCTCTTCGGAGGGGTCGAGATGGCCGTCGGCGTCGATCCGCGGCGCGTGCTTGATGGTCTCCTTGGCGTGCGGAACATGCAGTTCGTCGCCGGTCCGCCGGGCCCCGGCGAGCGGGATGAAGGTCTCCTTCATGCCGAACAGGCCGGTACGCACCGTGATCCACTCGGGCTCGTTGGTGGCATCGTCCCGGTAGACCTGCTGGACCTTGCCCACCTTCGCGCCGTCCGCGTCGACCACGTGCAACCCGGTCAGACTCTGCGGGGCATCACCCAGGGGTGCATTCATGGCGTCTCTCTCCTTCCGCACGCACCGGCGGGGGCACGCGCAGTTCCCATTGCGCGACGCGAACATCTCCGCTGCGAATCGGGCGGACCGGCGGCCGACGGCTCCGGCGGCCCCACGACGGCGCCGACGGCCCCCGCGCGCCCACCCCCGGATAGGCCAATCGGGTGAATGCCGGAGCGGTGCGACCGCGCCGGACGCCCGCTCGCGGACCGCACCGGCGCCCGTACGATGCGGGCACGCAAACGGGCCCGGCCCCCGCGAAAAGCGGGGCCCGGGCCCGTTGACCTGCGAAGACCTGGCGGTCAGTCGCCGAGGTTCACCGCGCGCACCGAGGTCGCGCCGATCTCGTCGGCGATCTCGCTGAGCACGTTCGGCGGAATGGTGTCGTCGACGGTCAGCGCGACCAGCGCCTCACCACCGACATCCGCCCGCGAGACCTGCATATTGCCGATGTTGATACCCGCCTCGCCCAGGATCCGACCGACGGTGCCGACGACACCGGGGCGGTCGCTGTAGCGCAGGAACGCCATGTGATCGGCGAGCGACAGGTCGATGGAGTGCTCACCGACCGCGACGATCTTCTGGATGTTCTTGTGGCCGGACAGCGTGCCGGAGATCGACACCTCGTCGCCGCCCGCGAGGGTGCCGCGCACGGTCACCACATTGCGGTGCTCGGGCGACTCGCTGCTGGTCGTCAGCCGCACCTCCACACCGCGCTCCTGCGCGAACAGCGGGGCGTTGACGTAGGACACCGTCTCATCCACCACGTCCTCGAACACGCCCTTGAGCGCGGAGAGTTCGAGCACCTTGACGTCATGCTGGGTGATCTCGCCGTACACCTCGACATCGAGGCGCATGGCGACCTCACCGGCCAGCGCCGTGAAGATCCGGCCGAGCCGCTCGGCCAGCGGCAGTCCGGGCTTGACGTCCTCGGCGATCACGCCGCCCTGGACGTTGACCGCGTCCGGCACCAGCTCGCCGGCCAGCGCCAGCCGCACCGACTTGGCGACCGCGATACCGGCCTTCTCCTGCGCCTCACCCGTCGAGGCACCGAGGTGCGGAGTGGCGACGACCTGGTCGAACTCGAAGAGCGGGGAGTCCGTGCAGGGCTCGACGGCGTAGACGTCCAGGCCCGCGCCGGCCACCCGGCCCTCCTTCAGCGCGGTGGCCAGCGCCGCCTCGTCGACGATGCCGCCACGCGCGGCGTTGACGATCCGGACCGACGGCTTGACCTTGTGCAGCGCCTCGTCCCCGATGAGACCGACGGTCTCCGGCGTCTTGGGGAGGTGCACCGTGATGAAGTCCGAGACCTGGAGCAGCTCGTCGAGGGTCAGCAGCTTGACGCCCATCTGCGCGGCACGGGCCGGCTGGACGTAGGGGTCGTAGGCGACGACCTTCATGCCGAACGCCGACATCCGCTGGGCGACCAGGACGCCGATCCGGCCGAGGCCGACCACACCGAGGGTCTTCTCGCTGAGCTCGACGCCGGTGTACTTGCTGCGCTTCCACTCGCCGTTCTTCAGGGCGGTGTTCGCCTGGGGGATGTTGCGGGCCGTGGCGACCAGCAGACCGCAGGCCAGCTCGGCGGCGGTGACGATGTTGGAGGTCGGGGCGTTGACGACCATCACGCCGGCCTTGGTGGCGGCGGAGACATCGACGTTGTCCAGGCCCACGCCCGCGCGGGCGACGACCCGCAGCTTCCTGGCGGCGGCGATGGCCTCGGCGTCGATCTTCGTCGCGCTGCGCACGAGGACGGCGTCGACGTCGGCGATGGCGGGGAGCAGCTCGGCGCGGTCCGCGCCGTTGCAGTGCCGGATGTCGAAGTCCGGGCCGAGGGCGTCGACGGTGGCGGGCGACAGCTCTTCGGCGATCAGTACGACAGGTTTCGAGCTCACGTGGTCTTCAGTCCTCACTTGTCCTTCGCGGACGGCCGTCCCGACGGCCGAAGGCGGTGAAGGGGGGATGCCGCGTGGAAGACGCACGACGCTGTGAGCCTGACGCGCTTGTGCTTGGCAGTGTAGTGGCGGTGGGGGGCGCGTCCTGTGCCGTTGCGGAAGGATCACCCGTGCGTGGTTCTACGCGGCGGACAAGGCGCCGCGGGGCGCCATGGACGAGGGGGCCGCAGCATCGCCGCGACCCCCTGTCACCGGGCTTACGCCTCGTCGTCCACCCAGCTCATGAGCTTGCGGAGCTTCTTGCCCGTGGTCTCCAGCAGGTGGTCCTCGTCGGCCTTCTTGTACTCGTTGTACTTCGGCAGACCGGCGTTGTACTCGGCCATCCAGTTGTTGGCGAAGGTGCCGTCCTGGATCTCGGCGAGCACCTTCTTCATCTCGGCCTTGGTCTGGTCGGTGATGACCCGCGGACCGGTGATGTAGTCGCCCCACTCGGCGGTCTCGGAGACCGACCAGCGCATCTTCTCCAGGCCGCCCTCGTACATGAGGTCCACGATCAGCTTCAGCTCGTGGAGGCACTCGAAGTACGCGATCTCGGGCTGGTAGCCCGCCTCGACCAGGGTCTCGAAGCCGGCCTTGACCAGCGCCGAGGCGCCACCGCAGAGCACGGCCTGCTCACCGAACAGGTCGGTCTCGGTCTCCTCGGTGAAGGTGGTCTTGATGACGCCGGCGCGGGTGCCGCCGATGCCCTTGGCGTAGGAGAGCGCCAGCTCGAACGCCTTGCCCGAGGCGTCCTGCTCGACACCCGCGATGCAGGGCACACCGCGGCCTTCCTCGTACTGGCGGCGGACCAGGTGGCCCGGGCCCTTGGGGGCCACGAGGGCGACGTCCACGTTGGACGGCGGCTTGATGAAGCCGTAGCGGATGTTCAGACCGTGACCGAAGAACAGCGCGTCGCCGTCCTTCAGGTGGTCCTTGATGGACTCCTCGTAGACCTTGGCCTGGATGGGGTCCGGCACCAGGATCATGATGACGTCGGCCTCGGCGGCCGCCTCGGCCGGAGTCACCACGCGCAGACCCTGCTCCTCGGCCTTGGCCTTGGACTTGGAGCCCTCGTGCAGACCGACCCGCACATCGACGCCCGAGTCACGCAGCGACAGCGCGTGGGCGTGGCCCTGGCTTCCGTAGCCGATGACCGCGACCTTGCGGTTCTGGATGATGGACAGGTCGGCATCGTCGTCGTAGAACAGCTCGGCCACTTCGGGTATCTCCTTGGATCTAGCGGGTGCCCACACAGTACGTCGGGCGGGGTGGGGAAGGGCGGTGGGTCTCGCCATGCGGTCCGGTCGGACCACGGCGATCAGGCCGTACGGTCCAGTGCGCGCAACGAGCGGTCGGTGATGGACCGGGCGCCACGGCCTATGGCGATGGTTCCGGACTGCACCAGTTCCTTGATGCCGTACGGCTCCAGCATCTTGAGCATCGCCTCCAGCTTTTCACTGGATCCGGTGGCCTCGATCGTGACGGCCTCGGGCGAGACGTCCACGGTCTTGGCGCGGAAGAGCTGGACGATCTCGACGATCTGCGAGCGGGTCTCGTTGTCGGCGCGGACCTTGACCAGGACCAGTTCGCGCTGGATGGCGGAGCCGGGCTCCAGCTCGACGATCTTCAGCACGTTGACGAGCTTGTTGAGCTGCTTGGTGACCTGCTCCAGCGGCAGCGACTCGACGCTGACCACGATGGTGATGCGGGAGATGTCGGGGTGCTCGGTCACCCCGACCGCGAGGGAGTCGATGTTGAAGCCGCGGCGGGAGAACAGGGCGGCGATCCGGGCGAGGATGCCGGGGGTGTTCTCCACCAGGACGGAGAGCGTGTGCTTGGACATGGTCTTCTCTCTTCTTCCGTGCGTCCGTGACGTCCTGGGCTCAGTCGTCTTCGTTGTCGCCGAAGTCGGGACGCACGCCCCGGGCGGCCATGACCTCGTCGTTGGACGTGCCGGCGGCGACCATCGGCCACACCTGGGCGTCCTCGTGGACGATGAAGTCGATCACGACCGGGCGGTCGTTGATGGCGTTGGCCTTGGCGATCACCGCGTCCAGCTCCGCCGGGTCCTCACAGCGCATCGCGACACAGCCCATGGCCTCGGACAGCTTCACGAAGTCCGGGACGCGGGTGCCGCCGCTGGCCTTGCCCGCCGTCACCAGGCCGTTGGACTCGGGGCCGCTGTGCAGCACGGTGTTGGAGTAGCGCTGGTTGTAGAACAGGGTCTGCCACTGGCGGACCATGCCCAGCGCACCGTTGTTGATGATCGCGACCTTGATCGGGATGTTGTTCAGCGCGCAGGTGACCAGTTCCTGGTTGGTCATCTGGAAGCAGCCGTCGCCGTCGATCGCCCAGACCGTACGGTCCGGCTGCCCGGCCTTGGCGCCCATCGCGGCGGGGACGGCGTAGCCCATCGTCCCGGCGCCACCGGAGTTCAGCCAGGTGGAGGGCTGCTCGTAGCCGATGAAGTGGGCGGCCCACATCTGGTGCTGGCCGACGCCCGCGGCGTAGATGGTGTCGGCGGGGGCGAGCTTGCCGATCCGCTCGATGACCTGCTGCGGGGAGAGGCTGCCGTCCTCCGGCAGGTCGTAGCCGAGCGGGTAGGTCTCGCGCCAGCGGTTGAGGTCCTTCCACCAGGCGGTGTAGTCGCCCCGGTGGCCGGCGTCGTGCTCGGCCTGGACGGCGACGATCAGGTCGGCGATGACCTCGCGGGCGTCACCGACGATCGGGACGTCCGCGGCGCGGTTCTTGCCGATCTCCGCCGGGTCGATGTCCGCGTGCACGACCTTGGCGTACGGCGCGAAGGAGTCGAGCTTGCCGGTGACCCGGTCGTCGAAGCGGGCGCCGAGGGTGATCAGCAGGTCCGACTTCTGGAGCGCGGTGACGGCGGTGACCGCACCGTGCATGCCCGGCATCCCGACATGCTGCGGGTGGCTGTCGGGGAAGGAGCCCAGCGCCATCAGGGTGGTGGTGACGGGGGCGCCGGTCAGCTCGGCGAGGACCTTGAGCTCGGCGGTGGCGCCGGCCTTCATCACGCCGCCGCCGACGTAGAGCACCGGGCGCTTGGACTCGACGATCAGCCGGGCGGCCTCGCGGATCTGCTTGGCGTGCGGCTTGGTGACCGGGCGGTAGCCGGGGAGCTCGGTGTGCGGCGGCCAGGCGAAGGTGGTCTGCGCCTGGAGCGCGTCCTTGGCGATGTCGACCAGGACCGGGCCGGGGCGGCCGGTGGCGGCGATGTGGAACGCCTCGGCGATCGTCCGGGGGATCTCGGTGGGGTCGGTGACCAGGAAGTTGTGCTTGGTGATCGGCATCGTGATGCCGCAGATGTCCGCCTCCTGGAAGGCGTCCGTGCCGATCGCCTTGGACGCGACCTGACCGGTGATCGCGACCAGCGGGACGGAGTCCATGTGGGCGTCGGCGATCGGGGTGACGAGGTTGGTGGCACCCGGGCCCGAGGTGGCCATGCAGACCCCGACCTTGCCGGTGGCCTGCGCGTATCCCGTGGCGGCGTGACCGGCGCCCTGCTCGTGGCGCACCAGGACGTGCCGGACCTTCGAGGAGTCCATCATCGGGTCGTACGCGGGAAGGATCGCACCGCCGGGAATGCCGAACACGGTGTCGGCCCCGACCTCCTCGAGCGAACGGATGAGGGACTGCGCACCCGTGACGTGCTCGACGGTGGCGGGCTGCTGCGGTCCGCCGGCGTTACGGGCCCGCGGCTGCGGATGGTGGGCCCCGGAGGCCTGCTCGGTCATCTGCGTCTCTTCTCGAAGCTGAGGGTTTTGACGGGATTTGTGAGGTTGCTGTGCAACAAAAAACCCCCCGTGCCAGGTGGCAAGCGAGGGGAGCGCGTCGGTGCGATGAGCCGGGTTCGTCAGGACCCGGCTTCAGCCGACGCGCTTTCCAAGTACGAGAATTCGGGTGCGCATGGCACTGACCCTCCCCCCGCCGTGCACCGAGTGTCAAGTGGGTGGGACGGAGGTCTCACTATTTGAGCGCAATGGCGGATGCACGAGCGATTCCGGACCCACCGGGCCGCCCTGCCGGGCGGGCAGACCGCTGCCGGTGAGCACCACCGCGCGGCCCTTGCCCGCCAGGTCCGGTACCGGATAGTGGGCGTGCGTCAGGGACCGCCGCAGCCGGTGTTCGTCGAGCGGCCCGGAGAAGGCCGTGCCCATGCCGTGCGTACAGCCCATGGAGCGCAGGGCGAGGACCTGCTCGGGCAGATCGACGCCGTCCGCGACGGACTGCATGCCCAGGTCACCGGCGATCCGCAGCAGCCCCGCGGTGATCTTGTGCAGCCGGGCGGACTCCACCACACCGTCCACCAGCCCGCGGTCCAGCCGCAGCACGTCGACCGGGAGCCGGCGCAGCGCGCTGATGGCGGCGTACCCGCTGCCGAAGCCGTCGAGGGCGATCCGTACGCCCAGGCGGCGCAGTGCGATCAGGCGGCGCTCCAGGTCGTCCAGCGGGAGGCGGGGGTCGCTTTCGGACAGTTCCACGACGAGCGCGCGCGAGGGGAGGTTGTGCCGGGTCAGCAGCGACTCGACGCCCTTGGGGGACAGGGCGTGGTCCAGCAGGCGGCGGGCGGAGAGCCGGACCGCGACCGGCACCGGATAGCCGGCCCGGTGGCGGGCCGCGGCCTGCTCGACGGCCTCCTCCAGCTGCCAGCGGTCCAGCTCGGCGGCGCGGTCGCCGTCGTCGACGAACCGGCCGCGGTCGCCGACCCGCAGGAATTCGGCCGGGGTGAAGAGAATCCCCTGGGCGGAGCGCCAGCGGGCGTGTGCCGCGACCGCGGTGACCCGTCCGGTGGCCAGCTCCACGACGGGCTGGTGCAGCAGCGCGAAGGCGCCGTCGTTCAGCGCCGTACGGAGTTTGCCGACGAGCTCGGCGCGGTGCGCGACCTCGTCCTGCATCTGGGGTGCGTACAGCTCCACCCGGCCCTTGCCGGCCTGCTTGGCGCGGTACATCGCGAGGTCGGCGTTGCGCAGCAGGCCCGCGGGGCTCACCCCGGGCTCGGCGAAGGCGACACCGATACTGGCCGCCACCCGCACGTCCCGGCCGTCGATGCGGTACGGCTCGGAGAGCTTGATGCGCAGCCGGTCGGCGATCTCGTGGATACGGAACTCACGGGCGGCCCGGTCGCGGGTGCCGTCGCCGGTGATCAGCGCGGCGAACTCGTCGCCGCCCAGCCGTGCCGCTATGTCGCCGGAGCGCACCGAGTCGGCGAGCCTGCGGGCGGCCTGCACCAGCAGTTCGTCGCCCGCCTGATGACCGATGGTGTCATTGACCTGCTTGAAGCCGTCGAGGTCGATATAGAGCACCGCGGTGTCGTGGTCGCTGGCCCGGCGGCCGGTGACGGCCTGGGTGACGCGTTCGGTGAACAGCGCGCGGTTGGGCAGGTCGGTGAGCGCGTCGTGCGAGGCGTTGTGCTGGAGCTGGGCCTGGAGGCGGACGCGTTCGGTGACATCGCGGGAGTTGAAGATCAGGCCGCCCTGGTGGCGGTTGACCGTGGATTCGACGTTCAGCCAGCCGTCGCCGCCGGAGCGCTGCTCACCGGCGCGGAAGCGGCACTCGATACGGGTGGTCGGTTCGTCCTCGGGGGCCGCGGCCAGGAATCTGCGGACCTCGTGCACCACCCGGCCCAGGTCCTCGGGGTGGATCAGCGAGGCCAGCTCGGAGCCGACCAGTTCCTCGGCGTCGCGGCCGTAGACCCCGGCGGCGGCCGGGCTCACATAGCGGAGCACACCGGTCGGGGCGGCGATCATGATGACGTCGCTGGAGCCCTGCACCAGGGAGCGGAAGTGGTTCTCCTTCTGCGCCAGTTCCTGGGTGAGGGTGATGTTGTCGAGCAGCATGATGCCCTGGCGGACGACCAGTGCGAGGACGACCGTGCAGCCGGTGAAGAGCACCACGCGGTCGATGCGCCGCCCGTCGAGGACGTTGGTGAGGATGCCCAGCGTGCAGACCGCGGCGGCGAGATACGGGGTCAGTGCGGCGAGCGAGCCCGCGATGGGGCGGCTGCCGTGCGGCTGGACCCGGCGGGCGGCGGGCTTGACGTCCTCCTCGGCGCTCTCCTCCCCCGCGCGGCGGGCGACCCAGGGCGCGTAGGCGAGCAGCATCGAGCCGGCGAACCATCCGGCGTCCAGGATCTGGCCGGAGCGGTAGTGCTCGCGCAGCAGCGGGGAGCTGAAGAGGGCGTCACACAGCACCGTCAACGCCAGTGCCGCGACAGCGGTGTTGATGGCCGAGCGGTGCACGGAGGAGCGCCGGAAGTGCAGCGCCAGCACCATGCTCACCAGCACGATGTCCAGCAGCGGATAGGCCAGCGAGAGGGCGCTCTGGGCCACGCTGCGGCCCTGGAAGTGGGCGGTGTGCGCGAGCGCGAGGCTCCATGAGAGAGTGACCAGCGATCCGGCGATCAGCCAGGAGTCGAGCCCCAGGCAGACCCAACCGGCCCTGGTCACCGGCCTCTTGGCGAGCACCAGCAGGCCCACGATGGCCGGCGGCGCGAAGAGCAGGAAGCAGAAGTCGGCCAGGGAGGGGCTGGGTACCGTGACCCCTTCGATGACCTCGTACCAGCCCCATACGCCGTTGCCGAGGC
This sequence comes from Streptomyces lydicamycinicus, assembly GCF_000829715.2. Lineage (NCBI taxonomy): Bacteria > Bacillati > Actinomycetota > Actinomycetes > Kitasatosporales > Streptomycetaceae > Streptomyces > Streptomyces lydicamycinicus. The sequence goes on along the minus strand of NZ_BBNO01000001.1, from coordinate 1,041,124 downwards.
CGGCCATCCCGGAGGACGCGGCGAACAGCATCCAGGCCGGGCGGAACCGGCTGCGGCGCTTGCGGGCGTACAGCCCGCAGGAGACAGCGGCCAGCAATGCCGCGAAGCTGAGGCCGAAGTCCCCCATGATCGCGGCGACTTCGCGCGATCCCCAGCCGAACGCGGCGCCGACGGCATAGCCGCCACAGACCACCGCCAGCACGATCTGCGGCACGACGCTCGGCGGGTTGCCGGCCGGTGCCGGCGACCTGGAGAGCATCGCCCCGGGGGCGCTCACCGGACTCTCCCGCTCACCCGCACCGGGCGCCGCTGCGAGCGATGCTCCTGGGGGCCGCGCAGTATTCCCGCGGGCGCTCGTGGATCGTGCTTCTCGCTACTCGTCCATCGGCCGTACATCGCCCGTCGCCCCCCTCGAGTCCCGGATCGTTCGCACGCGCCGCGTCGTTCCCGGCGTCGTCCCCGCTCGGACGATACACCAGTTCCGTCACTCAGGGACATAGCGTCTCTACGGAGCGTGACTACGAGCGAATGGCGAACACTCCTTGCAGTCGTACGGCCTCGTAGCGCTACCCGCAACCGGTTTCAGTCGGCGGTGGCGACCACGTTCCGCAGGGGCTCGCCGGCCGCGAAAAGCGTCAACTGGTCCCGGATCAGCCGCTTCGCACGGGGCAGGAAGGCAGAGCTGGGGCCACCGACGTGTGGAGTGACGAGCACGCCGGGAGCGTGCCACAGCGGATGTCCGGTGGGCAGGGGTTCCGGATCGGTGACATCGAGCGCCGCGTACAGCCGTCCGGATTCCAGCTCGGCGAGCAGTGCCTTGGTGTCGACGACACCGCCGCGCGCGACGTTCACCAGCAGTGCGCCGTCCTTCATCTGCGCCAGGAAACCGCTTCCCACCAGGCCACGCGTGGCGTCGGTGAGCGGAGTCGCCAGCACGACGACGTCTGCGTCGGGCAGATGGGCGGACAGGTCGGAGAGTGGATGCACAGGACCGCGCACTGTGTCACGAGCGGTGCGTGCGATGCGCACGACCCGCGCACACTCAAAAGGTGTGAGCCGGTCTTCGATGGCACTGCCGATCGAACCATAGCCCACAATGAGGACCGACTTGTCGGCCAGCGCCGGCCGGAAGGCCGGCCGCCATTCCCCCGCGTCCTGGGCCCGGACGAAGCCCGGGATGTCGCGCAGCGCCGCGAGGATCAGGGTGAGCGCCAGCTCAGCGGTGCTGGCGTCGTGGAGCCCGCGGGCGTTGCACAGCTGGGCGCCGGACGGCAGGTCGGACAGCCCCGGGAGCAGGTTCTCGGTGCCGGCGGTGAGCGCCTGCACCACCCGTACCCGGCTCATCCGGGGCAGCGGGCGCAGGAGGATCTCCGCGCTCTTCATGTAGGGGACGGCATAGAAGACACAGCGGGCGGGGTCGGCCGGATAGTCGGGGCCGGCGTCCCAGTGGACGTAGTGCAGTCCGTCGGGGAGCCCCTCGATCTCGTCGGGCGGGATCGGGAGCCATACGTCGTGCGCGTCGGTGTGCTGGTCCGCTGTTGCCATGCCCCGAGGCTATGCGAAGAGACGTTCTGTTCAGACGTTAGTTTGGTCTGGCCCTTGACCGGGGGCGAGGGGACGGAGGCACAACCAGGTGGAGCGCAGGACAATCGGTGCGGCGGCCCTTGACGTGGGGGCCATCGGGCTCGGCTGTATGCCGATGAGCTGGGGGTACACCGAGTCGCAGCGCAGCTTGGACAGCTCGCTGCGGGCCGTGCACACCGCGCTGGACCGGGGGTGCAGCCTGCTGGACACCGCCGACATGTACGGCCCGTTCACCAATGAGCTGCTGGTGGGGCGGGTGCTCAAGGAGCGGCGGGCGGACGCGTTCGTGTCGACCAAGTGCGGGCTGCTGGTGGGTGAGCAGCACATCGTCGCCAATGGGCGGCCCGGTTACGTCAAGCGGGCCTGCGATGCCTCGCTGCGCCGGCTTCAGACCGACCGTATCGATCTCTACCAGCTGCACCGGCCGGATCCCGAGGTGCCCATCGAGGAGACCTGGGGGGCGATGGCGGAGCTGGTGGCCGCCGGGAAGGTGCGGTCGCTGGGGCTGTGCGCGGTGGGCGCGCGGGCGGTCCGGCCGGCCCGCGCGGCCCGTACGGAGCGGCGGCCGGCCGGGCGGGCGCGTCCCCGGTCCCGGATGCACGACGGGACGCTGGCCCAACTGGAGCGGATCCAGCAGGTGTTCCCGGTCAGCAGTGTGCAGGCCGAGCTGTCGGTGTGGTCGCCGGAGGCGCTGGAGGCGCTGCTGCCGTGGTGTGAGTCGCGGGGTGTCGGCTTCCTTGCGGCGATGCCGCTGGGGAACGGCTATCTGACCGGCACCCTCACCCCGGGTCAGGGCTTCGAACCGGAGGACCTACGGGCCCGCCACCCCCGCTTCACCGCCGAGATGATGGCCGCGAACCAGCCGGTGGTGGCCGGGCTGCGGCGGGTGGGTGCCCGTTACGGTGCGACGCCGGGGCAGGTGGCGCTGGCGTGGACGCTGGCGCAGGGCCGGCATGTGGTCCCGGTGCCGGGTACGAAGAAGGAGCGCTGGGCGGCGCAGAACGCCAAGGCCGTGGAACTGACGCTCACCCGCGAGGATCTGGCGGAGATCGCCGCGCTGCCGCCGGCGCGCGGGTCCTGGTACTAGAGCCGGTCCGGCGGGTCAGGGCCGGGCCGGCCGCGAACATGGCGTCCCTGTGGCCCGCGGCGGCCGCGGCGGCCCTCCCGGACCCGCCCGGCCCGCTCGCGGCCGCGCCGTGCGCACCGGATCATGGCAGGTGGGAGTGGCTCCGGAGCGTGTATGGCGCGGCGCCGCGGCGCGCGATGTGGTGTTCTTGTCCACGCCCTGCCGACGAGAGGACCCTGCCGTGCAACGCCGTTCCCAGACCGCCGTGTTGGCCACCGCTTCGCTGCTCCTGGCAGCGGGCTGCTCGTCCGGCGGCGCACAGCCCGAGGGCGGCGGCTCCTCCGCCACCCCGTCGAAGAGCGCCGCCGCCTCGCCGGGCGCCACACCGGAGTCCACCGCACCGCCCGCCAAGGGTTCGGTGAAGGTGACCCGCACCCTGACGACCGGGCTGACGTCACCGTGGGGGGTGGCGGTGCTGCCGGGCGGGGATCTGCTGGTCGCCTCCCGTGACACCGGAAAGATCGTCCGGGTCTCGGCGGACAACGGGAAGAAGACCGAGCTGGGGTCGGTGCCGGGCGTGGACCCCGGGGGCGAGGGCGGGCTGCTGGGGATCGCGGTGTCCTCGACGTTCGGCGCGGACCACCAGGTGTACGCGTACTTCACCACCGCGTCCGACAACCGCATCGCGCGCATGAACTACGACGAGAAGCGCCCGCCGGGCAATCAGCTGGGCGCGCCCGACACCCTCTACAAGGGCATCCCCAAGGGCCAGATCCACAACGGCGGCCGGATCGCGTTCGGCCCCGACAAGATGCTCTACGTCGGCACCGGCGAGACCGGTGACAGCGGGCTGGCCCAGGACAAGGACTCCCCGGCCGGCAAGATCCTGCGGATGACGCCGGACGGCGAGCCGGCGCACGGCAACCCCGAGGCGGATTCGGTGGTGTACGACTACGGCCACCGCAATGTGCAGGGGCTGGCCTGGGACGGCGACAAGCGGCTGTGGGCCTCGGAGTTCGGGCAGGACACCTGGGACGAGCTCAATCTCATCGAGCCGGGCAAGAACTACGGCTGGCCGGAGGTCGAGGGCCGGGCCAAGGGCGGGTCGAAGGGCCCCGGGTTCGTGAACCCGGTCGAGCAGTGGAAGACCGCGGACGCCTCGCCCAGCGGTATCGCCGTCGCCAAGGGCTCGGTCTGGATGGCGTCGCTGCGCGGCGAACGGCTGTGGCGGATTCCGCTGGACGGGACGAAGCCGGTGGCCGCTCCGCAGGCCTTCCTGAAGGGCACCTACGGACGACTGCGGACCGTCGTGGCGGCCGGCGACGGCACGTTGTGGCTGGTCACCAGCAATACGGACGGACGGGGCACCCCGCACAAGGGCGATGACCGGATTCTCCGCCTCAAGGTGAGCTGATCCGGCAGATCCCCTTTTCGGGTGTCCTGCCTAGACTCGGGGGCAGGGGGACGGGTGCGCGCACACCGAAGAGGGGGCAGGGCACCATGTTCAACATCGCGGAAGAACTGTTCGCACCGGGGCGCAAACACACCGACGAGGAGCGGCAGCGGATGTCGCTCGTCGTCGATGACGTGGGCGACGGCGACCCCGGGAAGGGCCCGATCGATCTCGCCTCGGGCACCGTCGTCGTCCGGACGGCGCCACCGCGGCGGGACCGGGACGCCGAGCCGTCCCGGGGCCCGTCCCAGCCGGGCGTCGGATCGCCGAACGTGCCCTAGCCGGCCGCCGGTTCGCCGAAGAGGCGCAGGCGGTGCGCCACCGCGCCCGCCTCGCCCCGGCCGGAGACGCCCAGCTTGGCGAGGATGTTGGAGACATGGACGCTGGCGGTCTTCGGGGAGATGAACAGGGCGTCGGCTATCTGGCGGTTGCTGCGGCCGTCGGCGACCAGCCGCAGCACCTCGCGTTCGCGCGGGGTCAGGCCGAGGGATTCGGCGGGGGCGGCGGAGGGTGCGGGTGCCTCGGCGGTGGCGCGGGTGCGGCCGGGGGCGGTCCCGGCCGTGGCGTCCGGTATCAGGCCCGGCAGCGGGACACGGGCCCGCTGGGCGAGGAGTTCGAGTTCGTCGGCGAGCGGGCGGGCGCCCATCGTCACGGCGGCGGTGTGCGCCTGGGTGAGCAGGAGGACGGCGGCCTCACGCGGGGTCCGGCCGTGCAGTCCGACGGTGGCCCGCTCGCTGCCGTGGAGGAGTGATTCGGCCCAGCGGTAGCAGGCACGGGCGAGTTCGTGCGGGCGCTCCAGGGGCTCGAAGGCGGCGACCGCCTCGGCCCAGGCGTCGGGGGTCTCGCGGCCCTCGGCACGGCGGAGTTCGGCGTCTACCGCGCGGTCGTACGCCGACCAGACCGGGCAGATCCGGGGCAGCCGCTTGGCCGCGTCACGGATGCGGGCGAGGATCGCGGGCCGGCCGGGCTCGGCGGCGGGCAGTCCGCGGGCGTCCGCCTCGGCGGTGGTGGCCGCCCACAGCAGCGGCCAGGTGTAGCGCTGGGTGCCGGGCGGGAAGCCGGCGTCCAGGGCCTGCTGGAGGATGCTGCGGGCGTCGAGGAGGCGGCCCTGGCGGGCGGCGATGCGCAGTGCGTGCCGCGCCATGACGAGGGCGTGCTGCGGCTGGGGGTCGTGGGTGCCGTAGTACTCCTGGGCGACGGCCAGTTCGCGCTCGGCCTCGGCGAGGTCTCCTTCGTCCAGCGCGAGATCGGTGCGGCGGCTGGCGGCCAGCGCGATGGCGCGGGGGTTCTGCGCGAGACGGCGGGCATCGGCGGCGGCCCGGCCCGCCTCCTCCCAGCGGCCCAGCGACTGAAGGGATTCGGCGCGGTTGCCCAGCACCCAGCTGGTGCTGTCCTTGAGGCCGTAGCGGGTGGTGAGTTCGACGCCCTGGTCGGTGACCTCGACGGCCTCACGGGAGCGGCCGACGCCTTCCAGCGCGGAGGCGAGATTGACCTGGCCGCGGCCGATCACGGCGAAGTAGCCGCGGTCGACGGCGCGCGCCAGGCTCGTACGGAACTCGGCGATGCCCTCGTCGACATCGCCGGCGTCGACCCGCAGCCCCGCCAGGGTCAGCCGGGAGTTGAGCTCGGCCTCCTCGTCGCCGACCAACTGAGCGAGCTCCACCGCCCGTTCGGCCGTCGCGAAGGTGCCCGGCCCGGGTTCGTGCAGGACCTCCCAGCTCGCGACGGCGGCCAGCACCTCGGCATGCACGGAGGACGGCGGCAGTCCGCGGACCAGCTCCTGTGCGGTGCCGAGGTCCTCCCAGCCGTTGCCGCGGCCGGTGCCCTGGCAGAGGCGGGAGCGCTGCACCAGGAACCATGCCGTGCGCAGGGGGTCGCTCTCACTGCGCAGCGAGCGCAGGGCACGCTTGGTGATCGTGAAGGCCCGTTCGATGTCGCCGGACAGCCGGGCGGCGACCGCGATCTCGGCGAGCAGGTCGAGGAAGCGCAGGGCGTCGCCGTCGTGGCAGCCGCAGGCCGGATACGCCTCGGCGTAGTCGACCGGGCGGACCCCCTGGCGGACCTCGGTGGGCGCGTCGTCCCACAGCTCCAGGGCGCGGTCCAGCAGCCGCAGTTGCTCGGCGTACGCATGGCGGCGGCGGGCCTGTACGGAGGCGGCGAGGACGGCGGGCAGGGCCTTGGCGGCGTCATGGGCCTTGTACCAGTAGCTGGCCAGCCGGGCGGCGCAGACCTCGGCGCGGACCAGGGAGGGGCCGGCCTCCAGGGCTTCGGCGTAGCGGCGGTTGAGGCGGGTGCGCTCGCCGGGCAGCAGATCGTCGACGACCGCCTCGCGGGCGAGGGCGTGCCGGAAGCGGTAGCCCGTGCCGTCCTGGGTGGGCACGAGGATGTTGCTGCCGACGGCTGCCCGCAGCGCCTCGATGAGGTCGTCCTCGGGCATCCGGCAGACGGCGGAGAGGAGTTCGTGTTCGACGGTGGAGCCGCCCTCGGCGGCCGTGCGCACCACCCGCTGGGCGTCCTCGGGCAGCGCCTCGACGCGGACCAGCAGCAGATCGCGCAGAGGATCGCTGAGGCCGTGCAGAGCGCCCTCGGCGAGGCCGCGGGCCAGTTCCTCGACGAAGAAGGCGTTGCCCTCGGAGCGCTTGAAGACCCGGTCGACGGTGTCCTCTTCCGGGTCGCTGCCGTTGATCCCGGCGATTTGGGAGCGGACCTCCTCGCGGTTGAAGCGGGCCAGTTCGACGCGCCGGACCGTGCGCATCCGGTCGATCTCGGCGAGGAAAGGGCGCAGGGGGTGGCGGCGGTGGATGTCGTCGGAGCGGTAGGTGGCCACCAGGAGGACGTTGGCGTCGTGCAGCGCCCTCAGGAGGTAGGCGAGCAGTTCGCGGGTGGAGCGGTCGGCCCAGTGGAGGTCCTCGATGACGAGGACGAGGGTGCGGTCGGCGGCGAGCCGCTCCAGGAGGCGGGCGGTCAGCTCGAAGAGCCGGGCCCGGCCGATCTCCTCGTCGTGGGCCTCGCCGGGGGTCTCCCCCAATTCGGGCAGGATACGGGAGAGTTCGCCCTCCTGGCCGGCGACGGCGGCGGCCAGCTCGTCGCGCAGATGCCAGTTGAGGGTGTGCAGGATCGCGGAAAACGGGGCGAAGGGCAGGCCCTCGGAGCCGATCTCGATACAGCCGCCGAGCGCGACGAGCGCGCCCCGGGCCCGCGCGGACTCACCGAACTCCTCGATGAGACGGGTCTTTCCGACCCCTGCCTCACCCCCGATCAGCAGGGCCTGGGGCTCGCCGGACGCCGCGATGCGGTCGAGCGCGTCCCCCAACGCGGCGAGTTCGGCCGCTCGGCCGACGAACACGGGACTGACGGACCTGGTCTCCACGCCGCTGAGCATCGCACAGGGCTCTGACAATCCGGCAGGGGGTTTCGCTGCGTGGAACGCGTGACCCGGTACGCGGAACGCCCGGCCCGGTGCGGTGAGCACCTGGGGCCGGGCGTGCGGGGGCCGGGCCGGCCGCGGGGCCGGCGTGGGAAGTGGCACGGGGGCCTCGCGGTCAGGCGGTGGCGCGGCGGATCCGCGCCCGCCGGCCCCAGGTACTCACCCACCCCTCGGGTTCGTCGGCCCCGGAGCGGGCGGCGCCGCGGCGCCCGGCACGCCGGGCCTCGGTCGCCTCGCGCTCCAGGCGCTGCCGGTCGGCCCGGCGGCGCAGCTCTTCGTAGCGGACCCGCAGCTCCAGCTCGGAGTGGAACATGGTGTCTCCCCTGATGGTGGTGAGGTGGTGCCCCGACGGTTCGTCGAGTGGCTCCAGCCTCGTCTCCAAGGGGGGTCCGCCACATCGGGAGGGTGCCCGATCTTGGTGTCCGTACGGTCCTTAGGAAGCGGCAGCGGCGGGCGGGGGGATGCCTAGGGATGGCCTCCGGGGGCCGTAGGGCCCCCGGAAAACGGATGCGGTGAGGGTCAGTCGCGACAGGGCGAATCCTGCTGCTTCCGTGCCGTCAGGCTGTACGCCCCGCAGGCGACCACCGCTTCCGGCTCGCCGGCCGACTGCCGGAGGATCACCAGGGTCTTCCGCTTCGGGGGGCCACTGCTGAACTCGGAGAAACTGACGGCCCCGGTGGCACCGTCGAAGGTGATGTTGTTCCTCAGGGCGGTCAGAACGGATTCCCGCCGCACGGTGCTGCCCGCGCTGTCCACGGCCCTGGACAGGACGTGGAAGGCGTCGTAGGAGACCGCGGAGTGCCCGTCCTGCCGCCAGGGGTCCTGCGGATACTGCCCGTTGTACTGGCGCACGAAGTCCTTGGTCTTCGCACTGGCGCGGTGGTCCTCCTCGGGGAGGCGGTGCGCGGAGTGGTACAGCCGGAGCCAGTCCTTGTCGGCATACTGGCCGGTGAGCGCCACATTGGTCAGCTCATTGCCGCCGAGCACGGTGAGATCGTTCTCGATGCAGGTCCCGTTGGTGTCCATGGCTCTGATGAAGGCCGTGAAGTCCTTCGCCCTTGCGGTCCAGTAGACGGCGGTGTCCGGTTCAGCCTTCAGGGCCTGGCACACCTGGCCGACGAGCTGGTCGGCCGTGGTCGCCTTCTGCGTACCCGCTTGTGTGGCGAAGGGCTGTGAGTCCTGGCGGAAGCTGATGACCGTCTCACCCCCCTTGAAGGCCTGCTGGAACTTGTCGGCGAGGCTCTCGCTGTAGAGGTCGTCGGGGGTCCGTACGATCACCGCGTGCCCGGCGGGAACACACTCCACCGGCGCGTGCGGGTCCGTCTGCCCCGGCTTCGCCACGAGGGGGGAATGGGCGGCGAAGGCGGCCTCAATGCCTGCTTCCGTGCTGTTGGCCGGCGTGAAGGGCCAGTAGGAATCGCTTTGTTGCATCTCGTCGGCCGTCGCGGTGGTGCCGACCATCGGCATGCCTATGGCGCCCAGTTCCTTCACGGCCTCCTGGGTCTGCTTCGTGCTCTGCGCGAAGCCCAGGACGCCGACGATCTGCTCGTACGCCTCTCCGGAGTTCTCCTGCTTGACGTCCTGGATGAGGTCACGCACGGCGGGGACGGCGTCGCGGAAGCCCGCACCGGCCCTCCGCACTTCCACCCGCAGCGGTACCCGGGAGGAGTCCGAAGCGGCGTCCTCGATCAGCCGCTGCTGCCACATGGCGACCCCGCGCAGTTCGGGGATGGCCCCGTCGAAGATGGTGTCCTCGGCACTCGTCGGAGGGGCCGATTCGAAGAGCACGACGGTGCGCACCGCGCGGTCCGCGGCGTACTTCTCGGCCTCCTTGTTCTGCCTGTCGATCCGGTCCAGCGCATCCTGGTACCACTGCTTCGGCCTGACCTCGACGCGTTCGGTCTGGCTGCCGGCCGCGGCCGGCCGGTCCCCGCCCACGCACCGGGTGTCCGGCGGCGTTTCCCAGAAACCGGGTGCGAGGGCGCCGCCCACCAGGACCGTGGCCAGCGCGGCCAGTTCGACGGCGGTCACGGCGCGCCAGCCCATCGTGAACTTCCGCGGCTGCACCGGGGGAATCTGCAGTCCGGGGCGCTCGAAGGGCTCGTCCTCCAGGGGCACCACGACCGGCCGCGGGTTGCTGGAGTGGAGCAGACTGCTCGCCCGGCGGAGGTTGGTGCGTTCCACGCCCAGATCGGCCTGGAGGGAGCCGGAGGGACGGCCGACCGCGATGACGAGCGGGCCGGGCCCGTCCAGCCCGGCTTGCAGGGTGTGGAACGCGCGCAGGAACCGCTCCGCCGCGTCGGCCCCCGGGGCGCCCTCCGGCGGAATCTCCACCAGCAGTACGGGGCGGGCCACCCTTCGGCGGCGCTTGGGCAGCAGCCGTCCGACGGCGGGTTTGCGCAGGTCCTCCAGCAGGGCGCGCAGCAGCAGGAGTTCGAGGGCGGCGAGGCCCTCCTTGTGGCGCGGATGGCTGGGCTCCAGACTCAGCCGGGGCGACTGGCGGGCGCCTACCTGGTCGAGGAGTTCGAACACCGGCGCCCCGCCGGCGGTCGCGTTGAGGTGTTTGCCGAGCCAGCCGCTCCGCTTGGACCTGACGAGCCGGCGGTTCTGCCGCCGGGCCCAGATCCACCGGGGCAGGGCCCGGGTCAGCGAGTGCCACACGAGTCCGACGAAGAAGCCGCGCACCCCGCCGATGGGCGCGGTGTCCGTGCCGCCCATGTGCCACAACAGGCCGGGTATGCCGCCCCGTTCGGCCCGCTGGCGGTAGACGTGGTCGCGTAACTTCCGCGCCCCGAGGCCGCCGCCGCCCGGACGGCTCTCCTGGATCTGCGCGACGACATCCGCCATCAGCCAGAAATGGGGAAACCGGTCGGGGGTCGAGCGCCGGGGGATGTCGAACCCGAGGCCCGCGCCCGCCTGGACGGTCAGCAGCGGCACATCGCCCTCGGCGTACAGCACGGTGTGCGGAACGCGCTTGTGCTCGGGGCCGAGTGCCCAGCGCAGCGCTTCGAGGACCCGGTGGGTGTGGGACTCCGTGGCATTCGCCGGGGTGCTGAGGATGAGCAGCGGCGGCTTGTTCTCCAGGAGGTCGCGCCGGGCTGGGTTCACGGCGGTGCGGTACTCGCGGATGAAGTAGTCCGCTCCGGAATCATCCGGAAAAGAGGAGGGTTCGACAGAGTTGTTCGCGGATCTCACCTCATCGGCCGACTAGCGGCCTTCCGGCCAACTAATGATCTACACAGGGTAGTTACCCATGTTAGAAGAGTGATATCGCGGGCTCAATCAACTTTCGGATTTCGTGTGTGCCGCGGGGCGGCCGCTGCCGGTTCCGCCCCCGCAGCGGGCCCGGCAGGCCACCGCTCCCCCACCAACGGCAAAGACCCACCGGGCGGACCGGTGGGTCTTCGGCGGGCGTCGGCTCCGGTGCCCTACGGAGCGGCAGGTCCGCCCGGCGGGGCCTTGGGCACGGTCGGCATGCTGCCGAACAGGTCGAGGTACATGCCCGCGGAGATCAGGATCCCCAGCACGCCCAGCGCCAGTCCGCCGAAGGCGACGGCCCGCACCCAGGTGGCGCGGCTGCGGCTCAGCGCCACTGCGGCGACGATCACGGCCAGGAGCGCGAAGACTCCGTTGACCAGGGCGTTGGTGTGCCACGAGGCGCCGTAGACGGCGGCGATCTGGTCGCTGGCCTTGCCCGACTGGAGCTTGATCTGGCCCATCAGGTTCGCCCGCTCGGCCATCGTTGTACCGAGCCAGGTGCCGGTGACGGACGCGAGGCCGAGCCCCGCGGCGACGACGGCACCGGCGCCGGCGGCGATCCCGGTGGAGGGCGCTACGGGCGCGGTGTCGAGGCCGTGGCCGGGCTCGTCGGTGCCGTCGTCCGCGCCGAGGTCACTGGCCTCGTCCTGCGCGGCGAGGGCGGCGTTGTCATCGGCCTGCTCGTCGGCCTTGGCGGCGGCCTTGCCGGCCGCCTCGGCCTCGGTGGCCTCCGGAATCTCGGCGGTCTCCGTGGCGGTCTGCGCCGGCACGGACTTCTCTTCGTCGGTTCGCTTCTCGGTCGTCCTGGTACCCATGGGCGCGACGGTAGGCGTCCCGTCTGAGAGTCCGATGAGAGCCGCGGCGCCGAGCGCGCGGCGGACGGCGACACGCCGACCGCGGGGGCGGCGCCAGAAGGCGGTCGGGGCCGGGAGCTACACCCCCACCAGCGGCTTCTCCCCGTCCTGGGGGCCGGGCAGCCGCACCCCGCCCGGCTCCGGGGGCGGCTCGATGCTGATCCGGGGCAGCCATCGGTCGAGCCAGGACGGCAGCCACCAGTTGGCGCCGCCCAGCAGATGCATCAGGGCGGGAACCAGCAGCGTACGGAGCACGAAGGCGTCGAGGGCGACGGCGCCGGCCAGGCCGATGCCGAACATCGCGATGATCCGGTCGCCGCTGAGGATGAAGGCCCCGAACACCGCGATCATGATGACCGCCGCCGAGTTGATCACGCGGCTGGTCTCGGCGAGGCCGACCCGTACCGCCCGCCGGTTGTCGTGTGTCAGCTGCCACTCCTCGTACATCCGGGAGACCAGGAACACCTGGTAGTCCATGGACAGGCCGAAGAGCACCGACACCATGATGACCGGCAGGAAGGGTTCGACCGGGCCGGCGCTGCCCAGCCCCAGCAGTTCGCTGCCCCAGCCCCACTGGAAGACCGCGACCACGATCCCGAAGGACGAGGCCACGGCGGCGACGTTCATCAGCGCGGCCTTGAGCGGGATGCCGATGCTGCGGAAGGCGAGCAGCAGCAGGACCGAGCCCAGCGCGATCACGACGCCGATGAAGAGCGGCAGTTTGCCGACGATGACGGACGCGAAGTCGTCGTAGCTCGCGGTGATCCCGCCGACCTGTACGCGCAGCGTGCTCGTGCCCCCGGCCTCGGGCAGCACCTCGGTCCGCAGACGTTCCACCAGGTCGGAGGTCTGCCGGGACTGCGGTGAGGTGGTGGGTACGACGGTGATCACGCCGGTGCTGTGGTTGCCGTCGAACGCGGGACGGCCGACCTGGGCGACGCCGGGCGTGTCCCGCAGCCGGTCCGGCAGGTCCGAGAACGCGATCCGGTCCTTGGCGCCGTCCAGGGTGCCGACGAGCGTCAGCGGCCCGTTGAAGCCGGGGCCGAAGCCGCTCTCGTGGCCGTCGCCCGCGAGCAGGTCGTACGCCTTGCGGGTGGTCGAGGCGGCCGGGTTGTTGCCCTGGTCGGAGGTGCCCAGATGGAGGCCGAAGGTCGGCAGTGCCAGGACGAGCATGACGGTCGCCGCGACGGTGCCCAGCAGTTTCGGGTGCCGCTCGACGAAGCCGGACCAGCGGGCGGCGATCCCGGTGGGCCGCTCGGGCCGTGGTCCGTGCTCGGCCAGCCGTCGGCGCTCGCGGCGGCTCAGCGCCCGCATTCCGATCAGCCCGAGCAGCGCCGGCAGCAGGGTGATGGCGGCGGCCACGGTCAGGACGACGGTGAGCGAGGCGGCGAGGGCGACGCCGTTGAGGAAGCTCAGCCGCAGGATCAGCATGCCCAGCAGCGCGATACAGACCGTGGCACCGGCGAAGACGACCGCGCGCCCGGATACCGCGACGGCCCGGGTGGCGGCCTCCTCGACCGGCAGGCCCGCCCGCAGGCCCTTGCGGTGCCGGGTGACGATGAACAGCGCGTAGTCGATGCCGACGCCGAGCCCGATCAGCATGCCGAGCATCGGGGCGAAGTCGGCGACGGTCATCGCGTGGCTGAGCAGGGTGATGCCGGCCGAGGCGGTGCCGACGGCGGCGAGCGCGGTGACGATCGGCAGGAAGGTCGCGGCGAGCGAGCCGAAGGCGAGGAAGAGCACCACGGCCGCGGCGCCCAGCCCGATGATCTCCGCCAGTTGGGCGCGCGGTGCCTCGGTCAGCGCGATACCGGCGCCGCCCAGCTCGACCTGGAGGCCCCGGCCGGACGCGCGCTGCGCGGTGTCGACGACCGTCCGGACCTGGGCGACGTCCAGCTCGTCGGTGGGCCGATCGAAGATCACGGAAGCGTAGGCGGTGTGCCCGTCCTTGCTGATCTGCCGGGTGCCGGCGCCGTCCGTGCCGTGTTTGCCGTAGGGGCCCTGCACTTCGGAGACACCGGGCAGTCCGGCGATCTCCTTCAGGGTGTGCCGCATGGCCTTCTCCACGGCGCCGGAGCGCACCGTTCCGGAGTCCGTGTGCCATACGAGGGTGTCGCCGTCCCCGGAGCGGTCCGGGAAGGCCTTCGCCATCCGGGCGCTCGCCTGCCCGGATTCGGTCCCGGGCACCTCGTAGTTGTTCGAGTACGCGGCCCCGGTCACCCCCGCTGCGACGGCGACCCCCGCGAAGACGGCGAGCCAGAGCACGATCACCACGATGCGGCGCCGGAGACACCACCGAGCCAGAGCGGTCACGGACCTCGTCTGCTTCCCGGGTCGGGCGTCGATATCTCCCGGGGGCGGGCGGTGCCGAACGCGGATGTACGGGGACGGGGCGGGCCGTCGCACACGCACAAGCGGAAGCGTCCGGTCCACCCCCCGGGGCAGGATGCCAGCCGGAAAAGATCCTTTGACCTCTTTGTGGCCTTCCCCACAAAGGGACGGGAATAGGGAACTCCTCCCCGCCCCGGCCCCGTATGCCGCCTCTCAGCCGGTGACCGACTCCTTGCCGTTCTCGATATGCCCCATGAGCCGGCGGTGGAAGGACCGGTCCTCGGCGACCGTGAGGCCGAGGTCGTACCAACCGTGCGCGGCCGCGGCGGGATACCCGACGGTGCGGCTGCGGCCGGCCTTCACCTTCACTGTGCGCGGCGGGGTATCCGTATAAGCCAGCGGCGTGAGGGTGCAGGTCAGCTCGGTGCGGCCGGGGTTGGTGACGGTCAGGTGGAGCTCCTGCCGCCCGGCGTCGATCCGCGTACTGATCCTGACGGCCGCGGCCGCGCCCTGCCCGGTACCGGCGAATTCCCGCCGGAAGCCGTTCGGCCCGGTCACCGTGAAGCGGTACCTGCCGTCCTTCACCGGCACCTCCCACCGCCCCTTCCCCCGTACGTCCCGGTGCTGCGGCACATCGAATTCCCTCGCGTACGGATAGAGCGCCAGATGGGCGGAGGCCCTGCCGGCGTTACGGACGGCCATCCGGAAGACCGCGGTGCCCGGATCGAAGCCGCCGTCGGCGTCCGGCTGGTAGGGCAGCGCCCTGGCCGGCCGGACGCCGCGCTCCTGCTGCGGCAGCGCCTGCCGGACCGGCGGCTGCGGTGCCCAGCGCCCGCTGAACGCCGGGATCGCGCCGGGTTGCCGCACCGACGGCTGCCTGCGCCCGCGGGAGAAGTCGAAGGCGGCGGTCAGATCGCCGCAGACGGTGCGCCGCCAGGCACTGATGTTGGGCTCCTCGATCCCCGTCCAGCGCTCCAGGAAGCGGGTGATCGAGGTGTGGTCGAAGACCTGGGAGCAGGCGTAGCCGCCGACCGTCCACGGCGAGATGACGAGCATCGGCACCCGGATGCCCAGACCGGTCGGCCGGCCGTCCCAGAATTCCCCGTCGGTCCCGGCGGGCGGCACCGGGGGCGGCACATGATCGAAGAACCCGTCGTTCTCGTCGTAGGTCAGGAAGAGCGCGGTGTGCCGCCAGACGTCCGGGTGCCGGCCGAGCGCGTCCAGCACCTGGTAGACGATGGTGGCGCTCTCCACCGGTGAGGACGAGCCGGGGTGCTCGGAGTCCGCGGCGGACGGCACGAGGTAGGACACCTCGGGCAGCTTGCCGCTCGCCACATCCGCGGCGAACGCGGTCGCCAGGGTGTTCGGCTCGCCCCTGCGCAGCGCCCGCTCGAACAGGCTCCGCTCCGCGCGGCTCAGCGCCCTGACGCCCTCCTCCAGAAGCCCCGTGAGCCGCTTGCGCCCGGCCTCGTCGGCGCCCGCCAGCGTCATGTAGAAGGCGGTCATGTTCCGCACCCCGTCCACCTTGGCCAGGGCCTTCTGCGCGACCGCCTTGAAGCGCGCGTAGAACTCCAGGTTGTTGTCGGTGAAGTTGTCCCACTCCTGGTAGACGCGCCAGCTGCGGCCGGCCTTCTCCAGCCGCTCGGCGTAGGTGGTCCAGGTGTAGCCGGGGTGGGTGTCCTCCTCATAAGCGTCATTGCCCACCGCCCGCTTCCCGTTGGGCTCGTAGCCCGTCCAACCGCTCACCAGGTGGTTGCGGTTGGGGCTGGTCGAGGAGTGGATCGAGGAGTGGTAGGCGTCGCAGACGGTGAAGGTGTCGGCGAGCTCGTAGTGCAGCGGGACGTCCTGCCGGTCGTAGTGCGCCATGGTGGCCGCGGTCTTGGCGGTGACCCAGTTGTTCATCCAGCCGCCGTTCCACGCCCTGGCCCCGCCGTCCCAGCCGTGGTCCAGCGCGCCGATGTACTGCCGGTCCTTCTTCTGCGCGGCGGCCGCCTCGCGCACCGAGAAAGGCAGCACGGTCCCGGCGCCCAGCAGCCCGGGCTGCTCGTAGACGCTCCGGCCGCCGGGCAGCTCGATCGCATTGCGGTCGGCATAGCCGCGTACGCCGCGCAGCATCCCGAAGTAGTGGTCGAAGGAGCGGTTCTCCTGCATCAGCACGACCACATGCCGGATGTCCGCGAGCCCGCCGCCGCGGGCCGGCCGCGCCGCGTCGTCCGCCAGCGCCTGCTGCAACGACGGCGGCAGCAGCGACCCGGTCATCGCCGCGCCCGCCGCGGCCGCACCAACTCCCAGTACGCGTCTACGAGATACCTCCGGTGCCACGCCCGACCTCCCGGTTGTCAGTCCACGGCAGCCACAGACCGTTCAATGGTCCGCAATCAGCCCATTGAGATGGTGCGACCGGGACGTTAGTGGACCCCCGTGACCGGCGGTAGGTAGCGGGGTGACAACTTTGCGGACTGTCCACAGGCGGCACTGTCCACAGGCGGTTGCGGCGTCAAAGGATCACGCCCTAGGTTCAGTTGGCATGGGGGAAATCGAACAGCCGGCGAACGCGGGGCCCGGCGCGCCGCGCCGCAGGCGGCTCTGGGCCGCGGTCGCCCTGGCCGCGGCCGCACTGCTCCTCGCCGTCTGGACCACGGTGAACGGCACGTGGCCCTGGAACGGCGCCCTGCCGGACCGGGCGTGCTGGGGCTCCCTCGACCGCTCGCTGCTGACGAAGGCGGCACCGGGTGATGCGCCCTGGGAGGTCACGGAGGGGAAGGACCGGTGGGGCGACCCGGAGTGCACGGTCGAGAGGGGCGACTGGCGGTTCCGCACCACCGTGATGGAGACGCCCCTCAAGGCGTCTCTGTGGTGGGGGCTCGGCACCGTCCCGCTCCACCACGGCCTGCCCGGCATGATCAAAACGAACCGTGACCGCACAGACGGCTGGCTCCATCTGCCGCAGTGCCGCAACAAGCTGGTGAACGTCAACGTCCCCGGCGCGCTGACCGACCGGCGCGCCGCCCAGAACCTCGCCGCCCGTTCCCTGCTCGCCGTCGGCAACGCCCAGATAGCCCGGTGCGGCGGCAAGCCCTTCCCCGCGCCCGAGCGCTTCGACTGGCCCACGGTCCGGCCGGTGGACCTCACCCGGGGAGAGACCCCGTGCGACGTGGCGGACGCCAGGATCGTACGGAAGTGGGCCGGCGGAAAGGTCTCCCAGCTCGGCGGCTTCACCGACGACCCGGTCAGCCGGTGCACGGCACTCGGTGCGGGCGACGACCAACTCGACCTGGGGCTCTTCTCGGCGCTCGTACTGCGTGACCGGTCCACGCTGGACGCGTTCTCACCGACCGGCGTCCGGGCCCGGATACCCGTGCGGCCCGGCAAGCCCTTGCACCTGACGGCCGACGACCTCCGCTTCGACCGCGACGCCGCCACGGAACTGGCCTGCGCCGGCGGCCGCGAGCGCAGGTATGTCCACGTGATCTCCGAGGGTTCGGACGCCCAGTACGCGGCGATCAAGCGCGCCGTGCTGACCAAGGTCGGCGCCACCATGGGCTGCCACTGACCCGCACCGGCCGGCGGCCGCCGCGCATGCCCGGCCTGCCCGGTCAACGGCGGCCGCCCACGTACTCCGGCCACCACTCACACCACACGATCTTGCCCGGAGCGCGCTCCCCCACCCCCCACTTGTCCGCGAGCGCGGACACCAGCAACAGCCCCCGCCCGCACTCCCCTTCCGCCGCGCCGTCCCGCACCGGAACCCGCGGCTCCCCGCCCCCGCTGTCGTGCACCTCGACCCGCAGCAGCCCGTCCTCACCCAGCAACAGCCGCAGCCGGTACTCACGGCCGGGCGGAACACCGTGCAGCAGGGCATTGGTGGCCAGCTCACTGACACACAACAGCACTTCGTCCGCCCGGCGTTCCAGGTCCCATTCGACAAGCGCGGTACGGGCGAACTCCCTGGCCAGCGGCACGGATCGGCGCTCCCGCCGGTAGCGCACCGTACGGGCACAGAGCGTCTGGATCTCCTTTTGCATGGCGCCACTGTCACAGTGCGTAACTACACTGGACCACAGTGTCAGGTCGTACAGATCCGCTGTACGACTTCTGGCTGTGTCATGCCGTCACAGGGAGGGGAAGGCAGACCGCATGCAATCGGCGAACAAACCGAAGAAAATCACGTCCTGGCATGTAATCGGCGCCCAGCTGAGCCACTTCCGCAGGGCCGCCCGCATCACCCAGCCCGCACTGGCCGAGCGGGTGGGACTCCACGAGGACACCATCGGCTCCATCGAACAGGGCCGCCGACCACTCAAGCTCGACCTGGCCGAGACCCTCGATGAACTCCTCGACACCAAGGGCGTGTTGGCGGTCGCCGTGTCAAAGGTCCCCGAGCGGGAGAAGCTGCCCGCGTTCGTGCAGGACCTGGTGGAGCATGAGGAGGCGGCGCTGACGCTGCTGTCGTATCAGAACCAGGTGGTGCCGTGGCTGTTGCAGACGGAGGCGTACGCGCGGGAGGTCGTCGACTCTCTCTATCCACCGCCCGACCCGGACGAGGCCGCGGACTGGATCGCCACACGACTCGATCGGCAGAAGCTGTTGGAACGCAAAAAGCCACGGCCAATGCTCAACTTCATCCTGGAGGAAGTGATTCTGCACCGGCCGGTCGGCGGGCCGGAGGTGCTCCGCGAGCAGATCCGTCATCTGCGGCAGTGCACTGAACTTCCCTTTCTGGGCCTACAGATCATGCCAACGAAGCGCGGAAGCCACGCTGGTCTCGATGGGCCGATGATCCTGCTTGAGACGCCTCAACACGAATACTTGGCTTACATCGAGGGGCAGTTGGTCAGGTACCTCATCGAGGACCCCGATCAGGTCAGTACCCTCCAGCAGAAATATGGGATGCTGCGCTCGCAGGCCTACTCGCCCAATGAAAGCAAGGGTCTGCTGGACGACTTGCTAGGAGAGTTATGACCAGCGAAGCTTCCTCGTACGTCACCGACGCACTCACTTGGTTCAAGTCGAGCTACAGCGGCAGCCAAGGCGGCGACTGCATCGAAGTCGCCTACGCCTGGCGCAAGTCCAGCCACAGCAGCGATGAGGGCGGCGACTGCCTAGAAGTCTCCACCTGCCCCCACGCCATCCACATCCGCGACTCCAAGAACCCCGGCGGCCCCATACTCACCCTGAGCACCGCCGCCTGGTCCGCGTTCCTGTCTGACGTCACCAACTGACGGTCACTGGAATGACGATGAAGCTCCGTCAGCTTGGGAAGCACGGCCCCGCCGTCTCCCCCCTCGGCCTCGGCTGCATGGGGATGTCGACCTCGTACGGCGTCCCGGACGACGCCGAATCGCTCCGTACGCTCGACCGTGCCGCCGAGCTCGGCGTCACCCTGCTCGACACCGCGGACGCCTACGGGCGCGGCGCCAACGAGGAGTTCCTCGGCCGCTGGCTGCACAGCCGTACGGCATCGCTGCGGGACGGGCTCGTCCTCGCGACCAAGTTCGGGCTGCGGCATGACGCCGCCACGGGTCGGGTGAACGCGGTCGACTCCTCCGCCGCCTGGGTGCGCGAGGCCTGCCACGCCTCGCTGTGCCGCCTCGGCACGGACCGTATCGACCTCTACTACCTGCACCGCCGCGACCCCGCCGTCCCCATCGAGGAGACGGTCGGCGCGATGGCAGAGCTCGTCGCCGACGGTGCCGTACGCCACCTCGGCCTCAGTGAGGTGAGCCCGCAGACGCTGCGCCGGGCGCACGCCGTCCACCCCATCAGCGCCGTACAGCTGGAGTACTCCCTCTTCACCCGCGAGGTCGTGGAGGGCGAGATGCTGGCGACCTGCCGGGAGCTGGGCATCGGCATCGTGGCGTACTCGCCGCTCGGGCGCGGCATGCTGACCGGCGCGCTCTCCGCACGGGACGATCTGACCGCCGAGGACGCCCGACGGCGATGGCCGCGGTTCGCCGAGGAGAACATCGACCGCAATCTGCGCCTCGTCCGGGCCGTGCGGGCCGCCGCCGAGTCCTTCGGCTGCACCCCGGCCCAGGCCGTGCTCGCCTGGCTGCTCGGCCAGGGCGAGGACATCGTGCCGATCCCCGGCACCAAGCGCCGTCCATACCTGGAGGAGAACGCGGCGGCGGCCGGGATCGAGCTGAGCGAGGAGCAGATGGCCCTGCTCCGGGCGGCCGTGCCCGACGGCGCCGTGGCGGGGGAACGCTATCCCCTCGCCGCCCTGGAACGCCTGGGCCACTGAGCCGCTGGGGAGGGCCTGGAACAGTGCTGATCAGGAACGACTACCCACGCCGCATCGCGCTGGGGACCAGCGGGATCGCGCTGTTGGTCACGGTGGCGAGCGTCATCGGCATCGCCAAGGGCGCGGCCCGCGTGGAGCTCATCGTGACGGATCTGGTGCTGGTCTGTTGCGCCGTGCTCGCGGTGGTCGGATGGCGCAAAGAGAGGGCGTGGATGACGCTCACCGCTGGTGCCGGGCTGCTGGTCACGGTCTTCGGCGGTGGCCGGCTCTTCGCGGAGTGAACGCCGCCCGACGAGGCGCCGCAGGGCGGGCAGACGGCCGTTCTCGCCTGCCGTGAGCAGAAAGCGGCCGTCCTCCCCGAGGAGTACATCCCCGGGAAGGACGGCCGCTCACCGTCATGCACACGAAGGGGCGCGTCAGCCTTCGACGCCCAGCTTCTCCAGGATCAGTTCGCGGACGCGGGCCGCGTCCGCCTGGCCCCGGGTGGCCTTCATGACCGCGCCGACCAGGGCGCCGGCCGCGGCCACCTTGCCGCCACGGATCTTGTCGGCGATGGCGGCGTTGGCGGCGATCGCCTCGTCGACGGCGGTGCCCAGGGCGCCCTCGTCGGAGACGACCTTGAGGCCGCGCTTCTCGACGACGGTGTCCGGGTCGCCCTCGCCGGCCAGCACACCCTCGATGGTCTGCCGGGCCAGCTTGTCGTTGAGGGAACCGTCGGCGACCAGCGCGGTGACCCGGGCGACCTGCTCGGGGGTGATCGGCAGGGCGGCCAGGTCGATGCCGTCCTCGTTGGCGCGCCGGGCCAGCTCGCCCATCCACCACTTACGGGCCGAGGCGGAGTCCGCGCCGGCGTCGACGGTGGCGGTGATCAGGTCGACCGCGCCCGCGTTGAGGATCGACTGCATGTCGTGCTCGGAGATGCCCCACTCCTCGCGGAGGCGGTTGCGGCGCACCCGCGGCAGCTCGGGCAGGCCCGCCCGCAGCTCCTCGACCCACTCGCGGGAGGGGGCCACCGGCACCAGGTCCGGCTCGGGGAAGTAGCGGTAGTCCTCGGCCTCTTCCTTGATGCGGCCGGCCGTCGTGGAGCCGTCCTCCTCGTGGAAGTGCCGGGTCTCCTGGACGATCGTGCCGCCGGAGGAGAGCACCGCGGCGTGCCGCTGGATCTCGAAGCGGGCCGCACGCTCCACGGAGCGCAGGGAGTTGACGTTCTTGGTCTCCGAACGCGTACCGAACTTCTCGGTGCCGTTGGGGCGCAGCGAGAGGTTCACGTCGCAGCGCATCTGGCCCTGTTCCATCCGGGCCTCGGAGACGCCGAGCGCCTTGATGAGCTCGCGCAGCTCGGCGACGTACGCCTTGGCGACCTCGGGGGCCCGCTCGCCCGCGCCCTCGATGGGCTTGGTGACGATCTCGATGAGCGGGATGCCGGCGCGGTTGTAGTCCAGGAGCGAGTGGCGGGCGCCGTGGATACGGCCGGTGGCACCGCCGATGTGGGTGGACTTGCCGGTGTCCTCCTCCATGTGGGCGCGCTCGATGTGCACCCGGAAGATCTCCCCGTCCTCCAGCTGTACGTCGAGGTAGCCGTCGAAGGCGATCGGCTCGTCGTACTGGGAGGTCTGGAAGTTCTTCGGCATGTCCGGATAGAAGTAGTTCTTCCGGGCGAAGCGGCACCATTCGGCGATGGAGCAGTTCAGCGCCAGGCCGATCTTGATCGCGGACTCCACACCGGTCGCGTTGACGACCGGCAGCGAGCCGGGCATGCCCAGGCAGGTCGGGCAGGTCTGCGAGTTGGCGTCCGCGCCGAGGGCGGTGGAACAGCCGCAGAACATCTTGGTCTTGGTGCCGAGCTCGACATGGACCTCCAGGCCCATGACGGGGTCGTACGTCGCGAGGGCGTCCTCGTACGACACCAGGTCAGTGACAGTCACGGTGAAACTTTCCCTCTCAGCCCAGCAGGACGTCGTCGTCGCCCAGGCGCTTCAGTTCGCGGTAGAGGATCGCCAGGCCGGTGACGATCGCCGCGGCCGAAACGGCGGCGTCGATCAGGCGGAGCGTGTCGTTCTCCTTGCGGGCCAGCTTGGCCTGCTTGGCGACGCTGATGGCGCCGAACGCGGTGCTGCCGATCGACAGGTACAGACCGGACTTGGACTTCTTGAAGTTCTTGGCCTTCTTGGTCATGGCGGTCACAGTGCAGGTGCCTCCTCAAGCAGCGGGTGGCCCCACTTGGCGGTGAACGCGGCCTCGACCGCGGCACCGACCTTGTAGAGCCGGTCGTCGGCCATGGCAGGAGCGATGATCTGAAGGCCCACCGGCAGCCCGTCCTCGGGAGCCAGACCGCAGGGCAGCGACATGGCCGCGTTGCCTGCCAGGTTGGTGGGGATCGTGCACAGGTCGGCGAGGTACATCGCCATCGGGTCGTCGGCGCGCTCGCCGATCGGGAAGGCGGTGGTCGGCGTGGTCGGCGAAACGATCACGTCGACCTGTTCGAAGGCCTTCTCGAAGTCGCGGGTGATCAGCGTCCGCACCTTCTGGGCGGAGCCGTAGTACGCGTCGTAGTAGCCGGAGCTGAGCGCGTACGTACCGAGCATGATCCGGCGCTTGACCTCGGGGCCGAAGCCGGCCTCACGGGTCAGGGCGGTGACGTCCTCGGCGGACTTGGTGCCGTCGTCGCCGACCCGCAGGCCGTACCGCATGGCGTCGAAGCGGGCCAGGTTGGAGGAGCACTCCGAGGGCGCGATGAGGTAGTACGCGGACAGCGCGAGGTCGAAGGACGGGCAGTCCAGCTCGACGATCTCGGCGCCCAGCTCCTTCATCAGCGCGACCGACTCGTCGAAGCGCTGGATGACACCGGCCTGGTAGCCCTCACCGCGGAACTGCTTGACGACGCCGACGCGCATGCCCGCGACGCTGCCGTTGCGGGCCGCCTCGACGACCGGCGGGACCGGCGCGTCGATGGAGGTGGAGTCCAGCGGGTCGTGCCCGGCGATGACCTCGTGGAGCAGCGCGGCGTCCAGGACCGTACGGGCGCAGGGGCCGCCCTGGTCCAGGGAGCTGGAGAAGGCCACCATGCCGTAGCGGGAGACGCCGCCGTAGGTGGGCTTGACGCCGACCGTGCCGGTGACGGACGCGGGCTGGCGGATGGAACCGCCGGTGTCCGTGCCGATGGCGAGCGGGGCCTCGTAGGAGGCGAGGGCGGCGCTGGAGCCACCGCCGGAGCCGCCCGGGATCTTGGTGAGATCCCAGGGGTTGCCGGTCGGCCCGTAGGCGCTGTTCTCCGTCGACGACCCCATGGCGAACTCGTCCATGTTGGTCTTGCCGAGGATGACGACGTCGGCGGCCTTGAGCTTCTTGGTGAGCGTCGCGTCGTACGGCGGCAGCCAGCCTTCGAGGATCTTCGAGCCGACGGTGGTGGGCATGCCCTCCGTCGTGAAGATGTCCTTGAGCGCGAGCGGAACACCGGCCAGCGGGCCGAGCTTCTCGCCGCGGGCCTTCTTCTCGTCCACGGCGCGGGCCTGGGCGAGCGCGCCCTCGCGGTCGACGTGCAGGAAGGCGTGCACCTTCTCGTCGACGGCCTCGATGCGGGCCAGGTGGGCCTCGGTCACCTCGACCGCGGTGACCTCGCCGGCGGCGATCTTCGCCGCGATCTCGGCGGCGGTGAGCTTGATCAGGTCTGCCATGTCGGTCACTCCTCCCCCAGGATCTGCGGCACCTTGAAACGCTGCTGCTCCTGGGCCGGGGCGCCGGAGAGCGCCTGCTCGGGGGTCAGCGACGGACGGACCTCGTCCGGCCGCATGACGTTGGTCAGGGGCAGCGGGTGGGAGGTCGGCGGTACGTCTTGATCGGCGACCTCGGAGACGCGGGCGACCGCGCCGATGATGTCGTCGAGCTGTCCGGCGAAGTGGTCGAGCTCTTCGGCCTTCAGCTCCAGACGTGCCAGCCGGGCGAGGTGGGCGACCTCCTCGCGCGTGATGCCAGGCATGCAGCGATCCTCTGCTGGTTCTCGGAGTGTTCTTGGCTGTATATGCGGGCCCAATCCTATTCGCATTCCCCCTGCGTACCTGCATGGGAATTGCGCAGGGCTTTTCCGCCGGGTAACCGGGCCCGCCGACGGCCCGGCGTGCGGCGCCGGTCAGCGGTCGCCGGACGACGGGCCGCCGGGCGAGCCCTCATCGGCCCGCGGTACGGCGGGCCGGGGTATCTGCGGCCCGGGCCCGGGCGGCGCGGGCCGGTCCGGCGGGGGCGTGGCAGGGGCAGCGGGCTCCGGGCGTGCGTCGGCGGCGCCGGGCTCGCCGGCCGGCGGTTCGGCGGCCGGGGGTTCAGTGCCCGGGGGTTCGGTGCCCGGGGGTTCAGTGGCCTCGGGCAGATCGCCGTGACGCGCGCCACCGTCGGAATCGTCGGCCCCGGCATCGGTGGCCTCGGGCACGTCGGCGTCGCGCTCACCGCCGTCGGCATCAATGGCCTCAGGCACCTCGGCGTCGCGCTCACCGCCGTCGGGACCGGTGGACTTCTCACCGTGACCCGGCGCCGCGGCCGGTGCCGCAGCCTCCGGGAGGGCTTCCACGGGGTGTTCTTCGGAGCGGGGACAAGGGACGGCCGGTGGCCGGGTCAGTTCAGGACCTGTCCCGAAGGGCGCTCGGCGGCCTTCTCCGCCGCCAGGGCGGCCGTCTCCGATTCGCGCTGCCAGCCGCGCTCACCGCGGGCTCTCAGCCAGGCCGTGGTTTCGTCCGGTGGCATCGCCGCGGCCACCAGCCAGCCCTGTACGGCGTCGCAGCCGAGGTCGCGCAGCCGCTCCCAGGTCTCGTCGTCCTCGACGCCCTCCGCGACGACCAGGAGGCCGAGCGAGTGGGCGAGGTCGAGGGTGCAGCGGACGATCTCCGCGTCCTCGGTGTCGACGGCCAGCCGGGCCACGAACGAGCGGTCGATCTTGAGCTCGCTGACCGGGAGGCGCCTGAGGTGGACGAGGGAGGAGTAGCCGGTCCCGAAGTCGTCGAGGGACATCTTGACGCCGTGCGCGGTGAGCCCGGCGAGGGTGTCGGCGGCCCGCTGCGGGTCCTCCAGGAGGACATGCTCGGTTATCTCCAGCTGGAGGGCGCCGGGTGGGACGCGGTGCCGGGCGAGCCGCGCGGCGACGGCTCCGGCGAAGCCCGGGGAGTGCACATCGCGCGGGGAGACGTTGACGGCGACCGGCACCTCCAGGCCCATCGCGCGCCAGCGCGCCACCTGGGCGAGCGCGGTCTCCAGGACGTACTCCGTCAGCCGGGGCATCAGCCCGGAGGACTCGGCGATGGCGATGAACTCGTCCGGTGGCACCCGGCCGCGGTCCGGGTGCACCCAGCGGACCAGCGCCTCCAGTCCGGCGACATGCCCGTCGAAGCCGACCTTGGGCTGGTAGTGCAGCTCGACGTCGCCGGCGTCCAGGGCGCGGCGCAGATCGCCCAACAGGCCGAGCCGGTCGGGGGTGTTGCCGTCCCGCTTGGCCTCGTAGAGCTCGACACCGCTGCGGTCGCGCTTGGCCTGGTACATCGCCACATCGGCGCGGCGCAGCAGCCCCTCGGCGTCGAGCGCGTGGTCGGGGAAGACGGCGACCCCCGCGCTGGCTTCGAGTACGAGGGTCAGTCCGTCGAGGTCCAGCGGGGAGCCCAGGGCGGCGACGAGGTTGCGGGCCGCCCGCTGGGAGCTGGTGAGGGAGTCGGTGGTGGGCAGCAGGACGGCGAACTCGTCGCCGCCGAGCCGGGCCGCCTCGGCGCCGCGCGGGAGGGCGTGCCGCAGGCGGTCGGCGATCTGGAGCAGCAGGCGGTCGCCGGCGAGGTGGCCGAGGGTGTCGTTGACGGAGCGGAAGCGGTCCAGGTCGATGAGGACCAGCGCCGAGCGGGCGCCGACGCGCTCGGCGTCGTCCAGAGCGGTCCAGGTGCGCTCCAGCAGCCACTGGCGGTTGGGCAGGCCGGTGAGCGGGTCGCGCAGCTGCTCCTCGGCGCGGGCGCGGGCTATCCAGAGCGTGGAGTCCAGCGCGATCAGCGGGACCGCGAACAGCGGAAGCAGCAGAGGGGCGTGGATGGCGCAGACGGCGATCAGCGGGGAGATGCCGAGCAGGGCGATGCCGACGAGTGCCTGCCGGACCACGGCCGTTCGGGGGATGGCGGGCAGCTGGCCGGTGCGGGGGGTGAGGCTGACCCAGAGCAGGCCGCGGCTGACCAGGAGGTATCCGGCGGCGGTGACGACGACTTCGGGGAGGACGGAGAGGTTCCAGGACGACGGGGCCCAGGGGTGGCGGACGCTGGAGGCCACCCCGAACGCGGCGAGGCCGAGTGCCGCGGTGCCGAGGCCGAGGATGTCCACGGCGCCGTGCACCACGGCCTGTCGCCAGCGATGCCGCCGGGCGGCACCGACCAGCACGACCACGGAGAGGCTGACGAGGACGGCGGGCATCCAGCCGTAGAGCAGCAGGACGGCGAGGGCGAGGGCGGCGCCGGAGCCCGTGCCGCCCCACCAGCGGTCCCGGCCGAGGGCCACCAGATGGCCGACGATGATGCCCGTGAGGATCGCCAGCGACCAGCCCACGGACTGGCCGGGGAACAGAGCGTCACCTTCGCCCAGGGTCACGATGACGCCCGTGGCGAGCGCGAGGCCCGCCACGGTGACGATGGTCGCGGGCAGCGCGGGCACGACGAGCCGCCGGAGCCGCGACGCCGGAGCGGCGCTGTCGGTCGGTTTCATTCCGATCCCTCTCACAGCCGGCTGTGCCCGCGCCACGGCAGGCGCACTCCTCAACAGTAGGCCGCGGAAGGCCGCGACGGGCAGCCATCCACGACGGTTGCCCGAATGCGACCCGGCGTCGCGGATCAATCTGGTATGCGCCGATGAGGTGACACCTCACTCCTCCTCAGGTGGAGTGACAGCTACGTCTCGCGCTGCGTCAGGACCCTGCTCCAGCAGCACCGCGAAGCCATCATCGTCCAACACGGGGACCTTCAACTGCATGGCCTTGTCGTACTTCGAACCAGGGTTGTCGCCCACAACTACGAATCCGGTCTTCTTCGAAACGGAACCGGTCACCTTCGCTCCGAGGTTCTGGAGGGCCTCTTTCGCGCCATCTCTGGTGTGTGACTGAAGTGTGCCCGTTACCACGACGGTGACGCCTTCGAGGGGCCGCGGGCCCTCGTCACCCGTTTGCTCCTCCTCCATTCGGACGCCCGCGGCCCGCCAGCTCTCGATGATCTGCTGGTGCCAGTCCACGGCGAACCACTGCTTCAGCGAGGCGGCGATGGTGCCCCCGACACCGTCGACGGCGGCCAGCTCCGTCTCGTCCGCCTCCCGGATCCGGTCGATCGAGCGGAACTCCCGTGCCAGCGCCTCGGCCGCCACCGGGCCCACATGCCGGATCGACAGCCCGGTGATGATCCGGGCCAGCGGGCGCTGCTTGGCCGCCTGGATGTTCTCCAGCATGGCCAGGGCGTTCTTCTTCGGCTCGCCCTTCTGGTTGGCGAAGAAGGTGACGATCTTCTCCTCGCCGGTCTTCGGGTCGCGCTTGGGCAGACCGGAATCGGGGTCGAGGACATACGACTTGATGGGCAGCAGCTGTTCGATGGAAAGGCCGAAAAGATCGCCTTCATCCTTCAGCGGCGGCTCCGCGGGCTCCAGCGGCTGGCTGAGTGCCGTCGCCGCGACATAGCCGAAGTTCTCGATGTCCAGACACTTGCGGCCGGCGAGGTAGAACAGCCGCTCACGGATCTGGGCGGGGCAGGCGCGGGCGTTGGGACACCGCAGGTCGATATCGCCTTCCTTGGCGGGCTGGAGCGCCGTCCCGCACTCGGGGCACTCGGCCGGCATCACGAACTCCCGCTCGCTGCCGTCCCGCAGATCGACGACCGGGCCCAGGATCTCCGGGATGACGTCACCGGCCTTGCGGATCACGACGGTGTCCCCGATGAACACGCCCTTGGCCTTGACCACGTCCTGGTTGTGCAGGGTGGCGAACTCCACCTCGGAGCCGGCCACGGTCACCGGCTCGACCACGGCATACGGCGTGACCCGGCCCGTACGGCCGACGCCGACGCGGATGTCGACCAGCTTGGTGTTGACCTCCTCCGGCGGGTACTTCCAGGCGATCGCCCAGCGCGGCGCCCGCGAGGTCGAGCCCAGCCGCCCCTGGAGCCGGATCTCGTCCAGCTTGACGACGACGCCGTCGATCTCGTGCTCAACGGCCGTACGGCGGGTGTCGGCGTCGCCGTAATGCTCGATGAACTCGCGCACGGCCCCCAGGGAGTCGACGACCCTGTTGTGCGTGGCCGTCGGAAGGCCCCACTCCTTGAGCAGGTCGTAGGCCTCCGACAGCCGGTCGATCTCCAGGCCGTCGCGGGCACCGAGGCCATGGACGACCATGTGCAGCGGGCGGCTGGCGGTGATCTTGGGGTCCTTCTGGCGCAGCGAACCGGCCGCGGCGTTACGGGGGTTGGCGAACGGCGGCTTGCCCTCGGCCACCAGCCGTTCGTTGAGGGCGAGGAACTTCTCCATCGGGAAGAACACCTCCCCGCGCACCTCGACCAGGTCCGGGATCGTGTCGCCCTTCAGGCGGTGCGGGATCTCGGCGATCGTACGGACGTTGGGGGTGATGTCCTCGCCCGTACGGCCGTCGCCGCGGGTGGCGGCGCGGGTCAGCCGGCCCTGCTCGTAGGTGAGGTTGACGGCGAGACCGTCGACCTTCAGCTCGCACAGGAAGTGGTACTTGGCGCTCTTGGGGTCGCCGCCCAGCTCACCGGCGATCCGCTCGGCCCAGCCCGCCAACTCCTCGTCGTCGAAGGCGTTGTCGAGCGAGAGCATCCGCTCGCGGTGCTCGACCTCGGTGAACTCCGTGGCATAGGCCCCGGCGACCTTCTGGGTCGGGGAATCGGGGGTGCGCAGCTCGGGGTGCTCGTCCTCCAGGGCCTCCAGGGAGCGCAGCAGCTTGTCGAACTCCGCGTCACTGATGACCGGGGCGTCCTTCACGTAATACCGGAAGCGATGCTCCTCGATCTGCTCAGCGAGCTGCGCGTGCTTCTCCCGCGCCGCTGTGGGCACCTTGGATTCCGCTGCGTGTTCGCCAGCCACCGTCTTGTCCTCCCGTGGTCCTTGAGTGCGGTCACTCAGGGTTGTCTGCGAGTGATCTCGCCGCCCGGACGCAGTGGGCGAGAGCAGAGCGGGCATAAGCGGGCGAAGCGCCCGCCAGACCGCACGACGGAGTGATCACCACGGACTCGCTGAGAGTCCCCGGCGCCAGCCCCAGCCTGCGCCACAGCGTCCTGACACCCATGACGCTACCGGCAGGGTCTGACAATCGGCTGTCCACGCCCGGCACCACGCCTGCGAACAGCGTCGTCCCGCCCTCGACGGCCTCCCCGATCGCCTCCTCCTCACGCTCGGTGAGCAGTGAGAAATCGAACGAGACGCCGGTGACACCGGCCCGCCGCAGCAGCCCGAAGGGCACCTCGGGCGCGCAGGAATGGACGACCACGGGGCCACCCTCCGCCGCCCCGACGAGATCACGCAGCGCACCCTCGACGACCGCGCGGTCCACCGCCCGGTGCGTGCGGTAGCCGCTCGCCGTCTTCACCCGGCCCTGGAGCACCGCCGTCAACGACGGCTCGTCGAGCTGGAGCACGACCCGCGCGCCCGGGACCCGCCGCCGTACGTCCGCGAGATGGCCGCGCAGCCCCTCCGCCAGGGACGCCGCAAGATCCCGGCAGGCCCCGGGGTCCCCCACGGCCGCCTCGCCGTTGCGCAGCTCCAGGGAGGCGGCCAGGGTCCACGGGCCGACCGCGGAGACCTTCAGCGGGCCCTCGTACCCCTGGGTGAACTCCTCCAGGGCGTCGAGATCCTCGCCGAGCCAGGAGTGCGCCCGCCGGGTGTCCCGGCCGGGCCGGTCGCTGATCCGCCAGCCGCTGGGCTCCACATGGCCGTAGACCTCGACCAGCATCCCGAGGGTCCGGCCGATCATGTCGGCGCCGGGCCCCCGGGCCGGGAGCTCCGGCAGATACGGGAAGGTCTCCAGCGATCCGGTGACGGTCTTGGCCGCCTCCCGCGCGTCACCGCCCGGCATCGATCCGATCCCGGTCGCCGCGCCAGCGGTCCACTTCTGCGTGCTGTTCTCGCTCACCCAGGAAGGGTATGCGCCGGGGTGCGGAGCCGGGTGCGCCAGGTGTGCGCGCACGGGGCGGCCCCCGATGCCGCCGGCCGTCCCGCCCGGGTGCGTACGACGGGCACGCTCCGGTGCGTACGCCCCGCCCCACCCGTCCGGGTACGTCCCGCACTCCCGGCCGTGGACGCCGCTCACGTCCGGGTGCGTATGCCCGTCCGGCCGACCACGACCGCGACCGCCAGCGCGCCCGCCGTCAGGGCGAAGGCACAGGCCGCGCCCTGGTAGCCGCCGCCCGCCCCCGTCAGCACCGCGCCCATACCGGCGATCCCCACCAGGGAGCCGATCTGGCGGTTGGCGTTGAGGGTCGCACTGCCGATATCGGCGTGCTCCCGGCCGGCGGCCGCCATCAGGACTCCGGTCATCGCCGGGGAGCTGACCCCGCTGCCCAGGTTGGCGACCGCGAGCACCACCGCGAGGACCCAGTACGGCAGGCCGGGCCCGAGGATCAGGAACAGCAGGACGTAACCCGCGGTGGAGAGCGCCAGAGAGGCGGTGAGCGCGGTCCGGTCACCGATCCGCGGCCCGAACCGGGCGTAGAGCATGTTGCCGAACGGGAGCACCAGAACGGCCGGGAGCATCTGGAGCCCCGCCGTCACCGGACTCGCCCCGCGCGCGCCCTGAAGGAAGAGGCCGAGGACGAACAGCGCCCCATAGAAGGCGAAGTTGAAGAGGAAGCCCACCACATTGGCCGCGGTGAAACTTCGGTCGGCGAAGAGCGAGACCGGCAGGACCGGGGTGCGGGCGGCCCGTTCACGGACGAGGAAGCCGGCCAGCGCGACCGCCGCGACCGCGAACGCCCCCAGGACGTACGGCGCGGACCAGCCCCTGCCGGGCCCCTCGATGAGGGCGTAACTCAACGCCCCGAGGGCCAGCAGCCCCAGGAGGTGGCCACTACCGCCGAGCGCCGAACGGCGGGCCGGGACCGCCGCGATCACCCGCCGGGTCAGCAGCAGGCCGGCCAGGCCGACGGGCAGGTTGACGAGGAAGATGCTGCGCCAGCCGAGCGTGCCGACCAGTACGCCGCCGAGGGTCGGCGCCAGCCCCACGGAGGTGGAGACGACCGCCGACCAGATCCCGAGGATCTTCGCCCGGCGCGCCGGTTCGGGGAACGCGTGCATCAGCAGCGACAGCGAGCTGGGCATGAAGAGCGCCGCGCCCGCCCCCTGGATGAAGCGGGCCGCCACCAGGACGGCACCGTTCGGCGCGACGGCGCCCAGCAGGGACGCGACGGTGAACACGGCGAGCCCGACGAGATAGACCCGGCGGGCGCCGAACCGCTTCGCCAGCGAGCCGGCGAGCAGCAGCAGCGCGGCGAAGGCGAGGACATAGCCGTCGACGACCCAGGTGAGGCCGGACATGGTCAGCCCGAGCCGGGCCCGCAGATCGTTCGCGGCGACGTTCATGATGCCGGTGTCCAGGCTCGCCATCACGAACCCGAGCGCCAGGACGAGGAGTTGGACACCGTCGCGGGGTCGGCGGGGCGGTGGTGTCCGGTGCCGGGCTCGTTTCCGTGACCGGCCCGGGCCTTGTGGCCGGCCCGGGGTGACCGTCCCGTCCTCGCGTGCCGGCGCGTGCGGCGCGATCTTCTCTCTGATCATGGATTTAGTTAAAGCTGTAGCTATCCCTGCGGACAATAGTTACAGCTATAACTTTGCTGAACGCATACGAAAACGCCGGGGCCCCGGGATGCGTCGGTGCACATCCCGGGGCCCCGGCGTCGGCGCCCTCAGTCCCCGCGAGCGGTCAGTCGCCCCGCCCCAGCGCCCTCAGCAGGTCCTCGCGCAACGCGGCCCGCTCCTCGTGCGAAAGATGATCGAGCGGCGAGGCGGTCCCCATCCGCCGCAGCAGATCGAGCCGCAACTCCCGCCCCGCCTCGGTGAGTACGAGCTGCTTGGCGCGCCCGTCCAGAGGATGCGGCCGGCGCACGACCATGCCCTGCTTCTCCAGCTTGGAGATGACATAGGTGACATTCGGCGGCTCACAGCACAGCACCGCGGCCAGCTCCCGCGCCGTCTTCGGCTCGCCGAGCTCCTCCAGCGCCTTGGCCTGCGTCGGCGTCAGATCGAGCTCGGCGACCCGGCTGCGCTGATGGGCGTCGAGCCGGCGGCTCAGCTCCGTCACCAGCGCCCGGATCTCCCGGAACCCGCACCCCGCCGCCGCGGTCGCCTTCGCTTCAATGGTCACTCATGCAGCGTACGTCGCCGGGGCGGAAAGCAGCGGTGCGCGGACGAAGGCTGTGGACAACCGCCGGCGGGGCGGCCCCGGACCTCAGCGGCCGGGCCGCACCGACACATCGTTGATCTCCGCGTCCCGCGGCAGATCGATGGCCGTGAGGATGGCCGTCGCGACCGACTCCGGGTCGATCCAGCGGGCCGGGTCGTACTCCTTGCCCTCCTGCCGGTGGGTGCTCTCCTGCATCGGCGTGGCCGTGCGCCCCGGATAGACCGACGTGACCCGGACGCCGTTGTCGTGCTCCTCCGCCCGCAGCGAGTCGGCCAGCGCCTTCAGACCGTGCTTGGTCGCCGCGTACGCACCCCACTGGGCACGCGCGCTCAGCCCGGCCCCGGAGTTCACGAAGACGACATGCCCCTGAGCGGCCCGTACCAGCGGCAGCAGCAGACGGGTGAGCTCGGCGGGCGCGACCAGGTTGGCGGCGAGCTGCCGCTGCCAGGACTTGGCCGGCAGATCGGCGACCGCGCCCAGCTCGATCACGCCCGCGCTGTGCACGAGGGAGTCGATCCGGTCCGGCAGCGGCTGCTGGCCGAAGGCCCAGGACAGCTTCTCGGGGTTGGCGAGATCACCGACGAGCGTACGGGCGCCGGGGAACTGCGCGGCCAGCTCCTTCGCCCGGACCGCGTTGCGCGCCAGCAGCCACAGGTCCTCCCCGCGGTCCGCGAGCCGCCGTGCGACCGCCGCTCCGATGCCCGACCCTGCGCCCGTGATCAAGTGCGTACCCATGGGCCCGATCCTAACGAGCGGGTGGGACGGACGCGGGGGCGCGGCGGCTCAGCCCTGGATGCCCGCCTTCTCCTCCAGGTAGGCCAGCGTGCCGACGCCGTCCTCCGCGAAGAAGACCAGGTCGGTGAGCGGAAGCGGCAGAAAGCCCTCCGACTCCATCCGCTGGAACTGCTGCTTCAACCCGTCGTAGAAACCAGCGGTGTTGAGCAGCACCACCGGCTTGGTGTGCATCCCGTGCTTGCGCAGCTCCAGGATCTCGGTGGCCTCGTCCAGGGTGCCCGTACCGCCGACCATGATGACGACGGCGTCGGCGCGCACCAGCATCTGCGCCTTCCGCTCGGCGAGGTCCTTGGTGACGACCATCTCATCGGCGTCCTCGCGCGCCTTGTGCGCCAGGAACTCCACGGAAACGCCGATCAGCTTGCCGCCGGCCTCCTGCACCCCGTCGGCCATGACCTTCATCAGGCCGGTGTCCGAACCGCCCCAGACCAATGCATGCCCACCCCGGCCGATCAGTTCGGCGAACTCACGGGCAGCGGTGACATAGCGGCCGTCGAGATCGGCGGCGGAGCAGAAAACGCAGATATTCATGCGGTCACTTTACGAGCGGGCGGGGTGGGGGCGGGGGCGAAGCTCGGGGCCGGGGGCGGGGCCGAAGCTCTGGGCAAAGGCCCCGGAGGGCTCTCCCCCGCCCCCTCCCCCTCCTCCCCCTTCGGGGGGAGGGGGCGGGGGTGGGTTCGGGGGTGGGGGGGGAGCAAGCAAGCACGAGCTCGCCCCCTCACCCGCCCCGGATCAGATCAAGCCCTGATCCAGCATCGCCTCCGCGACCCGTTCGAAGCCGGCGATGTTGGCGCCCGCGACATAGTCGCCCGGCTGTCCGAAGCGCTCCGCGGTCTCGTAGCAGCGGTGGTGGATCCCGCGCATGATGGCCGCGAGCTCGCCCTCCGTGCGTTCGAAGGCCCAGGCCTCCCGCGCGGAGTTCTGCCGCATCTCCAGCGCGCTGGTCGCCACCCCGCCCGCGTTGGCGGCCTTGCCGGGACCGAACGCCACACCGGCCGACTTGAGGAGCGTCACCGCCTCCGGCGTGGTCGGCATGTTGGCGCCCTCGGAGACGGCCTTGACGCCGTTGCGGATCAGGATCCGGGCGGCGTCCGCGTCCAGCTCGTTCTGGGTCGCCGACGGCAGCGCCACATCGCACGCGACATCCCACACCCGCCCACCGGGCACGTATCTGGCGGACAGCCCGCGCCGCTCGGCGTACGCACTGATCCGGCCGCGCTCGACCTCCTTGATCTGCCGCAGCAGGGCCAGGTCGATGCCCTTCTCGTCGACGACATAGCCGCCGGAGTCCGAGCAGGTCAGCACGTTGGCGCCGAGTGCCTGGGCCTTCTCGATGGTGTAGATCGCGACATTTCCGGACCCGGAGACCACCACCTGCTGCCCGTCCAGCTCCTCGCCGCGCTGCTTGAGCATCTCCTCGGTGAAGAGCACATTGCCGTAACCGGTGGCCTCCGTACGGGCCTTGGAGCCGCCCCAGGACAGGCCCTTGCCGGTGAGCACACCGGCCTCCCAGCGGTTGGTGATCCGCCGGTACTGACCGAAGAGAAAGCCGATCTCGCGGCCGCCGACGCCGATATCGCCGGCCGGTACGTCCGTGTGCTCGCCGAGATGACGGTGCAGCTCCGTCATGAACGACTGGCAGAATCGCATGACTTCGGCGTCCGACTTGCCGTGCGGATCGAAATCGCTGCCGCCCTTACCGCCACCGATACTGAGCCCGGTAAGGGAATTCTTGAAGATTTGTTCGAAGCCGAGGAACTTGACGATCCCCAGATTCACGGACGAGTGGAAACGCAGACCGCCCTTGTACGGGCCGAGCGCACTGTTGAATTCCACCCGGAAACCGCGGTTGACGTGAATCGCCCCGGAATCGTCCTGCCAGGGGACCCGGAACATGATCTGCCGCTCCGGCTCGCAGATCCGCTCCAGGATCTTCGCCTCGGCGAACTCCGGGCGGGCCGCCAGCACCGGGGCCAGCGTCTCCAGCACCTCAAGTGCCGCCTGATGGAACTCGGGCTCCCCGGGGTTTCGCCGGACCAGCTCGGCGTACAGGGATGCCGGCCCGGCCGAATGAACGCCGGGCTTGACCTGAGATTGAACAGTCGACATGACTTCCGTTCCCTTTCGTGGCCGCGGAAAGGCCGCCTGCGGTCCGGACCCTGACGAGTCCTCACAAGGCCTACAACTCCTTGCCAGTCCTTATCGTCACCATTTCTCGCCCCGACAGCGCTGACGTCCCGTCGCTTTCCCGAGCCTATTTGGCGGCACCCAGCCGATCGACTGTGGGATATACGACACATCGTTCACGTACGCAATCGCCCGACTCCCCCGGCCCGCCCTCCCCCGCCGCATGCCCGCAGGTCAGCGCACCGGTGACGGCTCCCGCGCACCGGCCGCCCGCACCGCCCGCTGTGCGGGAGCTCACAGTTGACCAGCGGTCTTGGCCCGCCCCATGCGCCCCACCAGCGGGTCCGCCCCGCGCCCGACCCGCCCGGCTCCCCCCACCGCCAGCCATTGCGCGCCCCGCCGCCCGCTCCTCAGCCCGCGACCCCGGCCACTGCCCCGGCCGCCGCGACGGGCGCGCCCCTCCCCGCGTCCGCCCCGCCCCGGTCAGCGGCGCGCTCGGCCTCCGCCGCGACCTCGGCGCCGACCATCTTCTCCATCGGCTCGGCACAGCTGCCCCCGGCGATGACCATGGCCGCCAGGATGGCCACCACCGTCAGCACCGTGCCCAGCCAGACCATGGTGTCCACCGGCACGGTGTAGGCGCCGATGACCTTGACCACGCACTCGGTCAGCAGGGCCGTCCCCCATATCGCCGAGAACCGCCGCTCGGCCCGCCGGAACCGCTCCGAGCCGGCCGTCAGCCGGTCCCAGGCGGCGTTGCCGGCCGCGCTCCCCTTGGTGACCCACGGCTTGAGTCCCGCCGTCATCAGCGGCCGCTTGCTCCGCACGGAAAGCAGGATCACGATCCCGACCACGCTGCTCACCCCGCTGTCCTTGGCCATCATCAGCCGTGGATCACCGGCCACCGCGCTCAGCGCCAGGCCCACCACATTGACGATCAGCATCAGCAGCGCCAGACCGTTCACACTGCGGCTCCCGACCAGCCCCCACACCGTGCGCAGCGCCGGCACCACACTGCTCCAGCCCAGTGCGGCCACCGTGCTGAAGCCGAAGCCGTCGCTGAGGAGGTAGTACGAGGCCATCGGGATCCCCGCGTCCACGATCAGCGGCACAAAGCTCGCCAGCGGATTTCCGCGCTCCCCCTCGGCTGCGGACTCGGCCACGGACTGCTTCCGGCGCACGGCGTACTCCCCCAAGTTGCGGTGAACTGCTGCTTTCCTGCGGTGCCTTCAGCTTCGGGCACAGCCGTGGCCGGCAACAGTTTCAGCTGTCCTGGGATCGCCATGACATTTGTCAGATCGGCGCGGCGCACCATGGTGCGCCGCGCGTCACCGGAGCACCTCCGGGAGGGCGGCTACGCCTCCGCGCGCGCCGCCCGCTCCGTGGTGGCAATGGTGGCCGAACCGACCACGCGGGTGCCGTCGTAGAGCACGATCGCCTGGCCGGGGGCCACTCCGCGGACCGGCTCGGTGAAGGACACCTGGAGCTCGGCGTCGCCGATCAGCTCGGCGGTCACCTCGGTCTCGCCGCCGTGGGCGCGGAGCTGGGCCGTGTACGTCGCGGGGCCGGCCGTCGGGGGGCGGCCGCACCAGCGGGGGCGGATCGCGGTCAGCGCCATGACATCGAGCGAGGCGGCGGGGCCGACGGTGACGGTGTTGTCGACCGGGGAGATGTCGAGGACATAGCGCGGCTTGCCGTCGGGGGCCGGGTGGCCGATGCGCAGGCCCTTGCGCTGGCCGATGGTGAAGCCGTACGCGCCCTCGTGGGTACCGAGGCGGTTGCCGGACTCGTCGACGATGTCGCCGGGGGCCGTGCCGAGCCGCTTGGCCAGGAAGCCCTGGGTGTCGCCGTCGGCGATGAAGCAGATGTCGTGGCTGTCCGGCTTCTTGGCGACGAACAGACCGCGGCGGGCGGCCTCTTCGCGGATCTCCGCCTTGGTGGTGAGGGTGTCGCCGAGCGGGAACATGGCGTGCGCGAGCTGGCGGTCGTCGAGGACACCGAGGACGTACGACTGGTCCTTGGCCATGTCGGAGGCGCGGTGCAGCTCGCGGGTGCCGTCCTCGCGCAGCACCACCGTGGCGTAGTGGCCGGTGCAGACGGCGTCGAAGCCCAGGGCCAGCGCCTTGTCCAGGAGCGCGGCGAACTTGATCTTCTCGTTGCAGCGCAGGCAGGGGTTCGGGGTGCGCCCGGCCTCGTACTCCGCGATGAAGTCGTCGACGACGTCCGCACGGAAGCGCTCGGCGAGGTCCCAGACGTAGAAGGGGATACCGATGACGTCGGCGGCCCGGCGGGCGTCGTGGGAATCCTCGATCGTGCAGCAGCCACGGGCGCCGGTGCGGAACGACTTCGGGTTCTCGGACAGCGCGAGATGCACGCCGGTCACGTCATGGCCGGCCTCGGCGGCGCGGGCGGCGGCAACGGCGGAGTCGACGCCGCCGGACATGGCGGCGAGCACACGGAGGCGGCGGGGGGCGTCATCAGTCATAGCCAGTCCAGAGTAGACGGAACCGCCGACAGGGCCGAAAGCGTTATGCAGCGCATGGGGAAGAGGGACGGGGAGAAGGACGGCGGCCAGGCGGCGCCGGCCGGGATCACGCGGCGACGGGCCCTGTGGGTCGGGGGCGGCGGAGTGGTGGCCGCCGGGGCCGCGGCGATCGCCGGGCGCGAGGGGCTGGCCCACTTGTGGTGGCGGCTGCCGGGGAACGACAAACCGCGCACGCCCGGCGCGGTCGACCACCGGGGCGCGCAGTGGGTCGCGGCGTCCCCGGCGAACTACCGGCGGGCCGA
Organism: Streptomyces lydicamycinicus; assembly: GCF_000829715.2. NCBI lineage: Bacteria > Bacillati > Actinomycetota > Actinomycetes > Kitasatosporales > Streptomycetaceae > Streptomyces > Streptomyces lydicamycinicus. Next base: position 1,002,807 of record NZ_BBNO01000001.1, on the reverse strand, counting down.
CCGGCCGGCGGATTACGTGATCGACCGGGTGGTCATCCATGTCGTCCAGGGCAGCTACGCCACCGCCCTGGACGTCTTCCGGGACCCGGAACACGAGGCCGGCGCGCACTACGTCGTCCGCAAGGACGGGCATGTCGCCCAGATGATCCGCGAGCTGGACGTGGCCTTCCACGCGGGCAACCGCGGCTACAACGAGCGGAGCATCGGGATCGAGCACGAGGGGTTCGTGGACCGGCCGGAGTCGTTCACGGATGCCATGTACGCGTCGTCGGCCCGGCTGACGGCCGGGATATGCCGGCGGTACGGCTTCCCCGCCGACCGGGAGCACCTCGTCGGGCATGTGGAGGTGCCGGGGACGGATCACACCGATCCGGGGCCGCACTGGGACTGGGACCGCTATCTGCGGCGCGTACGGGCCGAGCTGCGCAAGCCCGTCCGTGCGCGGGAAAGCCCGCCCGTACGGAAGGCCTGAGGCCGCGCCGGGCGACGGACGCGGGGGCCGAGGCGCGGGCCCGCCGACGCACCGGACGGGCCCTAGGGAGACACCCCTAGCTCAGCCCGGCGCTCCGCGCCCGCTCCACGACCGGGCCGATGGCCTCGGCCAGTGCCGCCACGTCCTCCGCGGTGGAGGTGTGCCCCAGGGAGAACCGCAGGGTGCCGCGGGCGAGGTCCGGGGACATGCCGGTGGCCAGCAGGACATGGCTGGGCTGGGCGACGCCGGCGGTGCAGGCGGAGCCCGTGGAGCAGGCGATGCCCTGGGCGTCCAGGAGGAGCAGGAGGGAATCGCCCTCGCAGCCGGGGAAGGAGAAGTGCGCGTTGGCGGGGAGGCGGCCGGCGGGGTCCGGGTCGCCGCCGAGGACGGCGTCCGGCGCGGCGGCCCGGACGGCCTTGACCAGATCGTCGCGGAGTGCGCCGATGTCGCGGGCGAAGTCCTCGCGGTGGGCGACGGCGTACCGGCCGGCGGCGGCGAAGGCGGCGATGGCCGGGGTGTCGAGGGTGCCGGAGCGGACCTGCCGTTCCTGGCCGCCGCCGTGCAGCACGGGCACCGGGGCGTACTCACGGCCCAGCAGCAGCGCGCCGATGCCGTACGGTCCGCCGATCTTGTGGCTGGAGACGGTCATCGCGGCGAGCCCGGAGGCGGCGAAGTCGACCTCCAGCTGACCGACGGCCTGCACCGCGTCGGCATGCAGCGGAATGTCGAACTCCGCGGCGACCTCGGCCAGTTCGCGCACCGGCTGGACGGTGCCGATCTCGTTGTTGGCCCACATGACGGTGGCGAGCGCGACATCGGCGGGGTTGCGGGCGATGGCCGTACGCAGCGCCTCGGCGTGCACCCGTCCGTAGCTGTCGACCGGCAGCCACTCGACGCGGGCGCCTTCCTGCTCGGCGAGCCACTCCACGGCGTCGAGCACCGCATGGTGCTCCACGGGACTGGCGAGAAGGCGGGTACGGGCCGGGTCGGCGGCCCGGCGGGCCCAGTACAGGCCCTTGACCGCGAGGTTGTCGGCCTCGGTGCCGCCCGCGGTGAAGACGATCTCGCTCGGGCGGGCGCCGAGGGAGACGGCGAGGGATTCGCGCGCCTCCTCGACGGTACGCCGGGCCCGCCGGCCGGCGGCGTGCAGCGAGGACGCGTTGCCGGTGACGGTCAGCTGGGCGGTCATCGCCTGCACCGCCTCCGGGAGCATCGGGGTGGTGGCGGCGTGGTCGAGGTAAACCATGGTGCGCACGATTCTACGAGCCGCCGCGGTGGGCTCCGGGGGCGCATGCGCAGCGCGCTGGTGCGCCGTACGCCGGAATGCCGGGGCGGCCCGCCGCCCGCCTCGCTCGGGCGGCACATGGGCCGGCCCTCCCGCGCCCTCGACACCCCGGTAAGGAGTCACTAGCCTGACGGTCATGACACAGTGGCTTCTGGACCGGACGTTCCGCACCGCGTCGGGCGACGAGGTGCGCTGGGCCGCGCTCGGCGAAGGGCAGCCGGACGCCCCGGCGGTGGTCCTGCTGCACGGGACGCCCTTCTCGTCGTACGTCTGGCGGGGTGTGGCACGGGCCCTGGCCGCACGGCACCGGGTCTTCGTCTGGGACATGCCGGGCTACGGCACCTCGGAGCAGCGGGCCGACCAGGATGTCTCGCTCGCCGCCCAGGCCCGTGTCTTCGCCGAGCTGCTCGCCCACTGGGGCCTGGCCACGGAGGCAGCCCGCCCGGCCGTGGTGGCACACGACTTCGGCGGCTGCGTAGCACTGCGGGCGCATCTGCTGCATGGTGCGCGCTACGCACGGCTGGCACTCGTCGACCCGGTGGCGCTCGCTCCCTGGGGCTCGCCCACGTACCGGCTGCTGGGCGCCCACCCCGATGTGTTCGCCCAGCTGCCGCCGGACCTCCACCGCGCGCTGGTACGGGAGTACGTCTCCTCCGCCAGCCACCCCGGCCTGCACCCGGCCGTCCTCGACCGGCTGGTCGAGCCCTGGTGCACGGACGCGGGCCGTCCGGCCTTCTACCGCCAGATCGCACAGAACGACCAGCGCTTCACGGACGAGATCCAGGAGCGCTACGGCGAACTCGCCCTCCCGACGCTGATCTGCTGGGGCACCGAGGACACCTGGATCCCGCCCACGAAGGGCCACGACCTGGCCTCCCGTATCCCCGGCGCCCGCCTGCGCCTCATCGAAGGCGCGGGCCATCTGGTCCAGGAGGACGCACCGGCCGAACTCGCGGCAGTACTGGGGGAGTTCCTGGCGGGCACTGGGTGAGGCCGGGGGCGTCGCCCCTTTGGATGTGGCGCCTCAGGACGCCTGTGCCCCGAACTTCTCGATGGCCGCCGCGGTGACGGGGGTGAAGAAGTTGACGAGGTTGCCGTCGGGGTCGCGGAACAGCAGTGACCGGTTGCCCCAGGGCATTGTGGTGGGTTCGGTGACGAAGTCGGTGACGAACCCGGACAGGTTCTGGTGCACGTGGTCCACGTCGTCGACGAGGAACTCGGTGATCACACTGCGGTTCTCCGCCGGGCGGGCGGAGCCCGGAGCGAACAGCGGGACGGTACGGGTGCCGGCGATCGCGAGGGTGGCGTGCGGGGTCCTGAGTTCGGCGAAGTCCTCGGTGGCCCACCTCGCCTGCACGCCGGTGGCGCGCTCGTAGAACTCGACGAGGCGCGCGACATCGCCGGTGATGATGCGGATCGAGACGAAGTCCATGGTGATCTCCTTGGCTGCCGGAGTGACGGGACTTCGCAGGCTAGGAGGAATAGTGGACAGAACCGGTCCGGTATTCGCCGTAACCTGTGGCCATGCCTCGACCCACCGGCCGCGTGCTGACACTCCTGGAGCTGCTTCAGTCGGGCGGCACCCGGACCGTGGCCGAACTCGCCGACCGGCTCGGCGTCGAGGGACGCACCGTGCGGCGGTACGTGAACCAACTGATCGACCTGGACGTACCCGTGGAGTCGGTGCGCGGCCGGTACGGCGGGTACCGACTCGCCCCCGGGTACCGCTTGCCTCCTCTGATGCTCAGCGACGACGAGGCGCTGGCCGTACTGCTCGGCCTGATCGCCGGCCGCCGGGCAGGGTTGCGGACGACGGAGCGCACGGCGAGCGAGACGGCAACGGCCAAGATCCGGCGGGTGTTGCCCAAGCACCTCGCCCGCCGGCTCGACACGCTCCTGGAGTCCCTCGCCTTCACGGACCAGCCCGGCGAGTTCGCCGCCCCGGACGCGGCGATCCTGCTCACCCTCGCCGATGCGGTACGCCACCGCCGACCGGTCTCCCTCAGATACACCGATGGCAACGGCCGGCACAGCGAACGCACCCTGCACGCGTACGGGATCGTCGCGCATGCGGGCCGGTGGTACGTCACGGGCACGGACGCCGGCATCGACGAGGACCGCACCTTCCGGCTCGATCGCCTCACAGACGCGCGGACCCTGCCCGGCTCGTTCGAGGTGCCCGAGGGCCCCAGTCCGGCCCAGCGCGTGCTGTCGGGGTTCGCCACGGCGAAGTACCGGCACGAGGTGACCTTGCGGATCCACGGTACGGTGGAGCAGATCCGCGCCCACCTTCCCGCCGCCGTCGCGAGCCTGGAGGAGTACGAGCCGACGGCAGCAACGGCCCCGACTCCCGAGCGCTGGCTACGCCTCGAGCTACGGGCAGAGCGACTCGACTGGCTGCCTCCGGCACTCGCCTCGATCGACCGGCCGTTCGTCATCGAACGCCCCGATGAACTGCGCGACCTCGTCGTCGCGCTCGCCGAGCGTCTTACGTCCGGCGCTCTTCGAGGCTGACGGCGCGGGAGCAAGGCGAGCAGAGGGCACACCAGCGGTGAGATTTCCGTCGGCCCCTGCTGCCTACGGAGCCATCCGCCGTCCCAGCTCGCGGACCACCGCCGCCGCCTCGGCTACGGCGGCCGACGGGGTCGGCAGGGCCTCGGGGGCGGTCAGGGATTCCAGGGTGGTGCGGAGGCGGCGGAGGTCGGTGCGTGGTGTGCGGGGGGTGTGGGTGAAGTCGGTGAGGGTGGTGGTGAGTTCGGTGTCGAGGGATTCGAGGGCGTCAAGGGGGGCGGCCGAACCGGACAGGTGCTCGTCCGGTTTGTCGGCAGGGGTCTGGAGGCGTAGTTCGTCGGTCAGGGTGCGGAGGGCGGCGGTCAGGTCGCGGAGGGTTGTGCCGGTGCGTGCGAGGTCGGCGGTGCGGGAGGGGGCGGGTCTGCGGGGGCCGGGCGTGGGTGCGTCCTGCTTGTCGCGTAGCAGCGCGCGGAGGGTGTGGGCCCCGGGGGCGCCGAAGTCCTCGTGGATGGCGAGGGCTTCGCGCCAGTGTGTCTGGGCGCTCTGTTTGCGGCCCAGGGCGGTCTCGGCGTGGCCCAGGGCGGTCAGGGCGTCGGCGCGCCACCGTTCGCCGCCCGGCACCAGCAGCCGTTTCGCCGCGTCCTCGGCGGCGGTCACCGCTTCGCCGGGGCGGATCAGGGCGACCATCGCCTCGGCCGTCCGGCAGCGGGTCCGTCCCGCCCACAGACGCTGGTGGTCCTGCTCGAAGAGGGGCAGTGCCTGGAAGAGTTCGCGGAGTGCGTCGGCGTGCCGGCCGGCCGCCGACAGCGCTTCGGAGAGTGCGTAGCGGCCGTGGGCGAGGCGTGCGGAGCCGTCGGCGAGCCGGCGGTGGACGCCCACGCTCCGCTCGGCGAACAGGACGGCGTCGCCGCTGTTGCCGGTCGCCGCCCAGAGCCGGGCCAGCGCGGCGAGCGCATCGGCCTCGCCCAGCTGGTCGTTGCGGCGGCGGCACTGTTCCCAGGCCGCCGTGAGCTGCCGCTCCGCGGTGTCGTGCTGCCCCTGGTGGAGGGCGATGAGGCCGCGCGTATACGGGGCGCGGAACCGCGTGAGGGGGTCGCCGGAGCGGTCGGCCAGTTGCTCCGCGCGTCGCGCTTCGGGCTCGGCCTCGGCGCACTTGCCCAGCGCGAGGTACGCCTCGGCGAGCGCCAGCCGGGCCCGGCCTTCCGCCCGTGCGTCGCCGTTTCTGGCCGCCCGCGCCGCCACCGTCCGGGCGGCGGGCTCGTACGCGGCGGAGAGCGCCCCGGAGTCCGCCGTCACCTGGGCGAGCAGCAGGAGATCGGCGGCCTGGCGGATGATGCCCGGGGTGCGGAGCGCGGCGCGGCGGAGGAGGGCGAGCAGCCCGGGGGTCTCCTCGGCCCAGATGGTCAGGGCCCGGGCCCGGTCCTTCTCGGCGGGCGCGGGGCCGTCGGAGGGGACGCGGGCGAGGTCGTTCAGCAACCGGTCGCTCGGGCAGCGGAGGGCGTGCATCTGCCGGCCCAGGGCCAGATACCAGGTCAGCAGCCGGACCAGGGCCTCGTCGCGGGCCGCCTCCGTCAGCTCCTGATCGGCGGACCGGCAGGCGAGGCGCCGCAGTTGGCCCGTATAGCGGTAGCGGCCGGTGCCCGCCTTGTGGAGCGCGCCGGCCGAACGTAGCTCTTCCAGGAGGGAGTTGCTCCGCTCTGGCGAGGCACCGAGCAGGGCGGCCGCGGCGCCGGACGAGAGGCCGGCGGACGAGGCTCCGGCGGTGTCCGCCACGGCGAGGAGGCGGAAGGCTCGCCGCGCCGCCGGGGAGAGCCGCGCGTCGAGCCACCGGAGCGCCGCGGGGCCGGGGTCGGTGAACAGCTCCTGCGCCTCGGCGGGGGTCAGTGCGGTCAGTTCGAGGGCCTCGGCGAGTGGGGGCAGCGAGGGGCGCCCGCGGCCGGTGACCAGGACGGCGCCGCCCCGGCCTCCGGGCTCGCCGGTGCGGCCGGGGAGCAGGGGGTCCAGGGAGGCGGCCGCGTCGGCCCCCGTTGTCCCGTCGGCGTCAGGTGCGTCGTCCAGCACGATGAGCACGCGGCGTTCGGCCAGCAGTGAGCGGTAGAGGGCCGCCCGCCCGTCGCGCCACGGGGGGATGCGGTCGTCCGGCACGCCCAGCGCGCGCAGCAGCGCTTCGAGGGCGCCGGTCGGCGTGACCCGCTCCTCTGCCGCCTCGGCGCTGCCGCGCAGATCCAGGAACAGCTGTCCGTCCGGGAAGTGCTCCGCCACCTCGTGGGCGACGCGCAGCGCGAGCGCCGTCTTGCCCGCCGCGGCCGGTCCGTGGAGGAAGCGGCAGGGCGGGGCGTCACCCGTGCCCTGCGTCAGTCCGGCGGCCAGCCGGGAGAGCTGCTCGGTGCGCCCGGCGAACGGCTCCGGTGCGGGCGGCAGGGCCACCGCGTCGGCCCGTGGACCGGCCGGATCGGGTGCGGGCTCCTCGGCGAGGGGGCGGTGGTGCCCGTTCGTGAGGTCGCTGCGCCAGCGCTCCAGCCGGGCCCGCTGGGCCGCGGCGAACGGTCCCGGCAGCCCGGCGAGTGATTCGCCGGTCCACAACGCCAGTGCCTCGTCGCGCAGTTGGCGGGCCGCGGCCGGGTCCCCGACACGGCGGGCCCGGTCGATCAGTTGCTCGGCCCGGTCGAGATCGAGGTCGAGGACGGGTGCGCTGCCGTCGGGGCGGCGCAGGGCATAGCCCCCGTCCTGCTCCCTGACCAGGAGATCCACGCCGGGATGCACGCCGGGATCCGTGCCGGTACCCGCCCCGCCGTCGGCGCCGAGCGCCGCGGTCAGCCGGCCGGCGCAGGCGTACAGCGACGCGAGGGCGTGATGTGGCGGCCGGGTGCCCCAGAGGTCGGCAATCAGCTCGGTCGCGGCGGCGGAGTGCCCCGGACGCAGCAACAGGGCGGCCAGCAGCGCCCGCTCCTCCGGGCCGCCCAGCGCGAGCGGCGTCGCGCCGCGCCAGGCGCGGACGGGGCCGAGGACGCCGAAGCGCGGTGGCGGCGGGGGCGGGGGCACGGCGCGGCGCTGGGCGGGCACCGGGTGGTCGGTCAGCTCGGGCACCACACCCCCCATCCGCTCCAGCACCGGACTGGCCAGCACCGCGAAGGCCCGCGCCGACGCCTGTAGCCGCAACTCCCCCTCCTCGTCCCCCATCAGGACCGGGAAGTCCGGCAGCCGCCCCATGTACGGCTCCAGCGACCGGCCGACCGCCTCGACGACCTCCACGGCCTGTTCGGCGCCGAGCCCGCTGAACAGCAGCTCCCGTACGCCGGGGCGGAAGTCGTAGACGGAGTCGACGAGTTGGCTCGATGGCGGTACGCCCAGGGCACGGTCCAGGGTGTGGGCGGCGGCCGCGTCCCGGGCCTGGTCGGTGCGCTCCAGGAGGCCGCCGAGCAGGATCTCCGCGACATGGGTGGGCCCGGCGTCCCGCATCGTGGCGGCGCGCACCAGCTGCATCAGCGGTGTGGTCAGGGGACGGATGGCCGAAAGGCGGACGGCGAGACGGTACGCCTCGGGCGAGAACGCCCCCCTGAAATGGGACAGCAACTCCTCGGCCGTGCCCTCGGGTACGGCGGGCCGGGCGGACGCCGGGGGCGCCTCGTCCAGCAGCACCGTTTCGATCAGATGGGGCACTCCGGGGCGGGTGAGCAGCCCGGCCCACTGCTCCAGCGCGGAGGCGGTCGGGTGCAATACGGGCAGCGCGAGGAGGCCGTCCGCCTCCGGATCGCGCTCGCCGCTCAGCGCATCGCAGACGATGAGCCGGCCGAGGGGGTCGAACTCGCCCGGTGCGGCCAGGAGCCGGGGGCGGGCGTCCAGGGCGGTGCCCCGCCACAGCCGCCGGGGCAGCGGGTTCAGTACGGCCAGCGGGCCGCGGCGGCCCCATGCGGCGAGGGCGCGTACGGCCTGCGGGCTGCGCCATCCCGGGCTCGTCCCGTCGGTCAGCAGGAAGGTCACCGCCGCGCCCGCGGACCGCCGACGCCCCGCCGGGCCGCTCAGATCCTGGGGATCGACGGGCAGGATGTGGACGGAACGGAAGACCGTGCTCCGGGCGAGGAGCGCGCGCAGCTCGGCCGCGAGCGGGCCCCACACCTGCATGGAGGGCGAGCAGTCCACCAGCAGCACGGCCGACCAGCACCGCTCCTGGTCCGGGCGGGAGACGACATCGAGGAAACCGGTCTCGGCGGCGAGACGGACGGTGGCCTCGATATCGGTGACGGTGCGGTGCGGGTGGTCCCGGGACCGGCGCAACGGCCGCAGTGCCCGGCCCAGTTGCTGGGCGTCGGGCAGCGCCCGCCCGCCGGGGACGCGCGCGGTGCGGGCCCGGTCCGCGCCCGGCTCACCGCCCTGGCTGCCCATGGCGTACAGCGCGCGCCGGGGCGGGAGCGCTGGGTTCAGAGGGTCGGTGGGGTCGGCGTGATCGGTGCGGTCGGTGGGCTCGGTGGCGGGGGCGGCCGAGTCGGCGGGAACTGCGGGTGCAGCGGCAGCTGCGCACGCATCGGCTCCGTCGGATGCGTGGGCCGCGTCGGGCTCATCGGGGGCCTCGGCCGCATCGGACGCGCCCCACACCCCGTCCCCGCGGATCGCGTCGGCCTCACCGCCCCCGTCAGCCTCCTCGGCCCCGCCCCCGCTCGCGCTGCCCGTCCCGCCCACACGCTCCACCGAGTCCCCCGACTCCCCCGTATCCCCCGGCGTTCCGGCCGCCGTACGCCCCTCCATCGCCCGCGACAGCCACAGCACATCGAGGAGTTCCGTGGCTCCGAGGTCGTAGCCGGCCGCCGACATCGCCTGTCGCAGTCGGTCGATCATGGCGACATGGACTCGTCGAGGCGGTGCAGCACGGCAGCGAGGAGCTCTTCCTTGGTGAGGTCGGCGCCGCTGATGCGCAGATGGACGGCGGCCAGCAGCTGATCGGTGGCCAGGGTCTGGGTCTTCGCGCGCTGGTGAAAGACCTCGATGAGGTCCTCCGCGGCGGCGACCGCCCGCTCCCCCAGGTTGTGTTCGATGATCTTCCGCAGCCGGTCGCCGGTCGGCTCCGGCAGATCCAGCCGTACGCAGCGGCGCAGGAAAGCGGGCGGGAAGTCCCGTTCGCCGTTGCTGGTCATGACGACGATCGGGAAGTGGGTGCAGCGGACCACGCCGCGGTGGACCGCGACCCGCTCCCGGCTTCCGCTCAGCAGGACCTGGACCTCCTGTTGGTGCTCGGGCAGCCGGGCCAGCTCCGGGATCTCGAACTCGCCCTCCTCCAGCACGACCAGCAGGTCGTTGGGCAGGTCGATATCGGCCTTGTCGAGTTCGTCGACGAGCAGGACCCGGGGGCGGCCGGCCGCCAGGGCGCTGCCGAGCGGGCCGAGGCGCAGATACTGGCCGATGTCGCCGGCCCCGGTGGCGCGCCGGACCCGGGGGCGGCGTGCCGAGCCGTGCGCGGCCTCGCGCTCCCGGCGCAGCGAGGTCTCCCGGAGGCGGCCCACGGCGTCGTAGCGGTAGAGGGCGTCCTGGAGCGTGGAGCGGCTGTTGACCGACCAGCGCAGGACGTCACCGAGCCCGAGTTCCTCGGCGACCGCGCGGGCCAGCGAGCTCTTGCCGGCGCCGGGGCGGCCGGTGACCAGCAGCGGACGGTGCAGATGCAGGGCGGCGTTGATGACGGAGATCTCGTTGCGCTCCAGGAGATACGGCGCCCGGGGCGCCTCCCCGCGGCCGGCGGGAAGGTGGCGCCAGGGCGGCGGGGCCGGCAGCTCGGCGGGGCCGCGGAACACCCACCAGTCCTCCGGCGCCGCCCCCGGGTCGTCGTGTGGGCCTGCTGCGCTCTGTCCGGTCACCGCACCTTCTCCTCGTTCATTGCTGCATCCACGCTCCGGCACTCAGGGCTGCGTCAGCACCCAGGCGTCCGGGGCGAGTTGTGGGGGCCGATGGTCGGGCGCGTCGTAGAGCAGGGACAGCCGGCGGCCGTGGTGGGTGTCGCGTTCCGGCTCGGCCATCGCCCTGGCCCGTTCCAGGCGCACCGCTTCGGGGACTTCGGCGTGGTCGGTGCCGTCGACCAGGGCCAGCAGGTCCTGGGCGATGTGCTCGCCGTGTTCGGCGCGGTGCCACAGCACGGTGTGCACGCCCGCCTGGACGCACTGCCGCAACAGCGTGCCGTGGTGGTGCGGTTCGCAGCACACGATGACCGTACCGGCGTCGCGGTGTACTTCCAGTTGTGCGCGGGCGACCTTGCGGTCGGTGTGCCGGTGGTCGAGGACCAGGCGTTTGGCGTGCGGCAGGGCGGCGGTGCGCTGTTTCCAGCCGGCGTAGCTCTCCCGGGAGCGCTCCGTGGTGCGCACCACCACCCGCCGGGTGATCCCGGGCGCGAACGGCCCGTCCTCGTCGCTGTCGGGCGATTCCCAGGAGTCGACGTCCAGACCGAGCCAGGCGGACGGCAGGAAGTACTCCACCAGGGCGGTCTCCGGGTCCTCCCGGACCTCGGTGCGCAGCACCCGGCGGATGTCGTCGACCACCTGCTCACTGCCCGCCTCGGCATCGCGGACCAGCGCGAGCCGGTGCGGCTGGCGGTCGGCGAAGGTCCAGATCTGGTACGTGAAGCGGCGTCCGGTCGCGGTGGGCAGCAGCTCCACCTGGACGCGGGGGGCCAGGGCCGCCGGGGTGCCGGTGGCCGGCCGGACGGGGACCGGGGCGCGGACCGGGGCCGCGGCGGCCGTGACATCGGCGCGGAACTGGCAGACCGCCGCTTCGTCGACCCCGGACCGGGCGGCGACGCGCTCGACCCACGCGTCGAGGTCCTCGGCCGGGTACGCCCCGGCCGCGCGTTCGTCGACGCTGATCCGCACCACGCCCTGAAGCAGCGGCGGCACCGGAGCCCCGGTGGTGGAGCTGAAGCCCTCCAGGGCGTCCATCGCATCGGCGAGGCCGGTGACGGCGGGCAGCTCGGGGGCGTGTGGCAGGACGCGTTCCAGGAGGTTGCGGGGGTCCGTACGGGTGCAGTGCGCCAACAGGCCGGAGAGGTCGCGGCGTTGGCGGGTGGTCAGGTATTCGGCGGGGCGGACCGTACGGGCGGCGCGGCGCAGGCGCTCCCAGTCCTCGCGGGCACCGTAGAGGCCGGGCCGGGCGTGCGGGTCATACGGGTCGGCGACCGGCGGCTCGTGGTCCCGTACCAGGTCGAGGAGTTCGGGGATGCCGCGGCGGACGCTGACCGCCAGGCCGACCAGCCGTTCCAGGTCGGCGGCCGGGCCGGCGGAGGGCCGGCCGAGCCGGGCGGCGAGCCGCTCCTCACAGGCGAGCACCGCCTCTCGGCCCTTCAGTACCCGCTCCAGCGCGGTGAGCAGCTGCTGGACCCCGCGCCGGGCGGTGGGCACGGCCGAGGGCGGCAGAGTGGGGAGTTCGGCCTCGATGGCGGGGACGCTGATGGCGTACATCGTCGTCGGCCGGGCCCCGGGGGCGGCCCCTTCCGGGGCGCGGTGCACGGCCGCGACCAGGCCGACGACCGCCTGCCGCTCGCGGTCCCACAGCGGCCCGCCGCTGAAGCCCTCGGTGACCTGCGCGCCGCCGAGCACGTCCAGCGCGATCCAGGGCGGCGCGGAGACCCGGGGCACGGCGCGCACCGTGGGCAGCGGATTGCCGCTGGCCCATAAGGCGATGGTCTCGTTGGCGTAATGGTGCTGGAGGAACGGGGCCGGTTCGGCGCCCTCGGGTGCGGCGCCGGTCAGCTCCAGGACGGCGAGATCGCCGTGGTACGGCACCCGGCCGGGCTCGACGGGCGCGCTCCCGGCCGCCGAGGCCCGCGGCGGCACCCACATCTCCCGTAAGACCCGGGCGGTGAGGTCGTGGCCCGCCGCGACATGGGGCAGCCGGAGGGTGACGGTGTCGCCGGGGCCGGGGGTCTCCTGGGCGAAACGGTCCCTGCCCAGCGCGCTGTTGACGACATGGGCGCAGGTCAGCACGAGCCGTTCGGCGACCAGCACCCCCGCGCCGATGGCGTGGTCGCCGTGGCGTACGGAGGCGAAGGACTGCTGGAGCGGGGTGTCGGGGCCTGCGCCTGCGATCACGGGGCCGTCCCGCCGGGTTCCCCCGCGCTCTGGCCGAGATTCCAGGTGGCCGAGACCTTGAAGCTCGCGTCTCCCTTGCCGGCGAACACCCCGAGGCTCAGATCGGAGCCGAGGGTGACACCGAACTCCACGGTGACCTCGTCGGGCCGGTGGCTGCCGGCGGCGATCGAGCGGTGGATCTGGCCGAGGACGCCGCCGAGCGGCCGCAGGGCCTCTTCGAGGGCCTCTCCGCCGCGGGTCAGTGCCCGGCTCATCCGGCTCTCCACGCTGACCGGCTGGGCGGAGCCGAACTCCTCGGGCAGCTCCAACTCGCCGTCTGCGCCGGACTGCTGCCGTCCGCCGCCGGACGGCGGTTGTGTGCCGGAGTGTTCGTGCGTGCCCGGACGGCCGGTGGCGGCCGGCTCCTCGGCCCGCAGCCACACGACGGTCGCCTCATCGATTCTGAGAGCCACATCCCCCATGCCGGTCAGTCTGACATGAGCCGCGGGGCCACCGCCCGCACTTTCCCACCCTTTTTCCGCTTCGACACCCGCAGTCACCTGCGAAAAGGGCACGGAAGCGACATCGGTGCGCTAGCCCTGGAGCACCGCGCGCGCCAACTGCCGGGACTGGGCGACGAGTCGGTCCTCGGAATCCCAGACCTCGGCGTCCTCCTCCAGGAAGCCGCCGGCGAGGTTGCGGGTGGTGATGGCGACCCGCAGCGGGCCGGGGGCCGGGCGGCGGCGGATGTGGGCGGTCAGTTCGACGGTGGGAACCCAGCCGGACAGGCCCATCTCGAAGGCGGTGGGCGGCAGCGCGTCGACGGTCAGCAGGAGGGAGAGAGGGTCGGGTTCGCGGCCGTCGGCGAGGCCGAACCAGGCGCGCATCTCGCCCTTGCCGGAGGGGGCGCCGACGGCCCAGCCCGCGGTCGCCGGGTCCAGCCGGAGGGCGAGCCGCTCGGCGATGGCGGTGCTGCCGGGGATCGCGGGGCGGCCGCCGGGGGCGCTGTCCGTGCCCAGGCAGTGCTCGTACGGCGGGATGGCCGGGGGTTTGGCGGTGGTGCGGACGTCGTCGGGCAGCGCGCCGAGGTCGCCGTACGCGGCGAGCACCCGCAGCCGCTCGACCTCGCTGCCGTCCTCCGCGAACTGGACGAGGGTGGCGGTGCCGGTCGACATCGTGCGGCCGGTGCGGACCACTTCGGTGCGGATCACCGCGGGGCCCGGGACCGAGGCCGTGAGGTAGTGCGCGGTGACCGACATCGGGTCGGGGTGCGGGAGGGCGTCGCCCAGGGCGCGGCCCATGAGGGCGAGGAGGTAGCCGCCGTTGACCGCCTGGATGATCGTCCAGCCGGCGGAGAGGTGGGCGTCATAGACGCCGGGTGCGCGGCGGGTGACCGCCGTATCGCGGTCGAACTCGCTGGTGCGGTGGGTCGCCAGAGCCATGGGCTGCACGCTACACGGGATGGTTACCGACCGGTAGTGTCAGTTTTTACCGCCTCGGGCGGAACCACTCCTTCCGCGCCTGCGATGATGTGCGCCATGCTTCACGTCCTCTACCTGGCGGGTGTCGCGGCCTTCGCGGCGAGTGGGGTGCTGGCCGCCTATCGCGCCAACATGGACCCCTTCGGCGGGCTGGTGCTCGCCTTCGCCGCGTCCATCTCCGGCGGCACGCTGCGCGATCTCATCCTGGACCGGCGGCCGCTGTACTGGACGCACGACTGGGTACTGCTGACCGTGATCATCTGTGTCGGCGTGGGCACCATGATCTATCTGCGCTTCTGGCAGCTGCCGCACAAGTCGCTGCTGGTGGTCGACGCGATCGGACTGTCCGTGGTCACGGTGATCGGGGCGCGCGCCGCGATCGGCGCGGGCGCCACCCCGCTCGCCGTGATCATCCTGGCGGTGCTGACCGGGGTCACCGGTGAGGTCGTCCGCGATGTGCTGTGCGGGGAGTTCCCGCCGCTGCTGCTGCGGGAGGACGTCTACGCGATCGCCGCACTGGCCGGCGCCTGCTGCTACCTGCTGCTGGACCACCTCGGCACCGGAGCCACCCCCGCCGCCGCGATCTCGGCGGGGGTGGTCTTCGGACTGCGGATGGGGGCGGTCTACCTCGGGCTGCATCTGCCGCGGCCGCAGCAGCTGCGCCCCCGGGGCGGCGGGCCGGACGCCGGCTGACCGCAGGCCCCGGGCGGGCCTACTCGGGCAGCGCCGGCTTGCTGTCCGTGTTCAGCCAGGCGTCGAAGAGGTCGTCCAGCTGCTGCCCGGAGATCTTCTCGGCGAGCGCGATGAACTGGGAGGTCTCCGCGTTGCCGTAGCGGTGGCGGGCGGTCCAGGCCGGCAGCAGCTTGAAGAACGCCTTGTCACCGATCCGCTCCCGCAGCACCTGGAGCGTCATCGCGCCCCGGGCGTAGACCGCGCCCGCGAACATGGTGTCCCGCTGCGGATCGGCGACCTTCACCTTCCAGAAGTCGCTGTCGGCCGGGATGTCGGCGTACTGCGCGCGGAGCGTGTCATGGGCGCTGCGGGTGCCGCGGTGCTCGCTCCACAGCCACTGGGCGTACGTGGCGAAGCCCTCGTTGAGCCAGATGTTCTGCCACTTCTTCACCGAGACCGAGTCGCCGAACCACTGGTGCGCCAGCTCATGGACGATGGTCGACTCGCTGCGCACCGCCGAGTAGACCGGCTTGGACTGCACCTCCAGGGAGAAGCCGGCCTGCGGCATGTCGTCGACGATCGCCCCGGTCACCTCGAAGGGGTAACGGCCGAAGACCTGGGACCAGTAGTCGGTGGCCTCCGCGGTGATGCCGTAGACGTCGACCTTGCCGGTGGGCAGGGTGGGGTCGATGGCGACGTAGATGGGCGTGCCGCCGGGCGTGGTGCCCGTACGGACATCGAACTTCCCGATGGTGGCGGTGGCGAGGTAGGTGGCCATCGGCCGGGTCTCGCGCCAGTGGGCGTACGAGCGGCCGTGCGCCTCCCGGGTGGCGACCAGCCGCCCGTTGGAGACACCGGTCAGCCCCTTGGGGGCGTCGATGCGGATGTCGTAGGTCGCCTTGTCGCCCGGGTGGTCGCTGGAGGGGAACCAGGTCGAGGCGGCGTTCGGCTCGCAGGCGACGAAGACCCCGTCCTTGGTCTTCATCCAGCCGTAGTCGGAGCCGAAGACGATCGGGCCGCTCAGCGGCTTGGGGACGCCGTGGTAGGCGACGGTGACGGTGAACTTCGTGCCGTGGCGCAGCGGGAAATCGGGGCGGACGGTTATCTCGTCGCCGGATCTGCCGAAGTGGGCCCGACGGCCGTTCACCCGGACACTGTCGACCGTCAGCTTCTGGAGATCGAGGTCGAAGGCGGAGAGGTTCTTGGTGGCACGGGCGGTGAGCGTCGTCCGGCCGTCGAGCCGGCCGCTGCCGGGCTGGTAGCTGACCCCGAGGTCGTAGTGCAGGGCGTCGAAACCGCCGTTGCCCAGGGTGGGGAAGTACGGGTCACCGACGCCGGGGGCGCCGGGGGACGCGCCGGGAGCGGCGGCGATGGAGGCTGCCGAGGCCACGGCGGTGGCCAGGGCGAGCCAGCGGGAGGTGCGACGCGCAGAACGGGAGAGTGCCATGAGCCGTCCTTTCGGACACACGGGCGGATGGAGAACAACCGCGCTGACTCTGCACCCTCCCGTGCCGCTTTGCCCGGGACTTTGCCAATTCCTCGGTGTTACTTACCGGTTGGCTCCTGGCCGGCCCCGCCGGACGCACCGGCCGCCGGTGCCGGGTCGGGCGCGTTCTCGGGGTGGTGGCAGGCCACCTGGTGACCGGTCCGCAGCGCGACCAGCGGCGGCTCGGTGGTGGCACACACCTCGGTCGCCTTCCAGCAGCGGGTACGGAACCGGCAGCCGGACGGCGGGTTGATCGGCGACGGCACATCGCCCTTGAGCAGGATCCGGTCGCGCTGGGTGCGCCGCTTGGGATCGGGCACCGGGACGGCGGACAGCAGCGCCTTGGTGTACGGGTGCATCGGCGACTCGTACAGCGCCTTGCGGTCGGCCAGTTCCACGATCTTGCCGAGGTACATCACCGCGATCCGGTCCGACACATGCCGGATGACCGAGAGGTCGTGGGCGATGATCACGTACGTCAGGCCCAGCTCCTCCTGGAGGTCGTCCATGAGGTTGACGACCTGGGCCTGGATCGACACGTCCAGCGCGGAGACCGGCTCGTCGGCGACCACCAGCTTGGGCTTGAGCGCCAGCGCCCGGGCGATGCCGATGCGCTGCCGCTGGCCGCCGGAGAACTCGTGCGGATAGCGGTTGTAGTGCTCCGGGCTCAGGCCCACCAGCTCCAGCAGCCGCTGCACCTCCTTCTTCACCCCGCCCTCGGGCTCGACGCCCTGGAGACGGAAGGGGGTGGAGACGATCCCGCCGATGGTGTGCCGCGGGTTCAGCGAACCGTACGGATCCTGGAAGATCATCTGCACGTCCCGGCGCATCGGCCGCAGCCGGCCCGGGGACAGATGGGTGATGTCCTGGCCCTGGAACTCGATGGAGCCGCCGGTCGGTTCGTCGAGCCGGGTGATCAGCCGGCCCATCGTCGACTTGCCGCAGCCGGACTCGCCGACGACACCGAGGGTCTCCCCGGGCCGTACGTCGAAGTCGATGCCGTCGACCGCCTGCACCGCGCCGACCTGCCGCTTGAGCAGGCCCTTGGTGATCGGGAAATGCCGGACCAGACCGCGGACCTTCAGCAGCGGCGCGGTGTCGGCGGGGGCCTTTGTGGAGGTCCCCTTCTGGAGCGGGATCTTCTTGTTCTGGTCGTCAGTCGTCTCGGTCACAGCTTCGGCGCAATCTCTTCGGTCCAGATACGCTCCCGCTCCTCCTGCGACATATGGCAGGCGGAGGAGTGCCCGCCGCCGGCCTCGCGCAGCTCGGGGCGGACCGTACGGGTGAGGTTGTCCTTCGGCACATCCGCATACGGGCAGCGGGGGTTGAAGGCACAGCCGGACGGGACGTTGATCAGGCTGGGCGGCGAGCCCTTGACCGGGATCAGCCGGTCCGTCTGGTCACGGTCGATGCGCGGCATGGACCCGAGCAGTCCCCAGGTGTAGGGGTGCTGGGGCTCGTAGAAGACCTTCTCGGCCGGGCCGCGCTCGACGCACCGTCCGCCGTACATCACCAGCAGATCGTCGGCGAGCTCGGCGACCACGCCGAGGTCGTGGGTGATGATGATGACCGCCGAGCCGAACTCCTTCTGGAGATCGCGGATCAGGTCCAGGATCTGCGCCTGAACGGTGACGTCCAGTGCGGTGGTCGGC
Source organism: Streptomyces lydicamycinicus (assembly GCF_000829715.2). Classification (NCBI taxonomy): domain Bacteria; kingdom Bacillati; phylum Actinomycetota; class Actinomycetes; order Kitasatosporales; family Streptomycetaceae; genus Streptomyces; species Streptomyces lydicamycinicus. The sequence continues at coordinate 985,206 of NZ_BBNO01000001.1, read as the reverse complement.
TCGTCCGCGATCAGCAGCTCGGGGTTGTTCACCAGCGCCATCGCGATCATGGCGCGCTGGCGCATACCGCCGGAGAACTGGTGCGGATGGTCGTCGACCCGCTTGTCGGGCTGCGGGATGCCGACCCGGTCGAGCATCTCGACGGCCCGCTTGCGCGCGGTCTTCTTGTCCACGTCGTGGTGGACGCGGTAGGCCTCCATGATCTGGTTGCCGACCGAGTAGAAGGGGTGCAGCGCGGACAGCGGATCCTGGAAGATCATCGCCATCTCGCGGCCGCGCAGCCGGCGCACCTCGTCCGGATCGGCGGAGACCAGCTCCTTGCCGTCCAGCCAGATCTCGCCGGACATGTCCACCTTGCTGCGCTGCTGGCGGGAGGCGCGGTGCAGGCCCATCACGGCGAGCGAGGTGACGGACTTGCCGGAGCCGGACTCGCCGACGATGCCGAGCGTCTTGCCCTTCTCCAGGCTGAAGTTCAGGCCGTCGACGGACTTCACCAGCCCGTCGTCGGTGCGGAAGTGCACCTTGAGGTCCCGCACCTGGAGGAACGGCGCCGGTGCCTTCTCGGTGGTGGTGGCCGCGGCGGACCCGGCCGCCGCGGTCTCGGTCTTGTCCTGGGAGGAGTCGGTCACGAGAGCCTCACCCGCGGGTCGACGGCGGCGTACAGAACGTCCACCACCAGATTGCACATGACGATGAAGAACGCGGCGAGCAAGGTGACGCCGAGAATGTTCGGCAGGTCGTTGGCGTTGATCGCCTCGACGGCGAAGGCGCCGACTCCCTTGAGCGAGAAGACCTGTTCGGTGATCAGCGCACCGCCGAGCAGCAGGCCCAGGTCCATGCCGAAGACCGTGATGATCGGCGTGAGCGCGGCCCGCAGACCGTGCCGGACGACCACCTTGCGCTCCCGCAGGCCCTTGGCGCGGGCCGTACGGATGTAGTCCTCGCTCAGCGTCTCCAGCATGCCGGCCCGGGTGAGCCGGGCGTAGAGGGCGGAGTAGAGGAAGGCCAGGGTGACCCAGGGCAGGACCAGCGTCCGGGCCCAGAGGAACGGGTCCTCCATCAGCGGTACGTAGTCGCTGCGTTCGAAGATCGGCCACTGGTAGGTGAACAGGGCCAGGGCCAGGGCTCCCGTGAAGAACATCGGGAGGGAGACACCGGCCAGTGCGACGCCCATCGCCATCCGGTCGAAGAGCGAGCCGGGGCGCAGCGCGGAGAGCACACCGGTGGCGACACCGGAGACGACCCACAGCACGGCCGCGCCGGCGGCCAGCGAGAGGGTCACCGGAAGCCGGGACTGGATCTCCGGCCAGACCTCGATATGCGTTTTGAAGGAGTAACCGAAGCACGGCACATGGCACTTGGCCGCTTCCGGACCGAATTTGTAGTCGACGCCGACGAAAATGCCCTTGAGGAAGTCCCAGTACTGCTCGTACACGGGCTTGTCCAGGCCGAGATTCTTCTTCACCGCGGCGATGTCCGCGGGCGTGGGGGCCTTTCCGATGTACTGCTGGGCAAGCTGGTCGGTGCTCTGCCCGGCCAGCTTCGGCAGCAGGAAGAAGATGCCGAAGGTGACCGCGCTGACGATCAGCAGCAGCACCACTGCGCTGATCAACCTGCGGATGATGTACGAGAACACGGGGATGCGGCGTCGGCGCCGCGGGCCGGCCGGAGCCGGCCCGCGGACACCAATGCCTTCACCTGCCTTCCAGGGCTGCTACTTCTTGACGCCGATGTTGAGGTAGTCGTACTGACCGCTGAAGGCCGAGGTGGACACCAGGTTGGTGGCCTTGGGCGAGCGGTACATCAGGACCTTGAAGTAGGTGAGCGGAACGATCGCCGCCTGCTCCATCGTCTTCTTGTCGATCTCGGCGTACGCCTTCTCGCGGGCCGCCTTGTCGGTGTTGGCGATGGCGCTGTCCAGCAGCTTGTTGATCTCCGGGTCGTCCAGCTCCGACAGGTTGGTGTTACCGGACTGGCTGATCGCCTTGCCGTTGAGGATCTGCTGGAGGTAGCCGTAGCCGGTCGGGAAGTCCGAGCCCCACTGCATCATGATCAGGCCGACGTTGTTCTTCTTGTTGAACTTCGGCACACCGGCGTAGTCCGAGAAGTACTTGCTGGTCGGGTAGGACTGGATCTTGGCGGTGACACCGATCTTCTTGAGCGAGTCGATGACGGTGGTGGCCGCGTCGACCTCGTCCTGGCGGTCGTTGCGGGCCAGGATCGTGGTCGTGGTCTTACCGGCGCCGCACTTCTCCCAGTGCTTCTTGGCCTCGGTCAGATCCAGCTTGTCGCCGGCGTACTTCTGCGGGTACAGGTCGTACTTCTGGTAGCCGTCGATGTCGGTCGGCAGGACCGTGGAGGCCAGCTCACCGCGTATCGGACCGCCGAGCGAGGTCTGTACGGCCTTCTTGTCGATGGCGTACTGGACGGCCTTGCGGCACTCGATGTTGTCGAACGGCTTCACCTTGGTGTTGAGCGCCGTGTAGACGAGCCGCTGACCGAGCGTGTTGTCGGTGTTGGCCTTCTCCTTGGGGTCGGTCAGGAGCTGGGCCTGCGTCTGCCCGTCGACACCGCGGCCGGCCAGGTCCACCAGGGTGTTACCGGACTTGAGGTCCTTGTCGATCGTCGACTGGGCGACCTTCAGATTCAGGACGATCTTGTCCGGCAGCTGCTTGCGCAGCGGGTCGGTCTTCGCGGACCAGTGCGGGTTGCGGACCAGGGTGAGCTTCTTGCCCTCTTCGTAGCTCTCGAACTTGTACGAGCCGGTGGACAGCACGGACTTGGTGTAGTCGGCGCCCTTGTCCTTGGCCCGCGGGACCGGAGCGGTCTGCGGGGCGCTCACCAGGTAGTCGAACTCGGCGAACGGCTTCTTCAGGTGGAAGACGACCGTCTGCTCGTCCGGTGTCTCGATGGACTTCAGACCGGCCTCGCTCTTGTCCTTGTAGGGACCCTTGTAGCCGCCGTCGTTGTCCTTGAGGAACTGCTGGAAGTAGTTCGGGCCCAGCGAGAGGGTGTCACGCGCGAAGTTGCTGCGCTCGACGGCGTACTTGACGTCCTGCGCGGTCACCGTGGAGCCGTCGTCGTACTTGACGCCCTTGCGGATCTTGTACGTCCAGGTCTTGCCGCCGTCGCTGGGCTTGCCCATCGACTCGGCGAGGTCCGGGACCAGCTCGTTGCCCTTGGGGCCGGGGCCCGGCTTGAAGGTGGTGAGCGGGCGCGCGTAGAGCCGGCTGAAGTTGTAGATGAAGGCGTAGTACGTGTTGCCCGGGTCGAACGACTCGGGGGCGTCGCTGATCGCGTAGGTGACCGTGCCGCCCTTCGCGTCCGAGGCGTTGACGATGCCCTTGGTGGCGGCGTTCGCCTCGCCCGAGTCCTCCGAGGAGCCCTTGCCCCCGCTGCAGCCGGCCAGCAAAAGGCCCGCACTGGTGATGGCCGCGACAGCCGCGACCGGAACTGACCTTCGCATTGGTCGGTGTCCCCTTCGTTCGTCGAGAAACGTCCGTACGTCGGTACGCCGGTACCTCGGTACGTCAGAACTGCAGAACTGCGAAAAACGCTGGTGAGACTTCTGAGCGGGTGCCAGGCGCGGCCATCAGCGGCTGCGCGGATCCAGCGCGTCCCTCAGACCGTCACCGAGCAGGTTGAACGCCAGCACGGTGACGAAGATCGCGAGGCCGGGGACGATCATGTACTGAGGGTCGACCTCGTAGTACTTGACCGCCTGGTTGAGCATGCCGCCCCAGGACGCCTGGGGCGGTTGGATACCGACGCCCAGGAAGCTCAGCGCCGCCTCGAAGAGGATGTTGGAGGGGATCAGCAGCGTCGAGTAGACGATGATCGGACCCACCAGGTTGGGCAGCAGCTCCCGGAAGAGGATGAACGGACCGCGTGCCCCCATGCCGCGGGCGGCGTCCACGAACTCCCGCTCGCGCAGCGACAGCGTCTGCGCGCGCACGATCCGCCCCATGTACGGCCAGTTGAAGAAGCCGATCACGAAGATCAGCACCGAGATGTGCAGCGGCAGGCCCTCCAGACCGAAGGCGCCGCCCTGGAGCGAGGCGGAGATCGCGATGGCGAACAGCAGCAGCGGGAAGGCCAGGAAGACGTCCATCATCCGGCTGATGAAGGCATCCACCCGCCCGCGGTAGAAGCCCGCGACCACACCGAGAACGGTGCCGATGGCGACCGACAGCAGGGTCGCGCCGAACGCCACGATCAGCGACACCCAGGAGCCCTCCAGGATCCGGGCGAGCAGATCGCGGCCGAACTTCGGGTCCACACCCAGGGGGTGGTCCCCGCTCATCCCGCCGAAGTCGCCCTTGGGGAGCGTGGTGTTGGGGTCGATCAGCGACTGGTTGGGGTTGTTGGGGTCCAGCCCCAGCAGCGACTGGATCGGGCGGGAGAGCGCGGCGATGGCGATGAGCAGGATGACAACGATGGCACCGGCCACCGCGACCTTGTCCCGCCGAAAGCGCAGCCAGGCGATCTGACCGAGCGAGCGCCCCTCGATCCGCTTTCCTTCCACGCCTTTCAGCACCGCTTCCGGCTGCGCCTCAGCAGCTGCTCCGGTGGTCTCGATCGGTGCGGTCACGGTGCCCTTGACCCCTCTCGGCCGACAATGGCCGGCCCCTGCCCCGCCGCGGTAGCGGCCTTCTTCACATCACTGGTGCAAGTCATGCAGGCATCGCGGAAGTTCGCGTTTTATGGAAATTCAAAAGGTGCGCGACGCCGTTCTCGGATGACGCTCGTACAAAGGACCGATGGCCCTCTGCTGCCGGAGTCTTCATCCGATTCGCGATCAGTCACCAGCCCTGAAGAGGAAAGGATGCGTAACTGTGATGTGGTCCGCGGCATTCCGTTATACGGACAAAAGTTCGGGCTGAGCGGTGTGTATACCCGTGAGAAGGGGGCTCAACTGCGGGGCGCTTGGGGTGAATTCAGCCCAAGCCCGGCGCCGGGGCGGGCGCGCCGGACGTCAGTACGGACGCGGGTAGCCGTAGCCGTAGGAGGGCGCGGGGGCCTGCGGCTGGACGTAGCCGTCACGGTCGAAGAAGGGGCGTGTGGAGGCCCGCATCCACATGCCGACCGGGTCGTACTCGTCGTTCATCGCGACCGTGGAGACGGGCAGACCGTCCGGAACCGCGCCGATCGACTGCTGGATCATCAACCGCACCGAATCCACCGCTGGTTGGCCGGTGTCGTACAGATCCAGACCGATCGCCAGATACGGGGCACCCAGCGCGGGCTGCACCCACGCCCGGCGCAGCGACCGGACGGCGGGCGTCCGGTGCGCGTTCTGGGCCAGGAGCGCGTAGAACTGCGGGATGTCGATGACCGGCTCCGAGATCCGCAGCGGACCGGCGGGCAGCCGGTCGAGGCCGCCGGAGATACGGCGCAGATCCAGCCAGGGGATGCCGACGCCGCCACCGGGAGCATGCGGATTCAGCCACAGGCCCCAGCGGTCGGGGAAGAGCGCGGCGGCGATTTCGGTACCGGTGACCACCTCGTGGTCACGGTTCCAGCCGGAGGCGGCGAGTTCGGGTGCCGAGGTCACACACGGCGCATAGCCGAGGCCCTCGACCTCCATGTTTCCGTACTGCGCATCGGGCGTACCGGCCCGGCCCTGCCAGAGCAGCATCCAGACCTGGCCCGCGGCGAGCGCGTGCAGCAGTGCCTCATAGGCGTCGTAACGGCCGGGCGAGACCTGCTGGAGCAGCTGCTCCAGCTGTCCGGCCGCCGCCGGCCCCTGATGCGCACCCGCGCTCACGTGGTCCGTCCCTTCTCTCAGCAGGGCACGTGAGGGTGCGCCCGCCTGTCATCCAACCAGCTTAGGGCTTGCCGATGGGCCAGGGCCGGAAGGCCGCGGTGTCCGGTGCACTGCACTCGCCGCGCTCGCTCCGTCGCGGGCCCGGCCCCGGCCCATCGGGCAAGCCCTTACGAGTGGTCACGACTGTAGAAGGGCCGCACGCGCTCCAGTATCCAGTCGGCGACCGGGTCACCCTGGGCGAGGTCGAGCATGACGAGTTGTACGGGCCAGGGCAGCGGTACCGCGCCGAGCGCACGTCCGAGGGCTGACAGTACCGCCTCGCGGGCCGTGCCGTCGTGCAGCGCGGTGGCATCCGCCGCGACCTGAACACCGACGAACAGCGCGGGCGTGTCGCCCTCGACGCTTGCCAGGGCACGCCGGGCAGTCAGGACAATTCCGGCGCCCGAGAACTCCAGCCCGGCCGAGGCCAGGAAGTCCACCGGCTCGTCCTGCCAGTCCGGCTCGAAGAGCCGTACCCGGCCGCCGCTCGGCAGCCCCTCGAACTCCGGCTGCCCCAGCCCCCGGTCCCGGCACAGTTCGGCCACCGCGGGCGGCGGCAGCGGGACGCCGACCGTGCCGTCGGGGTTGACCGCGATGCCGATCTGCGGCGGCAGGCCGCGGGCGAACTCCCGGGCCGGGGCGACGGTGAAGGACATATGCGAGCCGATCACCCGCAGGAATTCCTGCTCGGAGCTGTAGACCGGGACGTAGTGCGCACCGTCGAGCTCGACGGTGGGCAGATCGAGGCCGCGGGCGCCGGGACCCGCGCTCTCCGGGCCGCCGCCTTCGGGCAGCGGCACCCACAGCCGGCTACGGCCCAGGACCTCGACGATCCGGCCACCGGCGCCCGGGTGTCCGACGGACGCGGACAGCACCTCTTCGAGCTCGTTCGCCGGCCATGCCAGCTGCGGTATCCCCTGCTCCGGAAATGTCATTCGTCCCACCCGTTCCAAACCGCGCCATCTGGCCAAAGACCCTAGACGAGAAGGCGCGCGGTGTGGTGTGCGGGGGCGCGTCCGGCGACTCAGTGGAAGGTGACGGTCTCCAGGGCGCTCGCCGCCCGCCGGTCGAGGAGGACGGCAGAGCAGAAGCCCTTCGGCAGCCGGGCCGATTCCGCGGCGCCGACCAGCCGGCCCACCGCCCCGCGGTGCCGGGCGAAGGCGTACCCCGACACCCCGCGACCCCGTGACTCCTGGCCGGAAAGCGCCACCTCGGGCGCCACATCGAGCAGCACCAGATGCGCCCCGCGGCCGCCGCGCCGCGCCGCGCGCGCGATCCAGCGGCGCACCCACGCCAGCGTCCCGCAGTCGTGCACCACCACACTGGCGCCGGAGCGCAGCGCACGGCCCAGGGTCAGATAGTGGGCGGCCCGGACCAGCGGGCGGTAGAGCCCGTACGGCAGCCGGCGCAGCCTGCCGTGCTCCCAGCGCTCGCGGACGTCCTGGGAATCGATGCGGTGCACGACGGCGCCGTGCCCGTCCAGCGACGGCACGACCCGGTGCATCAGGGTGCTCTTGCCGCTGCCCGGCAGCCCGGAGACCACCACCAGGTCGCCGGCCGGGAACCGCAGCTCGGTGGCGCCGGGCGGGCGCCGCTCGCCCCGCAGGTCCACGACCGCGGTGCGGCGTCCGGGCCGGATGACGGCCCGCCGCGCACGGCCGGGCCGCGACATGGCGGCGGACGGCGCCGTCGGCACGGCGTCCGGGGGCACGACCCCTGAAGTCGCCCCGAATGCCGCTTCGCTGTGCACCGTGATCGCCCTCCCCGCCCGTTCTGGTCCGGTTCGAGTCCGTCCCCTACCCGCAGAGTGTCAAGAAAAGGTAATGCCCATCAAGGCGATTGTCCGATCTGCCCACGTCGTGGGCGGGGCGGCGGCGGGGGCTCCTTTATCCGGCGTTCCCGTGCAATGATGTGGCCGCCACGTGCACATCACAGCTCACCCGTGCACCGCCAACTGCATACCGGCCGCTTGAACCCGCGCGGGAGAGTCCCCGGCCGCCACGGCGGGGCGCCGAAGGAGCAAGTCCTCCCTTGAATCTCTCAGGCCCCTATACCGCACGGGCGAGGCAGATCTGAAAAGCGAGCCGCCGCCCGGCTGACGGGGCGGCTCCACCCAAGGTGCAAACCGGGTCCTTTCGCGGGATACCGGTGAACCTCTCAGGTTCCGATGACAGATGGGGAGAACGTCTTGTCACCCCTGCCTGGGAGCCCAGAACCATGACTGATGCCCCCCGCCGTACCGCGCTGGATGCCACCCATCGCGCGCTCGGCGCGACCATGACCGACTTCGCCGGCTGGGACATGCCGCTGCGCTACAGCAGCGAGCGGGACGAGCATGTCGCCGTCCGTACCCGCGCCGGACTCTTCGACCTCTCCCACATGGGTGAGATCACCGTCACCGGGCCGCAGGCCGCCGACCTGCTCGACTACGCGCTGGTCGGCAACATCGGCGGCGTCAAGACGGGCCGCGCCCGCTACACCATGATCTGTGAGGAAAAGGGCGGCATCCTCGACGACCTGATCGTCTACCGCCTCGCCGACCAGGAGTACATGGTCGTCGCCAACGCCTCCAACGCCCAGGTGGTGCTGGACGCGCTGACCGCTCGGGCGGGCGGCTTCGACGCCGCGATCCGCGACGACCGGGACGCCTACGCACTGCTCGCGGTGCAGGGCCCGGAGTCCCCCGGCATCCTCAAGAAGCTGACGGACGCCGATCTGGACGGTCTGAAGTACTACGCGGGGCTGCCCGGCACGGTCGCCGGGGTGCAGGCGCTGATCGCCCGTACCGGCTACACCGGTGAGGACGGCTTCGAGCTGTTCGTCCGGCCGGCCGACGCGGTCGCCCTCTGGGAGGCGCTGACCGAGGCGGGCAAGGACGCCGGTCTGGTGCCCTGCGGGCTGTCCTGCCGGGACACCCTGCGCCTGGAGGCGGGCATGCCGCTCTACGGGCATGAGCTGACCACCGCGACGACGCCGTTCGACGCGGGCCTGGGCCGGGTCGTGAAATTCGAGAAGACCACCAACGGCGGGGACTTCGTGGGCCGCGACGCCCTGGCCGAGGCCGCCGAGCGCGCCGAGACCCGGCCGCCGCGCAAGCTGGTCGGGCTGATCGCCCAGGGCCGCCGGGTGCCGCGGGCCGGATACCCGGTCGTCACGGCCGACGGCACGGTCATCGGCGAGGTCACCTCCGGGGCCCCGTCCCCCACGCTCGGCAAGCCGATCGCCATCGCCTATGTCGACGCGGCCTACGCCACGGCGGGCACGGAGGGTGTCTGCGTGGACATTCGTGGAAGCCATGAGCCGTACGAGGTCACTGCGCTGCCGTTCTACAAGCGGCAGAAGTAACCGTTCATCCACGGCAGGCGGCGGCGCGCGCCCGCGCGTCTCACTGCGCAAGACGTGCCCCCGGACTTCGTCCGGAGGTGCCCCCCTTCACGATCACACCCTCGCGTACAGGAGAATCGAGCCATGAGCAACCCCCAGCAGCTGCGCTACAGCAAGGAGCACGAGTGGCTGTCGGGCGCCGAGGACGGCGTCTCGACGGTCGGCATCACCGAGCACGCGGCCAACGCGCTCGGCGACGTCGTCTACGTACAGCTCCCTGAGGTCGGCTCCACGGTCGCGGCGGGCGAGACCTGCGGTGAGCTGGAGTCGACCAAGTCGGTCAGCGACCTCTACTCGCCCGTCGACGGTGAGATCGCCGAGATCAACGAGGATGTCGTCAACGACCCCTCGCTGGTGAACTCCGCCCCGTTCGAGGGTGGTTGGCTGTTCAAGGTGAAGATCAGCGGCGAGCCGGGCGACCTGCTCTCGGCCGACGAGTACGCCGCCTTCATCCAGAGCTGAGCCCCGGCTCTCCCCCGCTCCCGGGCCCGCCCGGACGGGAGCCCCGACCGCCACCGCCCGCGCGGAAGCTCCCCCGGACCCGTCCGGAGAGGCCCCTCGCGCCCCTGACTCCCCAGGAAAACTCATGTCGCTTCTCAACAGCTCCCTCCATGAGCTCGACCCCGACGTCGCCGCCGCCGTCGACGCCGAGCTCCACCGCCAGCAGTCCACCCTCGAAATGATCGCGTCGGAGAACTTCGCTCCGGTCGCCGTCATGGAGGCCCAGGGCTCCGTCCTCACCAACAAGTACGCCGAGGGCTACCCCGGCCGCCGCTACTACGGCGGCTGTGAGCACGTCGACGTGGTCGAGCAGATCGCCATCGACCGCATCAAGGCGCTCTTCGGTGCCGAGGCCGCCAACGTCCAGCCGCACTCCGGCGCCCAGGCCAACGCCGCGGCCATGTTCGCGCTGATCAAGCCGGGCGACACCATCCTGGGTCTGAACCTCGCCCACGGCGGGCACCTGACCCACGGCATGAAGATCAACTTCAGCGGCAAGCTCTACAACGTGGTGCCCTACCACGTCGACGAGAAGACCAACCTGGTCGACATGGAGGAGGTCGAGCGCCTCGCCAAGGAGCACCGCCCCAAGCTGATCGTCGCCGGCTGGTCCGCCTACCCCCGCCAGCTCGACTTCGCCGCCTTCCGCCGGATCGCGGACGAGGTCGGCGCCTACCTGATGGTCGACATGGCGCACTTCGCCGGTCTGGTGGCGGCGGGCCTGCACCCCTCCCCCGTGCCGCACGCCCACGTGGTCACCACCACCACCCACAAGACCCTCGGCGGCCCCCGCGGCGGTGTGATCCTCTCCACCCAGGAGCTCGCCAAGAAGATCAACTCCGCGGTCTTCCCGGGCCAGCAGGGCGGGCCCCTGGAGCACGTGATCGCCGCCAAGGCCGTCTCCTTCAAGGTCGCCGCCTCCGACGACTTCAAGGAGCGCCAGCAGCGCACCCTGGACGGCGCCCGCATCCTGGCCGAGCGCCTGGTACAGGACGACGTCAAGCAGCACGGCGTCTCGGTCCTGTCCGGCGGCACCGACGTCCACCTCGTCCTGGTCGACCTGCGCGACTCCGAGCTGGACGGCCAGCAGGCCGAGGACCGCCTCCACGAGGTCGGCATCACGGTCAACCGCAACGCCATCCCGAACGACCCCCGCCCGCCGATGGTCACCTCCGGCCTGCGCATCGGCACCCCGGCCCTGGCCACCCGTGGCTTCCAGGCCGAGGACTTCCGCGAGGTCGCCGACATCATCGCCGAGGCCCTCAAGCCCAGCTACGACGCCGACGCCCTCAAGGCCCGGGTCACCGCGCTCGCGGACAAGTTCCCGCTCTACCCGTCGCTGTGACGCGTCACCTCCGCTGAACCCCCGCCCCGCCGCCATCCGGCGGGCGACGGGCCACGGAGCGTGAGCCCGGGGCCGACCGCCCCGGGCTCACGGCCACCGGCCCTGCTCCTCCCCTCCCGCAGGTCCCGGCGGTTTCCCGTGAGACCTGCGGCACACCGTGCCGGCACGGCGGACGGCGACAGCCCCGTCACAGGACCGGTCCAGCGGGCCCCGGCCCGCACTCGATTCCGTACGCCGGGCCCCGCCCACGCGGCCACCGGGCCCTCGACGGCCCGGCCCCCACACGGCCGGCTTCCGGTTCCGTATCCACCCCGACACCAACTGTTACCCCTGACGACGGGCGCCCGCGGGTTTCCGTCCGACGGCGCTGCACCGCGTCCGCGTTACGCTCGACAAACGGCGCAGAAACACCCCCTCCTGCCCCATTGCTCCACCGTCCACCACGAGCAGACAAGGGAGTCCGCCCCCGTGGCCATCTCCGTCTTCGACCTTTTCTCCATCGGCATCGGCCCCTCCAGCTCCCACACCGTCGGCCCGATGCGCGCCGCCCGGATGTTCGTCGGACGCCTCAAGAAGGACGGCCTGCTCTCCCAGACGGTCCGCGTCCGCGCCGAGCTCTTCGGCTCGCTCGGCGCCACCGGCCACGGCCACGGCACCCCCAAGGCCGTCCTCCTCGGCCTCGAAGGCCACTCCCCCCGCACCGTCGATGTCGAATCCGCCGACGCCGAGGTCGAGCGCATCCGCACCACCAAGCGGCTGCGGCTGCTGGGCGCCGAAATAGGCAGCGCCCACGAAATCGACTTCGATGAATCGGCCGAGCTGATCCTGCACCGCCGCCGCGCGCTGCCGTACCACGCGAACGGCATGACGCTCTTCGCCTACGACGCGGCGGACGCCCCCCTGCTGGAGAAGACGTACTACTCGGTGGGTGGCGGCTTCGTCGTCGACGAGGACGCCGTCGCCGGTGAGAACCCGATCGTGCCCGACGACACCGTCCTGACCCACCCCTTCCGCACCGGCGACGAGCTGCTGCGGCTGGCCCAGGACACCGGTCTGTCGATCTCCGCCCTCATGCTGGAGAACGAGAAGGCCTGGCGCACCGAGGACGAGATCCGCGCCGGGCTGCTGGAGATCTGGCAGGTCATGCAGGCCTGTGTGACCCGCGGTACGAGCCGCGAGGGCATCCTGCCCGGCGGGCTGAAGGTCCGACGCCGCGCCGCCCACTCCGCCCGCCAGCTGCGCTCGGAAGGCGACCCCACCGCCCGCGCGATGGAGTGGACCACGCTCTACGCGATGGCCGTGAACGAGGAGAACGCGGCCGGCGGCCGGGTCGTGACCGCCCCCACCAACGGCGCGGCCGGCATCATCCCCGCCGTCCTGCACTACTACATCAACTTCGTGCCCGGCGCCGACGAGGACGGTGTCGTCCGCTTCCTGCTCGCGGCCGGCGCCATCGGCATGCTCTTCAAGGAGAACGCCTCCATCTCCGGCGCCGAGGTCGGCTGCCAGGGCGAGGTCGGCTCGGCCTGCTCGATGGCCGCCGGCGGCCTCGCCGAGGTCCTCGGCGGATCTCCCGAACAGGTCGAGAACGCCGCCGAGATCGGCATGGAGCACAACCTCGGCCTGACCTGCGACCCCGTCGGCGGCCTGGTCCAGATCCCGTGCATCGAGCGCAACGGCATGGCCGCCGTCAAGGCCGTCACCGCCGCCCGGATGGCGCTGCGCGGCGACGGCCGCCACCACGTGTCCCTCGACAAGGTCATCAAGACCATGAAGGACACCGGCGCCGACATGAGCGTCAAGTACAAGGAGACGGCGCGGGGCGGGCTGGCCGTCAACATCATCGAGTGCTGAGGGGGTGCCGGGCCCGGCCGCGCGTCGTCGATGACCGCGTCGTGGCCCGGCACTCGGGATCGGGGCGCCGTGCGGATGCGGACACGGCGCCCCGAGGCGTGGGACTTGACCGGGAGCGGGGGTGGCCGGGGCCGGCGGCGGCCAGGGCGGTGACCGGGGGCTATCTGCCGATCTCCCAGGCGAAGGGCGGGAGTTCGCGGGCCCGGGAGTAGACGTCCAGGGCCTGTGGCGCGGGGACGAAGGGGTGGACCCGGGCGCCTTCGAGGCCGGCCAGCAGGCGGGCGCAGTGGTGGACACAGCCGGCGGACTCGCGGCCGTGGCGGTCGACGATGGTGGCCGCGTCCCGCGGTCCCTCGCACGGCGTGGGGTCCTTGGCGGCGGCGGCCGGGCAGCGCCCGTGGGACGCGGTGCGCCACGGCGGCGGGGTGTCGAGTGGCTGGTTCATCGGTGCGTTCCCCCTGGTGGTGCGGTGGTACGTGCCGTGAGCGGCGCCGTGGCCGGATCGCTTCGCCGTCCCGGCGCCCAGGACAGTGCTGCTCGGCGCGGGACACGTCCATGCCGCCTTGGGGAAGACCTGGTCCGATCGTCAGCTGTTCATGGGAATGGGTGCCGTGGGGCGGCCGACGCCGGGCCGTGGAGGCGCGGCGGCGCGTACCGGGCCGGTCAGGCGCGGTCGGGCCGACGGAGGGCGAACGGCTCCAGAAGCAGCGCGAGGGCGAGCAGTCCGGCCGCCAGGAACCAGCCGCCGAGGACATCGCCGGGCCAGTGGACGCCCAGGTAGACGCGGGTGAGGCCGACTCCGGCGGCCCAGAGGGCGAGCACCGCGCACCAGGTGCGGGCCACGGCGGGGCGGGCGCGCCGGGCGATGCCCCAGGCCAGGATTCCGGCCGCCAGCGCCGAGGTGGTGGCGTGGCCGGAGGGGAACGCGTATCCGGAGGCGGGACCGGTCCAGTCGGCGGCCGGCGGGCGGGGGCGGGCGAGCAGCTCCATCAGGCCGTAGCGGATCGCCTGGCCGGCGGCGAGGACGACGACGGCACAGCACACCGCGCGCAGCCGGCCGCGCGCCCGCCGGCCGGCCAGCAGACCGGCGAGCACCGCCATCAGATACGGGACCGGGCCACTGCCGGTGGCGGTCAGCGCGCCGGCCATGGAGCGCGCGGGCTCCCCGCGGTGCGCGGCGGACCAGCGGACGGCGGCCTGTTCGGCGGCGAGCGGGACGCCGTGCCGTACGGACACCGCCACGGCCGTGGCGGCGAAGAGCGCCGCGCAGGCCGCGGCGACGGCGAGGAGGGCGGCGGTATCGCGGCGCGGGGGCGGCGCCGGCCGTGGCTCTTCCGCCGCCGGTCCCGGCTCCGGTCCCGAGGCGGTCACCGCGCGGCCGCCAGGGGGTACGGGCGGGTGGCCCGGAGGACGGTCCCGGCATACGAGGCGACGGCGATGCCGAGCGCTCCGGACCGCGTGGGCAGGGAGCCGGCGTCGCACCCGTTCACGGCCTGGGCAGCCCTTCTCACCCGCGGAAAGGCGGCGGCTACGGCCATGTCGGCGGCCCCTCCGATAATGGGTTGCGGGCCTGCCGTGCGACCGGCCCGACCGACTACCGTCACGTAGACGGTCCACGGCACTGTAGACGACGAACAGGTGGAGGGCGTGCCATGGCGGAGACACCACCTGTGCGGCGGCGCCCGCCCGGCGAGCTGGAGGCGGGCGTGCTCGCGGCGCTCTGGGCGGCCGAGGGCCCGCTGAGCCCCGCCGAGGTGCAGAGCGCCCTGGGCGGACGGCTCGCGCGCACCACCGTCACCACGATCCTCACCCGGCTGCATGACAAGGGGGCGGTGTCCCGCTCACGGGTCGGCCGGGGCTTCACGTACTCGCCCCTCCAGGACTCCGCGGGGCTGACCGCCCGGCGGATGCGCAAGGAACTCGACAAGCAGCCCGACCGCGGCGCCGCGCTCGCCCGCTTCGTCTCCCAACTGCCCAGCGAGGACGAGGAGTTGCTGCGGAATCTGCTCGGAGGGGCGGGGGGCGGGGCGCCCCGGGGGCCGCAGCCCGGTGCCGGGGACGACGCTTCCTGATCCAGGCCCGTAGGGGGTGCCGTCCGGCGCGGGCCCTCTGGAGTGCGCCGACGGGCGCTCGATCATGGAGGTCTCCCGTCGGCTGCGGATCACCCCGGACACGGTCCGCACCCCATGACCAGAGCTTCGCCCCCTGGTGGGAAAGGGAAGGGTTCCACCCGGGTCGCGGGTGGAACCCTTCCTGTGAGGTGTACTGCCCGGCCGGGCTACTCCTGGGCGGTGCGGTGTCGGCGCATCCACCACATGAGGCCACCGCCGGCCGCCGCGAGCACCGCAGCGATGCCTGCGATCAGGCCGATGGGGGTGTTGCTGCCGGTGTCGGCAAGATCGCCGTCAGGGTCGCCTGGGTCCGATGCGGCCGGGGGCTGTCCGCCGCTGCTGTGCGTCGGATCCGGCGTGCCCGGCGTGGAGGGTTGGCCTGACGGGGTCGGCTTGCCGGTGTGCGACGGGGTGGGTGTCGGGGTGGGGGTGGGGTCGCCGCCCGGGTCCTCGCCGCTTTCGTCGCCGCTGGGTCCGGCGCCGAGGTAGAGGGTGTCGGTGTCCCGGTAGGAGGTGTCATCGGATTCGCGGGAGTTGCGGGTGGTGTTGTCCAAGTCCCGGTTCTCCAGGTTGAAGCGCGTCTTACTGATGTTGCGCTTGGGCTGCCTGGAGAAGTCGACACCGCCGACGCCCTGCTTGTAGATCTTGCCGCCGTACTCCAGCTCGAACCACTCGATGCCTTCCTTGTACGACTTCATGTACTTGTCCCAGACCTTCTCGCGGGTCCAGTCCTGGTGCGGGGCTCGGATCGGCCATGCGGACACATCATTGGAGTTGATGATCTGGTGGAAGTCCGTCGGGGACTTGGCGTCGGTCTGGCGGATGTACTCGGCGGCGACGCGAGCGTTGTAGACGGCGCGCAGCTCGGCGTACTTGGGGTCCTTGTTCACCCGTTCCTGGATGATCGGGACGATGTTGGCGTTGACCGACGCCTCGATCCGCTTCTTTTCGGCGTCCGAGAGGTCAGTGCACTCGGTGGAGCCGGGGACGGTGTAGTCGACGTCCAGCCACTCGGCGGAGACATCCATCGGCGAGTCGAGGATGTAGATCCCGCCGTCCTGCTCACGGACCTTCGCCTCGTCGGGCTCGATCCAGAACCGGGTACCGGGGAAGCACGGCATGCCGTTGCGGCGCGGCGCGGAGTCCCAGTAGCGCTTACCCTCCACGTGCTTGTTCGGGTTCAGCGCCTCGGAGAAGTCGTACTTCATGAGCAGATCCGCGTCGAGGAGGACACGGCCGGCGTCGGTCTTACCGAATTTCGCGTCCATGACCTTGGCCGGCTGGTCCGGGTTCAAGTTGACCCAGAACTTCTCAGGGGTCAGCGCGAGCCAGGTGAACAGGGCGTCAGAGGAAAGCTGCATCCGCTTCTCGCCGCCGAAGCCGGGGTTGTTGTCCGGGTCGGGCATCTGGTCGGCACGCATGGAGTACTGCATGCCCTTGCCCTTGCCGAGGCCACCGACGTAGCGGAGCTCCATGGTGGTGAAGTCGACGCCGCCAGGGCCGCCCCTGGGGAGGGTGCCCCTGGGGTCGAGGCGGTTGGCATCCCTCTGGAAGCGCTTGGCCTCTTCCAGGGTCTTCCCGGAGGAGATGGCTCGCTGGTTGGCGGGGCCGCGGGTGCCGCAGTTGTTGGCGCCGGCCGCCAGGAGCTGCGTCCGCGTACCGCCGCCGGTCTGGCAGGCGGGGGCGAACCACCGCTGGTGGTCGGAGAATCCGCGGATCGGAGTGGTCTTGGGCACCGGGTTGTAGAACCGCTGGTTACCGCGGACCTGCCCAGTCTTGCCGTTTCGCATGGCGCGGACGTCGCGTTCCAGGTCGTTGATGTGCTTGACCTGGCCCTTGGTGAACTTCTTCGCGCCGATGAAGCGGAAGGTGTGCTTGGGCATCGACTTGGCGACGACCCGGTCTTTCGCGAGCTGCTTGGCGGTCAGCTTGCTGTTGGATTTGAACTCGTTGAACTCTTTGGTCTTCTGGTTGTAGGCGTCGTAGCGGCGCTCGCCGACCTTGTCGCCGTTCTTGTCGAACAGCTCGACGGTGACCTCACACAGCCAGTCCGGGCCGACCAGGCGGTAGTCCTTGACGAGCTGCCGCTCGAAGCCGGAGCCCTTGTGGTTGTTGATCTGGTTGCGGATGTACCGCTTGTCGAACCAGTGCTTGAACCCGAGGCCCTCCTTGTTCGCGAAGTACCGGGCGTAGATCTCCATGGCCCGGTCCTCGGGCTTCTTGGAGATGTCGGCGGCCTTCTTCCAGGCCGCCACGTTCTTCTCCAGGTCGCCGGGGACCTTCGACAGCGCCCGCGTCTTCTCGTCGGCCGTCGGCGTCTTCAGGCCGTCGTACGCCTGGCCGGGAAGGTCGTACTCAAACTTCCGCGGGAGGGCGGTGTCCTTGTAGAGGTTCCCGGTCAGGTCGTTGGGGAACCCGGAGTTCGCTGGGGTCTTCGCGGCGGCCGGGAGCTTGTTGCGGACGTCGCAGCGCTGGCCGGAGCCGGGTTTCATCTTCGCCGAGACCGGCGGCAGCTTCGGCGGCGCGGCGTGCACGGCCGGCAGCCCGGTCACGGTGACGGCCGCAGTCAGGCCGAAGGCGGCCGTGAAACGGGCCGCTAACCGCCACCGGGACGGTATGCGGAGCAGTTTGTTCAAGAGCTCGTCTTTCCCTCGGGTGGGGCCTGAGGGGTCGTGGGCGGCACGTGGGCCCCCGTGACGTGTACGCGCCGCCCGGACACCATAGCCCCAACTGCACCCAGATAAAGCCGAGTTAATGGAGTGTCGACATGGCTATCCGCGGCCCCTCCAGACAGCGGGCGCCGCTTCCTTGCGCCTCAGATGAAGTACAGGCCCTCCATCGAGCAGACGGACAGATCGCTGTGTTGTACTCGGAAGGCGGTGGTCTGCATCTCCTCCCATCCCCAGGGGTCCGAGTGCCCCAGTGCCAGGCCGGCCAGGGAGGCCCATTCGATCTCGTGGTGGGGCTGGTCCAGGTCGATATCGGCGGCGGTGAGCATCCAACTGCTCAGGCCGAGGCTGGCGGTGACGGCGTGGGGGTCGCCCAGGACGACGAACGGTTCGTCGTCGGGCCAGCCGGAGGCATGGAACATGGCGCCGTCGGGGAGTATCACGACGGTTTCGGTGTGCTCCATTCCGCCGTAGTAGGTGACGTGGCCCACGATCCGCGCTGCGGGGAAGCGCTCCCGCATCCGTTCGGCTTCGGCCAACAGCGGGTTCCCGTTGCCGTCGTCGGCGAAGGCAGGGGTCGAAATGGCCCGCATGCCGCCCCACACGGCGGCATGAACGATGTCCAGATCGGAACGCACCGACGAGGGCAGCGGCGTCTGCACGGAGCGCGGACCGAGATCCTCCAGGACCTCCTCGATGCCGCCGAACGACTCGACGAACAGGCGGGCCTGATCGGAGTCGTTGGCCGGGAGGCTGCGAGCGTCGATGGTGAACGGCGGCTGAGCCACGGTGAGATGACACAGGCCCATCGAGCCGCGAACTATCCGGTCCGGGGCAGAAGTCCAGTACTTGGTATCGGTCATGCGGGCCACCGTAGCGGCCGGTGGTGACAACCCTCCCCCGGGACTGCACGCATCAGTTGCGGAAAGCCGGCGGCAGTGGGGGCGGCCCCTGCACCAGCGCCTCGGGCGGCACCGGCAGCCGGCGGCGGCAGAAGCGTCGGGTGCGGATGGGGGGCTCGCGCGGCGCGATCCGGGAACGGTACGGGCCCTGCTGTGCGCGCAAGTGGGCGATCTTCTTCCATGCCACCAGGGCGCCCCTCGGCGCACTCCAGCACGATCCGCGACCGCTGAGCCAGGGCCTGGGCGGTCGCACGACGACACAACCGGCCGTCCCGTACAGCCCGTTGGGCACCGGCCGGCGACAACGGCGGAATCTTCGGACCTGGACGACTCCTACCGAACCGACGACGAATCTCCGACGCAGGACACTAGGAACCCGTCCCCCCGGTCTCCGCATGGGCTCCGCCGCCGGACCCCGTCCCCGTCCCCGTCCCCGTGCCGACCGTGAAGCCCAGGGTGGCGCCCCCTCCCGGGCGGTGGGTGGCGAAGGCGTGGCCGCCATGGGCGGTGGCGATCTCGCGGACGATGGCGAGGCCGAGGCCGGAGCCGGGCAGGCCGCGGGCGGCCGCGGCGCGGTAGAAGCGGTCGAAGACCCGGGTGAGGTCGGCGTCCTCGATCCCGGGACCGCGGTCGAGGACCTCTGCGCGGGCGCCCGTCACCACGACCTCGATCGGCGCGGTGCCGCCCGCATCGAACTTGGCGGCGTTCTCCAGCAGGTTGGTGAGCGCACGGTGCAGCGCGGCGGGCCGGCCCTCGACCACCGCCGGGCGCACGGTCCGTACGGTGATCTCGCGGCCGGTGCGGCGGCGGGCCGAGGCGGCCGCCTTCTCCGCGACCTCGGCCAGACTCACCTCGGCGAGCGGGTCGTCATCCCGCTGTCCGGCGGCCAGATCCACCAGCTCATTGACCAGATCGCTGAGTTCCCTGGCCTCCCCCGCGAGGTCGGCCAGCAGCTCCTCGCGGGCGTCCGGCGGCAGTTCCTCGAACCGCTTCAGCAGCGAGATGTTGGTACGGAGCGAGGTCAGCGGGGTGCGCAGCTCATGGCCGGCGTCCTGGACGAGGCGCTGCTGGTCCTGTACGGCGCTGGCCAGCCGGCCGAGCATGTCGTCGAAGGCCCGGCCGAGCCGGGCGACCTCGTCGCGCCCGGCCACCGGGACCGGGACGTCCAGCCGGCCGTGCTCCGCCACGCTCTCGGCGACCGCGGTCAGCCGCACCAGCCGGCCGGTGATCCGCCGCGCCAGCCACCAGCCGCCCGCTCCGGCCAGCGTGATGACCGCGGCGGCCAGCAGGGCGGTGCGCTGCTGGAGCGCGGAGAGCAGATCCTCGGTCTCGCTGAACTTCTGGGCGACCTGGACCGCCCCGCGGCCGCCGCCGAGCGCGACGGTCGCGACGTGGTACTCCTCGTCGCCGATGTCCGCCTCCCGCTCCGCGTGCAGGCCCGCCCGGTCGTCGACGGCGATCCGGCGCTCCGCGGCACCGGCCGGAAGCGCCGGGCGCCCCCGCTCCACGATCTGGCCGCCGGCGCCCAGGATCTGCACCTCGGTCCGGCTGGGCCGGGTGAGGTCGTCGCGCGGCCCGTCGTGGTCGGGGTCGGCGGTCGCGTAGTCGGCGGGCCAGAACGGCTTCTCCTGGACCTGGGTCCGCAGATCCCGTACGACCTGCGAGAACACCGACTTCTCATCGACCCGTACCAGCCGGGCCGCCGCGTCGTAGCTGAGGAATCCGACGAGGACGGTCACCGCCGCGGCCCCGGCGGCGAACGCCACCGCGAAGGCGGTGCGCAGACTGGCGGGCCGGCGGGTGCGCACCCAGGCCGCCGATCCGCCGCGCCGCCAGGACCGCAGCCGTGCGCACAGCCGGACCCACAGCCGGCGGCGGCCGGCGCGGGTACCGCTCCCGGTGCGGTCACGGGGCCCGGACATCTCAGTCCTCCCGCAGCACGTAACCGACGCCACGCACCGTGTGGATCAGCGGGCGGCTGCCCGGGACATCGACCTTGCGCCGCAGGTAGCCCACGTACACCGCGAGGTTCTTCGAGCCCGGCCCGAAGTCGTAGCCCCAGATCCGGTCGTAGATCGTCGAATGGTCCAGCACGATCCCGGCGTTGCGGGCCAGCAGCTCCAGCAGCTCGAACTCGGTCCGGGTCAGTTCCAGCTCCCGCTCGCCGCGCCAGGCACGGCGCGAGGGGCCGTCGATCCGCAGGTCCGCGGCCTCGACGACACCGCTGTCCGCCACCCGGGCCTCGTACGCTCCGCCCGATTCCGCGCCCCCGCCCGTCTCGCCGGGCTCCTCGGCAGCGTCCGGACCGGTCCCCGGCCCCTCGCCGTCCTCCGCCCCGGCAGCGCCGGCCGTCGTGCGCCGCAGCAGCGCCCGCAGCCGGGCGAAGACCTCCTCGACCTCGAACGGCTTGACCACATAGTCGTCCGCCCCGGCGTCCAGGCCGGCGATCCGGTCCGCGGTCTCGACCCGGGCGGTCAGCATCAGGATCGGGGTGCGGTCCTGCTCGGCCCGCAGCACCTGGCACACCTGAAGCCCGTCGATGCCCGGCATCATCACGTCCAGCAGGATCACGTCCGGGCGCTCGCGGTGGGCTGCGGCCAGCGCCTGGATGCCGTCGGCGACGGCGGTGACCTGGTATCCCTCCAGGGTCAGCGCACGCTCCAGCGCGGTCCGGATGGGGCGGTCGTCCTCGGCGAGCAGTACGGAATGGGTCACCCGGCAAGTCTGCCAAGGGCCCGGCGGTGCGAAGACAGGCGGCCGGTGGGGAGGCGGCTTTCTTACCCGGCTCTCACCCCTGGTTCTTACCGGGCTCTCACCCCGGCCACGCCATCGGCTTACCCCGTGGCGACACGGTGACCACGTGCCGGACGGGCCGGTCGCGGCGGCCCGCCGCGCAGGTACCGGCCGGTCGGAATGATTCGGCACACCTCGGGGAAGACACCACACCGCATGAAGATCACCCTCCTGTTGCACAACGCCTATGCCATCGGCGGCACGGTCCGCACCACCCTCAACCTCGCCGCCGCGCTGGCCGACCGGCACGAGGTCGAGATCGTCTCGATGCTGCGGCACCGCGAGGTCCCGCGGTTCACCGTGGACCCCCGGGTGCGGCTGATCCCGCTGGTGGACACCCGGGTCGGCAGCGAGGACATGGCCGACCCGCTGTTCGGTGAGCCCGCGCGGGACTTCCCGCTCACCGAGAAACGGCACCACCAGTACAGCCGGCTGGTCGATGTCCGCGCCGCGGAGCTGCTGCGGACCACCGACGCGGACGTACTGATCGGCACCCGGCCCGGCATCAATGTCTACCTGGCCCTGTTCGGCCCCCGCCGGGCGCTGCGGATCGCCCAGGAGCACCTCCGGCACGACGCGCACAGCAAGCGGCTGCGCGCCGAACTCGCCCGCCATTACCGGACGTTGGACGCCGTGGTCACCACCACCGAGGCGGATGCCGCCGTCTACCGCGCGCGGATGCCGCTGCCCGGCGTACGGGTGCTGGCGGTGCCGAACATCGTGCCCGCGCCGGCCGGTCCGCCGTCGGAGGGCACCTCGAAGGTGATCGCTGCGGCCGGCCGGCTGGTCCGCGGCAAGCGCTTCGACCTGCTGATAGAGGCGTTCTCCGGGGTCGCCGCCAAGCACCCCGACTGGCGGCTGCGGATACACGGCGGCGGCGCCGAGCGGACGCAGCTCCAGGGCCTGATCGACGGGCTCGGGCTGGGCGGGCAGGCGGAGCTGACCGGGCCGCGCTCACCGATCGAGGCGGAGTTCGCCAAGGCGTCGATCGTCGCCTCGGCCTCGGACGCCGAATCGTTCGGCATGACCCTCGTGGAGGCGATGCGCTGCGGGGTGCCCGTCGTCAGCACCGACTGCCCGCTGGGCCCGGCCGAGATCATTCACGACGGCACGAACGGGCTGCTGGTGCCGCGCGGCGACGGCCCGGCGCTGACCGATGCCCTGCTCACCCTCATCGAGGACCCCGAGCGGCGGCGCACGATGGCCGGGAACGCGCGGGAGAGCTCGCACCGCTACGACCCGGAGCCGATCGCCGAGCGCTATCAACTCCTCTTCGAGGAACTGCGGGCGACGCGTGGCCGGCGGGCCCGGGAGCGGGCCATGGCGCGGATCCGCGCCCGCGCACGACGGCTTTTGCGACGCGCCCTGCGGCGCTGAACCGGCCGCCCACGGACGGCGGGGCCGGTCCGGTCGGCGGGACCGGCCCCGCCTCAACTTGACCGCGCCACAAGGAACTTCCCGCCTCTTGCCTGGCGTCCCCGGTAGCGAACATGCTGAACTGCTGGAAACGAAACGGAAATCGCACGGAACGCAGAATCGCTGGATCACAGCACCGGATCACCACCGGATCACCGAATTGCCGATCACGGAACGCCCGGAACACGGCAACGCAGTTGGCGCTTCGAGCAGTTGACGCTTCGAATCCGCAGGTCCGAGGGCAGGAGGCCGCTCATGCTGCATGGTGTCGATGTCAGCTCCTACAACACCTCGTATTCCACCGCGGGGCTGGATTTCGTTTTCGTCAAGGCCACAGAAGGCCGCTCCTACATCAACCCGCACCAGTCGGCGCAGGCGTCAAAGGCCCGTAAAGCGGGCTGTGTGGTCGGTTTCTACCACTTTCTGTGGCCGGGAAATATCGCCGCCCAGGCGAAATACTTCGTCGAGAAGTGTGTCTCGGTCCAGGGCGACATTCTGGCCTGCGACTGGGAACGCACCGGCGAGGGGACCTATGCGAGCAATGCACAGAAGGACCAGTTCCTGCGCGAGGTGAAAAGGCTGCGGCCCACGCACCGGGTGATGCTCTACTGCAACCGCGACTTCTGGCTCCACCACGACACCACGTCCTACGCGGCCGACGGCCTGTGGATCGCCGACTACGTCACCGCCGGGCACCCGCGGATCAAGGCGAAGTGGCGCATCCATCAGTACACCGACCACCCGCTGGACAAGGACGTCGCGGACTTCTCCACCAAGGCCGCCCTCAAGAAGTGGGCGCACCCGGCATAAGGTTTCCTACCGGCACGCTGATTCGCGTCGCCAGGCACCGCACGCGGGCGGCGGATAAACGCTGCGTACGGGCCACAGGAACAGCGCGTCACGACCACCGCGCGACGCAGCACGAGACAAGAGGAGCAGCCCGTGACCGACCCGGCGTCCAAGGCCCTGCAACAGGAGATCGCCCGGGATCTCCAGGTGACCGCGTCCTTCGACGCCGAGCAGGAAATCGAGCGCCGGGTGACCTTCCTCACGGAGCGGCTGACCTCCACGGGCCTGCGCTCGCTGGTCCTGGGCATCAGCGGCGGCGTCGACTCCACGACCACGGGCCGGCTCTGCCAGCTCGCTGTCGAGCGGGCCCGCGCCGCCGGGCACGAGGCGACGTTCTACGCGATGCGGCTGCCGTACGGCGTCCAGGCGGACGAGAAGGACGCCCAGCGGGCGCTGGAGTTCATCCGCGCCGACCGGGAGCTGACCGTCGACATCCGCCCGGCGAGCGATGCGGCGCTCCAGGCCGCGCTGGACGGCGGGCTCACCTTCCGCGACGCCCACCACCAGGACTTCGTCCAGGGCAACATCAAGGCCCGGCAGCGCATGATCGCGCAGTACGCGGTCGCCGGTGCGCACGACGGCCTGGTCGTCGGCACCGACCACGCGGCCGAGGCGGTCTCCGGCTTCTTCACCAAGTTCGGCGACGGCGCGGCCGATGTCGTACCGCTCACCGGGCTCACCAAGCGCCGGGTGCGCGCCGTATCGGCGGCACTGGGCGCCCCGAAGGAGCTGGTCCAGAAGGTGCCCACGGCCGACCTGGAGACCCTCGACCCGGGCAAGCCGGACGAGGACGCGCTCGGCGTGAGCTACGACCAGATCGACGACTTCCTGGAGGGCAAGCCGGTCGACGACGCAGCCGCCCAGGCGATCGTCCGCCGCTACCACCTCACAGAGCACAAGCGGGCGCTGCCGATCGCGCCTTGAGGGGTCGCTTCCCGGGGGGGGGGCGGGGGCGGGCGGGGTCGGCGGGCTCGTGGAGCTGCTTGGGCGCGGCGTCGGAGGCCCCGCTTGCGCGGCCGCGGAGGTCCGCGCGGCGCCGGAGGCCTCGCCCGCACGGCCTCGGAGGTCCCGCTCGCACGGCCGCGGAAACCCGCTCCGCGCGGGGCCCGGAGCTCTCCCCCGCCCCCTCCCCCTCTCCCCCTTCGGGGGAGGGGGCGGGGGGTGGGTTCGGGGGTGGGGGGGGAGCAGAGCCGCGGCAGCGGCACCTCACCGGCCCGCCCTGTCCGGCCTTGTCCGGCCCTGTCCCACCCCGCCCCCGCCCCGCCCCGAACCCATCCCCGCCCCCGCATGTCATGGCCCGGCTAGGGGACCGTCATCATCCCGGTGCTAAATCGTGGGTGTGAGCGGGCATGCATCCGGCCATGGGAAGCCGCGAAGTGCGATCGGAAGATCAACTGTCAGTGGGGCCGCCTACGCTCCGGGACATGGGTTACGCAAACCTGCGCGAACTCCAGACCGCGCTGACCACCGCCTCCGACCTTGCCTCGGCCTTGCAGTCCGCGCCCACCCGGCGTGACGCGGACCAGCTCGTCGACGTCCTCCGCCAAGCACTGACCGCCGCCAGCTCGCTGGGTGCCGAGACCGGCCCGACCGGCTGCGCCCTGCATCCGCACGGTGCGGTCGACCCGTTGTACGGCGACCCGGAAGATCCCCTTCCGCCGGGCTACGGGAAGTGCCTGCTCTGCAACGACCGCCGGCGCCGGGCGGACGCCCACCCTCCGCACACCCGCCCGTACGCCCGACCGCATCCTCGCTGGCGGCGGCGCCTCAGCGCCTAGAGCCGGTGGATGCTGTGGGCCCGGAAGGGGCCCCGGTGGGCGGGGCAGGACTACCATCCGCGCATGCGACCTGCCACATACAGCGATGAGGATCTAGAGCAGCACTCCCTCCGGCGACGGGTGCCCGACGACGGGCAGCGGTCCGGGTTCGAGCATGACGTCGACCGGATCCTGTACTCGACGCAGTGGCGGGCGCTGGCCGGCAAGAGCCAGGTGGTGGCGAGCGCCGAGCTGGGCGCGTACCACACCCGGCTGACGCACTCGATGAAGGTGGCACAGCTCGGCCGGCGGATGGCGGAGCGGCTGGAGCGGCAGTACGGCGGGCCGAATCCGGCGCTCGTCGAGGCGGCGTGCATGGCGCATGACATCGGCCATCCGCCCTTCGGGCACGCGGGTGAGCTGGCGCTGCGGGCCACGATGGACGAACTGCACTTCGCGGACGGTGTCCTCGACAGCTTCGAGGGCAATGCACAGACCCTGCGGGTACTGACCTTCCTCGCCGCCCACAAATACCCGGGCCACCGCGGGCTGCATCTGACCCGCGCCTGTCTGGACGCCGCCACGAAATACCCGTGGGAGCGGGCGCCCGTCGACCAGGACCCGGCACGGCATGTGAAGTGGGGCGTGTACGTCGCCGACCGGGAGGCGTTCTCCTGGGTGCGGGCCGGCCGTACGGACACCGCCGTACCGGTCGAGGAACAGGTCATGGACTGGGCGGACGATGTCACCTACGCCTGCCATGACGTCGAGGACTTCTACCGCACGGGCCTGATCCCGCTGGCCGCGCTGTTCCCGCCGGACGGCGCCGCGGGCAGCGACACCGAGCGGGAGACCCGCCGCTTCCTGGACTATGTGCAGGCCAAACGGGCGCGGGCGGGCGAGGACTTCGACCGGGCGGCCGCGCTGGTGATGATGGAGGACATCGGCAAGCGGCTGGCGGTGCCCGCCCCGTACAGCGGCAGCCACGAGGACGCGGTGGCGGTCAACCGCCGCACCGCGGATCTGATCTCGTACTTCACCCGGGGCATCGAGCTGGAGGTGGGCGGCGCGGCGGCGATCCGCTACGGGGCGCAGCTGGTGATCCCGGCGGACCGGCGGGCCGCCTGCGATCTGCTCAAGGAGCTGGTGTGGTGCTACGTCATCGACCGGCCGGCGCTGGCCACCCAGCAGCACGGCAAGCGGCGGGTGGTGAGCGAGCTGCTGCGCTGGAGCCATGACGCGCCCGAGCTGCTGCCGCCGGACCGCGCCGAGGAGCTGGCGCTGCACGGCGACCGGCTGCGGGCCGCCGCGGACCATGTCGCCTCGCTGACCGAGGATCAGGCACTGGCCCTCCACCGGCGGCTGTCCGGCACGGGCCTGGGCTCGGTCAACGACAACGTGTGGCTTTGAGGCCGGTGAACCGTCCGGAGGCCGGGGAGGCGAGGAGCCGGGACCAACGGGCGGGAGGGCGGGGCGTGCGCTGCCCCGCCCTCCCGTATGCCGGGCCTCGCCGGCCCGTGCCCCAATGGCCCGTCCCCCGACGGCCCGCTCCGCCCCGGCTACTCGCCGCCGTCCCGCTTCTTCTCCGGCCGTAGCGCGAACCGGCCGAGCACCCCGGCGACGACCAGCGCGGCGACCGCGATCAGCACGGCGTCCGGGACGCCGTTCCCGATCCGCGTCGCCCACTCCTCGGCCCGGAATTCGCTGTCCGCGTCGAGGATGCCGGGCAGCGCGCTGGTCCCGTTGAAGCACAGGAACAGCACACCGATACCGATGAAGAACACCCCGGACAGCAGCGAGGTGGTGTGCAACCGCAGCCTGCCGAGGGTGAATTCACGGCCCCGCAGCCAGCCCCGGGTGCCGAGCTTGCAGCGGTCCCACAGCAGCGCCAGTACGAACAGCGGCAGCGCCATGCCCAGCGCGTAGACGGCGAGCATGGAGGCGCCGTACACCGGTGAGCCGCTGACCGCCGTCACCGTCAGCACCGCGCCGAGGATCGGCCCCGCGCAGAATCCGGCCAGGCCGTAGACACAGCCGAGCAGGAAGGTGGAGACGGCCGACCGCGGGGTGATCCGCGCGGCGGCGGCCTGGGCGCGCCGGGAGGCGAAGCCCAGGCCGAGGATCTGGGCGAGGCCCATCGCGATGACGACCCAGCCGCCGACGGCGATCAGCAGATCACGGTGGCCGTTGAAGAGCCGGCTGGCCGCCGTACTGGCCGCGCCGAGCGGCACCAGTGTGGTGGCCAGTCCCAGATAGAACACGCCGGTACGGGCGACCAGCCGGCCGGGCGTGGACAGGGAGTACGCGAAGAACGCCGGCAGCAGCAGTGCGCTGCACGGGCTGAGCAGGGCGAGCGCACCGCCCAGGAACGCCGCGAGATAGCCGATGTCGGTCATTTGCCGGCTCCCTTGGCCGCCGCACCGTGCTTCGCCCGGGCCGCCGCCTCCTCGATGGCCTGGGCGAAGACCTCCTGGGGCTGGGCCCCGGCCACCGGCCGGCCGTTGACCAGGAAGGACGGCGTGGACTGCACCCCGAGCTGGTAGCCCTCGTCCTGATCCTTCTTCAGCGCCCGCTCGGCCTCCGCGCTGTTCATGTCCGTACGGAACTTGTCGAGGTCGTCCACGCCGCTCTTACGGGCCAGGTCGACGAGCTTGTCCTCGGCGAGCGCCGCGCCCTTACGGGTCTTGGCGTACAGCTCGTCGTGCAGCTGCCAGAACTTGCCCTGCTGCCCGGCGGCCCAGGAGGCACGGGCGGCCCGCTCGGAGTGCGCGCCGAAGACGGTGAAGTTGCGGAATTCGATGCGCAGGGTGCCCTTGTCGACGAACTTCTTGATCAGGCCGGGCTGGGTTTCCCGGGTGAAGCGGCCGCAGAACGAGCACTGGTAGTCGGCGTATTCGACGAGGACCACCGGGGCGTCCTTCTTGCCGATGGCCAGCGGGTCGCCGTCCGCGCGCCGGCTGGTCCGCTCGGCGAGGTCGTCGAACATCTTCTGCTGGGCGGGGTCCTCCTGGGGATCGGTGGAGGCGGCGGCCTCGGGTGCGTCGCCGCGGCCGGTGTCGCGGTCGCCCTCGACGGACGAGCCGACCGCGATGGCGATGGCGATCAGGGCGACGACGAGGGCGACGACCGCGCCGACGGCGGCCAGTTTGCGGGTGGGATAGGCGGAAACGGGCATGCGGAAGCTCCAGACGTACGGAGGGGGAATTCGGGCCGTGTGCGTCGGGGCGGCGGCCTATATCCGCAGTACGGGGAGGAGCGCGGTGTGGTCGATGACGGATGCGCTGCCCGTCGGTGGCCGGGCGAGCGCGCACTGCACGGGCAGATCCACGGCGAGCGGCCCCGGGCCGATGGTGGCGGGGGCGAGGGGCTCACCGCGGTGCGGTGCGGGCAGCGGGGCGGTCTCCTCGGGCCCCGGCGCATGCCGGTCCGAGCACCTCTTGGGCGCCTGGGTGACGGCGAGGGGGGCGGCGGGGTCGAGCCGCGGGCCGTGGTGCGCGGCGGCCGGTCGCTCAGTGGCCGGTCGCTCAGTGGCCGGTCGCTCGGTGGCCGGTCGCGCGGCGGCGGTCCCGTCCGCGGGGCCCGTGGCGTCCAGGGCGGCCGCGGGCGTCGCGTCACCCGCCCGCCAGTCCGCCGCGGCCGTCGCCGCCCGGCCCGCCAGCCAGGCCTGGTCGCCGCCGATCCGGCACAGCAGCGGCCCGAAGGTGACGGTGAGGAGGAGCAGCAGCGTCAGCGCGGCCGACCGGCGCACAGGGCGCATGTCCCTCCCTCTCCGTACCTCGCGCGAGCATGAACAACCATCCTACGGACCGTCGCCGCACGAGCGGAGCACCGCCGGACCCCGGCGCCTGTCGCGGGCCGTCCGGCCGGACCGGGGCCGGGGAACCGGCGTTCAGCGGTCGGCGATCCGCATCTCGAACCAGGTGGTCTTGCCGCGGGGCAGCAGATCCACGCCCCAGCGTTCGGAGAGCTTGTCGACGAGGAAGAGACCGCGGCCGCTGAGGTCCATCTCCTGGACCGGCATGAGACACGGCAGGCCGCGGGACGGGTCGCGTACCTCGATGCGGATCCAGCCACGACGGCGCAGCATCCGCAGCCCGAAGGTGCGGGCGCCGGTGTGCCGTACGGCGTTTCCGACGAGCTCGGAGACCAGCAGCACGGCGTGCTCGGTGAGCTGGGGCGTCAGGGACCACTGCTTGAGGAGGACGGCGGCGGTGAGCCGGCGGGCGATTCCCGCGGACTGAGGACGGGAGGGGAGCCGGACCTCGCCGAGCGTCGGATCGCCGGCCGGTTCGGGTGCCGCGGACGCCGGTCTGCGGGGAGCCGGGGTCCGGTCCCGGTCCGCGCCGGGGATGCCCCATCCTGCGGCGGCCGGATCGCTCCGCGGCCGCGGCTGCTCCATTCCTTCGAGGCCCGCCATGCCCCCCATCATGGCCGTTACTTGACGGTCACGGGGATGGAACCGACGGAATCCGCTGTCCGGAATCGCCGGTTCCATCCCCTCGCCGAGACATATGCCAAAGGCAGTTAAGGTTCCGGGTCGCACCAGCTGACCTGCGATGACACTCGGCATCCAGAGGGCGGGCGGAAAGCCTCAACAAGGTTGGCTTAAGGCGCAATTAAGTTTTGCATCATTCCCCCACAAGGGGCATCACGTCCCGGCCAAACCTCAGATGTCCCGTCAACACCAGCTGTTTCAGCGGAACTTGGCCTTGCCCGGACCTTCCTCGACGAAGCTGCGCATGCCGGTCTCCCGGTCCTCGGTCGCGAACAGCCCCGCGAACCAGTTGCGTTCAATGGTGAGGCCGGTGTCGATGTCGGTCTCCAGGCCCGCGTCGACGGACTCCTTCGCGGCCCGCAGCGCCAGCGCGGGGCCGGCCGCCAGCCGCGCGGCCCAGGCGTGCGCCTGCTCGTAGACCTCGGCGGCCGGCACCACCCGGTCGACCAGCCCGAGGGTGAGCGCCTCGTCGGCCTTC
Organism: Streptomyces lydicamycinicus; assembly: GCF_000829715.2. Lineage (NCBI taxonomy): Bacteria > Bacillati > Actinomycetota > Actinomycetes > Kitasatosporales > Streptomycetaceae > Streptomyces > Streptomyces lydicamycinicus. Next base: position 954,846 of record NZ_BBNO01000001.1, on the reverse strand, counting down.
ACCTGACGGCCGGTGAAGATCAGGTCCTTGGCCTTGGACGGGCCCACCAGCCGCGCCAGCCGCTGGGTGCCGCCGGCGCCCGGGATGAGCCCCAGCAGGATCTCCGGCTGGCCCAGCTTGGCGTTGTCGGCCGCGATCCGGACGTCGGCACAGAGCGCCAGCTCACAGCCGCCACCCAGCGCATAGCCGGTGATCGCGGCGACCACCGGCTTGGGGATCCGGGCCACGGCGGTGAAGGAGTCCTGTAGCGCCTTGGACCGCACGACCATCGCCGCGTGATCCATGACCTGCATTTCCTTGATGTCCGCGCCGGCCGCGAACACCTTCTCCCCGCCCCAGATGACGACCGCGCGGACATCGTCGCGGCGGGTGGCCTCCTCGGCCAGCTCGCGCAGCCGGTCCTGGGTGGCGATGTCGAGTGCGTTCATCGGCGGACGGTCCAGGCGGATGGTGCCGACGCCGTCGGCGACCTCAAGATTCACAGTCATGCCGGAAGGTTAGTACGCGTTAACGACGCCGGGCCCGGTGCACTCGGTCACAGTGCAGCGGGCCCGGTCGCCTTCCGGCCGTCCTGGAGGTGTCCCCTACTCCCCTACTGCTCGGCCTTCCACTTCTCCCAGGAGAGGTTCCAGTCGCTGAAGCCGTTGTCCGGCTGGATCGTTTCATCGTGCGAGTTCTTGACGACGACCACATCGCCGATGACGGAGTTGCGGAAGAACCACGCCGCCGGGGTGGAACCGTCACCGCCGCCGCGCTGGTCGAACAGGCCCACACAGCCGTGGCTGGCGTTGCGGGTGCCGAACGCCGCGCGGCCCGACCAGTAGTTGCCGTGGATGAAGGTGCCGGACGTGCTCAGCCGCATCGCGTGCGGTACGTCCTTGATGTCGTACTCCCCGCCGAAGCCGACGGTGTCCCCGTTCATCCGCGTCACGAGGTGCTTCTCGCTGATCACCATCTTGCCGTTGTACGTCTCGGTTCCCGGCGCGCCCGAGGTGATCGGGATGGTCTTGACGGTCTTACCGTCGCGGACCACGGTCATCTGCTTCGACTTGGCGTCGACCGTGCTGACCTGGCTGCGGCCGACGGTGAACGAGACCTCCTTGGCCTGGGTTCCGTAGACACCGGGCCGGCCCTCGACGCCGTTGAGGTTGAGCTTGAGGGTGACCTTGGTGCCGGGCGCCCAGTACTTCTCGGGGCGGAAGTCGAGCCGGTCGTTGCCGAACCAGTGGCCCTCGATCGGGACCGACGGCTTGGCGCTGACCTTGATGGCGTCCTCGACGGCCCCGGGGTCCGTGATGCCGCGGGTGAAGCGGATCGAGACCGGCATCCCGACACCGACCCGCTGGCCGTTCTCGGGGCTGTACTGGCCGATGAAGGTGTTCTTGGGGACGAGGGTGGTGAAGCCGGAGTGCTCGGCGGCCTCCCGGCCCCGGCCGTCCACCGCTATCGCGTCGACGGTGTACTTCGTCGAGGCGCCCAGGTGGCCGCTCGGCTTCCACACGGCGCCGTCGCCCGATATCTTCCCGTCGACCTCATTGCCCTTGCCGTCCTTGACCTTGACGGACTTGAGCCGGCCCTTCTGGGCGGTCACCTTCAGCGCGCCGCTGGTGGCGACGTCGTCCGCGCCGTCCTTGGGCGCTATCGTCACGGCGGCCTGCGAGGCGTCCTTCTCCCCGCCCGCCTTGCCGGCCTTCTTGCCGTCACCGTCATCGCCACCACACCCCGCCACGAGCAGCAGCACGGCGGCGAGCAGCACGGCGAGCGGGCCCCCGCCCTTGTCTGGCCACCGACGCCGGCGAGCCGGCACCCCCGAATTCGGCTGGACGTTCACGACTGGCCCCTTTTCCCCTCGCACGGCCCGCGGTCCCCCGCACGCGGATGCGGACAGCCGCGTGCTTGCCGTTAGATAACCACACCGCGGTGACAGTGAACTCCCCGTGAATGTCACTGTTTAGTCCCAAGTGCGGGGGTGGTGCGGGGGACTTGTCCCGGCGGACCGACTCCCGTTCAGTGCAGCGCGGATCCGGCCCGCCACAACTCCCACGGCATGTTCCAGCCACCGAGGCCGTTGTCCGGCGCGACCGTGCGCTCCGGGGAGTTGTGCACCTCCACGGTGTCGCCGACGATCGAGTGGCCGAAGAACCAGCCGGCCGGGGTGTTCGGGCCGCCGCCCTTGATGTCCTTCAGCCCGACGCAGCCATGGCTGGTGTTGACGCCGCCGAAGACCTCGGGCGGCGCCCAGTAGTTGCCGTGCAGGAAGGTCCCCGACCTGGTGAGGCGCATGGCGTGCGGCACGTCCGGGATGTCGTACTCGCCGCCGAAGCCGACGGTGTCACCGTCCATCCGCGTCATCGAATGGCGCTCCAGGATCACCATCCGCCCGTTGTACGTGGGGTTCTCGTCGTCGCCCGCGGTGACCGGCAGCACCGCCACGACCCGGCCGTCCTGCCGCACGGTCATGGTGTGCCGGGCGGCGTCGATGGCGCTGACCTGGTCCCGGCCCACCCGGTAGCGGACGGTGCGGCGCTGGGTCCCGTAGGCGCCCGGGGCGGCCTTCACCCCGCGCAGCCGCAGTTGCACGGTGATCTCGGTGCCCGGGCGCCAGCGGTCGCGGGGCCGGAAGTCCAGCCGCCGGCGGCCGAACCAGTGGGCGGCGATCTCGACGCCGGGCCGGGCGCTGACCCGGACGGCGCGTTCGACGGCCGCGCGGTCGGCGATCGGCCGGCTGAAGACCATCGAGAAGATCAGGCCGGTGCCTACGGTGGCATCGCGCTGGGGTGAGAAGTGGCCGACGAAGCGGCGGACGGGGGCGGCGGTGGTGAAGCTGGTGTGGCGGGCGATGCGGTGGCCCGCACCGTCCAGCGCCACCGCGTCGACGGTGTACTTCGCGCCGAGCCGCAGGCGCCCGGGGGCGGGCCGCCAGGTCAGGCCGTCCGGCGAGATCCGCCCGGTGACGGGCCGTCGGCCGGCGTCACCGGTCCGGCTGACCGCCACCCGCTCCAGCCGCCCGGCCGGCACCCGGACCTCGAACCGCCCGTCGGCCCGTACACCGTGCGCACCGTTGTGCGGGACGACCGTGATCGTGCCCTCCGGGGAGGGCGGTTTGCCGCCGGTGAAGACCTCCGGGTCCCCGCAGCCGGCCAGGGCGGCGGCCCCGGTGAGCCCGGCCAGGACGACGAGGGCGAGACGGGTGCGGCGGGCCGCCCGCACCGCCGCGCCACCGGCCGCCCGGCGCCCCGCCCGGTCCGGCAGCCGGTCCCGCACCCGGGCGCCGCCGCGGCGCTTCGCTCGGTCCCCTGCGCGGTCCTGCTGATGGGCGGTCATATACCGCATTGTGCTGGATGATGCCTGGGTTGGTACGTATGCCGCGTAACGGGATGTCATCGGCAGAACGGAGCGGCGCGACGAGCCTCCCACGGGAAGCGTGAGGCAACGCCCGGTTGCGGGAAGAACAACGGGGAGGGCGGAAACCTGCACGGCCGGGGCTCCCAGCGCACGCTGGTGGGCACCACCTCCATGCCGGGACCCACCGCCCGACCGAGCCATGAGCCGCAGGAGGCGGGCACGTGTCGAGCGCACCCGAGCAGGAGGCAGTGGCGGACGAACCACTCGCCCCACCCGCGGACATCCGTCCCGGCAGCCCCACTCCCCTGGGGGCCCGGTACCGCACCGGCCCCGATGGCATCGCCGGCACCAACTTCGCCCTGTGGGCGGGCGGCGCCGAGGCGGTCGAGCTGTGTCTCTTCGACGACGCGGAGCGCGAGACCCGCCATGCGCTGACCGAACTCACCCATGAGATCTGGCACGGCTTCCTGCCCGGTGTCCGCCCCGGGCAGCGCTACGGCTACCGGGTGCACGGCCGCTGGGACCCCTGGTCCGGCGCCCGCTGGAATCCGGCGAAGCTGCTGCTCGACCCGTACGCCAGAGCCGTGGACGGCGACTTCGGCACCCGTACGGAAGGGTCCGGCACGGGGGCCGCGCTGCCCGCGCAGCTGTACGGGCATGTCCGCGACTGGCCGCAGCAGCAGGTCGCCGACACCGTACGCGACGACCGGGACTCGGCGCCGTACGTCCCCAAGGGCGTCGTGGTCGGCGACGACACCGGGGGCGAGGGCGGTGCCGACGAATGGCGGGACGACCGCCGGCCCAAGACGCCCTGGCCGGATTCGGTGCTCTACGAACTGCATGTGCGCGGTTTCACGATGCGTCACCCCGGTATCCCGGAGCGGCTGCGCGGCACCTACGCCGGGCTGGCGCACCCCGCGGCGCTGGAGCACCTGGTCCGGCTCGGGGTCACCGCCGTCGAACTGCTGCCGGTGCACCAGTTCGCGCACGAGGACCACCTGGTGCGCCGGGGGCTGCGCAACTACTGGGGCTACAACTCCATCGGCTACTTCGCGCCACACGCCGGATACGCCGCCACCGGTACCCGGGGGCAGCAGGTCGGCGAGTTCAAGCGGATGGTGCGGGCGCTGCACGACGCCGGTATCGAGGTGATCCTCGACGTCGTCTACAACCACACCGCGGAGGCCGGTGAACTGGGCCCGACGCTCTCCCTCCGGGGCATCGACAACCGCGGCTACTACCGTCTGGCGGGCGACGCCCGCCGCTACGCCGACTACACCGGCTGCGGCAACACCCTGCATGTCGTCCAGCCCCAGGTACTGCGGCTGATCACCGATTCGCTGCGCTACTGGGTCACCGAAATGGGTGTGGACGGCTTCCGCTTCGATCTGGCGGCCGCGCTGGCCCGCTCCATGCACGACGTCGACATGCTCTCCCCGTTCCTCGCCGTGATCGCCCAGGACCCGGTGCTGCGCCGGGTCAAGCTGATCGCCGAGCCCTGGGACGTGGGAAACGGCGGCTATCAGGTGGGCGCCTTCCCGCCGTTGTGGACGGAGTGGAACGACCGCTACCGCGACACCGTCCGGGACTTCTGGCGCGGCGCCCAGCACGATGTCCGCGATCTGGGGTACCGGCTCTCCGGATCGAGCGACCTCTACGCCTGGGGCGGCCGCCGCCCGTACGCCTCGGTCAACTTCATCACCGCACACGACGGCTTCACCCTGCGCGACCTGGTCAGCTACGAGCACAAGCGCAACGCGGACAACGGCGAGGGCAACCGCGACGGCACCCACGACAACCGCTCCTGGAACTGCGGCGCCGAGGGCGAGACCGACGACCAAGAGGTCCGCGCGCTCCGCCGCCGCCAGCTGCGCAACCTCCTGACCACGCTCCTGCTGTCGACGGGCGTGCCGATGCTGGTCGCCGGTGACGAGATGGGCCGCACCCAGCACGGCAACAACAACGCCTACTGCCAGGACAACACGACCAGTTGGCTCGACTGGTCGCTGCCGGCGGACCCGGAGTGGCGCCCGCTGGCCGGTCTCGTCGCCCGGCTCATCGCCCTGCGGCGCGCCCATCCCGTCCTGCGCCGCCGGGCGTTCTTCTCCGGCCGGCCGCATCAGCAGGGGGGTCTGCGCGACCTCGCCTGGTTCACCGCGGACGGGACGGAGATGACCGAACAGGACTGGTACACCCCGGGCGCCACGCTCGGCATGTACCTCTCCGGGAACGACATCTCCCAGCGCGACGACCGGGGCCTCCGGATCGTCGACGACAGCTTCCTCGCCGTGCTGCACGCCGGTGACCGGCCGCGCCCGTTCACCCTCCCCGGGCCGCCCTGGGCCGGCCGTTACGAACTCCTCGTCGACACCGCACGGGAGGACCAGCCGGGGGCGGCGGAGGCGCCGTACGCGGCGGGCGCGCCGATCACGCTCGCCGGGCGGTCGGTGCTGTTGTTCCGGGCGGTGCCGGACTGAGGCATACGGCGCGGCGGCGCGGGGCGGACCGTCGGCCGAAATCCGGGTGAGCGTTGTCAGTGCCGCGCCTTACGCTCGCGAGGATGGCTGATACCGCGCAGACGACGAACCGGACCGATCCGACCGACTTACCCCGGCGCTCCGCCGTGCGCTCGCTGGTGCGGCTGTGGCCGTTCGCCCGGCCCGTGCGGGCGCGGCTGTTCACGGCCGCCTTCGTGGCGGTGCTCGCCTCCTGCGTCAGCCTGGTCATTCCGCTGGTGCTCAAGTGGCTGGTGGACGGGCCGGTGGCGGAGCGCGATCCCGGCGGGACATGGCTCGGCGGCGGCATCCTGCTGCTGCTCGGGCTCGCGGAGGCGCTGCTGTTCGGGCTGCGGCGCTGGCTGGTGGCGCGTCCGCTGGCCGGGGTCGAGGCGGCGATGCGCGAGGCGCTCTACCGACATCTCCAGCGCCTTCCGGTCGCCTTCCACGACCGCTGGTCCTCGGGCCAGTTGTTGTCACGCGGCACGACCGATCTCCAGACGCTGCGGTTGTTCCTCGCCTTCCCGCTGACCTTTCTGCTGGTCAACGGCGTCACCATCCTGGTGGGCGCGGTGCTTCTGCTGGCCCAGCGGTGGTCGCTGGGGCTGGTGCTGCTGGGGCCGGTGCTGCCGCTGATGGTGCTGTGCTCGGTCTTCGAGGCGAAGTACGGTCGCGCGGCACGCCGGACCCAGGACCAGCTCGGCGATCTGACCACGGTGGTCGAGGAGTCGGTGCTCGGCATCCGCATCATCAAGGGCTTCGGGCGCCATCGCAGCCAGACCGAGGCCTTCCGGAAGCTGACCCGTGCGCTCCGTACGTCCGAGCTCCGCAAGGCGCGGCTGCTGGCGTGGATCTGGGGGTGCAACACCACCCTGCCGGAGATCGCGATCGGCGGGGCGCTGGTGCTCGGCACCCTCCAGGTGGCCGACGGCGTCCTGTCCGCGGGCACCCTCGTCGCCTTCCTGTCCACCGCCCTGGCGCTGCGCTGGCCGGTGGAGTCGATCGGCTTCCTGCTGGCCATGAGCAACGAGGCGGCGGCGGCCACCGACCGGTACTTCGAGGTGCTGGACGTGCCGGCGGTGGACGAAGCGGCAGGGGGCGCAGCGGCCGGCGATGCGTCGGCCCGGGACGCACCGGCACGGGACGCACCGGCTGCGGACGCACCGGTACGGCACGCCTCGGAGCCCGTCGGCACCGGTGGCCTGGTCTTCTCCGGCGTGCAGTTCCGCTACCCGGACGCGCCGCCCGACTCCCCGCCGCTGCTCAAGGACATCACCCTGCACATCCACCCCGGCGAGACGATGGCGCTGGTCGGGGCGACCGGCAGCGGAAAGACCACGCTCACGGCGCTGGTGCCGCGGCTGTACGACCCCACAGCGGGCCGGATCAGCCTCGACGGGCGCGATCTGGCGACCCTCGGCCGGGACGAGGTCCGTGCGCTGGTCGCGATGGCCTTCGAGGAGCCGACGCTCTTCTCGGCGACCGCCGCGGAGAACGTCCTGATGGGTGGGGAGGGCGCCCAGGGGAGCGATCTCCGGCGGGCGTTGGAGGTGGCGCAGGCCGATGGCTTCGTCGATGCCCTCCCCGAGGGCGCGGCCACCCAGGTCGGTGAGCAGGGCCTGAGCCTGTCCGGTGGGCAGCGGCAACGGCTCGCCCTGGCCCGTGCCGTGGTCGGCCGGCCGCGCTTCCTGATCCTCGACGATCCGCTGTCCGCCCTCGATGTGCACACCGAGGCGCTGGTGGAGGCGGCCCTGCGGCAGGTCCTGGCGACCACCACGGCCCTCGTCGTCGCCCACCGACCGTCCACGGTCCTGCTCGCCGACCGGGTGGCCCTGCTCTCCGGCGGCCGGATCACCGCCGTCGGCACCCACCACGCACTGCTCAGGGACCACCCCGAGTACGCCACGCTGATGTCCGGCGACGGAGAGGGCGCCCGATGACCACCACCACGACCGGCCGCCCGTCCGACAACCCCGAGGACCGCCCCGGCCCCCGGCCACGGCCCGCCCCGGAGCCCCCGGAGCCCGCGGACCTCGCCCCCGACGCGCTCGCCCACGACACCCTGCCCGCCCCCAAGGGGGCCGCGCGCACCCTCCTCGCCTCCCTGCTGGCCCCGCACCGGCGCCGCGTCGGGCTGGTGGCCGTTCTGCTGCTGCTCCAGCAGGCGGCCGTGCAGGCCGGTCCGCTGCTGGTCGCCTACGCGCTCGACCGGGCGGTGCCGGCGCTGCGGGCCGGCGACCACGGGCCGCTGCTCACCGTGGCGGTGGCGGCGGTGCTGTGCGCGGCGGCGTCCGGCGGGCTCCAGTTCGGCTTCATCGAGTTCAGCGCGCGGGTCAGCCAGGATGTGCTGCTCGATCTGCGCGGCCGGATCTTCCGGCACGGCCAGGCGCTGAGCCTGGACTTCCACGAGCGCTATACGTCCGGCCGGCTGATCTCCCGCGCCACCACCGATGTGGAGGCGCTGCGCGAACTCCTCGACGAGGGGCTGCAAGAGCTGATCACGGTCTTCCTCTCGTCGGCCTACATCACCGTGATGCTGGTCTGGCTGGACGGGGGCCTGGGTGCCGCCGCCCTCGCCTCCGCCGGCCCGCTCGCCCTCCTCGTCCGCTCCTTCCGGCACCGTTCGCACCGGTCCTACGGCGCGAAGTCCACGGCGATGGCGGCCGTCATCGTGAAGTTCACCGAGACCCTCAACGGCATCCGGCCGGTGCAGGCGTTCCGCCGCGAGCGCCCGAACGAGGCCGCCTTCGCCCGGCTGAACCACCAGCACGCACGGCTCAACGGTGACACGCTCCTGGAGATGGCGCGCTATGTCGTCGCCTCCCGGGTGGTGGCCAATATCGCGGTCGCCGCGATCGTCCTGTGGGGCGCCTACCGCGTGGCCACGGGCGACCTGGCGCTCGGCGTCCTCGCCGCCGCGGTGCTCTATCTGCGCCGGCTGTACGACCCCATCGACCGGCTCGGGATGTTCCTCAACTCCTATGAATCCGCGGCCGCTTCCCTCCAGAAGATCGCCGGACTGCTCGCCCGGCGCCCCGGCGTCCCGGAGCCGGCCGTATCGGCCACGTTGCCGCCCGCCGTGGCCGGCCGGCCGGGCCGCGAGGTCACCTTCCGCGAGGTCCGTTTCGCGTACCGCACCGGCAGCGAGGTGCTGCCCCGTTTCGATCTGACCCTCGCGGCCGGGTCGACCGTGGCCGTGGTGGGTGCCACCGGCGCCGGCAAGTCGACCCTCGCCAAGCTGCTGGCCCGCTTCTACGACCCCACCGAGGGCCAGGTGCTGCTCGACGGGGTCGATCTGCGCGAGCTGTCCACGGCCGCGCTGCGCCGTGGCGTCGTCATGGTCACCCAGGAGGCGTTCCTGTTCTCCGGCACGGTGGCCGACAACATCGCCCTCGGCCGCCCGGACGCCACCCGCGAGGAGATCGAACGCGCCGCGAAGGCCCTCGGCGCCCATGACTTCATCACCGCCCTGCCGGACGGCTACGACACCGATGTCCGCAAGCGCGGCGGCCGCATCTCCGCCGGCCAGCGCCAACTGGTGGGCTTCGCCCGGGCGTTGCTCGCCGACCCGGCCGTGCTCATCCTCGACGAGGCCACCAGCTCCCTGGACATACCCGGCGAACGCGCGGTGCAGCGCGCGATGGGCACTGTCCTGGAGGGCCGTACGGCCCTGGTGATCGCCCACCGCCTCTCGACCGTCGACATCGCCGACCGGGTCCTGGTCATGGCCGACGGCCGGATCGTGGAGGACGGCCCGCCGGAGCAACTCATCGCCGCACGGGGCCGGTTCGCGCAGCTGCACCAGGCGTGGCGGGACAGCGTGGGGTAGGGGGGCAACGACGCGAGGGGGGCGCAATGAGGACCGACACCGCACGAGGGCCGGGAATCCCCGACCACCGCAGCGCCGGACGCTATGTGTGGTGGCTGGTGGTCAGCCAGCGGGGGCGGGTGGCGGCGGGCGCCACCTACGGGAGCCTGTGGATGGTCGGGCTGATGCTGCCGCCCTATGCGCTGTCCCGGGCCATCGACGAGGGGCTGGTGCCGGGCCGGATGCCGGTGCTGCTCGGCTGGGTGGCGGTGCTCTTCGGCGTCGGGGTGGCGAACGCCTGGCTGGCGGTCATGCGGCATCGCACCATGACCAGGATCCGGATGGACGCCACCTTCCGTACGGTGCGGGTCATCGTGGCGCACACCCTGCGGCTGGGGGCCGCGCTGCCGCACAAGGTGACGGCCGGGGAGGTCGTGACGATCGGGATCGGCGATGTCGGCGTGATCAGCCAGACGCTGACGATGACCGGGCCCGGCGTCGGCGGGGTGCTGGCCTATGGGGTCGTCGCCGTGCTGCTGCTGACCGTCTCGCCGCTGCTGGCCGGGGTGGTACTGCTGGGCGTCCCGCTGCTCGCGCTGCTGGTCGGGCCGTTGCTGGGGCGGTTACAGGGGGCCGAGTCGCGCTACCGCGAGCGGCAGAGCGGGCTGGCGGCGCGGCTGACGGACCTGGTCGGCGGGCTGCGGGTGCTCAACGGCCTGGGCGGCAAGGACGTGTTCGCCGACCGTCACCGGCGCGAGGCGCGGGCGCTGCGGGACGAGGGCTATCGGGTCGGTGCGGTGACGAGCTGGGTGCAGGCCCTCGGGGTCGGCCTGCCGACGCTGTTCCTGGCCGCGGTGACCTGGCTCGCGGCCAGGATGGCGACCCAAGGGGCCATCACCGTGGGCGAGTTGGTGGCGGTCTACGGATACGCAGCGGCGCTGGTGGTGCCGGTCTCGTTCTTCATCGAGGGCGGCTACGACCTCACCCGCGGGCTGGTCGCCGCCCGGCGGGTGGTCCGGTTTCTGCGACTGGAGCCGGCTGCCGCGGAGGGCTCCGGGGACGCGGCCGGGAGCAGGGACGCGGCCGGGAGCAGGGACGCGGCCGGGAGCGGGGCCGGGGACGTCCCCGAGGCCGCTTCCGTGCTGCGGGATCCGGCGTCGGGCGTCGAGGTGGTGCCCGGCCTGCTGACCGCGCTGGCCGCCGCCCGGCCGGGCGAGTCGGCGGCGGTGGTCGACCGTCTGGGCCGGTTCGCGGATTCGGCCGCCACCTGGGGCGCGGTACGTCTCGACGAGATCCCGCTGCCGCAGGTCCGCGACCGGATCCTGGTCGCCGACAACGAGGCCGATCTGTTCGCGGGGACGCTGCGCGAGGTGGTCGGCGGGCGCCGGGACCGGACCGAGGAGGCGATCGGCCGGGCGGTCCGGACGGCCCTGGCCGAGGACATCGTCCGTGGGCTGCCGGACGGGCTCGACTCGGCGGTCGAGGCGCAGGGCCGCAATCTCTCCGGCGGGCAGCGGCAGCGGCTGCGCCTGGTGCGGGCGCTGCTGGCCGACCCCGAGGTGCTGCTCGCGGTGGAGCCGACCTCCGCGGTCGACGCGCACACCGAGGCCGGTATCGCGGCCCGGCTGCACCGCGCGCGGGCGGGCCGTACGACCGTCGTCACCAGCACTTCCCCCCTGCTGCTGGACCGGGCCGACCGGGTGTACTACCTCGTCGACGGCCGGGTCGCCGCCGTCGGCAGCCATCGCCAACTCCTGGCCGAACAGCCCGGATACCGCCGCCTGGTGGCTCGCGGCGAGGACGAAGGCGGCGTGGACGAGGACGGCACGGACGGGAGCGGCGAGGACCTGACCGGTACGGACAGCGCCACATACCCCCGGCCCGAGGCCCCCGTGACCAAGGAGGACGCGTGATGACGGCGACCGCCACCCGGCCCGGACGGTCCGGGGAGGCGCTGCCGGCCGGTGCGGCGCTGCCGGTGACCGATCCGGCCACGACCCGGCGGGCGGCGCTCCGGCTGGTCCGGCGGGACGGCCGGGCCGTCGCCCTGATGCTCGCGCTGAACGCGCTCGCGGCCGGCGCCGGGCTGGCCGGCCCCTGGCTGCTCGGCCGGATCGTGGACACGGTGCGGTCCGGCGGCGGCGTGCACACGGTGGACCGGCTGGCGCTGGTCATCCTGGCGTGCGGGCTGGCGCAGCTGCTGCTGGCGCGCTACGCCCGGTACGTCGGGCACCGCTTCGGCGAGCGGACCGTGGCGCGGGTCCGCGAGCAGTACGTGGACCGGGCGCTGGCGCTGCCGGCCGCCATCGTGGAACGGGCCGGTACCGGCGATCTGACGGCCCGTGGGACATCCGATGTCACCTCGGTCGCCCAGGCGCTGCGGGACGCCGTGCCGGAGGTGTGCGTCGCCGCGGCCCAGGCGCTGTTCCTGCTGGGGGCGGTGGTGGTGCTCGATCCGCTGCTCGGCCTGTGCGGGCTGGGCGTGTTCAGCGGGGTGTTCGCGGTCCGGTGGTATCTGCGCCGGGCGCACGGCGCCTATCTGGCGGAGGGTGCGGCGACCTCGGCGCTCGCCGAGCTGCTGGCGGCCACCGCCGCGGGCGCCCGGACCGTCGAGGCGCTGGGGCTCCAGGAGCGCCGGACGGCGGCGAGCGAACAGGCCGTCGAGCGCTGCCGCCGCACCCGCACCCGCACGCTGTTCCTGCGCAGTGTGCTGCTGCCGGCCGTGGATGTCGCCTACGTCGTCCCGGTGGTCGGCGTGCTGCTGGCCGGCGGGGCACTGCACGGGCGGGGCGGGATCAGCCTGGGCGTGGTCATCACCGCGGCGCTGTATCTTCGGCAGCTGTCCGACCCGTTGGCGACGATCCTGTTCTGGGCCGAGCAACTCCAGAGCAGCGGCGCCGCGTTCGCCCGCGTCGAGGGGCTGGGCCGGGCGCCGCGAACGAGGACCGTCCCCGCGGCCCTCCTCCCGCACCCCTCCGCGGAACCCTCCCCCGCCCTCCCCGCCGACGACCGCATCGAGGTCACCGCCGTCCACTACGCCTACGGCGCAGGGAGCGCGAGCCCCGCCGCGGACCGCGATGTCCTGCACGGTGTGGACCTGACCGTCCGCCCCGGCGAACGCCTCGCCGTGGTCGGCCCCTCGGGCGCCGGCAAGTCCACCCTGGGGCGGCTGCTGGCCGGGATCGACGCGCCGCGCCAGGGCTCCGTGACGGTCGGCGGGGTGCCGGTCGCCGCGCTGGACCCGGCGGCGCTGCGCCCGCAGGTCGTCCTCGTCACCCAGGAGCACCATGTGTTCCTGGGCACGCTCCGGGACAACCTCCAGATCGCCGCGCCCGACGCCGAGGACGCCGCGCTGTGTGCCGCACTGGCCGCCGTGGGCGCCGAGTGGGCCGCGGAGCTGCCGGCCGGCCTGGACACCGAGCTGGGCGCCGGCGGCCACCGCCCCGACGGCTCCCAGTCGCAGCAACTGGCCCTGGCCCGTGTGGTGCTGGCGGATCCGCACACGGTGATCCTGGACGAGGCGACCGCCCTGCTCGATCCGCGGACGGCCCGGCACACCGAGCGCGCCCTGGCCGCCGTCCTGACGGGCCGTACGGTCATCGCCATCGCACACCGTCTGCACACCGCCCACGACGCGGACCGGGTGGCCGTCATGGAGGAGGGCCGGCTGACCGAACTCGGCACCCATGACGACCTGGTGGCGGCGAACGGGGCCTACGCCGCCCTGTGGCACTCGTGGCACAGCTAAGGGCTGCCCCGTAATGCCTGGCGGGCGCGCGACGCCTGCTCTCCCGTAGGTGTCCCCTGGGCGTCCCGTAGGAGACGTCCGTACGGGCCGGCGCGGCCGGGCCCGGTTCGTACGGACGTTCAGCCGCCCGTCCGGCTTCCGGACACCGATTTCGGGCAACGGACGGTTTCCGGCCAATTAGTTGAACGGAGCCTGACAACAAGCCGCTGACGGTGGGACTCTTCCCGGCAACCGCCGCACGGGCCCCCACAGCACCACTCCCCGCGGCCGGAGGTTCCACCCGCACCAAACGCACCACCCGCACTATCCGTTCCACCCGAACATCCAGCACCTCACGTACGTCTCCCCCCACACGCTCCAAGAGTTCTGCCTCGCTCTGCCCGGACGGCCGCTTCGCCGCCCGGTCCCCCTCGGCCGCATCGTCACGTGGCGGCCACCGCAGAAGGAGTCAGTGTGAGACGCACCCCCCATGGACGCGCCGTCGCGACCGGCGCACTGGTCGCCGTCACGGCGATGCTGGCCGTCGGCGTTCAGGCCGGTACCGGCACGGCGGCCGCCCCGCGGCCGGGCACCACGCATGCCACCCCCGATCCCGGCGCCCTGCCGGCCAAGCTGTCCCCGTCCCAGCGTGCGGAGCTGATACGGGCAGCCGGTGCCACCACCGCCGAGACCGCGCGGCAGCTGAAGCTCGGCGCGAAGGAGAAGCTGGTCGTCAAGGACGTCTCGAAGGATGTCGACGGCACCGTTCACACCCGCTATGAGCGCACCTACGACGGACTGCCCGTCCTCGGCGGTGACCTCGTGGTGCACGAGAGCAAGGGCGGCACGCTCAAGGGCGTCACCAAGGCCGTGCGCTCCCAGCTGAAGGTCGCGAGCACCACCGCGAAGGTGAAGCCCGCCACGGCCGAGGCGAAGGCCGTCAAGGCGGCGCAGGCGCTCGGTTCGAAGAAGACCGAGGCCGCGAAGGCCCCGCGCAAGGTGGTCTGGGTCGCCGACGGCAAGCCGCTGCTCGCGTACGAGACGGTGGTCGGCGGGCTCCAGGACGACGGCACCCCCAACCAGCTGCACGTCATCACGGACGCCACGACCGGCGCCAAGATCTTCGAGTACCAGGGGATCGAGAACGGCGTCGGCAACACCCAGTACAGCGGCAAGGTCACCGTCGGCTCGTCGGGCTCGGCACCGAACTTCTCGCTGACCGACCCCACCCGCGGCAACCACAAGACCTATGACCTCAAGCACGGCTCGTCCGGCACCGGTTCGCTCTTCACCGACGCCGACGACACGTGGGGCGACGGCACCCCGCAGAACGCCCAGACGGCGGGTGCCGACGCGGCCTTCGGCGCCCAGGTGACCTGGGACTACTACAAGAACGTGCACGGCCGCAGCGGCATCAAGGGCGACGGCGTCGGCGCCTACTCCCGGGTGCACTACGGCAACAGCTACGTCAACGCCTTCTGGGACGACGGCTGCTTCTGCATGACGTACGGCGACGGCAGCGGCAACTCCGCCCCGCTGACCTCCATCGACGTGGCCGGCCACGAGATGTCGCACGGTGTCACCGCGGCCACCGCCGACCTCACCTACAGCGGTGAGTCCGGCGGCCTCAACGAGGCGACCTCCGACATCTTCGGTACGGCGGTGGAGTTCTACGCCAACAACTCCTCCGACCCCGGTGACTACCTCATCGGCGAGAAGATCGACATCAATGGCGACGGCACCCCGCTGCGCTACATGGACAAGCCGTCCAAGGACGGTGCCTCGGCCGACTACTGGTCGAGCAACGTCGGCAACAAGGACGTGCACTACTCGTCCGGTGTCGCCAACCACTTCTTCTACCTGCTGTCCGAGGGCAGCGGCCCGAAGGACATCGGCGGCGTCCACTACGACAGCCCGACCTTCGACAACCTGCCGGTCCCGGGCATCGGCCGGGCCAACGCCGAGAAGGTCTGGTTCAAGGCACTCAGCCAGTACATGAGCGCCAACACCAACTACGCGGCCGCCCGCACCGCCACCCTCAAGGCCGCCGCCGACCTGTTCGGTGAGGGCAGCGCCTCGTACAACACGGTCGCCAACACCTGGGCGGCGGTCAACGTCGGCTCCCGGGTCCCGGACAGCGGCGCGGTCTCCGTCACCAACCCGGGCAGCCAGACCAGCACCGTGGGCCAGGCGGCGAGCCTCCAGATCAAGGCGAGCAGCGGCACCGCCGGCGCGCTGTCGTACGCGGCGACCGGGCTGCCCGCCGGGCTGTCGATCAACGCGACCACCGGTCTGATCTCCGGTACCCCGACCACGGCCGGGACCGGCAATGTGACGGTCACGGTCACCGACGCCGCGAAGAAGACCGGCACCACCGCCTTCACCTGGACGGTCAACCCGGCCGGCGGCGGCAATGTCTTCGAGAACGCCGACGACGTACAGATCCCGGACGCGGGCTCGGCGGTCACCTCGCCGATCAACGTCGGCCGCACCGGCAACGCACCGAGCACGCTGAAGGTCGCGGTGGACATCGTGCACACCTACCGCGGTGACCTGGTCGTGGACCTGATCGCCCCGGACGGCACGGCCTACCGGCTGAAGAACGCCAGCGCGTTCGACTCGGCGGCCAACGTGAAGACCACGTACACCGTCAACGCCTCCGCGGAGAAGGCCAGCGGCACCTGGAAGCTGCGGGTGCAGGACGTCTACTCCCAGGACACGGGTTACATCAACGGCTGGAAGCTGACCTTCTGACCGGGAGGCGACACTCAGCCGTCACCTAGGTGTGACATAGGCGGGTCACAGATCTCGCCACCGCACAACTGACACACGAAGCACGCGCGTTGGGCGTCGTCCCCTGGTATCCGGGGGCGGCGCCCAGCTCCGTTATACGAACGGCGCGTACCTCTCTACGGACAATTTTCAGCCAATCCCCGAACACCCTCCTGACATGCACGCGTTCGAATGGCAGTCTTCCCGAACGCACGTCACACCCGCATCGCTTTGCACCCCCACCACTTGGCAAAGTTGAAGGAGCACGCGTGACCCCCCGCATATCCCGTAAGACCCGTGTCGTCGGTACCTCGATCGCCGTCGCGGCCCTCGTGGCCGCCGGCATCACCGCTGGTACCGCCGGCGCCTCCCCCGCCCAGACCCCCACCGCGGACGGTTCGCCCCTCAAGCTCACCGCTTCGCACCGCGCGGAACTGCTGCGCGACGCGAGCGCGACCAAGGCGCAGACCGCCAAGGAACTGGGCCTGGGCGCACAGGAGAAGCTGGTCGTCAAGGACGTCATCAAGGACGCTGACGGCACCACGCACACCCGCTACGACCGCACCTACGCCGGCCTGCCGGTGCTGGGCGGCGACCTGATCGTGCACACCGCCAAGGGCGGCGCGGTCAAGAGCACCACCAAGTCGACCGAGAAGACGGTCAAGGTGGCCTCCACCACCGCGAAGATCGCCCCGACGGCCGCCGCGAAGTCGGCCCAGGGCACCGCGGTCAAGTCGCTCAGCGCGAAGAAGGCCGACGCGCAGGCGCCCAAGAAGGTCGTCTGGGCCGCCTCCGGCACCCCGACTCTCGCCTACGACACCGTCGTCAAGGGCGTGAAGAAGGACGGCACGCCGAGCCGGATGCACGTCATCACCGACGCCAACAGCGGCAAGAAGCTGTTCCAGTACGACGAGATCCGTACCGGCAAGGGCGAGAGCGAGTACAGCGGCAGCGTCGAGCTGGGCACCTCCAAGGAGGGCAACGGCTTCACGCTGACCGACAAGGAGCGCGGTGGCCACAAGACCACCAACCTCGAGAACAGCGAGTCCGGTGACGGCAAGGCCTTCACGGACGAGGACGACAAGTGGGGCACCGGCAAGCCGGACAACCCGCAGACCGCGGCCGTCGACGCCCACTACGGTGCGGGCGTGACCTGGGACTACTACAAGGAGGTGCACGGCCGCAGCGGCATCAAGGGCGACGGCAAGGGTGCCTCCTCCCGCGTCCACTACGGCAAGAGCTACGTCAACGCCTTCTGGGACGACAGCTGCTTCTGCATGACGTACGGCGACGGCGAGGGCGACAAGGCCCCGCTGACCGCGCTGGACGTCGCGGCACACGAGATGTCGCACGGTGTCACCTCCGCCACCGCCAACCTCACCTACAGCGGTGAGTCCGGCGGCCTCAACGAGGGCACCTCGGACATCTTCGGGACCTCGGCCGAGTTCTTCGCCAAGAGCGAGAAGGACCCGGGCGACTACCTCATCGGCGAGAAGATCGACATCAACGGTGACGGTACCCCGCTGCGCTACATGGACAAGCCGTCCAAGGACGGTCAGTCGCAGGACAACTGGGACTCCAAGACCGGCGGTCTCGACCCGCACTACTCCTCGGGTGTCGCCAACCACTTCTTCTACCTGCTGTCCGAGGGCAGCGGCCCGAAGGAGATCGGTGGCGTCAAGTACGACAGCCCGACGGCGGACGGCAAGAAGGTCGAGGGCATCGGCCGGGACAAGGCCGAGAAGATCTGGTTCAAGGCCCTGACCGAGTACATGACCTCGAACACCGACTACAAGGCCGCCCGTGAGGCGACCGTCAAGGCCGCCACCGACCTGTACAAGGCCGGCAGCGCCGAGGTCAAGGGCGTCGAGGCCGCTTGGACCGGTGTCGCCGTCAAGTGACGCAACGTGCGGGAACGTGCTGATCGTCCCGGGGTGAAGTGACCCCGGAGCGGGCGGTGTCCGGAGATCCTCCGGGCACCGCCTTCGCGCGTGACGGGGCCGGGAATCCGGCCGCCCGGCCCGAGCGCGGCCGGCTGACGAGGAGGTCAGCGCCCGCCCGCCGGGGATGGCGGGACAGCCCTCAGTGGGACGCCGCCGGCCCGCTCTCCCTCCTCGCCCGGGCCCGGCCGTAGCTCCATGCGCCCACACCCACCAGCACCGCCGCCCCGGCCCCGTACAGCGGCAGCCAGAGGGTCGTCGTGGCCGACAGGCAGTCGGCGACGGCCACATGGCTGCGGGCCTGCTGCGCGCGGGCCAGCGCGGTCCGGTCGCGACCGCTCAGCTGCGCCAGCTCCGCCTCCGCCCGGAGGCTTTCGTATCTGCCCAGTTCACCGCATCCGCTGCGGGTCCCCTCCATCGGAAACAGCCACGCCCAGCGCTGGAGCATCGGCGCCAGTGTGATCGCGACGCACAGACCGACGGTCAGCGCGAACGCGACCAGTTTCCGCACATACGCGGTGCGGAGGCCGGGCGTCCAGGCCGGCAGCGCGTAGAAGGAGCAGACCACCGCGAGCAGCGTCACCCCGACGTAGGTGGCGAACCACTGCCAGGAGCCCTGCGCCAGAGCGGCCGTCAGCACGGCGGCGAGGGCGATGCCGATGACCCCGGCTTCCCCGCCGGTGGCCTGGCCGGCTCCGGGGCGTGCCGGTTCCCGGGTGCCGTGCGGGCCGGGCTGGTTCACGGTCTCTCCTGCGGGTCGGAGGCCCTCAGCATCCGGCACCGCCCGCCGTCGGCCCCGGCACCGTGCCGGACGGGCCCGGGACCCCGCCCGGTTGGGGGAGGAGCCGCCCACCGCGGCACCGTGGCCGCGGACCGGTGCGCCTTCCCGCCGCTTAGTCTGACGGTATGACTGAGTCCCGCGGCGGCCCGCCCGTCAGCCGTACCAGGGTCCTTCTCGCCGACGACGAGCCCTTGATGCGGGCCGGTGTGCGCGCGATCCTCGGCACGGCGCCCGATATCGAGGTCGTCGCGGAGGCCGCCGACGGCCGCGAGGCGATCGACCAGGCGCTCCGGCACCGGCCCGACGTCTGTCTGCTGGACATCCGGATGCCGCGGCTGGACGGCCTCGGGGTCGCCGCGGAGCTGGCCAGGGCGCTGCCCACCACCGCCGTCGTGATGCTGACGACGTTCTCCGAGGACGAGTACATCGCCGGCGCCCTCGGCTCGGGCGCGGCCGGCTTCCTGCTGAAGTCCGGCGATCCGCGGGAGCTGATCGCCGGGGTCCGGGCCGTCGTCGAGGGCGGCTCCTGTCTCTCCCCGTCCGTCGCCCGGCGGGTCATCTCGCACCTGGGAGGCGGGCAGTTGGGCCGCGGGGCGGCCGCCCGCGCCCGGGTCGCCGAGCTGACCGGGCGGGAGCGCGAGGTGCTCGGGCTGGTCGGCGCCGGGCTGTCCAACGCGGAGATCGCCCAGCGGCTGTTCCTGGTCGAGGGCACCGTCAAGGCGTATGTCAGCGCGATCCTCGCCCGGCTGGGCTTCAAGAACCGCGTCCAGGCGGCGATCCTCGCGTACGAGGCGGGCCTGGTCCCGGCGTCATGAGGCGGTGGAAGCGCCCGGACGCCCATCGGCTGCGCGCCCACGCCCCCGCGCTGGGACTCTGGCTCGCGCTGTGCGGTCCGGCGGCGCTCGTCATCGCCTCCCTCGACGGCGCCCAGCGGTGGGCCACCGTGGCCGCCTTTCCGCTGCTCGGCGTCTGTGTGCTGCTGCGGAGGCGGAGTCCGCTGACGGCGCTGGCGCTGCCGATCGCGCCGAGCCTGGTGATCTCGCTGGATCTGTTCACCACCGGCTACTGCGCCGCGCTGGCGGCGTTCGGCTATCTGGCCGGGGTCCGGCTGTCCCGGGCCCGTCCCGCGCTGTGGTTCTTCGGCGCCGTGGCGGCCGGCGGGCTGCCGTTGGCCGCGGTGGTGGGCCGTACGGTGTGGCCGTGGTTCTCGCTGCTGTTGACGCTGCTGCTCAATGTGGTGCTGCCGTGGCTGCTGGGCCGCTACCGTCGGCAGTACGCCGAACTGGCCCGTACCGGCTGGCAGCTCGCCGAGCGGATGGAGCGCGAACAGCAGGCCGTCGCCGATCGCACCCGGCTGCGCGAACGCGCCCGGATCGCCGGTGACATGCATGACTCCCTCGGCCATGACCTGGCCCTGATCGCCCTGCGGGCCGGGGCGCTGGAGGTCGATCCGCGGCTGGACGCGGACCGGCAGGCGGCGGCCGGTGAGCTGCGGGCCGCGGCCGGGACGGCGACCGAGCGGCTGCGGGAGATCATCGGCGTCCTGCGCACGGATGACGAGAGCGCGCCCCGGGTACCGGCCGACGAGAGCGTGGCGCGGCTGGTGGACCGGGCGCGGGCGTCCGGGATGACGGTGACCCTGGAGCAGGCGGACGACACCGGGACCGGCACGCTTCCGGCCATGACCGGACACGCCCTGCACCGCGTCGTCCAGGAGTCCCTGACCAATGCCGCCAAACACGCCCCCGGCGCGGCCGTCCGGGTGCGGATCGGACGGGCCGCCGGGCAGGTGCAGGTCACGGTGGCCAACACCGCGGGAACGGCCGGTCCGGGGGCCGGGCCGGTCTCCGGCGGCAGCGGGCTGGTGGGACTGGACGAGCGGGTACGGCTGGCGGGCGGCGCGCTGCGGGCCGGCCCCGCCCCGGAGGGCGGCTTCACGGTCTCGGCCCGGCTGCCGACCGCCGGCGGCGCCCGGCCGGAGGCCCTCACCCGTCCCGAACCCACCGCGGCCCAGCGGGAGTTGGCACACGCCCGGCGGCAGGTGCAGCGCAGGCTCCGGCAGATGGTGGCGGCCCCGGTGGCGCTGCTGGCCGCCCTGGTGCTGCTGAGCAGCATCTACCACCTGGTCAGCCCGTCCTGGACGGTGCTGGAGCGGGAGCACTACACGGCGCTCCGCCTCGGCGCCGACCGCTCCCGGGTGGAGTCCGTGCTGCCGTTCTTCGCCCTGGACGCCCCGCCGGACGGCACCCCGCCGCCCCCGCACGACCGGACCTGTGTCTACTACAGCGTCCACCCCGGCTCCGACTCCGCCTACGAGCTCTGCTTCACCGACGACGAGCGGCTGGTCAAGAAGAGCGTGGTGCACCGCCGGGAACGCTAGGGCGGGCCGTGCCGGCGCACGCCGTACGCCCGCCGGACCGGCCCCTTCGGAGGCGAACCCGCAGACCGTCGCCCTCAACTCGCCACCGTCACAGGCGGCTTACCCCTACGGGCCGCAGCCCGGCGCCCCCTACCGCCCCGTCCGCCGATATGGCTGATTCCACCCCCTCATGCGCTCTTGTACGGACTCCCTCCTGGAGAGAGGCTGCGGTGTGGCGCCGATGGGCCCCGGCGCGGCACCGGACATCCGCACACCGCAACTCCGCTGTGATCACACCGAGTTGAGGAGGCGAACGCCGACCGTGTCAGCGCAGCGCCGCAGTCGCCCGCGCGAGAGCCGGGAGGTGTCCGCCGGGTCATGGCGGGCGCGTGGTGACCGGCCGGCGGGGCCTGGTCCAGCCGGACGTCCCGGTCGTCACCGAGGGCGGGGTTCCCCGGGTCCACCCGCCACCCGCATGGCCCACCCGCACAGGATCCGTCGGGGGAACCACCGGCCGGGGCCGGGAGAGCACCGAACCGCCCCGCCGTGCCATCCGCCAGCCGAGTGAAAGCGGACAGGAGCGCCCATGCCCGCACCCGGTCCGCCTGCCGTGAAGCGGATACAAAGGACAAAACCCTGCAAAGCATCACAAGCCCAGGTGAGCCCATGATCGGTCGCATTCCTGTTCTGGACATCCGCCCGCAGATCGATTGCGGCCGCCGCCCGGCGAAGGCTGTGGTGGGTGAGACCTTCGAGGTCTCGGCCACGGTCTTCCGTGAAGGGCATGACGCCGTCGCGGCGAATGTGGTGCTGCGCAATCCGGCCGGGCGCTGCGGCCCCTGGACGCCGATGCAGGAGCGGGCCCCCGGCTCCGACCGGTGGAGCGCCGAGGTCACCCCCGGCATCGAGGGCCGCTGGACGTTCACCGTCGAGGCCTGGTCCGATCCGGTCACCACCTGGCGGCGGCATGCCGCCATCAAGATCCCGGCGGGGATCGACACCGAGCTGATGCTCGCCGAGGGTGCCGAGCTCCATGAGCGGGCGGCCGCCGAGGTCCCCAAGAACGACGGGCGCGAGGCGGTGCTCGCCGCCGTGGACGCGCTGCGCGACGCCGGGCGGCCCGCCGCGACCCGGCTGGCCGCGGCGCTCGCCCCCCAGGTCACCGAGGCGCTGGCCCGCCATCCGCTGCGCGAACTGCTCACCGTCTCACGTCCGATGCCGCTGGTCGTCGAGCGCCGGCGGGCCCTCTTCGGCTCATGGTACGAGCTCTTCCCGCGCTCCGAGGGCGCCACCGTCACCCCGGACGGCACGGCCGTCAGCGGCACCCTGCGCACCGCCGCCGACCGGCTGCCGGCCGTTGCCGCCATGGGCTTCGACGTGGTCTATCTGCCGCCCGTCCACCCCATCGGCACCGCCTTCCGCAAGGGCCCCAACAATGCGCTCACGGCCGGCCCGGACGATGTCGGCTCCCCCTGGGCCATCGGCTCACCGGCCGGCGGTCATGACGCCCTCCACCCGGACCTGGGCACCTTCGACGACTTCGCACACTTCGTCCGCACCGCCCGTGACCTGCGGATGGAGGTCGCCCTGGACTTCGCGCTCCAGTGCTCCCCGGACCACCCCTGGGTCACCCTGCACCCCCAGTGGTTCCACCACCGCGCGGACGGCTCGATCGCCTACGCCGAGAACCCGCCGAAGAAGTACCAGGACATCTACCCGCTCGCCTTCGACACCGACTTCCGCGGGCTGATCCGCGAGACCGAACGCGTACTGCGCTTCTGGATGGCCAAGGGCGTACGGATCTTCCGGGTGGACAACCCCCACACCAAGCCGGTGGCCTTCTGGGAGAAGGTGATCGGCGACATCAACCGCACCGATCCGGACGTGCTCTTCCTCGCCGAGGCGTTCACCCGCCCGGCCATGCTGCACACCCTCGCGCAGATCGGCTTCCACCAGTCGTACACCTACTTCACCTGGCGTAACACCAAGCAGGAGCTGACCGACTACCTCACCGAACTGACCGGCGAGAGCGCCTCCTACCTGCGGCCCAATTTCTTTGTGAACACCCCGGACATCCTGCACGCCTACCTCCAGGAGGGCGGCCGCCCCGCCTTCGAGGTACGCGCCGTACTGGCCGCCACCCTCTCCCCCACCTGGGGTGTCTACGCCGGATATGAGCTCTGCGAGTCGACGCCGGTACGCCGCGGCAGCGAGGAGTACCTCGACTCGGAGAAGTACCAACTCAAGCCGCGCGACTGGGATGCGGCGGCCCGGGAGGGGCACACCATCGCCCCCCTGATCACCACGCTCAACCGCATCCGCCGCCGGCACCCTGCCCTGCAACAGCTGCGCAACCTGCACTTCCACCACGTCGACAACGAGGCCGTCCTCGCCTACTCCAAGCGCGAGGGGAACGGCGACCGGGCCGACACGGTGCTCACGGTGGTCAACCTCGACCCGCACCACACCCACGAGGCGACGGTGTCGTTGGACATGCCGGAACTCGGCCTCGGCCGGCACGAGTCCTT
Source organism: Streptomyces lydicamycinicus (assembly GCF_000829715.2). Lineage (NCBI taxonomy): Bacteria > Bacillati > Actinomycetota > Actinomycetes > Kitasatosporales > Streptomycetaceae > Streptomyces > Streptomyces lydicamycinicus. The sequence goes on along the minus strand of NZ_BBNO01000001.1, from coordinate 931,091 downwards.
TCCGGTGCGCGACGAGCTCACCGGCGATACCTACCACTGGGGCAGGGACAACTATGTGCGCCTGGAGCCGGGCCGCTCTCTCGCGCCCGCCCATGTGCTGTCGCTGCGACCGTCCTCACCGATCGGAGGGTCACCCAATTGATCGTCAATGAGCCTGTCCCCGACACATTCGAGGACACCCCGGCGAAGGACCGCGATCCCGACTGGTTCAAACGGGCCGTTTTCTACGAAGTCCTGGTGCGCTCCTTCCAGGACAGCAACGGCGACGGCATCGGCGACCTCAAGGGCATCACGGCCAAGCTCGACTATCTCCAATGGCTGGGGGTGGACTGCCTCTGGCTGCCGCCATTCTTCAAATCCCCGCTGCGGGACGGCGGTTACGATGTCGCCGACTACACCGCGGTGCTCCCAGAATTCGGCGACCTGGCCGATTTCGTAGAATTCGTGGACGCCGCACACCACCGCGGTATGCGGGTCATCATCGATATGGTGATGAACCACACCAGCGACCAGCACCCGTGGTTCCAGGAATCGCGCACCGACCCCGAGGGGCCGTACGGCGACTATTACGTCTGGGCCGACGACGACAAGCAGTACGCCGACGCCCGCATCATCTTCGTCGACACCGAGGCCTCCAACTGGACCTTCGACCCGGTCCGCAAGCAGTACTACTGGCACCGCTTCTTCTCCCACCAGCCGGATCTCAACTACGAGAACCCGGCGGTCCAGGAAGAGATGATCTCCGCCCTGCGCTTCTGGCTCGATCTGGGGATCGACGGCTTCCGGCTGGACGCGGTGCCGTATCTCTACGCCGAGGAGGGCACCAACTGCGAGAATCTGCCCGCCTCGCACGCTTTCCTCAAGCGGGTCCGCGCGGAAATCGACGCGCATTACCCGGACACCGTGCTACTGGCCGAGGCCAATCAATGGCCGGAGGACGTCGTCGACTACTTCGGCGATTACGGCGTCGGCGGCGACGAATGCCATATGGCCTTCCACTTCCCGGTCATGCCGCGCATCTTCATGGCGGTACGCCGCGAATCGCGCTATCCGGTCTCGGAAATCCTCGCCAAGACCCCGGCGATCCCGTCCGGCTGCCAGTGGGGCATCTTCCTGCGCAACCACGACGAGCTGACCCTCGAAATGGTCACGGACGAAGAGCGCGACTACATGTACGCGGAGTACGCCAAGGACCCGCGGATGCGGGCCAATATCGGCATCCGCCGGCGACTGGCCCCGCTGCTCGACAACGACCGCAATCAGATCGAGCTCTTCACGGCCCTGCTGCTGTCCCTGCCGGGTTCGCCGATCCTCTATTACGGTGACGAGATCGGTATGGGCGACAACATCTGGCTCGGCGACCGGGACGCGGTGCGCACCCCGATGCAGTGGACGCCGGACCGCAACGCCGGCTTCTCCTCCTGCGACCCGGGCCGGCTCTTCCTGCCGACCATCATGGATCCCGTCTACGGCTACCAGGTCACCAATGTCGAGGCCGCGATGAGTTCGCCCTCCTCGCTGCTGCACTGGACCCGGCGGATGATCGAGATCCGTAAGCAGAATCCGGCGTTCGGGCTCGGCAGCTACACCGAGCTGTCCTCCACCAATCCGGCGGTGCTGGCCTTCCTGCGGGAGGCCCCGGGCACCGGCGGCGCGGATGACGACCTGGTGCTGTGCGTGCACAACTTCTCGCGCTTCGCCCAGCCCACGGAGCTGGACCTGCGGTCGTTCAGCGGCCGCCATCCGGTGGAACTCATCGGCGGGGTGCGCTTCCCGGCCATCGGGGAGCTGCCGTATCTGCTGACCCTCGCAGGCCACGGGTTCTACTGGTTCCGGCTGCGCAGAAACTCCGGTTAGCGGACGGTGCCCTGACCGGGCACGGGCGGGAAAGACGCCCGTACGCGGCCACCTGGCCTGTACGGGCGTTTTTTGACCTTTCGCCCGGGCAGCCTCCCTACTACCGCACGGGCCGGGTGAGCCCTCGTCGGTCCCCCGGCTCGGGAGGGGCCCGCCGCGCAGCGGAACAACGCACGCCGGAAGACCGCTGCCGTACGGACGCTCTCGCCCGCTCGGGCGTGTCCGTAAGGTCCCGTCATCCGCCGCGAGCCGGACGGGACCTTGCGGATACGCCCGAGCCCCGGACTCCGTCTGGGGGTACCCCCACCGCGCCGCCGCACAGTCAAGGCCGCATTCCGGGACACTTCGTCCTATATGTCGTGTGCCCGGGGAAAGGACGCGACGCCATGTCGGACACCGCCTCGACCCGTGCCACCCGCAACACCCCTGATCGCCGCCCGCTCGTCTCCGCCCCCGATCTGCTGTCCTCGCTGGTCCCCCTGCTCGCCGACTGGGTGCCACGCCAGCGCTGGTTCGCCGGCAAGGGGCGGCTGGTCACCGGCTTCAGCCTGCTCTCGGCGACCGAGCTGCTGCCGTGCACCGGCGACGGCACCGCACCGGGCCTGCTGCAACTGCTCGTCCGCGCCCAGCAGAGCGCACCCCCGAGCCGTACACCGGCCGGCGGCGACCGCTACCAGCTTCTGCTGGGGGTGCACCCCGCGCCGCCGCCCCAGCTGGCGCCCGCCGTGATCGGGCGCCCCGGCGGCGGTCCGCTGCGCGGCCGTACCGTCTATGACGCGCTGCTCGACAGCCGGCTGTGCGGGCTGCTGCTGGAGCGGCTGCGGGTCCCGGGCCGGCTCGGCGCGCTGCGCTTCTGCCGGGAGCCCGATGCCGTCATCCCCTCCGGGCTGCCGGGCCGGCCGATCGCCGTCGAGCAGTCCAACTCCTCGATCGTTTACGGCGATTCGTTCATCCTGAAGGTCTTCCGGCGGATCGAGCCGGGAATCAACCCGGACCTGGAGCTGCCACGCGCACTCGCGGACGCCAAGTGCGCACGGGTGCCCGCGCCCGCGGCATGGTTCGAGTCGGCGGCCCCCGACGAGGGCGGCGAGCCGACCACGCTGGGCGTGCTCCAGCCCTTCCTGCCGGGCTCGGCGGACGGCTGGCAGCTGGCGCTGAACGCGCTGGCCGTACGCGCCGACTTCACCGGCTCGGCGCGGGCGCTCGGCCATGCCACCGCGGAGGTGCACACCGCGCTCGCCCAGACGCTGCCGACCACCGAGCTGCGCCGCCCGCAGCTGGAGGTGATCGCCGCCCAGATGACCGAGCGGCTGACGGCCACCGCCCGCGCCGTGCCCGTGCTCCAGCCCTACCGGGCCCGGCTGCGGACCGCCTTCGACGCGCTGGCCGCGATCGGCCACGACGGCCGCAGCTGGGCCGCCCAGCGCATCCACGGCGATCTGCACCTGGGCCAGACGCTGCGCTCCGCCGACGAGGGCCGCTGGTCGCTGATCGACTTCGAGGGCGAACCGGCCCGCCCGCTCGCCGAGCGGCGCCGGCCACAGCCCGCGGTGCGTGATGTCGCGGCGATGCTGCGCTCCTTCGACTACGCCGCGCGCAGCGGACCGGCGGGCGGCGACCCCTGGTCGCTGGAGTGGGCGCGGCGCACCCGGGACGCCTACTGCCTCGGATATGCGGAGGCCGGCGGGCTCGATCCGCGCTCCGCGCCCGAACTGATGCGCGCCTATGAGACCGACAAGGCCGTCTACGAAGTGCTCTACGAGGCCCGGCACCGGCCCGACTGGCTGGCCGTCCCGATGGCCGCCATCCGGCGCCTGGCGGCGGGCGGGGAGCGGGCCGTGGGCAGCGACGGGGCCGGCCCGTCCCGGGCCGCCGGGCCCGACGGCCGGGGGTGAGGGGCCGCAGCCGACCGCCGCACCGCCGCCCGTCCACCCCCGACACCCGACCGATGCCCCGCCCCGAGGAGGCCCTCTCGTGACCGCCCGCCCGTCGCCCACCACCACCCCAGCCGGAATGGCTACGCCATACCCCTCCGCATCCCCGTCGCCCACCACCACCCCGGCCCGAATGGCTACGCCATCCCCCTCTGCATCCCCGTCGCCCGCCACCCATTCGGCCGGAACCCCCGCCGGCTCTCCGTCGCCCGCCCCCGGAATGGCTGCCTCAACCCCCTCGGGATCTCCGCCGTCCCGCCCCACCCCTCCCGGCGCCGCACCCGCCCCGGGTCCGGCCTACGGCGGCGCGGCGGGACGGCCCGGTCACGCGGCCGCGCCCCGGCCGCCGGCCGGCGGCGCCGCGGCGACCGGTGGGAGCGCCGCCGGTCCCACCTTCGCCGCCCGGCCGTCCGGCCTCCGGGACCCGGCCGGGGCGCCCGGCCGGACCGGCGGGCCCGCGGGCCCGTCCCGGACGGAGCGGCCGAAGGGCAGCCACGGGGTCCGGGCCGCCGCACCGCTGTCCGACGAGGACCGAGGTCGGCTGCTGGGCGGTGCTCATCACGATCCGCACGGGCTGCTCGGCGCCCATCCCGTACGCGGCGGGCTGCTCCTGCGGGTCCTGCGGCCGTATGCGAAGGGCGTCACCGTCCTGGCGAAGGGGCTGCGGGCCGAGCTGCCGTCGGAGGGGGACGGGCTGTTCGCCGGGGTGCTGCCGCTGCGTACCGTCCCGGACTACGAGCTGCTGGTCGACTACGGCGACCACACCGTGACCGTGCAGGACCCCTATCGTTTTCTGCCCGCGCTCGGCGAGCTGGATCTGCATCTGTTCGGTGAGGGCCGGCACGAGCAGCTGTGGCAGGCGCTCGGCGCGCGGATCATGGAGCACCAGGGCGTGACCGGCACCCGCTTCACGGTCTGGGCCCCCAACGCCCAGGGCGTCCGGGTCGTCGGCGACTTCAACTACTGGGACGGCACCGGCTTCCCGATGCGCTCGCTGGGCTCGTCCGGTGTCTGGGAGCTCTTCCTCCCGGGCCTCGGCGAGGGCGAGCTGTACAAGTTCGAGATCACCCGGCCCGATGGCTCCAGGACGGTGCGGGCCGACCCGATGGCCCGTCGGACCGAGTGTCCGCCGGCCACCGCCTCGATCGTGGAGGCGTCGCACTACCACTGGAACGACGCCGACTGGATGGCCCGGCGCGGCGCGCGCCCCGTGCACGAAGCCCCGTTCTCCGTCTACGAGGTGCATCTCCCCTCCTGGCGGCCGGGCCTGACCTACCGCCGGCTGGCCGCGCAGCTCCCTGCCTACGTCAAGGACCTGGGCTTCACCCACGTCGAGTTCATGCCGGTCGCCGAGCATCCCTTCGGTGGCTCCTGGGGCTATCAGGTGACCGGGTTCTACGCGCCCACCGCGAGGATGGGCACGCCGGACGACTTCCGCTTCCTGATCGACGCGCTGCACCGGGCCGGCATCGGGGTGCTGATGGACTGGGTGCCGGCGCACTTCCCGCGCGATGACTGGGCGCTGGCGGAGTTCGACGGCCGCCCGCTCTACGAGCCGCAGGATCCGGCACGGGCCGCGCACCCGGACTGGGGCACCCTGGAGTTCGACTACGGCCGGACCGAGGTCCGTAACTTCCTGGTCGCCAACGCCGTCTACTGGTGCGAGGAGTTCCATATCGACGGTCTCCGGGTGGACGCCGTCGCCTCGATGCTCTATCTCGACTACTCCCGCGAGGACGGCGGCTGGACACCGAACGAGCACGGCGGCCGGGAGAACCTCGATGCGGTCGCCTTCCTCCAGGAGATGAACGCGACGGTCTACCGCCGCTGCCCCGGCGTCGTCACCATCGCCGAGGAGTCCACGGCCTGGGACGGCGTCACCCGCGCCACGCATCATGTCGGGCCCGGCGGCTTCGGCGGTCTGGGCTTCGGCCTGAAGTGGAACATGGGCTGGATGCATGACTCCCTCGGCTATGTCTCCAAGGATCCGGTGCACCGGAAGTACCACCACGGCGAGATGACCTTCTCCATGATCTACGCCTACTCCGAGAACTATGTGCTGCCGATCTCCCATGACGAGGTGGTGCACGGCAAGCGCGCACTGGTGTCGAAGATGCCCGGTGACTGGTGGCAGCAGCGCGCCGGCCACCGGGCCTACCTCGGCTTCATGTGGGCCCACCCCGGCAAGCAACTCCTCTTCATGGGGCAGGAGTTCGCCCAGGGCGCGGAGTGGGCGGAGAGCCACGGGCCGGACTGGTGGCTGCTCGACTCCTCGTACGAGGCGGAGCCGGACCACCGGGGCGTACGCGATCTCGTGCGCGAGCTGAACCGTCATTACGCCGCCACGCCCGCACTGTGGGAGCGCGACACCGACCCGGCCGGCTTCTCCTGGATCGACGGCGAGGCGAGCGAGGACAATGTCTTCCCCTTCCTGCGCTTCGCCGCCGACCGGTCGCCGCTGATCTCGGTCACCAACTTCTCCCCCGTCGTCCGCCGGGCCTACCGGCTCGGTGTCCCCGACCAATTCCCCGCCTGGCGCGAGGTCCTCAACACCGATGAGCCGCGCTACGGCGGCAGCGGTGTCGGCAACCCCGGCGTCCTCAAGGCCGAACCGACCCCCTGGAACGGCCGCCCCGTCTCCCTCTCCCTGGTGCTTCCCCCACTGGCCACCCTCTGGCTACGACCGTCCTGACCGCTCACGGCTGATGGTTGTCGGACCCTGCTTCCACTGCTGCGACTCCCCCGCCGAACAGATCCGTCCCCCACGTCGCTATGGCCCGTTCCTCCTTGTTCGTACCCCCGCGCGGCCGGCGCCGGCCGACCGCGTTTTCCTGTCACTTGCATGGTGTCAGGGGGCACTGACAATCCCTCCACGGAAGGGAAACGTGCAGGTCGGAGCGGTGGTCGAGGGCGAGGGCGGCAGGGTGCGCCGAAGGGGCGGGCGCCGTGTCCGGCACCCGCCCCTTCTCCCCTCCTGAGGCCCGGGGTCAGACCTTGGCGGGCGCCTTCTCCGCGCCGCCGTCCCGCGGTGCGACGACCGCCGCGGCGGCCGGCTGCGCGTGCGCGTCGTCGACCAGCGTCTTCTCGTCGAACGGCACCTGTCCGGCGAGCACTTCGGTCACCCGGCCCTTGTCGATCTCCTTGGTCCAGGTGCCGATCAGCACGGTGGCCACCGCGTTGCCGGCGAAGTTGGTCAGGGCGCGCGCCTCGCTCATGAAGCGGTCGATGCCGACGATCAGGCCGACGCCGTCGACCAGTTCGGGTCGGTGCGACTGGAGACCGCCGGCCAGCGTGGCCAGGCCCGCGCCGGTGACACCGGCCGCCCCCTTCGACGCGATGACCATGAACACCAGCAGCGAGATCTGCTGGCCGAGCGAAAGCGGCTTGCCCATCGCCTCGGCCACGAACAGCGAGGACATCGTCAGGTAGATGGCGGTGCCGTCGAGGTTGAAGCTGTAGCCGGTGGGGACGGTGATGCCGACCACCGGCTTGCTGACGCCCAGATGCTCCATCTTCGCGATCAGTCGGGGCAGCGCCGACTCCGAGGAGGAGGTGGACAGGATCAGCAGGAACTCCCGGCCGAGGTACTTCAGCAGCAGGAAGATATTGACGCCGGCGACCAGCCGGAGCAGCGCGCCGAGCACCACGATCACGAACAGCAGACAGGTGATGTAGAAGCCGACCATGATGACGGCGAGGGACTTCAGCGCGTCCAGGCCGGTCTCGCCGACCACCGCCGCGATGGCGCCGAAGGCACCCACCGGCGCCACCCACATGATCATGGCCAGGACCCGGAAGACCAGCTTCTGGAGGTGCCCGACACCGCGCAGCACCGGCTCGCCCGCCGAGCCCAGCGTCTGGAGCCCGAAGCCGACCAGCAGCGCCACCAGCAGCGTCTGGAGCACCTCGCCCTGGGTGAAGGCGGAGACCAGCGTGGTGGGGATCATGCCGAGCAGGAACTCGGGCAGCGACTCGCCGCCGCCCTCGGTCTGCGCGTGCCCGGCGTGCTTGACGGTCTCGGTCAGATGGAGGCCGGAACCGGGGTCCAGCAGATTGCCGACGACCAGGCCGATGGCGAGCGCGACGGTGGACATCACCATGAAGTAGCCGAGGGCCAGGCCGCCGACCGCACCGACCTTGGCGGCCTTCCGCACCGAGCCGACACCCAGCACGATGGTGCAGAAGATGACCGGCGAGATCATCATCTTGATCAGGTTCACGAACCCGGTGCCGAGCGGCTTGAGCTGGACGGCGACACCGGGCGCGGCGAAGCCCACGACGATGCCGAGCAGCACCGCCCCGATCACGGCGATGTAGAGGAAATGGGTCCGGTCCCGCTTCACGGGCGCGGTCTCCCCGGTGGTGCCCCCACGCGGCGGGGTCTGTGCAGCCACGGCTGCCTCCTCGGTCTACGGCTGTGCGCTGATCTGCGGCTCTGTCACACCACAAGTTCCGGTGACTATGCACGCCACTGTGGCGCCCGTCACCCTTACGTACATTTCGTTCACGTAAAAGTGACCGTGCAGACTGTTTCGCGGTCACCGTGCAGACTGTTCTGCATGCGACTCCCCCGACCCCGCCCTTCCCGCCGGCTGCGCGGCCCCCGCAGCCTGGCCGGGCAGCTGTTCGCCATGCAGGTGGTGCTGGTGGCGGTGGTCGTCATGGGCTGCGCGCTCTTCGCATACGTCAGCGCCGGCCGGCAGGCGGAGGAGACCGCACGGCGGCAGGCGACCGCGGCGGCCACCGCCGTCGCCGACTCCCCGGCGGTCGTGGCGGCGGCCCGCACCAAGGACCCGACGGCCGCGCTCCAGCCGTACAGCGAACGGCTGCGGCGGGACGCCGGGGTCGACTTCGTGGTGATCATGTCGCCGAAGGGCATCCGCTGGACGCACCCCGAGCCGTCCGCGATCGGCAAGAAGTACTTCGGGCACATCGGCCCGGCGCTGCGCGGCAAGATCTTCCCCGAGACGCACCTGGGGGTGCTCGGGCCCTCCGTACGGGTCGTCGCACCGGTCCGGGACCCACAGCGCGGCGGCCGGATCACGGCGCTGGTCAGCTCCGGGATCACCATCGAGACGATCAGTGCGCAGCTGCGCGACCAGGTGCTGGCGCTGGTGGGCGTGGCCGCCGCGGCGCTGGCGCTCGGCGGCCTGGGGACGTATGTGATCAACGCCCGGCTGCGGCGGCACACCCACGGGATGAACGCCGGGGAACTCAGCCGGATGCACGACTACCACCAGGCCGCGCTGCACGCCGTACGCGAGGGGCTGCTGATGCTCGACGGGCAGCGCAGGGTCGCCCTGATCAACGACGGCGGGCGGGAGCTGCTGGGGCTGTCCGACGACGCGGTGGGCCGCCGCGTCACCGAACTGGGGCTGCCGGAGCCGCTGACCGAGGCGCTGCTGGAGCCCGGCCCGCGGGTCGACGAGCTTCAGCTGACCAGCGAGCGGGTCCTGGTCGTCAACTCCTCGCCGGTCTCCGGCGGTGAGCGGCGCGGCAGCGTCGTGACCCTGCGCGATCACACCGAACTCCAGGCACTCTCCGGGGAGTTGGACTCGGTACGCGGCTTCACCGAGGCGCTGCGTTCGCAGGCCCACGAGGCCGCCAACCGGCTGCACACCGTGGTCTCGCTGATCGAACTGGGGCGGGCCGAGGACGCCGTGGAGTTCGCCACCGCGGAGCTGGAACTGGCACAGGCGCTGACCGACCAGGTCGTCGGCGCGGTCGCCGAGCCGGTGCTCGCGGCGCTGCTGCTCGGCAAGGCGGCCCAGGCCAACGAGCGCGGCGTGGAACTGACGCTGACGCCCGACAGCCGGATCGACGACGGGGTGCTGCCGCCCGGTCTGCCGGCCCGCGATCTGGTCACCGTGCTGGGCAACCTCCTGGACAACGCCATCGACGCCGCCGCGCCGACCCAGGACCACGGCGCCACCGAGCCGCCCCGGGTGCGGGTCACCGCACGGGCCGCCGGGGGCGAGCTGCTGCTGCGAGTGGCGGACACCGGGCCGGGGGTGGCCGCGGAGGCCGCCGAGGAGATCTTCCGCCGGGGCTGGAGCACCAAGACGGGCACGGCGACGCCCGCCCGGGGCCGCGGGCTGGGCCTGGCCCTGGTCCAGCAGGCGGTCCGCCGCAACGGCGGCACCGTCACCCTGGACCGGGCAGCGGAGGGCGGCGCGCGGTTCACCGTACGGCTGCCGCTGCGGGCGGAGGCCGCGAGATGAGACGGCAGCCGCGCTGCGTGGTCCGCCCGGCAGCGAGAGGATGGATGCGGTGACCCCCTCCGACATCCGGGTCCTCGTCGTCGAGGACGATCCGGTCGCGGCCGACGCCCACGCCCTGTACGTCGGGCGGGTGCCCGGCTTCACCGTCTCCGGCACCGTGCACTCCGGCGCCGACGCCCGCCGCCACCTCGAACAGCACGCCGTCGATCTGCTGCTGCTCGACCTCTACCTGCCCGACGGCCACGGGCTCCAGCTGGTGCGTACGCTGCGCGCGGCCGGGCACACCGCCGACATCATCGCGGTCACCTCGGCCCGGGACCTGACGATGGTGCGTGAGGGCGTCTCGCTGGGCGTGGTGCAGTACGTCCTCAAGCCGTTCACCTTCGCCACCCTGCGCGACCGGCTCACCCGCTATGCGGAGTTCCGGGCCGCCACCGGCGAGGCCAGCGGGCAGGACGAGGTGGACCGGGCGATCGCCGCGCTGCGCGCACCGCGTCCGGCCGCGCTGCCCAAGGGGCTGACCGCGGCCACCCTCCAGGCGGTGACCACCGTGCTGCGGGCCGCCGGGAGCGGGCTGACGGCGACCGAGGCGGCCGCCGACGTGGGCATCTCGCGGATCACCGCCCGCCGTTATCTCGAACATCTCGTGGAGAGCGGCCGGGCCGCCCGCGCCCCGCAGTACGGCCAGGTGGGCCGCCCGGAATTGCGCTATCGCTGGTCGGGCCATTGACCCACTGTGACCGGTGACTTACTTTCAGCGGGCAGGACACCGTGGTTAGTTGGAGGTCGTGCCGTGCGCCCCACCGCCCCGCTGATGCTTCTCGCCGCCACCGTCGTGGCCGCCGGCACGCTCACCGCCTGCGGCAGCGGGTCCGGGAGCGACACCGACACCGTCAAGGTCGCCTTCATCAAGGACACCAACAGCAAGGTCACCGTCCGGGACGACTATGTCCGGCTGGTGGCCCGGCAGTTCGAGAAGGACCACCCCGGCAAGAAGGTCCGGCTGATCCCGATCCAGGCGTCCGAGAACGACTACTACACCAAGATCCAGCAGATGATGCGCTCCCCGCGGACCGCACCGGATGTGGTCTACGAGGACACCTTCCTGGTCAACTCCGATATCACCGCGGGGCTGTTACGGCCGCTGGACACCCATCTGCGGACCTGGGACGACTGGCGGCAGTTCGAGCCGGCCGCGAAGGCCGCGGCCAGGGGGCAGGACGGCCGGACGTACGGGGTCCCGGACGGTACGGACACCCGCGGACTGTGGTTCAACAAGAAGATCTTCAAGAAGGCCGGACTGCCCGCCGACTGGCGGCCCAGGACCTGGGACGAGGTGCTGGACGCGGCCCGGACCGTCAAGCGCAAGGTCCCCGGCGTCATCCCGCTGAACGTCTTCACCGGCAAGGGCGCCGGCGAGGCCGCCGTGATGCAGGGCTTCGAGATGCTGCTCTACGGCACCGGCGAGCACCAGCTCTACGACCCGGGCGCGAAGAAGTGGGTGACCGGCACCCGGGGTTTCCGGGACAGCCTGACCTTCCTTGACACGGTCTACAAGGAGCGGCTCGGGCCCGATGTCTCCGATGCGCTCAGCCCCAACATCCAGACCAATGTGGCCGCGGAACTGCTGCCCGAGGAGAAGCTCGCGATCGATCTCGACGGCTCCTGGCTGGGCCAGCAGTGGCAGAAGACGGGCGGCGGCAACCCCTGGCCCGAATGGTCGTCCACACTCGGCCAGGCGCCGTTCCCCACCCAGCACGGCGACCCGCCGGGCAAGGTCAGCCTGGCCGGCGGCTGGACGTGGTCGGTGCCGCGGAAGGCCCAGCGGCCCGAGCTGGCCTGGGAGTTGATCGAGACCTTCCAGTCGAAGCCGAACGCCCTGGAATGGTGCGTACGCGGCGCCCAGATCGCGGTGCGCAAGGACGTCGCGGCCGACCCCCGCTACCGGACGTCGGTGCCCGGCATCGGCTTCTTCACCGGTCTGGTCGGGGTCAGCCGGTACCGGCCCGCGCTGCCCGAGTACCCCAGGGTGGCCGCGGCGATCGGCGAGGCGATGGAGGCGGTCACCGCCGATGACGCCTCGCCGGACAAGGCGGCCGCGGACTATGACAGCACGCTGAAGTCCCTGGTCGGCGGCCGCACCGTCGCCAAGCCGTGACCAGCGCCGTCGCCCGGGCCGCGGCCCGCGTCCGGCGGCCCGGCGCCCCGTCGGCCGGTGGCCGCCGCACCCGGCTGCTGCGCTGGTCCCCGCTCGTCCCGGCCACCGTCCTGCTGCTGCTCTTCCTCGTCGGCCCGATCGGCTACTGCGTCCTCATCGCCTTCACCGACACCCAGCTGACCGGCCAGGAGTCGGCGTCCTTCGTCGGACTGGCCAACTTCCGCCGGGCCTTCGGCGATCCGGCCTTCCGCAACGCCGTGGTGCTCACCCTGGTGTTCACCGTGCTCTCCTCGCTCGTCGGGCAGAACACCCTGGGCCTGGCACTGGCCGGGCTGATGCGCCGCGCGTCACGGCCGGTACGGGCCCTGACCGGCGCGATGGTGATCACCGCCTGGGTGCTGCCGGAGATCGTGGCGGGCTTCTTGCTCTACACCTTCTTCGAGCGCCGCGGCACCCTCAACGCCCTGCTGGACCAGCTCCAGCTGCCCGCCCAGAACTGGCTGTTCACGCTGCCCATCGTGGCCGTGTCGTTCGCCAACGTCTGGCGCGGTACGGCCTTCTCGATGCTGATCTACTCCGCGGCGCTGGCCGGGATCCCCCAGGAGGTCACCGAGTCCGCCGAGGTCGACGGGGCGGGCGGGCTGCGGCGGCTGTGGCACATCACGCTCCCGATGATCCGCCGCTCCATCGGCACCAATCTGATGCTCAACACCCTGCAGACGCTCTCCGTCTTCGGGCTGATCTGGACGATGACCCGGGGCGGTCCGGGAAACCGCAGCCAGACCCTGCCGGTGTTCATGTACGACCAGGCGTTCCTGAAGTCCCTGATCGGCTACGGCACCGCGGTGGCACTGCTGTTGCTGCTGGTGGGCGCGCTGTTCTCGGTCATCTATCTGCGTCTGCTGCGCGAGGAGGTCTGACCGTGCCGCTCCCCCGCCGTCACGTGCCCCCAGCTCTCCGGAACGCTCCGCGCAGGGGGCGCACCCATCGGCTGGCCGCCGACGCCGGGCTGCTGGTCGTCGCGGTGGCGTTCGCGGTGCCGCTGGTCTGGCTGGTGCTGGCGTCGCTGGACACGGAGGCGACGCTGCGGGTGCGACCGTCCCGGTCCCCGACGCTGCGCAACTTCTCGGCGGTGCTGACCGACGAGATCACCTTCACCCCGATGCTCAACAGCCTGCTGATCTGCGGCGGCGCGACCCTGCTGACGGTGGTCTGCGCGGCGTCGGCCGCCTATCCGCTCTCCCGCTTCCGCTCGCGGCTGGCCCGCCCGTACCTGCTCACCGTCCTGTTCTCCACCTGTCTGCCGGTCACCGCGGTGATGGTCCCGGTCTACGGGCTCTTCGTGCAGGTCGATCTGATCGACACCCGGTACGGCACCGCGCTGTTCCTGGCCGCCGCCCAACTGCCGTTCGCCATCTGGCTGATGAAGAACTTCATGGACGGGGTGCCGAAGGTCCTGGAGGAGGCGGCGTGGACGGACGGTGCCTCCTGGCCGCAGACCCTGCTGCGGGTGATCCTGCCGCTGATGGGCCCCGGCGTCGCCGTCGTCGCGATCTACACCTTCATCATGATGTGGGGCAATTTCTTCGTCCCCTTCATGCTGCTGCTCTCCCCCGAGCAACTGCCCGCCTCGGTCAGCATTTTCACGTTCTTCGGCAATTACGGCGCCATTGCCTTCGGCGAACTCGCGGCCTTCTCGATTCTGTACTCGACACCGGTCGTCGTGCTGTACATCCTTATCTCCGGACGGCTCGGCGGCGGCTTCGCGCTCGGCGGTGCCGTAAAGGGCTGAGGAGCCTTTCCGCCGGAAAGCGCCCGAGGCCGGAGCCGAAAACCGGCCGGTTAGGAGGTTCCTACGACTTTCCGGCTTGGGTATCCGCACGATAGGTGCGGCCGGACTCCGTCACTTACCGTGTGCCGGTGAACACGCACGCCGGGGAGACCGGTCGTCCCCCTTTCGACGCCGCGGCCGCCCGCCGCCTCCGTGAGGCCCTCGGCATGACCCCCGCCCATGTCGCCTATGGAATAGCGGCCGCCTTCGGAATACGGATAGCGCCCGAAACGGTGGCCTCCTGGGAACGGGGCGAGAGCTCCCCCACGGAGGCCGAACTGACCGCGCTGGCCGGTGCCCTGTGGTGCGCACCGGGCGAGCTGCTCGGCGCACCGGGCACCCTGCGCGAATACCGGCTGGCGCTCGGCCTCGCCCCGGCGGACCTCGCGCTGCGTATCGGCATGGACGCGGGCGCGTACGAGCGGCTGGAGGCCGGCGGGACCTGGCGCGGCAACGACCGGCAGGCCGCGGCGCTCGCCGAGGTGCTGCGGCTGCCGCTGCCCGCACTGCTCCGCTTCACCGGCCGGGACGGGAAGCTGGCGGAGCTGCTGACCAGCGCCGCCACCACCCGCTGGCAGGCCTATGTCCGGCCGGTCGGCAAGCTCGTACCGCTCCCGAAACAGCAGCTCCAGGACGTACTACAGGACCTGCACGGCGAGTATCAGAGGACCATGGCCGCCACGCTCCACTGGGGCGACGGGGGCAGCGCCGAGGAATCCGGCCGGGCGGGGCGCGCCTTTCTCGATGACATCGTGGCGGAATTCTGGGCCCGGGCCGGCGGCCAGGAACGCTGAGCGCTGCCGGGCAACCCTGACCTTTCCCGTCGGCCGCTGGGCGTACGGGCGTCCGTCCAGAGAATGACGCCGGGGCCGGTGATGGCACTTCCGGCCGGTCCGGCTTTCGGTCCCTCCGGGTGAGGACTGCGCTGACCTGCGCTCGAAGAATAGGAACGTCGAAATCTTCCGTTCCTTCTCCAGGAGTCCCCGTGTCCCACGCGGCTGCTTTCCCGGGCTTCCCCGGTTCCTCCACCCCCACCCGCGCCGCCGTCGCCGCCCGCGCCACGGATCTGAGCAAGGTCTACGGCCAGGGGGAGACCCGGGTGGTCGCGCTGGACTCCGTCTCGGTCGAGTTCGGCAAGGGCCGGTTCACCGCCATCATGGGCCCCTCCGGCTCCGGCAAGTCGACGCTGATGCACTGCATGGCCGGCCTGGACGCGATCTCGTCCGGATCGGCCCGGATCGGCGATGTGGAGCTGGCGTCGCTGAACGACAAGCAGCTGACGCGGCTGCGCCGGGACAAGATCGGCTTCATCTTCCAGGCGTTCAACCTACTGCCGACGCTGTCCGCGCTGGAGAACATCACGCTGCCCATGGACATCGCGGGCCGTAAGCCGGACCGGGAGTGGGTCAGCCGGGTGGTCGAGACGGTCGGCCTGTCCGGGCGCCTGGCGCACCGGCCGGCCCAGCTCTCCGGTGGCCAGCAGCAGCGGGTCGCGGTCGCCCGGGCGCTGGCCGCCCAGCCGGAGATCATCTTCGCCGACGAACCGACCGGCAACCTCGACTCCCGCTCCGGGGCCGAAGTACTGGGCTTCCTGCGGGAGTCGGTGCAGGCCATGAACCAGACGGTGGTGATGGTCACCCATGACCCGGTCGCCGCCGGCTACGCGGACCGGGTGGTCTTCCTGGCCGACGGTCATATCGTCGAGGAGCTGCACGAGCCGACCGCGGACACCGTCCTGGACCGGATGCGGCTCTTCGACGCCAAGGGCCGTACGAGCTGACGCCGGCGCACCGCCCACCCGCGCTCCCCGGCGCACTGCCCCTCATCCCGAGCCACCGGACCAGGACTGACACCACCACCATGCTGCGAACCGCCCTGCGCAACGTGCTTGCGCACAAAGCCCGATTGATGATGACCGCGCTCGCGGTCCTGCTCGGCGTCGCCTTCGTCGCCGGCACCCTCATCTTCAGCGACACCGTCGGCTCGGCCGTCAAGAAGGCGTCCGAGAAGAACCTCGACGGGGTGGCCGTCTCCGTCCAGGCCCAGGCCGACGACAACACCCCGGACATCGGCAAGGACGGCAAGCGGACCACCCTCGTCGACGCAAAGCTGGCGGACACCATCCGCGCACTGCCCGGCGTGCAGTCCGTACGCCGCAACGTCAACGGCACGGCCACCGTCGCCGGCCCGGACAATGTGCCGCTCGGCCACGACTGGCAGAACCTCGCCGCCAACTTCCAGCCGGGCAAGGACGGTCACGACCCCCGCTACCCGCTGCTGAAGGGCCGCGGACCGGCCGCCGGCAACGAGATCGCGCTGGACGAGGCGACCGCGAAGGCGTCCGGCCACAAGATCGGTGACTCCGTGCGGCTCGCCACCGACGGACCGGTGCTGACGAAGAAGCTGGTCGGCATCGTCTCCACCGACGACCCGCAGGTCACCGCGGGCGGCAGCCTGACGCTCTTCGACACCGCCACCGCACAGAAGCTGTTCCTGCACCCCGGCCAGTTCGACGAGCTGGTCATCGGTGCCGCGCCCGGCGCCGATCAGCAGGCACTGACCGCCAAGGTCAGCGAGGTGCTGCCCAAGAAGCGCGCCACGGCGACCAGCGGCACCGAACTCGCCGCCGAGCAGTCCAAGATGGTCGCCGGCCAGAACGAGGCCCTGACCCAGACGCTGCTGACCTTCGCCGGGATCGCGCTGTTCGTCGGCGTCTTCATCATCGCCAACACCTTCACCATGCTGATCTCCCAGCGCAGCCGGGAGATCGCCCTGATGCGCGCGATCGGCGCCTCCCGCCGTCAGGTCGTGCGCTCGGTACTCGCGGAGGCGGCCCTGCTGGGCCTGATCTCGTCGGCCGTCGGATTCGCGCTGGGCATCGGCCTCGCCGTGGGTCTGCGGGCGGTGCTCGACGCCACGGGCTCGGGCTTCCCGGCCGGACCGGTCGTCATCAGCCCGGCCGCGGTGCTCTCCGCGCTCGGTGTGGGCGTCGTGGTGACCGTACTCGCCGCCTGGCTGCCGTCCCGCAAGGCGGCGAAGATCGCCCCGGTGGAGGCGCTCAACACCGTCGAGGCGCCGCCGGCACTGCGCAGCCTGGTGCTCCGCAACTCCCTCGGCGCGGTCATCACCGGCCTCGGCATCGCGACCATGTTCTACGTCTCCACGCTGAAGGAGGCCGACGATCTGCCGATCGCGATGGTGGGCGGAATGCTGACGCTGACCGGCGTCATCATCCTCGCGCCGCTGCTGTCCCGGCCCCTGGTCTCGCTGGCGGGCATCGTCACCACCCGGCTCTTCGGCATCGGCGGCAAGCTGGCCAAGGAGAACACGCTGCGCAACCCCCGCCGTACGGCGGCGACCGCCTCGGCGCTGATGATCGGCCTCACCCTGATCACCGGTATGACGGTCGTCGGGAACTCGGCCGGGCAGGCAATGGACAAGATGACGGCCCAGGGGCTGAAGGCCGACTACAAGATCGGGACCACGTCCTCCGGTCTGGACCCCGAGCTGTCGCAGAAGGTGGCGGACGTCCCGGGCGTCGAGGCGACGGCTCCGCTGCGCAATACGGGCTTCGAGACCCCCAATTCCATCATGAGCCTGATGGGCACCGACCTGAGCACGATCGACAAGGTCACCCAACTGGACTTCACCAGCGGTTCGTTGCCGGGCGCCGGAGGCAACGACATCGCGGTCTCCCAGGAGATGGCCAAGATGAAGGGCTGGCACACCGGCGACACCCTGGACGCCACCTTCTTCGACAAGAAGAAGGCGAAGCTCAAGATCGTCGGAATCTACGCGGACAACCAGCTGCTCGGCGACTCGATCGGCGCCACCTCGCTGGCGGCGCCGCACCAGCTCGTGCCGAAGGTCGAGACACTGCTGGTGAAGGCCCAGGACGGCCCGTCGGAGGAGCTGGAGAAGCAGATCCGGCACACCCTCGGCGACAGCCCGCTGCTGAAGGTCCAGGACCACGCCGACCTGCGCAAGGAGAACGCCGCGAACATCGAGATGGTGCTCAACGTCTCCTACGGGCTGCTGGGCATGGCCGTCATCATCGCGGTGGTGGGCGTCGTCAACACCCTCGCCATGTCGGTCTTCGAGCGGACCCGTGAGATCGGGATGCTGCGGGCGGTCGGCCTGGCCCGCAGCGGTATCAAGCAGATGGTCCGGCTGGAGTCGGTGGTCATCGCGCTGTTCGGCGCGGGCCTGGGCATCGCGGTGGGTGTCTTCTGCTCCTGGGCCACCGGCAACCTGGTCAGCCAGGGCCTGCCCACCTACGAGCTGCTGCTGCCCTGGGGCCGGCTCGCGCTGTTCGTACTGATCGCGGCGGCCGTGGGGGTGCTGGCCGCGCTGTGGCCGGCCCGCCGGGCGGCCCGGCTGAACATGCTGGAGGCCATCGGCGCGCAGTGACCGGGCGTACTCATGACGGCGGCGCGCCTTCCCTCGGCCGAGGGGAGGCGCGCCGCCGTCATGTCCGCGCGCGAACCGCGGGACTCAGAAGACCGATTCGGCCTCGTCCATCCGCCACGCGGGCACCGTCTTGAGCTCGGTGACCGCCTCGGCCAGCGGCACCATCGTGATGTCGGTGCCGCGCAGGGCGGTCATCTTGCCGAAGTCGCCGCGGTGGGCGGCCTCGACGGCGTGCCAGCCGAAGCGGGTGGCGAGCACCCGGTCGTACGCGGTGGGGGTACCGCCGCGCTGCACATGGCCGAGAATGACCGGTCGGGCTTCCTTGCCGAGGCGCTTCTCCAGTTCGGTGGCCAGATGGTTGCCGATACCGGAGAACCTCTCGTGACCGAACTGGTCGATCGCGCCCTTCTTGTAGTCCATCGTCTCCTCGGCGGGGTGGGCCCCCTCCGCGACACAGACGACCGCGAACTTCTTGCCCCGGGCGAACCGCTCCTCGACCATCGTGACCAGGTCGTCGACGTCGAAGGGGCGCTCGGGCAGACAGATGCCGTGGGCGCCGCCGGCCATTCCGGACTCCAGCGCGATCCAGCCCGCGTGCCGTCCCATCACCTCGACGACCATGACCCGCTGATGCGATTCCGCGGTGGTCTTGAGGCGGTCGATGGCCTCCGTGGCGACGCCGACGGCGGTGTCGAAGCCGAAGGTGCGGTCGGTGGAGGAGATGTCGTTGTCGATGGTCTTGGGGACGCCGACGACCGGCATCCCGGCGTCCGCCAGCATCCGCGCGGCGGTGAGGGTGCCCTCGCCGCCGATCGGGATCAGGACGTCGATGCCGTAGTCCTTGGACATGTCCTTGGACTTCTCACAGGCCTCGCGGAGCCGGTTGCGCTCCAGCCGGGACGAGCCGAGGATGGTGCCACCGCGGGCGAGGATGCCGCTGACCGCCTCAAGATCGAGCTTGCGGTAGCGGCCTTCGAGCAGGCCCTTGAAGCCGTCCTCGAAACCTATGACCTCGTCGCCGTGCCCGGTGAGGGCACGGTGGACAACAGACCGGATCACAGCATTGAGGCCAGGACAGTCGCCGCCTGCGGTGAGGACTCCGATACGCATCGTGCTGTGTCTCCTGTGCTCGCTGTTGGTTCGTGTGAGCCGGTCCGATTGTTTCACGGGCAGCCCGGCCCTCCCCGCACACAGACCTCACCCCTACTGTCCCCGTACCCGCCCCGCAAGGGAAACTGGGAGAGCGGCGTATCGACCGCCGCAGGTATTGTCAAGAGGGGCAAGCCCACAATAACGGCTGATTTTGACCTTGCGACCAACGGAATGGATCGGAGAGCACGCGTGACGCGCAGCGTGTACGTGACCGGTATCGACCGCGGCGACGGCCGCCAGGTCGTCGAGCTGGGAGTCATGGAGCTCCTCACCCGCCATGTCGACCGGGTCGGAGTCTTCCGCCCGCTGATGCACAACGACGGACCCGACCGGCTCTTCGATCTGCTGCGGGCCCGCTACCGGCTCACCCAGGCAGCCGACACGGTATACGGCCTCAGCTACGACGAGGCCGCCACCCTCCAGGCCGAGCGCGGCACCGACGAGCTGGTTTCCCGGCTCGTCGACCGCTTTCACGCCGTTGCCAGGGACTATGAGTACGTCCTGGTCCTCGGCTCGGACTACGCGGACACCAGCCTGCCGGCCGAGCTGGCCCTCAACGCCCGGCTCGCCAATGAATTCGGTGCCGCGGTGCTGACCGTCGTCGGCGGCCAGGGCCAGGAGGCCGAGTCCGTCCGCGCCGAGGCCCGCAACGCCTATCAGGCGTACCACTCGCTGGGCTGCGACGTCGTCGCCGTGGTCGTCAACCGGGTGGACCCCGCGCACCGCGAGGCCATCGTCGACCGGCTCTCCGCCCGGCTCCCGGTGCCCTGCTACGCGCTCCCCGAGGACGGCTCGCTCTCCGCGCCGACCGTCGGCCAGATCGTGCACACCCTGGGCGCCGAGGTACTGCTCGGCGACGACTCGGGGCTCGCCCGGGACGCCAGGGACTTCGTCTTCGGCGGCGCCATGCTGCCGACCTTCCTCAAGGCGCTTACCCCCGGCGCTCTCGTGGTGACCCCCGGGGACCGGGCGGACCTGGTCATCGGCTCGCTCGCCGCGCACAGCGCCGGTGCCCCGCCGATCGCCGGTGTGCTGCTCACCCTCGACGAGCGGCCCGGCCCCGACATCATGGCGCTGGCCGCCCGCCTCGCGCCCGGCACCCCGGTGGTCTCCGTACCGGGCGGCTCCTTCCCGACCGCGGGCGAGCTGTTCGCGATCGAGGGCAAGCTCAACGCCGCCTCCCCGCGCAAGGCGGAGACCGCGCTCGGCCTCTTCGAGCGGCATGTGGACACCGTGGAGCTGACCAACCGGATCTCCGTCGCCCGCTCCGGCCGGGTCACCCCGATGATGTTCGAGCACGAGCTGATCGAGCGCTCCCGCGCCGGCCGCCGCCGGGTCGTCCTCCCCGAGGGCGGCGAGGAGCGGGTGCTGCGCGCCGCCGATGTGCTGCTGCGCCGCGATGTCTGCGATCTGACGCTGCTGGGCGAGGAGGAGGCGATCCGCAAGCGCGCCGCCGACCTGGCCATCGATCTGGCCGGCGCCCAGATCATCGACCCGCAGACCTCCGAGCTGCGCGAGCGGTTCGCCGAGCGCTACGCCCAGCTGCGCGCCCACAAGGGCGTCAGTGTCGAGCTGGCCTTCGACGTCGTCGCGGATGTCTCCTACTTCGGCACGCTGATGGTCCAGGAAGGGCTGGCCGACGGCATGGTCTCCGGTGCGGTGCACTCCACCGCGGCCACCATCCGCCCCGCCTTCGAGATCATCAAGACCAGGCCGAACGCCCAGATCGTCTCGTCGGTCTTCTTCATGTGCCTGGCCGACCGGGTGCTGGTCTACGGCGACTGCGCGGTCAACCCGGACCCGAACGCCGAGCAGCTGGCGGACATCGCCATCCAGTCGGCCACCACCGCCGCCCAGTTCGGTGTCGAGCCGCGGATCGCGATGCTGTCGTACTCCACCGGCACCTCCGGCTCCGGCGCGGACGTCGACAAGGTCCGCAAGGCCACCGAGATCGTCCGCGAGCTGCGGCCCGATCTGCTGGTCGAGGGCCCGATCCAGTACGACGCGGCGGTGGACGCGGCGGTCGCGCAGACCAAGCTCCCGGAGTCCGATGTCGCGGGCAAGGCCACCGTGCTGATCTTCCCGGACCTCAACACCGGCAACAACACCTACAAGGCCGTGCAGCGCTCGGCCGGTGCGGTCGCCGTCGGCCCGGTCCTCCAGGGTCTGCGCAAGCCGGTCAACGACCTCTCGCGCGGCGCCCTGGTGCAGGACATCGTCAACACCGTGGCCATCACCGCCATCCAGGCCCAGGGCGCCCAGCCCGGCGCCGCCCACACCGGCTGACCCCGGCCCCGTCCGTCTCCCCCTCCCGCCCCCGGAAAGCGCTACATGACTGCCACCGCCACCCGCGTCCTCGTCCTCAACTCCGGCTCCTCGTCGGTGAAGTACCAGCTGCTCGACATGAACCCGGACTCCGGCGGCGGCCCCGCCGCGGGCACCCGTCTCGCCGTCGGACTGGTCGAGCGGATCGGCGAGGAGACCTCGCGCCTGGCCCACACGCCGCTGGCGACCGGGGGCGACAAGCGGGAGACCGAGGGCCCGATAGCCGACCACGAGGCCGCGCTGAAGGCCGTCGCCGCGGAGCTGTCCGCCGACGGTCTCGGCCTCGACTCCCCGCAGCTGGCCGCGATCGGGCACCGGGTGGTGCACGGCGGGCTGAAGTTCACCGCCCCGACCGTGATCGACGACGCGGTGCTCCAGGAGATCGAGCGGCTGGTGCCGGTCGCCCCGCTGCACAACCCGGCGAACATCACCGGCATCCGGACCGCCCAGGCGCTGCGTCCGGACCTGCCGCAGGTGGCGGTCTTCGACACCGCGTTCCACACCACGATGCCGGAGTACGCGGCCCGCTACGCCATCGACGTGGCCACCGCCGACGCCCACCGCATCCGCCGCTACGGCTTCCACGGCACCTCGCACGCCTATGTCTCCCGCAAGACCGCCGAGCTGCTGGGCAAGGACCCGTCCGAGGTCAATGTCATCGTGCTCCACCTGGGCAACGGCGCCTCCGCCTCGGCGGTGGCCGGCGGCCGCTGTGTGGACACCTCGATGGGGCTCACCCCGCTGGAGGGCCTGGTCATGGGCACCCGCTCCGGCGACATCGACCCCGCGGTGACCTTCCACCTCAAGCGGGTCGCGGGGATGTCCGAGGACGACGTCGATGTGCTGCTCAACAAGAAGAGCGGGCTGGTCGGGCTGTGCGGGGACAACGACATGCGGGAGATCCGGCGGCGGATCGACGAGGGTGACGAGCGCGCCCGGCTGGCCTTCGACATCTACATCCACCGGCTGAAGAAGTACATCGGGGCCTACACCGCGGTGCTCGGCCGGGTCGACGCGGTGGCGTTCACCGCCGGCGTCGGGGAGAACGCCGCCCCGGTGCGCGCGGCCGCCCTGGCCGGACTGGAGGAGATGGGCCTGGCCGTGGACGCCGACCTCAACGCCGTACGGTCCGGCGAGCCCCGGCTGATCTCCCCCGAGTACGCCCGGGTCGCGGCCGCCGTCGTCCCGACCGACGAGGAACTGGAGATCGCCCAGCAGACATACGCCCTGGTCAGCGCCTAGGACTCGGTGTTTCCACCTACCGAAATATTCCGCCGCTAAACAAACCGATAGGATCCTGCCCATGCGCCGTTCCAAAATCGTCTGCACCCTGGGCCCCGCCGTCGACTCCTACGACCAGCTGAAGACGCTGATCGAGGCCGGCATGAACGTGGCCCGTTTCAACATGAGCCATGGGACCCAGCCGGAGCACGAGGAGCGGTACCACCGCCTTCGCAAGGCCTCCGAGGAGACCGGCCGCGCCGTGGGCGTCCTGGCCGACCTCCAGGGCCCCAAGATCCGCCTGGAGACCTTCGCCGACGGCCCCGTGGAGCTGGTGCGGGGCGACGAGTTCGTGATCACCACCGAGGACGTCCCCGGTGACAAGACCATCTGCGGGACGACGTACAAGGGCCTGCCCGGCGACGTCTCCAAGGGCGACCCGGTCCTGATCAACGACGGCAATGTCGCGCTCCAGGTCGTCGAGGTCGACGGCCCGCGGGTGCGGACCATCGTCATCGAGGGCGGGGTCATCTCCGACCACAAGGGCATCAACCTGCCCGGCGCCGCGGTGAACGTCCCCGCGCTGTCCGAGAAGGACATCGAGGACCTCAAGTTCGCCCTGCGGATGGGCTGCGACATGGTCGCGCTGTCCTTCGTGCGGGACGCCAAGGACGTCCAGGACGTGCACCGCGTCATGGACGAGGTGGGCCGCCGGGTCCCGGTCATCGCCAAGGTGGAGAAGCCGCAGGCGGTCGCCAACATGCAGGAGGTCGTGATGGCCTTCGACGCCGTCATGGTCGCCCGTGGTGACCTGGCGGTGGAGTACCCGCTGGAGAAGGTCCCGATGGTGCAGAAGCGCCTGGTGGAGATGTGCCGCAGGAACGCCAAGCCGGTGATCGTCGCGACCCAGATGATGGAGTCGATGATCACCAACTCCCGCCCGACCCGCGCCGAGGCGTCCGATGTCGCCAACGCCATCCTCGACGGCGCCGACGCGGTGATGCTCTCCGCCGAGTCGTCGGTGGGCCAGTATCCGATCGAGACCGTCAAGACGATGTCGAAGATCGTCGAGGCGGCCGAGGAGGAGCTGCTCTCCAAGGGCCTCCAGCCGCTGGTGCCCGGCAAGAAGCCGCGTACGCAGGGCGGTTCGGTGGCCCGCGCGGCCTGCGAGATGGCCGACTTCCTGGACGGCAAGGCGCTGATCGCCTTCACCAAGTCCGGTGACACCGCCCGCCGGCTCTCCCGCTACCGCGCGGCCCAGCCGATCCTGGCCTTCACCACCGAGGCGTCCACCCGCAACCAGCTCACGCTGAGCTGGGGCGTCGATGCCTTCGTCGTGCCGCACGTCGACAACACCGACGCCATGGTCGACCTGGTGGACGCCGAGCTGCTCAAGCTCAAGCGCTACAGCAAGGGCGACACCATGCTGATCACCGCCGGTTCGCCCCCCGGCGTCCCCGGCACCACCAACATGGTCCGGGTGCACCACCTCGGCGGCGAGCAGGCCTGACGCACCGGCGCACGAAAAGGCGGTGGGCCACCCCTGTGGGGGTGGCCCACCGCCTTTTCTGCGGCTCCCGAACGGGTCGGTGGCCCGGGGCGTGCTCAGCCGGTCATGAACTGGTGCAGACCCGGGACGTGGAGGTTGCCGCCGAACTGGCCCGCCTGGTCGATCTTCACCTTGGTGAAGTAGGCGAACGGGACATTGAGCGGCGGCGGGTGCTCGGGGTCGAAGACGATCGGGATCAACCCGAAGAGGTTGCCCTGGAGCCGCTCGGTGTACATCGTCACCTTGCCGCCACGGATCGTGGACGTGGAGCCCTGGGACGCCTGTACGTGGTACTTCTTGCCGGACGCCCGGTCGTCGACGGTCTGGTGCAGATCACCGATGTCGACGCTGTCCGCGGTGAACTTCAGGGCCTGCTTGGTGTGGCCGTTCTGGGTGGTGACGTTGACGACGCCCTCGTAGTTCAGACCGCGCAGGGTGAGCGCGCTGGACTCCAGGTGCCAGGGGTCGTCGGGCAGGGTGACGGGCGTCTGCTCGTCCTCGCCCTTCTGCTTGTTCTCGACGACGCAGGGGAACGCCTTCTTGCCGTCGGCGTCCTTGCCGTCGACACCGCCGCCGGGCAGCGCGTTGTCCGCCGCGCCCACGGCGCCGTGGACGGTGTCGTTGACCGTCTTCGACCCGTTCTCGGCGCCGTCCTTGAGGCCGTCGACGGTGTCCGTGACCGGCTTGGTGACCTTGTCAGCGGCCGATCCGTCGTCCTTCGACGCGGACGCCGAGGGGCTCGGGGAGGCGCTGTCGGACGCGGAGGGGCTCGGCGAGGCGGCCGGCTCCTCGTCCTTGTCGTCCCCGCCCAGGAGACCGCCGAGCGCATCACCGATGCCGCCCAGCACACCTCCGTCGTCCTTCTCCTCCTCGGAGGCCGACGGCGACGGGGTCGCGGAGCCCGAGGGCTCGTCGGTCTTCGCGGAGCCGGACGGCTCGGGCGCGGGCGTCTTGTCCGTGTCCTTGCCGGCCGAGGGGGAGGGCGAGGCGGAGGGCTCCGCGGACGGCTTGGTGTCGTCCTTGGTGTCCTTCGCGCCGTCCTTGGACTTGCCGTCCTTCTGCTCCACCTTGTCCGGAGCAGTGACGCACGGGCCGTCCTTGAAGGGGCTCTTGGGGGGCGCGGGCTTGGCTATCGCCATCTGGGGCGTCAGCCCCATCCCCATCAGCACGGCGGACGGCATGGCGGCGATGGCTATCGCCTTGCCTGCGGGCACATGGAGCCGAGTCAGCAGCGGCTTCCTCGGCGCCGCATGCCTCGGCCCCGTTCTCGCCCCGGTGGCTGCGGTCTCCTCCGGCAGCTCGTCACCCGGCACGGTGCCTCCCGTTCTCTCCGTTGATCGGGCTCGTTCCTGACAGGTCGTCCAGTCCATTGCCCGACCCGGGACCGGCGGCAGGCGCCGGGTGGGTGGCAAGCACCGGTCCGGCGACCGTGGTGCGGCCCGGCTCCTCGGAGTCGTCCCCGCCCTGGGTGGCCTTGCCCGGAGCCCAGGAGACACCGAGCGCACCGCCGATCAGCCCCAGAAGGAAGCCGATCAGGAAGGCGCCGAAGTTCGAGACGACCAGGGAGACCAGGGAGAGCAGAATCGCCGCCACACCTGCGAAGACACGCGAGGCGGGCTGGAACCACATGGTCAGACCGAGCACGACCAGCAGTACGCCGATGATCAGCGAGCCGGCGCCGGCGGTGGTCGCCATGCGGACGGTCAGGGAACCGATCGTGAGATTCGCGTAAGGGATGTACATGATCGGGATGCCGGCCAGCAGAGTCAGCATGCCGCCCCAGAACGGGCGGTGTCCGCGCCACTCCCGGAACGAAATCCGCTTCCGGCCGATGGTCTCGATCAGCCGTGGTCGCGTTTCGGCGCTCATGTCGTACAGCTCCTCGGGACTGGCAAATCGGTGGTTCTGTGCTGAGTGTCCTACTAGCGCTACCCGCGTACGGGCACGGGGAACGGCGTCAGCCGTACAGCTCGCCCCGCGCCCGCACGCTCAGTGCGTCAGTAGCACTCGCTCTTGCCCTTGGCGACGCTCATCTTGAGGCCGCTGAGCTTGAACGTGCCGGCCGTCGTGGCCCAGGCCGTCTGCTTGACGTGGGTCAGCGTGGCCGAATCGGCCTGCTGGGCGAACGAGCCGGGGTCGGCCTTGTCGCCCTTGTGCATGCCCGGACCCTTGGTCGTCGAGCCCGCAGCAACACCGATGTCGATGTTGTTGAAGGTCGCGTCCGCGGACAGCTGGTCCAGGTCGATGTAGAGGTTCTTCGCCTCGACCGGCGTGTCACCGCCACCGGCCGACAGCTTCATCGACACATCGCCGAAGACCGGGACCGGAACGACCACCGACTGGCAGAGGTTCTTGATCTTGGCGTTCGAGAACCCCGAGACCGCCACCGGGACCTGCTTGCCGCCCTTCTGGGCGTCAATGGCTCCGTACTGAACAAATCCGGTGCCGTCCAGCCGGTCGGTAGCGACCTTGAACTGCTGGCCGGACACGCTGAACGATGCCGCGAGCGCACCCTGCGAGAGGGCGACGCCGATCGCGGCGGTCGCCGCGACGCTCGGCACCATGACGACGGCGAACCGCTTCCATCTGGTCCCGCCACGAGCCAGGGACTCCATGACTTTCCTCCTTCTCGGACGTACATCTCCGGTACCGGCCGCCCGAGTTGGGAAGCGGTACCTGGGATGGGAGAAGTGCTACGTCCTCGGGAAGAAGAGCGCCTGTCCTCGGAGGCACAACGTGTTCCGAATACCGGCGATCACCCCCGAGCGACAACCACTGGCCACGCTCTCGCGCAACCTCCTGGACAGGCCCTGCCGGGTGGGGCAGAGACCCCCCTGTCCACGGTCGGCGCCACTGCCGCCGACCACTCGGTGGGGACCCAAGTGCCCCGCGGCACCGGCCGGATGCCGGGCTGCGGGAATGGACCGAGCGTGGCCGATCGTGGTCCATTCACGGCCGCCGCACAAGGGGCTCGTTACTTGCGGGTAACGGCCCGATAAACACGCCTGCACACGGCGAGATCGACTGGACACACACTGTCGCTGTTAACAGCAAGAGGACATGAGGCAATTGCGGACACACTGCCGCAAGAGGGCCGCTGAGACTTACTTGAAGTAACAGCGGCCACGTTTACCAAGTTTTGGTAAAACGTGGCCGCTGCTTCGTTTGTTTGGTCAACTCGCGGAGGCCGTACTGGTCAGAAGAGGGCGACTCCGCGGACAGCGGTCAGAACAGCACGCGGGCCAGCGCCGTACGGGCCGTCGTCACCCGCGGATCGTCCGCGCCGATGACCTCGAAGAGCTCCAGCAGCCGCACCCGCGCGGACTCCCGGTCGGCGCCCGCGGTCCGCTTCACCACGTCGATCAGCCGCCCGAAGGCGTCCTCGACATGCCCGCCGACCAGGTCGAGGTCCGCGGCACGGATCTGCGCCTGCACGTCGGCCGGGTTCTCCGCGGCCTCCTTGCGCACCGCCTGGGGATCCAGGTCCTGCACCCGGTGCAGGAGTTCGGCCTGCGCCAGACCGAGCTTGGCCTCCGGGTTGGCCGGGTCGTCGGAGAGCACGTTCTTGTAAGCCTGGACGGCACCGCCCAGGTCGCCGGAGTCCAGCGCCTGGTTCGCGGCCTCCAGCAGGGCGTCATAGGGACCGGCCGGCGCCGGGGCCTCGGCCTCCGGCTGCTCGCCCGCGGCCTGCGGGTCGACCGGCGCGCCCACGATGCCGAACTGCTGCTCGGCGGCCTGCACCAGCTGGTCGAGCACCTCGCGGATCTGCGACTCGGGGGCCGCGCCCTGGAACAGCGGGATCGGCTGGCCCGCCACCACCGCGAAGACCGCCGGGATGCCCTGCACCCCGAACTGCTGGAACAGCATCTGGTTGGCATCGACGTCGATCTTGGCCAGCACGAACTTGCCGGCGTACTCCCCCGCGAGGCGCTCCAGCAGCGGACCGAGCTGCTTGCACGGCTCGCACCACTCGGCCCAGAAGTCGATGACGACCGGAACCTCGGTGGAGCGTTGCAGGACGTCCTGCTGGAACCCCGCCTCGTCGACATCGAACACCAGGCGGGCACCGCTCGTGGGCGCCCGGCCCGTACGGGCGGCCTCGGCGCGTGCCTGCTCCGCCTTCTGCTTCGCTTCACCGGCCGCCTTCACCGCTGCGAGGTCGACGACTCCACTCATGGACATATTGCGTGGCTGCATGGGTCCATCCTCCCCCCTGGGCGGCCCGTTCCGAAAAGCGATCCGGAAAGCGGTGCGGTCGTCGATCTGGCCGGTACTGCGGTCGGTGGTGCGGAAGGCGGCTCCGGCGTGGGGCCGGGCCGTTTCGCCGGGCACCGCGGCCCGTGCGCACACCCCGCCGGAATGCCGGTGTACGTCCGGGAGCACTGCCCGTCCGGTCCCGAGGAGGACCGTTCTGCGGCCCCGAGGAGAGCCGTCGTGCGCGGCCATGGGTCCCCACCCACGGCCAGTGGTTATCGCTCTTACGCTACGACCCGTAGCGTAACTCCTCGGCACCCCTGCGCAACCACCACTTCCGGCCCCGCGCCGAGTGATCTCCCTCACGGGAGCCGCCGGCCGGTCCCGGACCGGCCGGTATGGTCGCCCGCATGCACGACTCCCCCAGCCCCCGGAAGGGCCGCACGGGCCGCCCCCGCAGCGCCGAGACCGACCGGGCGATCCTCTGCGCGACCCGCGCCGCGCTCGTGGACCTGGGCTGGGGGCGGCTCACCATGAGCGATGTCGCGGCCCGCGCCGGCGTGGCCAAGACGACGCTCTACCGCCGCTGGGCCAACAAGAACGAGCTCGTCGTGGACGCCGTGGCGGTCCTTTTCGACGAGCTCGAACTCCCCGACCGGGGCTCGCTGCGCTCCGACATCGAGGGGGTGGTGCTCCAGTTCGGCGCGCTGCTGGCCCGGCCGGAGACCAAGACGGCGCTGATGGCCGTGGTCGCCGAGTCGACCACCGACGAAGCGCTGCGCGAGCGGATCCGCTCGGCGATCGTCGACCGCCAGAAGCGGCTGGTCCTGCTCGGCCGCTCGCGCGCCCAGACCCGTGGTGAGCTGCCCCCGGACACCCCGGGCGAGGAGGGCGAACGGGCGGCCACCCGCAACATGGACCTGATCTTCGATGTGATCGCCGGGGCGATCGTGCACCGCACCCTGGTCAGCGGCGAGCCCGTGGACACCGCGTGGGGACGGGACTTCACGGCCCTCTTCCTGACCGGCCTGGCCGGGCTGGGCGCATCGGACTGAGGCCGGGCGCCCCGCCGCGGTGCGGCGGCGGACACCCGGCCCCGGTTGCCGGTCAGACCTGGTAGCGGTCCGCCGCGAAGAGGTGCAGGTGCTCCGCCACCCACTCCGACGTCCACTTCAGGCCCTGCTCCAGCGACACCTCCGGCCGCCACGAAGCCCACTCGCGCGCCCGGGAGTTGTCCGACAGCAGCCGCTCGACCTCGCTGCCGGCCGGCCGCAGCCGCGCGGCGTCCACCACCACCTCGGCCTCCCGGCCCGACGCCGCTATCAGTGCCTCGGCGAGCGCGCCGATCGCGATCTCCCGGCCGGTGCCGAGATTGACGACCTCGCCCAGCGCCCGGTCGCAGTCGGCCATCGCCATGAACCCGGCCGCGGTGTCCGTGACATAGGTGAAGTCGCGGGTCGGGGTGAGCGAGCCGAGCTTGATCTGCCGGGCGCCGGCGTGGAGTTGGGCCAGGATCGTGGGGATCACGGCGCGCGCCGACTGCCGCGGCCCGTAGGTGTTGAACGGCCGCACCACGGTCACCGGCAGCTCGAAGGCGTGCCGGTGCGACAGCGCCATCATGTCCGCGCCGATCTTCGAGGCGGAGTACGGCGACTGCGGCTGGAGCGGGTGGTCCTCGCTGATCGGCGCGGTCAGCGCCGTCCCGTAGACCTCGCTGGTGGAGGTGTGCACCAGCCGGCGCACCGCATGGCGTCGGCAGGCCTCCGCCACGTTCTCGGTACCCACCACATTCGTCTGCACATAGGCGCCCGGCGAGTCATAGCTGTACGGAATCCCGATCAGCGCGGCCAGATGGAAGACGGTGTCGCAGCCCTCGACCGCGTCCATCACCCGGCCCGCGTCCCGGACATCGCCGGAGATCATCTCGACCGGGCCGCCCGGCACGAGATAGCGCGCCAGATTTCCCTTTTCGGCGTACGGCTTGTAATGGACGAACGCGCGCACCTCGGCGCCGGCCTCCACCAGCAGGTCGACCAGGGTCGAGCCGATGAACCCCTCGGCCCCGGTGACCAGGACCCTGCGGCCCGTCCACTGCTGCGTGTTGCTGCTCATGCTGACTCCTTCATCGTGGGGTGTGCGGTGTACGGGTGACCGGCCAGCGCCAGCACCTTGGCGGCCAGCAGGTCGGCGGCGCGGGCATGGGTGCCGGGGTCGGCCGCCGCGCCCATCGCGGCGAGCCGGCCGGGATCGTCGAGAAGCGGGCCGACCAGGGCGTCCAGACGCTCGGCCGAGGTCTCCGCGTCGGCCAGCAGCAGCGCCGCCCCGGCGTCGGAGAGCACCCGTGCGTTATGGGTCTGGTGGTCGCCCGGTGCGTACGGATACGGGACGAGGACGGCCGGCATCCCGATCGTGGCCAGCTCCGCCACGGTCGCCGAACCGGCCCGGCACACCACGAGATCGGCGGCGGCATAGGCCAGATCCATCCGGTCGAGGTACGGCACGGCCGTGGCGACCGCCGCCCCGCCGTTGGCCGCGAGTTGGGCCCGGGTCTCCTCCAGAGCCGCGGGCCCGGTCTTGATCAGCAGCCGGAGATCCGTCCGCGTCCGGTGGCGGCCGGCCAGCCCCACCGCCGCCTCGGTGAGCCGGGCGGCGCCCAGGCTGCCGCCGTTGACCAGCAGCAGCCGCGCGCCGTCCGGGATGCCGAACTCCCGGCGGGCGGCGGGGCGCAGCCGCGCGCGGTCCAGGTCGGCCAGCGGGCCGACCAGCGGCATGCCCACCGTCTCGGCCCGTTCGCCGCCGGCCAGATGCTCCCGGCTGCGGTCGAAGGCGAGGGCGAGATGCGGGGTGAGCCGGGCGGCGAACTTGTTGGCCCGGCCGGGCACCGCGTTGGACTCATGGATCACGCTCGGCAGTCCGGCCAGCCGCGCCCCGACGATCACCGGGGCGCTGGGATAGCCGCCCATACCGACCGCGACCTGGGCGTTCTGTTCCTTGAGGATGCTCCGGCACTGGCCGCCCGAGCGCAGCAGCGCGGCCGGCAGCAGATAGCGTCGGGCGCCGAGTGCGGGATCGAAGGGGATCATGTCAACGGTGTGCAGCCGGTATCCGGCCTGCGGGATCAGCCGCGTCTCCAGTCCGCGTTCGGTCCCGACGAAGGAGATCACCGCCTCGGGCACGGCCCGGCGGAGTGCGTCGGCGAGCGCGAGTCCGGGATAGATATGGCCGCCGGTGCCGCCCGCACCGATCACGACAGAGAGTGGTGTGCGCATGGCCGCCACGCTCGCGACATGCCCTAAGAAGCTTCTAAGAGAGGTGTTTGGCAGCCTATGTCCATGCCGCCCACGCCCGGGAACACCCCCGCCCCCAAGATCCTCGTCGTCGACGACGAACCCGAGGTGCGTGCCGCCGTCGAGGACGGCCTCGCCGTGGAGGGCTATGCGGTACGCGGCGCCGCCGACGGTCTGGCCGCCCTCTCGGAGGTCGCCGCCTGGCAGCCGGACGCCCTCGTCCTGGACGTGCTGATGCCCGTGCTGGACGGCCTGGCCGTCTGCCGCCGGCTGCGCGCGCTGGACGACCGCACCCCGATCCTGGTCCTGACCGCGCTGGACTCGGTCAGCGAACGGGTCGACGGGCTGGACGCCGGCGCCGACGACTATCTCGTCAAACCGTTCGCGCTGGACGAGCTGGTGGCCCGGATCCGGGCCCTGCTGCGCCGGGCGGCCACCACGGCCGTGGAGGACCCCCGGCTCACCTTCGGCGATCTGGTCGTCGACCCCGTGACCCGCTCCGGCCACCGGGCGGGCCGTCCCCTGGAGTTCAGCCGCACCGAATGGGCGCTGCTGGAACTGCTGCTGCTGCACCCCGGGCAGGTGCTGCCGCGCGAGGTGATCCTGGAGCGCGTCTGGGGCCGCGACTTCGGCCCGGACTCCAACTCGCTGGCCGTGTACATCGGTTATCTGCGCCGCAAGCTGGAGGCGGGCGGCGAGCCGCGGCTCGTCCACACCGTGCACGGGATCGGCTACCGCCTGGGCACCGCGGAGGGCACATGACCGGCACCCGCGGGCTGGGGGCCCGCTGGCGACGGCGCCGTCCGCTGCGCGCCCGGCTGGCCCTGGCCGCCTCCGCCGCGGTGGCGCTGGTGGCGGTCGGTGTCTGCGCCGCCGCGTTCACCGTCATCGACTACCAGATGACCCGTCAGCTCAAGCTGACCCTGACCCAGACGGCCACCCAGATGATCCGGGACCGCCACGACTGGGGCCCGACGCCCAGTGACACCCTCTGCCAGTACCCGGCCTCGTCCTGTGTCCAGATCGTGCCGTCCGACCCCGCCGAGGACCCGCGCAAGCCGTATGTGCTGCCCGTGTCCGACGCCACCCGGCAGGTCGCCGACGGCCGGAGCGCGGCGTTCTACGAACGGCAGAAGGTGGCCGGCCGGCCGGTCCTGATGCTCACCACGCGCATGACGGACAGGGACGAGGCGGTGCAGGTCGCCCAGCGCTCCGACACCGTCGACCGGGGCGTGGAACAGGCCGCCTGGGCGCTGGCCGCGGTCGGCGGCGCCGGCGTCCTGCTGGCCGCCGCACTGGGCTACTGGGTGTCCCGTACGGGCCTGGCCCCGGTCGCCCGGCTCACCGCCACCGCGGAGCGCATCGCCGCCACCCGCGACGCCCGCCATCGCATCGAACTCCCCGCGGGACCGCCCGCCCGGGAGGACGAGATCACCCGGCTCGCCACCAGCTTCAACACCATGCTCGGCGAACTGGAGCAGTCCGTCACCGCCCAGCGCCGGCTGGTCGCCGACGCCTCGCACGAGCTGCGCACCCCGCTCACCGCGCTCCGCACCAACGCCGAACTCCTGGCCCGCGCCGACCGGTTGACCGACGCCCAGCGCGACCGCGCAGCGGCCGCCCTGGGCCGCCAGCTGCGCGAGGTCACCACGCTCGTCAACGATCTGATCGAACTGGCCCGTGACGAGGAGCCCCAGCCGCTGGTCGAGCAGGTACGCCCGGCCGCCCTCCTGGAGCACGCCGTGGGCGCGGCCCGCGAGCACTGGCCGGAGCTCACCTTCACCGCCGCCATCGACCCGGCCGCGGCGGACACCACGGTCCCCGGAGTGCCGCCCCGCCTGGCCCGGCTGCTGTCCAACCTGCTCGACAACGCCGCGAAGTTCTCCCCGCCGGGCGGCCCGGTCGAGACCGCGCTCTCCGGCGTACCGGGCGCGCTGGAGCTGACCGTGCGCGACCACGGCCCCGGCATCGAGGCCGGCGACCTGCCCCATGTCTTCGACCGCTTCTACCGTGCGAAGGCGGCCCGCGCCCTGCCCGGCTCCGGCCTGGGCCTGGCGATGGCCCGCCAGATCGCCCGCGCCCACGGGGCCGATCTCACCGCCGAGCAGGCACCGGGGGGCGGCGCGCTCTTCCGGCTGCGGATTCCGCTGCCGTAGCGCGGCCGGCGGGCGGCGGGGCCGGTGCGCCCGGTGCGCCGCCGGGGCGCCGCGCACGAGGGCGAGGCGGCGGGTGAGTCACCCGCCGCCCCGCCCCGTTCGCACACCGGCCGGGCGTCAGAACCCGGCGGGCTCGGTGTAGATGCCCCACTCGTCGCGCAGCGCGCCGCAGATCTCGCCGAGCGTCGCCTCGGCCCGTACGGCCTCCAGCATCGGCTCGATCATGTTGCTGCCGGCCCGTGCGGCATCCAGCATCGTCTTGAGCGCGGCCCGCACCCGGGCGTCGTCCCGCGCCGCCTTACGGTCCGCGAGCACCCGCACCTGCTCCCGCTCGACCTCGTGGCTGACCCGCAGGATCTCCAGATCGCCGGTGACCGAGCCGTGGTGGCAGTTGACGCCGACGACCTTCTTGTCGCCCTTCTCCAGCGCCTGCTGGTACCGGAAGGCGGACTCGGCGATCTCGCCGGTGAACCAGCCGTCCTCGATGCCGCGCAGGATGCCGGAGGTCATCGGGCCGATCGGGTGCTCACCGTTCGGCACCGCGCGCCGGCCGCGCTCCTTGATCTGGTCGAAGATCTTCTCGGCGTCCGCCTCGATCCGGTCGGTGAGCGACTCGATGAACCACGAACCGCCCAGCGGGTCCGCGACATTGGCGACGCCGGTCTCCTCCATCAGCACCTGCTGGGTGCGCAGCGCGATCTCCGCGGCCTGCTCACTGGGCAGCGCCAGGGTCTCGTCCAGGGCGTTGGTGTGCAGCGAGTTCGTGCCGCCGAGCACGGCCGCCAGGGCCTCGACGGCGGTGCGGACGACGTTGTTGTACGGCTGCTGGGCGGTCAGCGAGACACCGGCGGTCTGGGTGTGGAAGCGCAGCCACTGCGCCTTCTCGCTCGTGGCGCCGTACACATCGCGCATCCAGCGGGCCCAGATACGGCGCGCGGCGCGGAACTTGGCGATCTCCTCGAAGAAGTCCAGATGCGCGTCGAAGAAGAAGGACAGGCCGGGGGCGAAGGTGTTGACGTCCAGCCCGCGGGAGAGGCCCAGTTCCACATAGCCGAAGCCGTCGGCGAGGGTGTACGCCAGCTCCTGCGCGGCCGTCGCGCCCGCCTCGCGGATGTGGTAGCCGGAGACCGAGAGCGGCTTGTAGGCGGGGATGCCGCGGGCGCAGTGCTCCATCAGGTCGCCGATCAGCCGCAGATGGGGCTCCGGCTGGAAGAGCCACTCCTTCTGCGCGATGTACTCCTTGAAGATGTCCGTCTGGAGCGTGCCGTTCAGGACACCCGGGTCGATCCCCTGCCGCTCGGCGGCCACCAGATACATGCAGAAGACCGGTACGGCGGGGCCGCTGATCGTCATGGAGGTCGTGACATCACCGAGCGGGATGTCACGGAACAGCACCTCCATGTCGGCGGCCGAGTCGATGGCGACACCGCAGTGCCCGACCTCGCCCAGCGAGCGCGGGTCGTCGGAGTCGCGGCCCATGAGCGTCGGCATGTCGAAGGCGACGGAGAGGCCGCCGCCGCCCGCCTTGAGGATCATCTTGTAGCGCTCGTTGGTCTGCTCGGCGTTGCCGAAGCCCGCGAACTGGCGGATCGTCCACGTCCGCCCCCGGTAGCCGGTCGGATACAGCCCTCGCGTGAAGGGGAACTCGCCCGGCCACCCGATCCGCTCGAACCCCTCGACCGAGTCCCCGGGCCGGGGCCCGTACGCCGGCTCGAAAGGATCACCCGAAAGCGTGCTGAAGTCCGCATCCCGCTTACGGGCGGAGTCGTACCGGGCCTGCCAGCGGCGGCGGCCCTCATCGATCGCGTCAGCGTCCATACCCTTGAATTTACTAGGACGTCCTAGTACTTGTCGACGGGAGAGGCTCATGAGTCGCCCTATGCGTGGCGATACTCACTGTCCGTGAGGGCATGGGGCACGCAAAAGCGCCCGCCCCTCAGAGGGACAGGCGCGTTCCGCAGGGTTTCCAGGGGGGCTGGGGCGGCCGTCAGGCGTTCACCGGCTCCGGAGCGTCACCGGCGATCAGCGGCTCGACCTCCCGCACCACCTGGCGCTCCACGAAGAACGCCGCGGTCGGGATGGTGCCCGAGACCAGCACCCACAGCAGCTTGCCGAACTTCCACTTGGCCTTGGAGCCCAGGTCGAAGGCGAAGACCAGGTAGATGATGTAGAGCACGCCGTGGATCTGGGAGACGACGAGGGTGAGGTCCTTGCCCATCCCGAAGCCGTACTTGAAAACCATGCAGGTACAGAGCACCAGCAGCATCACCGCGGTGACGTAGGCCATCGCCCGGTAGCGGGTCAGGACGCTTCGCTTCATGCCCCGAGGGTAACCAGCCGTTCCGGGGCGATCTTCGCCGCCCCCCTCCGGACGCCGGTCCTATTCGTCCTTGAAGTCCGCCGCCGCCACCCGCAGCGGCCGCAGCAGC
This sequence comes from Streptomyces lydicamycinicus, assembly GCF_000829715.2. Lineage (NCBI taxonomy): Bacteria > Bacillati > Actinomycetota > Actinomycetes > Kitasatosporales > Streptomycetaceae > Streptomyces > Streptomyces lydicamycinicus. The sequence continues at coordinate 894,367 of NZ_BBNO01000001.1, read as the reverse complement.
GCGAAGATCTCCGCGCACTCCTCGGCGTCATAGGCGCCGAGCCCGAAGTCCATCGCCATGAGGTCGCGGGTCGCCGCGTCACACACCTCGCGGCCCTTCTCCGTGATCGTGGCGAGCGTGCCCCGCCCGTCGTTCGGATTCGGCCGCTTGGCGACGAGCCCGGACTTCACCAGCCGGTCGACGGTGTTGGTCACCGAGGTGGGGTGCACCATCAGCCGCTCGCCGATCTTCGACATCGGCAGCTCGCCCGCCTTGGAGAAGGTCAGCAGCACCAGCGCCTCATACCGGGCGAAGGTCAGCCCGTACGGTTTGACCACCGCGTCCACTTCGGCCAGCAGGATCTGATGGGCGCGCATGATCGAGGTGATCGCGGCCATCGAGGGCACAGCGCCCCATCGCTGCTGCCACAGTTCGTCGGCGCGCGCGATGGGATCGAAAGCAAGGCTGAGCGGCTTCGGCACGCCTCCGACCCTACCGGGCGGCCATATGGTGGTCAGCCGCGTCTCATTTTTCGGTCCGGGTCACCGGTCCGGCCGGCCCGCGCACCGGCCCGGGGGACGTCCGGTCCGTCCCCGGCGCCGTACGCCGCACCTCGAAGATCACCGCCAGTACGCAGACCGCCCCCAGCACCCCCGCGGCCGGCATCACCACCCGCAGCGGCGCGTACTCCGCGGCGACCCCGGCCAACCCCATCGCCAGGCCCATCACCGTCATCCGCCCCGCCTGCATCACCGTCATCGCCCGGCCCAGCAGGGCGTCGGGGACCGCGGCGACGAACCAGCGGTCGACCCCGAAGTTGTACGAGATCCCGGTGCCGGTCAGCACGAGCAGCAGCAGCGTCCAGCCGAGGGAGGGCTGTGCGGCGAAGCCGAGCGAGGGCAGCACGGCGAAGACGCCCATGGGGAAGGTCAGCCGGGTGCGTGCCCGCGGCCCGAGGAACGCGCCCACCAGGCTCTCGGCGAGCACCGCACCGATGGGCATGCTGCACATCAGCAGCCCCATACCGGCCGGCCCGGTGCCGAGCAGGCCGGCGTAGGGGACCAGCAGCGCCTCGGGGATCACGACGAACGCCGGCGGCAGCCAGGTGAGCAGCAGCAGCGCCCGCACCCGGCGGTCGGTCAGCAGCCACCGGGCCCCGCCCAGCGAGGCCGCCAGCAGCGCCCCGCGCGCCGGGCCCCCGATGCCGTCCCGCGCCGGACGCGCCAGGGTCCCCAGCCGCAGCAGCAGCGCCGACCCGAGGAACGCACCGGCGGTGAGCGCGAGCACCGCCGCCGGGGACACCACCGTGAGCAGCAGGCCCCCCGCGGCGAACCCGGCGAGCTGCGCGCTCTGGTTCACGATGCGGATCACCGAGCGCCCCATCACGAACAGCTCCCCCTCGCCGAGGATCTCCCCCAGGGTCGCGGCCCGGGTCCCGGCGAAGACCGGTGCGATGGCCGCGAGCACACAGCGCAGCACCAGCAGCACCGCGACCGGGGTGCCCGGCGCCACCATCCCCGCCGCCGCCAGCGCGCACAGCAGATCGCAGCCGACCAGCACCCGCCGGGCCGGATACCGGTCGGCGACCGCCGACAGCAGCGTCCCGCCGACCACGTACGGCAGCAGCCCCAGCGCGAAGGTCAGGGCGCTGAGCAGCGGCGACGCGGTGAGCCGGAAGACGAGGACGGACAGCGCGATCTCGCACACGACCACGCCGAGCGAGGACAGCAGATGCGCGGCGAAGACGTACCGGAACTCGGGGACGGCGAAGACGGCGCGATAGCCGTCCGGGCGGGCCACACCGGTGGACGGGCCGGCGTCGGCGGCGCCCTCATCAGGGCAGGCGGGAAGGCGGCCCGACGGCGCGGGCCCGGAAGGCGAGGGCATGTCCGCAGCCTGCCGGAGCCCGGCACCGCCCCGTATTCTTTCGGCTCCAGCCGAATCCTGCGTCGGGGGAGCGTGCGGCCGTGCCGGTGAACCTGCATTTCGGCGCCGATGACCTGCTCCGCATCCGGTTCGCCATCTCCCCGCTGTGCGAGACCCATGAGGCCGTACGGACCCTGCGCCGCTCCGACCGGCACGGCTATCACACGCCGTGGCTGCGCCGGATGCGCGAGACGCTGGCCGGACTGGACCTGACGCCGCTGTGGCTCTTCATGCCGTCGATCCCCCCGGGCTACACGCCCGACTTCCTGGGCAGCCCGCCGGACACCCCGGTGGCCTGTTTCGACGAGGAGCTGGCGCGGCTGCGCGCCACCGACCCGGCGCTGGCCCGCGCCGAGATGGCCAAGTCGCTGGCGAGCAGGCCGGAGGCCGCGGAGTCGGCGCGCGGCCGGGCGGCGCTGGCCGATCCGGCCCGGGCCGTCCAGGAGCTGGCCGATGTCACCGAACGGGCCTGGCGGGCGCTGCTCGCACCGGACTGGCCGCGGCTGCGGGCCCTGCTGGAGGCCGAGATCGCCTACCGGTCGCGGCAGTTGGCGGGCGGCGGCCTCCAGCGGCTGTTCGCCGATCTGCATCCGCGGCTGTCCTGGTCGGGCGACACCCTGACGGTGCGCACCCGCACCGACTTCACCCAGATACAGGATCTGGACGGCCGCGGGGTGCTGCTGCTGCCCAGCGTCTTCGTGTGGCCGGACGTGGTCAGCGGGTTCGACCCGCCGTGGCAGCCCACCGTGATCTACCCGGCACGCGGGATCGGCGGGCTGTGGACCGAACCGGAGACGGGCCCGGCGCTGGCCCGGCTGCTGGGGGCGAACCGCGCGGCCGTGCTGGCCGCGCTCGACACCCCGTCGACCACGACGGCCCTGGCCCACCGCCTCGGCCTGGCGCCGTCCTCCGTCTCGGGGCATCTGTCCGTGCTGCGCGACGCCGGTCTGCTGGTCTCGCGTCGGCACGGACATCAGGTGCGCTACGAGCGCACCCCGCTGGGGATCACCCTGGCGACGGGCGGCTGACGCCCCGTCGGGGCGCCGGGGGGCCGGGACCGCTCAGGCCCGGGGAGTGCCGCCCTCGGTGAGATACCGCTCCACGGTCTCGACCTTCGAGGTCAGTCCGTCGGTGACGCCGGGCCGGATGTCGGCCTTCAGCACCAGCGAGACCCGCCCGGAGCGGGCCTCGACGGCCGCGACCGCACGCTTGACGACGTCCATGACCTCGTCCCATTCCCCCTCGATGGAGGTGAACATGGCGTCCGTACGGTTCGGCAGGCCGGACTCCCGGACGACCCGGACCGCGTCGGCGACATACTCACCGACGTCCTCGCCGACGCCCAGCGGGCTGACGGAGAAGGCGACGATCATGCGTTCACGACCCCTTCCTTACGGGCGCGGGCCGCGATCACTCCGGCCTCCTCCTCGCGCTTGAGGATCCGGTCCCCGAAGAGACCGCCGAACGGCAGGACCGCCAGCACGAAGAAGAAGGCGACGCGCTTGAAAGGCCACTTGGTGCGGTTCCACACGTCCAGCAGCAGCACCACGTAGGTGAGGAAGAGCAGGCCGTGGATCAGGCCGAGCGGCATCACCAGCGAGTCGTAGTCGAAGGCCAGACGGAAGCCGGTGCCGAAGATCAGCAGCGCCGGGAAGGAGATGGCCTCGGGGATGGAGGCCAGGCGCAGTCGGTGCAGGGCGGCGGCGGTCTTGATGTCCACGGGAACCTCGTTCGGGTGGCAGGTGGGCGGTCGGCGCGCAGCGCCGTCTTCTGGGGGTGGAGGTCGGGCGACGGGCGGGCGCAACTGCTTGTGCAAGAGTTCACAAACTTCGCCCCATTGTTACAGCCGCCTCGGCGATCACCGCGCCGGGGGGAGGCAAGGACCGACAGACCGGTGCGCGGCACGAGATTCAGGGCGATATCAGGGACAAAGGACCTGCCCCTCGCGGCCCCGGCCGACTACGGTCTGATCCGTGGCTCAGTTTCGGCTCCAGGGGAGCAAGGTGCTCGCCGTCGACATGACCGGCGACGCCGTCAAGGCGAAAAACGGTGCGATGGTCGCGTACGACGGCCAGATGGCGTTCAAGAAGATGTCCGGCGGCGGCGAGGGCCTGCGCGGCATGGTCACCCGGCGGCTCACGGGTGAGCAGATGGACGTGATGGAGGTGAAGGGCCACGGCACCTGCTACTTCGCCGATCGCGCGAGCGAGATCAACCTGGTGCGGTTGCAGGGCGAGAAGCTGTTCGTGGAGGCCAGCAATCTGCTGTGCACGGACGCCGCGCTCCGTACGGGCACGACCTTCACCGGCCTGCGCGGCGCCTCCCAGGGCAACGGCCTGTTCACCACCACCGTCGAGGGCAGCGGCCAGGCGGCGATCACCTCCGACGGCCCCGCGGTGGTGCTGCGGGTCACCAAGCAATACCCCCTCCAGGTCGACCCGGGCGCCTATGTCGCCCACACCGGCGACCTCAAACAGCACTTCCAGTCCGGCGTGAATTTCCGCACCTTCATCGGCGAGGGCTCCGGCGAGGCCTTCCAGATCCGCTTCGAGGGCGAGGGCCTGGTGTACGTCCAGCCCAGCGAGCGCAACACCGTGGGCGGTGAGGTCTGATGCCGTTCACGACGCTCAACTCCCGCATGGTGGAGGCCAGGATCGGTCCGGGCCAGCGGATGTTCAGCCAGCGCGGCGCGATGCTCGCCTACCGCGGAGAGGTCTCCTTCACCCCGAACCTCCAGGGCGGCCAGGGCGGTATCGGCTCGATGATCGGCCGCCGGATCGCCGGCGAGGCCACCCCCCTGATGACCGTCGAGGGCACCGGAACGGTGATGTTCGGCCACGGCGGCCACCACGTCCATGTCGTCGACCTGACCGGCGAGACGCTCTACGTCGAGGCGGACCGGCTGCTGGCCTTCGACGGCGGGCTCCAGCAGGGCACGATGTTCATGGGCTCGCAGGGCGGGGTGATGGGCATGGTGCGCGGCCAGGTCACCGGCCAGGGCCTGTTCACCACGACCCTCCAGGGCGTCGGCTCGGCCGCGGTGATGGCACACGGCGGGGTGATCGAACTCCCGATCACGCCCCAGCGCCCGGTCCATGTCGACCCGCAGGCCTATGTCGCCCACCGCGGCGACGTCCGCAACAAACTGTCCACCGCGCTCGGCTGGCGCGACATGGTCGGCCGCGGCTCGGGCGAGGCCTTCCAGCTGGAGCTGTCGGGCCAGGGCACCGTCTACGTACAGGCGTCGGAGGAAAAGCTGTGACCGGTCCCGTCGTCCACGACGTCCATTCGCTCCCCGCCGACGACAACGTCCATGCGTACGCCTTCAGCGTCGAACTGGACGGCCAGTGGTTCCTCCAGAAGGGGAAGATGATTGCCTACTACGGGCAGATCGACTTCCACGGCATCGGACACGGCCGTCTGGACCGCCTCGTCGCCGGAAGTTTTCATTCGCCACTGCACGCCGCGGACTGGGTCGTCGCCGAGGGCCGGGGAAAGATGCTGCTCGCGGACCGTGCCTTCGATGTGAATTCCTTCGACCTGGAGGACGGCAACCTCACGATTCGCTCGGGCAACTTGCTCGCATTTCAGCCATCTCTGTCGCTGAAGCAGTCGATCATCCCGGGCTTTCTCACCCTCATCGGCACGGGCAAGTTCGTGGCCGCGTCCAACGGTCCGGTGGTCTTCATGGAGCCGCCGATCCGGGTGGACCCGCAGGCGCTCGTCGGCTGGGCGGACTGCCCCTCCCCGTGCCACCACTACGACCATCAGTACCTGCAAGGATTCCTGGGCGGGCTGCGGGCGCACACCGGTATCGGCGGGGCGTCCGGAGAGGAGCACCAATTCGAGTTCGTCGGGGCCGGCACGGTCCTGCTCCAGTCGACGGAGCAGCTGATGCCGGAGCTGGCGACCGGCGCGGTGCCCTCCGAAGCGGGCGTTCCGGGCGGGGGCGGACACGTCCCGCAAAGTGGCTCACAACTGCCCCAGCTCCCCGGCAACCTCGGGAGCCTCCAGCGCCGCTTCGGGCTGTGAGCGGTACTCTGCGGACGGTGACCTCGAACGTCTGACCAACAACCGGCCCCCGGCCGGGCGAGGCGCCACCCCCGGCATGATTAATTCGATATTCAACTTTTACGGGTAGAATTCACTCCATGACGACCGACAGCGACACCCCCTGGCTGACCGACCAGGAGCAGTGTGCCTGGCGCACCCACCTCGATGTCAGCAGGCTGCTGATGCACCAACTCGAGCGCGATCTGCAACCGTTCGGCCTGACGAACAACGACTACGAGATCCTGGTCAACCTCTCCGAGGCCGAGGACCGACGCCTCCGGATGAGCGACCTGGCAGCCAGCACCCTCCAGTCCAAGAGCCGTCTCTCCCACCAGATCACCCGGATGGAGAACGCCGGGCTGGTGCGCCGTGAGAGTTGCGAGTCGGACCGCCGTGGCCTCTACGCCGTCCTCACCGACGAGGGCTGGGACACCATGCGGCGGGTCGCCCCGCACCATGTCGCCTCGGTCCGCAAGCACTTCATCGACCTCTTCACGTCCGAGGACCTCCAGGCGCTGCGCAGCTCGCTCACTCCGGTGGCCGAACACCTCCGCAAGGAGCGCGGCGGCCTCTGACCGGCCGGCCTCGGCCCCCTGACCGGGCCGGGGCCGCGCCGCCCGGGCCGCGCCGGGCTTCAGGCCACCGGCAGCCGCAGCTCGAACACCGAGCCCGTGCGCACCGCCAGCGAACCCCCGTGCCGCACCGCGACATCCCGCGCGATGGCCAGCCCCAGCCCGGCCCCGCCGTCGTCCCGGGCCCGTGCGTCATCGAGCCGGACGAACCGCTCGAAGATCCGCTCCCGCTCGCTCTCCGGCACCCCGGGCCCGTCGTCCTCGACCCGCAGCACCGCCCACTCCCCCTCGCGCACCACGGCCACCCGCACGGACGCGACGGCATGCCGCTGCGCGTTGTCCAGCAGGTTCCCCAGCACCCGGCCCAACTGGCCACGGGATCCGGCCACTTCCGCGTTCGCCAGCTCCCCGGTCCGCACCGGCACCCGGTCCGCGACCCGCTGCGAACTCTCCTCACGCACCATCGCCGCCAGATCGACCCGGGCCCCGCCCGGCCGCTCCCCCGCGTCCAGCCGGGCCAGCAGCAGCAGATCCGCCGCCAGCCGCTGGAGCCGCACGGTGTCCTCCACCGCGCCCGGCACATCCAGCAACTCCGGGTGGGCCACCCCCACTTCCAGCTGCGTCCGCAGGCTCGCGATCGGACTGCGCAGCTCGTGCGAGGCGTCCGCGACGAACCGCCGCTGACGCTCCACGGCCGACTCCAGCGCCGCCAGCGTCTCGTTGGTCGTCCGGGCCAGCCGGCCGATCTCGTCCTTCGACGACGGCACCGGCACCCGCCGGCTCAGATCCGTACTCGCCGTGATCGCGGCCATCTCCCCGCGGATCCCCTCCACCGGCCGCAGCGCCCGCCGGGTCACCAGCCAGGTCACCCCCGCCACCACCACGAGCAGCAGCGGCAGCCCCAGCAGCATGGCGTCCCGCACCGACCCGACGGCGTCCTGCTCCGGCGCCAGCGCCGCCCCCGCGCGCACCGTCGCCTGCTCACCGCGGGTGTCCTTCGCCTCGACCACCGCGAACCGGTAGTCGGCCACCGTCCCGTCGACATCCGCGGTCCCGTCCCGGTACTCGACGTCGTCGTCGACCTCACCCGGCTTCAGCGCACGATCGTCGTCGTCCTCACCGTCCTCGTCCTCCGCCGGCGGCGCGACGCTCCCCGCCCCCTGCGCGGCGCCCACCCGCTTCCCGTCGACGGCCCGCACGTCCTCACCGACCGCCCGCACCCGCCCGTCATCACCGGTGACCACCACCGGATGCTCATCGCCGTCCGGCAGATCCAGCTTGTCGTACGCCGTCTCCGTCGCGATCTGCGCGGCCACCTCACGCGCCGCGACCTCCGCCTCCAGCCCCGCCTGGTTCTGGAGATTGCCACGCAGCACCAGCAGCACCGCCGTACCCGCCGCGATCAGCGCCAGGGCCACCACCACGGTCGCCCCGGCCGCCGCCCTGGCCCGTACCGAGCCCAGCACGCTACCCACCGGCCACCAGCCGGTATCCCGCGCCGCGCACCGTCACGATGTGGCCCGCGCCGAGCTTGCGCCGCAGGGCGCTCACGTACACCTCGATGATGTTGACATCGCCCTCATAGGCGAAGTCCCAGACGTGCTCCAGGATCTCCGCCTTGGAGACCACCTCGCCCGCCCGCACCGCCAGCTGCTCCAGCACGGCGAACTCCTTCGTCGTCAGCGTCACCTCGGCGCCGTCCCGCTCGACCCGCCGGGCCCCCTGGTCGATGGCCAGCGCCCCCACCCGCAGCACCGGCGGCGCGGTCCGGCCGCGCCGCCGCAACAGCGCCTTCACCCGCGCCACCAGCACCACATACGAGAACGGCTTGGTCAGGTAGTCGTCGGCGCCGGTGTCCAGCCCCTCGGCCTCGTCGTACTCACCGTCCTTGGCGGTCAGCATCAGAATCGGCACCTCGTGGCCGGCCGCACGCAGCGCCCCGCACACGCGGTAGCCGTTCATCCCCGGCAGCATGATGTCGAGCACGACCAGGTCGTAGCTCTCCTCAGTCGCCTGGTGGAGCCCCGCCAAGCCGTCGTGCACCACATCGACCGCATAGCCCTCGGCCATCAGCCCCTTGGCCAGTGACAGGGCCAGCCGCTTCTCGTCCTCCACGATCAGGAGCCGGTACGGACGGTGAGCGGCGGGGCCGGGCGGGCGGTACTGCGTGACGGGCGGGTGCATGCGCTCACCTTGCCATTCCCTTCCTGAAGGCCCCTTCAGGTGCCTTCAGGTCCCCTTCAGCTTGGTTCCGCCAGTGTGTTGGCACAGCCGATCGCAAGGGGAGAAAACACATGAAGCGCCATCTGATCATCGCCACCGCCGCCGCGGCCGCCCTCGTCGCCGGCGGTACGGTCACCGCCGTCGCGGTCAGCGCCGACGGCTCCGGCAGCGCCCGGTCCGGCGCCCCGGTCTCGGCACGGTCGGCCGCCCACGACACGGCCGCCACCGGCTCCGGCACCGCCCAGGTGCGGGACGGCCACTCCAGCATCCGCATGCAGGACGACGACGCCAACGGCCAGGAGGACCGCCGCGAGGCCCGCGCCGCCAAGGTCAGCGCGCCGGACGCCGCGGCCGCCGCTCTCAAGGCCGTCCCCGGCACCGTCTCCGGCCTCGACCTGGACGCGGACCGGGCCGGCCTGGTCTGGGAAGCGGACGTGCTGGGCAAGGACGGCAAGTGGCACGAGGTCACCCTCGACGCGGGCAACGCGCGGGTGCTCAACCAGCACGTCGACACCGACGAGGACGACGACGCCCATGAGCGCGCCGCCCTCCAGCAGGCCCGGACCGACGCCGCGTCGGCCGCCCGTACCGCCGCCTCGCACGGCACCGTGACCTCCGTCGACCTGGATGACGACGACCGCGGCAAGGCGGTCTGGGAGGTCGAGACGATCACCAAGGACGGCAAGGAGCACAAGCTGCTGGTCGACCCGCAGTCCGGCAAGCTGAGCGCCGTTCCGGCGCAGTCCGACGACGACAACGACGGCGCGGACGACTGACCACCCCCCACATCAGGCCCCGCCCACCTCGCCGTGGGCGGGGCCTTCGGCTGTGGCGTTGCCGGTGGCTGGGCGCCGGTGCGGGTTGCCGGTGGCTGGGCGCCGGGCGCCTACGCGTGGTGGGTGGCGGGTCGGAGGGGACGCCCGGTACCCCGTCCTCGGCGCGGGCGGCCCTGGTCTCAGAGGCAAGCCCCCCGGCGTTCGCTCCGGTCCTGCGGGCGGGGCACCGGACATCCCCTCCGACCACCGTGCGTGCGCGGCCGACCCGCCGTACGGATGGCCGTTACGGCGATGCGGCGGCACCTCTTGGCAGGCATCTGGCCCCCGCAGGCCGGGGCGCGGGCCGAGATGGGCCGTGAGGCGCGGTGCCACCGTCCGGCAGTCGGCAACGGGGGACGGTCGGAGGGGATGTACCGGGGCCCGCCCGCAGGACCGGAGCAGACACCGGGGCAATCAATCCCACGCACCCGCGTCGCCCGCGCCGAGGACGGGCCCCGGTGCGTCCCCTCCGACACCCGCGGCAACCACAGACCCCGCAACGGCACCAGCCACAACACAGCCGCACCGAACAACGGCACGGCCACCCCCACAGGGGCGCGGGGAACGGCGCGCCCAGCCACACCCCACCCGCAGCCAAAAACACAACCCGCCGAACAGCGGAACCCCTCAGCCCCCGTTAGTCAGCCCATCAACCAACTCATCGGCCGCCCGATACGGATCCGTCTCACCGGCAACGATCCGCTCGGCCAACGCATCCAGCCGCTGATCCCCCCGCAGATCACCGATCCGCTCCCGCAGCGCCGTCACCGCGATCGTCTCGACCTCGTGCGCCGCCCGGGACCGCCGCCGCTCCGCGAGGACGCCCCGCTCCTCCATCCAGGCCCGGTGCTTCTCCAGCGCCTCGACGACCTCGTCGACGCCCTCGGCCCGCGCCGCGACGGTCTTCACGATCGGCGGCCGCCAGTCACCCGGCGTACGGGATTCGCCGAGCCCCAGCATGTGGTTGAGCTCGCGGGCGGTCGCATCGGCCCCGTCGCGGTCCGCCTTGTTGACGACGTAGACGTCGCCGATCTCCAGGATTCCGGCCTTGGCCGCCTGGATGCCGTCGCCCATGCCGGGTGCGAGCAGCACCACACTCGTATCGGCCTGGGAGGCGATCTCCACCTCGGACTGGCCGACACCGACCGTCTCGACGAGGACCACGTCGCAGCCCGCCGCGTCCAGGACGCGGATCGCCTGGGGCGCGGCCCAGGCCAGGCCGCCCAGATGGCCGCGGGTGGCCATGGAGCGGATGTAGACGCCGGGATCGGAGGCGTGTTCGCTCATCCGGACCCGGTCACCGAGCAGCGCGCCGCCGGAGAACGGCGAGGACGGGTCGACGGCGAGGACGCCGACCCGTTTGCCCGTCTTGCGATAGGCCGTCACCAGCGCGGAGGTGGTGGTGGACTTGCCCACACCGGGCGAGCCGGTCAGCCCGACCACATACGCGTTGCCGGTGAGGGGGGCCAGCGCCGCCATCACCTCGCGCAGCTCCGGCGCCGCCCCCTCGACGAGGGAGATCAGCCGTGCCACGGCCCTCGGCCGGCCCTGCCGCGCCTGTTCCACCAGCTGGGGGACGTCCACCATCGCCGCTCGGCTCCTTCGGCTCGCTCGTACGCGATTCGGCCCGCTCGTACGCACCGGCGTACGAGCTCTCGCTTACTTACCCGGTACGCGGATGATCAGCGCGTCGCCCTGGCCGCCACCACCACACAGCGCGGCGGCGCCCACGCCACCGCCCCGCCGGCGCAGCTCCAGCGCGAGATGCAGCACGATCCGGGCGCCGGACATCCCGATCGGGTGACCCAGCGCAATGGCGCCGCCATTGACATTCACCTTTTCCGGGGACACTCCGAGGTCCTTCATGGACTGCACGGCGACGGCCGCGAACGCCTCGTTGATCTCGATCAGGTCAAGATCCTCGACGGCCAGGCCGTCCTTCTTCAGGGCGTGGTTGATGGCGTTGGAGGGCTGGGACTGGAGCGAGTTGTCCGGGCCCGCGACATTGCCGTGCGCACCGATCTCCGCGATCCATTCCAGGCCGAGCTCCTGGGCCTTGGCCTTGCTCATGACGACGACCGCGGCGGCGCCGTCGGAGATCTGCGAGGAGGTGCCGGCGGTGATCGTGCCGTCCTTGGCGAAGGCCGGGCGGAGCTTGCCGAGCGACTCCGTGGTGGTCTCGCCGCGGATGCCCTCGTCCTTGCTGAAAAGGACCGGCTCGCCCTTGCGCTGCGGGATCTCCACGGGGGTGATCTCGGCCTCGAAGAGCCCGTTCTTCTGGGCGGCGGCGGCCCGCTGGTGGGAGCGCGCGGCGATCTCGTCCTGCTCCGGTCGGGCGATACCCAAACGGGTGTTGTGCTTCTCGGTCGACTCCCCCATGGCGATGCCTTCGTAGGCGTCCGTGAGGCCGTCGTGCGCCATCGCGTCGAGCATCTCGATCGCGCCGTACTTGAAGCCCTCGCGGGACTTCGGGAGCAGGTGCGGGGCGTTGGTCATGGACTCCTGGCCGCCGGCGACGATGACATCGAACTCGCCGGCGCGGATGAGCTGGTCGGCCAGCGCGATGGCGTCGAGACCGGAGAGACAGACCTTGTTGACGGTCAGCGCGGGGACGTTCATGGGGATGCCGGCCTTGACGGCGGCCTGACGTGCCGGGATCTGCCCTGCCCCGGCCTGGAGCACCTGGCCCATGATCACGTACTGCACCTGGTCGCCGCCGATGCCCGCCCGGTCGAGTGCCGCCTTGATGGCGACGGCGCCCAGGTCGGCGCCGGAGAAGGTCCGCAGCGATCCCAGGAGCCGGCCCATGGGGGTGCGCGCTCCCGCCACGATCACTGAGGTGCTGCCGTTCGTGCCGTTCGTTGCAGACATGCGGTGCGGCCTTCCTTTGCAGGGAAGTTAACGAGGGTTCCCGTCAATGTACTGAGCGGTACGCGCCGGGTCACCGGCAAGCGGGTGTGATCGCGCGCACGTTGCGTAACCAGCCGTGCGGGCGGTGCACTGGAGCCATGCTGACGCGAATCGACCACATCGGGATCGCCTGTTTCGACCTCGACAAGACTGTCGAGTTCTACCGTGCCACGTATGGCTTCGAGGTGTTCCACACCGAGGTCAACGAGGAGCAGGGGGTCCGGGAAGCCATGCTCAAGATCAATGAAACCTCGGACGGCGGAGCCTCGTATTTGCAGCTCCTGGAGCCCACCCGGGAGGACTCCGCGGTGGGCAAGTGGCTCGCCAAGAACGGCGAGGGGGTGCACCACATCGCCTTCGGCACCGCGGACGTCGACGGTGACTCCGAGGCCATCCGGGGCAAGGGTGTCCGGGTGCTCTACGACGAGCCCAGGACCGGCTCGATGGGCTCCCGGATCACCTTCCTGCACCCCAAGGATTGTCATGGAGTGCTTACCGAACTCGTCACCGCGGCGCCCACCACCCCGACGGACCACTGACCTTCACCTTCCCCGGCCGGTAGAGTGCAGCTTCGGCCGGGGTAAGGGAGTGGGGCTCGGTCCATACCCTGCCGATGATCTGACACCATTTCTTCGGAAGGGTCAGCTCCGATGGGCGCGAGTCCGGTACGACGTGACGTGTACGGGACGAGCACCGCAGGACCGGAGAAGGCCGCCACCATGACCAGGGGACGGATGGGACCGCGCAGTGCGGGGCAACGACCGCTACGAGGCTGACGACCACCTCTCGCAGTTCGAGGCCGAGATGGAGCGGCTGAAGACGGAGCGGGACAAGGCCGTTCAGCACGCCGACGACCTCGGCTATCAGGTCGAGGTGCTGCGCGCCAAGCTCCATGAGGCGCGCCGCAACCTCGCGACCCGCCCTGCCTACGACAACGTCAGTCATCAGGCCGAACAACTGCTGCGCAACGCGCAGATCCAGGCGGACCAGCTGCGTACCGATGCCGAGCGTGAGCTGCGCGAGGCACGGGCACAGACCCAGCGGCTGCTCCAGGAGCAGGCCGAACGGCAGTCCCGGCTGGAGGCCGAGCTGCACGCCGAGGCGGTCACCCGCCGGCAGCGGCTCGACGAGGAGCTCAACGAGCGCCGGCAGACCGTCGAATCGCATGTCAACGAGAACGTCGCCTGGGCCGAACAACTGCGGGCCCGCACGGAGTCGCAGGCCCGTCGGCTCATGGAGGAGTCGCGCAGGGAGGCCGAGCAGGCGCTGGCCGCCGCGCGGGCCGAGGCCCAGCGGCTGGCCGAGCAGGCCCGGGAGCGGCTCGGCACCGAGGCCGCGGAGGCCCGTGCCGAAGCGGAAAGCATCCTGCGCCGGGCGCGTACGGACGCCGAGCGGCTGCTGAACGCCGCCTCCAGCCAGGCCCAGGAGGCCACCGACCAGGCCGAGCAGCTGCGCACCAGCGTCGGCACCGAGTCGGAGGAGGCCCGCCGGCAGGCCGCGGAGCTGACCCGTACCGCCGAGGCCCGTGTCCAGGAGGCGGACAAGGCGCTGCGCGAGGCCCGCGCCGAGGCGGAGAAGCTGGTCGACGAGGCGCAGCAGAGCGCCACCAAGCGGCTGACGGCGGCCGAGTCGGACAACGAGCAGCGCACCCGTACGGCCAAGGCGGAGATCGCCCGGCTGGTCGGTGAGGCCACCAAGGAGGCCGAGGCACTCAAGGCCGAGGCCGAGCAACTGCGGTCGGACGCCCGCGCGGAGGCCGAGCGGCTGGTCGCCGAGGCGCAGGAGACCGCCCGGTCCAAGGTGGCGGAGGACTCCGCGGCCCAGCTGGCGAAGGCCGCGCGCAGCGCCGAGGAGGTGCTGACCAAGGCGTCGGAGGACGCCAAGGCCACCACCAAGGCCGCCGCGGAGGAGGCCGAACGGCTGCGCAAGGAGGCCGAGGCCGAGGCGGACCGGCTGCGCGAAGAGGCCCACGACACCGTGGCGCAGCTCAAGGGCGCGGCCAAGGACGACACCAAGGAGTACCGCGCCAAGACCGTCGAACTCCAGGAGGAGGCACGGCGGCTGCGCGGGGAGGCCGAGCAGCTGCGCGCGGACGCGGTCGCCGAGGGCGAGCGGATCCGCGGCGAGGCCCGCCGGGAGGCGGTCCAGCAGATCGAGGAGGCGGCCGGGACCGCCGAGGAACTGCTGGCGAAGGCCAAGTCCGACGCCGAGGAGACCCGTTCGGGAGCCGTCGCGGAGAGCGAGCGGGTGCGGACGGAGGCCATCGAGCGGGCCTCGGCGCTGCGCCGGCAGGCCGAGGAGGCGCTGGAGCGGGCCCGTTCGGAGGCCGAGGAGCTGCTCACCGAGGGCGCCCAGGCCGCGGAGATGGTGACCACCGAGGCGGAGGAGTCCGCCGCCCGGCTGCGCGAGGAGGCCGAGCAGGCCGCCGAGGAGCGGCGCGCCGAGGCGCAGGACGAACTGGACCGGCTGCACCGCGAGGCGGAGGAGAAGGTCACCGCCGCCGAGCGGTCGCTGCGCGACGCCCGCGCGGAGGCGGAGCGGCTGCGCCGGGAGACCCAGGAGGACGCCGCCCGGCTCAAGGCCGAGTCGGCGGAGCGGCGCCGGACGCTTCAGCAGCAGGCCGAGGAGGAGGCCGAGCGGCTGCGTACGGAGGCCGCGTCGGACGCGTCGGCGGCGCGCGCCGAGGCCGAGTCGGTGGCCGGCCGGCTGCGCGCCGAGGCGTCGGCCGAGGCGGAGCGGCTCAAGACGGAGGCCCAGGAGACCGCGGACCGGGTCCGTGCCGAGGCGGCGACGGCCGCCGAGCGTACGGGCGCGGAGGCGGCGCAGGCGCTGGCCGCGGCCCAGGAGGAGGCCGCGCGGCGGCGCCGGGAGGCAGAGCAGCTGCTGGGCGAGGCCCGCGAGGAGGCCCACCAGGAGCGCACCGCGGCGCGCGAGCAGAGCGAGGAGCTGCTGGCGTCGGCCCGTACCCGAGTGGGCGAGGCGCAGGAGGAGGCCCAGCGGCTGGTCGAGGAGGCGGACCGGCGGTCGGGCGAGCTGGTGGCGGCGGCCGAGCAGACCGCGCAGCAGGTGCGGGACTCGGTCGCGGGGCTGCACGAGCAGGCCGGTGAGGAGATCGCCGGGCTGCGTTCGGCGGCCGAGCACGCCGCGGAGCGCACCAAGGCCGAGGCGCAGGACGAGGCGGACCGGATCCGTAAGGACGCCTACGAGGAGCGGGAGCGCGCCTCGGAGGACGCGGCGCGGGCCCGTGCGGAGGCGCAGGAGGCGACGGAGGCCGCGAAGGCCCTCGCGGAGCGGGCGGTTTCCGAGGCCATCGAGGAGGCCGACGGGCTGCGCGCCGAGGCGGCCGGGGTGCTGGACGAGGCACGCCGGGACGCCAACACGGCGCGGACCGAGGCCGCCGAACAGGCCGACCGGCTGGTGTCGGAGGCGACCGCACAGGCCGAGAAGCTGGTGGCGGACGCCACGGCGAAGGCGCAGCAGCTGCGTACCGACGCCTCGGACGCGCTGGCGGCCGGCGAGCAGGACGCGGCACGGGCCCGTGCGGAGGCGCGGGACGACGCGAACCGGATGCGCTCGGACGCCGCGGAGCAGGCCGACCGGCTGATCACCGAGGCGCGCGCGGAGGCCGAACGGATTGTCACCGAGGCCACCGAGCTGACGTCTTCGGCGCAGGACGACGCGGACCGCACGGTCCAGGAGGCCCAGCAGGCCGCCGATCAGCTGCGGGCCGAGGGCGAGCAGCAGGCGCACCGTCTGGTGACGGAGGCGACCGAGAAGGCGGAGCGGCTGCGGGCCGAGGCGGCCGAGGTCCTGGAGGAGGCCCGCCGAGAGGCGGACCACACCGGCGACGAGGCGCGCAAGGCGGCCAACAAGACGCGTTCGGACGCCGCGGAGCAGGCCGACGAGCTGATGTCGGAGGCCGCGACCGAGGCCGAACGGCTGCGCACGGAGGCGGCGGAGACGACCGCGGACGCCGAGCGGGACGCGGACCGCACCCGGGCCGACGCCCGGGAGCAGGCGGACCGGATGCTCGCCACGGCCACCGCGGAGGCGGACCGGCTGCGGGCGGAGGCGGCCGAGACGGTCACCGCCGCGCAGGAGCACGCCAACCGCACCCGCAACGAGTCCGCGAAGCTCAAGGAGGACGCCGAGGCGGCCGCCGAGCAGACCCGGACCCAGGCCCAGCAGGAGGCGGACCGGCTGCTCGACGAGGCGCGCAAGGACGCCGCCAAGCGCCGCGCGGACGCGGCCGAGCAGGCGGACCAGCTCGTCACCAAGGCCCAGGAGGAGGCGCTCAACGCGGCCACCGCCGCCGAGGAGCAGGCCGACACCATGGTCGGGGCGGCCCGCAAGGAGGCCGAGCGGCTGGTCTCGGAGGCGACGGCCGACGGCAATGCGCGGGTGGAGAAGGCCCGTACGGACGCGAACACGCTGCTGGAGGAGGCCCGCCGCGACGCCACCGGCATCCGGGACCGCGCCGAGGAGCTGCGCCAGCGGATCGAGTCCGAGGTCGAGGAGCTGCACGAGCGGGCCCGCCGGGAGTCGGCGGAGACGATGAAGAACGCCGGCGAGCGGGTCGACAAGCTCATCGCGCAGGCCACCGCCCAGCAGGTCGAGGCCGAGGAGAAGGCCGACCGGATGGTGGCGGACGCGAACAGCGAGGCGAGCAAGGTCCGGATCTCGGCGGTGAAGAAGGCCGAGAGCCTGATCAAGGAGGCCGAGAACAAGAAGGCCGAGGCGGTGCGCGACGCGGAGCGGATGCGCGCCGAGGCCGAGGCGGAGGCCGAACGGATCGTGGACGAGGGCAAGCGGGAGCTGGAGGTGCTGGTGCGCCGCCGGGAGGACATCAACGCCGAAATCTCCCGCGTCCAGGACGTTCTGGAAGCGCTGGAATCGTTCGAGGCACCCGGCGGGGGCGGGGAAGGCAAGGGCGGCGGTGTGAAGGCTGCCGCGGGAGCGGGTGCAACTCGTTCGAGTGGCAAGCAGTCTGAGGGGTAGCCACTCAAATGAGGGGTCATTCTCCAGATCAAACGGGCAATGACTCGATGACACGCCGTTGTGACCCCTAGGATTCTCCTTATCACCTCACCGGTCTCTTCGACAGGAACCCCATGAGCGACACTTCCTCCCCCTTCGGCTTCGAGCTCGTGCGGCGTGGGTACGACCGCGGTCAGGTGGACGACCGCATTACGAAGCTCGTCGCCGACCGCGACAGCGCGCTGGCCCGCATCACGTCGCTGGAAAAGCGGATCGAGGAGCTGCACCTCGAAACGCAGAACGCCCAGGCGCAGGTCAATGACGCCGAACCGTCCTACGCGGGCCTCGGCGCGCGCGTGGAGAAGATCCTCCGGCTCGCCGAAGAGGAGGCGAAGGATCTGCGCGAGGAGGCCCGGCGGGCCGCCGAGCAACACCGTGAGCTGGCCGAGTCGGCCGCCCAGCAGGTCCGTAACGACGCCGAGTCGTTCGCCTCCGAGCGCAAGGCGAAGGCCGAGGACGAGGGCGCCCGGATCGTCGAGAAGGCCAAGGGTGAGGCGGCCACCCTGCGCGCCGAGGCACAGAAGGACGCGCAGTCCAAGCGGGAGGAGGCGGACTCCCTCTTCGAGGAGACCCGCGCCAAGGCCGCGCAGGCCGCCGCGGACTTCGAGACCAACCTCGCCAAGCGCCGTGAGCAGTCCGAGCGCGACCTGGCCTCGCGTCAGGCCAAGGCCGAGAAGCGGCTCGCCGAGATCGAGCACCGCGCCGAGCAGCTCCGCCTGGAGGCCGAGAAGCTGCGTACGGACGCCGAGCGCCGGGCCCGCCAGACGGTGGAGACCGCGCAGCGCCAGGCCGAGGACATCGTGGCGGACGCCAACGCCAAGGCGGACCGGATCCGCAGCGAATCCGAGCGCGAGCTGGCGGCGCTGACGAACCGCCGCGACTCCATCAACGCGCAGCTGACCAACGTCCGCGAGATGCTGGCGACGCTGACCGGTGCCGCCGTGGCCGCGGCCGGCGCCCCCGGCGAGGACGAGACCGTCACCCGCGGCGTCCCCGCCCAGCAGAGCCGCTGACCCTCCCCCGGCCAACGCCGGAAGGTGCCCCCGGGCCAGGCTTTCCCGAGCAGCCCCGCGCGCCCCCGTACCGCCTCCGTGGTGGTGCGGGGGCGCGGTGCGTACGGGGGGTCAGCCGGGCGGCCCCGCCCCGGTGGCAGCGGCCTCCGGGGACGCCTAGCGTGCCGTACATGATCGAGCTCGAGGGGCTGACCAAGCATTACGGCGACAAGGTCGCCGTGGACCACCTCACGTTCACGGTGCGGCCCGGGATGGTCACCGGCTTCCTCGGCCCCAACGGCGCCGGCAAGTCGACGACCATGCGGATGATGCTCGACCTGGACAACCCGACATCGGGGACGGTCCGGATCGACGGCAAGCACTACCGCCAGCTGAAGGATCCGCTCACCTACATCGGGGCGCTGCTGGAGGCGAAGGCGGTGCACGGCGGCCGCAGCGCCGCCAACCATCTGCTGTGCCTGGCGCAGAGCAACGGCATCCCCCGCGGCCGGGTCGGCGAGGTGCTGGACACCGTCGGGCTGAGCACGGTCGCCAAGAAGCGCTCGAAGGGCTTCTCGCTCGGGATGAGCCAGCGGCTCGGTATCGCCGCGGCACTGCTCGGCGACCCCCAGGTGCTGCTCTTCGACGAGCCGGTCAACGGACTCGACCCCGAAGGCATCCACTGGATCCGCAATCTGATGAAGAACCTCGCCGCCCAGGGCCGCACCGTCTTCGTCTCCTCGCATCTGATGAGCGAGATGGCACTGACCGCCGAGCATCTGATCGTGATCGGGCAGGGCCGGCTGATGGCGGACACCTCGATGAAGGACTTCATTCACCAGAACTCCCGGTCGTACGTCCGGATGCGGTCCCCGCAGCGGGAGAAGCTGCTGGACCTGCTGCACGACGAGGGCATCGACGCAGTGGCCGTCGGCAACGGGTCGCTGGAGATCGACGGAGTGCCCGCCGACCGGCTGGGCGAACTGGCCGCCCGGCATCAGCTGGTGCTGCATGAGCTCAGCCCTCAGCAAGCCTCCCTGGAGGACGCGTTCATGCAGCTGACGGCCGAGTCGGTGGAGTATCACGCGCACGACGGCGAGCCGGTGCCGGCTCAGGCCGGGGCCCGGCCGCCGGGAGAACCGCAGCCGGCCGGGGCCCGGCCGGGTGAGCCGCAGCCGACCGGCTGGGGCGCGGACTGGCAGAAGAAGAGGAGCTGACGGATGGCGGCGCTGGGGCAGGTCATTCGGTCGGAGTGGACCAAGATCAGGTCGGTGCGGTCCACGGTGTGGACGCTGGGCATCGCCGTGGTCGTCACCATCGGACTGGGCGTGCTGATCTGCACCCTGGCCAACAACGACTTCAGCTCGATGCCGGCCCGGGACCGGCTGGCGTTCGACCCCACCAACATCAGCTTCGCCGGGATGGGACTGGGCCAGCTGGCGATGATCGTCTTCGGGGTGCTGGTGGTCTCGAACGAGTACAGCACCGGCATGATCCGCGCCTCGCTGGCCGCCGTACCGCAGCGCGGCACCTTTCTGTTCTGCAAGCTGCTGGTGGCCACCGCGCTGGTCTTCGTCGTCGGTCTCGCCACCAGCTTCGTGACGTTCTTCGCGGGGCAGGCGGTGCTCGGTGACCTGCGGGCGCACCTCGGCGACCCGGGCGTACTGCGTGCGGTGATCGGCGGCGGGCTCTATATGACGCTGATCGCGCTGTTCTCGATGGCGGTGGCCACGATGCTGCGCAGCCCGATGCTCTCGCTGGGCATCCTGATGCCGTTCTTCTTCCTGATCTCGAACATCCTCGGAAATGTCTCGGCGACCCGGAAGGTCGGCCGCTATCTGCCGGACCAGGCCGGCTCGAAAATCATGCAGGTGGTGCCGCGGGCCAACGACCAGGTGCCGTACGGCCCGTGGGGCGGGCTCGGCATCATGATCGCCTGGACGGTGGTCGCGCTGGTCTGCGGGTTCGTGTTGCTGAAGCGGCGCGATGCGTGACGCTGCGCTGGGCTTTTGACCCACGTTTCCGGCTGTCCCGCCGTGGGGGCTTCCCGCCGTTGCGCCTGCGGCGGGCGTTGCCGCTGCGCGGGGCTGTCGGGGTGCGGTGACGGACCTCCGGGGCAGAGTGTCCGGACTGCTTCGCTTTACGTCCGGACACCCTGCCCCTCCGGCCCGTCCCCTCCCGTGGGTGGGTGGGGAAAGAAGGCCGGTGGGGGTGCTGGTATGTCGTCGATTGACGGGAACCGTCAATGGCCGGATAGCCTCCTAATCCTCACGGGGGTACGAGAGCGCCTCTGCCCCGACCATCTCGCGAGGGGCGGAGAATGATCGAGGCAGTCGGCCTGACGAAGCGCTACGGCGCCAAGACGGCCGTGTACAACCTGTCGTTCCAGGTGCGGCCGGGTACGGTGACCGGCTTCCTGGGGCCCAACGGCTCCGGCAAGTCCACGACGATGCGCATGATTCTGGGCCTGGACGCACCGACCTCGGGGCGGGCCACCATCGCCGGCCGTCCCTTCCGCAGCCTCCCCAACGCCCCCCGCCAGGTGGGCGCCCTGCTCGATGCCAAGGCCGTGCACGGCGGGCGCACTGCGCGCCAGCATCTGCTGTCGCTCGCCCAGGTGTCCGGCATCCCGGCCCGCCGGGTCGACGAGGTGCTCGGTGTGGTCGGTCTCCAGGAGGTCGCCGGGCGCCGCTCCAAGGGCTTCTCGCTCGGTATGGGCCAGCGGCTGGGTATCGCCGCGGCGCTGCTCGGCGACCCCCAGGTGCTGCTCTTCGACGAGCCGGTCAACGGGCTCGACCCCGAAGGCATCCTGTGGGTGCGCAATCTGATGAAGCAGCTGGCGAGCGAGGGCCGTACGGTCTTTGTCTCCTCGCATCTGATGAGCGAAATGGCGCTGACCGCCGAGCACTTGATCGTGATCGGCCGGGGGCAGCTGCTGGCGGATATGTCCGTGCAGGACTTCATCTCGGCCAACTCCGCAGATTTCGCCCGGGTCCGCACCCCGGACACCGAGCCGGAGCAGCGCGAGAAGCTGACCGCCGCGATCGGTGAGGCGGGCGGGCAGACCGTGCCCGAGCCGGACGGTGCGCTGCGGGTGACCGGGCTGCCGCTCCCCCGCATCAGCGAGCTCGCGCATCAGGCAGACGTCCGGCTGTGGGAGCTGTCGCCGCACCAGGCGTCCCTGGAAGAGGCGTATATGCAGCTGACGCAGGGCGTCGTGGACTACCGCTCGACGGCGGACGCGCGGGCCGGCCTTCAGGAGGCCCCCGCCGGGTACGCCCCGCAGGGGTACGCGGGCGGCCCGGGGTTCCCGCCCGGTCAGCCGGGTGTCCCCGGTCAGGTTCCGGCCGGTGTTCCCGGCCAGGGGCAGCCGAATCCGTACGCCCAGCAGGCGCCCGCTCCCGGGCCGGGTTATCCGCCGCCCGCTCAGGGCCACCCGTACGGGGGACCCGAGCAATACGGTGCGCCTCACCCGTACGGGCAACAGCCCGCCGCGCCGATGCCGCCCGCGGCTCCCGCCGCCCCCGCCGACCTGCCCACGCCCCACCACGAGGACGCCCGATGACCAGCCCTCAGCAGCCGCAGCCCCAGCCGCAGCCTGAGCGCGGACCCCACGACACCGGCGCACACGAGCAGCCGGTGCCGGCCGCGCCGCCGATGCCGCCCGCGGCACCGCCGGCCGCACCGCACCAGCCGCAGGGCGAGCCGCCGCAGACGCCGCCCGCCCAGCAGCCGCCCGGTCAGCAGCCGCCCGCTCAGCAGCCGGCACCCGCCAAAGAGGCCGGCACGATGATGCTTCAGGCCCAGCCCGCGCCCGAGCAGCCCGCGCCCGCCAAGGAAGCGGGCACGATGATGCTCCAGGCCCAGGGCCCGGCACCCGCTCAGGCCCAGGCGGCCCAGGCGGCCCAGGCCCAGCCTCAGCCCCAGCACGGGCAGGCGCCCGCCCAGGGCCAGGCCCCCGCGCAGCCCGCCCCGGCCAAGGAGGCCGGGACGATGATGCTCCAGGCCCAGTCGTACCCCGAGCCGCAGCCGCTCGCGGCGCACGGACCGGGCAAGGACGCGGGCACGATGATGCTCCAGACACCGGTCCAGGCACCCGCGCCCGCCCAGGCCCACGCGCCGGCCCAGGCCGCCCAGCCCCAGGCCCCGCAGCCGCCGGCCCCGCCGCACCCCCAGCAGGCCTACGCCGGCGCGGGCGGCTATGTCTCGCCCATCCCGGTGCGCCCCACCCACCTCGGCCATGCGCTGCTCTCCGAGTGGACGAAGATCCGCTCGGTGCGCTCGACGATCTGGACGCTGGGCGTGATGCTGCTGCTGTGCGTCGGCATCGGCCTGCTGGCCGCCCTCGCGGCGGGCTCGGACCGCGAGCTGGACCCGGTGCTCGGCCTCGGCTTCGTCGGTGTCCTGCTCGGCAGCCTGTGCGTGATCACCCTGGGGGTGCTGTCGATCTCGTCCGAGTACGGCACCGGCATGGTCCGTACGACGCTGACCGCCTGCCCCAGCCGGGCACGGATGCTGACCGCGAAGGCGATCGTCTTCTTCACGCTCGCGCTGGTGATCACGACGGTCGCGACCGGCCTGGTCGCCCTGCTCGACAGCGCGATGCTCAACGGCCCCGCGCCCACCGCCGACCAGTGGCTGCGCGCCACCGTCGGCGCCGGTCTCTACGTCGCGCTGCTCGGTCTGCTGGCGCTGTCCGTCGGCACGCTGCTGCGGCACTCGGCGGGTGCCATCAGCACGATGATGGGCGTGGTGCTGCTGCCGATGCTGCTGGCGCTGTTCCTCCAGGGCGAGAGCCTCAAGGACGTCCAGCAGGCGCTGATCGAGTACTCGGTGCCCAGCGCGCTCGCGACGCTGTACGACATCCCGTTCCTCAGCACCGGCCCGACCGGCTGGACTCCCGTGTGGATCCTCGCCGGTGTGACCGCGGTGACGCTGGGCGGCGCCTACGCCGCCGTCCTTCAGCGCGACGTCTGACGCCGCCCGCCCTCAGTAGCGGGGCGCATTCCGGGACCGCTGGAGCCGCGCGCTCCGGCGGTCCCGTGCGTTCCAGCACGCCTTGTGCCAGTGCCGGCGGTCATCGACATCGCCGTGCTGCGGCCAGGCGACGACATGCGGTACCCCGGGCGGGATCTCCTGGTCGCAGCCGGGGCAGCGGTAGTGCTTGGCCGCGCCGCCGCCCCCGACCAGCCGGACGACCCAGTCCTCGCCGCGCCATTCCTCGGTACGTTCCAGGCCGTAGCGGTCACCGCCCGTGCGGTCGACGGGCTTCGCGCCGCCGTGCTGGCGGTTTCGACGCGGGGACACAGAGCACCTCGGAGAGTCACGGGGTCACGGGATGTCACCAGCGTACGCGGCGCGGTCACGGGCGAACGGCCCTCGGCAGGATTCTGCGATCATCAGGAAATTTGTCGCCAGGCCGTGCCCTTGGCACGTGTCACACGTTGTTGCCTGTAAGGGGGAGTCGCGTCGGCTGCGAGGAGGCAGAGAGCGATGCGCGTTGGGGCTTTCATCCTGGCCGCTCAATTCCCCGGTCAGGGACAGGGGGAAGCACTGCACCGCGCGGTGCGCTCCGCGGAGGTCGCGGAGGAGGCCGGACTCGACGATGTCTGGCTCGCGGAACACCACTTCGTACCGTACGGCGTCTGCCCGAATGCGGTGACGCTGGCCGCGCTGCTGCTGGGGCGGACCCGCCGGATCGGTGTCGGGACGGCGGTGAGCGTGCTGCCGACCCAGCATCCGGTGGCCCTCGGTGAGCAGGCGGCGCTGCTGCATCTCACCTCCGACGGCCGGTTCACGCTCGGCGTCGGCCGGGGCGGGCCGTGGGTCGATCTGGAGGTGTTCGGCTCCGGCCTCGCCGCGTACGACCACGGCTTCCCGGAGTCACTCGATCTGCTGATGCGCTGGCTGCGGGAGCCCCGGGTCGGCGCGCAGGGCGAGCGCTATGCGTTCCGGGAAGTGGCGGTGGTGCCCCGGCCGGCCGAGGCACTGACCGATCCGGACGAGTCCGGCCCCCCGGGCCCGCCGGTGGTGGTGGCCTGCACCTCCGCCTCATCGGTCCGTACGGCCGCGGAGCGCGGGCTGCCGATGCTGCTGGGCATGCACTGCGGCGACGAGGAGAAGGCGGAGATGGTCGCGCTGTGGCGGTCGGCCGCCCTGGAGGCCGGCCGGGACGGCGACGAGGTCGCCGCGGCCGGGCATGTCTCGGCGGGCGTGGTGCAGGTCGCCGACGCCCGTAAGGCCGCGACGGAGACCCTCACGAAGGCGATGCCCGGCTGGCTCCAGCAGGGCCTGGGCGCGCATGTGACGGTCGACGGCCGCTATCGCGCGATGCGTGATCCGCTGGCCTATACGGAGCTGCTGTGCGGGCTGCATCCCGTCGGCCCGCCGCAGCTGTGTGCCGACCGGCTGGCGGCGACCTCGGAGCGTACGGGCATCACTCGGTTCGCGCTGCTCGTCGAGGGCTCCGGCGACCTCGCGGCGACGGAGGAGAACGTGCGCCGGCTGGGCGCGGAGGTCCTGCCCCAGTTGGGGTGACCGGTCCGGGTGCGGCGGCCGGTATGCGGGTGACCGTGTCGTGCGGTGGTGCGGTGGCGCCGTACTGGAAGGCCGGTGTGCTGTGGGTGGTGCTGCCGCTGGCGCACGGCACGGTGCGTATCACAACCGTGTGCGCAGCGGCAGCAACTCCGTTCAGCAGTCGCGGAGTTCGGGCGACTGGTTCAGCAGCTGGCCGCGGATGGACGTGAAGCGGGCCAGACGGTCGTCCACCGCCGGGTCGAGCGGGAAAACCGCGACCCGGTGGCAGTTCTGAAAAGCGAGCCGCACACCGAAGTGCCGCTCCAGCGAACCACGGATGGCGTCACTCGCCAGTGCGCGCAGCAGCTGGCCGCGTGCCTGCTCGTCCGGCGGCGGCGTCTGATTGTCGGCGAACTCTCCGCCGTCCACCTTCAGCTGTGCCACCAGAGAGCTGATCATCCCCCATGCGAAGGGCAGGGAGGTCCGGACGCAGTCGACAAATGCGGCTTCGTCGACCTCGCCTCGCTCGGCCTGTTCGAGGAGGGCCGGTGAGACGTCGAGCGACATGAGGTTCTCCTCTCGCGGCCCCGCCGGGACGGACGGGGCCTAGGGACGGGACAAGGGGCTTTGCGACGGAGCGTGTTCGCCTCACAACCCCCCGCTTCAACGGTATGCCGCGCAAGAGGCCCGCACCAGGAGATTGCACATACAACCGGCCATTGGCGAACGCCGGGGGTGCGGGGATTTCCCCCGTAAAGGCACCGTGATCCAGGGCGAATCGCGTAGGTGGCCCCTGGTCGAGTAGCGTGACGCCCCATGCGTCTCGTCATCGCCCGCTGCTCCGTGGACTACGCGGGCCGGCTCACCGCCCATCTTCCTTCCGCCCCTCGCCTCATCCTGGTGAAGGCGGACGGCTCCGTCTCCATTCACGCGGACGACCGGGCCTACAAACCCCTCAACTGGATGTCGCCGCCCTGCACTCTCAAGGAGGGCGACGGTGAGGTGTGGACGGTGGAGAACAAGGGCGGCGAGAAGCTCATCATCACCCTTGAGGAGGTCATGCACGACTCCTCGCACGAGCTCGGTGTCGACCCGGGACTCATCAAGGACGGTGTGGAGGCCCACCTCCAGGAGCTCCTCGCGGACCGGATCGAAACCCTTGGTGAGGGATACTCCCTGATTCGGCGTGAATACCCCACTGCCATTGGTCCGGTGGATATCTTGTGCCGGGACGCCGACAACCAGACCGTCGCCGTCGAGATCAAGCGACGGGGTGAGATCGACGGTGTCGAGCAGCTCACCCGCTACCTCGAACTCCTCAACCGCGACCCGCACTTGGCGCCGGTGAAGGGCATCTTCGCAGCTCAGGAGATCAAGCCGCAGGCGCGGGTGCTGGCCACCGACCGTGGTATCGGCTGCGTGGTGCTGGACTACGACGCCCTGCGCGGCATCGAGGACGACAAGCTCCGCCTGTTCTGACCCCGCCGCCTCCATGAGAGCGGCACACAGCGCAACGGCCCGGCAGTTGACCGGGCCGTTGCGCTGTTCCGTGCCGCGTCGATTCCTGCGGGCCGTCAGGCCGCCGGGGCGCTCGCCGTGCCGGAGGAGGTGGTGGTGCCGTCCGACGGGGTGCCGCCGGACGTACCGCTCGCCGAGGGGCCGGACGCGGACTGCGAGGGGCTCTCGGAGGTCGGCTTTTCCGTCGGCTTCTCGGTGGGCGTCGTATCCGACGGCGAGGGCTCGGTCGGCTCGTCCGTCGGCGTCGGGTCGGTCGGCTCGTCCGTCGGCGGGTGCGTGGGGCGGGTCGGCCGGCCGGTGGGTGTGGTGGGCCGCTCGGTCGGCCGCGTCGGGTCGGCCGTCGGGTCCGGCGATCCGGTGGCGGGGTCGCTGGGCGAGCCGCTGGCGGAGGGGCCACTGGCCGAGGGCGACGGGCGGTCCGCCTGGCCGGCCGTGCCGGGCCGGGACGTGCCGGGGCCGGTGGGCGGCTGACCGGTGTCCGTGGCGGGCTGCTCGGCCGGCAGGTCGGTGCTCTCGCCGTCGTCCGTGGTCTGTTCCGTGTTGACCTTGTCGCTGTGCGGGTCGTCGCCGCCCGTCGCCCCGATGGTGATGACGGTGCCGAGGACGGCCGCCAGCAGGGCACCGGCGCCCGCGGCGACCACATTGCGCCGCGCCCCGCCGAACACCCGCCGGACGCCCTTGCCGGCGCCCTCGCCGCTGCCGGTCGCGGCCGGGACGCCGGTGGTGGTCCCGGTGGTCGTCGCGGAACTCCGGGCCACGAGCGTCGCCGCGGCCCGCTCGGCACGCGGCTTGTTCAGCTTCGCGGTCGATGCCGTGTCGAACGGTGTGGCGGCGGCCTTCGAGGTGCCCGGCCGCGGTGCGGAGGCCCCGGCGGCCGTCGGCAGGGCCGTGGTGGCCGCCGCCGCGGAGTCGGCCCGCGTACGGTCGGTGACCAGCGCCAGGGCGCGCCGGCCGGCCACCGCGCCATTGCGGTCGGAGAGCACCCCACGCAGCCCGATGGACGCCTCCAGCTCGGCGCGCGCCCGGTCGAGGCTGCCGGTGCACAGGGCCAGCACGCCCAGCTCGTGGTGGAAGTACGCCTCCTCGGCGACCTCACCGGCGAGCCGGGCGGCCTCCTGGCCGTGCCGCAGGGTGCGCTCCCAAGCACTCCAGTGCAGCGCCGCGGCGAACGCCGGAGCGGCCGTACGGGCCAGCAGCACGGCCGCGCTGGCGTGCCCGCTCTCCCGGCTGCCGGTCAGGACGCCCATCGCGGCCAGCGCCACATCGGACTCGGCGGCGGCCCGCTCGGGGCTCACCGAGGGGTGCCCGGCCCACCAGGCGTAGTGCTGGGCGACGGTGTGCGCCCGGGCGGCGGCGCCGTCCGCGTAGCCGGCCGCGGTCAGCTGGTCCTGGACGGTGGCGGCGAGCCGGTAGTGGCCGGCGACCGGGGTGATCAGACCGCAGGCCAGCAGCTCGCCGAGGGCGGCGTCGGCGTGGGTGTCCTGGGTGAGGGCCGGCAGATGCGCCTGGTGCGGCAGCTCGCCGCCGAGCGCGACGGCGAAGCGCAGGGTCTCCCGGGCGGCCTCGGTCAGCCGCGAGGCGAGCAGCGGGGCGGGTGCGGCGGCCTCGCCGAGCGACGGCAGGGTCACCTCCGGGCTCTCCGCGGGCTCGGCGGCCGGCTCGTCGGTGCCGTCCTCGGGGAAGAGGCCGTAGCCGTCGTCGAGGGCGCCCGGTCCGGCCTGCGCCCGGTCGTGCTGCCGCAGCAGGGCCGCGGCCTGGACGAACCGCAGCGGCAGGCCCTCGGACTCGAACCAGAGGTCGGCGGCCCAGGCCTCCTCGTCGTCGGTGAGCGGCCGGTCCACGGCACGCTCCAGCAGCCGGCCGCAGCCGCCGCGGCCGATGCCGCCGAGGAAGACCTCTTCGAGGTGCGAGCCGGCGCTGGGGGCAGCGACGTCGGGAGTGGCGGCGATCAGGAAGGCGCACTCGGGGGTGGCGTCGAGCAGCTCGTCGAGCGCGGCGCCACCGAATTCCAGGTCGTCCAGGACGACGATCGCGCCGATCTCGGCGACCATGCGCAGCATCTCGGGCCGGTCGGGGCGGTGCTGCGGGGCCCGGTAAACGGCGGCGAACAGCGCGTACAGCAGGTCGGTGGAGGTGCGGTGGTAGCCGGAGAGCCGGATGACGCCGTCGGGGGCGAGGTCGGCGCAGGCGGTGGCGACGGCGTCCAGCAGCCGGGTGCGGCCGGAGCCCGAGGGACCGGTGACGCGGACGGAGCGGCCGCGGGAGAGCAGCCGGACCAGGCGTTCGGTGTCCTCGGTGCGCTCTTCCAGGGCGGTCTCGGGCCCGGCGGTCCCGGGCGGGCCCGGCGGCAGCGGGGGCGCGGCGGCGAGGGCGGCCGCGGCGCGTTCCTCCGGGTCGAGTCGGCCGGGGGCCGCGGGGCGCTCACCGGGCGGGCAGGGCTCTATCTCGCTGCCGTCGACGGGGTTGACGGTGACGAGGTAGGGGCCCGAGACGAGCCGGACGACGCGGGCGCGTTCGGCGGAGCCGCTCTGCGCGCCGCCGAACGCGGGGGCCGGCGGCATGGCAGGGCCGCCCTGCTCGCCGTACTCCTCAGGTCCCCGGTGAGTGTTCGGGTCCATGCTGCAAGCTCCCAGATGCTTCGTTCCGCTCCGCCTCCGCCTCCGCCCAGCGTCCTCGGTCCAGGAGGCGGAGCGGCGTGCCGACCGCGCTTCCGGCTGTCCGCACTCCCCCGGCGCCGGCAGCTCGTCCTCAGTCGTCGCGGCCGGTCCGGTGCCCGCCGCGGATGATGACATACGGGCGGGAACCGAACCTTAGACCTGGACGGCGGCCCGGTGCACCGCCGGGGGCGGGTCCTGACCGGAACTTCCGGGATTGCGCGCTATCGCGCTCTTTACGACATTTCCGTCGCACAGTTCCGCATCCTTCGGACTCTTTGCCTTACGAGCCCGATCGCTCCCCGGGCGTCCGTGCGGCCGTCGGGCGGCGCACCGCCCTTGCGTCACACCCGGGGAACCGATTCCGCTTCGATGCCGCCCTCGATCGCGAGGATGCGGTGCAGCCTGGTGGCGACCAGCAGGCGCTGCATCTGGGGCGGCACACCGCGCAGCACCAGCCTGCGGTTGACCCGGCCGGCGCGACGGTGCGCGCCCATGATCACGCCGAGGCCGGTGGCGTCCCAGGAATCCAGCTCGGTCAGGTCCAGCACGAGATCGCCCCGACCGGAGTCAACGGCGGCGTGCAGGGCCGTACGGGCGTCCGCCGCGCTGCGGACGTCAAGGCGGCCCCCGACGACCAGCTCGGCGTGGTCGCCCCTGATGTGCATATGCGCTCCCCGATGTCATGGGTGATGAAGCCTGGACGTCTACAGATCTGACTGCCTCTCGCGCGGCGAAGTTGCCGCCTGTAAGCGAACCGATACCGAATTCACCCCACGGGGTGACGCCATCAGGCCGATGGGCCTGACGCGGCATCAGTGCTCGTAGAAGCCCTGCCCACTCTTGCGACCGATATCGCCCGCATCGACCATCCGACGCATGATCTCCGGCGGGGCGAACTTCTCGTCCTGGGACTCGGTGTAGATGTTGTCGGTGGCGTGCAGCAGGATGTCGATGCCCGTCAGGTCGGCGGTGGCCAGCGGTCCCATCGCATGGCCGAAGCCCAACTTGCAGGCGGTGTCGATGTCCTCGGCGCTGGCCACGCCGGATTCGTAGAGCTTGGCCGCCTCGACGACCAGCGCCGAGATCAGGCGGGTGGTGACAAAGCCGGCCACATCGCGGTTGACGACGACACAGGTCTTGCCGACCGACTCGGCGAACTGCCGCACGGTGGCGAGGGTTTCGTCACTGGTCTTGTAACCGCGGACCAGCTCGCACAGCTGCATCATCGGCACCGGCGAGAAGAAGTGCGCACCGACGACCCGCTCGGGGCGGGTGGTGGCCGCGGCGATCTTGGTGATCGGGATGGCGGAGGTGTTGGAGGCCAGCACCGCCTCGTCCTTGACCAGCTTGTCCAGCGCCTGGAAGATCTCCCGCTTGATCTCGATCCGCTCGAAGACGGCCTCGACGACGATGTCCGCGTCGGCGGCGGCCTCCAGGTCGGTCGAGGTGGTGATGCGGGCCAGCGCCTGCTCGGCGTCGGACGCCGCCAGCTTGCCCTTGGCGACGAACTTCTCGTACGAGGCCTCGATGCCACCCTTGCCCCGGGCCAGCGCCTCGTCCGTCACATCGCGGAGGACCACGTCCCAGCCCGCCTGGGCGGAGACCTGCGCGATACCGGATCCCATGAGTCCGGCGCCGATGACGGCGAGCTTCTTTGCCACTGCTGTCCCCTCACACCCTGTGCATTTGACGGTCCTGGGTGACGTTAGCGGTCGTGAGCGATCCTTTGGAGGGTAAGAGATGCGCGTCACGTCTCAGATGACGGACATCACACCCCCGGGCCGCTCCCGCGGGGCACGAACCGGACACTCCGCCGTCAGCCGACCGCCCGTACGGCGTAGTTGAGGACCTTTTCACCCAAGAGGTCCTCCATCTCGTCGAGCAGGACCAGGGCCTCCCGGGAGACCTCAGCGGGCTTGCGGCCGGCGAGCATCTCCTGCGCGATCCACCCCATCAGACTCTGGTGCACCCAGCCGATCTGGCCCGCCATCAGGCCCGGCAGCGGATCGCCGGCCGGGGCTCCGGTCTCCTCCCGGAGGGTTTCCTCCAGGTTGGTGTGGATCTCCTGCTGGAGGTACCAGAGCCGCGCCTTGAGGGTGGGCGCCTCGTGCACCACCCGCATGAACTGGTCGTACCCCTCGATCAGCCCGACCCGCGGTGAGACCGCCTCGACCTCTTCCCGCAGTTCGCGCAGCACGGCGGCGGCCGCGGACTCCCCCGGCGCCCGGCCCCGCACGAAGCGGCAGAGCCGGTCCACGAGGCCCTTGCTCCGGTCGAGGAAGAGGTCCTCCTTGGCCGGGAAGTAGTTGTAGACGGTGTTGACGGAGACATCGGCGGCCTCGGCGATCTCCGCGATGGTCACCGCGTCGAAGCCGCGCGCCAGGAAGAGGCCGGTGGCCACGTCCGAGATGTACTGGCGGGTCTGCCGCTTCTTCCGCTCCCTGAGCCCCTCTGCCATGCCCACACCCTACCCCTCGCTGGGCAGGTTGCATTTTTGGGGGCGTTGCAATTTTTCAGTAGCTCTGTTTTTCTGAGGACATGCCAGTCCTCAGCGCGTCCGGACTCGCCCGGACCTTCACCACCAAACGCGGCGCCGTCGAGGCCGTACGCGGTATCGATCTCACCGCCGAGCGCGGCGAGATCCTCGGCTTCCTCGGCCCCAACGGCGCCGGCAAGACCACCACCCTGCGGATGCTCACAACCCTGCTCGCGCCCACCGGCGGCACCGCGACCGTCGCCGGCTGCGACCTCGTCCGCGACCCGGCGGGCGTCCGGCGCGCCGCCGGCTACGTCGCCCAGTCCGGCGGCGTCGACCCCCACGTCTCGGTACGGGAGGAGCTGGTCACCCAGGCCCGTCTCTACCGCCTCGGCAAGGCCGAAGCCCTGGCCCGTACCGAGGAGTTGGCCGCCGACCTGGGCCTGGAGGGGCTGCTCGACCGCAAGACCGCCACCCTCTCCGGCGGTCAGCGGCGCCGGCTGGACATCGCGATGGGCCTCACCCACCGCCCCCAGGTGCTGTTCCTCGACGAGCCCACCACCGGACTCGATCCGGGCAGCCGCGCCGATCTGTGGGAGCTGGTCCGCCGGATCCGCGCCGAGCACGGCACCACCGTCTTCCTGACCACGCACTACCTCGA
The DNA here is from genome assembly GCF_000829715.2 of Streptomyces lydicamycinicus. Classification (NCBI taxonomy): domain Bacteria; kingdom Bacillati; phylum Actinomycetota; class Actinomycetes; order Kitasatosporales; family Streptomycetaceae; genus Streptomyces; species Streptomyces lydicamycinicus. The sequence continues at coordinate 862,032 of NZ_BBNO01000001.1, read as the reverse complement.
CGAGGCCGATGCACTGGCCGACCGGCTGGTGATCGTCGACAAGGGCGTGGTGGTCGCGGAGGGCACCCCGGAGGCCCTCAAACGCGCCCATGCCGGCTCCCCCGACGCCTCCCTCCAGGACACCTTCCTCGCCATCACCGGGCGCGGGGCCACGCCCCACGACCAGACCCCCGTCGCCGTCTAGGAGCTCCCCTTGTCCACCCTGCTCTCCGATACCGCGCTGATCTTCGGGCGGTACGCCCGCCAGACGCTGCGCTCCAGGCTCCAGATGCTCTTCGGTGTGCTGATGCCGCTGCTGTATCTGCTCTTCTTCGGTCCGCTGCTGACCGATCTGCCGCTGTCCTCGTCCGGTAGCTCCTGGCAGGTGCTGGTGCCCGGACTCCTGCTCCAACTCGCCCTGTTCGGGGCCTCGTTCTGCGGTTTCGGCATCATCGTCGAGAAGCAGTACGGGGTCGTGGAGCGGATGCGGGTGACCCCGGTGAGCCGGCTGGCGCTGCTGCTGGGGCGGGTGCTGCGGGACGCCCTGCTGTTCGTCTTCCAGGCGGTGCTGCTGGTGCTGGCCGCGCTGGCCATGGGGCTGCGCGCACCCCTGCCCGGCATCCTCATCGGCTTCGTCTTCGTCGCCGTGCTGACCGTGGCGCTGGCCTCGCTGTCGTACGCGCTGGCGCTGAAGGTGACCACCCCACAGGAGTTCGGGCCGGTCATCAACTCCGTCACCATGCCCTCGATGCTGCTGTCCGGGCTGATGCTGCCGATGGCCCTGGGGCCCACGTGGCTCGATGTGCTCTCGCGCTTCATGCCGCTCCGCTATCTCGTGGACGCGGTGCGCGCGGCCTTCGTCGGCGCCTACACTTCCCCGGCCCTGCTCTACGGAGTGCTGATGGCGATCGCGTTCACCGCGCTGTCCGTGACCTACGGCACCCGGGCCTTCCGCAGGTCCGCGGCGTAGGCTCGCCCATATGGTGAATCTGACGCGCATCTACACCCGCACCGGCGACAAGGGCACCACGGCCCTCGGCGACATGAGCCGTACCGCCAAGACCGATTCGCGGATCGCGGCGTACGCGGACGCCAATGAGGCCAATGCGGCGATCGGCGTGGCGCTGGCGCTCGGCTCGCTCCCCGAGGACGTCGCCGCGGTGCTGCTGCGGGTGCAGAACGACCTGTTCGATGTCGGCGCGGACCTGTCGACGCCGGTGGTGGAGAACCCGGAGTTCCCGCCGCTGCGCGTCGAGCAGAGCTATATCGACAAGCTGGAGGCCGACTGCGACCGCTTCCTGGCGGAGCTGGAGAAGCTGCGCAGCTTCATCCTCCCCGGCGGCACGGCCGGCGCCGCGCTGCTGCACCAGGCGTGCACGGTCGTCCGCCGCGCCGAGCGCGCCACCTGGGCGGCCTTCGAGGAACACGGCGAGACGATGAACCCGCTCACCGCCACCTACCTCAACCGCCTCTCCGACCTCCTGTTCATCCTGGCCCGTACGGCCAACAAGGAGGTCGGGGACGTGCTGTGGGTACCGGGCGGGGAGCGCTGACCGGGGCTCGTTCCCGGTCCGCCGAAGCCCCCGGCCCGCCGGGGAGAGACCCCCTAGCTCAGCGTCTTCTGCGGCGGCCGGGCCGCTTCCTCGTCGGCCGTGGTCCGGCCCGGGTCCTTCTTCGGCCAGATGAAGTAGGTCAGCGCGATCACCCCGTGGACGGCGACGATCCGCAGGGTGGTGAGCTGCCACTCGTGCAGCGACCGGGTGTCGCCGCCGTCACCGACGTACCAGGTCGCGAGCTGGAGCAGCGCCGCGGCGACCGCCGCCATCACCACCGTGCGCACCCACAGCTTCCCCTCGTGCTTGGCGCGGGCCAGTCCATAACGCTTGACCGGCCGCGGCCCGCCCGCGAAACGGTGCGCGACGTGTCCGTCGACCCACTTGATCGTGTAGTGGCCGTAGGCGACCGTGAAGCCGATATAGACAGCGGCCAGTCCGTGCTTCCAGTCCGCCGGCGCGCCGTTCTTCAGGTCGATCGCCGTGACGATCAGCAGGACCAGCTCCAGCAGCGGCTCCATCAGCAGCACCGCCGCTCCGGTGCGCGGCATCCGTGCCAGGTAGCGCAGCGCCAGACCCAGCGCCAGCAGTACCCAGAAGCCGACCTCGCAGGCCACGATCAGCACGACGATCACGGCTGTCTCCTTTCCGAACCTCCACCGAACGCCTCCAGCCTCCCAACGGCCCCCGGCCGCCACCTCGTCGCACGCGATGATCCGGGCCTGCAACTTTCGATGTAGCGCGCTCCGTACGGGGATGACCCGGACGGGCGGCAGCGGGCCCCGGCGCCGTGTTGGATGGTGGGTGACCGCCCCTCGGCGACCCGGGAGCACAGCATCCAAGGTCTCGCCGAAAGACGCCGTACGACCGGGCTCACGGGGGCGGCGTGGCCCGACGTGGGGGAGGAAACACGACGATGACAGGCGCCGACACACCGCCGATCCGGGTTCTCGTCGCCGAGGACCAGTCCTCCGTACGGGCCGGACTGGTCCTCATCCTGCGTTCCGCCCCCGACATCGAGGTCGTCGGCGAGGCGGAGGACGGCGTCGAGGCGGTACGGCTCGCCCGCGAGCTGCGCCCCGCCCTCGTCCTCATGGACATCCAGATGCCCCGCCTCGACGGGGTCTCCGCCACCCGGCAGGTGGTCTCCGAGCGGCTGGCGGATGTGCTCGTGCTGACCACATTCGACCTGGACGAGTATGTCTTCGGGGCGCTGCGGGCGGGGGCCGCGGGCTTTCTGCTCAAGGACAGCGACGCGGCCGCGCTGCTGACCGCGGTGCGCACCGTGGCGGCCGGCGAGGGGCTGATCGCCCCGGCGGTGACCCGGCGGCTGATCGCGGAGTTCGCGCACCCGCGGACGGCGGGACGGCCGGCGCGTGAAGGTGCCGCGCCGGACCGGGCGGTCCTGGACGCGCTGACCCCGCGCGAGCTGGAGGTGCTGGGCTGTCTGGGCCGGGGGCTGTCGAACGCCGATATCGCGCTACGGCTGGCGATGGCGGAGGCCACCGTGAAGACGCATGTCAGCCGGCTGCTGGCGAAGCTGGATCTGCGCAGCCGGGTGCAAGCGGCCGTACTGGCGCAGGAGTTGGGAGTGGACGGGCCCTAGCGGGTGGGCGGAACCCCAACGGGCGCACGGGCCGTAAGGGTCGGTCGAACACTTTCCGTAGGGGGCACACGCCCCCCTTCGGGGCCACAACGTGACGGGCGCGCGGGTATTCCCGTGGCTCGCCGGATCAAGCCACGTTCACCCTCTGCCCGGGCGGTGCCGCCTCCAGCCAGGCGAGGAAGCCGGTGAGCGCGTCCTCGCTCATCGCCAGTTCCAGGCGGGTGCCACGGTGCCGGCAGGCCAGTACGAGGGAGTCGGAGAGCAGCGCCAGCTCCTCCTCGCCCTGGGGGGTACGGCGCTCCAGGACCTCGATGGCGGAGCGCTCCAGGAGGTGGCGGGGCCGGGGCGCGTACGAGAACACCCGGAACCACTCGATCCGGTCTCCGTTGTAACGCGCCACGCCGTAGATCCAGCCCTTGCCGCCGGTCTCGTTCTCCGGGACGTTCCAGCGCAGGCTGCAATCGAAGGTGCCACCGGAGCGCTGGATGAGCCGTCGCCGCAGTCCGAAGACGAACAGCCCCAGCAGCACCAGCACTACGACGATGCCGCTCACAAGCAGAGCGAGGAACATCTCGACCGACCTCCTCGCCTCGAAGGGTGTCCCCCCGCGCCGTGAGGGCGCGAGGGAGGGAAACGCACCTGCATTGCCTCAGCCGCGGGCCGCTCCGGAGGTCTCCGGGCAGCCCGCGGCTGAGGATCGATCTCTTCGGTGGCGGGGCTCAGTGAACGCCCGTCACCGCACGCAGCCGGACATCGGCGCGACGCTCGGCGGCCGCGTCAGCGTCCGACTTCGCTCGCTCCAGGGCCCGCTCCGCGCGCTGGACATCGATCTCGTCCGACAGTTCCGCGATCTCCGCGAGCAGAGACAGCTTGTTGTCGGCGAAGGAGATGAAGCCGCCGTGCACGGCGGCGACGACGGTGCCGTCCCCGCTCTCGCCGGTCGTACGAATCGTCACCGGGCCCGACTGCAGCACGCCGAGCAGCGGCTGGTGTCCGGGCATGACGCCGATGTCGCCCGACGAGGTGCGCGCGACGACCAGGCTGGCCTCGCCGGACCAGACCTGACGGTCCGCGGCGACCAACTCGACGTGCAGCTCAGCCACGATGGCTCCTCGGGTCTCCACCTGCCTGGCTCGGCAGATGTTGGGTCAAATACTAGTGGTCGTACGGGCCGGGGGCGGCCAGGGCCGCCCCCGGGACCGGTGCCGGGGTCAGGAGACGCCCAGCTCCTTGGCATTGGCCTTCAGGTCCTCGATGCCACCGCACATGAAGAACGCCTGCTCGGGGAAGTGGTCGTAGTCGCCGTCCGCGATCGCGTTGAACGCGGTGATCGACTCGTCCAGCGAGACGTCCGAGCCGTCGACACCGGTGAACTGCTTCGCCACGTGGGTGTTCTGCGACAGGAACCGCTCGATACGACGGGCGCGGTGGACGGTGAGCTTGTCCTCCTCGCCGAGCTCGTCGATACCCAGAATCGCGATGATGTCCTGGAGATCCTTGTACTTCTGAAGGATCGTCTTGACCCGCGACGCGCAGTCGTAGTGCTCCTGCGTGATGTAGCGGGGGTCCAGGATCCGGGACGTCGAGTCCAGCGGGTCGACCGCCGGGTAGATGCCCTTCTCCGAGATCGGACGCGACAGAACGGTCGTGGCGTCCAGGTGGGCGAAGGTGGTGGCCGGCGCCGGGTCGGTCAGGTCGTCCGCGGGGACGTAGATCGCCTGCATGGAGGTGATCGAGTGACCACGGGTCGAGGTGATGCGCTCCTGGAGGAGACCCATCTCGTCGGCCAGGTTCGGCTGGTAACCCACCGCGGAGGGCATCCGGCCGAGCAGGGTCGACACCTCGGAACCCGCCTGGGTGTACCGGAAGATGTTGTCGATGAAGAAGAGCACGTCCTGCTTCTGCACATCGCGGAAGTACTCCGCCATGGTCAGACCGGCCAGGGCGACGCGGAGACGGGTGCCCGGGGGCTCGTCCATCTGACCGAAGACCAGCGCGGTCTTGTCGATGACGCCGGAGTCCGTCATTTCCTCGATGAGGTCGTTGCCCTCACGGGTGCGCTCGCCGACACCGGCGAACACCGACACACCGTCGTGGTTGTTGGCCACGCGGTAGATCATTTCCTGGATCAGAACGGTCTTGCCGACACCGGCACCACCGAACAGACCGATCTTTCCACCCTTGACGTACGGGGTGAGCAGGTCGATGACCTTGACGCCGGTCTCGAACATCTCGGTCTTGGACTCGAGCTGGTCGAAGGTCGGAGCCTTGCGGTGGATGGCCCAGCGCTCGGTGACCTCGGAAGCCGCCTCCGGCTTGTTGAGGATCTCACCGAGGGTGTTGAACACCTTGCCCTTGGTGATGTCACCGACGGGGACGGTGATCCCGGTGCCGGTGTTGGTCACCGCGGCCTGGCGGACCAGACCGTCGGTGGGCTGCATGGAGATGGCACGGACCAGGCCCTCGCCCAGGTGCTGGGCGACCTCGAGGGTCAGCGTCTTGAGCTTGCCCTCCTCGGCCGGGTCGGCGACCTCGACGGTCAGCGCGTTGTAGATGTCCGGCATCGCGTCGACGGGGAACTCCACGTCGACGACCGGGCCGATGACCCGCGCGACGCGGCCCGTAGCCGTGGCCGTTTCAACAGTGGTGGTCATAGTGGTCAGTCACTCCCCGCGGTCGCGTCGGCCAGAGCACTGGCGCCACCGACGATCTCGCTGATTTCCTGGGTGATTTCGGCCTGTCGGGCCGCGTTGGCAAGCCGCGAGAGCGACTTGATGAGCTCTTCTGCGTTGTCGGTCGCCGACTTCATCGCACGACGCGTGGCGGCGTGCTTGGAGGCGGCGGCCTGCAGAAGGGCGTTGTAGATCCGCGACTCGACATAGCGCGGAAGCAGGGCGTCGAGGACGTCCTCGGCCGACGGCTCGAAGTCGAAGAGCGGAAGGATCTCGCCCTTGGCCGACTCCTCCGACTCCGCCGCCGCCTTGTCGAGGCTGAGCGGCAGCAGCCGGTCGTCGAGCGCCGTCTGCGTCATCATCGAGATGAACTCGGTGTAGACGATGTGGAGTTCGTCCACGCCGCCCTCGGCCGTGTCCCGCTGAACGGCCTCGATCAGCGGCGCGGCGATCGCCTTGGCGTCCGCGTACGTCGGGCTGTCGGTGAAACCGGTCCACGACTCCACGACCTTGCGCTCGCGGAAGCTGTAGTACGACACACCCTTGCGCCCGACGATGTAGGCGTCGACCTCCTTGCCCTCGGCCTTGAGCCGCTCGGTGAGCTGCTCGCCGGCCTTGAGGACGTTGGAGGAGTAGCCGCCGGCCAGACCACGGTCGCTCGTGATGAGCAGCAGCGCGGCCCGCGAGGGCTGCTCCGCCTCCGTCGTCAGCGGGTGCTGGGTGTTCGAGCCCGTGGCAACCGCTGTCACCGCGCGGGTCAGTTCACTCGCGTACGGCGTCGACGCCGCCACCTGGCGCTGCGCCTTGACGACGCGCGAGGCGGCGATCATCTCCATCGCCTTGGTGATCTTCTTGGTCGCGGTGACGGAGCGGATGCGACGCTTGTAGACCCGGAGCTTGGCTCCCATGGATCAGGTCCCTTCCGTCGTCACTTGCTGGTGCCGGCCGGGGCGTCCTCGCCGAGCAGCTTGCCGTCCGAGGTTTCGAACTGCCGCTTGAAGCCGTCGACGGCCTCGGCGATCGCGCCGATGGTGTCGTCGGACATCTTGGCGCCCTCGCGGATGCTGGTCAGCAGGTCCTTCTTCTCCCGGTGCAGGTGGTCCAGGAGCTCCCGCTCGAAGCGGCGGATGTCCGCCACCGGCACGTCGTCCATCTTGCCGTTGGTGCCGGCCCAGATGGAGATGACCTGGTCCTCGGTCGGGTAGGGGTTGTACTGAGACTGCTTGAGCAGCTCGGTCATCCGCTTACCGCGCTCCAGCTGCTGCTTGGAGGCCGCGTCCAGGTCGGAACCGAAGGCGGCGAACGCCTCCAGCTCGCGGTACTGGGCGAGGTCCACGCGGAGCCGGCCGGAAACCTGGCGCATGGCCTTGTGCTGGGCGGAGCCACCGACTCGGGAGACGGAGATACCCACGTTCAGCGCCGGACGCTGGTTGGCGTTGAAGAGGTCCGACTCCAGGAAGCACTGGCCGTCGGTGATGGAGATGACGTTGGTCGGAATGAACGCCGACACGTCGTTCGCCTTGGTCTCGACGATCGGGAGGCCGGTCATCGAGCCGGCGCCCATCTCGTCGGAGAGCTTGGCGCAGCGCTCCAGCAGACGCGAGTGCAGGTAGAAGACGTCGCCCGGGTAGGCCTCACGGCCCGGCGGACGGCGCAGCAGCAGGGACACGGCGCGGTAGGCGTCGGCCTGCTTCGAAAGGTCGTCGAAGATGATCAGGACGTGCTTGCCCTGGTACATCCAGTGCTGGCCGATGGCCGAGCCGGTGTAGGGCGCGAGGTACTTGAAGCCCGCCGGGTCGGACGCCGGGGCGGCGACGATGGTGGTGTACTCCAGGGCGCCGGCCTCCTCCAGCGCACCGCGCACGGACGCGATGGTGGAGCCCTTCTGGCCGATGGCGACGTAGATGCAGCGGACCTGCTTCTTCGGGTCGCCCGAGCGCCAGTTGTCGCGCTGGTTGATGATCGTGTCGACGGCCAGGGCGGTCTTGCCGGTCTGGCGGTCACCAATGATCAGCTGACGCTGGCCACGGCCGATCGGCACCATGGAGTCGACGGCCTTGTAGCCGGTCTCCATGGGCTCGTGGACCGACTTACGGACCATGACGCCCGGGGCCTGAAGCTCCAGGGCGCGGCGGCCCTCGGACTCGATCTCGCCGAGGCCGTCGATCGGGTTGCCCAGCGGGTCGACGACGCGGCCGAGGTAGCCCTCGCCCACGGCGACCGAGAGCACCTCACCGGTGCGCTGCACCGGCTGGCCCTCCTCGATGCCGCTGAACTCACCGAGGACCACCGCACCGATCTCGCGCTCTTCCAGGTTCAGCGCAAGACCGAGCGTGCCGTCCTCGAACTTCAGCAGCTCGTTCGCCATTGCCGAGGGAAGGCCCTCGACCTTCGCGATGCCGTCTCCGGCCTCGCTTACCGTGCCGACCTCCTCGCGCGAGGCCGCGTCCGGCTTGTACGCCTGGACGAAGTTCTCCAGCGCGTCCCGGATCTCCTCCGGCCGGATCGTGAGCTCCGCCATCTGGGTTCCCTGCTCTCCTTGTTGGGCCCGAAGTTACTTGCGGGTGTCTGGGGGGCTGTCCCCCAGGGGGTTTCCGCTTACGGCCCAACTCGGGCCGCCGTCATGCTTGTGCTGGTCCCCGGGGCTTCTTCCGGACCGCAGCCGGACCTCGTGGTCCGGCCGGCTGGTCCGGCGCCTGGCCGCCGGTTGTGCAGCTCTTGAGTTGGTGGCTGGGTCAGCCGGCCATCCGCCGGCCCGCCTCGTCGAGGCGCTCCGCGATGGTCCCGTTGATGACCTCGTCGCCGATCCGGACCTGGACTCCGCCGAGGACCTCGGGGTCCACGTCGAGGTTCAGGTGGACCTGCCGTCCGTACAGCTGCGCCAGGGAAGCGCCCAGGCGCTGCCGCTGCCCTTCACTGAGGGGCACCGCGGAGGTGACCACCGCGACCATCCGGTCCCGGCGGCTCGCCGCCAGCTTGGAGAGGGCGTCGAGCCCCGCTTCCAGGCTACGGCCCCGCGGCTGTACGACAAGACGGATCACGATGCGCTCGGTGACCGGGTTGGCCCGGCCGCCCAGCAGCGCATTGAGCAGCTCCGTCTTGGCCGCGACCGTCGCGTTCCGGTCGGTCAGCGCACCGCGCAGCTCGCTGTTGGAGCTGACGATCCGGCCGAACCGGAAGAGCTCGTCCTCGACGTCGTCGAGCTGGCCGGCCCGCTGCGCGGCGACCAGGTCGGCGCTGTAGGCGAGCTCCTCGAGCGCGTCCGTCAGGTCACGCGAGCGCGACCAGCGGGCGCGGACCATGCCGGACACCAGATCGGCGGTCGGGCCGCCCACCTGGCCGCCCAGCAGTCGTCCGGCCAGTTCGGCGCGCGCCTCGGCGGCCTGCGCCGGGTCGGTCAGGACCCGACGCAGCGACACCTCGCGGTCGAGCAGAGCGGTGACGGCAGCCAGCTCCTCGGCGAGCTTCGCGGCGTCGACGGAGGTGTTGTCCGCCAGCGCGTTGAACTGCTCACGTGCGGAGGCGAGTGCCTCGCGGCTCGCTCCGTTCATCGTCCGGCCTCAGCCTTCGTCGCGTCCGACGCCGCCTTGGCCTCGACGTCGTCGAGGAAGCGGTCGATGGTCCGGCTCTGCCGGGCGTGGTCCTCGAGGGACTCCCCGACGAGCTTGCCGGCCAGGTCGACGGCGAGCTTGCCCACGTCCTGGCGCAGTGCCTGCGCGGCCTGCTTCCGGTCCGCCTCGATCTGGGCGTGACCGGCAGCGATGATCTCCTCACGCTGCCGCTGGCCCTCGGCGCGCATCTCAGCGATGAGCGTCGCGCCCTGCTCCTGCGCCTCCTGGCGCAGACGCGCGGCCTCGTGGCGGGCGTCGGCGAGCTGTGCCCGGTAGTCCGCGAGCACCTGCTGGGCCTCGGCCTGAGTCGCCTCGGCTTCGTCAATGCGGCCTTCGATGAGCGACCGGCGCTCTTCCAGAACCTTGTTGATGTTCGGGAGAAGCTTCTTGGCCAGGAAGCCGAAGACGATGAAGAAAGCGACCAGGCCGATGACCAGCTCTGGAATCGGCGGGATCAGGGGGTTCTCAGGAACCTCCGCCGCCATGTTCACCAGGGCGTTCACATCAGTGCCTTCCGTCTGTCGGTGATTGCAGCAGTCCGTCAGGCCTTGAAGAGGAAGCCCATGACGATGCCGATCAGGGCGAGCGCCTCACAGAAGGCGAAACCCATGATCTGGTTGGTGCGGATCAGGCCGGCAGCCTCGGGCTGGCGGGCCAGGGCCTGGGTGCCGTTACCGAAGATGATGCCGACGCCGACGCCGGGGCCGATCGCGGCGAGGCCGTAACCGATCGAGCCGAGGTTGCCGGTGACGCCGGCGGCGAGGTTGACACTCTCGAGAGCAGCGGACATGCCGTTACTTCCTTCTCTTTCACGGACCGGTGGGGGTTGGCCACCGGGCGTCTATAGGGGCTGGGAAAGCGGGGGCTCAGTGGTGCTCGGCGAGCGCGCCCTGGAGGTAGTTCGCGGTCAGGAGCACGAAGACGTACGCCTGCACGGCCTGGATGAACAGCTCGAACGCGGTCAGCAGGATGGTCATGATGAACGAGGCGCCGGCGTAGACCACGCCGAAGCCGTTCAGCAGGTACCAGGTGGCGATCGTGAACATCAGCAGCAGGAGGTGACCGGCGAACATGTTCGCGAAGAGCCGGACCGCGTGAGTGAAGGGCCGGATGATCAGGTTCGAGAGGAGCTCGATGACGATCAGCATCGGCAGGACCGCACCGAGCGACTTGTCGTAGCCGCTGAAGTTCTTCAGCGCGCCGACGAAGCCGTGCCTCTTGAAGGTCAGGGTCACCCACGTGATGTAGACGATCGCGGCGAGACCGGCGGGGAAGGCGATGATCGACGTCACCGGGAACTGGGCGATCGGAATGATCGACCAGAGGTTCATGATCCAGACGAAGAAGAACAGCGAGACCATGAAGGGGACGTACTTCTCGCCCTCCTTTTTCCCGAGGGCGTCATAGACGATCCCGCGGCGGACGAAGTCGTAGCCCGCTTCGCCGATCATCTGCAGCTTGCCCGGGACCACCTTGGCCTTACCGAACGCCGCCCAGAAGAACCACACGACCACGACAGTGCTGAGCAGTGCCAGCAGCATGACCTTGTTGAACTCGAAGCCGTTGATGGTGAACAGCGGCTGGAAGACGAACGAATGAAGCCCGGGAGCTGGGAAGCCGCACCCGGAAAAGATGTGGCAGTCGGTCTCGAAGGCGAGCATCGTTTCAGCACTCACCGCGAGCTCCTTCAGCGTGGCGCATGGGTACGGCAACCTCGTTGTGTCGGCGCGGCGTTGAGCCACGGAGCGGCACTGGACTGGTCTTACGGATTTGGGGGCGGCTGGCGGGCGCTGGGCCCGGCCACATCACAGGCATCGGCCGCGAGAACTGCCCGTTCCATCGAGTGGAACCCGGGAGCTCAGCCGCCTGCGCCAACTGTGCCGCAGTTGGAACCGGACGATAGCAGGCCCGCAAGAGGGCATTTATCTCGGCCCTACGTGTCACGTCGGCGACCCCGCCGTCTCCGCCTTCTTCGTCCCGGCGGAGTCGGGTTCCACGTACAGAATCTTCGCCTTCATATGACCGCGGGTCTGTGCCGCGATCCACACGAGGGTGGCGCCGAGCAAGGTGAACGCAAAAGCCTTGGTATCGAAGAACGTGGTGTCCTTGAACGCGATCAGGAAGACCGCCACGAACAGGATCTGCACGGTGTACAGCAGCAGGCCCATCATCTGGAACAGCTGCGGGTGGTTCTTCGCGGTCTTTTGCAGGACGACGAGGCCGGCCCCCATCACGAGCAGCACCAGCACGGTGCCGATGACGGCGCCGAGCGCTCCCGTCACACCTGCGACCGCTCCGCTCACGGCAACGGCGACAGCGCCGATGGCGAGGGTGGGCACAACGGCGTGAAGGAGTAGTCGGGCGTCATTCGACTGCATGGCGGCGCTCCGGCAAAAGATGTGGGGTGTGTCGTCATGGACGAGCGTAGACCCGGCCTGAGGCGGAACCTGCGGCCCAAGGACAGTCGCACTACGGCCCTTCGGCTCTGTCGCCGGGTTTCGTGAACGGTATCACAAACTATTTGATGAGGTCTTTACCTGGTTCGTGTGGACCCTGTCACACCTGAGCGTGAACGTGCGCGTTGGTGCACTGACGGGCCGCCTTATGTCTGGTATGGAGTCAACCGTCCCGATTCTTGAGGCACGTTCGGGCGATCGAACCTCTGGATCAGTGGTGACTGTCCGCCTTCCGGCGGCCCACGAAGCGTGAGCGGTCGCCGATGGCGGTGGCGCCGTGGAGGCCCGCCGGGACCGGCTCCCGCTCCTCCTCCGGCTCGGCGGCGCTGCCGTCGTCCGTGGCCACGCCGGTCGCGTCCGTCGTCGCGGCCGGTGCCGTCGCGGGGGCGAGCCGGCGGTAGCGCGGCGGCACCATCCACTCCGCCCAGAGCGGCGCCCGCGGCGTGAAGCGCGGCAGCAGGAGCAGCACCAGACCCACCGCGCTCAGCAGCACGATGCCGAGCACGATCCACATGCTGGCGTTGTTCGCGGAGTAGGCGACCGCGCCGAAGGCGATCAGCGCCGACCAGAAGTACATGATCAGCACGGCCCGGCTGTGCGAGTGCCCGATCTCCAGCAGCCGGTGGTGCAGATGGCCGCGGTCGGCGGCGAACGGCGACTGGCCCTTCCACGTACGCCGCACGATCGCCAGGATCAGGTCGGCGACCGGCACCGCGATGATCGTCAGCGGCAGCAGCAGCGGGATGTAGACCGGCACCATCGCGTGGGTCGCCTCACGCAGACCGCCCGCCTTGACGTTGAGCAGGTCCGGGTCGACCTGGCCGGTCACCGAGACCGCGCCCGCGGCCATGACCAGGCCGATCAGCATCGAGCCGGAGTCGCCCATGAAGATCCGCGCCGGATGCATGTTGTGCGGCAGGAAGCCGAGGCACATGCCCATGAGAACGACCGAGAACAGCGTTGCGGGCGCGGCCGCCTCGATGCCGTAGCCGAACCACATCCGGTACGCGTACATGAAGAACGCCGCGGCCGCGATGCACACCATGCCGGAGGCGAGACCGTCCAGGCCGTCGACGAAATTCACCGCGTTGATGGTGATCACGACGAGGGCGACGGTGAGCAGGGTGCCCTGCATCGGGGTGAGGGAGACCGTGCCGACACCGGGGATCGGGATCCAGAGGATCGTCAGGCCCTGAAGGACCATCACGCCCGCGGCGATCATCTGGCCGCCGAGCTTCACCAGCGCGTCCACGCCCCACTTGTCGTCCAGGACGCCGAGAATCCAGATCAGCGCGGCACCGGAGAGCAGCGCCCGTGGCTCGTTGGAGTTCTCGAAGACGGTCTTGAGGTTGGTCAGATGCGAGGCGACCAGCAGACCGGCGCAGAGCCCGCCGAACATCGCGATGCCGCCGAGTCGTGGCGTCGGCTCGCGGTGCACATCACGCGCGCGGATCTCCGGCATCGCCCCGGCCGCGATTGCGAACTTCCGCACCGGGCCGGTCAGCAGGTAGGTCACCGCGGCCGTGACGCACAGCGTCAGCAGGTATTCACGCACGGGCTGCCCCATTGGTATAGCTGGCCATCACAGCCCCACACCCTATGCGTGTCCGCCCCCTGGCCGTGAATACAGGAAAAGACGCCGGGCGTCAGCGGTTGGTTCCCGCCGTCATCAGTGATCGGGATATGGCGGGAAACCGTGGACCAAAGCGACGGTACGCGAGCGGACCGCGCCGTCCTCCTCCAGCGCCGCCACGATCAGCTCGGCGACCGCCTTCATCTCGGTCTCACCCATGCCCTGGGTCGTCACCGCGGCGGTGCCCAGCCGGATGCCCGTCCGGCGTGCCGCGAGAACGCCGGAGGGCTCGGCGCACGGCAGCGCGCAGGTGTCCAGCACGATACCGGCGGCGGCCAGCCGGCCCCGGGCGGTGCGCGCGTCCAGGCCCAGCGGGGCGGTATCGGCGGTGATCAGATGGGTGTCGGTACCGCCGGTGTTGATCGTCAGACCGTGTCCGGCGAGCGCCTCGGCGAGCGCGCGGGCATTGGCCGTGACCTGATGGGCATACGCGCCGAAGGCGGGCGTGGCGGCCTCCGCGAAGGCCACGGCCTTGGCGGCGACGGCGTTCATCTGGGCGCCCCCTTGGGTGAAGGGGAAGACCGCGCGGTCGATCCGTTCGGCCAGCTTCGTGCCGCACAGGATCAGCCCGCCGCGCGGCCCGCGCAGCACCTTGTGTGTGGTTCCGCACACCACATGGGCGTACGGGACGGGGCTGGGTGCCGCTCCCCCGGCGATCAGCCCCAGGGGGTGGGCGACATCCGCGATCAGGTAGGCGCCGGTCTCGTCGGCGATGTCACGGAAGGCGGCGTAGTCGAGATGCCGGGGGTAGGAGATCGAGCCACAGACGATGGCCTTGGGCCGGCGGGCGCGGGCCAGCTCGCGGATCGCGTCGTAGTCGAGCAGACCGGTCTCCTCGTCGACGCCGTAGCCGACGAAGTCGAACCAGCGGCCGGAGAAGTTGGCCGGTGATCCGTGGGTGAGGTGTCCGCCGTGCGGGAGGGACATGGCCAGGACCGTGTCTCCGGGCCGCAGCAGGGCGGCGTAGGCGGCCAGAACGGCCGAAGACCCGGAGTGCGCCTGGACGTTGGCGTGTTCGGCGCCGAACAGGGCCTTGGCGCGTTCCACCGCGATCCGCTCGGCGAGGTCGACGATCTCGCAGCCGCCGTGGTGCCGGGCGCCCGGATAGCCCTCGGCGTATTTGTTGCCCAGGGGGGACCCGAGGGCGGCGAGGACGGCCGGCGAGGTGAAGTTCTCCGCGGCGATCAGCTGGAGTCCGTCGCTCTGCCGGGCGCTCTCCCCGAGCAGTACGCCGGCGATCTCCGGGTCCTGGCGCAGCAGGGCGGCGAAGTCCGGGGAGCCGGCCGGCCGGGTCCCGGCCTCACGGGCGGCCCGCGCCCGGTCCTCGACGGTCTCGTCCGGACCGGCGCCGGCGGCGGGCGCGGTGGCCCGGGAACGGGTGTCCGGGGTCTCGCTACGGGGTGACGCGGTGGTGGCAGGCATCGCTTGCTCCGGGCCTCGTACGGGGACGTAGTCCCAATGTAGGCGCGGTGGGGCGATCGGGCGCGGTGTGCGGGCCGCTCGGGGGCCCGGGTGCCACCCCGGGGCCCGGACCGCTCGGCACGGGCGCCGGGGCCTGTCCGGCGGGACAGCGCGCCTGGGCCCGCGCCGGGGCGTCTAGGCGCGCGCCGGCAGCCCCGTGAGGGCGGTGACGACCGGGTCGAGCGCCTGGTTGATCTCGTCGCCGATGGAGCGGAAGAAGGTGATGGGGGCGCCGTAGGGGTCGTAGACCTCGTCGGACTCCGGGTTGGGCGCCAGCAGCCAGCCGCGCAGCGCCGCGGCGGCGCCGACCAGCGCACGGGCGCGCTCGACCAGCCCGCCGTCCGGCAGGTCCGGATCGGGCTCGGGCAGGGTGGCCGGGTCTATGGCCCGCACCAGCCGGTTGAACTCCTTCAGCGTGAAGGTGCGCAGCCCCGCCGAATGGCCCATCGAGATGACCTGGGCGCGGTGGTCGCGGGTGGCGGTGAGCACCAGGTCGGCGCGGATGACGTGCTCGTCGAGCAGCTCACGGCCGAGGAAGCCGGCCGGGTCGGCGCCGTAGTCGGTGAGCACCGTGGCGGCGTGCGTCTCCATCGGGGCGCCCTCGTGGCCCCAGGTTCCGGCGCTCTCCACGAGCAGCCCGCCGCTGCGGGCCGCACCGAGCCGCAGTTCCAGGGCATGGCGGTGCAGCCGCTCGGTGATCGGCGAGCGGCAGACGTTGCCGGTGCTGACGTGGAGAATCCGAAAAGGGGAGGGAGGGGGTACAGGAGTGTCGCCGCCTGGTCCCGCTATGCCACGCCCCGGGGGCGCCATCAATTGGCCACCTCGAGCTCGGGTACCACCTTGCGCAGCTCTTCCGCGCTGATCGCGCCCTCACGCAGCAGCACCGGGGTCCGGCCGGTGACATCGACGATCGAGGACGGTACGGCGGCGGGCGTGGGGCCGCCGTCCAGATAGACGGAGACCGAGTCGCCCAGCATTTCCTGTGCGGCGTCGCAGTCCTGCGGGGACGGGTGGCCGGTGAGGTTGGCGCTGGAGACGGCCATCGGACCGAAGTCGGTGAGCAGCTCGATCGCGACGGGGTGCAGCGGCATCCGTACGGCGACCGTGCCGCGGGTCTCGCCCAGGTCCCAGGTCAGCGACGGCTGGTGCTTGGCGACGAGGGTGAGCGCACCGGGCCAGAAGGCGTCGACCAGCTCCCAGGCCTGCTCGGAGAAGTCGGTGACCAGGCCGTGCAGGGTGTTGGGGGACCCGACGAGGACCGGGGAGGGCATACCGCGGCCGCGGCCCTTGGCCTCCAGCAGGTCGCCGACGGCCTCGGCGCTGAAGGCGTCCGCGCCGATGCCGTAGACGGTGTCGGTCGGCAGCACGACCAGCTCACCGCGGCGGACGGCCGAGGCGGCCTCGCGCAGACCGGTGGTGCGGTCGGTCGCGTCGCTACAGTCGTATCGCCGTGCCATTACGGGACCTCCTCGTGCGAAACGAATACTTCGGATGCATCGGCTGCATCAGGCGCCGAAGCGGGCCACGTCATGGCGTCGCCCGGCGCGCGGTGGCGAAACGGGGCCTGTTGTTGAGGTCCGGGTGATCGGCCGCATCGGCCCAGCCCCGCTCCTCGGTGAAGATCCACGGCACCTGCCCGCCCTGGGTGTCGGCATGCTCGATGACGACCACACCGCCGGGGCGCAGCAGGCGGTGTGCGGTCCGCTCGATGCCCCGGATGGTGTCCAGGCCGTCCTGGCCCGAGAACAGCGCGAGCTCGGGGTCGTGGTCGCGGGCCTCGGGTGCGACGTACTCCCACTCGGTCAGCGGGATGTACGGCGGGTTGGAGACGACCAGGTCGACCTGCCCGTCCAGTTCGGGAAGCGCGGTCAGCGCGTCGCCGTGATGGAGAACGACGCGGGACCCCTCGACGTTCTTACGGGCATAGTCAAGGGCTTCTTCGGACAGCTCGACGGCGTGCACCCGCGAGCGGGGCACCTCCTGGGCCAGGGCGAGGGCGATCGCCCCCGAGCCGGTGCACAGGTCGACGATCAGCGGTTCGACCACGTCCATGGCCCGGACGGCGTCTATCGCCCAGCCGACCACCGATTCGGTCTCCGGGCGGGGGACGAACACCCCCGGCCCGACGGCGAGTTCGAGGTAACGGAAGAACGCCCGTCCGGTGATGTGCTGGAGCGGCTCACGGGCCTCGCGGCGGGCGACGGCCTCCCAGTAGCGGGCGTCGAAGTCCGCGTCCTTGACGTGGTGCAGCTCCCCCCGTTTGACGCCGTGCACGAACGCGGCGAGTTCCTCGGCGTCGAAGCGCGGCGAGGGCACACCGGCGTCGGCCAGCCGCTGGGTGGCCTGGGCCACCTCGGCGAGCAGAAGGTTCACGGGGCCTTCCTCCTAGTGCGCTGCGTCTTCATGGTGCGGGTTCGCCGTCGACCGGCCGGGGCGTTCCGGGTCGTGCGGGCTTACTGGGCGGCGGCGAGCTTGGCGGCCGAGTCGGCGTCGACACACGCCTGGATGACCGGGTCGAGCTCGCCGTCGAGCACCTGGTCCAAGTTGTACGCCTTGAAGCCGACCCGGTGGTCCGAGATGCGGTTTTCCGGGAAGTTGTACGTCCGGATGCGCTCGGAGCGGTCGACCGTGCGGACCTGGCTGCGCCGGGCGTCCGACGCCTCCCGCTCGGCCTCTTCCTGGGCGGCGGCCAGCAGCCGCGAGCGCAGGATGCGCAGCGCCTGCTCCTTGTTCTGGAGCTGGCTCTTCTCGTTCTGGCAGGAGACCACGATGCCGGTGGGCAGGTGGGTGATGCGCACCGCGGAGTCGGTGGTGTTGACCGACTGGCCGCCGGGGCCGGAGGAGCGGTAGACGTCGATCCGCAGGTCGTTGGGGCCGATCTCGACCTCGACCTCCTCGGCCTCCGGCGTGACCAGCACACCGGCCGCGGAGGTGTGGATGCGGCCCTGCGACTCGGTGGCGGGCACCCGCTGGACACGGTGCACCCCGCCCTCGTACTTCAGCCGGGCCCAGACGCCCTGTCCGGGCTCGGTGGCGCCGCCCCCGCCCTTGGTCTTCACGGCGACCTGGACGTCCTTGTAGCCGCCGAGGTCGGACTCGTTGGCCTCCAGGATCTCGGTCTTCCAGCCGGCCCGCTCGGCGTAGCGCAGATACATCCGCAGCAGGTCGCCGGCGAACAGCGCGGACTCCTCACCGCCCTCACCGGCCTTGACCTCGAGGATGACGTCCTTGTCGTCGCTGGGGTCGCGCGGGACGAGCAGCAGCCGCAGCTTCTCGGTCAGCTCCTCGCGCCGGGCGTCGAGCTCCTTGACCTCGTCGGCGAAGTCCGGGTCGTCCGCGGCGAGTTCGCGCGCGGTCTCCATGTCCTCGCCGGTCTGCTTCCAGTCGCGGTACGTCGCGGTGATCGGGGTCAGCTCGGCGTAGCGCTTGTTGAGCCGCATGGCCTCACGCTGGTCGGCGTGGACCGCGGGGTCGGCCAGCCGCTTCTCGAGATCGGCGTGCTCGCCGATCAGTTCTTCGACCGCCTCGAACATCGTGGAGTTCCTCTACTGGCTGCTGTGATGACCGGAGTACCGGGGCGCCGGCCCGTCGGGGGTGCTGCGCCGCGGGCCCCGGGACCCCCGTACGGGAGCCAAGGGCCAGGACGACAAAGCGCCGGTCCGGTCACCCCTGAGCAGGGGCGACCGGAAACCGGCGCCTTGAGGGTCGCTACTTCTTGGCAGCGGCGGCCTTGCCGAAGCGGGCCTCGAAGCGGGCCACGCGGCCGCCCGTGTCCATGATCTTCTGCTTGCCGGTGTAGAACGGGTGGCACTCGGAGCAGATGTCGGCGCGGACCGTGCCGCTGGCGACCGTGCTACGGGTGGTGAAGGACGCGCCACAGGTGCAGCTGACCTGGGTCTCGACGTACTCCGGGTGGATGTCGCGCTTCAAGGGATTCTCCTAGGTTCGGGAGTGCACCGGGTCGTGTCGCGGGTTGCGTCACGTGAACCGGGGCCGACGGTCCAGTCTGCCAGGACTAGCCGTATCTCCCAAAACCGGGGTGGAGCCGTAACTATTCCCCGACCGGTTCCGGGGCCGCCGGACCCCGGAACCACAGGACCTCGGCTACTTCACGTAGTTGTCCGTGCCGCCCTTGTCACCGGCCGAGCCCTTGATCGCGGACTTGGGGATCTCCTGGTCCTGCCGTAGCGCGTCCCAGACCTGGCGACTCTGCTTGGTCAGCGGCAGCACCCGGTCGGGGTCCTGCGGGTCGTAGGTCACCGGCATCGTCACCATGTCGATGTTCTCCGCACCGATGTTGCCCAGGCTCTTGGCCAGGCCGGTCAGTTCACTGACCGAATTGAGGTCGGTGTCGGTGGTGATGGCCTTGGTGGCCGTGTCGGCGA
The DNA here is from genome assembly GCF_000829715.2 of Streptomyces lydicamycinicus. Lineage (NCBI taxonomy): Bacteria > Bacillati > Actinomycetota > Actinomycetes > Kitasatosporales > Streptomycetaceae > Streptomyces > Streptomyces lydicamycinicus. Next base: position 842,676 of record NZ_BBNO01000001.1, on the reverse strand, counting down.
TGTCGTAGAGCTTGGTGGGGTTGGTGAGCAGCCCGACGTTCTTGACCTGCTTCAGCAGGGCCTTGATGAAGGTCTGCTGGAGCTGGATGCGGCCGAGGTCACTGCCGTCGCCGCCGGGGACGCCGTGCCGGGTCCGTACGAGGCCGAGGGCGTGCTCACCGTCCAGCGTGTGGGTGCCGGGCTTCAGATGCAGATGGCTGCTGTTGTCGTCGATCGCCTTGCTGGTGGTGATCTCCACCCCGCCCAGCGCGTCGATGAGCTTCTTGAAGCCGGTGAAGTCGACCTCGACGAAGTGGTCCATCCGGATGCCGCTGATCGATTCGACGGTCTTCACGGCGCAGGCCGGGCCGCCGACCTCGAACGCGGTGTTGAACATCGCCCGGTTCGCTCCGGGGACGTCCTTGCCGTCCTTGGAGCAGTCGGGGCGCTTGATCATGGTGTCCCGGGGGACGCTGACCACACTGGCCTTCTTACGACCCTTGTAGACATGCACGATCATCGCCGTGTCGGAACGCGCGGCGCCCTCGTCCCTGCCGTACTCATTGTTCTTGCCGGCGCGGGAGTCGGAGCCCATCACCAGGATGTCCATCGACCCGTCGTCGACATTCTTCGGCCGGTCGTGCCCGAGGGCGGCGTTGATGTCGACGCCCTTCAGATTGCCGTTGAGCTTGAAGTAGACGTAGCCGAGTCCGGCACCACCGAGCAGCACCACACTGACCAGCGCGCATACAGTGATGGTCGCTACTCGGCGGCGTCGGGTCGGCCCCTTGCGCCGACGCCCCTTGGGACGTATGGAGCGGCCACGGGTTTCGGCCGTCTTCGCGCTCCCGCTGCTGTCCGCCATCTGCTCCTCAGTCCTCGTTCGCTCGGCTGCCCCTCGCCGCCGCCGTGCGGAGTGCTGCCACGGCCTTTTGCTCCTTGTCAGACGGGAGGTCGACGGGAAGGGTTGCACAGCGGGTCATGAGCGATTTCTTAGAAATCCGCGGCGGCCGGGCGGACGGCTCCGGGACCTTCTCCTTCCCCACCTGGGCTTTCGCCCCTTTTTCCGCCATGGCTGAAACCGTGCGGATTACCACGGATCTGTGCGGAAGGTCTCAAGCGCGCCCGCGCGGGGGTCTTCGGGGTGCGGCTCAGGTCACAGATCACCGTCCGCGGCCCGTGCCGTACGGGCCGCCCAGCACGAAGCCCCCCTCACCCGTGAGGGCGAGGGGGGCTCGGTGTACGGCGCCAGGACGCGCCCGGCGGGCGTCAGTCGTTGCCGTTGCCCGCGGTCGGCGTCGTCTTCTGGATCTGGAGCAGGAACTCCGCGTTGGACTTCGTCTGCTTCATCTTGTCCAGCAGCAGCTCGATGGCCTGCTGCTGGTCCAGGGCGTGCAGCACCCGGCGCAGCTTCCACACGATGGCGAGCTCGTCGCTGCCCATGAGGATCTCTTCCTTACGGGTGCTGGACGCGTCCACGTCCACCGCCGGGAAGATGCGCTTGTCCGAGAGCTTGCGGTCGAGCTTGAGCTCCAGGTTGCCGGTGCCCTTGAACTCCTCGAAGATCACCTCGTCCATCCGCGAGCCGGTCTCGACCAGCGCGGTGGCCAGGATGGTCAGCGAGCCGCCGTCCTCGATGTTGCGCGCCGCACCGAAGAAGCGCTTCGGCGGGTAGAGCGCGGTCGAGTCGACACCACCGGACAGGATGCGGCCCGAGGCCGGGGCGGCGAGGTTGTACGCACGGCCCAGACGGGTGATCGAGTCCAGCAGGACGACCACGTCGTGACCCAGCTCGACGAGGCGCTTGGCGCGCTCGATGGCCAGCTCGGCGACGGTGGTGTGGTCCTCGGCCGGGCGGTCGAAGGTCGAGGAGATGACCTCGCCCTTCACCGACCGCTGCATGTCGGTGACCTCTTCCGGACGCTCGTCGACGAGGACGACCATCAGGTGGCACTCGGGGTTGTTGCGGGTGATCGAGTTGGCGATCGCCTGCATGATCATGGTCTTGCCGGTCTTCGGCGGGGCCACGATCAGCCCTCGCTGGCCCTTGCCGATCGGCGTGACCAGGTCGATGATCCGGGTCGTCAGACCGCCCGACTCACCCTCCAGGCGCAGTCGGTCCTGCGGGTAAAGGGGCGTCAGCTTGCCGAACTCCGGCCGTCCGCGGCCCTGTTCGGGCGCCACGCTGTTGACCGTGTCGAGGCGGACCAGCGCGTTGAACTTCTCGCGCCGCTCGCCGTCCTTGGGCTGGCGGACCGCGCCGGTGACGTGGTCACCCTTGCGCAGACCGTTCTTACGGACCTGGGCGAGCGAGACGTAGACGTCGTTCGGGCCGGGCAGATAGCCGGAGGTCCGGATGAACGCGTAGTTGTCGAGGATGTCGAGGATGCCCGCGACCGGGATCAGGACGTCGTCCTCGGACACCTGCGGCTCGTTGCCGAAGTCCTCACGGCCGCCGCGACGGCCCCGGCGGTCGCGGTAGCGGCCGCGACGGCCCCGGCGGCCGCCCTCGAAGTCGTCGTCGTCATCGGTACGGCGGTCGCCGCGGTCCCGCTGGCGCTGGCCGCCCTGACCGCCCTGGCCGCCGCCGTCACCGGCGTCGCCCTTGCGGCGGTCACGCTGGCGCTGGCCACGGTCACCGCGGTCGCCACGGTCACCCTTCTGGCCGCGGTCCTGACGGTCGCCACGGTCCTGGCGCTCGCCGCCCTTGCCGGGCCGGCCCTCGCCGGTCTCCTGCGGGGACACCGCGGTGTCGGTCTTGGCGTCCGCCTTGACCTCGGTCTTCGCCTCGACCTTGGTGTCGGTCTTGAGGTCGCCCGAGGCGGCCTCGGGGCTGCCCGCGGCGGAGGTGGCGCGACGCCGGCGGCGCTCGCCGGCCGGCTGCTCGTCGCTGACCGGCTGACCGGGGATGTCGATCTGCTGCTGGGCCTGGTCCGTGGCCTTGTCGCCCTTGGCGGACTTGGCGGCCTTGCCGGCGGCCTGCTCCGCACCGTCGTCGCCGGTGCGGGCCTTGGAGGTCGTCCGGCGCTTGGGCTTGGTCTCGGTGTCGGCAGGCGCGTCGGCCTTGGCGGCGGAGCCTGAGCCTCCGGCCTGCTTTTCCTTGATGACCTCGATCAGCTGGCTCTTGCGCATCCGCGCGGTGCCCTTGATACCGAGGCCTGAGGCGACCTGCTGAAGCTCCGCCAGGACCATGCCGTCAAGGCCGGTGCCGGAACGGCGGCGCCGCGTGGTAGCAGGCGCGGCGGGAGCGTCCGTGGCGGGCGCGGTGGCACTGCCATCGGTGCGCGCGCCCATCAGATCGGTGGTGTCGCTCACGAAGGGTCCTTCCCTGGAGCGGGCGTCGGCCTGTCTGGCTCGGCGACCGGTTGTGCTGTCCGGCTGGGTCCTTGGTCTGGTGGACCGGTGCCGGGGCGGTGGTCCCGCCGGAAATGGCGGAGAGATCAGTTCATGGCGCCGGCGTGAAGAGATGCAGAGTGGCCCATGTCGTCACGCCGATTCCGGAGCGTGCTCACACCTGCTCAGGCCATTGCTCCGAGCAGTTTGGGAGGCTCCCGGAAGAAAGTGGTCCCTATGGGGGACACGAAGCACCGCGCCACTCAGGCGTCGAGTACTGACTTGAGGTTAACACTACCGGGTCCAACAAACATTCCCCCTCTCCAAGACCGGCAATCGTCGATCACCCGCGTGATCACCCGGCGAGCGGCAGTACGCAGGTGCCCGCCGCATCGAGGGTCAGCCGGTTGGCCGCCCACCCCTCTCCCGCCAGTGCCGCGACCTTGTCGGCCGCCGCGTCCTCGACCAGTGCGAGCACCGTGGGGCCCGCACCGGACACGACTGCGGGGACGCCGTCCGCACGCAGTCGGTTCACCAGGGCCACGCTCTCCGGCATCGCGGGGGCGCGGTACTCCTGGTGGAGTCGGTCCTCGGTCGCGGCGAGCAGCAGCTCGGGGCGCCTGGTCAGGGCCTCGACGAGCAGTGCGGCGCGGCCGGCGTTGGCCACGGCGTCCACATGCGGGACGGTGCGCGGCAGCAGTCCACGGGCGGTCTCGGTCAGCACCGGCTTCCCGGGCACGAAGACCACCGGAACGATGGAATCAACGGGATCCATCCGGATCGCATGCGCGGTTCCGGTGTCCATCCAGGCGAGCGTGAATCCGCCCAGCAGACAGGCGGCCACATTGTCGGGGTGCCCCTCGATCTCGGTGGCCAGCTCCAGCAGCGCGGCGTCGTCGAGCTTCTGTTCACCGCCTATCGTCACGGCGCGGGCGGCGACGATGCCCGCGCAGATGGCGGCCGAGGAGGATCCCAGGCCGCGGCCGTGCGGGATGCGGTTGGCGCAGACGATTTCCAGGCCGCGGGGCTGCCCGCCGAGCCGCTCGAAGGCGGCGCGCATCGACCGTACGAGCAGATGGCTCTCGTCGCGCGGGAGGGTGTCGGCGCCCTCACCTGCGATGTCGATATGCAGTCCGGAGTCGGCGACGCGCACCACGACATCGTCGTACAGGCCCAGGGAAAGACCCAGGGCATCGAAGCCGGGACCGAGATTGGCGCTGGTAGCGGGGGTGCGCACCCGGACGGCGGCGGCGCGGAACGCGGGACCGGCCATCGCTCGATGACTCTCCTTGATTGATGCTGCGGTACTGCCCCGGAGCGCCGCGGCACCGAAGTGCCCGGCCGGCTTCCTGGGGTCTGTTCTGACCTGCCCTGAACACCACTGCGTTATGCCGTGGGGAGGGGAGTTGGCTGCCAGCCTATCGAAGGAAGGTTCTGTCGCGACACAGGGCGCACAGGAGGCGCACGATGCGTGTCGCGCGCCTTCCTGTGCCCCGACGCTGCCTTCGGTGATCTTTGCAGCCTTTGCGCAATTTGCTGCGCGGGGGGTGACGGGGCGCGGGCCGCCCCGTCACCGTGTGCCGTACGCGCGTATCCGCCCGTACGGCCGCCGGGTCCTAGACGAGGCCCAGGCGCTCGGCCGCGGCGTCCGCGTCGATCGGGACCGTGACCGGCTGCGGCGCTCCGGCCACCGCCCAGTCCGGGTCCTTGAGGCCGTTGCCGGTGACCGTGCAGACGATGCGCTGGCCCGGGTCGACCTTGCCCTCTTCGGCGGCCTTGAGCAGACCAGCCACCGAGGCGGCCGAGGCGGGCTCCACGAAGACACCCTCCCGCGCCGCCAACAGGCGGTAGGCGGCCAGGATTTGACGGTCGGTCACGTCATCGATGAAGCCGCCGGACTCGTCCCGCGCCTGCTGGGCGTACGACCACGAGGCCGGGTTGCCGATGCGGATCGCAGTGGCGATGGTGGTCGGGTCCTTGACGACCTCACCGCGCACGATCGGCGCGCTGCCGGAGGCCTGGAAGCCCCACATCCGCGGGGTGTGCGAGGCGATGCCGTCGGCCGCGTACTCCTTGTAGCCCCTCCAGTACGCCGTGATGTTGCCGGCATTGCCGACGGGCAGCACATGGATGTCGGGGGCGTCGCCGAGCATGTCGACGATTTCGAAGGCCGCGGTCTTCTGGCCCTCGATACGCACCGGGTTCACGGAGTTCACAAGTGCGACGGGGTAGTTGTCGGACAGGCTCCGGGCCAGCGTCAGACAGTCGTCGAAATTTCCGTCGACCTGGAGGATCTTCGCGCCGTGGACCAGCGCCTGGCCCATCTTGCCGAGCGCGATCTTGCCCTGCGGGACGAGGACGGCGCAGACCATGCCGGCGCGGACCGCGTAGGCCGCGGCCGAGGCGGAGGTGTTGCCGGTGGAGGCGCAGATGACCGCCTTGGCGCCCTCCTCCTTGGCACGCGTGATGGCCATCGTCATGCCGCGGTCCTTGAAGGAACCGGTGGGGTTGGCACCCTCGACCTTGAGGTGCACCTCGCAGCCGGTGCGCTCGGAGAGCAGCTGCGCCGGGACGAGGGGGGTGCCGCCCTCCCGGAGGGTGACGACCTCGGTCGTGTCGCTGACCGGCAGCCGGTCACGGTATTCCTCGATGATTCCGCGCCACTGACGGCTCGCGGTGGAATTGGCAGACATGGGTTCCTTTACTCCCCTTCGACCCGCATGATGCTGGCGACACCGCGCACGGTGTCCAGCTCGCGCAGTGCCCCGACGGTCGACGACAGGGCCGCGTCCGCCGCTCGGTGGGTGACGATGACGAGGGATGCCTCGCCGTCCTTGCCCTGCTGACGGACCGTATCGATCGATACGCCGTGTTCGGCGAAGATGTTCGCGACCTGCGCGAGCACGCCGGGCTTGTCGGCCACATCGAGGCTGATGTGGTAGCGCGTGGTGACCGCGCCCATGGGGCTGACGGGCAGCCGGGTGTAGGCGGACTCGCCCGGCCCGGTGGCCCCGGCGAGCTTGTTGCGGCAGACCGCGACGAGGTCACCGAGGACCGCGGAGGCGGTCGGCGCACCGCCCGCCCCCGGCCCGTAGAACATCAGCTGCCCGGCCGCCTCGGCCTCGACGAAGACCGCGTTGTACGCCTCACGGACGGAGGCGAGCGGATGCGTCAGCGGGATCATCGCGGGGTGCACCCGCGCGGTCACCGACGCGCCGTCCGCGGCCCGCTCGCAGATGGCCAGCAGCTTGACCGTGCAGCCCATCCGCTTGGCGGAGGCGATATCGGCCGCGGTGACCTCCGTGAGGCCCTCGCGGTGCACATCGTCGATGGTCACGCGGGTGTGGAAGGCGATACCGGCCAGGATCGCGGCCTTGGCGGCGGCGTCGAAGCCCTCGACATCGGCGGTCGGGTCGGCCTCCGCGTAGCCGAGCGCGGTGGCCTCGTCCAGGGCCTCGCTGTAGCCGGCTCCGGTGGAGTCCATCTTGTCGAGGATGAAGTTGGTGGTGCCGTTGACGATGCCGAGCACCCGGTTGACCTTGTCGCCGGCCAGCGACTCGCGCAGCGGCCGCACCAGCGGGATCGCGCCGGCGACGGCGGCCTCGTAATACAGGTCGGCGCCATTGGTCTCGGCCGCCGCGTGCAGCGCCGCACCGTCGGCCGCGACCAGTGCCTTGTTGGCGGAGACCACGCTCGCACCGTGCTCGAAAGCGGTGGTGATCAGCGTACGGGCCGGCTCGATCCCGCCGATGACCTCGATCACGACATCAATGTCACCGCGTTTGACGAGCGCGGTCGCATCGGTGGTGACCAGCTCGGCCGGGACGCCCTCGCGCACCTTGTCGGGGCGGCGGACGGCGATCCCGGCGAGCTCCACGGGCGCACCGATACGGGCGGCGAGGTCGTCGGCGTGCGTCGTCATGATGCGCGTCACCTCTGAGCCGACAACACCACAGCCCAGGAGCGCCACTTTCAGCGGACGCGTACGCATCATTCGACCTCTGCTTCTCATCGATCAGCGAATTCCAGCTTGCTCATGCACAAGTCTCACGCACCGGACGGCAGTTTCCGCCCGTCGTCCAGATGCCGAGACATTTATTTCACCCGGGGTCGGGATCCGGCGATCCGGCCCTACCCGACATCCAACCGCAGGAGATCTTCCTCCGTCTCCCGCCGGACGATCACCCTGGCCGCACCGTCCTTCACCGCTACGACCGGCGGCCGCAGCGAGTGGTTGTAGTTGCTCGCCATGGCACGGCAGTACGCACCGGTCGCCGGCACCGCGAGCAGATCCCCCGGCGCCACATCCGCCGGCAGGAAGGCATCGCGTACGACGATGTCGCCACTCTCACAGTGCTTGCCGACCACGCGCGAGAGCATCGGCTCGGCGTCGGAGGTGCGCGACACCAGCGCGACGCTGTACTCCGCGTCGTAGAGCGCCGTGCGGATGTTGTCCGACATCCCGCCGTCCACGGACACATACGTCCGCAGCCCCTCCAGCTCCTTGACCGTGCCGACCTCGTACAGCGTGAAGGCCGTCGGGCCCACGATCGCGCGCCCCGGCTCGACCGACAGCCGCGGCATCCGCAGCCCCGCCGACTCGCACTCCCGGCGCACGATGTCGCTCAGCGCGGTGGCGATCTCGTGCGGCTCGCACGGATCGTCGTCGGAGGTGTACGCGATACCGAGGCCGCCGCCCAGGTCGATCTCGGGCAGCTCGATGCCGTGCTCGTCCCGTACCTCGGTCAGCAGCTGCACCACCCGGCGGGCCGAGACCTCGAATCCCGCCATATCGAAGATCTGCGACCCGATATGGCTGTGAATTCCGACGAGCTCCAGGCCGTCCAGCTTGAGCGCCCGGCGCACGGCCTCCGCCGCCTGTCCGCCCGCCAGCGCGATGCCGAACTTCTGGTCCTCGTGCGCGGTCGCGATGAATTCATGCGTATGCGCCTCGACACCGACCGTGACCCGGATCTGCACCCGCTGCCGCTTGCCCAGCCGCTCCGCGACATGAGCGACCCGCACCATTTCCTGGAACGAGTCGAGCACGATCCGCCCGACGCCCACTTCGACGGCCCGGGTGATCTCCTCGGTGCTCTTGTTGTTCCCGTGCAGCGCGATCTGCTCGGGAGGCATTCCGGCCGCCAGCGCCGTGGCCAGCTCGCCCCCGGAACAGACGTCGAGATTCAGGCCCTCTTCGTGCAGCCACCGCACGATGGCCCGGGACAGGAATGCCTTCCCGGCGTAGAACACATCGGCTCCCGGCCCGAAGGCGTCCTTCCAGGCCCGGCAGCGCGCCCGGAAGTCGTCCTCGTCCAGGAAATACGCCGGGGTGCCGAATTCCGCGGCGAGCGCGGCGACATCCAGCCCGCCGACGGTGACCACACCGTCGGCGTCGCGCTGGACCGTACGGGACCAGACCCGCGGGTCGAGGGTGTTCAGATCGGCGGGCGGGCCGGCGTAGTGCCCCTCGGGCAGCACATCGGCGTGCCGGGGTCCTGCGGGGTGCGCGGAACGGCTCATGACAGTGGAGATCCCCTCAAAATCGTTCAGAGGTGTTCGGGAGCGGAGATGCCGAGCAGACGCAGGCCGTTGGCGAGCACCGTCCGGCCGGCCTCGGCAAGGGCCAGCCGGGCGCGATGCACGGCCAAGGGTTTCTGCTCCCCGACGGGCAGCGGCGGATAGATGTCATGCCACCGGAAGAACGCGTCCGCCGTCGCCTCCAGATGCCGCACCACCCGGTCCGGCGCCCGCAGCCGCGCGGCGCTCTCGACGACGGCGGGGTAGGTGGCGAGGAGGGTGTGAAAGCTCTTCAGGGCCTGCGCGGCGGACCCGGCCCCGTCCGACGAGCCGTCGTCCGCGGCATGCCCCCGAACCGGAGCACCCACGTCCCCCGGCTCGCTCCCGAATCCCAGCTCCCGCGCGTAACGCCCGAGCGCCCGCGCCCGCGCATGCGCGTACTGCACCCGGAACCGCGGATTGCTCTCCCGCTGCACGGGCCGCTCGGGCACCCGCACCGGATCCTGCGCGGCCGGCCGCAACAACACCCAGCGCGCTTCATCGGCGCCGAGGCGGGCGACGAGGGTGGCCAGGTCGTACGGAGTGGACGCGAGGACGGGCTGTCCATCGGCCCGACGGCCGGCGGGCCCCGCCGCCGCATCGATCCGCGCCAGCACCTCGGCGACGACGGCGGCACGGGCGTCACCTGCCGGGTCGGTCGCCGGGTCGGCCGTCACCGGGCCCTGACCCGCAGCCGCTCCCCCGTACGCGTCCCCCTGCGCCAGCACGTCCCGCACCAGCTCGACCTGCGCCCCGTCCCCCAACGTGAAGTTCAAGAACCCCGGCCCGGCGATCTCGACCCGGGCGATCCCGGCGCTTCCGCTCAGCCGCTTCCGCAGAATCTCGGCGACCTCCCGAGCCGGCCGCCCCGCCTGCCGGGCGAGCTGGAGCGCGACATTGGAGGCGTAGTCCCCACATCCGGGCCGCGGCGACGGCTGCACCACGATGCGCGCCGGCACGGACACGGAGAGCTCCTGCTCCTCCACCGCACCACGCACGGAGCGCAGGACGGTACGGGAGAGCTCAGCCGGGGTCACAGGACAAGCGTATGGGAGACCCGGGGTACCCATGCGACCCGGTTTCGCCCTGTGGACACTCCACGTGACGCTCCAGGGCGCCCGGTCACCTCTTCCGGCTACTCCCCGCCCGCGTCCACCATGCCGACGCCACCGGACGCCGCGACCCCACCGGGCGAGGCACCACGCCCCGAGTCTCCCCCGCCCCCGTCGCTCTCCCCGTCCTCTTCCTCGGCCCCACCCTCGGGCCCACGCTCCCGTTGCCGCTGCCGCCCCTCCCGCACCAGCATCCCCACGATCCGCACCAGCTCGGCCGGCTCGAAGGGCTTCGCAAGAAAGGCGTCCACGCCCACCGATTCGCCGTTGTCCACCTCACCCCGGGTGCACGCACTGACGATGGCGATCGGGATGTCCCACGTCCGCGGATCGGAGCGCAATCGCGCCGCGGCATGCAGACCGTTGAGCCGCGGCATCACGACATCAAGGGTCACGACATCAGGTCTCACGTGGTGCACGACATCCAGACATTCGGCACCATCAGCCGCGGTCACGACCTCGAAGCCCTCCAGCTCGAGATTGACCCTGATCAACTGGCGGATCACCTTGTTGTCGTCGACAACAAGGATCCGACCGGACAAGCCAGGCACACCATGAGACTAGGACCCCACCTGCGACTGCGTCCCGGTTTTCCCCACTTCCGCCCCCATGCGAGGGACCTTTCCCCGAGCGTCACGCACCACGGCCCGCAGATGCGCTAAGGCCCCGGCCGACCGGCCACACCCCCCGTACCCGCCACCGACGAAACCTGTTCATGAACACCCCATCAGAGCTGGTAGTGTTCTACCCGTCGCCACGAGAACACAGGCGGCAACGCCCCCGTAGCTCAGGGGATAGAGCAACGGCCTCCGGAGCCGTGTGCGCAGGTTCGAATCCTGCCGGGGGCACCTTGAATGAGGTGCCTGAAGACCCCGCCAGCGCAGAGATGCTGGGCGGGGTCTTTTCATGTCCGCGCGCCCTCGATCGCGCAGCGCGAATACCTGTTGTGACGGGCGCGGATACGCACCGTGTCCGGCGCGCGCGGGGGCGAGAGGGACGAGAGTCGGTGGATCCCGGTAAGCACGCGTACCGGGCCACTTCTCCGTCGTATTCGAGGATGTGTCCCGGGAGTTCCTGAGGCGGCGGCCGGAACCGCTGGGCATTTTGCGTCATTTGACGGTGAGCCACATGCGGACGGAGGACGACTGGGCACGGTCCGGACACCACGAAACCGGGCACCAGGCGCCTCGGCCAAGTGCCCGGTCATGAGGGGCGCAGGGGTGGGGTCAGGTGTTCAGGTGGACCGGGAGGGATTCGATTCCGTAGACGATGGAGAGTTTGCGGAATTCGAGGTCCTCGGGTTTGGCGGCGAGGCGCATGTTCGGGAAGCGGCGTACCAGGGCGGGGTAGGCGGCGCGGAGTTCCATGCGGGCCAGTTCCGCGCCTACGCAGCGGTGAATTCCGTAGCCGAAGGCGAGATGGGAGGGAACGTTGCGGGTGGGGTCGAACTGTTCCATTTCCGGGCCCAGTTTGCCGTCCCGGTCCGCACCGCTCAGTGAGCACAGCACCACATCTCCGGAGGCGATCTGGACGCCGCCGATTTCCAGGTCCTCGCGGGCGAAGCGCGGGAAGGCGACCTGTACGACGGTCAAGTAACGGAGGAGTTCCTCGACATAGCTGTCGACGACGTCGTCGCCGTCATGGAGGGCAGCGAAGTGCTTCGGGTCCTGGAGGAGGACCAGGGCGCCGAGGGCCAGCATGCTGGCAGTGGTCTCGAAGCCGCCGGTGAGGACGCCGTCGGCGAGGCCTGCCAGTTCTTCGTCGCTGACGGTGTCGCCGTGTTCCTTCACGATCATGCCGAGCAGGCCGTCACCCGGGTTTTCGCGCTGCTTCTTGACGATGTCCCGGAAATAGGAAAGGGATTCAGATATGGCGCCGAAGGACGCGTTCGCTCCGCTGAAAAGGTCGAAACGGGCGGCGCTGAGGCGTTCGAAGTCGGCGCGGTCTTCATAAGGGACGCCGAGGAGCTCGCAGATAACGAGGGAGGGAATGGGGAGGGCGAAAGAGTGGACGATGTCGACCGGGTCGCCGTCCTTTCCCGCCTTTTCCATCGCTTCGAGGCGTTCCTCGACGATCTCATGGATACGGGGTGTGAGCCGCCCGAGGCGCCGCATGGTGAATTCGGGCGTCAGGAGCCGGCGGAGACGGGTGTGCACGGGCGGGTCGGCGAATCCGAGTCCGCCGGGGTTCTGTTCGGCGCCGGCGCCGGCCTTGCCGACGAGGTTGGTGAAGTCGGAACTGAAGGCATTGGCCTTTCCCAGCACCGCCTTGACCTCGTCGTAGCCGGTGACCAGCCAGACGTTGGCGGCTATCGGCACGGGAAGCTTGCTGACGGGCTCCCGCTCCCGGACGGCCGCCAAATCGCCCACCGGGTTGAGGCCGTCGCGCCGCAATGGCATCAGGACGGACTCGGGCAAGAAAGACATTCGAGACAGGTCGAAGCCTTTCTTCTGTGTTCTCGCCAGATACATGCGGCCGGCCCAGGCGATGATCCGGGAACGGAGAGTCGTCATGACGCTAATACTGCCTTTCGTCGAGGGGGACGGTCACCCGCGCTCGGCGGCCCAAGACGGCCGGGACAGCACGGAACCCCCACTCGGCGTCTACGGGTGTGACGTACGCCATAGCCCCTCGCTTGCGGTGGTCATGGCACAGGTCCATGCCATCGACCGGAGTCTTCGGTCGTCCGCATCAGCGTGACGAGCTCGGCCTCGGCCTTCTTCTTCTATTCGGTCTGGACGAGTTTACAAAGTGCCATTGGCGGCGTTCACGGAACAACCCGGGATGCCCCTGGGAGGCCCCTGGTTCACCCCTGAGCCTTCCCTGACTCTTCCCTGGGTCCGCCCTGAGCCCCCCTTGGACATACGCCCGCCCCTTTAGACACGCATCGGCCGCCACGCGTTGCCCGGCACGGCTATCCAGTCGTCCGGCCGCCGCCATTTCCTCCGCGTGGACCAGGGGAGGGTGAGTGACGATGAACTGGCGCCTCCAGTAAGCGGCTGCACGTCATGGATGCCGTGTAGCCGCTCCCCCTCCAGGAGTTCGGCCGGTCGACGTCCGGAGAGATGGCGGCTCGGGTGACGTCGTCGAGCTGCCGAGTGGTGGTGGAAACCCGGCCCACCTCGGCCTGCCCCACACGCGCGTCGATCACGGAGTGTGATGAGTTGCGGACTCTCCGCGCCCTCCTTAGCGTGAGAGGAGAGCGAGGCAGGCGGCACGGCGCGGTGCGAGAGGGCGGCGCGTGGCGGAGATGCCGCACTCGCAGCCGGGGAAGGGTGCGACAGGCACCGCACCGGCGGGGCGTCCGCCCCGGCCCGTCCGTTGAGTGACGCCCGGCGACTCCGCTCGATTCACCCCACAGGGATTCCCCTGAGACTCTCCCTTCGCAGGAGGAAGCGCATGTTTCCGAAGTCGAAGTCCGGCAAGTTCGGCACGTTCGCTCTTTGCTTTCTGTCCGGTGCGCTCGCCGGGGCCCTCGCAGCCGGCCCCGCCCTGGCGGCCCATGACAGTGAGGGCGACGACCTCTCGGAGTACGAGGGGCGGGTCGTGGCCAAGGAGGGCCTGGTGCTGCGTACCGGGCCGAGTACCGAGTTCCGTGCGATCGGCCTCAAGGAGTACGGGTCCGTCGTCGGCATTTCCTGCCGGCTCAACGGGCAGCTCGTCGAGGACAACCCGGTCTGGTACAAGCTCAGCGATGCCTCGTACGTCTGGTCCTCGACGCGGCACATCGTGAACGAGGGGGCGGAGCCGCGGTGGTGTTGACGTGGCGTTGAGGCGGTGCGCCCAGGTGGTGCGTCCGCTACGTACACCCCGAACGTCGCATCAGACATAACGGAAATAGCGGCCGCCGCTTGCTACGTTGCCAGGCATGACGGCAATGGCGAGGGCGGCGGCCGCGCGCCCGGCGGACACCCCTCCCCCGTTGCCGCTGCTGCCCAAGCGGCGGGGCATCGAACTGGCCCTCCTCGCAGGCGCGGTCCTGATCAGCGTCTGCGGATACCTCGTCGTGGGGCTGGCCCGAGGGCATGCGCTGCCGGGCGGTGCGGTCCGGTACGGGGCGGGGCTCGCCGGGCTCGCGCTGCTCGCGCATCTCGCCGTCCGCTTCCGCGCCCCGTATGCCGATCCGCTGCTGTTGCCCACCGCCGTACTGCTCAACGGGCTCGGGCTGGTGCTGATCTTCCGGCTCGATCTGGACACCCCGGCCGACCGTGCCGCGCCCACCCAGCTGATGTGGTCGACGGTGGGCGTCGGGCTCTTCATCGGGGTGGTGGTGCTGTTGCGCGACCACCGTGTGCTCCAGCGGTACTCCTATGTCTGTGCGGCGCTCGCGCTGGTGCTCATGGCTGCGCCGATCCTCTTCCCCGCGATCAACGGGGCGAAGATCTGGATCCGTATCGCCGGATTTTCCATTCAGCCGGGCGAGTTCGCCAAGGTGCTGATCACCGTCTTCTTCGCGGCCTATCTGGCCGCCAACCGCAGCGCGCTGGCCCACACGGGACGCCGGATGGGGCGACTGCGGCTGCCCACCGGCCGGGTGCTCGGACCGATCGTCGCGATCTGGCTGATCAGCGTCGCGGTGCTGGTGCTGGAGCGGGATCTGGGCACCTCGCTCCTGTTCTTCGGGATCTTTGTCGTCCTGTTGTACGTGGCCACCGGGCGGACGGGATGGATCGCGGTCGGGCTGATCCTGGCCGGCGTGGGGGCGGCCGCCGTCGGCACGCTGGAGCCGCATGTGCACAGCCGGGTCGAGGACTGGCAGCATCCGTTCGCCGGTATCGCGGCGGGCCGGGGGCCCGGTCAGCTCGCCCAGTCGCTGTTCGCGTTCGCGGCCGGCGGGATGCTCGGCACCGGCCTCGGCCAGGGCCACTCGTATCTGATCGGCTTCGCCATGAAGTCCGACTTCATCCTGGCGACCTTCGGCGAGGAACTCGGGCTGGCGGGGCTGACCGCGCTGTTCCTGCTGTACGCGCTGCTGGTCGCCCGCGGCTACCGGGCCGCGCTCGGGCTGCGGGATCCGTTCGGCAGCCTGCTGGCCGTGGGGCTGGCGGCGCTGCCCGCCCTTCAGGTCTTCGTCATCGCGGGCGGGGTGACGGGGCTGATTCCGCTGACGGGGATGGCGATGCCGTTTCTGGCACAGGGCGGGTCGTCCGTCGTCACGAACTGGATCATCATCGCGCTGCTGTTGCGGATCAGCGATCGGGCGCGGGCACCACGGCCGGAGGGGGGCGGCGCGGGGAGCGGTTCGGGGGACGGGATGGGGAGGCCGGCGGGGAGTGGTACCGCGGGGAGCGGTTCGGGCGGCCGTATCGGGGCGGGTGCGGGGAGCCGTAGCGGGGTCGGCGCGGGCGCCTCGGCGGGGAGTTCTCCGGGGAGCCCGGCGAGGAGCCTGGTGGCGCAGGACGGGGGAAGTGCCGCGGGGTTCGGGGCGCGGAGCTGGGTGGTGGGGTTTCTGAAGCCGACGCGGTCCCAGGCCAAGGACCGGCCCCCGGCCTCCGCCGATGACGCCGCGTCACCGGAGGCGGGCCGTTGATCCGCTGTATCCGGCACACCGCCGCGTTCTCCTTCCTGCTCCTGGTCGCGCTCCTGGTCAACGCGGCGCGGGTGCAGGTCTTCGAGACGGAGAGCTACGGCGCCAATACGGCCAACCGCCGGGGAGTGATCGCCCGTTACGAGCAGCCGCGCGGGGCCGTGCTCGTCGCGGGACGGCCCGTCACCGGCTCCCGGGACAGCGGCGGGCGGCTGCGCTACGAGCGCACCTACACCGACGGACCGCTGTACGCGCCGGTCACCGGCTACTCCTCGCAGATCTACGGGACCTCGCTGCTGGAGAGCGCCGAGGACGGCATCCTGGCCGGCTTCGACGACCGGCTCGCCACCTTTCCCTGGTGGGACCAGCTGACCCGCACCCACCGGCCGGGCGGCAGCGTGCACACCACCATCGATCCCCGGATGCAGCGCGCCGCGTTCGACGGGCTGGGCGGCAAGAAGGGCGCGGTGGCCGCGATCGAGCCGCGTACGGGGAAGGTCCTGGCACTGGTGAGCACGCCCTCGTACGACCCGGGTGAGCTGTCCGGCAACGACGCCGCGGTCGGCGCGGCCTGGCACCGGCTGAACGCTGCCGGGCCGCGGCCGATGCTCAACCGGGCGCTTCAGGAGACCTATCCGCCCGGCTCCACCTTCAAGGTCGTCACCGCGGCGGCCGCGCTGGAGAGCGGCAAGGTCACCGATATCGACGCCCCGACGAACTCGCCCGATCCCTACCCGCTGCCGGGCACCGCCACCCTGCTCGGCAATGCCGCGGAGGGCTGCGAGGACGCCCCGCTGAAGGACGCGTTCCGGGCCTCCTGCAACACCGTCTTCGCGCGGCTGGGCGCCGAGATCGGGCTGCGGGACATGGTCGGCATGGCCCGGCGGTTCGGCTTCAACGACCCCCGGCTGCGCATCCCGTCGCCGGTCGCGCCGAGCAACTTCGATACCCGGATGGATGCCTCGCAGGTCGCGCTGTCCGCCATCGGGCAGTACGACACCGCCGCCACACCGCTCCAGATGGCGATGGTCTCGGCGACGGTCGCCAACGGGGGCCGGCTGGCGCCGCCGACGCTCGTCGACAAGGTGACCGATGCCAGAGGGGTCATGATCGCGGCCGGTCCGCACCGCCCCACCCGCCAGGTGATCGGCCCGGTCACCGCCCAGCAGATCCAGGAGATGATGATCGACGTCGTCGCGCACGGCAGCGGCAAACGGGCCGCCATCAAGGGCGTCACGGTCGGCGGCAAGACCGGTACCGCGCAGCACGGGGTGCGCAACGAGGGGACGCCGTACGCCTGGTTCATCTCCTGGGCGCGGGCGAAGGACAGCTATGAGCCGGCCGTGGCGGTGGCCGTGGTGGTCGAGGACGCGGCCGCCGACCGTGCGGACATCAGCGGCGGGGGCAGCGCGGCGCCGATCGCGCAAGCGGTGATGGCGGCGGCGGTGCGCTGAGACGCCCTGGCCGCCGGCGCCTTGCTGCGTACCCGGCCGTCCGCGTCACAATGGCCGTATGGCTGACGCGATCCCGCCCATGGAACCCGCCCCGCCCCCGCTGCTGTCCCTCGCCGAAGTGGAGGCGCTGGCGCGGCGCGTGCACTCGGGGCAGACGGACAAGGCGGGCCGCCCGTATGCCGGGCATCTGGCCGCGGTCGCGGCGGGCGTACGCGAACGGGGCGGCAGCGACGAGCAGATCGCCGCGGCCTGGCTGCACGACGCGGTCGAGGACGGGGCGCTGAGCGAGGAGTGGCTGGCCGGTGCGGCGCTGAGCGAGGCGGTCAAGGCGATGATCCTGGCCGTCACCAAGCGGGCGGGCGAACCGGTCGAGGAGTACACCGCACGCATCCTGGCCACGCCGGGGGCGCTGCTGGTCAAGGAGGCCGATCTGGCGCACAACGCCGATCCGGACCGGCTGGCCGTACTGGACGCGCCGACGCGCGAGCGGCTGACGGCGAAGTACGCCCGGGTGCGGGCGCTGTTGGGGCTGTCCGCGCCGTAGCCACCACGGGTACGGACGCGGCGGGCACCGGGGTCCGCGCATCGGACGCCCGCACAGAAAGATGCCGTACACAGCTAATCTGCGGCGATGAGCCCCACGCAGCCTTCGCAGCCCTCGCACCCCCGGGAGCCCGCCGATCCCGCGCCGCCGTCCGGACGGACCGCACCGCAGCCGGCCCCCGAAGCCGCCCGGGTGATCGCCGCCCTGGAGGGCGTCGGCGTCCGCCGCCACACCACCGGGCAGGTCATCCTCGATGCCGTCGACTGGACCGTACGGTCCGGTGAGCACTGGGCACTGCTCGGTGCGAACGGCGCCGGGAAGACCACCCTGCTGCGGCTCGTCGGCGCGCTGATGTTCCCGACCGTCGGCACCGTCGAGGTGCTCGGTCACCGCCTCGGCTCGGTGGACGTCCGTGAACTGCGCGCCGTCATCGGTCTGGTCTCCGGCACGCAGAAGGTTCCGCAGGACGCGACCGGCCACACGGTCGTGCTGACCGGCGCAACCGGCACCGTCCAGCCGCTGTGGCGCAAGTACGACGCGGCCGCCCGGGAGCGCGCCCATGAGTTGCTCACCGAACTGGACTGCAAGGAGCTGGCGGACCGCCCGTTCGGGGTGTGCTCGGGCGGCCAGCGGGCCAGGATCCTGATCGCCCGCGCGCTGATGGCCGAGCCCCGGCTGCTGCTGCTCGACGAGCCGTTCAACGCGCTCGACCTGCCGTCCCGCGAGGATCTGATCGATGCGCTGCACCGACTGGCCGTGGGACGCCCGGAGTTGGCGACCGTGACGGTCACCCACCACCTGGAGGAGCTGTCCCCGGCCATCGGCCGTGCCCTGCTGCTGCGCGACGGCCGGGTGCAGGCCCGCGGCCCGGTGGACGAGGTGCTGACCGGTGAGCGGATGACGGCCTGTTTCGGCCGTCCGATCGAGGTGTCCCGGCACGAGGGGCGCTGGCTGGCGCGGTCGGGCAAGCGCTGACGTTCCGCGGGACGTGCCGGGGCGCGTCCCGCGGAACGGGACGTGTCGGGGCGCCGTCCGCCGTCCCGCGTCTGTGGCCACGTCGTGGCCGGTCGCGCAGGTCCCCGCGCCCCTTCAGCCGCCCCTACGCCCCCTCCTCCGTCACCGCCTCCCCCAGCCCGCTCAGGAACCGCCGGATCGCCGCCTGTTCGTCGGCCTCGAACGTGGCGAGCAGGGCGAGGGTGCGCTCGATCAGCGGGCCGAAGAAGGACTGCCCCAGGGCCAGGGCACGGTCGTCGACCTCCAGCAGGACGCGGCGCCGGTCGCGGGTGTCGCGGACCCGGCGGAGCAGGCCGAGCCGTTCCAGGCGGTCGATGAGCGCCGTGGTGCCGGCGGAGTTCAGGCCCAGCCGGTCGCCGAGCCGGCCGGGGGTGGACTCCTCGCCGGCCCGTGCCGCGTCCAGCAGGCTGATCAGGGCCCGGAGGTCGGTGGGGTGCAGGCCGTTGCGGCCGGCGAACCGTGCCCCGGCGAGGTCGAGTCGCACGGTCACCTCCCGCAGCAGATGGACCAGGTCCATCCCCGCCGCTTCGTCCGCCGCTTGCTGCTTCGCCATGCACCGCCGCCTTTCTTTCCGGACGTCCGCATTATTACCTCGCTCAGCGAGATACTTGCTGAGCGAGGCAGTAGTGACGGCCTCGTGCGTCTCTTCGTCTCGTCCCGGAGGTGCACCATGACAGCAGACACCCCTGCGCCCACCCCCACCGCGGCCTTCCGCGCGGCCTACGAACAGGCCATGGCGCTGTGGCCGGTCCCGGTGGAACGGCTCGATCTGTCGTCGGAGTTCGGCAGTACCCGGGTCACCGTGTGCGGCCCGGCCGACGGTCCGCCGCTGGTGCTGCTGCACGGCGGTGGCACCACCTCGGCCGTCTGGTACGCCCTCGCCGCCCCGCTCGCCCGTACGCACCGGGTGTACGCCGTGGACCAGATGGGCGGGCCGGGGCTCAGCGCGCACACCGGGCGGGCGCTGCGACGGCCGGCGGATCTGCTCGACTGGCTCGACGGGGTGTTCCACGGGCTGGGGCTGGCCTCGGCCGCGCTGCTCGGGCACTCGTACGGCGGGTGGCTCGCGCTGAGCTATGCCGGGCACGCGGCGCCGGGGCGGGTGAACCGGCTGGTGCTGCTCGATCCGACGCAGTGCTTCGCGGGTTTCCGGCCGTCGTATCTGCTGCGGGCGCTGCCGCTGTTCGTACGGCCCGGGGAACGGAGCACCCGGCGGTTCCTGGAGTGGGAGACCGGGGGTGCGCCGCCGGCGCCCGAACTGGTGCGGCTGATGGGCCTGGGCGCCGTCGGGTTCCGCACCGCGAAGGTGGTCACGGGGCCGCGGCCGGACGTCACCCGGGCCGTACCGACCCTGTTGCTGCTGGCCGGGCGGAGCCGGACGCACGATCCGCGCCGGGTCGCGGCCCGGGCCGAACGGACCCTGGCGGGCGTACGGATCGCGACCCTGGCGGGGGTCACGCACCACTCCCTGCCGTACGCCGACCCCGACGCGCTCGGCCGCCAGGTGCTCGGCTTCCTGCCCGCCGGGCTTCCCGGCGGGGCTCCCTGACGGCCGGGCGGAGGTCCGGCCGCCCGGCGGTCAGCCCGCCGCGCCCTGCTCGATGGCCGCCGCGACCTCGGCCGTACGGGCCTCCTCCTCGGCCGCGAAGCGCTCCGCGTCCAGCTTCTCGGCGAGTTCCTCGTCCTGGGCCATGAGGAGGTCGAGGCTGGAGTCGCCCATCTCGAAGACGCCCATATCGACGTAGGCGCGCTGGAGGCGTTCGCCCCACAGGCCGATGTCCTTCACACAGGGCACGATGCGGCTGAAGAGCAGCTTGCGGAAGAGGTGCAGGAATTCGGAGTTCTCGGTGAATTCGGCGGCTTCGTCGTGCGGAACGCCGAAGTTCTCCAGGACTTCCAGACCGCGCAGCCGGTCGCGCATCAAATAGCAGCCCTCGATGACGAATTCCTCGCGTTCGCGCAGTTCGGCATCGGTGAGCTGCTTGTAGTAGTCGCGCAGCGCCATGCGCCCGAAGGCGACATGACGCGCCTCGTCCTGCATGACATACGCGAGGATCTGCTTGGGCAGCGGCTTGGTGGTGGTGTCGCGGATCATGCCGAAGGCGGCCAGCGCCAGGCCCTCGATCAGCACCTGCATACCGAGGTACGGCATGTCCCAGCGCGAATCCCTGAGGGTGTCGGAAAGCAGCGCCTGGAGGTTGTCGTTGACCGGGTAGAGCATCCCGATCTTTTCCTGGAGGAAACGGCTGTATATCTCGGCGTGCCGTGCCTCGTCCATGGTCTGGGTGGCGGAGTAGAACTTCGCGTCGAGGTCCGGAACGGATTCGACGATCCGCGCCGCGCACACCATCGCGCCCTGTTCGCCGTGCAGGAACTGACTGAACTGCCAGGAGGTGTAGTGCCGGCGCAGGTCGCCGCGGTCCTTCTCGGTCATTTTGTCCCAGTACTTGGTGCCGTACAGGGACATGGACTCATCCGGGGTGCCGAGCGGGTCCTGGGGGTCGACCTCCAGGCCCCAGTCGATCCGCAGATTGGCGTCCCACTGCTTGTCCTTGCCCTTCTGGTAGAGCGCGAGCAGCCGTTCGCGTCCGTCGTCGTAGTCCCAGCTGAAGCGGGCCGCACCGGAGGCGGGCACCTTCCACACGGGGTCACCTGGGTCCTGCACGTAGAGATCTCGGGTCGACACGGACGCCTCCTACGGTCGCCAAACGCCTTGTCATAGGCGGTCGTTGGCAGGCTCACACGCTTCTTACCGACGGGTCAATAAGTCGTGCACGGGGGATTGACGAGCTTGCTGACGCGCAGTCTCATAAGAGATGACCACGGGTAGGACAGGCCCCGACCCCAGAGCGAGGTAGCCACAGCCATGACGAGCGCGCCCACCGCGATGACCGAGACGGACACCGAAGTGCTGCGGGACGCCCTCGGTCTGCTCAAGGACCGGGAACAGGTCGCCGAGCGACTGCTCGACTCCTCCGCCAAGCACTCCTTCGACCCCGACACCGAACTCGACTGGGACGCGCCCCTGGAGGACGGCAAGTGGTTCTGGCCGCCGGAGCTGGTCTCGCTCTACGACACCCCGCTGTGGCGGAGGATGTCCCTGGAACAGCAGCAGGACCTGTCCCGGCACGAGGCCGCCTCGCTCGCCTCGCTGGGCATCTGGTTCGAGATCATCCTGATGCAGCTGCTCGTCCGGCACATCTACGACAAGCCGGTGACCAGCGCGCATGTCCGCTACGCACTCACCGAGATCGCCGATGAGTGCCGGCACTCCAAGATGTTCGCGCGCATGATCCAGAAGGGCGGCGCACCGGCGTATCCGGTCTCCCGGCTCAACCACAACCTCGCCCGCGTGCTCAAGACGGTCTCCACCACCCCGGGGTCGTTCGCCTGCACCCTGCTCGGCGAGGAGATCCTGGACTGGATGCAGCGGCTGACCTTCCCGGACGAGCGGGTGCAGAGCATCGTGCGCGGGGTGACCCGGATCCATGTCGTCGAGGAGGCCCGGCATGTGCGCTACGCCCGTGAGGAGCTGCGCCGCCAGATGGTCACCGCGCCGCGCTGGGAGCGGGAGTTGACCCGGATCAGCTCCGGCGAGGCGGCCCGGGTGTTCTCCATCGCCTTCGTCAATCCGGACGTCTACGCCCACGTCGGGCTGGACAAGCGGGAGGCCGTCGCCCAGGTCAAGGCCAGTGGCCACCGCCGCGAGGTGATGCAGTCCGGCGCCCGGCGGCTCACCGACTTCCTGGATGAGATCGGCGTACTGCGCGGTATGGGCCGCCGGTTGTGGCGCAGCTCGGGCCTACTGGCCTGAAGCGGGCGGCGTGGACCCCGTAGACCCCGAGCACCTGTACGAGCCGACATCCGGGCCGGTTACGCTGCTGTTCATGAACGGCAGCGGCACCGCCCCAGCAGTACCCCGACCCGCCTATCGCAGGCTGAGCGTGGAGCAGCGCCGCAGCCAATTGCTCACCGCGGCGCTGGACCTGTTCGCCCAGCGCGCTCCCGAGGACGTCTCCCTGGACGATGTCGCCCTGGCCGCCGGGGTCTCCCGGCCGCTCGTCTACCGCTACTTCCCCGGCGGCAAGCAGCAGTTGTACGAGGCCGCGCTGCGCAGCGCGGCCGACATCCTGGAGCGCTGCTTCGCCGAGCCGGACACCGGACCGCTCACCCAGCGGCTCTCGCGCGCGCTGGACCGCTACTTGGCGTTCGTCGACGAGCACGACGCCGGGTTCAGCGCGCTCCTCCAGGGCGGCAGCGTCGTGGAGACCACCCGTACGACCGCGATCGTCGACGAGGTACGGCGGGCCGCGGCCGATCAGATCCTGCGGCACCTGGGCGAACCGGAGCCGGGCCTGCGGCTGCGGATGACCGTCCGGATGTGGATCACCGCGGTCGAGGCCGCCTCACTGATCTGGCTCGACGAGGACAAGCAGCCGACCCTCGACGAGCTGCGGAACTGGCTGGTCGACCACTTCATCGCGCTGCTCACCGCGACCGCGGCCGGGGACCCGCAGACCGCCCGGGTGGCCCGGGCGGCGCTGAAGCTGGAGACCTCCGACGGCCCGGCCGGCGATCTGGCCCGCCGCACCCTGCCCGTCGTGAGCGACGCCGCGCATCTGCTGTGAGCCGCCGCCGGGCCGGGCCGGTGTGACACTGAGGACGTGAGAAGCGAGAACACCCTCTTCGTCGGCGGCCCGCTGGACGGCCGGGTCCTGCCCGTACTGGTCGGCATGACAGGCCAGCCGCCCAAGACGTACGAGGTGCCCGAACCACACGACGACGGCCGTCCCCCGACCGTCCACTTCTACCGGCGCGTCCCGGCCCGGGTGGGCCGCCTCGGCCTGCCCAGTGGCTGGAAGTACGAGTACGACCCCGCCGGCAAACCCTCCACGGGACCCAAGTGGCCCTGGCGCAAGCCCCACTGATCCGGAAAGCCGCGACAACGGAAAGTCCCTCCCCGCCGAAAGCGGGGAGGGACACAGACGGCTGCCGCACCCGAAAACGTGGGAGGGCCCGTCACTTCGTCAACGACGCCAGATACGCGTTCGTCTTCTCCGGGTCGTAGAAGAAGTTCTCGAAGTCGGACGGATCGTTGAAGCCGTTGGCGAACCGGTCGGCGACGGGCTGAAGCTGCCCGGCGGCGCCGATGAGGTTCAGGATGTGCTCCGGCGGCGGCGCCAGCATCGCGTTCGTCCACTTGGTGACGTGCTGGGCGGTGGTCCAGTACCGCTCGAAGGCGGTCCGCATCCAGTCCTCGTCGAAGGGCTGGTCCCCGCGCTCCACGATGGAGGCGAGGTAGGAGGCGGCACACTTGGAGGCCGAGTTGGAGCCCTGGCCGGTGATCGGGTCGTTGGCGACCACGACATCCGCGACGCCGAGCACCAGCCCGCCGGAGGGCAGCCGGCCGACGGCGTTGCGCACGGTGGGGGCGTAGCGGCCGGCCAGCGTGGCGTTGGCGTCGGTCAGTTCGACCTTGGTGGCGCGGGCGTACTCCCAGGGCAGGAACTTCTCCATCAGTTCCAGCGTGACGGCGAGGTGCTCATCGGGGTCCTTGACACCCTGGAAGACATCCAGCGGACCGCCGGGTATGCCCTCCCAAAAGAGGATGTCGGCGCGGCCGGAGGTGGTGTACGTCGGCATGACGAACAGCTCGCCGACGCCGGGCACCAGGTTGCAGCGCACCGCGTCGAAGTCGGGGTGCTCGGGGCGCGGGCCCAGACCGTGGACGTAGGCGACGGCCAGCGCGCGCTGCGGGGCGTCGTACGGGGAACGCTCGGGGTTGCGGCCGAACATGGACACCAGCTCGCCCTTGCCGGCCGAGACCAGCGTGAGGTCGTAGCGGCCGGCGAAGAAGTCGAGGTCGGAGACGGCCGCGCCATGGATGACGAGCTGGCCGCCGCGCTGCGCGAAGGTCTCCATCCAGCCGGCCATCTTCACCCGCTGGTCGACGGACTGGGCGTAGCCGTCCAGCTTGCCCACCCAGTCGATGGCCCGCTGCGAGCCCTCCGGCGCCTCGTGACTGCCCGGCGCGGCGACCGAGACGCCGAGGCCCTCGATGCGCGGGGCCTGGCTCTCCCAGAAGTTGATCTGGAGGTCGCGTTCGTGCTGGAGCGCGGTGTCGAACATGCACTGCGTCGACATGACCCGGCCGGCGCGGATCTCGTCGGCGGTGCGGTTGGACATGAGGGTGACCTCATAGCCCTGCGACTGGAGGCCCAGGGCGAGCTGGAGACCGGACTGGCCGGCTCCGACGATGAGTATTTTCCGCATAGCGGGCTCTTCTCTATTACTGCTGGTGGTTCGGGGAGAGTGGGGGGAGGAGCGAGACCTTACCCATCGGTCACTCCGGTGCGGTCTCCAGGGCGTGGCCGACCAGCGCCAGCAGTGACTGGATCACCGTGGGCCGCTCCCGGGCGTCCATGATCACTACGGGTACCTGCGGCGGCACGGTCAGCGCGTCGCGGACATGCTCGACGGCGTACGCCTCGGTCCCCTCGAAGTGGTTGACCGCGACGACATACGGCAGTCCGCAGCTCTCGAAGTAGTCGAGTGCCGGGAAACAGTCCTCCAGGCGCCGGGTGTCGGCCATCACGATCGCGCCGATCGCGCCGCGCACCAGGTCGTCCCACATGAACCAGAAGCGCTGCTGGCCGGGCGTGCCGAACAGGTACAGCACCAGTTCCTGGTCGAGGGTGATCCGCCCGAAGTCCATCGCGACCGTGGTCGTGGTCTTCTCCGGGGTGGCGGTCAGATCGTCCGTGTCGGCGCTGGCCTGCGTCATCACCGCTTCGGTCTGGAGCGGGGTGATCTCCGAGACCGATCCGACGAACGTGGTCTTGCCGACGCCGAAGCCGCCCGCCACCACGATCTTGGTGGCGATCGGTGCCCGCGAGCGGTCCGTCTGCCAGCTCTGCAGCCCCGCGTCGGCGGCCGCGGCCGCTGGGCCGGCCTGACCCACGGAACCGGCGGTCGCCGTCGGCCCGGCCGATATCGTGTCAGAGCCTGTGAAGTCCACTCAGCACCCTTTCGAGCAGCGCGCGGTCGGGCCGGCCGGAGCCGTGCCCGGTGCCGTAGACGCGAATCTTTCCCTGGTCGGCGAGGTCACTGAGCAGTACCCGGACCACGCCCAGCGGCATCTTGAGGAGCGCGGAGATCTCCGCGACCGAGCGCATCCGGCGGCACAGTTCGACGATCGCCCGCATCTCCGGCATCACCCGGTCGCCCCAGCCGCCGGAGGTGAGCTCGCGGCGCTCCTCGGGGGCCTCCAGTGCCGCCACGAACGTCTCGACCAGCAGCACATGGCCGAAGCGGGTACGGCCGCCGGTGAGCGAGTACGGCCGCACGCGCGCGGGCTTCCGGTCCCCGCGTACGGGGAGTTTGGGACTACTCATGCCGAAACCTCGCTTCGCTCGGCCTCGCATCCGCTCAGCAGGCACCCCATAACGGGTCGCTCACTACGTTCGCTCACTGGACGTTCTCCATCGACTTGCGCAATTCGCTGCGGAGTTCGGGGGTGAGGACGTGGCCGGCCCGGCCGACGAACAGCGCCATGTGGTAGGCGATGACGTTCATGTCGCAGTCCGGGGTGGCGTGCACGCCGAGCAGCGAACCGTCGCTGATCGCCATGACGAACACGCTGCCCTCGTCCATCGTGATCATCGTCTGCTTGACCGGCCCGCCGTCCATGAGCTTCGCGGCGCCGTTGGTGAGGCTGCCGAGTCCGGACACGATGGTGGCCAGGTCCGCGCTGGACCCCCGGGGACCGTCACCGCCGCCCGGCCCTGCCGCCGCCTCGTCCACCCGGTCCGGGTCGGACGACAGCAGCAGCAGACCGTCGGAGGAGACCACCGCGACCGAGCGGATGCCCGGCACCTCGTCCACCAGGTTGGTCAGCAGCCAGTGCAGGTTCCGTGCCTGGCTGCTCAGGCCTTGGCCGTAAGCAGTGGGCGCTTGCGCTTTCAATCGCGTGCCTCCTCGACAATGTGGCTCTCTCCCGGGGCCCCCGCTCCGTCGGTGTCCGTCTGTGGGCTGGTCTGCTCCGCTGTACGTTCCGCGATCTCGGCCTCGACATCACGCCGGCCGACTCGCGCCCCCGCCTGGAATCCGCCGAGCCGGCGCCGCAGCGCCTCGGCGTTGGCCGCTCCGCTCTTGCGCGGGGCGGCGGGCGCCTGTTGCTGCGCCACGACCTTGGGCGTGCGCTTGGGCAGCCCCATGGAGGTCGTCCGCTGCTTCCCCTCGGACGGGGCGGCAGCGGTCTGTGGGTCGGCCGGTGTACCGGCCGGGGACGCGTCGGCGGGTGCCGCCGCGTCCGTGGGTGCCGCGTCCGTCCCGGCATGGGTGTGCTGGTCCGGGCCGATGGCGTACGGGTCGGCCGCGGGCGCGTCGGACGTGGTGGTCCCGGGGGCCGGGGCGGCGTGCCGGCCGGTGCCCTTGGGCGCCGGGTCCGCGGCCGGGCGCGGCTCCTCCCCGGGCCGCACATGCTCGCCGCTGCCGCTGGTGGTGGCGCCGTACGGGCCGGGCGACTGCGGGCCGTACGGGCTCGCTTCGGACGCGGCGTGGGTGGTGGGGCCGGACGGCTGCTGCACGGCGGGCGCCGGGGCCGGTCCGTCCGGGTCGCCGAGTCCGGCGGCGTCGATCGCCCGCTCCGCGGCGGCGACGAACGGGTCGGCGGCGGGCACCGGGTCCGTGGTGCCCTCCTGGCCGGTGGCCGGTGCGGCGCCGGGCCCGTCGGTGCGGGGGGCGTCCTGGGCCGGGGGCGCGGCCGGGGCCGCCGCGGCCGGGGCCGCCGCGGCCGGGGCGGGCCGCGCGCCCCGGGTCGGCAGCGCGTTGGAGTTCGCCTCGGCGACCGAGCCGGGCAGGCTCGGGGTGTGCGCCACATCCCGGGGCGCGGTGGCCGAGGCGGCCGACGGGGCGGGGCGGGTGGGCAGGATCGAGCCGGGCAGCACGATGACGGCGGTGACGCCGCCCTGCTTGGCGTCCCGCAGCTGGACCCGGACGCCGTGCCGGGCGGCCAGCCGCACCACGACGTACAGCCCGAGGCCCAGCGCCTCATCGATGGTCTCCGAGGACGAGGCGGCGTCGACGTCCGCCAGCCGCTCGTTGAGCTCGGCCATCCGCTCCGAGGTCATCCCTATGCCCTCGTCCTGGACCGAGAGCATGACCTCGCCGCTCTCCAGCAGCCAGCCGGACAGCTCCACATGGGCGTTCGGCGGCGAGAACCCGGTGGCGTTCTCCAGGAGTTCGGCGACCAGGTGGCTGAGGTCGTCCGCGGCGAACCCGGCGACCTGCGAGTGCGGCGGCAGCGACTGGATACGCACCCGGTCGTAGCGCTCGATCTCACTGATCGCGGCGCGCAGCACGTCCAGCAGCGGCACCGGGCCCTGGTGGTTGGTGCTGTGCTGTTCCGCGCCCGCGAGGACGAGCAGGTTCTCGCTGTTACGGCGCATCCGCGCGGCGAAGTGGTCCAGCTTGAAGAGGGTTTCCAGCCGCTCCGGGTCCTGCTCGCTCTCCTCCAGCGACTCGATGACGCCGAGCTGGCGCTCCACGAGCCCGAGGGTGCGCAGCGAGAGGTTGACGAACCGGCCGTGCACCCCGCTGTGCAGGGCCGCCAGCCGCTCGGTGAGATCGGCGATCTCCTCCTTGAGCGTCTCGCCCTGCTCCTGGAGCATCTCGCGCTCGGCGACCAGCCGCTGCCGGCCGCCGATCAGCCGCTTGCGCTCGCCCTCCAGCTCGGTGGTGCGCCGTGCCAGCTCGCCGACCTGGGCGTGCAGCGCGTTGACGGACCGTACGGCGGCGGCGAATTCGTCGTTGCGGCCCTTGTAGGTGATGGGCTCCTCGTGCGCGGGGTCCTCGGCCACCCGCTTGGCGCCGATCCGCAGCGCCGCGAGCGGCTGGGTCAGGGAGCGGGCGGCCCATACCCCGGCGCCGACGGCCAGCAGCAGGCACAGCGCTTCCAGACCGATGCGGATCTCCAGCTCCGTCACCTCGTCGTCGCGCAGCGCGCCGAGCCGCTGGATGTCCGCGGTGGCCATGGCCGATTCGACGCCCCGCATCAGGCCGATACGGGTGGTGAGGGTCTGCTGGACCCGCCGGTGGTTGAGCCGCAGATCGGTGGCGTCCAGCCGTGGCTGGTCGGTCAGCCGGGTCAGATAGCGCTCGGCGGTGTTGACGTCCGCGCCGGTGACGGTGCGGTCGTAGCGGTCCCGGGCGGCCTGGCTCGCGGTCTGCCGGAAGTCGCCCAGCGCGCCCTGTTCGCGGAGGTGGGCGACCTGGGCCAGGGCGGTCAGCCGGGGCCGGCTGCCGCCCGTGTCGAGCCCGGCGAGCAGCAGCGCGCGGGCGCCCGCGGCCTGTTCGGCGGCGCGGCCGAGGACGGGCAGCGCGCGGGTGTCGGCGTCGGCGGAGTCCGCGCGGGCCGGCAGTCCGCGGGCGATGTCGTCGCTGATCGCACCGAGTGCCTGGAGTGCCTCGGTATAGGCGCCGTAGATCTGCTCGGCCGATGTCGGCCCGGACAGCGCCTTTTGACGGGTTTGCGGCAGGGCGGCCAGCGCCTTGGCGGCGGCCCGGTACACGGCGGTGTCGCCCGTGGCGTCCTGGGCCTCGGAGCGCAGTTCGTCGATCTGCCGGTCCACACGGGCGCGCTGGGCCCGGGAGGCCGCGGCCGCGTCGGCCCGGGCGGCACCCGTCCCCGCGGCGGTCCGGCCACCCCGCCCGGTGGCCGCGTACGCGGTCATACCGTCGCGTTCATCGGCGAGGGAGTGCGCGAGCGCGATGGCGCGGGCGTTCAGTTCGGCCAGATCGACCAGTTGCTGGCCGGTGTTGGCCTCGTCGGCGGTCGCCGTCAGACCGGGGACGCCGGCGCCGATGACAGCGGCTGCCACGACGGCCACCGCCCCGACGAGCCGATTGCGCACCCGCGCGGGACGCCGTCCCGTGGGGTTCTCGTCACGGCCCGTCGCGTCCGGACCGCCCTTCGCGCCGGGGCCCTTACCAGGAGCCGAGCCCGTACCCGGTCCCGGGATCGAACCGGCCGGTGAACCCGGCTTCCCTGCGCCGCCTCGAAGCCGCATCTTCCGCACCGCTGCTCGCATTCCTGTCTCGCCTGCTCACGCCAAATGGCGTCGCGGACCCGGCTCGCTCTCCGCTCGCGGAGCAGACCTGCGCGAAGACCGCAGCAGCGCACATTCCGCGAAGGGAAACAGCCCGGCTCTGCGCGTCGCGACGAATGTCCGGACCTCACCCCATGATTCGGGCAACGACCATTCCACCGGCGCCGCGCAGTGGCTCGGCAACACATGCCCGGCCACCTGAACGAGTGAACATCACTCGGAGTTTGACCATCAACTTCCGTGCGCCGAAGTTTTCGGCGGCAACCCCGCGCAACCCCCGAACGGGTTTGGAGATGCGTCGCCGTCCTGGAAGGATGCCCGCCCGCACGCCGCCGGCCCGGCGTCCCCTACCGTCGGTAAGCCCCCGCCCCACCCGGACCCCGGCGCCGCCGCGGGCGCCCGCCGACCGGGCCGGAAGCACCACCTCCGGCAGACTTCCGGGTATGCACATCGCACTCGCCACCGAGCCGGGCGACCCCCAACACCCAAACGAGGACTACGCATCGGTAGCCCTGCCGGCTTCCGGCCAGGGCGGAGCTCTGGTCCTGCTGGACGGCGTGACGCCACCCGAGGAGGGCTACGGCTGCGTCCACGGGGTGCCGTGGTTCACCGCGCGGCTCGGTGGCGCAATGCTCGAACTGTCGGTTTCACACCGGGATATGACGCTGACTGAGGCTCTCGCCGCGGCCATCTCCCGGACAGCCGACGGCCACCGGGAATCCTGTGACCTTTCTCACGTCCGCACTCCGCAGGCAACCGTGATCGCCGCACGATGGTCGGGGGTCACCGTCGAGCACCTCGTCCTGTCCGATTCGGTGCTGCTCCTGGAGCGGGCGGACGGCTCGGTGGAGCCGGTGCTCGACACCCGGCTGGACGAACTGCCGCCCGCGGTCCGGGAGCTGCGGGCCGCCGTACGGGCGCTGCCCCGCGGCTCGGCGGAACGGGCCGCGGCGGGCCGGGAGTACGGCCGGGCGGTCGAGGCGCTGCGCAATGCGGAGGGCGGCTTCTTCACGGCGGCCGCCGACCCGTCGGTGGCCGCCCGCGCGGTGACCGGCAGTACCCCGCGCGCCGAGGTCCGCTCCCTGACCGCGCTCAGCGACGGTGCGAGCCGCTGGGTGGAGGTCTTCCGGGAGGGGTCCTGGGCGGACTGTGCGGCTCTGGTGGCCGGGCAGGGCCCGCAGGCGCTGATCGACCGGGTGCGGGCCGCGGAGGCGGCGGACCCGGCGGGCGCGGCGTTTCCGCGCGGCAAGGCACGGGACGATGCGGCGGTGATTTTTGTGGCGCCGTGACAACCACGGACGGGCGGGGCATGTTTTCCCGCCGCGGGGGAACGGCCTCGCGGCGAGCCCCGTCCGGCGGCCACCACGGCCGCGGCCGGCGGCAATGCGGCGCTGTGCCGGTATCCGCGCGGGGTCGCCCAAGACCCTGCGCGGACCCCGCGCCCTACGCCTCGTCGCTCTCCTGCTCCGCGTTCAGCCGGTGCAGCAGACGGGCGAGCTCGGCGACCTCGCCGCGGTCCCAGGAGGCCAGGCGGCGGGCGTACTGGGCGCGGCGGCCGGTGCGGACGCGGGTGAAGCGTTCGCGACCCTCATCGGTGAGGCGCACCAGGACCGCGCGGCCGTCCGCCGGGTCCGGTTCGCGGGCGACGAGGCCGAGCCTTTCCAAGGCGTGCAGCTGGCGGCTCATCGTGGCCTTGCCGACCCCGAAGTAGCCGGCGAGGTCGGTGGCGCGCTGGGCGCCGGCGTCCGCCAGCCGTACGAGGAGGCCGTATGCGGCGGGCTCCAGGTCGGGATGCACCTCTCGTGCCAGTTCGCCGGAAGAGGCCCGGGCACGGCGGAGAAATACCGCCAATTCCCGTTCCAGGGCGAGAAATACGTGGTCCACACCAGTCGGCTCACCATCCGCCGTCGTCCCGTCGGCTCCGGTGTTGTGCACGTCAGCGCCCATTCCCGCGTTTCCTCACCTGAAAGTTTCTGCCGGCGGCGGTCGAAGCCGCAGCTCGGCCAGTATTTCGCAGGATTAGACCAACGGCAGCCCACGGACCCTCTTTTGTCACCTCGGTCTACGCGCGTATCGTCATTTCTGGCATGGCCATACCAAGCGGCCCGGGTGTCCCGCCGCGGCGTCATGCACCTCGCACCTCCGTGTCCGCACGCCTGCGCCATGCCGTCAGCACCTCCCCCCTCAGGTCATCCACCGAGATCTTCGGAGGCACGTATGTCCGTGCTCAGATCCGGCTCCCCCCACCGCCCCGCACGTTCCCTCGCGACCGTGGCCGGGATCCTGCTCACCCTCGTCTCCCTCCTCCTCGGCCTGCCCGGCACCGCCGGCGCCGCGGCCGCGCAGCGCGCACCGGAACCCAGCCACCCCGGACAGGACTGGGCCGGTTCCCAGATCGCCCGGCACGAGGGCACGGCGGCCGGCGGCGCACCGCCGGCCGCCCCGCTCGCCTCCGTCGAAGGGGTGGACGTCAGCAGCCACAACGGCAACGTCGCCTGGTCGACCCTCTGGAACAGCGGCGTCCGCTTCGCCTATGTCAAGGCGACGGAGTCCACCAGCTACACCAACCCCTACTTCGCCCAGCAGTACAACGGCTCCTACAACACCGGGATGATCCGCGGCGCCTACCACTTCGCCACCCCCAACACCTCCAGCGGCGCCGCCCAGGCCAAGTACTTCGCCGACCACGGCGGCGGCTGGTCCAAGGACGGCAAGACGCTGCCCGGCGCACTCGACATGGAGTACAACCCCTACGGCGCGACCTGTTACGGGCTGAGCGCGGCCGGGCTGGTCAACTGGATGAAGGACTGGTTCGCCACCTACAAGGCGCGCACCGGCCGGGACGCCGTCCTCTACACCTCCACCAGCTGGTGGAAACAGTGCACCGGCAACTCCGCCGCCTTCGGCGCCGTCAACCCCCTGTGGATTCCCCGCTACGGCTCCTCGGCCGGTGAACTCCCGGCCGGCTGGGGCTTCCACACCATCTGGCAGTACACCTCGTCCGGCCCGACGGTCGGTGACCACAACCGCTTCAACGGCGCGATGGACCGGCTCCGGGCGCTGGCGAACGGCTAGCGCCCCCGCCCGCGCGACGGCCGGTCCGGCTCCCCCGTGGGAGCCGGACCGGCCGTCGTGGTCGTCACGCCGCGACCGGTACCTCCGGGGCGGCGCCGTTCGACGCCGGTGTCAGGGCCAGCTCCAGCACCTGGCGGACGTCGGCGACCGGGTGGACCTCCAGGGCTTCGAGGATCTCGGCGGGGACATCGTCCAGGTCCGGTTCGTTGCGCTTGGGGATGATGACGGTGCCGATGCCGGCCCGGTGCGCCGCCAGCAGCTTCTGCTTGACGCCGCCGATCGGCAGCACCCGCCCGGTCAGCGAGACCTCACCGGTCATGGCCACATCCGGCCGGACCTGCCGGCCCGACAGCAGCGAGGCCAGCGCCGTCGTCATCGTCACGCCCGCGCTCGGCCCGTCCTTGGGAACGGCGCCCGCCGGTACGTGCAGATGCACACCGCGCTCCTTCAGGTCGGCGACCGGGAGCTCCAGTTCCGCGCCGTGGGAGCGCAGGAACGACAGCGCGATATGCGCGGACTCCTTCATCACCTCACCGAGCTGGCCGGTCAGCTGGAGCCCGGACGCCCCGGTTTCCGGATCGGCGAGCGAGGCCTCCACGTAGAGCACATCGCCGCCGGCGCCGGTAACCGCGAGACCGGTGACCACGCCGGGCACCGCGGTGCGCCGCTCGGCCGGGTCCTGGGCCGACTCGGGGGTGTGGTGCGGCCGCCCGATCAGCGGGCGCAGCTGGTCCGCACCGACCGTGAAGGGCAGCTCCCGCTCCCCCAGTTCGTGCTGTGCGGTGACCTTGCGCAGCAGCCTGGCGACCGCGCGCTCCAGATTCCGGACGCCCGCCTCGTGGGTGTATTCGCCCGCCAGCTTGCGCAGCGCCTCGTCCTCCAGGGTCACCTCGCCGGGCTCCAGACCGGCCCGCTCCAGCTGGCGGGGCAGCAGATGGTCCCGGGCGATGACGACCTTCTCGTCCTCCGTGTAGCCGTCCAGCCGGACCAGCTCCATACGGTCGAGCAGCGGCTCGGGGATGGCTTCGAGGACATTGGCGGTGGCGAGGAAGACCACGTCGCTGAGGTCGAGTTCGACCTCCAGGTAGTGGTCGCGGAAGGTGTGGTTCTGCGCCGGGTCCAGGACCTCCAGGAGGGCGGCGGCCGGGTCGCCCCGGAAGTCGGACCCCACCTTGTCGATCTCGTCGAGGAGGACGACCGGGTTCATGGAACCGGCCTCCTTGACGGCCCGGACGATGCGGCCGGGCAGCGCGCCCACATACGTACGGCGGTGGCCGCGGATCTCCGCCTCGTCCCGGACGCCGCCGAGCGCCACCCGGACGAACTTCCGGCCCATGGCACGGGCGACGGATTCCCCGAGTGAGGTCTTGCCGACCCCGGGCGGGCCGACCAGCGCCAGCACGGCGCCCCCGCGACGGCCGCCCACGAGGCCGAGGCCCCGTTCGGCCCGGCGCTTGCGGACGGCCAGGTATTCGGTGATCCGCTCCTTGACGTCCTCCAGGCCGGAGTGGTCGGCGTCCAGGATCTCCTTGGCGCCGGTGATGTCGTAGGCGTCCTCGGTCCGTTCGTTCCAGGGCAGTTCGAGGACGGTGTCCAGCCAGGTGCGGATCCAGGAGCCCTCGGGGCTCTGGTCGCTGGACCGCTCCAGCTTGTCGACCTCCTTGAGGGCGGCCTTGCGGACGTCCTCGGGCAGGTCTGCGGCCTCGACGCGGGCGCGGTAGTCGTCGCCCTCGTCCTCCGGATCGCCGTTGAGCCCGGCGAGCTCCTTGCGGACCGCCTCCAGCTGCCGCCGCAGCAGGAACTCCCGCTGCTGCTTGTCGACGCCTTCCTGGACGTCCTTGGCGATGGACTCGGCGACGTCCTGCTCGGCGAGGTGTTCGCGCAGCATCTCGGTGGCGAGCTTCAGCCGCGCCACCGGGTCGGTGGTCTCCAGCAGCCGGACCTTCTGTTCGGTGGTCAGGAAGGGCGAGTAGCCGGAGTTGTCGGCGAGCGTCGGCACGTCCTCGATCTGCTGGACGCGGTCGACGACCTGCCAGGCGCCGCGCTTGCGCAGCCAGCTGGTGGCCAGCGCCTTGTATTCCGTGACGAGTTCGGCCACCGCACCGGGCAGCGGATGAGGCACCGTCTCCTCGACGGTCGTGCCCTCCACCCAGAGCGCGGCCCCGGGTCCGGTGGTGCCGGAACCGATCCGCACCCGGCCCAGGCCCCGGATCAGCGCGCCGGGATCGCCGTCGGACAGCCGCCCGACCTGCTCGATCCGCCCGAGCGTGCCGATCGCGGCGTACTTCCCGTCGATGCGGGGCACAAGCAGCACCCGCGGTTTGTTACCCGAGGAGGCGGCAGCCTGGGCGGCCTCCACCGCTGCCCGTACGTCCGCGTCGGACAGGTCCAGCGGCACCACCATGCCGGGGAGCACGACCTCGTCATCGAGGGGCAGCACGGGCAGAGTGAGCGATGTGGACGTCGAAGCCATGATCTCCCCTTCGGCAAGCAAGTTGAGCTTTACTCACTCAATGCGGAGGGGTCGGGAGATGTTCCCCCGGGTGCGTTCGCTGTGAGCGATCAGGGGAGTTGCCGTTTCGGCGGGCCGGGCCGGGCCCGCGGCGGCCGGGCGGGCCGGGCCGGGCTCCTGTTGATCACGGCGCAGCCGGCGGGGCCCGGCCGGTCGCGCCGCGCTACCAGTGGGCGGGGCGGCTCAGGCTCCGCGGCAGCTCGGTCGCGGCATCGCCCTTGGCCGCGTTGAGCTGCGACTGGGTGAGGAAGAGCGCGCCGGTGAGATCGGCACCGGCGAGGTCGGCGGCGCGCAGATCGGCGCCGATCAGGTCCGCCGTGCGCAGATCGGCGCCCTTGAGGTCGGCGGCGATCAAGTAGGCCCCACGGAGGTTGGCGCCCCGGAGGTTGGCGCCCTTGAGGCGGGCCCCCATGAGGTCGGCGCCCCGTCGCTCCTTCTTACGGCCCGGGACCTCGGCCCGTACGAGTTCGCTGGTGCGCAGCAGCAGGGCGTTGACCTCGCCCCGGTGGGCCGGCACATCCAGCTCCATGAGCTCCTCGGCGCTGCCTTGGGTGAGGCGCTCGGTCTTCTCCAGGGCGGCGCGCAGATCGGCGTGGACCGGGCGGGCCGCCGGCCGGGTCAGCGCCTCGGCCAGGTACCAGAGGAGTTCGTGCAGCTGCCGCATGACGGGGAAGACGTCGAACATCTGCCGGGCGGTCCCCGGTACCCGCCGCCAGTCCTGTCCGTCGAAGGTGACCTGGGAGACCTTCTGCCCGGCGCCGAAGCAGTCGAAGACGGTGCAGCCGGTGAAGCCGCGCGGGCGCAGGTCGCTGTGGATGCCGCAGCGGAAGTCCTGCTGAAGGTTCGGGCAGGGCCGGCCGGCGTCCTTGTCGATCGCGAAGTCCGCCGAGGCCGCGAACGGCAACGCGACACAGCACAGACCGAAGCAACTGCCGCAGTCGGATGTCAGGCCGAGGTCGATGACGTCCGGGATCGAGGGCTCGCGCTCTGGGGACAAGGTGGGTGTACTCCTGCGTCGGCGGGCACCGCACTAGGGGGTGCCGGGAGGGGACCGCCATTCTCCCAGGCGCCACAAGGGCCGCCGCGCCCGGCCGGATCCGCTCGCCGCGGCCGGGCACCGCCCCGCCGCCCACCGGGCGTTGTCAGTGGTCGGCCCTAACGTCGGGTCCATGAGCATGATCGGAGAGTACGCACGTGTCACTCCTGCCGAACTCGACCGCGCCCTGGGCGATCCCGAGTGGGCGCTGAAGCTGGTCCAGGGGCGGATGGAGGCGGAGGCCGCCGGTTGCCCGGAGACCGCGCCGACGCGCTGCCTGGACATCGACAAGGCCTGGGACGCCATCGGGTTCCTGCTGCGCCGCGCGGCCTTCCCGGTGGACATCGTCCATGGCGAGCAGGCCGTCCCGGATGCCGACGACTGGGGCTACGGTCCGCCCCGCTACCTCACCCCCGCGCAGGTGCGGACCGCCGCCGAGGCGCTCGCGGAGATACCCGCCGAGCGTCTGACGGCCGGCGCCGGCCCGGCGGACCTGGCCGCGGCGCAGGTCTATCCGGCGATCGTCTGGGAGCGGGGCGAGCCGCTGGACTATGTCTGCGCGCACTACGAGCAGTTGCGGCCGTTCTTCCGCGCGGCGGCGGACGAGGGGGACGGCATGCTCCTCTGGATCGGATAGCGGCGCCCGGTCCGGCACGGCCGTGCGGAAGGCCGCTCGCACCGCCTCACGCCCCGTCATGACTGCTACCTTCACGGCATGTTGCAGCGGATGTCCGGAGTTTTCATCGGCGCACTGTTCGGGACGATCTTCGTGGTCGCCAACGCGCACGACCCGCTGAATCCGGCGATCGGTATCGCCCTCCGGGTGCTCGCGGTGCTCACCTTCGCCGGGCTGCTCACGCTCGCGCTGCGGGCGGGGCGCCGCGGGCAGCCCGTGCCGGACGATCCCGAGGCCCCTCAGGCGGACTGGTTCCGGGGCAAGTTCGCGTTCGTCGTGGGGGCCGAGGCGGCGCTGCTGATCGGCGGCAATCTCGCACTGCGGGCGGCGGGCGCCCCCGAGCAGACCGCGGTGGCCTGGATCGCGCTGATCGTCGGCCTGCACTTCATCGCGCTGATGGCGGTCTGGAAGCGGCGCAGCATCGCCGTCCCCGGTGCCGCACTGACCGCGCTCGGCGCGATCGGCCTGGGCATGGCGGCCACCTCCGCCGTGGCGTGGGTGCCGTTCGTCAGCGGTGTGCTCTCCGGTGTGGCGCTCCTGGGCGGCTGCGGCTACGCCATCACCCACACCTACCGGTCGACGGCGCGGCCGTAGGGCCTGCCCCGGACCGGCCGGGGCGCGCGGAACGCTCAGTACATCCGCGCGCCCCGCAGGGCGGGATGACCCAGGTCGCCGAGGAGCGGTGCGGGTGCGGCGCGACGGGTGCGCCAGCGGCGCAGCAGCGGCCAGCTCGCCACGCCCAGGGCGAGCGAGAGCAGATGCCCCCAGTCGGACAGCGGGTCGACATAGGCGTACAAATCCGTCAGCGCCAGATAGCCGACGCCGGCCAGCAGCAGCCGGCCCGGCCAGGCCGGCAGCAGCCCGGCCAGGGCTCCGGTGCAGGTCATCACGCCGAAGCTGATGCCGTAGTCGAGGCGGTGCAACGAGCTCTCCGGCAGCCCGCCGGCGGCGACCGAGAAGGCGACGGGGAGTTCGGTGGCGAGGGTGGCGAGCACATGGCCGCCGAAGAAGACCGCGACGGCGGCCCGCGCGCCGATCCGCCGCTCCAGCGCCGTCAGCACGAAGAGGAAGGCGAGGGCGTAGCCGGAGGTCACCCCGCCGGCGATCCACAGGGCGCTGGCGATCAGCACCACCAGCGGCGCCTGGGCGAGATGAACGACATCGGTGCTGGAGCCGCGCAACAGCTCGGAGACCAGCCCCGGGTCGGCGTACTCGGCGAACAGCGAGGTGGCCGCGAGGAGGACCGCGTAGCCGAAGGTGAAGGGGGTGCCGACGGGGGTGGGCAGCAGCCGCCAGGGCCGCCAACGCACCGCCGCGGCAGGGGCGTTCGGCCCCTCTTCGGCGGAGGCCCGGGCTCCGGCCTCCCCGCCCCCGCGCTGCCGGGGGATACCGGGCAGCAGACCCGGTGTCCCGGCCGGGCCGGTGTCCGGTCCGGCGTCGGCGACCGGCCCGCGACCGGTCCGTATCCTCTCGGCGGTTCCCAGCCAGCTCACAGTCCGAGGCCCCTTCCGTCCTGGCGCATCCGGTGAGCCACGCCCGTGTCCCTCGGCCGTGAATCTCTGCCCTGTCCTACGTCCCGGACCACCCTGCACGCTCAACCCATGAAGAACCTGTGAGAGTGAGATCCGTCACACGGGGCAACCCCTGGCAGGTGCTTCACGTCCGGGCAGACGACGGGGGAACGCGTCTCCAAAGCGTTGGACCGGCGCACCCCGTATTGGCCACCATGGCGCCATGGCTCCCGTGACACCGACGCAGGCAAGGACCGGCGCCCCCGAGGCCCCGCGCACGCTCGACCGCCGCGAGGGCCCGTACGGCGAGGTGGTACTGCGGCAGCGGGGCGGGCCCGGCACCGACGGCCCCGGCACCCCCGCGGCACCGGTGATCTACGAGATCATCGCCAACGGCTGCTTCCTGATGGACACCTCCGACGGCCGGTCCGAGCGGCTGCTGATCGACGCCGCGCTGGACGCGCTGCCGGCCGGCCGCGCCCACCCCTCCGTCCTGATCGGCGGCCTCGGTGTCGGCTTCTCCCTGGCCCGCGCCGCCCGGCAGCCGCGCTGGGGCCGGATCGTCGTCGTCGAGCGCGAGGAGGCGGTCATCGACTGGCACCGCACCGGCCCGCTGTCGGCCGTCTCGGCGGACGCGCTGGCCGATCCACGCACCGGGATCCTGCACACCGACCTGGTCGCCCACCTGCGCACGGAGGCGGTCCGGGACACCTACGACGCCCTGTGCCTGGACATCGACAACGGCCCCGACTGGACCGTCACCGAGGACAACGACAGCCTCTACTCCCCCGACGGACTCGCCGCCTGCCGCGACCGTCTGACCCCCGGCGGAGTGCTCGCCGTCTGGTCCGCGCAGCCCTCACCGGCCTTCGAGGAAGCACTGCGAAATGCCGGTTTCAGCGGGGTACATACGGAAGAGATCCCCGTTGTCCGAGGCGTCCCGGACGTGGTCCATCTCGCGCGGAAGGGCGCGTAGCCGACAGTCACACCATGCCCGTACGCTGCTGCCCAGCAAGACGCGACCACGCAGGGACATGCAGGGGCGGGCGATGGACCAGACTCAGACAACGCAGGGCGGCGCCGCCGCGGCCACGCCGGGTGCCCAGCGCCGGGTGCTGGTCGTGGAGGACGACCCCACGATCGTCGAGGCCATCGCGGCCCGGCTGCGCGCCGAGGGCTTCCAGGTGCAGACGGCCACCGACGGCCCGGCCGCCGTGGACACCGCCGAGGCCTGGCAGCCCGATCTGCTGGTCCTCGATGTGATGCTGCCGGGCTTCGACGGCCTGGAGGTGTGCCGCCGGGTCCAGGCCCAGCGTCCGGTGCCGGTGATGATGCTCACCGCCCGGGACGACGAGACCGACATGCTGGTGGGCCTCGGCGTCGGCGCCGACGACTACATGACCAAGCCGTTCTCGATGCGGGAGCTGGCCGCCCGGGTGCACGTGCTGCTGCGCCGGGTCGAGCGCGCCGCACTGGCCGCGCACACCCCGCGCAGCGGCATCCTCCGGCTGGGCGAGCTGGAGATCGACCACGCCCAGCGCCGGGTGCGGGTGCGCGGCGCGGACGTCCATCTGACGCCCACCGAGTTCGATCTGCTGGTCTGCCTGGCGAACACCCCGCGCGCGGTGCTCTCCCGTGAGCAGCTGCTGGCCGAGGTGTGGGACTGGGCCGACGCCTCCGGCACCCGTACGGTCGACAGCCACATCAAGGCGCTGCGCCGCAAGATCGGCGCCGAGCGGATCCGCACCGTCCACGGCGTCGGCTACGCCCTGGAGACCCCGGCCGCATGACGCGGTCGCCACGCACCCGTCTGACCGAGCTGTGGCAGCGCGTCTGGGAGGGGCTGCGCCCGCTGGACCCGTACCGCTCCGTCAAGGCCGCACTCGGGGCGCTGGTCAGCGTCTCGGTGATCATCACCACCCTGCTGGTGTTCGTCGCGATGCACTCGGCGACCGAGCTGCGGGTGATCACGATCTTCTCGATCATCGCCTCGCTGCTGATCACCCAGTTCGTGGCCAACAGCCTGACCGCCCCGCTCGACGAGATGACGGATGTCACCCGGTCGATGGCGCACGGTAACTACAGCCGCCGGGTCCGCTCGGAGCGCCGCGACGAGTTCGGCGACCTGGCGAACGCCTTCAACCGGATGGCGGCCGATCTGGAAGCGGTGGACACCCACCGCAAGGAGCTGGTCGCCAATGTCTCGCACGAGCTGCGCACCCCCATCGCCGCGCTCCGGGCCGTCCTGGAGAACGTCGTCGACGGCGTCTGCGAGCCGGACCCGGAGACGATGCGTACGGCGCTGAAGCAGACCGAGCGGCTGGGCCGGCTGGTCGAGCACCTCTTGGACCTGTCCCGGCTGGACAACGGGGTGGTGCCGCTGCACGCCCGCCGCTTCGAGGTCTGGCCGTATCTGTCCGGGGTGCTCAAGGAGGCCAACATGAGCCGGGGCGCCGCCACGCTGGCCGGGGTGGCCGGCTCCGGCACCCACACCCGTACGGACGTCCATCTGCACCTCGACGTCTCGCCGCCGGAGCTGACCGCGCACGCGGACGCCGAGCGGCTGCACCAGGTCGTGGCCAATCTCATCGACAACGCGATCAAGCACAGCCCCCGGCACGGCCGGGTCACCGTGCACGCACGGCGGGGCGAGGGGCCGCAGAGCCTGGTGCTGGAGGTGCAGGACGAGGGCCCCGGCATCCCCGAGGCGGAGCGCTACCGGGTCTTCGAGCGGTTCAACCGCGGCGGCCCGGCCCCCTCGGGCCCCGGCAGCGACGGCGGTACGGGCCTGGGCCTGGCGATCGCCCGCTGGGCGGTGGATCTGCACGGCGGACGCATCGGCGTCGCGGAATCGTCCCGCGGTTGCCGGATCCGCGTCACTCTTCCGGGGCTGGAGTCAGCTCGAAGCTGACGGCCGCTGACGTAGGGTCGGTGGTGGAAGCACTCCCCCGCGGGTGTGGTGGTGATCACTCCTACCCGCACAGAGGCAAACTTCGTGTGTTTCCCGCCAAGTCATGCCCCGAAACCCGGCCGGGAATGTGACGTACACGACGAGTGCCCCTCCCGGCCTGCACCAAGGGTCACAACAGGCGTAGCCTTTATTCCCGCTGTCCACCACCTTAGGAAGCGGAAGAGGGCGGTTGCCGCCGTGTCGCTACAGTCCCCCAACAGCTCGAGCATCTCGACCGACCAAGAGGGGCAGGGTAAGAACCCTGCTGCTGCGTTCGGTCCCAATGAGTGGCTCGTCGACGAGATCTACCAGCAGTACCTCCAGGACCCGAACTCGGTAGACCGAGCCTGGTGGGACTTCTTCGCTGACTACAAGCCGGGCGGTGCCACCGCGCCGGGCCAGGCGGCGGAGGGTGCTGCCCCCGCTCCGGCCGCCCCGGCGCAGTCGGCCGCGCCCGCAGCCGAGCCGAAGCCGGCCGCCGCCGCGCCGGCCACCCCGGCGAAGCCCGCCGCGAGCGCTCCGGCACCGGCGAAGGCCGCTCCGGCGAAGGCCGCTCCGGCGAAGGCCGAGCCCGCGAAGGCCGCTCCGGCCGAGCCCGCCGCGAAGCCGGCCGCCGAGGAGGGCTCGGCTCCGGCCGGTCCCGAGTTCATCACCCTGCGCGGCCCCTCGGCCGCCGTTGCGAAGAACATGAACGCCTCCCTGGAGCTGCCGACGGCCACGTCCGTCCGCGCGGTCCCGGTGAAGCTGCTCTTCGACAACCGCATCGTGATCAACAACCACCTCAAGCGCGCCCGCGGTGGGAAGGTCTCCTTCACCCACCTCATCGGGTACGCGATGGTGCAGGCCCTCAAGGCCATGCCGTCGATGAACCACTCCTTCGCGGAGAAGAACGGCAAGCCGACGCTGGTCAAGCCCGAGCACGTGAACCTCGGTCTCGCCATCGACCTGGTGAAGCCGAACGGTGACCGCCAGCTCGTCGTCGCCGCCATCAAGAAGGCCGAGACGCTGACCTTCTTCGAGTTCTGGCAGGCCTACGAGGACATCGTCCGCCGGGCCCGCGACAACAAGCTGACGATGGACGACTTCACCGGAGTCACCGCGTCGCTGACGAACCCGGGCGGCATCGGCACCGTGCACTCCGTGCCCCGCCTGATGCCCGGCCAGTCCATGATCATGGGCGTCGGCGCGATGGACTACCCCGCGGAGTTCCAGGGCACCTCCCAGGACGCCCTGAACAAGCTGGGTGTCTCCAAGGTCATGACGCTGACCAGCACCTATGACCACCGGGTGATCCAGGGCGCCGCCTCCGGCGAGTTCCTGCGGATCATGAGCCAGCTGCTGCTCGGCGAGAACGAGTTCTTCGACGACATCTTCAAGTCGCTGCGGATCCCCTACGAGCCGGTCCGCTGGCTCAAGGACATCGACGCCTCGCACGACGACGACGTCACCAAGGCCGCCCGGGTCTTCGAGCTGATCCACTCCTACCGGGTCCGCGGCCACGTCATGGCCGACACCGACCCGCTGGAGTACCACCAGCGCAAGCACCCCGACCTCGACATCACCGAGCACGGGCTCACCCTGTGGGACCTGGAGCGCGAGTTCGCGGTCGGCGGCTTCTCCGGCAAGTCCATGATGAAGCTGCGCGACATCCTGGGCGTGCTGCGTGACTCGTACTGCCGCACCACCGGCATCGAGTTCATGCACATCCAGGACCCCAAGCAGCGCAAGTGGATCCAGGACCGGGTCGAGCGCTCGCACAAGTCGCCCGAGCGCGAGGAGCAGCTGCGCATCCTGCGCCGGCTGAACTCCGCCGAGGCCTTCGAGACGTTCCTCCAGACGAAGTACGTCGGCCAGAAGCGCTTCTCGCTGGAGGGCGGCGAGTCCGTCATCCCGCTGCTGGACGCGGTCATCGACTCCGCGGCCGAGTCGCGCCTCGACGAGGTCGTCATCGGCATGGCCCACCGCGGCCGCCTCAACGTCCTGGCGAACATCGTCGGCAAGTCGTACGCGCAGATCTTCCGCGAGTTCGAGGGCAACCTCGACCCGAAGTCGATGCACGGCTCCGGCGACGTGAAGTACCACCTGGGCGCCGAGGGCACCTTCACCGGTCTGGACGGCGAGCAGATCAAGGTCTCGCTGACCGCCAACCCCTCCCACCTGGAGGCCGTTGACCCGGTCGTCGAGGGTGTCGCGCGCGCCAAGCAGGACATCATCAACAAGGGCGGCACGGACTTCACGGTCCTGCCGATCCAGCTGCACGGTGACGCGGCGTTCGCCGGCCAGGGCGTGGTCGCCGAGACGCTGAACATGTCGCAGCTGCGCGGCTACCGCACCGGCGGCACGGTGCACGTGGTCATCAACAACCAGGTCGGCTTCACCGCCGCCCCGGAGTCGTCGCGTTCGTCCATGTACGCCACCGACGTGGCCCGCATGATCGAGGCGCCGATCTTCCACGTCAACGGCGACGACCCCGAGGCCGTCGTCCGCGTTGCCCGTCTGGCCTTCGAGTTCCGCCAGGCGTTCAACAAGGACGTCGTCATCGACCTGATCTGCTACCGCCGCCGCGGTCACAACGAGTCGGACAACCCGGCCTTCACCCAGCCGCTGATGTACGACCTGATCGACAAGAAGCGCTCGGTGCGCAAGCTCTACACCGAGTCCCTCATCGGTCGTGGCGACATCACGCTGGAAGAGGCCGAGCAGGCGCTCCAGGACTTCCAGGGCCAGCTGGAGAAGGTCTTCACCGAGGTCCGCGACGCCACGACGGCCCCGGTGGCCCCCGAGGTGCCGCAGCCCAAGGCCGAGTTCCCGGTCTACGTGGACACCGCGATCTCCCAGGAGGTCGTCAAGCGGATCGCCGAGTCCCAGGTCAACATCCCCGAGCGGGTCACCGTCCACCCGCGTCTGATGCCGCAGCTCCAGCGCCGCGCGGCCCAGGTCGAGGACAACGCCATCGACTGGGGCATGGGCGAGACCCTGGCCGTCGGCTCGCTGCTGATGGAGGGCACCCCGGTCCGGCTCGCCGGCCAGGACTCCCGCCGTGGCACCTTCGGCCAGCGGCACGCGGTGCTCATCGACCGGGAGACCGGCGACGACTACACGCCGCTGCTCTACCTCTCCGAGGACCAGGCCCGCTTCAACGTCTACGACTCGCTGCTCAGCGAGTACGCGGCGATGGGCTTCGAGTACGGCTACTCCCTGGCCCGCCCGGAGGCGCTGGTCAT
The DNA here is from genome assembly GCF_000829715.2 of Streptomyces lydicamycinicus. Lineage (NCBI taxonomy): Bacteria > Bacillati > Actinomycetota > Actinomycetes > Kitasatosporales > Streptomycetaceae > Streptomyces > Streptomyces lydicamycinicus. The sequence continues at coordinate 798,062 of NZ_BBNO01000001.1, read as the reverse complement.
GTGGGAGGCGCAGTTCGGTGACTTCGTCAACGGCGCCCAGACGGTCGTCGACGAGTTCATCTCCTCGGCGGAGCAGAAGTGGGGCCAGACGTCCGGCGTCACCCTGCTGCTCCCGCACGGCTACGAGGGCCAGGGCCCGGACCACTCCTCGGCCCGTATCGAGCGGTTCCTCCAGCTGTGCGCGCAGAACAACATGACGGTCGCCATGCCGACCCTGCCGTCGAACTACTTCCACCTGCTGCGCTGGCAGGTCCACAACCCGCACCACAAGCCGCTGGTCGTCTTCACCCCGAAGTCGATGCTGCGTCTGAAGGCCGCGGCGTCGCGGACGGATGAGTTCACGTCGGGCGGCTTCCGCCCCGTCATCGGCGACTCCACGGTCAAGCCCGAGGATGTCCGCAAGGTCATCTTCTGCTCCGGCAAGGTCTACTACGACCTGGAGGCCGAGCGGGAGAAGCGCGGTGCAAACGACACCGCGATCGTCCGTATCGAGCGGCTCTACCCGCTTCCCGGCAAGGAGCTCCAGGCGGAGATCGCCAAGTTCCCGAACGCCGAGAAGTACCTGTGGACCCAGGAAGAACCGGCGAACCAGGGTGCCTGGCCGTTCCTCGGCCTCAACCTGATCGACCACCTCGACCTGGCCGTCGGCGCCGATGTCCCGCACGGCGAGCGGCTGCGCCGGATCTCCCGGCCGCACTCCTCGTCGCCGGCCGTCGGCTCCGCCAAGCGTCACCAGGCAGAGCAGGCGCAGCTGGTCGCGGAGGCCTTCGACGCGTAAGCGTCCGGGCCGCCGGAGAACCGGCAGGCACCAGCGGAAGGGCCCGTCCCCGGTGGGGGCGGGCCCTTCCGCATGCGTGGGGCGAAGTCCCCTCGTCAGGTCCTAGACGGGCTGCGGTTCGAAGTCCCAGTACGGGCGGCGGCGGCGCCGGGCGGACAGGGTGTGCGGATGCTCGGCGCCCAGGGTCTCGGAGAGCTGCTGGATCGCCTCCTGTTCGAGCTTCGCCGCCTCCTGGCCGCGGCGGAGCGCCCGCAGGTCCTCGGACAGCGCGGTCTTCGCGGAGAGGGTCAGCGGATGGGTGTCCCCCAGCCTCGCCTTGGCCCGCTCCAGGGTGTCGCGGCCCAGCTCCACCGCGCCCTCCTCGTCGTCCACCCGGTTGCGGGCCGCGGCGGCGTTCAGCGCACAGCCCAGCGTCCAGGGGTGGCCGGGCCCCATGGCCTCGGCCATCCCGCTCAGCGCGCGTTCGGCGAGGTCCAGCGCGTCGGCCGGGTCCCCGAACTCCCCCCGGACCAGCCCGACGTTCCCCAGGGTGCCGACGGTGTACGGATGGCGCTCGCCGGCCAGGGCCCGGTAACGCTCGGCGACCTCCTCCGCGAGGTCGCGGGCGTGCCCGAGATCGCCGTGCTCCCGCAGGAAGGTGGCATGGTCCGCGCGCACCATCAGCGTCTCGGGGTGGCGGGGCCCGAGCACCCGGCGGGAGCGCTCGACGAGATCGGCCAGCAGGGTGGCGGCCCGGGTGACCTCGCCGGAGCGGCGCAGGCACAGCGCGAGATTGTGCTCGGCGCGCAGGGTCTGCGGGGTGTGCGCGCCCATCACCTGGAGGTGCAGCCGGGCGTTGAGCTCCTGGCTGGAGGTGGCGTCGCGGTAACGGCCGAGCAGGCGCAGGGTGCGGGCGTAGGCGGTGCCCGCGTTGAGCGTGAGGTGGTGGCGGGCGCGCAGCTCGCGCTCCCGGAAGGACAGCACCTCGCGATGGGTGACCAGCGCCTCCTCGTACCGGCCGAGCAGCGCCAGGACACTGCCGAGGTTGTGCCGCGAGGAGAGGGTGCGGGGTGCCTCCGGGCCGAGCAGCTCGGTGTAGGCCCGCCAGACGGCGTCGAAGAGGTCGTAGGCCTGCTCGTAGGAGCCCAGCGCGATCAGCGTGCCGGCCAGCCCGTCCTGGGCCCGCAGCAGATCGGCGTCGGAGGGGTCCCGTTCGGCGGCGAGCTGGTCGACGACGGCGCTGCCGACCGCCTCGGCCTCGCGGTAGCGGCCGAGCCGGCGCAGCATGTTGGCGTGCTGGTGGGTGAGGACGAGCATGGTGCGCTGGGTGGCCGCGAGGCGGGTGCGCCAGCGGGACATGAACTGTTCGCACAGCCGCAGGCCCATGCGGTATTCGCCGCGGACCCGCAGATATTCCACGCAGTTCAGCAGCAGCTGCTGGACCGCGGGCTCGGGGCTGTCGAGGACGCCGGCCGGCTCCAGATGCGGGATGAGTTCGGCGTAGCGCTCCCAGTAGCGGGTGTCGGCGGGGTTCTGCGGGTCGGCGGTGACCAGCACCCGGCAGGCGCACGCCGACATCAGGTCGCGCTCGTCCTCGGTCATGTCGCTGCGCAGGAACCGGTGGTAGAGCCGGTGCATCAGCGCGGTCTCCACGGCCGGGTCGGCGTCCTGGGAGACCTGGTAGTCGAGGCGTACGGCGGTGGACTCGGTCAGCCGGCGCAGCGCGGTGTTCCAGCTGATCGGCTCGGCGGCCAGGTCGGCGAGGTGCTCGGGCAGGTCACCGCGGCGGGCCCGGGCGAGCATCGGCACGGGGATGGTGTCCGGGGCGAAGAACGCGAACAGCTTGAGGAGTTCGACCGCGGCCGGGCTGCGTTCGCGCAGCGTGTTGAGAGTTATGGCCCAGCTCGTCTGGAAGGCCATGGGGTAGTCGGAGGAGATCCGGATGCCGACGAGGCTGGGCTCGCCGCGGCGGATCAGCTCGATGTACTCCTTGGGGGCCATCGGGTTGGCGTCGAGCCAGGCGGCGGTCTGGGCGAGCAGCAGCGGCAGGTCCTGGACCGCCTCGGAGAGCAGATCGGCCTCCATCGGCGTCAGCCGTGGGGCACGCCGCCGCGCGTAGGCGACGCTCTCGACGCGCTCAAAGGGCGGCACCTCGATCTCCTGTGCGCTGCCGGAGCCCGACCAGTCGCGGGTCAGGGTGGTGATCAGGACATGGCCACGGCCGTCGGGGACCAGGTCCTCGATCGACTCCATGTCGTCGGCGCTGTCGAAGATCAGCAGCCAGCGGCGGTAGGGGCGGCCGACGCGCAGCGCTTCGTGGACGGCGCGGATGCGGTCGCCCAGCTCGCGGCCCACGGGCAGGCCGAGCCGGGTGGCGAGTTCGGCGAGCTGCTCACGGGCGGCGCCGCGGTTGGTGGCGCTGATCCACCACACCACGTCGTAGTCGTTGCCGAAGCGGTGGGCGTATTCGGCGGCGATCTGGCTCTTGCCGACGCCGGAGGTGCCGTACAGCGCGAGCCGGGTCTCCAGCGGCGGGCCCGCGCCCGCGCCGGAGCCGGCCAGCTTGCCGTGCAGCGCTTCGAGGACGTGGTCGCGGCCGGTGAAGCGGTTGTTGCGGCGCGGGATGTTCCACACCTCGGGCGGGTTGTTCGGGAAGCGGGGCGCGCCGGGCGCGTCCTCGTCCACGGCCCGGCCCGGCGCCGCGATGCCGAGCCGTTGCAGTACCCGGCGGTTGGCCTCGTGGGCGTCCAGGTCACGCAGGTCGACGGGGCGCAGCAGGGAGGCCGTGGCGGGCAGGCTCTGGGTGGCCACGCTCACCGCGGCGAACCGGTCGGCGTGCGCGGAGACCACCTCGCGCAGCGCGGCCGTCCACTCGTCCTGCGTCTTGGGGCCCAGCCGGAAATACCAGTCGTCCAGCACCATCAGCAGCCGGCCCTCGGCCTCCAGCAGCCCCGACAGCTCCTCCACCAGCGCGGTGTCCACCTGGGGGTCCCAGCGCAGCATGGTCGTGCCGTGGCCCTGCTGCTCCAGCTGATGGGAGATCCAGGCGGCCCAGGGCCGGGTGAAGCCCGCGTAGCTGATGGTGATGTGTTCGTTGGAGCCGGTGGGACCGGAAAAATGGGCCTGATCGACCATGCGACCGTCTCCCTGGGATGCGGTGGTGCGCGCGCGGAGAGGCTGTCTCATCAGGCACGCCCTGGCTTTTTGGCACGATAGCCCAAGTGTCCCTCCATATGACGACAGTGCGTCAGGTCATCTCGGACGCAGGTCAGTTGAGGGCGACCGTGGCGTCCAGGCGGGCCGCGATGTGCCGGATCAGGCGCTCCAGGTCGGCGCAGTAGACGGACGGGTTGGTGAAGCCGCCGGCGTCCGCGCGATAGCGGTGGGCGTAGTTGCCGCCGCCGCACACCTCCACCAGGGCGCAGCCGCGGCACTGTGCGCCGAGGCCGTCCCGGCCGCTCCGGCGGGCGGCCATACCGGGGTGTGCCAGGGCGTCGTCGAAGGTGTGGCGGAAGACGTCGAGGCCGGTGGCGGCGGCGCCCTCGTAGGTGGATTTGAGCGAGTCGACCTGTTCGATGGCGCCGTCGGTGTCGACGACCAGGGCGACGACCGGGGAGAGGCCGACCGCCTCGCTGGAGCTGGGGCGGCCCAGGAGGAGGCCGAGGATTTCGGTGAAGACCCGTACGCGGGGGCCGGGGCCGCCGTCCCACCACAGGTCGAAGACGGTGCACAGCCAGTCGCCGTACGGGGTGCGGCCGGCCGGGCCGAGGGGGGCGGGCGGCGGGCTGGTCCAGTTGGCGTGCGGGAGGAGGAAGTCGACCATCGGGGGGTCCAGGGCGCGCAGTGAGTCGTAGACCTCGGCGGGGGCGGCGGTGACGTCGATGGTGCACAGGATGCCGGCGAAGACATCGGGCCGGTCGTGGAGCAGGCGTACGGCGCGGGAGACCGCGGGCCAGGAGGGCCGCCCGGCGTGGTCGATACGGCGGCGGTTGAGGCCGGGGGTGCCGCCGTCGAGGCTGAGGCCGAGCCGGAACCCTGCGGCGCCGAGGGTGTCGATCATGTCCCGGGTGAGCAGCGTCCCGTTGGTCTGCACCCCGAATTCGGCGGTACAGCCGGCGGGCAGCGCGGCACGGACCGCGGCGGCCTGGGCCAGCAGTGGTCCGGGGCCGGTGAGCAGCGGCTCGCCGCCGTGCAGATCGATCCGGACCTCGCGCAGCCGGTGAGTGCGGGCGTGTTCGGCGATTCGCAGGGCGGTCTGGCGCATGGTGGCGGCCGGGACGGCCGGCGGGCGCGCGCGCCAGCTGCGGTCCGGCCCGGCGTAGATGTAGCAGTAGGTGCAGGCGAGGTTGCAGCGGCTGTGGACCTTGAGCACGAACTGCCGGAAGGGCACGACAGCGGTCGGGCCGGTCTTCTCCCCCGCCACGGGTCGCCCCCTGCTCTCGTCTGCCTGCGTCGAGGTACGGGCTCGCCGATTCCGGCCCGCTGCCTGGTACATGGCTCCGCCTTCGGGCGAAGAACCGAATTCCCCCAGCAACTGGCCGGTTTCCTTGCACGTTTGCCCAAAAACAACCGTTCTCGACCCTCAGTGCAAGACCTTCTCCGGACCGTCCTCGTAGTAGGCGACGGCGTCCTCCGCCGACGGCCAGTTGCGCAGCAGCAGCGCCGCCACCTCGCCCAGCACCGCATGGTCGGTCCGTGCCGCCAGAACGCCCACGTCGACCCCGGCAAAGTCCGGCAGCCGCTCGGCCGACGGCCCCGGCGGGGCGGCCACAGCCGGTTCGGTGCGGGGGGTAGTCGCCACGCTGCTCTCCTCTGGCCGGCTGGACGGGTGTGTTCCCGAACTGCCGTCCACAGAAACACGTTCCGCTGCGGACGGCCAGGCAGCCGGACGGGGTGCTCGGGGCGGTCAGGCGGTGGATTCGAGGGCGCGCATACGGGCACGGGTGCGCTGGGCCTCGGGGCCGGTGTCCTCGCCGGCCCGCTGCCACTGCTCCCAGCTCTCACGGTAGGCGTGCAGCGCGGACCGGGGTCCGGCGGTGACCTCCAGGACCTCGCCGCGGCGGTGGTGGGCGCGGGCGGCCGGCAGGGCGCTGTCGGCCCGCCGGGCGGCCGCGGCGGCCCGGCGGTAGCAGGCGGCGGCCCGGTCATGGCGCTCACGGGAGTCGAAGCGGCGGTCCAGCAGCAGCTGCACATCGCCCACTTCGAGCCATGCCTCGGCCGCCACCGCGTCCGGTACGTCCGCGCCCCGGGCGGCCAGCTCCAGGATCCAGTCGGCCTCGTGCAGATCGGCGAGCGAGGGCTGGCGTTCGTAGCGCAGCCGCAGGGCGCGGCCGAACAGCAGCCGGTGACTGCCCAGGTCGGGGTCCTGCGGCGCGACCCGCCCCAGCGCCTCGCGCAGGACGTGTACCGCCTCGTTGGCCAGCCGCTTGCCCGGCTCCCCGGCCGGCTCCAGCCGGGCGCGCAGCAGCAGTGCCGCACCGCGCTCGGCGAGCAGCGCGCTGTGCTCGGGCGAATCGGGGGTGGTCAGCCGGAGGGCGGCGGCCAGCGCGGCGATGGCGGCGTCCAGCGCGGTGAGATCGCCGGTACGGGTGTGCACGGCGCGCTGGGCGGCGGCCGTACGGCGCAGGCTGTCCGCTTCCAGTGCCCGGTCGTCCAGTTCATGGGCCAGCGCACGGGCGTGTTCGAGGGTGGGCAGCACGGACGGCAGAGCCGCGCCGCCGTTGAGCTGGCGGGCCGCCGCGAGGTCGAGCAGGGTCTCGCAGACCAGCCGGTCGGCCGCGCCACCGCGGCGGCGCAGCAGGACCGCGGCGGTGTCGAGGTCGTCGGCGGCGCGGACGGCGAGCGCCTCGGCGGGGCGCGGCCCTTCGGTGTCGCCGTGGGCGGCCCGCCGGGCCTGGTCGAGCAGCACACCGCCACGGGCGGCATAGACCTCGCCCGGCACCTGCTCCCCACTGGGCCACTGGTCGAGGAGCGTGGTGAGCGAGCGTTCCGCCTCGTCGAGGGGGTCGGGGTCGGTCGCCCCGTCGGTGCTCGGTACGGGCGGCAGGGCGGCCAGGCGGCGCAGGACCTCGGTGCGTAACACCATGCTCTCCAGAACGCGGGGGTCCAGCAGGCTCATCAGCCCGCAGGCGGCGTGCAGATGGCGGGCGGCGTCGGCGAGCGCGGTGCGCTCCTCGGCGGGGGTGCCGGCCGCGCGGCGTTCCCGGGCGCGGGCGTGGCCGACCCGGCCGAGCACGATCAGTGCCCGGGTGCGCTCGGCCTCCCGGCCCGCCGCCGCGCCCTCCTGGTCGTCGACGGGCTCGCCCGCCGTGGCCCGTTCGGCGGCGCGGGCCGCGTGCTCCGCCTCCTCCAGGGCGTCCGGCTGGCGCCAGGTCGCCCAGGCGTGCAGCAGCGCGCGGGCGAGGTCGGTGCCGGCCACCGGCAGGCGTTCGGTGGCGGCGCGCAGCAGCCGGACCGCCTCGATCAGGTCCCGGCCGGCGCGGTCCTGTTCGTAGCGCTCCAGGAGGGCCGCGCCTTCCGCGGCGGGTCCGTCGGTCGCGTACGGCCGGCGGGCGGGCGGGCGCAGCGCGGGTTCGAAGCGGCGCAGCACCCGTTCCGAGACCCGGGCGAAGGGTTCGGGGACGGCCCGCTGGCCGGTCTCGGGCTCCCGGCCGCTGCCGGAGAGCATGGCGACCGCGACGGCCGGGAAGTTGCGGGCGCTGCGGCCGAAGGTGCGCTCGACGTAGAGCGAGCAGTGCTTGAGCACCAGGGCCGCCTCCCCCGCACTGAGCCGGGCGAGGAGTTCATCGCGTACACCGGGCGCGAAGTCGTACCAGGGGCCGCTCACCCCGGCCTGCTCGCCCGACGGCCGCTCGTCCGGCGGGAGTTGCGTGACCAGTCCGCTGAGCAGCACCTCGGCCAGCTCGGCCGGGCCGGTCTGCGGCAGCATCGCGCGCTGGACGAGCTGGATGACGGGCAGCGCGAGCGGCACGGCCGACAGATGGACGGCGAGCAGCCGGGCGGCCGGTGAGGCCTGCTGGTCGAACTCGCGGACCATACGGGCCGGCGCGGCGGGCCCGGGCGCAGGCGGCGGTCCGGCCGGGAGTTCGGTGCCGTGGTCGGCCCGGACGACGGAGGCCGCACCGCGCAGCGAGAGACCGGCGTCGGCGGCGGCCAGCCGGGCCCAGGAGCCGAGGGCGGAGGGAGTGGCGGACAGGACCGGAATGGCGCGCTCACGGGGCGCTTCGGCGGTGCCCGGAGGCCCGGCGGGACGGCGGCGGCGCCGGGCCGGGCGGAAGCCGAGCGCCTGGTAGGGGCCCTGGCGGCGGACGAGGGTGCCGGCGACGGCGGGGAGCAGGGTGCGCGCCCACATCCGCTGCGGCAGCGGCTGGACGACGGCGAGCGGGGCGTCGGCCGCCCAGCGGTAGAGCAGCCGCTGCATCCGGCCGTCCCGCCAGAGGGGGCCCGCGCAGTCGCTGACGACGAGGGTGAGGTGATGGCCCGTCGGGTCGTGCAGCTGGTCGGCGGGGCGCAGCGGACGGCCGGGGCCGGGGGCCGCCGCGACGCCCACGTCCGGGCCGTGCGGATGGAGGTAGTGCACCGTGACGTCGCGGAAGGCGCCGACCCGCTCACAGACCTGGCGCAGGTCGTGCAGCATCTGTTCCCAGACGGCCATCGAGGACGAGCCGTCCATCAGGAGCCGCAGACCGGCCGCCCGGCGGTGCACCCCGCGCAGCACCGGGATGATCATTTCGGCGTGGGCGGAGAGCTCGGCGGTGGCGGGCTCGTCCAGCCTCCGGGGGACCGGGGCGACCGGCGGGCGGTAGCGCTGGATGGGCCGCAGCGCGCGCTGGAGCGGCAGCAGTCCGGGGAACGCGGAGGCGATCGGGACCGCGACCTCGCCGAGACGCTGCCGGTCCGGGTCGGGGAACCGCGCGGGCGTCTCGCCCGGGTCACGGGTGGGCAGCAGCTCCGCGACCCGGCGCCGGGCGCCCTGCTGGAGCACGGCCGGCGCGGGGTCCCCGTCCGCCGTTTCGCTCCCGCTGCCGGCCGCTGCGGTCCCACCTGTCCCCGAGAACTCAGCAGATACGGCGGGCCCCACCCGGAAAGTGGCTGAATCCGTACGGTCCGGAGGGTCCCCGTGGGTGGGCCCGGCGTCCGTGGTGCCCTCGGCCCGCGAGGGGCCCGGGGTGATCCACTGGGCGAGCCAGAGGGCATCGGCCATCCCGCGGGCGTCGGCCGGCAGCCCCGCCGCGGTCAGCCGGGCGACGAGTTCGTCGAGGGGGCCCGGGCCGGGCTCCCCAGGGGGCACCGGACTCACCTCGTCCGGTCAAGAGGCCGCATCAGCTCCGCCGTCAGACGCCGCCGCGTCTCCTCCTCGTCCTCGTCCGTCCAGCCCGCTCTCTGGGTCAGGTGGATGGCGTTGAAGAGCTGATCGACGGCGCGGACATCGCCGGGCTCGCGGTCCAGGAAGCGGTCGATCACCGCTTCGTAGCGCTCCGCCGCCCCCTCGCCGAAGTGCGCCCGCACCATGGCGGCGAGCCGCTCCTTGTCGGGCACCGGGATATGGAGGTGGATGCAGCGGCGCAACAGGGGCGCCGGGAAGTCCCGTTCGCCGTTGCTGGTGAGGACGATGAAGGGGAAGGCACGGCAGCGCACCCGGCCGTCGCGCACCGTCACCCGTGTGCCGTCGTCGCTGAGCACCTCCACCTCGGGGGCGGATCCGGCCAGCCGCTCCAGCTCCGGAATCCGGAACTCCCCTTCCTCCAGCACATTGAGGAGGTCATTGGGCAGATCGATATCGCTCTTGTCGAGCTCGTCGACGAGCAGCACCCGGGGCCGGGCGGCCGGCAACAGGGCCGTGCCCAGCGGGCCGAGGCGGATATAGCGGCCGATACCGCCGCCGGGTTCGTCGGTGGGGTCCGGGCCGGCCGCCGCCGCACCCTCCGCGGTGGCCGGGGCGGCGCGGGCGATCTGGAGATCCTGGAGGCGGCCGATGGCGTCGTAGTCGTACAGGCCGTCACGGAGGGTGCTGCGGCTGACGACCGGCCAGCCGAGCACCCGGCCGAGGCCGAGTTCGTAGGCCACCGAATGGGCCAGGGTGCTCTTGCCGCTGCCCGGTGCGCCGGTCACCAGCAGCGGGCGGCGCAGATAGAGGGCGGCGTTGACCAGCTCGCGCTCGGTCTCGCCGGGGCGGTGGTGGCTGGCCTCCCGGTGCTGCACGCCGAGCCTGCGCTCGGAGGAGGGGTCGAGGGCGGCCGGCGGCGCCACGAGGGGGCCGCCGTCGAAATCGCGCCAGGGGGGTGGCGGCGGAAGATGCTCAATTCCGTCGTGCGGTGCCCCCGCGCCACGGTAGATGAGCCAGTCGCTCACGTCGGAACTCCTCGTCGCCGGCCAGGCCTCGGTCAGGAGCGATGGTCATGGCGGACCGCCGGAGACATCGGCATCCGCTCGGCCTCCCCCCGCGTCCGCCACCCACAGTCACGCAGTCGCGTCCTCACGAACAAGTCTTCCACGACGCTATGACAGTACCCACCCGGACGGAAGCACACGGGGCGGTTTCCGGTCTCCCGCACGGGCATCGCGGGCGCTCAAGTGCCAGGTACGGGGCGTGACTTGCCGCGGGAGGGGCGGATGCCGCCCGGCCGGGCACCGGGCGCGTGCGAGGTGTACGGGGCGTACGCGGCGCCCGGAGCGCCAGGGGGCGGCGCCCCGTACCGCTCATCGCGGCGACATCTGCGGGCGGTCCGTGAAGAGCGGCGGAATCGGGTCCTCCGGGTCGTCGTACAGGAGCACCAGATCGCGCGCCCAGTGCGTGCCCTCCTCCGCGGCCTCCGCGGCCTTCGCCCGCAACTGCCGGACCAGCTCGGGCAGCCGGGCCACCCCGCCCGACCCCTGGAGCAGCTCCCGCACCCCGCGGTGGAACTCCTCGCAGCCGGCGTCGCAGTCCCGTTCCTCGCCGTGCCCGTGGGCCGGCCACAGCCCGGCCGGGAAGCCGGTGTCCAGGGCGACGCCGACCGCGTCCCGGCCGAACCCGTCGGCGACGGCGTGGCACAGCGCCGGCAGCGCGCCCTCGCCGGCCGTCTCCAGCAGCCGCCAGATCGCCTCGGCGGAAGGGGACCGGCCGTCGGCGCCCGGCCGCGGCGGGATGCGCAGGGCCTGTAGCTCACGGGCGGCGGCCAGGCCCTGCCAGCGGCGCAGCCAGGCCGGGTCGACCTGCTCGCGCCGCCCCTGGTCGCGCAGGATCACCGCGCGCCCGGGGCCCACCGGCCGCAGCCGGGCGGTGCGCCGGGTCGAGGCCGCCACCTCCCATTGGCCGGCGGCGGTGTCCCAGTGGCCTTCGGGGACGGCGACCTCCAGGCGCACCCGGGCATTCGGCCCGGCATCGCCGTCGGCCCGCAGCAGCCGCCCGCCGAGCCGCCGCAGCACCTGCTCCCGCGCCTGCTCGAACGGCACCCCGCCGGCCGACTCCTGGACATCCACCCGCAGCCACTGCCCCTGGCCGTAGCCCTCGCTGACCGACCAGTTGAACAGCTCCTGCCCGCCCTCGTCGTAGAAGAGCGGCTCGAACTCGACGAGCACGGAGCACGGCCGGCGGCGTACCGGCCCTATCCTCCGGCGGTCCTGCGGCTGCAGCACCACCGCTTTGGCCTGCACGAACTCCGCGAGCCTGGTGGCCTGTTCGCGGACCGCGGCGGCCTCCTCGCCCGGGGCGTCGCGCACCTCGTCGGCGGTCAGCTGCGCCACGATCCGCAGATAGTGCACAAAGGCGCGCAGCTCCGTGTACGGGTCGCTGCCCTGGTAGAGGGCGCCGTGCCCGTCCCGCCAGGTACGCAGCAGCCAGGCTCCGGGCCGCTCGCCGCGCTCCAGTACCTCGCCGACCGCGGCCTCCACGACCAGCGGATCGCGCGGTGCGGGCAGCCGGGCGAGCAGGTCCAGCGCCTGGAGCCGTTCCTGGACGCCCCACAGGCGGCCGCGGCCCGCCATGATCGTGTGCTGGGCGTCGAACCAGGTGGGCCCGACGGCCCGGCCGAGATCCTGACCGGCCCAGTGCCAGCGGTCGTGCAGGCTCATCAGCGCGTGGTACGGGTCGGGCCCCAGGCCCTCGGCGCCCGCGACCAGGTGTTCCGGCCCCAGCCCGCGCAGCGCCGTGACCGGCACCGCCAGCCCGACATGGTCCTGTTGGTGGCGGCCCTTGACGATGCCGACCACCTCGCCGCGGTCACAGTCGAGCAGCGGCCCGCCGGAGGCCCCCGGTGAGACCCGGACATCGCTGCCGAACTGGAGGCCCCGGGCATCGCGGGCGCCGAAGCGGACCGCGATGAAGGGGTCGACGGAGGGTGCGGGGGCGCGCGGACCGGCGGGCGCCCCGTGCTCGCCGCGCCCCCGGGCGCCGGGGCCGTCGCCCGGCCCGGGGCCCCCGTCCCGCGGGTCGCCTCCGTCACCGGCGTCACGTACGGCGTGTTCCCCCCGGCGGACCGTGCCCGCGTCGCCGTCCCTCTCGGTCACCGCGCCCGACGCGTCGTGGCCGCGGAAGATGTACGCGTCCTCCAGGAGCGTCGCCGGCTGATCGCTGAGCCAGGCGCAGGGGTGCTCGGTCGCCGGGTCGAGCAGCTGGACCAGGGCGAGGTCGGCGCGGACGGCGGCGGGCCCGGCGGCCGGGTCGGGCCGGCTCAGGTCGTAGGCGAGCCGGGCGGGCACCACCCGGCCGTCGAAGGTGACGCCGAAGACCCCGTCCGGGCCCGTCTCGCGGCGCCGCCCGTCGCTCGCCGCGAGTACATGGGCGCAGGTCAGCACCCATCCCGGGGCGATCAGCACCCCGCTGCCCCAGGGGCGGGCGGCGGCCCCGCCCGGTGCGGCGCGCAGGGCGACGGTGGTGCGTCCGGCGTGTTCGAGGAGCTGTGTGTAGCGGGCGCGGTCACCGCGGCCGGCGGCCCGGCCCTCGGAGGTCGACATCAGCGGCTCGAATCGTCCGGCTCCCGGCGGTCGGCGGTATGCGGCCCGTGTGGCGCGTCCCCGGACGGCTCCCGGTCCGCACGCCGCCAGGTGAGGGTGACGGAGAGGTTGCTCTTCGCCTCGCCGTCCGCGAGCAGGGCGACGGCCTTGCCCGGCTTGGCCGACAGCTCCACGCCGAAGGTCACACTGGTCTCGTGCGGCGCGACCCGTTCGGTGGCCTGCCGGACGCTGGCGGCGACGCCGCCGATCACCTCGCGGAGCCCCTCGACCCGGGCCCCGAGCGCGTCCCAGGCGCCGACGTCCTCGAATTCCCCGTCCGCGTCGTCCGTCCCGTCCGGCGCCGGGGTGTCCAGCCGGGAGACCCGGGCCCAGACTTCCGTACCGTCGGGAAGTTCGATGCGCTGTGCGCGATCTTGCATCACGGCCTCCTGCGCCCCGTGGGCGGCAATTTCCCAATTGCCGCAGGACCGTTGACAGGTGATCAGGCTAGCCGTCGGGCGTCTGTGGCGCGAGAGGTCCGTGAGCCTGCCTATCCTGGCCGGGAATGACCCATGACCCCTGGTGGAGAGCGCGTGTATTTCACTGACCGTGGCATCGAGGAGCTGGAGAACCGGCGCGGCGAGGAGGAGGTCACCCTGGCGTGGGTGGCCGACCAGCTGCGTACGTTCGTCGATCTCAATCCGGACTTCGAGGTACCGGTGGAGCGGCTGGCCACCTGGCTGGCCCGCCTGGACGACGAGGACGAGGACGAATAAGCCACCGGGGAGCGGGCCGGGGCCGGGGCCCCGGCGCCCCCGCTTCCCGGCGGCCGGGTCATCGGCGGACGGTCCGCTCCCGGAAGGGAGACGGACCGTCCCGGCGGAATCCTGGATCAGGAGTAGTGGGCCGCGTCGCGCAGACGGCGCTGCGCGTCGTACTCGTCGTTGAGGGCCGCCCGCCCGGCCCGCCGGTCGTGCTCGATGTAGGCCTTCTTGTTGTGGTGCTCGGCGCCCTGGATGTCGTTCCGGGCAGCGTCGAGGGCGCGCCGGATCTCCGCCCGGTGGCGCGCGTGCCGGCACGCCCCCAGGGCGTTGACGATCTTCCCCTCCGTCGCGTGGTTGCGCTTCGCGGCCTTCTTGTAGCTGCCTGCCCGGCTCGCCGAAATGGCCTTGTTGTTCAGCGAGTAGGCATCCGTGATCAGCCCGTGGCAGGACGCCGCGGCGGCGGAGACCGAAGCCTCGGCGGGAGCCGCATGGGCGGCGGTGACCGGCAGGCTCAGGGCGGCGCCGAGCACCAGCGTCGAGATCAGCCCCGTGGAGGTACGCACAGTTCAACTCCTCTATGACAGACGCCATGACATCGGTGGTCACTCACCAGGACTCCCCTGCCACGGCTCGCGGTTGCACCCGGCGGCGGCGATCACGCCTGCGTGGTACCGGCACTTGACTTCCACAATCCGCGATATATCGTGTTGCCCACGAGACGCGATATGTTGCGTCGCCCGGCTATCAGGGGAGGCCAGGAATGTCAGCCCGGAGCGAGTGGTCACAGCGACCGGTACAGGTGGCCGAGCCACGCACGCTGGAGATCTCCGACCCCTTCGACGCCCTGAGCGTGCGCGTGGTCGGCGGCACCGTGAACGTCGTCGGCACCTCGGACGGCAGCCCGGCCCGCGTGGAGATCAGCGAGCTGCACGGCCCGCCGCTGACCGTCTCGTGCGACCACGGCACCCTCTCGGTCGCCTACGACGACCTCCCCTGGAAGGGCTTCCTGAAGTTCCTGGAGCGCAAGGGCTGGAACCGCAGCGCGGTGATCTCGGTGACGGTGCCGGCCGGCACCCGCGTGGAGGTCGGCGTGGTCGGGGCCGGCGCGGTGGTCTCCGGCATCTCGGGGCGTACGGACGTCCGCGGGGTCTCCGGTGACGCCACGCTCGTCGGACTGACCGGCAGGGTGCAGGCCGACACCGTCTCCGGCAATGTCGAGGTGCAGTCGGTCACCGGCGATCTGCGGTTCCACTCCGTCTCGGGGGATCTGACCGTCATCGACGGGGCGGGCGGTGCGGTGCGCGCGGACTCCGTCAGCGGCGACATGGTCCTCGACCTGGACCCCGCCCAGGGCGCGGACATCGCCCTGACCACGGTCTCCGGGGAGGTCGCCATCCGGCTGCCCGACCCGGCCGACGCCACGGTGGAGGCCAACACCGCGAGCGGCACGGTCTCCAACGCCTTCGACGATCTGCGGGTCACCGGCCAGTGGGGCGCCAAGAAGATCACCGGCGCGCTCGGCGCGGGCACCGGCACCCTCAAGGTCACCACCGTCTCCGGCGGTCTGGCCCTGCTCCGCCGCCCCGCCTTCGAGGGCGAGGACCCGCCGGGCGGCCCCGGCGGCGTCCCGGCCCCCGGCCCGCAGGGGGACTCCCCCACCGACCCGCCCGCCGAGAAGAAGGTGCTCTGAGCATGCCCCCCGTCTTCGCCCATGGCCGCCTGCGCCTCTACCTCCTCAAGCTGCTGGACGAGGCCCCGCGGCACGGCTACGAGATCATCCGCCTCCTGGAGGAACGCTTCCAGGGCCTCTACGCCCCCTCCGCCGGCACGGTCTACCCCCGGCTGGCCAAGATGGCGGCCGAGGGCCTGGTGACCCACACGACCGAGGGCGGCCGCAAGGTCTACTCGCTCACCGACGCCGGACGGGCCGAACTCGCCGACCGCGGCGGCGAGTTGGCCGACCTCGAACTGGAGATCCGGGAGTCGGTCGCCGCGCTCGCCTCCGACATCCGGGAGGACGTCAGCGGTTCGGCGCGGGATCTGCGCCGCGAGATCCGGGAAGCCGCCCAGCAGGCCCGCCGGGACGCCCGGGGCTCCGGAAAGGCATGGCGGACCGGCGAACGGACCGCGGACGCCGGGGACGACGCCGGCGGGCGGCCGTTCCCGGATGCCGCCGACTACTTCGACGGCGCGTTCGGCGACAAGGAGTCCTGGCAGCAGGCGAAGGAGGAGTTCCGCCGCGCCAAGGAGGAGTGGAAGGAGCAGGCCCGGCGGGCCAAGGAGGAGAGCCGGCGCGCCAAGCAGGACGCCCAGCGGGCCCGTAAGCAGGCCAAGGATGCCCAGGCGTTCGCACGCGAGGAGGTCCAGCGGGTCCTCAAGCGCGTCCAGGAGCAGGCCCAGGGCGCGGTGCGGTCGGGCGACTGGTCGGGCGCGGTGCGCGAGGCGCTGTCCGAGGTGACCCGCGAGGTCGGCCGCTTCACCGGCGGTCCGTCCGAGGCCCGGCGGAGCGACGGCGAGCCGGGCACGACCGGGGCGGCCGGCCGGGACAACGGGACCGAGGTGACGGTCGAGCGCGTCGATCAGGCCGGGGAAGCCCCCGGTCAGGACGCGGCGGCCGCGGCTCCGCCGGCCCCGGAGTGGGCGCGGGAAGCGCCCGGCGACGACCCCGCCCGGGACTTCGACCGGCTGCTGGACCGCTTCCGCGACGATCTGCGGGACGCGGCGCGCGATCACGGGGTCACCGCCGCACAACTCCGGGAGTCCCGCCGCCGGCTGTCGACGGCCGCCGCCCATATCGGCGCGCTGCTGCGCCACCCGGAGCAGTACGCGTCCGGCTCGGACCGGGAGGACTGAGCCGCCGGGGCGGGCCGTAAATAACGGGATCTTGCGCCACCGCGGCGGGGCGGGCGCCTCAGGGTGCCCGCCCCGCCGCGGCCGTCCGGTCAGCTCTGCGCCGTGGCCGTCCGCTCAGCCTCCCGCCACGGGCTCCGCGGGCTCCGGTGCCCCGACGCAGGTCCGCAGCGCGCCGATGAGCCGGTCGACCCGCGGGTCGCCACCGGCGCCCATCAGGTTGGCGGTATAGGCGAAGCCGACGCCGAACTCGTCGTCACCGAAGGCGAATTGACCACCCGCACCGCTGTTGCCGAAGGAGCGCGCACCGAGCAGCCGGCGGAACGGCGAGTCGACGAGGAAGCCGCTGCCCCAGCGGGCGCCGAGGTCCGGGAACCCCGACCAGGAAGCACCGCCCGACAGTTGCCGGACCGCGTCGGTCACGGTGTCGGCGCCGAGCAGCCGCGGCGCACCGTCCACACCGGTCGCGACCGCCGCGTACAGGGCCGCCAGCCCACCCGCGGACGAGACCGCGCCCGCGGCGGGGAATTCGGCGGTCAGCAGGGCGGGCGAGTTGTAGCCGTGCGGATCGTCGAGACCGGGGAAGGGCAGTACGCCGTTCATCGTCAGGGCCCGCATGGGCAGCAGGTCGGCGCTCGGCAGCGGGGAGCGCCCCTCGGCCTCGGCGAGCCGGGCCAGCCGCGGCACCTCCGCCTGCGGCATCCCGATCCAGGTCCGCAGCCCCAGCGCGTCGCCGATGGCCTCGCGGAAGTACCTGCCGGGCGTACGGCCGGTCAGCCGCCGGATCAGCTCGCCGACGATGAAGCCGAAGGCGTGCGCGTGGTACTCATACGCGGTGCCGGGCTCGTACAGCACCGGCTGCTCCTCCAGGGCCCGGATCACCGGTGTCCACCGGGTCAGCTCCTCGAAGGTCAACTGCCTCTCGGCGAGCGGGATTCCGGCGGTGTTGGCGAGCACCATCCGGGTGGTGATCGCCTCCTTGCCCCGCTGGGCGAACTCCGGCCAGTAGTCGGCCACCGGGGCGTCGAGGTCCAACGTCCCCTGCTGGGCGAGCAGATGGGCACAGACCGCGATCAGGCCCTTGGCCACGGACATGACGGGCAGGACGGTGTCCTCGTCCCATGCCCGCCCGGTCCGGTCATCGGCGGTCCCGCCCCACAGGTCGACGACCTTGCGCCCGTCGGCGAACACGGCCACGGCGGAGCCGAGTTCGCGGCCCTCGGCGTAATTCCGGGCGAAGGCGTCCGCGACGGCCCCGAAGCCCTCGTCGGCCCATCCGTGCTGTGGCATCTGCGGCTCGCTTCCTCGCGTCGTACGGCCCCGGCCCCCCCGTGGACCGCGGCCGGGACACCGTACGTGCGCGGCCGCCCGGGTTCGACCGAATTTCCGTTACGCGAGGGGAGGGTGGGTCCCCGGGCCCACGGCGGCCGGAACCGGATTCCCCCAACCGGGCTTCTGTTACCCACAGTTGCCATCTGCGGTCTGGATTCACGCGGCGTAATCGGGGAAGTCACTACTTCGCACGGCTTTTCGTCCGGCACCGGGTTCCAGGGAGCCCCAGCTGCCCGATTCCGCGGGGCCGACGGCCGTGTTCCGGACCATTGTCCACGTCTCCCGTCTGCGCACGCATCGTGAAGGCCATGAGGGAAAGCGATGTCGGAATACCTTGCGGTCGCCCGCCGGATGTGGCACCTGCTGGAGCCACTGCACGCCATCCTGTACTTCGCCCCCGAGGCACGCCAGGTCGCCGCCGGCCTCGGCCATGAGGTCGCCTCCCGCTGGCCCAGCTATTTCGCCTGGCGTACGGCCCCGCTGGGCGCCGCCGGGCCCGAGCTGGTCGCCGCGACGTACTACACCTTCAGCCCGCGGATGATCACCCGGTACCTCCCCCGGATCTGGACCGTCGCGGAACCGGCCAAGGTGCTGGACGCCCGGCTGGTGGCGATGGACCGGGCACTGACCGCCCTCGTCGACGGCCGGCTGACCACCGCCCAGCTCACCGAGGCGGCCGGACTCGCCCGCCAGGCCGCCGAGAACGCCGGTCCCGCCGCCCGCCCGCTGGCCGCCGCCAACCGCGATCTGCCCTGGCCGGACGCGCCCCATCTGGTGCTCTGGCAGGCCGCGACCGTGCTGCGCGAACACCGCGGCGACGGCCATCTGGCGGCCCTGCTGACCTGCGAACTCGATCCGTGCGAGGCCCTGGTGTCGTTCGCCGCGATAGGTGCCGCGCCGGCCGCCGATTTCGTGGGGCGCGGCTGGAGCGCACAGGAGTGGAGCGATGCCCGGCACCGCCTCGCCGCCCGTGGCTGGATCGCCCCGGACGGCACCGCGACCGACCGCGCCCACAAGGAGCGCGAGGCGATAGAGCGGACCACCGACCGGCTGGCGGCCGGACCGTGGCGGGCGCTGGGCCACTCCCGCGCCGAACGGCTGGCGCAGCTGCTCACGCCGCTCCTCTGCGCGGTCTTCGAGGCGGGCTATCTCCCCCGGCACAGCACCCTGGGCATCGGGAAGGTGAAGGTCGGCCACCCGTAGGGGCGGGCCCGCAGGGGTGTCGCAGCGGCCTGCCCGGCGGTGACGCGGCGGCCCCTTCACCGGCGGGACCGCCCGCCCGGCTCAACTCGCGCGCCGGCCCCGCGTCCCGTCCAGCCACCGCACCACCGCGTCGTGCGTCACCCCGTGGTCGGCGAGCACCGCTCCGGCCGGTCCGGGCCCGGCGGTCAGCGCGAGCAGCAGATGTTCATCGCCGAGGGACCGCTCACCCCGGCCGACCGCGATCCGCAGGGCGCGCTCCAGTACGGCCTTGGCCTCCGCAGTGAACGGCCGGCGCACCCGCTTCCGGCGTCCGGCGGTCCTGTCGGAGGCCAGCGCGCCGACCCCGTGGGCCTCCTCCACCCGCGCCACGATCGCGTCGATATCGATCCCCATCCCGGCCAGCGCCGCCGCGTCGGCCGTCGACACCCCGCCGCGCCGGCGCACCTGCGCGAGGGCGTCCGCCACCGATTCCCGCCGCTCGTGGACACCGAGGGCGGCGAGCACCCCGGCGGCCGGGGAATCCGTGCGCTCCAGCAGCGCGAGCAGCAGCTCCGGTTCGCCGATCGCCGCGCTCCCCGTACGGTCCGCCTGCTCCACCGCACCACGCACCACCGCACGCGCCCCGGCCGTGAACTTCTCGAACATCAGCGCCTCCCGTGCTTCTTGTGCACCGCTTGCCTGCTGACACCCAGCTCCGCCGCGATCTCCTGCCACGACCAGCCCTGCGCACGGGCACTGCGCACCTGCACTGCTTCGAGCTGCTCCAGCAGCCGACGGAGCGCGGCCACGGCCCGGAGCCCGACCCTGGGGTCCCGATCGCCGGCCCGCTCGGCGAGATCCGTTGCTTCGGTCATGGATGTCAATGTACGTTGACACGTCGAGGGTGCCAACCATCGTTGACAGGCTGGCCGCAACTCGACCCAGGCAAGCACACTTGAGAGATTTCCGAGGGGATCACCGCTCGGAGTCGGGGAGTTCAGCCCTCAAGGCCGGGAGGATCGGCCCTCCGGACGGGCAGGATCAGCCCTCGGGGCAGGCAGGGTCAGCGGCGGAAAGGGCGATCAGCGCCGCGGTGCCGTCCGTCCGCAGCTCGACGGGCGCCGCGTCCGGTCCCGCCAGCAGCGCCGCGTCGAACCGCGCCAGCCGCACCTCCGGTTCGCCGGCCGTCCGGACCCGGGTGTCCCCCTCGACGGCCACGATCAGCACGGCCTCCGGGCCCTCGGCGCCACCGTCGGCCGGCCGCCGGACCGGCTCCACCACCCGGCGCCCCCGCACCCTCTCCACCGTCGCGTCCGCCCGCCCCTCCCGCAGCATCACATTGAGGTTGACGACGGGGCCGCCCAGCAGCCGGGAGCCGGTCTCCGCCCCGCCGGGGAAGGCGAACGGACGGCAGCGGTCGGTCAGGAGCCGGGTGGTGCCGTCCACCGTCAGCTCCAGCCCGGCCCCGTCGGCGACGGTGAGGATCCGCCGGACGCCGGGCAGCGGCGAATACGGCCCGTCCCGGGTGACATCCGCCAGGCTGACCCGCCAGGCGAAGGTGTCCCAGCCGGCGCCCGGCGGGTGGACGGCGACCTCCCGGGTCACCCCGCCGCCGTTGCTCCACGGCATGGCGGGGCGCCCCGCCGCCCGCAGGATCCGCACGTTGCGCAGCCTTCCGGTGAAGTGGTGGCGGCCCGTCAGGCCGTCAGACGGTCAGCACGATCTTGCCGAACAGCTCGCCCTGCGCCATCTTGGTGAAGCCCTCGCGCGCCCGGTCCAGCGGCAGCGTCGAGTCGATGACCGGCCGGATGCCCTTGGCCGCACAGAAGCTGAGCAGCGACGCCAGCTCCTCCTTGCTGCCCATCGTGGAACCGACGACCTTCAGCTCCAGGAAGAAGATCCGGTTGAGCTCCCCGCTCTTCGGGGTGAAGCCGCTGGTGGCGCCGGAGATGACCAGGGTGCCGCCGGGGCGCAGCGACTTGATGGAGTGCGACCAGGTGGCGGCGCCGACCGTCTCGATCACCGCGTCCACCCGCTGCGGCAGCCGCTCACCGGTGGCGAACACCGCCTCGGCGCCCAGCTCCAGGGCGCGCTTGCGCTTGGCCTCGTCCCGGCTGGTGGCGAAGATCCGCAGGCCGGCCGCGGCGCCCAGCACGATGGCGGCGGTCGCGACACCGCCGCCGGCACCCTGCACCAGGACGCTGTCCCCGGGCCGTACGCCCCCGTTGGTGAACAGCATCCGGTACGCGGTCAGCCAGGCGGTCGGCAAACAGGCGGCCTCCGCGAAGGACAGCTCCTTCGGCTTGGGCAGCACGTTCCAGGAGGGAACGGTGACCTGCTCCGCGAACGTGCCCTGGTAGCGCTCGGTGAGGATGGAGGGCTTCTCCTTGGGGCCGACGCCGTGGCCGGTCTGCCCGATGACGGAGTGCAGGACGACCTCGTTGCCGTCCTCGTCGATACCGGCGGCGTCACAGCCGAGGATCATCGGCAGCGCCTCGTCCGTGATCCCCACCCCGCGCAGCGACCACAGGTCGTGGTGGTTGAGCGAGGCGGCCTTGACGTTGACGGTCGTCCAGCCGGGGCGTGCGTCGGGGGCCGGGCGCTCCCCCAATTCGAGGCCGTTCAGCGGCTGGTCACGGTCGATGCGGGCGGCATAGGCAGCAAACATGATCCCAACGTAGGCCGCGGCCGGGCGCTGCGGTACCGCGCAGGGGTGTGACACGCACCGCGTCGGCCCGGCCGCACACCGCCACCACGACACAGCCGGGCCCGCACCCCTGAGAGGTGCGGGCCCGGCCCGTCGTCGTGCGCCGCGCGCGGGGGCGCGGTCAGCGGCGTGCCACGCCCTCGGCGCGGGCGGCGGCCGCGACGGCGGCGGTGACGGCCGGGGCGACCCGCTCGTCGAACGGCGAGGGGATGACCCGGTCGGCGCTGAGCTCATCGGCGACCACGGCGGCCAGCGCCTCGGCGGCGGCGAGCTTCATGCCCTCGGTGATCCGCGAGGCCCGCACCTGCATGGCGCCGGCGAAGATGCCCGGGAAGGCCAGCACGTTGTTGATCTGGTTCGGGTAGTCGCTGCGCCCGGTGGCGACCACGGCCGCGTACTTGTGCGCGATGTCCGGGTGGATCTCCGGGGTCGGGTTGGCCATCGCGAAGATCAGCGAGTCCTTCGCCATCTTCGCCACCGCCTCCTCCGGAACCGTGCCGCCGGAGACGCCGATGAAGACATCGGCACCGTCCAGCGCGTCCTCCAGCGAACCGGTCAGCCGGCTCTTGTTCGTGAAGCCGGCCACCTCGCGCTTGACGTCCGTGAGGTCGGCGCGGTCGGTGGAGACGATGCCCTTGCGGTCGCACACCGCGACGTCTCCGATGCCCGCCTCGATGAGGATCTTGGCGATGGCGACACCGGCCGCACCGGCGCCCGAGATGACCGCCCGCAGCTGACCGAGCGAACGGTCCGTGAGCTTGGCGGCGTTGCGCAGCGCGGCCAGGGTGACCACCGCGGTGCCGTGCTGGTCGTCGTGGAAGACCGGGATGTCCAGCCGCTCCTGGAGCCGGCGCTCGATCTCGAAGCACCGCGGCGCCGAGATGTCCTCCAGGTTGACACCGCCGAAGGACGGCGCCATCCGGACGACGGTCTCGATGATCTCGTCGGTGTCGGTGGTGCCGAGCGCGATCGGCACCGCGTCGACGCCGCCGAACTGCTTGAAGAGGATGGCCTTGCCCTCCATCACGGGGAGGGAGGCCTCCGGGCCGATGTCGCCCAGGCCAAGCACCGCGGTGCCGTCCGTGACCACGGCGACGACCTGGGACTTCCAGGTGTAGTCGTGCACCAGCTCGGGCTGCTCGGCGATGGCGCTGCACACCTTGGCGACGCCCGGCGTGTAGGCGAGGGACAGGTCGTCCTTGTCCCGGACCGGCACGGTCGCCTGAATGGCCATCTTGCCGCCGCGATGCAGCGCGAACGCCGGATCGAAGGCGTCGTCGGACGCGCCGTCCGCGTCCGTACCGCTCTTGCTGTCGCTGCGAGGATTGACGATCTCCGCTGCCACTTGTCTTACCCCTTTTATTCGTAAATCTGCTGAGGGTGGCCACTCCCTGGTTGAGGGGTGGGCGGGCACCGCGTCCGCGCCCTGCTCGGCAGATACCTGCCGCACGGGGGGAGGTACGGACGCCGGGCGCGCCGCACACGCGCCCTGAGCCCCGGATGAGGGGTGTAACGCACCTTTCTACCTGACGGGCGCGGGCCCCGACGAGTCAGATTCATTACTCTCGGGTTCAGAGTTCCGACAATAACGGCGAAATACACAAAAAACTCAGAAGAGCCCGCTCTGTACCGTCCGGATTCCGAGATGCCCGGAGCACACCCGCCCGTACCGGGCGGTTCACCGGCGGGCAAGCTCCCGTGCGGCAACTGGCCGCCGCCCCGGCGTCCCCGTCCGTTATCCGATTTTGACCTGAACGACAGTCCGAATACCGGAGTCCGGATGGCAGGATTCCGTCACCAACCGAGGTCGCGACGCCCGAAGGTGTGCCCCGGCCCTTTTGTCACGTCGGCTTCTCCATCCGCAGGAGGCTCAGCATGACCGCAAGCACCACCCGTCGCACGGCCGCCGGCAGGTCTCGTACAGCCGTGGCCGCAGCGACCGCGGTCGCCGCCTCGCTGCTGTTGCTCAGCGCCTGCGGCGACCAGACGAATGAGGCCATCGCCAAGCGTGAGGCGAAGAAGAGCCGCAACGTCAATGCCCCGCTGTTCAAGACGCTGCCCAAGGACGTCCAGGAAAAGGGCTTCCTCCAGGTCGGCTCGGACATCACCTACAAGCCGGTGGAGTTCCGCTCCAACGGCAAGATCGAGGGCATCGACCCGGATCTCGCGGCGGCGATGAGCAAGGAGCTGGGCATCAAGCTCAACTTCAACAACGCCACCTTCGACACCCTCATGGGCGGTCTGAAGTCCAAGCGCTACGACATCGCGATGTCGGCGATGACGGACACCAAGGAGCGCCAGGAGGGCATCGACAGCAACACCGGCAAGAAGATCGGCAAGGGCGTCGACTTCATCGACTACCTCAACGTCGGTGTCTCGCTCTACACCCGCAAGGGCAAGACCAACGGCGTCGACGGCTGGGAAACGCTGTGCGGCAAGAAGATCGCGGTGCAGCGTGGCACGGTCTCGCACGACCTGGCCAAGGACAAGTCGAAGGCCTGTGAGTCCAACGATTCCGAGCCGATCTCGATCGAGGCGTTCGACAACGACTCCGAGGCCCAGACCCGGCTGCGTACCGGCGGTGTGGACGCCGTCTCCAGCGACTACCCGGTCGCGGCGTACGCGGTGAAGGTCTCCGGCCACGGCAAGGACTTCCAGATGGTCGGCGGCGCGCCGCTGAAGGCGGCCCCGTACGGCATCGCGGTCCCCAAGGGCCAGGAGAAGCTGCGTGACGCGCTGAAGGCCGCCGTGGAACGCGCGATCAAGAACGGCTCGTACGCCAAGGTCCTGGACAAGTGGGACGTCAAGGACGCCGCGGTCAAGAAGGTGCAGCTCAATGGCGGCTGAGCCGCCGAACGCCGTCCCGTCCGCTCCGCGCACCTCCCGCCGAATGCTGAAAGGCAACACCCGTGTCAGTTGACGTCGACAAGTCGGCCCAGCCGCCGGCAGATGCTCCGCCGCCCCAGTCCCTCAAAGCCATCCCCGTACGCCATTACGGACGCTGGGTGGCGGCGATCGTCGTCATCGGGCTGATCGCACTGCTCGGCAGGGCCTTCGCCACCGCGGACGTCAACTGGGACGCCATTCCCCAGTACATGTTCAACGCGGACATCCTCAAGGGCCTGCGGAACACCCTGCTGATCACCGTGCTATCGATGATCATCGGCATCGTGGGCGGCGTCATCCTGGCCGTGATGCGCCAGTCCAAGAACCCGGTCACCTCGACGGTCGCCTGGTTCTACGTCTGGTTCTTCCGGGGCACGCCGGTCTATGTCCAGCTGTTCCTCTGGTTCAACCTGGGCCTCGTCTTCCAGTACATCGACATCATGCCGATCTACAAGGACGAGTGGTCGGACTTCATGACCCCGTTCCTGTGCGCGCTGCTGGGCCTGGGCCTCAACGAGGCGGCGTACATGGCGGAGATCTGCCGGGCCGGCCTCAACGCCGTCGACGAGGGCCAGACCGAGGCGGCGCACGCGCTGGGCATGAGCCACGCCAAGACGCTGCGCCGGATCATCGTGCCGCAGGCGATGCGGGTGATCGTGCCGCCGACCGGCAACGAGGTCATCAACATGCTGAAGACCTCCTCACTGGTCATCGCCGTCCAGTACTACGATTTGCTCCAGGCTGCCCAGAACGTCGGGCGGGACTCCGGCGTCGTGGTCGAGATGCTGATCCTCGCCGCCGCCTGGTACCTCATCGCCACCACGGTGCTCAGCATCGGCCAGTACTACCTGGAGCGCTACTACGCCCGTGGCTCCAGCCGCCAGCTTCCGCTCACTCCGCTCCAGCGCGCCAAGGCAAAGCTGTCCGGCGGCTTCAACCGCCCCGGAGGTATGGGATGACCACCAAGATCACGACGAGCAAGGCCGCCGGCACCAGCGGGGGCCCGATGGTCAAGGCGGAGGGCGTCCACAAGTCCTTCGGCGCGGCCCACATCCTCAAGGGCATCGACCTGGAGGTCGCGCCCCGGGAGGTCTTCTGCCTGATCGGCCCGTCCGGCTCCGGCAAGTCGACGTTCCTGCGCTGCATCAACCACCTGGAGAAGGTGAACGCCGGGCGGCTGTCCGTCGACGGCGAGCTGGTCGGCTACCGCGAGCACAACGGCAAGCTCTACGAGCTGCGCGACAAGGAGGTCGCCGCCCGCCGCCGGGACATCGGCATGGTCTTCCAGCGCTTCAACCTCTTCCCGCACATGACCGCGGTGGAGAACATCATGGAGGCGCCGATCCAGGTCAAGGGCGAGTCCAAGGCCGCCGCCCGGGAGCGCGCGACCAAGCTCCTGGACCGGGTCGGCCTCGCCGACAAGGCCGGGAACTACCCCTCGCAGCTCTCCGGCGGCCAGCAGCAGCGCGTCGCCATCGCCCGTGCGCTGGCGATGGAGCCGAAGCTGATGCTCTTCGACGAGCCGACCTCGGCCCTCGACCCGGAGCTGGTCGGTGACGTCCTGGACGTCATGAAGGATCTGGCCGCGGACGGTATGACGATGATCGTCGTGACCCATGAGATGGGCTTCGCCCGGGAGGTCGGCGACTCGCTGGTCTTCATGGACGACGGTGTGGTGGTCGAATCCGGCCACCCGCGCGAGGTCCTCGGCAACCCGCAGCACGAGCGGACGAAGTCCTTCCTGTCGAAGGTGCTGTAGGGCGGCCGCTTCCGCGGACGCGATGCCGTCATTGCCGTAAGGGGTGGTCCGGCGTGTGCGACAGGCACCGCCGGACGCCCCGGCACCGGAGCGCGCCGTCGCGGTGGAAATCCTCCACCGCGACGGCGCGCTCCGTTGTTGCCGGGCCGGTCTACTTCAGGCCCAGCACCAGGCCGTCGGTGGGCGAGGCCCACACCGGCCGGGCCTCCGCGAAGCCCGCGTCGCGCAGCACCGCGGCGTGCCACGCGGCCGACGGGGTGTCGCCGTCCGCATGCTCGCCGTAGATCTCGAAGCGCTCGGCGGTCGGCGCGGCCAGCCGTGGATCGGCGGCCGCCAGCTGCCACCACTCGGCCCAGTCCACGGCGCCGGCCGCCTTCGCCGCGTCCCTCCGCGCATGCCGAAAGGCCCGCTCGGCGGCGTTGATCCGCGGGGTGCCCTCCTCGGGCATGTGGTCGGCGTTCATGAAGACTCCGCCGTCCCGCACCAGCGTGCCGAGCTGCCCGTAGAGCGCGCGCAGATCCTCGGTGTACAGCCAGTGCAGCGCGGTGGCGGTGAGCACCGCGTCGTACGTGTCGTGCGGCAGCTTCTCGGTCCACCGGGGGTCCTTGAGATCGGCCCGTACGAAGCGGACCCGGGGCTCGCCTTCGAAGTACCCTTCCGCGATGGCCAGCAGCGCGGGATCCAGATCGACGCCCACACTCTCGGCCTCGGGGAAACGCTTCAGCAGCCGGTCGGAGATACTGCCCGTGCCGCATGCCAGATCCAGTACCCGGGGCGCGGGACCCACCAGGGCCTCGACCATGTCCAGCATCACCCGGAACCGCTCCTCGCGGTCGGGGAGGTACCACTCCTGCTGGCGGTCCCAACTGTTCTGCCACGCTTGCCAATCGGCGCCGACGACGGTCTCGGTCATCGCTTCCCCTCCAGGCCGTAATACCCTCGTAGTGAGGACACCCCTTACTACGAGCATGCACCCGTACCCTAGCCTCCGCCCGTAAGGACTACAAGTGGAACTGGCCTATTACTCGGACTATGCCGTGCGACTGGTCAACACCGAACAGCCCGAGCGCGGCACCGACACCCTCACCTCGGTCGAGGTCGTCCGGGAACTCTTCGGCCCGGCCCAGCAGGCCGCCCGGCGCGCGACCGACAGCGACGTCACCAGGCTGCGCACGGTCCGCGCCCGGCTGCGCGCCGTCTTCGAGGCCGCCGACGCCGGTGACGAGGTGCTGGCCGTGGACCTGCTCAACGCCCTGATGATGGAGTTCCCCGTCAGCCCGCAGATCTCCGGCCACGAGTTCCGAGACGACAACGGCCGCCCCGACTGGCACATGCACATCGCCGACCACGCCGCCAACGCGACCGCCGGCTTCACCGCGACCGCCTGCATGGGGCTGGCCTTCCACCTCACCGAGCTCGGCGTGGACCGACTGGGCATCTGTGAGGCACGGCCCTGCCGCAACGTCTACCTGGACACCTCGACCAACCGCTCCCGGCGCTACTGCTCCGACCGCTGCGCCACCCGCGCCAATGTCGCCGCCTACCGTGCCCGCAAGCGCCTGGAGAGCGAGCGCGCGGCCCGTACCGGCCGAACCGCCGAGACGACCCAGGAGAGCACCCCGGCCACCGACCGCTGAATCCCCCGCGGCGGCCGCACCCGGATCCAGGCGCGGGCGATGACCAGTTCGTCCGGGACCACCCCGAATTCCCGGCTGTCATTCTCGACGAACGGATTGTCCCCCTGGACCCACCAGCCGCCGTCGCGCCACTGCACGGCCCGCTTGACGATCAGCAGATCCTGCCGGAACGGATGCCGCAGCACGACCACGTCACCGGGCCGCACCGCCGCCCCGTACTGCACCACCAGCTGGTCCCCGGGCTGGAGCGTGGGCACCATCGACGGGTTGTACACCTCGGCCAGCCCGAACGCGCGAAGGAGGCCGCCCCGCTCCTGCCCCGCGTCCGCGTCCCGCTCCGGCTCACGCTCGTGTACCCGCTCCGGCATCCCGTACCTCCCGGTCCGACCCTCCCCCGGACTCCGTCGTCCGGGGGCACCCCCATCTCGCTTCGCTCACCGGCCCATCCTCCAACAGTCCCGGCGTGACACCGGACTTTTGCCCTAAGACCCCCGGCCCGCCCGAGAAAAGCCTTCCCGCACCGAGTAATCTCGCACCTGAGAAGACGATCACGAGGAAGGACTGCACATGCTTTCCCGCCTGTTCGCCCCCAAGGTCAAGGTCAGCGCGCACTGCGACCTGCCCTGCGGTGTGTACGACCCCGCCCAGGCCCGCATCGAGGCCGAGTCGGTCAAGGCCGTCCAGGAGAAGTACCAGGCCAACGAGGACGCGGACTTCCGCACCCGCGCCGTCCTGATCAAGGAGCAGCGCGCCGAGCTGGCCAAGCACCACGTCTCGGTGCTGTGGAGCGACTACTTCAAGCCCCCGCACTTCGAGAAGTACCCGGAGCTGCACCAGCTGGTCAACGACACCCTGAAGGCGCTCAGCGCCGCCAAGGGTTCCAACGACCCGGCCACCGGCCAGAAGGCCCTGGACTACATCGCCCAGATCGACAAGATCTTCTGGGAGACCAAGAAGGCCTGACCCCGGCCCGGGCGGCCCCGCGGCTTCGCGGGTGGCCCAGCCGACCTGTCCGCACCCGGTCCGCATACCGCCGAACACGGCGGCCATGGCGGAGCGGGTGCGGTCTTCTTTTGCGGTCAGCCACGCACCGGGACCTCGCCGTACGCGGCGAAGCCGGGGGTCCACCACGTCCGTGCGTCCGAGGTGACCGCGAAGGCCTCGATCCCGTCCCGCGCGCGCAGCCATCCGCGCGCGGCGTCGCCCATGGCGAAGGCGGCCGTGGCGAGCGTGTCCACCTCGGTGAGATGGCGGCCGACCAGCGTGACCGACGCCAGGTCCGTGGCCGGCCGGCCGGTGTGCGGGTCGAGGATGTGCGGACCGCGCTCGGCGGTGCCGGACGTGGCGACGGCCAGGTCGCGGCCGGTGACCACCGTGATGAGGTCACCGGGGCACAGCGGGTGGGCGACGCCGACCCGCCAGGGCGTGCCGGGCGCGGCCTCGCCCCGGGTCTGGATGTCGCCGCCGCCGCTGACGCTGTGGTGGCGGGCGCCCGCGTCGTACAGCAGCTGCGAGGCGCGCTCGACCGCCCAGCCCTTGACCACGGCCGACGGGTCGAGACGGCCGCCGGCGGTGACGGAGAACCAGCCGTCGGCGGCGCGTGCGGCGGACCGGCACAGCTCCAGGACCTCCGCCACCTCGGGGTCACACTGACGCTCCGTCAGCTCGCCGCGGCCCAGGCGGCTGATCTGGCTGCCGGGGCGGTAGGTCGAGAAGACCTCGTCCACCCGGTGCAGCCAGGCCACCGCGTCGGCCAGGGCCGCGGTGACCCCGGGCGTCGGGGCGCCGCGGAGGTCGAAGGAGAAGACGGTGCCCATGGCGTGCTCGGTATGCCGCACCGCGCGGGGCTCAGCCACCGGCCCGGTCCAGTGCGCTCTGGAGCGAGGAGCGATAGCCCTCGCTGGTGTACGTCGCACCGGACACGGCGTCGATCTTCGCGTTCTGGGCGGCCAGCGCCCGCTTCGTGAGCCGGGCCAGGGCATCAGCGCTGGGGCCCTCGCGGTGTTCGCCCTTGAGCACGGCGATCGCGGTGAGCCTGCCCCTGGCCAGGGTGACCCGCACCTGCACCGGGCGCGTGCGGTGTCGATGGTGTCCCCGGTGAAGGTGCCCGACGTCCCCTCGCGTCCGGGGGCGGACGGGACGGCGCTCGGGGACCCGCTGGGGGCGGGCTCAACGGGCGGGGCGGCGGCGGCCGTCGGGCTCTGGTGCGGCTTCAGGGCCAGCAGCAGGAACAGACCGGCGACGGTGGCGGTGGTGGCGGCTCCGGCTCGGTGCACGGTGCGGTCCTCCTCAGAACGCGAACGACTCGTGGTGGATACGGCGGCGCGGCACCCCGGCGCCGCGCAGGGCGCGCCGGGCGGCCTCGGTCATCCCCGGCGGCCCGCACACATAGACGTCACCGCGTTCCGGGTATGGCTCCCCCGGGCCGGGGAACCGTAGGGCGTGCTCCGGGGCCCTACTTCCGGCCCGGACGGTGGTGCAGCCCGCCGGCCGCCATTCCCCGGACCCGCAGTTCCTCCGCCGGTGCGGTGGGTCCGCCCGCGGTCCCGGCCGCTGCCCGTCCGTAGCGGTTCGCCAGGGGCGCGGACGTGAGGCCGTGGGCGAGGACGCTGAGGAGGACGGTGCAGGCGATCACCGGGAGGACCGGCCGGGCCCCTTCGGGGGTGAGCTCCTCGACCGCGAGCAGGCCGAAGATGATCGAGGCCAGTCCGCGGGGGCCGAACCAGCCGATGAACCCCACCGTCCGGGCGTCCAGCCCGCTGCCGGCCAGACACAGGGCCACCGGCACCATACGGATCACCGTCAGGCTCAGGACGGCGTAGACGACAGCCTGCCAGGTCAGGTGGGCGAACACGTCGGGAAGCAGCACGGCGCCGAAGACCAGCCAGACCAGGACGGAGAGCAGCGCCCCGGACTGCTCGACGTACAGCAGCACCCGCGGGGGCGCCCCGTGCGTCGTGCCGAACGCCAGGCCGGCGACGAAGGCGGCGACAAAGCCGTTGCCGTCGATCGCGAGGGCGGAGGTGTAGCCGAGGAGGGAGAGGGCCAGGACGCCGGCGCCGGCGAAGTCCTCGGCGGCCCAGCCGTTGCGGAGGGTGGTGCGCAGCAGCCATCCGGCGGCCAGCCCGAGCACCGCGCCGTACGCCGTGCCGACGGCGAGCTGCACCAGGGCATGGCCGGTGGCGTCGGGCCCGGCGGTGTGTTCGGCCGCGGACACCCCGGCCAGCGCGAGCA
Organism: Streptomyces lydicamycinicus; assembly: GCF_000829715.2. Classification (NCBI taxonomy): domain Bacteria; kingdom Bacillati; phylum Actinomycetota; class Actinomycetes; order Kitasatosporales; family Streptomycetaceae; genus Streptomyces; species Streptomyces lydicamycinicus. The sequence goes on along the minus strand of NZ_BBNO01000001.1, from coordinate 767,041 downwards.
CCACCAGCGGTGTCACGATGCCGTCGTTGAGGCCGCTCTCCACGTTGATGACCCGGCGGATCTTCGCGGGCACCACGGGGTTGACCATCATCGTGGCGCCGAGCGCGGCGTCCGTCGGGGCGAGCGCGGCGCCGACGTAGAGGGCGGACCAGCCCGAGACACCGGGCAGCAGGGCGGCCGCCAGCAGCGCGCCGAGGCCCACACACAGCGGGAGCCCGATCCCCAACAGCCGTACGTACAGCCCGAGTTCCGGACGCAGAGCGCGGAAGGAGAGCCGTGCGGCATCGGTGAACAGGACCCAGACCAGGGTGATCTCCGCGAGCGCCTTGACCGTCTCGTGCGGGAGGGCGAGGTCGAGGACCCCGGTGCCCTCGCCCAGCAGCAGGCCCAGCAGGACGAAGGCGGCCGGCGCGGTGAGTTCGAAGCGCTCCATCCGCCGCGAGCACAGGCACCACAGGAACAGCAGGAGCAGAACCAGGGAAAGGGTGCCGTCCACAGAATCTCCAGGCTTGGCCGCGCCGGCGCTCGGACCTCCCACTCTCGGCCATCCCCGCGCCGCCCGGCCGCTCCCCGAAGGCCGGGCCCGCGCCTTTCACACGGTTGGCGGCAGGCGCCGGCGCCCCGGGGCCGCCCGGGAAGAAATGGCTCCCCTAGGACCCCACCGGCAGCGGCCCGTCGTGCCGTACCAGCCATGCCCGGTAGGCGTCGCTCGCCCAGGCGATCTCCATGTACGAGGCGGTCAGGTCGGCGAACAGGTCGTCCGCCGAGGCCGCGGGGGTGTCGTCCTGGCGGCAGGCCATGAACAGGCGGACGGCCAGCGGATCGCCGTACAGGGGGCGGATCGCCATGCCGTGGCGGGAGCGGGCGGTCGGCTGGCAGGGGGTGACCACCTCGCCGGCCGTCACGAGATCCACCGTGGTGAGGTAGTCGCCGTGCACGACCCGGGGGTTGATCCCGGCCGCGGCCCAGATGCGGCGCAGTCCGGCCCATTCGCCGTCCACGGTCGGGTCGACCATCCACTGGTCATCGGCGAGATCGGCCACCCGGATCACCTCCTGGGCGGCCGCCGGGTGGGTGTCCGCCAGGGCGATGAACTGCGGTTCCCTGGCGATGAGTTCATGTTCGGCCAGACCGTCGGGGACCCGCAGGGGCGCGCCCTCGACCTCGTGGACGAAGGCGGCGTCGAGCTGTCCCGTCGCGACCATGTGCAGCAGGGCGTTGGCGGACACATCGGTTCTTATCGTGGTGTCCGTCTGCGGCAGCCGTATCCGCAGCCGGCGCAGCCAGCCCGCGACGGCGGGGCTGTTGGTGCTGCCGATGTGCAGCCGGGTGCCCTGTTCACGCTGCGAGGCCGACGCGACCTCGTCAATAAGTGCCCGCATTTCGGCCACTATCGGCCGGGCCCGGCACAGCACCGAATGCCCCAGCGGCGTGGGCCGGCTGCCGCTCGGCTCACGGAAGAAGAGCTGGCCACCGAGGGCTTTTTCGATGCGGTGGAGCTGGGTGGTCAGGGAAGGCTGGGTCATGCCGAGCTGCCGGGCAGCCTTGCGTACGCTGCCGGTGTCGGCGATGGCGCACAATGCGCGAAGATGCCTTACCTCAAGCTCCACGTCCGGAGCATAACGACGTCGGCATACGTCACACCAGACTCTCAAACCTGTCTGAACTCCGTTTTTTTCGCAGGGTATTGGCTGGTGCTATCGCCACCTAACATCTCCGTCTTCCGGGCGAATGCCGTCCAGACTCAACGGCACCAAGAAATCCGCAGGGCCCCGGTCGCCGCCCCACACGGCGACCGTACGGCCCTCGGAAATTAAGGAGCCCCCACATGAGATCTCCCAAGACGGCGCTGTCGGCGGCGCTCGGTCTGGGCCTCGTCGCCGCGCTCGCAGCCGCGGCGCCGGTTTCGGCAGCTTCCCCCTCCCCCACCAACTCCCCCCACAGCACCCCCGCTTCGATCGCGGCGTACAACGGCTCGGCCGCCGAGAAGGCGGACACCAAGGCGTTCTTCGAGGCCGTGATCAAGTCGGCCAAGGCGAAGATGAAGGCGCACCCGAACGCGGCCTCGGTCACCGTCACCTATGACGCCGGCAAGGCCCCGAAGTTCGCGGACCAGATAGCGCAGAGCACCTCCATCTGGAACGGCGCCGTGCAGAACGTGAAGCTCCAGGAAGGCAGCGGCGGCGACTTCGAATACCGCGAGGGCAACGACCCGCGCGGCTCGTACGCCAGCACCGACGGGCACGGGAAGGGCTTCGTCTTCCTGGACTACCAGCAGAACCAGGAGTACAACTCCACCCGCGTGACCGCGCACGAGACCGGCCATGTGCTGGGCCTGCCGGACCACTACGAGGGCCCGTGCAGCGAGCTGATGTCCGGCGGCGGCCCCGGCACGTCGTGCCAGAACGCCAACCCGGACGCGAACGAGCGCGCCAAGGTGGACCAGCTCTGGGCCAACGGCCTGGCGGGGGTCCGCTTCGGCAAGGTCTCCTGACCTCCCCGACCGACCGCTGACGTAACGAAGTCCGGCGGCGGCCCGCGGACCCGGCCGAGCTGACGGTGGCCGGATCCGCGAACGGCTTGGGGGCTGTCGAGTGCCGGAACCTGGCGGCCGGCCCTCGTACCCCACCAGCCCTCGCATCGTGCGCCGCCCCCGCGGTGGGGCTCCCCCCGGAGCCCCACCGCTTTCGTCTGCCGCGCGGCCGCCGGGTCAGCCCCACAGCGCCCGGGCGGCGGCCACCCCGGCGAACGCGGCCGCGAGCCCGGCCGCCACACTCGCCGCGCAATTGGCGGCGGCATAGCCCCGCGCCCCGTCGGCCGCCAGCCGGAGCGTCTCGTACGAGAAGGTCGAGTAGGTCGTCAGCCCGCCGCAGAGGCCGGTGCCGAGCAGCAGTTGGGCGTGCGAGGAGGCGGCACCGGCGGCGACCGCGCCGGTCAGCAGCCCGAGGACCAGCGAGCCGGCGACATTGACGGTGAACGTCCCCCAGGGGAAGACCGTGTCGTGCCGGGACTGCACATAGCGGTCGGTGAGGTAGCGCAGCGGCGCCCCGACCGCCGCACCGGCCACCACCAGCAGCCAGTTCACCCGCGACCGCCCTCCGCCGGGGCCGGGTCGCCCGTGCGCGGGTAGCTGATCCGCTCGCACGGGTCGAGGGTGACCAGGCCGCCGCCCGCGAGGAGTTCGTCCAGCTGCGGGAGGAAGGCGCGGATCCGTTCCTCGGTGTCGACGGCCACGACCGCGACCGGCAGCTCCTCGCTCAGCGACAACAGCCGCTGGGTGTGGATGAGGGAGGTGGCGCCGAAGCCCTCGATGCCGCGGAAGACACTGGCCCCGGCCAGTCCGGCTTCGCGGGCGCGGTGCACGATCTCCGCGTACAGCGGCTTGTGGTGCCAGCCGTCCTGTTCGCCGACGAGGACCGTGAGCCGCAGCGCCGGGGTGCCGCCGGGGTGTGCCGTGCCGTGTGTCATACCGTCCGCCGCCTCAGTTCGAGAAGTGCACGGGTGCCGGTCACCGCGCCCCATACGGCCGCGAGCGCGGCGAGCAGGGTGCCCGCGAGACAGGCCATGGCCTGGGCGGGGTGCCGGTTTTCGATCAGCCGCTGGATGTCCACGGCGTAGGTGGAGAAGGTGGTGAAGCCGCCGAGGATGCCGGTGCCGAGGAAGGGACGCAGCAGCCGGTGGGCCGGCCGGACCTCGGTGACCAGCACCATCAGCACGCCCATCAGCGCGCAGCCGACGGCATTGACGGCCAGGATCGTCCAGGGGAAGGAGCCGTCGCCGGTGGGCCAGAGGAGGGTGGCGCCATAGCGGGCCGCGGCGCCGATGCCGCCGCCCACGGCCACCACACCGATCACCGGCCACTGCCCCTGCCAGGGGGCCGCCCGGCGGCGTCGCTCGTCCATGTGTCTCCCGGGATCATCGGCGATCTCAGGCTACCGCCGCTCCGCTGCCGGTACGACGCGGCGAAGCCGAAGCGGAGGCACCCGCCGGAGGAGCTAGAGGGCGTCTCCCCCTAGAGCCAGCCGTTCCGCTTGAAGCCGCGGTGGATCACCCAGCAGATGGCCACGGTCACGCTCATCACCAGCGGATAACCGAAGGTCCAGTGCTTTTCCGGCATATGGTCGAAATTCATGCCGTACACACCGCAGACCATGGTCGGTACGGCCAGGATCGCGACCCAGGCACTGATCCGGCGCATGTCCTCGTTCTGGGCGACGGTGACCTGGGCGAGATGGGCCTGAAGTATGGAGTTGAGCAGTTCGTCGAAGGACGTGATCTGCTCGGTGACCCGGTCGAGATGGTCGGCGACATCCCGGAAGTACGTCTTGATCCGCGGGTCGACCTCGGACATCGACTGGGTCGCCAGCTCCTGCATCGGCCGGTCCAAGGGGGCCACCGCGCGCTTGAGTTCCAGCAGCTCGCGCTTGAGCTGGTAGATCCGGCCTGCCCCGCCGCTGCCGCGGACGGAGAAGACCTCACTCTCGACGTCGTCGATGTCGTCCTGGACGGCGGAGGTGACATCGAGGTAGTCGTCCACGACGAGGTCGGCGACGGCATGCAGCACGGCGGACGGGCCGAGCGCCAACTGCTCGGGCACACACTCCAGTTGCTCCCGCAGCGGACCCAGCGAACCGTGCCCGCCGTGTCGCACCGTGATCACGAAGTCGGTGCCGGTGAAGACCATGATCTCGCCGGTCTCCACGACCTCACTGGTGTCGGTGAGCCGGTCGTGCTCGACATAGCGGACGGTCTTGAAGACGGTGAACAGTGAGTCGTCGTAGTGCTCCAGCTTGGGCCGCTGATGGGCGTGCACCGCGTCCTCGACGGCGAGCGGATGGAGCCCGAACAGCTCGACGATTCCGGCGAATTCCTTCTCGGACGGCTCATGCAGCCCGATCCAGACAAATCCCCGGCCGGTCTTCCGGACCCGGTGGATCGCCACATCGGCCGGGTGGTCGCCCTCCTGCCGCACGCCGTCCACGTACACCGCGCAGTTCACCACGGCGGTGCCGAGCGGCGACCGCGCAGGGTGGCTGAGGTCGACTCCCCGGCGGCGCGGCTGCGGCAGCCGGACGGCCTTGCGGAGGTTGCTGATCATCGACACCCGGCCAGTATGGCCCGCCGGAGGCCGCGAACGGTACGGCAAAGGGGCCGTTTTTACGCAGCGGGGCGGAGCGGCGACCCTGGGTCGTGCGGCGTGCTACCGGGTCCCCGGCGCCGCGCGCCCCAGGGGTGCGGCCCCACGCTCACCGTGCCGCTCGTCAACTCCGCGGTGCCGTGGCAGATTTCGCCGACGCGCCCGCACCTGGGCGCCCGCTGACCCCGCTGCCGGGCGGTCAGCGGGGTCAGCGGCTCGACCGTGAGCTGAATCATCCGGCGGCCGGAGCGGTGCTGGTGCCGGATGCCGGCGACTGCCGTTCCGGCGCGGGGCCGCCGGCCCGGTGCGGGGCCGTTCCGTCAGGAGACCAGGGCGACCCGCTGCTCCTCGGCCTCCGCGCGCTCCCGGTCCGTCCGCTCCGATGCGTCCTGGGCGGGCGCCGCGGGCGCCCGGCGCGGCAGCAGGAACAGCAGACCGAAGATGAGGACCAGACCGCCGGAGATCCACCACAGGGCGTGGGTCGTCGCGTCGACGAAAGAGGGGGCGAGGGCCGCTGCCGCCGCGCCGTGCGTCTCCCCCGTACCGCCGACGACGCCGAAGAAGGCCACCGACGACAGGCCGAGACCGAGCGCCATGCCCAGCTGGCCGGTGGTGTTGAAGATGCCGGAGGCCGATCCGGAGTGCTCGGCCGGGACCTCGGAGATCGCCGCGTCGGTGATCGGGGCGACGATCAGACCCATCCCGGCCCCCATCAACAGCATCGCCGGTGCCATCTGCCAGGACTCCAGGGCGGTGCCGTAGTGCCCGGCCTCCCAGAGGTAGAGCAGCGCACCGCCGAGCATGGTCAGCGCGCCGGCCTGGAGCACCGCGCGGCCGAACCGCGGCACCAGCTTCTGTACGGACAGCCCGGCCGCCGCGGAGCAGGCGAGCGAGAACGGCACCCCGGTCAGCCCGGCGTGCAGCGGGCCCCAGCCCAGCCCCAGTTGCATATGGAGCGTCCAGACCAGGAAGAACAGACCGCTGACGACGCCGAAGGTCAGCTGGACGCCGGCACCCGCCGCGAAGGTCCGTACCCGGAAGAGCGAGAGCTCGACGAGCGGTGAGCCGTCCCTGCGGGCCCTGATCCGCTCGTAGCGGACGAAGACCGCCAGAACGAGCGGGCTCGCGGCCATCGACACGAAGCCCCACCACGGCCAGCCGGACTCGCGTCCCTGGGTGAGCGGGTAGAGCAGCATCAGCAGGCCCACGGTGGCCAGCGCGGTGCCGATGAGGTCGACGCGCAGGGCGCGCGGGGCCCGGGACTCGGTCAGGAAGCGGCGGCCGAGCAGTATGCCGGCGATCCCGACCGGCAGATTGATCAGGAAGATCGGGCGCCACTCCAGTCCGAGCAGATCGCCCTCGGTGAGCAGGGCACCGATCAGCGGGCCGCAGACCGCGCCGAGTCCGACCACCGCGCCGAACATCCCGAAGACCTTGCCGCGTTCGCCCGCCGGGAAGCTGACGTGGATGATCGCCAGCACCTGCGGCACCATCAGCGCGGCCATCGCCCCCTGGAGCACCCGTGCGCCGACCAGCATGCCGGGACCCGCCGCGACGCCGCACAGCGCGGAGGCGAGGGTGAAGCCGCCCATGCCGAGCAGGAACAGCTTCTTGCGGCCGTAGATGTCGCCGAGCCGGCCGCCGGTGATCAGGCCGAGGGCGAAGGCGAGGGCGTACCCGGCGGTGACCCACTGGACGGCACTGAAGCCCGCGCCGGTGTCCCGCTGGATGCTCGGGATGGCGATATTGACGATGGTCGCGTCGACCAGGTCCATGAAGCTCGCGGTCAGCAGGACGGCGAGCGCGATCCAGCGTTTGCGGGCGGCCGGCGCGGGGGCCGGGACGGCCGCCTCGGGGGCCGCGGGCACGGTCGTGGTCATGGGCGTTCTCCAGGGGAACCGGTGCGGAAGGGAGGGAAGGCCGACGCCGGTGCCGCCGGGCGGTGGCCGGCCGGGGCGTCGAGGTCTTCGACACTAGGCCCGATATAGGACCGTCCCGGTCCTACTGGGAGGCCCATCATCGGTCCCATGAGTGAGACATCGGCGCGACTGCTGAATCTGCTGTCCCTGTTGCAGACCCCGCGCGAATGGCCCGGCAGTGAGCTGGCCGGGCGGCTGGGGGTCACCACCCGGACGATCCGCCGCGATATCGACCGGCTGCGCGAGCTGGGCTATCCCGTGCACGCCACGATGGGCGCGGAGGGCGGCTACCGGCTGGCCGCGGGCGCCGCGATGCCGCCGCTGCTGCTGGACGACGACGAGGCGGTGGCCATCGCGGTCGGTCTGCGCTCGGCCGCCGGGCACGCCATCGAGGGCATCGAGGAGGCGTCCGTACGGGCGCTCGCCAAACTGGAGCAGGTGCTGCCGGCCCGGCTGCGGCGGCGGGTGGGCACGCTCGGCACGGCCACCGTCGCGCTGCCGTCCGGCGACCACCCGACCGTCGACCCGGAGCATCTGACGGTGCTCGCCGCGGCGATCACCAACCATGAGCGGCTGCGCTTCCGCTACCGGGCCGGGGGCGGCACCCGCAGCAAGCGCCTGGTGGAGCCGCACCGCCTGGTCGCGGCGGGGCGCCGCTGGTACCTCGTGGCATACGACAACGACCGCGAGGACTGGCGGATCTTCCGGGTGGACCGGCTGAGCGAGCCGTTCCCGACCGGCGTCCGCACCCCGCCGCGCACCCTGCCGGCCGCCGACGCGGGCGCCTACGTGCGGGAGCGGATGCAGGGGGCGGCCGCGACCTACCGGGCGGTGGCGACCGTGTACGCACCGGCCGCGGAGGTGGCCGCCCGGCTGGGCGGCCCGGCGGCGGGCACGCTCGAACCGGTCGATGAGGCGTCCTGCCGCTGGCACAGCAACCCCGAGGCGCTGGAGTGGCTGGCGGTCCGGCTGGCCCTGCTGGGGCACGAGTTCACCGTGCACGAACCGCCGGAGCTGGTCGCGTATCTGCGGGCGATGGGCGGCCGGGCACAGCGGGCGGCGGGCGAGGACGGGGGCACGGCGCCGTGACGTCGTGACGCCGCGGCTCCCGGGAATACCCTAGGGGGGTATATGGTTGACCTCGGAGACAGGCACTCGCAGCAGACCGAGGAGCAGGTATGGCCACCGCGATCGGAGCGCACGGCGTCGAGTTGGAGATCGGCGGGATGACCTGCGCCTCGTGCGCCGCCCGCATCGAGAAGAAGCTCAACCGCATGGAAGGGGTCACCGCCACCGTCAACTACGCCACCGAGAAGGCGCAGGTGACGGTCGCGGAGGGCAGCGCCGTCGCGGCCGCCGACCTGATCGCCACCGTGGAGCGGACCGGCTACACCGCGACGGTCCCGGAGCCGCCGGCCGCCGAGCCCTCCGGCGGCGACGCCGGGGACACGGCGGAGGACCGGGACGGCGCAGCGCTCGCCGCGCTGCGTCAGCGGCTGCTGGTCTCCCTCGTCCTGACCGTCCCGGTGGTGCTGATGGCGATGGTGCCGCCCCTCCAGTTCACCAACTGGCAGTGGCTCTCGCTGACCCTGGCCGCCCCGGTGGTCGCCTACGGTGCCTGGCCGTTCCACCGGGCCGCCTGGACGAACCTGCGACACGGCGCCGCCACGATGGACACCCTCATCTCGATGGGCACCCTCGCGGCCCTGGGCTGGTCGCTGTGGGCGCTGTTCTTCGGCACGGCGGGCATGCCGGGCATGACGCACCCCTTCGAGCTGACCCTCGCCCGTACCGACGGCAGCGGCGCGATCTACCTGGAGGCCGCGGCCGGCGTCACCACCTTCATCCTGGCCGGGCGCTCCTTCGAGGCGCGCGCGAAGCGGAAGGCGGGCGCGGCGCTGCGGGCGCTGCTGGAACTGGGCGCCAAGGACGTCGCCGTGCTGCGCGACGGCCGTGAAGTCCGCGTCCCGGTCAGTGCGTTGCACGTCGGGGACCGCTTCGTCGTACGGCCCGGCGAGAAGATCGCCACCGACGGAACGGTGGTGGAGGGCGCCTCCGCCGTCGATGCCTCGATGCTCACCGGCGAGTCCGTCCCCGTCGAGGTCTCCCCCGGCGACACCGTCACCGGCGCCACCGTCAACGCGGGCGGCCGGCTGGTCGTCGAGGCCACCCGGGTCGGCGCCGACACCCAGCTCGCCCGTATGGCGCGGCTGGTCGAGGACGCCCAGAACGGGAAGGCCGCGGCGCAGCGGCTGGCCGACCGGATCTCCGCGGTCTTCGTCCCGCTCGTGATCGCGCTCTCCCTGGGCACCCTCGGCTACTGGCTCGCCACCGGCCACGGCGCGGTGGCCGCCTTCACCGCGGCCGTCGCCGTCCTGATCATCGCCTGCCCGTGCGCCCTGGGGCTGGCCACCCCGACCGCGCTGATGGTCGGCACCGGACGCGGCGCCCAGCTCGGCATCCTGCTCAAGGGCCCGGAAGTGCTGGAGTCGACCCGCCGGGTGGACACCGTCGTCCTGGACAAGACCGGCACGGTCACCACCGGAGTGATGACGCTGACCGGGGTCCATCTCGCCAAGGGAGAGACGGAGCCGGAGGTGCTGCGGCTGGCCGGAGCACTGGAACACGCCTCCGAGCACCCCATCGCCCGCGCCGTCGCCACCGGGGCCGAGGCCCGGGGCGCCACCCTGCCCGCCCCGGAGGACTTCGTGAACGTCCCGGGTCTGGGCGTCCAGGGAGTGGTCGACGGCCATGCCGTCCTGGTGGGCCGCGAGCAGCTGCTGAACCGGTGGAGCCAGTTCCTCCCGCCGGAGCTGGCGGCCGCCAAGGCCGCGGCCGAGGCCGAGGGCCGGACCGCGGTCACCGTCGGCTGGGACGGCGCGGCGCGCGCGGTGCTGGTCGTGTCCGACGCGGTCAAGCCCACCAGCGCCGAGGCGGTGCGCCGGCTGCGCGCCCTGGGGCTGACCCCGGTCCTGCTGACCGGCGACCACGAGGCCGTGGCGAGGGCGGTGGCCGCCGAGGTCGGGATCGACGAGGTGATCGCCGAGGTGCTCCCCGAGGACAAGGTCGCGGTCGTCGCCCGGCTCCAGTCCGAGGGCCGCTCGGTCGCCATGGTCGGTGACGGCGTCAACGACGCGGCCGCGCTCGCCCGCGCCGACCTGGGGCTGGCGATGGGGACCGGCACGGATGCCGCGATCGAGGCGGGTGACCTCACCCTCGTACGGGGCGATCTGCGCGCCGCCGCGGACGCCATCCGGCTGGCCCGGGCGACGCTCGGCACCATCCGGACCAATCTGTTCTGGGCCTTCGGCTACAACGTCGCGGCGCTGCCGCTGGCCGCGGCCGGCCTGCTCAACCCGATGATCGCCGGTGCCGCCATGGCCTTCTCCTCGGTCTTCGTCGTCGGCAACAGCCTCCGGCTGCGGCGCTTCCGGGCACTGTCGTGACGGGGAGGGGACGGGGCCCGGCGGTGCCGTGAGGCGGGGGGCCGGGCGGTGCCGTGACGGGGGGGCCGGGCGGTGCCGTAATGGAGCGTGGCCGGGCCGGGCCGTAACGGGCCGCATCCGGCCACCGTGGGGGCAGCCGCCGGGGCGCGCCCGCGGGCGGAGCAATCCGCCCGCACCGGGCCGGGTCTGCCGTTGGATCGGGCGGGCTGCTGCCCCTGCGCGCTCCGCGGCGCCGCCCGCGGGCGCCCTCTCGACGGGGCCGCCCGCGGGCCCGGCACCGGCGGCCGCCGCACCCCGGTTCTGACCACAGTCTCCAGTTCTGGCGACGGAACATTGGCAGTTCACGCAGCCGCCGGGCGGCACCGAGGGGTGAGACTGGTGGGCATACCGACCACCCACGTACAGGGGAATTCATGACCGGGTCACGCGTCCTGGCTCTCGGCCATTACCAGCCCTCCGGCGTGCTCACCAACGACGATCTCGCCAAGATCGTCGACACCGACGACGCCTGGATCCGCAGCCGGGTCGGCATCCGTACCCGCCATGTCGCCGCCCCGGACGAGACCGTGGACTCGATGGCGGCCGCCGCCGCGGCCAAGGCCCTGGCCGCCAGTGGCCTGGCCCCGCAGGACATCGACCTGGTGCTGGTCGCCACCTGCACGGCCCACGACCGCAGCCCGAACGCCGCGGCCCGGGTCGCCGCCCGGCTCGGGCTGTCCGCCCCCGCCACGATGGACCTGAACGTCGTCTGTTCCGGCTTCACCCATGCGCTGGCCACCGCCGACCACGCCATCCGGGCCGGTTCCGCGACCCATGCCCTGGTCATCGGGGCGGAGAAGTTCACCGACGTGGTCGACTGGACGGACCGCTCGACCTGCGTCCTGGTCGGCGACGGCGCGGGCGCCGCGGTCGTCAGCGCCTCGCCGGAGCCGGGGATCGGCCCGGTGCTGTGGGGCTCGGTGCCGGAGATGGGCGCCGCGGTCCGTATCGAGGGCGAACCGGCCCGGTTCGCCCAGGAGGGCCAGACCGTCTACCGCTGGGCCACGACCCAGCTGCCGGCCATCGCCCGCAAGGTCTGCGAACGCTCCGGAATCACCCCCGCCGATCTCGCCGGTGTGGTGCTGCACCAGGCCAACCTGCGGATCATCGAGCCGGTCGCGGAGCGGATCGGCGCGGTCAACGCGGTGGTCGCCAAGGACGTCGTCGACTCCGGCAACACCTCAGCGGCCTCCGTCCCGCTCGCCCTGTCCAAGCTGGTCGAGCGGCGTGAGATCCCCTCCGGCGCCCCGGTCCTCCTGTTCGCCTTCGGCGGCAACCTCTCGTACGCGGGCCAGGTCATCCACTGCCCGTGAGCCGGGCCGGCCCCGCATCCATCCGTGAGGCGGGAGGCTCCGCGTCCGTCCGTGAGGCGGAACGGCCCCGCGTCCGATTCGTTCAAGACCCGGCCCGGCGGCCTGCCTACGCTCGCCGTATGAGCACTTCACCCTCCACTTCACCGTCCCCCGCCACCCCCTCCGCCCCGCGGTTCGCGGCCCTCGGCATGGTCGTCGCCGACATGCCCGCCGCTCTCGCCTTCTACCGCCGCCTCGGCCTGGACATCCCCGCCGACGCGGACACCGCCCCACACGCCGAGGCAGCGCTCCCTGGAGGGCTGCGGCTGATGTGGGACACCCACGAGACCGCACGCGCCATCGACCCGGACTGGACCCCGCCCCAGGGCGGCACCCCCACCGGGCTGGCCTTCGAGTGCACCGGCCCCGCCGAGGTCGACAAGCTCTACGCGGAGCTCACCGATGCCGGCTACACGGGCGAGAAGCCACCATGGGACGCCTTCTGGGGGCAGCGCTACGCCGTCGTACAGGACCCGGACGGCCACGGCGTCGACCTGTTCGCCCCGCTGCCCTAGGACGGCAGGGCGGGTGCGCCTAGCCGATGTCCCCGGGGTGCTCGCGCAGGTACATCGCGCCGCAGCTGTGGCAGAACGGCTCCCCCTGGGGCGTACCCCAGACCTCGGCCGTCTGGGTGGCCGCTGCCGGAGCCAGTTCCCGTCCGCACATCGCCGTGGTGCCGTCCAGCCGCACCATGTGCCAGATCTTCACCGGCGTGTCCGCGTGCGGCAGAACGCCTTCCTCGTACTCAGCGCGCATCTCGTGCTCCATGGCGGTGCACCTCCTACGCCCACGATGCGCCAGCGGTTCGGAGGGCACAACGGCAATGGGGGCCCCACGGGCGGGCCCTCCGTACGGCCCCGCTCAGAAGACCGACCACCCCGTCAACGTCGTGAAGTGGTCCAAGGCCGCGGCGCCCGCCACGGAGTTGCCGCGGGCGTCGAGTCCCGGGCTCCAGACGCAGAGCGTGCAGCGGCCGGGGATGACCGCGATGATGCCGCCGCCCACCCCGCTCTTCGCGGGCAGCCCGACGCGGTAGGCGAACTCCCCGGCCGCGTCATACGTCCCGCAGGTCAGCATCACCGCGTTGATCCGCTTGGCCTCGCGGGCCTCCAGCAGCCGGCTGCCGTCGGCGCGCAGTCCATGACGGGCGAGGAAGCCGCCCGCCACGGCCAGGTCCCGGCAGCTCATCTCGATCGAGCACTGCCAGAAGTAGTGCTCGATGACGCTGGGGACGGGGTTCTCCAGGTTGCCGAAGGACGCCATGAAGTGCGCCAGGGCGGCATTGCGGTCGCCGTGTTCGGCCTCGGAGTCGGCCACCGCCTGGTCGAAGGCGAGGTCCGGGTTGCCGCTCTCCTCCCGCAGGAAGTGCAGCATCGAGGTGCTGGCGTCGCCGGTAAGGGTCTGGAGCCGGTCGGTGACCACCAGGGCGCCCGCGTTGATGAACGGATTGCGCGGGATACCGTTCTCCGCCTCCAGCTGGACCAGCGAATTGAACGGCGTACCGGACGGCTCACGGCCCACCCGCCGCCAGATGCCGTCGTCGTGGCCGCCATGGCTCTGCGCCATCACCAGGGCCAGCGAAAAGGTCTTGGAGATGGACTGGACGGAGAACGGGACCTCCCAGTCGCCGACCCCGTACACCTCGCCGTGGATGTCGGCCACCGCGATCCCGAAACGGTCCGCTGACACCCGTTCGAGCGCCGGTATGTAGTCCGCGACCCGCCCCTGTCGCACGAACGGCCGGGCATGGGCCGCTACCTCCTCGAGAACGGCCTGGTAGTCCATGACGGACACGCTAACCCGGAGTGAGCAGCACCCCCATCGGGGCCCCCGCCAGCGACTTCACCTCGCGCGCGAGGTGCGCCTGGTCCGCGTATCCGGCGCGCGCGGCGACCTGTGCGTAGGGCATCCCGGAGCGCGCCAGGTCCAGCGCGCGCACGAGCCGGAGCACCCGGGTCAGGGTCTTGGGGCCGTAGCCGAACGCGTCCAGGCTGAGCCGGTGCAGCTGGCGTTCGCTGAGCGCGACCGCGCGGGCGACCTCGGCGACGGGGTGACCCCGGGCGAGCGCCGCGGCGACGGCGGCGGTCCGGCCGTCGTCCCCGGTGCCTTCCCGGAGGCGGGCCGCGGCGGCCTCCTCCAGCAGGCGGCCGATACCGCCCGCGCCGCCCGGCTCCCCGGCGGCCGCCAGCCGCTCGGTCAGCTCCCGTACCCGGCCGGCGGGCCACAGGTCCGCCAACGGCACCCGCCGGTCACGCAGTTCCCGGGCCGGTACGCCGAAGACGGCGGGCCCCTGGCCGGGCGCGAAGCGCAGCCCGACGAAGGGCGTACCGGCCGGCACCCCGCCCACGGACTGCGGCCCGGTGTCCGGACCCGCCACCAGCAGCCGCCCCGCGCTCCAGATCAGATCCGTACACCCGTCGGGCAGCACCGGCCGCGCGGACGGCTGCATGGTGCGGCTCCACAGCACCGCACCGGCCACCCGGGAGGCACGCTCCTGGTAGCCACCGGGTACGCCGGACGGCCCCTTCAAGTCGCGCGTTTCGCCCACGTGCCCCAGCCTGGCACGGGAACCCCACGGCCGTCCGCGCCGTTGATCCCTTACGACACGGACCGCACGGAGGTGGCACATGTCAGGGTTTCTCGACCGCGCCAAGGAGCAGGCCCGTCAGGGGCTTGCGCAGGGCAAGCAGAAGGTCGACGAGGTACAGCAGAACCGCGCCGGCACCGAACTCCTGAGAAAGCTGGGCGCCGCCTACTTCGCCGAACGGCGGGGCAGCGGTTCCCCCGAGGCGACCCAGGACGCGCTCAACACCCTGGAGGCCCACGTCAACGCCCACGGCGACGCGTTCCTGCACGACTAGGGGCGAGCGTTCCCGCACGACCAGGGGTGCCTGCCGGGTCCGACCGGTTCGTGGAGCACTCCCCCGAGGGCGGCCGCCGCCCGGACGGGACCGGCCGAAGGCCGCACGTCCGGCCGGTGCGGCAGGGGGTCGCCCGGCGGTGGGCCGAGCCCGGGGGCTTCGCGGCAACAACGGCCACAATGGACGGGTGAACCACCCCGTAGACCTCGCCGCCGCCCTCCGGCCCCGTCCTCCCTCCCCGCTCCAGGAGATCGAGGATGAGCGCTTCGCCCGCCGGGGCGTGCGGCTGCTGCTCAAGCGGGACGATCTGATCCACCCGGAGCTTCCGGGCAACAAATGGCGCAAGCTGGCGCCGAATCTGCGGGCCGCGGCCGCGGCGGGTGAGCGGGCGCTGCTGACCTTCGGCGGCGCGTACTCCAACCATCTGCGGGCCACCGCCGCGGCCGGCCGGCTGCTCGGGTTCGCCACCATCGGCGTGGTCCGCGGCGACGAGCTGGCCGACGCACCGCGCAACCCGTCGCTGGCCCGCTGCGCCGCCGACGGGATGCGGCTGCACTTCATCGACCGCGCCCGCTACCGCCGGAGGGCCGACCCGGAGGTGCTCGCCGAGCTGCGCGACCGCTTCGGCGCGTTCCGGCTCATACCGGAGGGCGGCAGCAACACCCTTGCCGTACAGGGCTGTACGGAGCTGGGCCGGGAGCTGCGCGGGGCCGCGGACACGGTCGCGGTGGCCTGCGGCACGGGCGGCACCCTCGCCGGGCTCGCCGCAGGGCTGGGACCGGGGCAGCGCGCGCTGGGCTTCCCCGTACTGAAGGGCGGCCGTCCGCACTTCCTCCAGGAGACGGTCGAGGAACTACAGCGCGCGGCGTTCGGCGGACCGCGCGGCGACTGGCGGCTGGAGGACCGCTTCCACTGCGGCGGATACGCCCGCAGCACCCCGGAACTCGACGCCTTCGCGACGGCCTTCGAGGACCGGCACGGCCTGCCGCTGGAGCGGATCTACGTCGCCAAGCTGCTCCACGGGCTGACGACCCTGGCCGAGGAGGGCGCCTTCGCCCCCGGCAGCACCGTGGCCGCCGTGATCACCGGCACCCGGTGAGCCGATCCCCCGGACTACGGCCCGCCTCCGCCGACCACGGCCCTGACCTGCACGGATCACCTCGCCGGAGCACCTCGCGCACCGCCCGCTCCCCAGGCACCGCGGCCCGGCCGGGACCGCGACGGCACACGCCCTAGGAAGCCCCCTCCCGATACGCCGTGGCCTCCTCCAGGTCCAGTCGGCGCAGCAGCGTCCGCAGCATCTCGTCGTCGATCCCTCCGTCGTCCCGCAGCCGGACGAACACCCGCCGCTCGGCCTCGATCATTTCCCGGGCCAGCCGCCGGTAGGTCTCGTCGGCGGACTCCCCGGTGACCTCGTTGGCCGCGCCGAGCCGCTCCCACACGGAGTTGCGGCGGCGTTCCAAGACGCTGCGCAACCGGTCGACGAGGGGCCCCGGAAGGGCGTTGCGCGGGTCCTGGAGGAGTTCTTCGAGGCGCTCCTCGGCGGCCCGGGATGCCTCGTTCTGGGCCTGCGCCTCGGCGAGCGTCTCGGCCTGGGCGTCCGGTCCCGGCAGCTTCAGCGCACGGATCAGCGGCGGCAGCGTCAGCCCCTGGATGACGAGGGTGGCGATGACGGTGGTGAAGGTCAGGAAGAGCACGAGGTTGCGTGCCGGGAAGGACGCCCCGCCGTGCAGGGCGGCCGGGATGGAGAACGCGATGGCCAGCGACACCACCCCGCGCATCCCGGCCCAGCCGACGATGACCGGCGCGGTCCAGTTCGTCTCCGGCTCGCGGGTACGGATCCGGGCCGACAGCATGCGCGGCAGGAACGTCGCGGGAAAGACCCACACGAACCGCGACAGGACCACGACGGCGAACAGCACGCCCGCGTACCCGAGGGCCTGCGCCCCGCTGAACTCCCCCAGTCCGCGCACCACGACGGGCAGCTGGAGCCCGATCAGCGCGAAGACCGCGGACTCCAGGATGAAGGAGACCATCTTCCAGACGGCGTCCTCCTGGAGCCGGGTCTCGAAGTCGACCTGCCAGGAGCGGTGCCCCAGGTAGAGGCCGACCACGACGACGGCGAGCACCCCGGAGGCGTGCAGCTGCTCGGCGGCGGCGTAGGCGACGAACGGGATGAGCAGCGAGAGGGTGTTCTCCAGGAGCGCCGACTCCCGCAGCCGGACGCGCAGCCAGTGCAGCGGCACCATCAGGAGGAGGCCGACGCCGATGCCCCCTACGGACGCGATGGCGAACTGCTTGATCCCGTCACCCCAGGAGGCGCCCGTCCCGAGCGCCACGGCCACCAGGACCTTGTACGCGGTGATCGCGGTGGCGTCGTTGAACAGCGACTCGCCCTGAAGGATCGTGGTGATCCGGTGCGGCAGCCCGAGTTTGCGGGCGATGGCGGTGGCCGCGACGGCGTCCGGCGGGGCGACGACGGCCCCCAGGACGAGGGCGGCGGTCAGCGGCAGCCCCGGGATGACGAGATAGGCCGCATAACCGACCACGAACGTCGCGAACAGCACATAGCCCACCGACAGCAGGGCCACCGGCCGCAGATTGGCCCGCAGCCCCAGATACGAGCTGTCCAGCGCCGCGGTGTGCAGCAGCGGCGGCAGCAACAGCGGCAGCACGATGTGCGGATCGAGGGTGTAGTCGGGGATGCCGGGGACGTAGGAGGCCGCGAGCCCCGCGGTGACCAGGAGCAGCGGCGCGGGGACCGGCGTACGGCGCGCCAGCCCGGCCACCGCCGCGCTCCCCGCGACCAGCAAAAACAGCGGCATGACAGCCATCGGCCCGTCCCGTCCCCGTACGCCTCACCGGGCATCCCGGCGATCTAACCTGGCCATCATGAGCGAGTGCACCCACGTTGCCGAATTGCCGCGCCCCGAACCGGCACCGCAGAGCGCCACCTGCCTGGAGTGCCTGGCCGTCGGCAGCCACCCCGTACAACTGCGGCTGTGCCTGGCCTGCGGCCATGTCGGCTGCTGCGACTCCTCGCCGTTCCGGCACGCGACCAGGCACTTCGAGGAGACCGGCCATCCCGTGATGCGGACCTTCGAACCGGGTGGCTCCTGGCGCTGGTGCTTCACCGACCAGAAACTGGTGTGAAGCGATCACCGGCGTCCGTTTAGCCTTCACACATGATCCGCGAAGCGACACCCGACGATGTCCCCGTCATCCTGGCCATGATCGGCGAGCTGGCCGCGTACGAGCGCGCCCCCGAGGCCGCACAGGCCACCGAGGCGCAGCTGAAGGAGGCCCTCTTCGGCCCGCAGCCGGCCGCCTTCGCACTGATCGCGGAGGACGGCGACGCCCCGGTGGGCTTTGCCCTGTGGTTCCGGAACTTCTCGACGTGGACGGGCACGCACGGTGTCTACCTGGAGGACCTGTACGTCCGCCCCGAGGCGCGCGGCGGCGGCCACGGCAAGGCCCTGCTCGCGGCCCTCGCGAAGATCTGTGTGGCCCGCGGCTATGAGCGTTTCGAGTGGTCAGTCCTGGATTGGAATGAACCGTCCATCGGTTTTTACCGGTCGATCGGCGCGCAGCCCATGGACGAATGGACGGTCTTCCGGCTCACTGGAAAGGCACTGCACAACCTCGCGGACGCTTCGCGCGTCAACGGAGCGTAATCGGTGTCGATTTGACAGTGCACACCCCTAGCCACTGTCCGTACCCGAGGCTTTACAATCAGTGACAGCGAGGGTGCCGGGCGACCCTGGGCCGGATCGCCGCGCGGACGGCAGTGGTACTCCTTCCGGGCGACACCGGCCCACAGATCGCGATAGCGTCACAGCCGAACCATGTGTCGCGCCGAATCGTTCTCCTTTCGTCCGAGGGGAGAAAAGTCCGGCGCGAATATCCCGAACAACGCGAATATCGCGCATTCCAGCTCAACCAGCTTGTGCCACCTTGGAGGTGAGGGTGTCCCAGATCGCAGGCGAGCCCGGGACTCAGGACTTCGTGGAAGTCCGTCTGCCCGCTGCGGGTGCCTACCTGTCCGTGCTGCGTACGGCCACGGCCGGGCTCGCAGCCCGCTTGGACTTCACCCTCGACGAGATCGAGGATCTGCGTATCGCGGTCGACGAGGCCTGCGCGATCCTCCTGCAACAGGCCGTCCCCGGCAGTGTGCTGAGCTGCGTCTTCCGCCTCATCGATGACGCACTTCAGGTCACCGTGTCGGCCCCGACGACCGACGGCCGCGCCCCGGAGCGCGACACCTTCGCCTGGACGGTGCTCTCCGCACTCGCCGGCAAGGTCGATTCCACCGTCTCCGAGGACCAAACGGTCACCATCAGTCTGTACAAGGAGCGCGGCGCCGGTCCCGGACCGTCATGACCGAACAGGGGGCCCCGTGAAAGATCTCGAACGCGGCGGGAGGATGGCGCCGAGCGCGACCATCCCCGAGCAGCAGGCCCGGCCGCATCCGGTGGGCGTAGACGACCACGGCGGCCGGTTGGACGCGGCGGAGCAGGCAGAGCGGGCGGACCACATGGAGCAGAGCGAGCAGCCGGGGCAGCAGGCGCAGCAGCACGATGCGCCGGCCCCCGACGACAAGCGGCAGGATCAACAGCATTCCCAGGAGCCGCAGGACCGCAGCGGCGCCCGGGCGATGTTCTACGAGCTGCGCAAGCTGCCCGATGGCTCCCCGGAGCGCGCGGAGCTGCGCAACACCCTCGTGCGTATGCACCTGCCGCTCGTCGAGCATCTGGCCCGGCGGTTCCGTAACCGTGGCGAGCCGCTGGACGATCTGACCCAGGTCGCCACCATCGGTCTGATCAAGTCCGTCGACCGCTTCGACCCGGAGCGCGGCGTGGAGTTCTCCACGTACGCCACCCCCACCGTCGTCGGCGAGATCAAGCGGCACTTCCGCGACAAGGGCTGGGCGGTCCGCGTCCCGCGTCGCCTCCAGGAGCTGCGGCTGTCGCTGACCACCGCGACCGCCGAGCTGTCCCAGCGGCACGGCCGGGCGCCCACGGTGCATGAGCTGGCCGAGCATCTGGCGATCTCCGAGGAGGAGGTCCTGGAGGGCCTGGAGTCCGCCAACGCCTACAGCACTCTTTCCCTGGACGTCCCGGACACGGACGACGAGTCCCCGGCGGTCGCCGACACCCTCGGTGCCGAGGACGAGGCGCTGGAGGGCGTGGAGTACCGCGAGTCCCTCAAGCCGCTGCTGGAGGATCTCCCGCCGCGGGAGAAGAAGATCCTGCTGTTGCGCTTCTTCGGCAATATGACCCAGTCGCAGATCGCCCAGGAGGTCGGCATCTCCCAGATGCATGTCTCCCGCCTCCTGGCCCGCACCCTGGCCCAGCTGCGCGACAAGCTCCTCGTCGAGGAGTGAACGGCGCACAAGTGCGGTGGGCGAGGCCTTCGAAGGCCCCGCCCACCGTGCGTTCCAGGGGTCTGCCGGGCCGGAAACCCGGGACGCGCGCCCCGCGCCCTCCTCAGGGCGTCTCGCGCGGCCCGATACCCAGCGCCTCGGTGGCCGTCGGGTTGACCAGCAGCACGAGCACGACCAGCGCGGCCACGGCCAGTCCGATGCCGGCCGCGATCAGCGCACCGCCGCCGTTGACCAGCGTCCAGGCCACCGGCAGCGCCACGATCTGGGTGATCAGCGAGGGGCCCCGGCTCCAGCGGCGGCGCAGCCACAGCCCCCGGGCGGCCACCAGCGGCAGCACGGCGAGCGCGAGGACGGTGAGCCCGCCCATCTCCGCCTGCTGCGGGCTGTCCGGCGAACCGGCGAGACCCATGATCAGCATGTAGCCGCCGAGGGCGGCCAGGGCGAGCCCTTCGACGGCGGTGAGCGCCGCCGCGGCGCTCAGCCGGGCAGGTCGCGGGCCGGTCGGCACGGTGGACGCGGTCGCGGTGGGGGCTCCGGCGGCTCGGGACGCGGACTGCTTCTGCTGACTGCTCACCCCAGCAGGGTAGCGCCGGCCGTCCCGGCCTCCGGGGATGCCCCGGAGCCGGACGGGGCGTGAGGCCGGTACCCGCAGGTAGGTACGCTGCTGCATATGCGCGCACTTCTCGTGGTCAATCCCGCAGCAACCACCACCAGTGCCCGCACCCGTGACGTGCTGACCCACGCACTCGCCAGCGACCTCAAGCTGGAGGTCGCACAGACGCAGTACCGCGGGCACGCCCGTGATCTCGCCCAGGAGGCCGCCGAGGGCGGCGAGACCGACCTGGTGGTGGCGCTCGGCGGCGACGGCACGGTCAACGAGGTCGTCAACGGTCTGCTGGCCAACGGCCCCGATCCCGACTCACACCCCCGGCTGGCGGTCGTCCCCGGCGGCTCCACCAATGTCTTCGCCCGCGCGCTCGGGCTCCCCAATGACGTCGTGGAGGCCACCGGCGCCCTGCTGGACGCGCTGCGCGACGGCAGCGAGCGGACGATCGGCCTCGGGCTCGCCGCGGGCACCCCGGGCAGCGAGGACGAGGGCGTACCGGAGCGCTGGTTCACCTTCTGCGCGGGCTTCGGATTCGACGCCGGCGTCGTCGGCCGGGTCGAGCAGCAGCGCGAACGCGGCAAGCGTTCGACCCACGCCCTGTATATGCGACAGGTCGTACGGCAGTTCCTGGGCGAGGCGAACCGCCGGCGGGGCGTCCTCACCCTCGAACGTCCGGGCGGGACCGACGGCGCCGCGGAGACCGTCGAGAACCTGGCGCTGGCCATAATCTGCAACACCGCCCCCTGGTCCTACCTGGGCAATCGGCCGATCTATCCGTCCCCGGACGCCTCGTTCGACACGGCCCTGGATCTGTTCGCACTGAGCAAGCTCTCGCCGTCCGCGGTGGCCCGCTATGCGACCCAGTTGCTGACGTCAACACCCGAGCGCGGGCCCCACGGCAAACACGCCCTCTCACTTCACGACCTCACGAACTTCACCTTGCATTCGCAGGTCCCCCTGCCCTTCCAGATGGACGGTGACCACCTGGGACTGCGTACGAGTGTGACGTTCACAGGCGTACGCCGTGCACTGCGTGTGATTGTGTGAGCAGTAGGGCCCAAAGTCCTTTCACTCGAACGTTTAGACTGGTTTCCACCCCCTGGAATGACGGCTGTGAGCTAGGCGACACCAAGGATTCAAAAAAAAGTTTCCGGAAGGGGTTGTATCCGCCGCCGAGGTTTGCGAGTCTCTTCATGGCGATCGGGACGGCCGCTCTACCGGCCCCCTTGAGAGCCCGAATCCTCCTCCTCATTCCACAGGACCGCGCCAGTTCACGACTGGATTTCGGCCCTTCCCTTGTGGAGGGATTCGTGAAAGCGTTCACATTCACAAGCAACGATCCCGTCACACGAGGAGATGGAGCAGCCATGGACTGGCGTCACCGCGCCGTTTGCCGCGAGGAAGACCCCGAGCTCTTCTTCCCCATCGGCAACACCGGTCCTGCGCTGCTGCAGATCGAGGAAGCCAAGGCCGTCTGCCGCCGCTGCCCCGTCATGGAGCAGTGCCTGCAGTGGGCGCTCGAGTCCGGCCAGGACTCCGGCGTCTGGGGTGGTCTGAGCGAGGACGAGCGCCGCGCTATGAAGCGCCGTGCAGCTCGCAACCGGGCGCGCAACGCCAGCGCCTGAGCCAGCAGCCCCGTGGCCCCCGAGCCGCAGCGCGCAGTACACCCGATGCACCCCCGGCGCTGACAAGCCCGGTCGTTATCGCATCGACACAGCTTTGAGCCCCGGACCGCATGGTCCGGGGCTTCCTGCTGTTCAGGGCCGGGACGGGCGCGGCCGACGGTCGCCGGCCCCGGATCTCAGTGCTGCTTCTCGGCGCGCACCGGCACGTCGAGGATGACCTGCGTACCGCGCTCGGGCGCCCGCACCATGTCGAACTTTCCGCCCAACTCCCCCTCCACCAGGGTCCGTACGATCTGGAGCCCCAGGTTTCCGGCGCGATGCGGATCGAAACCCTCGGGCAGGCCGCGGCCATTGTCCTGGACGGTGACCAGCAGCCGCGGCTCGGTACGACTGCCGCCGCGCACCGCGCCGACCTCGACCACACCCCGCTCCACCTGGTCGAAGGCGTGCTCCAGGGCGTTCTGAAGCACCTCGGTGAGCACCATCGACAGCGGGGTGGCCACCTCGGCGTCCAGGATGCCGAAGCGTCCGGTGCGGCGGGTGGTCACCTTGCCCGGGGAGATCTCCGCGACCATGGCCAGCACCCGGTCCGCGATCTCGTCGAACTCGACCCGCTCGTCGAGGGTCTGGGACAGCGTCTCGTGCACGATCGCGATCGAACCGACCCTGCGTACGGCCTCGTTGAGCGCCTCGCGGCCCTGTTCGGAATCCATCCGGCGGGACTGGAGCCGCAGCAGCGCGGCGACCGTCTGGAGATTGTTCTTCACCCGGTGGTGGATCTCCCGGATGGTGGCGTCCTTGGTGATCAGCTCCCGCTCGCGACGTCTCAGTTCGGTCACATCGCGCAGCAGGACCAGTGAACCGATGTGCGTCCCCTTGGGCTTGAGGGGAATGGCGCGCAACTGGATCACGCCGTCGTCGCCCTCGACCTCGAACTCCCTGGGGGCCCAGCCGCTGGCGAGCTTGACCAGTGCCTCGTCCACGGGGCCGCGGGCGGGCGCCAGTTCGGCGGTGGCCTGGCCCAGGTGGTGGCCCACCAGGTCGGCGGCGAGACCGAGCCGGTGATAGGCGGAGAGGGCATTGGGGCTGGCGTACTGGACGATGCCGTCCGCGTCGAGCCGGATCAGTCCGTCGCCGGCGCGCGGTGAGGCATCCATGTCGACCTGCTGGCCGGGGAAGGGAAACGATCCGGCAGCGATCATCTGGGCGAGGTCGGAGGCGCTCTGGAGGTAGGTGAGCTCCAGCCGGCTGGGGGTGCGTACGGTCAGCAGATTGGTATTGCGGGCGATCACCCCGAGCACCCGGCCCTCGCGGCGCACCGGGATGGACTCGACCCGCACCGGAACCTCCTCCCGCCACTCCGGATCGCCCTCGCGCACGATGCGGCCCTCGTCCAGGGCGGAGTCCAGCATCGGGCGGCGGCCCCGGGGAACGAGATGGCCGACCATGTCGTCCTGGTAGGAGGTGGGCCCCGTATTGGGCCGCATCTGGGCCACCGATACATAGCGGGTGCCATCGAGAGTGGGCACCCACAGCACAAGATCGGCGAAGGAGAGGTCGGAGAGCAGCTGCCACTCCGAGACCAGCAGATGGAGCCACTCGAGGTCGGTGTCGCTCAGAGCGGTGTGCTGGCGTACGAGATCGTTCATGGAGGGCACGTCTTGGAGCCTACCGGCGTACGGTGTATGTGTTGTATCTGCACGGGCATGGACAAGTGAGAATGGTCTAGTCCAGAATTCAGCAAAGGCCTCCGCCCTCCCCGCACAGGAGAGCGGAACGAGGCCGAAGGCGCTCTCTGCCCTGACTGCGCCGAGGCCTCCGATCGACCGGTCCCAGGACGGGATGCACCCCTACCGCACACAGGGGCGCCGCCCGCCGCTAGACGGGGTCGGCCGATGTCAGCTCCGGGCTGCGGTGCCGGACAGGTTGAGGGTCCTGTCCCGGCGCCGCGGCCCGCGGGTGCTTCCGGGGGTCTTCAGCGGTCCTCCCCGCCGGTCTTCCGCGGCCACGCCTTGAGCGCCAGCTCGGCGATCGCCTCCAGCTCCGTCCGCTCCGCGCCGTCACGCGCCTGCTGGGACATGCCCTGGATGACGGCGCCGGTATAGGCGGCCAGCGCGCCGGCGTCCGTATCAGGGGGCAGCTCGCCGGCGGCGATGTCCGCACGGATGGCGCCGGCGATCTCCCGGACGTTCGACAGCCTCATCTCCCGCAGGGAGTCGGCGACTTCGGCCGATGCGGGCGAGATGTTCAGGGCGGCGCTGATGACCAGGCAGCCGCGGGGGCGGCCGGGCAGGGTGTATTCGGCCGCGGCCTCGCGCAGGGCCCGTTCGACGCCCCGACGGGCGGTCGGCTCCTCGGCCACGGCGCGGGAGAGGAAGCCTCCGTAGAGCCGCCCGTACTCGGCCACGACCTCGTCGAACAGGGCCCGCTTGTCGCCGAAGGCGGCGTAGAGGCTGGGGGCGCTGATGCCCATGGCGCGGGTGAGGTCGGAGATCGAGGTGGCCTCGTAGCCCCGCTCCCAGAAGGACCGGACCGCCTGCTCCAGGGCCGTCTCGCGGTCGAAGGACCGGGGCCGCCCGCGCTGTTTCGTCTCCTTGGTCGCCATGGCAAGAATTTTATAGCGGCCGGTACGGATTGCGTGCTACGGTTTTTCTGTAACGAGCGATAAAGAAAGCGCTCGGTGCGGCAGCGCGTGCATCGGTGCACGTCGGCGCGCATCCGCATACGTCCGGGGACATCCGCACAGGGATCGGGAGGGGCACTGCCATGAGTGCGCTCAGCGGCAAGACGGCACTGGTGACAGGCGGCAGCAGGGGGATCGGCCGGGCCATTTCGGAACGGCTGGCCAGGGAGGGCGCGCGGGTCGGCGTACATTACGGGCGGGACGCGACCGCGGCCAAGGAGACGGTCTCGGCGATCGAGGCCACCGGGGGCCAGGCCTTCGCGCTCCAGGCCGAGCTGGGGGTGCCGGGGGACGCCGAAGCACTGTGGGCCGCCTTCGACGCGCAGGCCGAAGGGCTGGACATCCTGGTCAACAACGCCGGCATCAACAAGGCCGTCGACGGCACCTTGAAGCGGATCGAGGCGGTGACGCCGGAGGACTTCGACGCCCTCTTCGCGGTCAACACCAAGGCGCCGTTCTTCATCGCCCAGCAGGCACTGCCCCGGCTGCGGGACGGCGGGCGGATCATCAACACCTCGACCGGTCTGACACGGGGCGCGGCCAAGCCCGAGTTGATCGCGTACGCCATGACCAAGGGCGCGATCGACGTCTTCACCTCGACCCTCGCCAAGGACCTGGGCCCGCGCGGGATCACGGTCAACGCGGTGGCGCCCGGCGCGGTGAACACCGACATGAATGCCGGATGGCTGCGCGGGGAGGCCAATGCCGCGGCGCGGCAGCGGGTCAGCGAGACATCCCCGCTGGGCCGGGTCGCGGACGCCACCGACATCGGCGACGTCGTGGCCTTCCTCGCCTCGGACGACAGCCGCTGGGTGACGGGGCAGTGGATCGACGCGACGGGCGGGGCGCTGCTCTGACGGAGTGCCGTACGGCGGTGCGGGCTGCCGGTGCCGGCTGCCGGCCGGAGGCATGGCGGGTGCCGGAAAACTTGACCGGCCGTTCGGATGTGCCGACGGGTTCCGGGGGCCACCCTCTGCTAGATTGGTCTATACCACATGGATCATTCTCCAGAACGGCAGGCCAAGCGTGGAAGTTGTCATCGTTCCGGATGCCGTGGCGGGCGGCGAGCTGATCGCGGAGGCCATCGCCACCCTGGTGCGCCGTAAGCCCGACGCACTGCTCGGTGTGGCCACCGGCTCCACCCCGTTGCCCATCTACGAGGCGCTGGCGGCGAAGGTCCGGGCCGGCGACGTGGACGCCTCGCGGGCGCGCATCTGCCAGCTCGACGAGTACGTCGGACTGCCGGCCGGGCACCCCGAGTCCTACCGTTCGGTGGTCCTGCGCGAGGTGGTCGAACCGCTCGGCCTCGCCGAGGAGTCCTTCATGGGCCCGGATGGCGCGGCGGAGGATGTGCAGGCCGCCTGTGAGGCGTACGACCGCGCGCTGCGCGAGGCCGGCGGTGTGGACCTCCAGCTGCTCGGCATCGGCACGGACGGGCACATCGGCTTCAACGAGCCCTGCTCATCGCTGGCTTCGCGTACCCGCATCAAGACGCTGACCCGGCAGACCCGGGAGGACAACGCCCGGTTCTTCGACAGCCTCGACGAGGTGCCGCACCACGTCATCACCCAGGGCATCGGCACCATCCTGGAGGCCCGCCATCTGGTGCTGCTCGCCACCGGCGAGGGCAAGGCCGACGCGGTGGCCCATGCCGTCGAGGGCCCGGTCGCCGCGCTGGTCCCGGCCTCGGCGCTACAGCTCCACCCGCATGCGACGGTCGTCGTGGACGAGGCCGCGGCCGCCAAGCTGAAGCTCGCGGACTACTTCCGCGCCACGTATGCGGCGAAGCCGGAGTGGCAGGGCCTGTAGGCCCTGCCGGGGGCAGGGGGCAAGGGGCCGCACCGTGCCCCCTCGGGCCGGCGGCGCCTGATCACTCGTCGGGGGACGGGCTCCGGCCCGTGAGGGCCTCGGCCGCGGCCTGGGCGCAGACGCGGGCCGCGCCGTGGGTGGCGACGTGGAGGGCGCCTTGGGGTGGGGCCTGGGGGACGCCCATTTCGATGACGGCGGTGTCGGGGCGGGCGGCGAGGAGGGTGTGGAGCGCGTCGGCCATCCAGGGGTGGCGGTGGACATCGCGGACCACGGCGACGAGGCGGCGGTCGGCGGCCGCCGTGAGCAGGCCGTCGACCAGGGCGGCGGTACCGCCCGCGGCGGCGGCCTCGCCGGTGCAGGTGGCGGTCTCGGTGCCCGGGAGCAGGCGGGCCAGTTCGGCGGCGACGCCCCAGGGGGTCTCGTCGCCCACGGCGATGTTGGCGAGGGGGGTGAAGGCGGCGACGTAGACGGGCTCGGCCAGGGGCCGGTACGGGCCGGCGGCGGTGACGCGCAGGGCGCGCCGGGCCGCGGTGAGGCCGATGCCGGGGGCGGGCGCGGCGCCCTCCCCCGCGCCCGTGCTCCGGGCCCGGCCGGCCAGGGCGCGCACCTGTGCCGCGGCGTCGGCGAGCCGCTGCTCCGGCAGTTCGCCCTCGCGCACCGCCCGCACCAGGGCGTCACGCAACCGCAGCACGATGCCCTCGTCCGCCAGCCCGCCCCCCACACAGATGGCGTCGGCACCGGCCGCGAGGGCGAGCACGCTGCCGCGCTCGATGCCGTAGGTGGCGGAGATGGCCTGCATCTCCATCCCGTCGGTGACGATCAGCCCGTCGAAGCCGAGGCCGCCCTCGGCCTCGGGGGCCCGCAGCAGACCGTGCAGCGCGGCCGGGCTGAGCGTGGCCGGGTGCTCGGCGTCCAGTGCGGGCAGCAGGATGTGGGCGCTCATCACGGCGCGGGTGCCGGCGGCGACGGCGGCGCGGAACGGCACCAGTTCGCGTTCCTGGAGGGTGGGCAGATCGGCGGCGATACGCGGCAGATCGTGGTGCGAGTCGACGGCGGTGTCGCCATGGCCGGGGAAGTGCTTGGTACAGGCGGCGACACCGGCGGACTGGAGGCCCTCGACGTAGGCGGCGGTGTGCCGGGCGACCAGCTGCGGGTCGGCGCCGAAGGAGCGGACGCCGATGACCGGGTTGGCGGGGTTGGAGTTGACGTCGGCGGAGGGGGCCCAGTTGAGGTTGATACCGCAGTCGGCCAGCCGTCGGCCGAGTTCGCGGGCGACCGCGCGGGTCAGCTCGGTGTCGTCGACGGCGCCGAGCGCATGGTTGCCGGGGAAGGAGGAGCCGCCGCGCACTTCGAGGCGGGTGACATCGCCACCCTCCTCGTCGATGGCGACGATCAGTTCCTCGCGTTCGGCACGCAACCGGCCGGTGAGCGCGGCGAGTTGGGCCGGTTCGGCGACATTGCGGCCGAAGAGGCCGACCGAGACCAGGCCCTCGCCGAGGCGCCGCAGCAGCCAGTCGGGCGGGGTGGTGCCGGTGAAGCCGGGCTGGAGGACGGCGAGGGCATCGCGGGTGAGGGTGTCGGCGGAGCGTACGGAGCGTACGAGAGGCGTCATGAGCTGCGTTATCCCTTCACTGCGCCGGAGGTGAGACCGCCGACCGCCTTGCGTTGCAGGAACAGGAAGAGGACCAGGATGGGGACGGCGAAGATCGAGGCGGCGGCCATGGTGGCACCCCAGTCGTCCCCGAACTGGGTCTGGAACTGCGACAGCCACAGCGGCAGGGTTCCCGTGGCCGGTTCCTTGTTGAGGACCAGCACCAGCGGGAATTCGTTCCAGGCGGTGATGAATCCGAAGAGCGAGGTGGCCATCAGGCCGGGCGCCAGCAGCGGGAAGACCACCTTGAGGAACGCCTGGCGGCGCGAGCAGCCGTCGACCATCGCGGACTCCTCCAGCTCCATGGGCACCGCGGCGACATAGCCCCGGAGCGTCAGCAGGGTGAAGGGCAGCACCATCAGCATGTAGAAGCAGGTGAGCGGCAGCAGGCTGTTGAGCAGGTCCGCGTCCCGGACGATCAGGTAGATGGAGATCACCATGACCTCCCAGGGAGCCATCTGGGCGACCATGAACGTCAACAGGATGCCCTTACGGCCCCGGAAGCGCATCCGGGTCAGCGCGAACGCCCCGCAGAGGGCGATCACCAGCGACAGACCGACGGCGAAGACGGTCACCAGCACCGAATTGCCGGCCAGGATCCAGAAGTTCGGGGCGCGCACGGCCGTCGTGAAGTGTTCGAGAGTGCCGTGGAAGGGGAACCACACGGGGTCCTCGCTGATGATGTCCCGGGTCGGCTTGAAGGCCGTGTTGAACATCCAGTAGACCGGGAAGAGGAAGCCGAGGGCGAGCACGGCCGCCGTGGCATTGGGCCAGGCACGGCCGGCGAGAGAGTGCTTCACAGCTCGTTCTCCTCCTGCTTTTCCTGGGTGACCGTCAGCCGCAGGTAGTACGCGGTCATGACCAGCAGCACCACGATCGTCAGCAGGGAGATCGCGGCGCCCATGCCGAAGTGGAGGTTGCCGACGCCCTCGGTGAAGGCGTAGATCGGCAGTGTTTCGGTGAGCCGGTCGGGGCCGCCCTCGTTGATGGCGAAGATCTGCGGGAACGCCTTGAAGACCCAGATGACCTCCAGAAACGTCGTCGCGAGGAAGAACGGCTTGAGGAAGGGGAAGGTGACGGAGGTGAAGACCTTCCAGGTGCCGGCGCCGTCCATCCGGGCCGCTTCGTAGAGCTCCCTGGGGATGGTCGTGGTGGCGGCGTAGAGGTTGAGGGCCACGAAGGGCAGCGACTGCCAGACGATCAGTACGGTGATGACGAAGAACGTCGAGAGCTGGGTGCCGACCCAGTCGTAGTGGGCCATGGAGTGCGCACCGAGCTTGTCCAGCAGCCAGTTGACGACGCCGTAGCGGGAGTCGAAGAGCCACTGGAAGACGGTGGTGGCGGCGATCGCCGGCATCGCCCAGGCGAGCACCAGCGCGGCGGAGAGCGTGAGGCGCATCTTCGTGCCGAGCCGCGCCAGCAGCAGACCGATCAGCACGCCGAGGATCATGATCAGGGCGACATTGACCGCGGTGAAGACGAGGGTGCGGAGGGTGACCCGCCAGAACTGCTCGCTGCCCAGGATCTCCTGGTAGTTGCCGATGCCGCGCCAGTCGGTGAGGTGCTGGATCAGCTCCTTCATATTGAGGTTCTGGAAGGAGAGCAGGAGGTTGCGGACCATCGGCCAGCCCAGGAAGACCGCGGTCGCGAGCAGGGCCGGCAGCAGCAGGAGGTAGGGGGCGCCGCGTGCGGCCCGCCGGCTGCCTCCGCCGCGCCGGGTGGGCGGTGCGCCGCCCTTGCCGGTCCGCGGCGCGGTCTGGTCCACCGCGCCGTCGAGCTGCACTGCCATGGGCCCCTGCTCCCCCTCGTGTCCCGTCAGAACTCGGTGCGTTCGCGGTGCCCGGGTGCCGGCCGGGGACGGCCGGCCGGCACCCGGCGCCTGGTGGGCGCGCGCCCGGGCGTCCGTTACTGCTTGGCGAGCCGTGCGTTGATCTCGGGCTCGATGTCCTTGGCGGCATCGGCCGGGGACTTACCGCCCAGAACTGCGGTCATATAGCTCTTGATCGGGTTCGGAATGTTCTCCACCGCGGCCCACTGGGGAATCAGCGGTGTGGTGCCCCCGGACTTCTCCGCCGCCGGCGCGGCGGCCGCCACGGCCGGATTCTCCTGTGCGGCGTCGGCCAGGTCCGGGGACTTCGGAGCCCAGCCGGACTCCTTCACCATCTGCCGGTCGTTCTGCTTCGACAGGGCGACCTTCAGGAATTCCTTGGCGAGTTCCTGGTTCTTGCCCATTCCGGCGACGGCGAAGTTGGAGCCGCCGAGGAAAACGCCTTCCGGCTTGTCCGCGGTTTCCCCGGGGATGGTGAAGAAGCCGATGTCCTTCTTCATCTTCGGATTGGCCTTGAGGGCGGTGGCGGCCTCGTAGCCCATGGCGATGAGGGCGCCGGTACGGCCCTTGGCGAAGACCTCGGCCTGCTGCGGGGTGGCCTCGTCCTTGTTCTTGGGGGCGGTGCTGAAGGCCTGGTACTGCTGGTAGATGTCCATGGCCTTGGCGACCTTGGGATCGCCGAGGTTGGAGACCCACTTGTCGCCCTGCCGCTTCACGAGGCCGGCGCCGGTGCCGAGGGTCAGGCCGTCGAAGAAGTACCAGTTCTGGCCGGGGAGATACAGCGGCTCGGCGTCGGTCTTCTTCTTGATGGTGTCAAAGGCCCGGAAGAGCTCGCTGCGGGTCCGGGGAGTTGTCTTGAGGCCGGCCTCGGCCCAGATCTTCTTGTTGTACATCACCACCCGGTTTCCGGCGAACCACGGGAGGGCGTACTGCTTTCCGTCGACGAGCGACGCCTTGTTGAAGGCCTCGTTCCAGTCGGCGCCGATCTCCTTCTTCAGATCGCCGAGTTCGGCCAGGGCACCGGCCTTGGCATAGGCGGCGGTCTGGGTGTTGCCGATTTCGACGACATCCGGCGGGGTGTCCTCGGAAAGGGCGGTGCTCAGCTTCTGCTGAATGCCGTTCCACTGCTGGACCTTGAACTCGACGGTGGCGCCGGTCTTCTTCTTGAACTGCGCGGAGACCTGCTCGGTCCACTGCGCCGGATTCGAACCATTCATCACCCAGACGGTCAGCTTCTGGCCCTTGAAGCCGTCCGCGCCCGTCTTCGTGCCGCCGCCGGACCCACAGGCAGTGACACCCACCAGCATTCCCACGACCGCCGTCGCCGCCACGAGCCCACGCTTCATTGCGCTCTCCCCCCAAAGGCCGGGTGTGTGGTCTTTAATGGTTTAGACCAGTGCCCCGCAGCTTGGCCTAGACCTTTAGGGGTGTCAAGGGTGTATAAGAGTCGCTGTCAGGTCCGTTACCGGACCGACATCCGGCGGGCCGGGGCCTGTAAGGGAGCGCGGGAATCCCACCCGTGCCACGATGTGAGCCGCTACGTACGGAGGCGCCGGTGACGGCAGCACGACAGGAGTCGGAGAGGCGGGTCATGGACACGGACGGGGGCAGCAGCGCCGAGAACGGCGGCACGCGGACCGCACGGGTGCCCAAGTACTACCGGCTCAAGCGGCACTTGCTGGAAATCACCGAGACCCTGCCGCCCGGCACCCCGGTCCCGCCCGAACGGACCCTCGCCACGGAGTTCGACACCTCGCGCACGACGGTGCGTCAGGCCCTCCAGGAGCTGGTGGTCGAGGGCCGGCTGGAGCGCATCCAGGGCAAGGGCACCTTTGTCGCCAAGCCCAAGGTTTCCCAGGCCCTGCAACTGACCTCCTATACGGAGGACATGCGGGCCCAGGGCCTGGAGCCGACCTCCCAGTTGCTGGACATCGGCTATGTCACGGCGGACGACCGGCTCGCCGGCCTGCTGGACATCGCCACCGGCGGCCGGGTGCTGCGCATCGAACGGCTGCGGCTGGCCAGCGGTGAGCCGATGGCCATCGAGACCACCCATCTGTCGGCGAAGCGCTTCCCCGCGCTGCGCCGGAACCTCGTCAAGTACACCTCCCTCTACACCGCGCTGGCCGAGGTGTACGACGTCCGGCTGGCGGAGGCCGAGGAGACCATCGAGACCTCCCTCGCCACCCCGCGCGAGGCCGGCCTGCTGGGCACGGATGTCGGACTGCCGATGCTGATGCTCTCCCGGCACTCGCTCGATGCGCAGGGGCAGCCGGTGGAGTGGGTGCGCTCGGTCTACCGCGGCGACCGTTACAAGTTCGTCGCCCGGCTGCAACGCCCCACGGACTGACCCAGGACCCGCGCCGGGCGGACAGCGCTCCGCCCGGCCTTCCCCTGCCCTGCCGCCGCCGGGTCCGCCCCCTGGGGCCGGCGGCGCAGGTCGCGGCCGGGTGGATTCTTGATACCGATATGCGGACAGCTAGTGACGCGTGCCACTGCCCTGCCATAGATTTCCAGCCGATCGCACAGGAGACAGCCAGGGGACGGAGCCACGGTCATGACCCAGTCAGCCGCATCACCGGTTCGCAGACAGGTCGTCACGCCCACGCGTGTGGTGGCCGGACTCTGCCTGATCGCTCCGTTCGTGGCGATGCTGTGGGTGAGCTCGTACGCCAAGATCGAGCCGACGATCATCGGGATCCCGTTCTTCTACTGGTACCAGATGCTGTGGGTGCTGATCTCGACCGCGCTCACCACCCTCGCCTACAAGCTCGTGCAGCGTGAGCAGCGCGCCCGCAAGGGCGGTGCGGACCAGTGACTCCCACGAGCGCGCTCGCCGCCTCCCAGACCCAGGGCATCAACGGCGTCGCCCTGGCCGTCTTCGTCTTCTTCTTCCTGGCCGTGACGGTCATGGGCTTCCTGGCCGCCCGCTGGCGCAAGGCGGAGGAGTCCGCCAACCTCGACGAGTGGGGGCTGGGCGGCCGCAGCTTCGGCACCTGGGTGACGTGGTTCCTGCTGGGCGGGGACCTCTACACCGCGTACACGTTCGTGGCCGTCCCTGCGGCGATCTACGCGGCGGGCGCGGCCGGCTTCTTCGCCGTGCCGTACACGATCCTGGTCTACCCGCTGATCTTCACCTTCCTCCCCCGCCTGTGGTCGGTCTCGCACAAGCACGGCTACGTCACCACCTCCGACTTCGTCCGCGGCCGCTTCGGCTCCAAGGGCCTGTCACTGGCCGTGGCGCTCACCGGCATCCTGGCCACGATGCCGTACATCGCCCTCCAACTGGTCGGCATCCAGGCCGTCCTGGACGTGATGGGCATCGGCGGCGGCGAGCACACCAACTGGTTCGTCAAGGACCTGCCGCTGCTGATCGCGTTCGCCGTGCTGGCCGCGTACACCTACTCCTCGGGGCTGCGGGCGCCGGCGCTGATCGCGTTCGTCAAGGACGGGCTGATCTACCTCGTCATCGCGGTGGCGATCATCTACATCCCGATCAAGCTGGGCGGCTTTGACGCGATCTTCGACTCGGCCGGCAAGGCGCTGGCCCAGCCCGGTGCCGTGCCCGGCAAACCGCGTGGCGAGCTGGTCAGCGGCCCCAACGCCCAGTGGGCGTACGCGACCCTGGCGCTCGGCTCGGCGCTGGCGCTCTTCATGTACCCGCACTCGATCACCGCGACGCTGTCCTCGCGCAGCCGCAATGTGATCCGCCGCAACACCACCATCCTGCCGCTGTACTCCCTCATGCTGGGCCTGCTGGCGCTGCTCGGCTTCATGGCGATCAAGGCCGGCACGGACATCCAGGGCAACCCGCAGCTGGCCATCCCGCAGCTGTTCGAGGACATGTTCCCGAGCTGGTTCTCCGGTGTGGCGTTCGCCGCGATCGGCATCGGCGCGCTGGTGCCCGCGGCCATCATGTCGATCGCCGCGGCCAACCTCTTCACCCGCAACGTCTACAAGGACTTCCTCAAGCCGGGCGCCACGCCCGAGCAGGAGCACAAGGTCGCCAAGCTGGTCTCGCTGCTGGTGAAGGTCGGCGCGCTGGTCTTCGTCCTCACCATGGACAAGACCGTCGCGATCAACTTCCAGCTGCTGGGCGGCATCTGGATCCTCCAGACCATGCCGTCCCTGGTCGGCGGCCTCTTCACCCGCTGGTTCCACCGCTGGGCGCTGCTGGCCGGCTGGGCGGTCGGCATGCTCTACGGCACGCTCGCGGCCTACGGCGTCGCCAGCCCGACCCAGAAGCACTTCGGCGGCTCCAGCGCGGAGATCCCCGGCATCGGTGAGATCGGCTACATCGGTCTGACTGCCTTCGTGCTGAACGTCGTGGTCACCGTCGTCCTGACCTTCGCCCTCAAGGCCGCCAAGGCCCCCGAGGGCATCGACGAGACCAGCCCCGCCGACTACACGGCGGACGCCGGCGACGAGGGCGTCGCCGTGGAACTGCCGCCGGCCACGGAAAAGGCACCGGCAGGCCACTGAGCCACCGGTCGGCCGGCTTCCGGCAACGGGCCGTCGCGTACCCTCCGGGGCGCGGCGGCCCGTTGGCGTTCGCCGTTCTTGACCTTCCCGTCGATGAGTTCCAACCGCGCGCCTTCTTCCAAGCGGGCGAGTATCCGGGCGGCCTCTTCGAAATGCTCGGTCTCCATGATGTGCGGCCGGCCGGCGAGCGCGGTCATGAGGCCTTCTCCTTCTTCCACGGGACGGAACAAAGAACTGTCACCGACCATAGCCAAGGCCACTGACAGGCACTGTGTGATCACTCACGACACACTAGATGTGGGGGTGCACTTGAGGGGCCACCCCCACATGTATGCTCGTCCTCGCTGTCGCCGCAGGGGAATCCGGTGGGAATCCGGAACTGTCCCGCAACGGTGTAGGAGCGCGCTCGGCCGGGCGGATACCGGCCCTGGGCGCGTGCCCGTGTAGTCCGAGGACCTGCCGACGGTACGTCCGCACCGCAAGGGGTGCGGTCGTCGATACGTCCGGGCCCCGAGGGTTGGGCCGGTGGACGCCGCGCGGTGTGCCCGCGCACCCCTGCCGTCTCGGGGTGCCGCATGCTCGCGTGCGCCCGTCGTGCCCGCCCCTCCCGGCCCCCGCCGAGTGAGGGAGAGCATCGCGTGACCATCGCGCCAACGGAGCCCGCGTCAGACGCCGAGGTCGTGCCGCCCGTGGTGGCCACGCCTCCCGGTACCGCCGACGGCGGACCGGGCGAGGACGGGCCGGGTGTCGCCCTGCTGCGCACCCTGACCCAGCTGACCGAGGACCTGACCGCGACCGACCCCGGCAAGGTGGCCGCCGCCGCCCTGCGCGGCCGGCACGCCGGCTCCGACGAGGCCGAACTGCGGTCGCTGGCCACCGATGCCGCGGCCGGTCTGATCGGTGACGAGCCGCAGTACTCCAAGCTCGCGGCGCGGCTGCTCACCCTCGCGATCTCGGAGGAGGCGGCCGGACAGGGGGCGGTCGCCTTCTCCGCCTCCGTCGAGGTCGGCCACCGCGAGGGGCTGATCGCCGACGAGACCGCGGAGTTCGTCCGGGCGCACGCCGCCCGGCTGGACGCGCTGGTCGACCGGGCGCTCGCCGACGGGGCCGACGACCGCTTCGGGTACTTCGGGCTGCGCACCCTGCACTCGCGCTACCTGCTGCGGCACCCCACCACCCGTCAGGTCATCGAGACCCCGCAGCACTTCCTGCTGCGGGTGGCCTGCGGTCTCGCCGAGGACCACAGCGACCGCGCGCTGGACGACGTCGCCGAGCTCTACCGGCTCACCAGCTCGCTGTCCTACCTGCCCTCCTCCCCCACCCTCTTCAACTCCGGCACCCGCCACCCGCAGATGTCGTCCTGCTATCTGCTGGACTCGCCGCTGGACGAGCTGGACTCGATCTACGACCGCTACCACCAGGTCGCCCGGCTCTCCAAGCACGCCGGCGGCATCGGTCTGTCGTACTCCCGCATCCGCGCCCGCGGTTCGCTGATCCGCGGCACCAACGGGCACTCCAACGGCATCGTGCCGTTCCTGCGCACCCTGGACGCCTCGGTCGCGGCCGTGAACCAGGGCGGCCGGCGCAAGGGCGCGGCCTGCGTCTACCTGGAGACCTGGCACGCGGACATCGAGGAGTTCCTGGAGCTGCGCGACAACACCGGTGAGGAGGCGCGCCGTACGCACAACCTGAACATCGCGCACTGGATCCCGGACGAGTTCATGCGCCGGGTGGAGGCGGACGCCGACTGGTCGCTGTTCTCGCCCTCGGACGCCCCGGAGCTGGTGGACCTGTGGGGCGACGAGTTCGACGCCGCCTACCGGAAGCTGGAGGCCGAGGGCCGGGCGCTCAAGCAGATCCCCGCCCGGGTGCTGTACTCCCGCATGATGCGCACCCTGGCGCAGACCGGCAATGGCTGGATGACGTTCAAGGACGCCGCCAACCGCACCGCCAACCAGACCGCCGAGCCCGGCCAGGTCGTGCACTCGTCCAACCTGTGCACGGAGATCCTGGAGGTGACGAACGACGGGGAGACCGCGGTCTGCAACCTGGGTTCGGTCAACCTCGCGGCGCACCTGGGTGACCACGGCGAGATGGACTGGGAGCGGCTGGACGCGACCGTCCGCACGGCCGTGACCTTCCTCGACCGCGTGGTGGACATCAACTTCTACCCGACCGAGCAGGCCGGGACGTCCAACTCCCGCTGGCGCCCGGTCGGTCTGGGCCTGATGGGCCTCCAGGACGTCTTCTTCCGGCTGCGGCTGCCCTTCGACTCGCCCGAGGCGCAGGAGCTGTCGACCCGTATCTCCGAGCGGATCATGCTCGCCGCCTACGAGGCGTCCGCCGACCTCGCCGAGCGGCACGGCCCGCACCCGGCGTGGTCCGCGACCCGCACCGCCCGCGGGGTGCTGCACCCGGACCACTACCCGAACGCCGAGCCCCGCTGGGCGGACCGCTGGGCGGCGCTGCGCGCCCGTATCGCCACGACCGGTATGCGCAACTCGCTGCTGCTGGCGATCGCGCCGACCGCGACCATCGCGTCGATCGCGGGCGTGTACGAGTGCATCGAGCCGCAGGTCTCCAACCTCTTCAAGCGCGAGACGCTGTCCGGTGAGTTCCTCCAGGTCAACGCGTATCTGATCGAGGAGCTCAAGGCGCTGGGGCTGTGGGACGCGCGGACCCGGGACGCGCTGCGCGAGGCCAACGGCTCGGTGCAGGACGTCGAGTGGATCCCGGCGGAGGTCCGGGCGCTGTACCGCACCGCCTGGGAGATCCCGCAGCGCGCGCTGATCGACATGGCCGCGGCCCGTACGCCGTACCTGGACCAGAGCCAGTCGCTGAACCTGTTCATGGCGTCCCCGACCATCGGCAAGCTCAGCTCGATGTACGCCTACGCCTGGAAGCGCGGCATCAAGACGACGTACTACCTGCGTTCGCGGCCGGCGACCCGGATCGCCCAGTCGGCGCGCGGCACCGCGGCCGCCGCCCCCGCCCCCGTCCCGCAGCAGGCCACCGACCCCGAGGCGGTCGCCTGCTCCCTGGAAAACCCCGAGTCCTGCGAGGCCTGCCAGTAATGACGACCGCACCTGAAACCAACGCCGCGGCAGCGCACACCGCCACCACCGGTGAGAAGAACCTCCTCGACCCGGGCTTCGAGCTGACCCTGCGTCCGATGCGGTACCCGGAGTTCTACGACCGCTACCGGGACGCCATCAAGAACACCTGGACCGTGGA
Source organism: Streptomyces lydicamycinicus (assembly GCF_000829715.2). NCBI lineage: Bacteria > Bacillati > Actinomycetota > Actinomycetes > Kitasatosporales > Streptomycetaceae > Streptomyces > Streptomyces lydicamycinicus. The sequence continues at coordinate 728,985 of NZ_BBNO01000001.1, read as the reverse complement.
GGAGGTCGACCTCCACTCGGACGTCGCCGACCTCGCCAAGCTGTCGCCGGGTGAGCAGCACATGATCGGCCGGCTGGTGGCGTTCTTCGCGACCGGCGACTCGATCGTCGCCAACAACCTCGTGCTGACGCTGTACAAGCACATCAACTCCCCCGAGGCGCGGCTGTACCTGAGCCGTCAGCTCTTCGAGGAGGCCGTGCACGTCCAGTTCTATCTGACGCTGCTGGACACCTACCTGCCCGACCCGGACGACCGCGCCGCGGCCTTCGCGGCGGTGGAGAACATCCCCTCCATCCGTGAGAAGGCGGAGTTCTGCTTCAAGTGGATGGACTCGGTCGAGAGCATCGACCGGCTGGAGTCCCAGGCCGACCGGCGCCGCTTCCTGCTCAACCTGATCTGCTTCGCGGCCTGCATCGAGGGGCTGTTCTTCTACGGCGCCTTCGCGTACGTGTACTGGTTCCGCTCCCGCGGGCTGCTGCACGGGCTGGCCACCGGCACCAACTGGGTCTTCCGCGATGAGTCCATGCACATGGAGTTCGCGTTCTCGGTGGTGGACACCGTCCGCCAGGAGGAGCCCGAGCTCTTCGACGACAAGCTGGAGCAGCAGGTCACCGAGATGCTCAAGGAGGCCGTCGAGGCGGAGCTCCAGTTCGGCCGGGATCTGTGCGGTGAGGGCCTGCCGGGCATGAACACCGCGTCGATGCGCGAGTATCTCCAGTGCGTCGCGGACCAGCGGCTCCAGCGGCTCGGCTTCGCGCCCGTCTACGGCTCGGAGAACCCGTTCTCCTTCATGGAGCTGCAGAACGTCCAGGAGCTGACCAACTTCTTCGAGCGCCGGGCATCCGCCTACCAGGTCGCCGTCGAGGGGTCGGTCTCCTTCGACGACGACTTCTAGTCCGGCAGTCCGGGCGAAAGGGGCCCGCCCGCGGCGCGATGCCGCGGGCGGGCCCCTTTGTCTGCCGCGATCCGTTTCCCTCCGGGACGCGTTTCCCGGCCCCGGCGGAACCTCAGTCCGGATCCGTCCCGTTCGAGGAGATGGCCGCGCGCACGACCGATGGGTACGGGGCGTTCATCGCGAGATGGCCGAGAGACAGCCCGGCGACGGCACCGGCGATGCCGGTCACCCAGCGCCAGACGCCCGTGAGGTCGAAGGTCAGCAGCGCGGCGCAGCCGATGAGCACCGCGGCGAGCAGCGGCACGGACAAGGGCACGTAAAGCAGCCAGGCGGAGTGCGGGTCCCACAGCCGCAGAGCGCGCGGCTCACCGTTGCCCGCGGCGGCCTTCTCGACGGCGACACCCTCGGCGGCCAGCATCTGCGCATCGTCGGCCTTGAGCATCCCGTGCATCACCCAGCCGTCGTCGGACACCAGCGCCGCCGGTGTGGCACCCCCGGACAACCGCCCGCCGCCGGCGCCCCGGCGAGCGTCCCAGCACAGCCACACATGCTGCCCCGTCAAGGAATCGGGGGCATGCTCCGCCATGACATTGGCCAGGAAATGCGCGGTGCGGGATGACCCGGTGACAATCTTCAAGCAGGGCTCCTTGCTGTCCCCCCGCCGCCAGAAATCAGGCCCCAGGTATTTCCCGCGTACCGCCATATCGCCGCGGCCCAGCCGGGAAAAGGAACGGAACCCGTGGCGCAGGGAAAGTCCGACCACGGAGAGGACCAGGCCGGCGGCCCAGGCGATGCCGACGATCCAGACGCGGCCGGTCCCCATCGTGGCGCCCTCCATCGCATCACCGAGGCTGCGCTCGTCGCCCGCGAGGGCGCCCAGTCCGGGACGCGCCGGGGCGTAGAGGACCGAGACCTTGCCGCCCGTGCGCGGACGGTCGGGGGTGACCGGTTGGACGGTTGCCGTGGCCGGCCGCCCGCCCGCCTTCGGGGCAAGCCGGACGACCGCCGTGGAGGTGTAGTAGTCGTGGCCCTTGCTCGGATCGTGCAGCCGGACATCGCCGACCTTCTCGATCGGTACGGCCGCGAACTCCGCCCCGGCGTCCACGATCCGCTGCATCTGTTCCGGCCGCTGGGGCGTCCCCGTCACGAGGGCGAAAAGGGTCACCAGCACCGTGCAGACGCCCAGGTACCACGCCAGGGAACGCGCCTGCACACCCCGGCGCGAGGGCAGCACCCGGGGCGGCCCGTCCGCTTCCACGGCCCCGGGCCCGCCCGGTGCCCCCGAGAACTCGGCGACGGAGATCGCGGCGTACGGCCGCCGCCCGCCTGCCGCGCGCGGCAACACGGCGATGGCGCCGGCACAGGCCAGTGCGCACCCCAGCCCGACGAGTATCGCCGTCCGCCGCGGCTGTGGATCCGGCCAGAAGAGCCACAGCGGCAAGACGGCGGTGAGGGCCGCCAACCCCAGCGCGGCGCACCACGCCCCGGCCCGGCGCGGGGCCGCGCCCACCCGCTGAAGGGCAGGCGCGGCCCCGGTCGCGGCCTGGTCAGCCGAAGACATCTCGTACCTCGTCGGTTGTCGTCTCGTTCCGGCCCTTGGTGCCCTGCTCGGCTGCCGTCCGGCCGTCCTTGGTGCTCTTGTCCACGTCTTCGAATCCGTCCTTGCCCTCGTTGCCGGAGACGCCTCCGGCGATGGGGACAACGGTGCCCCACGCGGTGTCCATGTTCGCCTCATGGCTGCCGGGAGTCCGGTTCTCCATCTTGATATCCCGCGCCATGCGGTCCATTTCCCGGTCGAAGCCCCGGACCGAACCACCGACGCCGCCTGCCGCACCACCGGTGACGGCGGTGATCGCGGTCTGCCGCCCGTCGAGGTCCTCGCCCTTGCGGTAGGAGTCCAGGACATCGCCGGTGACGCCGCCGGCCGCACCGCCCACCGCACCGCTGACGAAATCGCCGCGGCCGAGGGCCGTCGCGAGCTTTCCCGCTCCGGTGCCGACGGTCGCACCGCCGATCCCGCCCATGAGGTTGGTCCCCCACTCCGGTCCCTTGCCGGAGAGGACACTTGTGGCCACACCGCCGGCCGTGCCGGACGCCGTGTTCACCGTGAACCCTTCCAGGGCCTTTACGCCGCGTTGCATCAACTGCGGCCTGAGATAGCGCGAGCCCTTGATCCCCCGATAGACCCGGGCAATGAGCCTCAGCATCCTGCCCAATCTGCCGGCCGCGTCCAGGGCGCGCTTGGCCAGCATCGCCACCCGGGCCGTACCGACCGCGGCGGAGACACCGAGGGTCAGGAAGGACATGCCGATCGAGACACCGACGGAGATCCCGATCTCGATGTAGATGTCCTCGATTTCTTCATTGACCTCCTCGATGGCTTTCGCGGCCTTCTCAAGGCCCTCGGCGGCTTCATCGAAATTCGCGGTCACCGGGTCGACGGCCTTTTTGCACTCGTTCCAGTGCTCCTGGAAAGCCTCGGCGGCTTCGCCCCGCCAGGTGTGCCCCACCGCGGCGTTGACCTGCTTGTCCAGGGCGCCGAAGATCCGGTCGACCTCGGATTTCAGATGGCGCCACTGCTTGGCGGCCTCGCGCAGTTCATCCGGCCGTCCGCCGGGATGGACGATCTCAATTCCGAGTTCTACGATCTCCTCGGCTACGGACTCGTCCCCGCTCATCACTTACCCCCGTCGTTTTTCCCGAAGAGCGCCTCGACGCCCTGATCGTTGACCTCCGTGTTGCTGCTGACCTGCTTCAACGCGGCCCCGATCTCGTCGAGATGGGTGTATATGGCCTTCATGGCACTGGCCACGTCCGCGGAGTACTCGATATATGCCGAGGTCACCTCTTCCGACTCGGTCAGGACCCCGAAGCCGTCGGTGATCGCCTCTTCGCCGGTTTCCGCAGTGAACTTCTGAAGAGTCTTCTCCAGATCGTAGGAGTGCTGCTCAAAGCTGCGAGCCAGCTTCATTATCTCACCGTGGTCGACATATGACTCTTTGTCAGCCATCTGCTACAGCCCCTTCCCCGTTGGATCCGCTCCGGCACAAGCCGCCATTGCCATGCCAGCTTAGGTGCAAGCCACGGGCCCCCAGGCAGCCTTGAGGGCACATCAATAGGCGAAAGAGTGGATAGGCCATGGCCCCGGGACTGCTTATACAGCACGTTGCGGCGATAACCGAAGAGAGCGCGCTTCATGCTCAAACCCGGGCATAGTGGGGACAAGTTTTGGTAAAGCGAAGTACCGGCAGATCATTTATGGAGCGGAATTTCGGGGAGGTTAGCCATAATCCGCCGGCGGGGGACGGTTATTGATCGACCCTCCAGCGACGCCGCCACCGAACCCGATGCCAGGCCCGCCCTCCTCGGCGACAAGCCGCCCAAACACGCGGATCACGTTCCACAACAGGAGCTACCAGACAGCCTCCACCCCCCTCTTCTCCCTGGTGGCACGCCGTTTATGAGCGTTCTGTTACCTCGGCAACCGGAGCCGGGGCCACCGTCTCTATCCGGGCATGAAGGGAACGAAGGGGCGTCGCCGGTTCCTCGACTATCCGCGGCAGGGCCGGGAGGGCCCGCGCCGCTGGCTGCCGTCATGGCGCCAGTGGCTCGGTGTTCTCTCGCTCGGCATGGTCGGCCTGGCCGGGCTGTTAGCCGTGGTCTACGCGAAGATCGACGTGCCTGACGAGAATGAGCTGGCGGGCAAGCAGGCCACCGTCTATCACTGGTCCGACGGCAGCGAAATGGTGAGCGTGGGTGCCGTCAACCGGCAGAACATCACCCTCGACAAGGTGCCGGACTCGGTGGAGAACTCCGTGATCGCGGCGGAGAACGCCACGTTCTACAGCGATTCCGGGGTCTCCCTCAAGGGCATCGGCCGCGCCGTGGTCAGCATGGTCTCCGGCGGGGACACCCAGGGCGGCTCGACCATTACCCAGCAGTATGTGAAGAACACCTATCTCTCGCAGGACCAGACGGTCACCCGCAAGGTGCGGGAATTCATCATCGCGCTGAAGGTGGGCAACCAGAAGTCCAAGCACGACATTCTGCGCGGATATCTCAACACCAGCTGGTTCGGCCGCGATTCCTATGGGATCGAGGCCGCCGCCCATGCGTATTACGGCATTGACGCCAGCCGGCTGAATCCCAGCCAGGGCGCCCTGCTGGCCGCCGTGCTGAAGGGTTCGGAGCAGTACGACCCGGGGCTGAGCAAGGCCAATCACGCACGGGCCGTGGCGCGTTGGGAGTGGATACTCGACCGGCAGGTCGCCACCGGGAAGATGAGCAAGGAAGAGCGGGACAGGTACCGCACCTTCCCGGAGCCCCGAAAACTGTCGAAACCCACCAGCCAGGCCGGCCAGACCGGGTATCTCCTCGATGTCGCCAACAAGTTCATCAAGGCCCGCACCGGGCTGACCACCAAGGATCTGGCGCGCGGCGGCTATCACGTTCACACCACCTTCGACAAAGAGCGCACCCGCCGCCTGGAAAAGGCCGTCAACGAGGTCCGCCGGAAGGAGATCGATCCGAAGCACCGCAAGGCCGACGCCTTTGTGCAATTCGGCGCGGCCTCCGTACGCCCCGACGACGGGGCGATCGTCGCGTTGTACGGCGGTCCGGACGCCACCAAGCACTTCAGCAACAACGCGGACACCTCGGCGGTCCCGGCCGGGTCCGCCTTCAAGCCGTTCGTGCTGGCGGCCGCGCTCCAGGAGGAGGTCGACGGCACCGAGGACCCCACGACCGCGCCGGTGGACGGCGAGGAGACCCCGGCCCAGAAGCTGGGCGGGGCCCTGATGACGGGGCAGAGCCCGCCCTTCGTCCAGGCCGGGAAGCGGATCGGGCTGGAGCGGATCCGGGATCTCGCGGTGCAGTCGGGGCTGCGCAAGGAGAGCATGGCGCAGCTGGAACAGACCTTCCCGCTGGGCACCTCCGCACCCAGCGCGATCCGGATGGCGAGCGCCTACACGACCTTCACCAACGGCGGGCTGCACCAGGAGCCGTACGCGGTGTCCGGGATCACCTACGACGGCAAGAAGGTGCCGGGGCTGGACCGTCCCGAGGCCGAGCAGGTGCTCGATGCCAAGGTCGCCGAGCAGGTGTCGAATTCGCTGCGGATCGTCGGCTGGCTCACCCTGGGCCGGGACGGCGGGCTCGCCCCCGAGCAGCCGGTGGCGGCCGGCCGCACGGAGCCGGGCGACCGGATGAAGTCGGCGTGGTTCATCGGCAGTCCGTCCGCCGCGGAACCGGACTTCGGTCCCGGCACCGGCGCGAAGGACGGGAAGGGCGTCGTCCCCGGCCGCGCGCCCGGCGCCGGGGACGGCAACGAGCCGACCACCGCCGTCACCATGTTCCGCAACAAGGCGGGCACCCCCGCCCTGCTGCCGATGCAGGGCGTCGGCGGCGCGAAGAGCAAGTTGGGCACGACCCTCCCGCCGAAGGTCTGGCAGGCCTACCAGCAGGGTTCGTGACGCGAATGGGCGCCCGGCCGGCAGCCGGGCGCCCGTTCGTCTCAGTCGTTGGCGACGACGGGGTAGCGGGGCTCCCGCTCGGCCATCTGCTTCAGCGCGTCCTTGCGGTCCCGCTTGCTGAGCCGGTCGATGTAGAGGTAGCCGTAGAGGTGATCGGTCTCGTGCTGGAGGCAGCGCGCGAAGTAGCCGGTGCCCCGGATCGCGACCGGCTCGCCCTTGGCGTCCTGACCGCGGACCACGGCGTAGTCGGGGCGGGGCAGCTCGGCGTAGGCACCGGGCACGGACAGGCAGCCCTCGTTGGAGTCGTCCAGGATCCGGCGCTCGGCGGGCAGCTCGTCCAGCACCGGGTTGCAGACCGCCCCGACGTGCCGGACGCCCTCGTCGTCCAGGCAGTCGTAGACGAAGACCTTCAGGTCCACGCCGATCTGGTTGGCGGCCAGGCCAACGCCCTCGGCGGTGCGCTGGCTGGCGAACATGTCGTCGATGAGCCGGCCGAGCTCGTCGTCGAACGCCGTGACGTCCTTGCACTCCTTGTGGAGCACCGGATTGCCGACGACCGTGATCGGTCGCGAGGTGCCGCGCTCACGGTGGGCGGCCTCCCGCTCCCCGGCGTCCGTGACGTCGTCGATGAACTCCTCGTCCACGCGCCGGTCACCGTCTTGATCAAACACAGGCTGCTGGGCCATCTCCGCCGTACGCCTTCCTGAAAACCCTGAATAGTCGCCCTACAGCCTACGGGGGCGCGACCGGGCCCTCAGCAGACCTCTTCAAGATCGCGCCACTCCCGGGTGTCCGGGCTGTCCGCGACCCAGCCGTCCAGCAGGCCGCGGACCAGCGCGGACGGCGCCGCGATACCGCATTCGCGCTCCGGCACCCACAGCGAGCCGGAGCCCGCGGTGCGGTGGCCGAGCGGGCCGGGGTGGCCGGGCTCACTGTGGTCGTGCGGGTCGAGATGCTCGCCCTCGCCCTCGTCGCTGGGCATCCGGCTCTCCGAGCACGTACGGCACAGCAGCCGCACCGAGGACGACCAGTCCTCGGCCGCGAAGCCCGCGTCGGCCGCCAGCCGCTCCAGGGCGTCCCGGTCGGCCTCCGTGGCGGCCTCCAGGAGCACCACCCAGGTGGGGACCGGGGAGGGCGCCCACAGCTCGATCTCGTCGAAGACCGGGTACGAGGGGCCCGCGGCGGTGGTCCGCTCGCCGTGCGGGACGCCGTCGTGCAGCACCACCTCGCCCCAGCGCCGCCCGGAGGACGGCAGCGGGATGGACAGCACCTCGATACGGGCCGGGTCCAGCCGGCGGCCCCAGACGACCTCGGCCTCGCCCTCCGGGGAGAGCCGGACCGCGGCGCTGCCCAGGGCCATACCGAGCGGTTCGCCGGACGGCGAACCCCCGCCGGGGACCTTGAGGCCGTACGCCTGCCAGGCGCGGCGGGCCAGCGGCCAGTCCTGGAGGGCGGTGGCGGCGATGCCGACGTTCCACCAGTCGGGCGCCCCGGTCTCGCGGTCCAGCAGCGCGACGGCGCGCAGTCCGGCGGCCCGGGCCTGCTCCCAGTCGTGCCGGAACTTGTGCAGCAGGGCCAGGTTGAACCAGGACTCGGAGAGCCACGGCTCCATGTCCGCGGCGCGGGTCAGCAGCGCACCCGCGTCCTCGTAACGGCCGTCGCCGATCAGCGTGAAAGCGCGGTCGGTCGCCTGCCGCCACGAGGCGGAGGGCCGGTGCCGTACCTTGCCGAAGATCCTCACGATTCCCGCCTGCTGGTTGCTCTTGATGCCGCTGAGGTGGGGTCCCGAGCGGCGTCCGGGGCCTTCCGGGGGCCCACTCGACAACCTGCCACAGATTGCCGCCGGGCTCAGCCCGGTTTGCCGGTCCCCCTGCGGCTCCTTGCCCTTCGCCGACCCCCTGAACCCCTTGAGAGGGGCTCCCTTCGCATCCAACCATGCCCATCTCGGAGGGCGCTCATTACCCATGGGTTCCACGACCTGTGGGGCCCGGCGACGGCGTAACGGCAGGGTGTGGCGGCTGGGGCGGATGGGGCGCCGGCAAGGGGGCGCCGAGCGTCGGCCAGGGCGGCATTTACGGCATTGTCGGGACATACACGGTCGGCAGGGGCTCGCCCAGTGGCCGGGAGGGCCTCCCCTGAGGGGACAAATCCCGCGCCGGGCCCCTCGGCCGTCTCACCCGGCCCGGTCGCCGCAGGCCAGGACCCTGGCCAGCGCCTCGACGACCCGGGGCTCGTGGTCCCGCGCGGTGGACAGCCGCAGCCGCTCCAGGGCGCGCAGCCGAACGCCCGGCCCCGCAGACTCCCCCGAGAGATCGTCGTAGGCGTTGACGGTGCGGACGATACGTGCCGTGACCGGCTGCTCGCGATACGGATCGGCCTGCCGCTCGACGATCACCGCGACCTCGGCGGGGACGCCGGTCTGCCGGACCACGGCGCCGCCCAGCAGCGCGATCCGGCGCTGTTCGGCGGGCGGCAGCGGCGCGGTCGCCCCGTCCGGCACCGGGTCCAGCAGCGCGAGCTGGCCGATGTCATGCATCAGCGCGGCATGTTCGAGCACATCCAGATCCGGTTCGTTCAGGCCGAGTTCACGACCCACCGCGCGGCTGAGCGCGGCCACCCGGCGGGCATGGCCGTGCGGGGTGTAGCCGGCGATCTCGGTGGAGCGGGCCAGCGAGGCGATGGTCTGGCGGTAGGTGGCGCGGACGGCCGCGAACCGGCGGAAGGCGAACTGGGTCAGCAGCAGCGGCAGACAGAACACCGGCAGCGCCCACAGCCCGGCGACCGCGGTGGCCAGCGAGATCACCACCCCGGTGGCGCAGACCGCCGAGCCGATGCCGAGCAGGGCGCGCAACTCGTCGCGCAGCAGCGGCCCGTACGGCCAGCCGGTGCGGGCCCGGGCGAGCGCGGCCACCAGGACCGCGTCGCACAGCGCGGTCAGCGCCAGCAGCGCGATCAGGAAGACCGGGTAGACCGGCCCGGAGGCCACCCAGGAGCCCAGCGTGCCGGTGTTGTAGAGGGGCTGGAAGCAGGTGGCGGCGAAGCCGGTGGTCAGTAGCCGGCGCGCCAGGGGGTCGAGCGCCGGTCCCTCGCCGCGCGCGAGCCGCGGGACGAGGCCGACCAGACCGGCCGCCAGGACCACGGCCACGACCTGATGGACGCCATGGGTCGTCGGCCGTCCGCCGGCCTCGCCGAGCAGGGCGTAGGCGAGGGCACCGGCCGCGCCGAGCGGTGCGCCCTCGCGCACCCCCGGCACCCGTGCGCCCCCGGCCGCCGGGGCGGGCCCCTGCCCCACCAGCTCACCCACCGTGATCAGCACCCCGAAGGCCAGCGCGATCCCCGGCTCGGCCAGACCGTCCCACAGCGTCCGGCCCAGCGACCAGCACGCGAGCGCGGCGGCCGGGACATAGACCGCGGCGATCACGGCGCGGGCGCCGCAGCTGCCCGACTCCGTGGTGCGCGGGGCGCCGGGCGCTTGAGCCGGTGCGGCCCGGCGTCCGGCCGCCCGGCCGCGCCGGGGCTCCTCCGGGACGCCGCTCACCGCACACCGTCCCGCCCCGCCCGTTCGGGCAAGGGCACCGGCGGCACCGGTACGGGCTCCCCGCCCCCGGCATCCCGCGGCGGGACGTCCTCCCGCTCGGACCGCCCCGCGCCGGGCTCCGGAGCCGCCGTCACCAGGTCCGGATGCCAGCCGTAGCGGTCGAGCGAGGCCACCAGCGCGCGGACCATCCGCGGATCGAACTGCGCACCGGCGCACTTGCGCAGCTCCGCGACGGCCACCGGCACCGGCCGGGCCCGGCGGTAGGAACGGGTCGAGGTCATCGCGTCGAAGGCGTCGGCGACCGCCACCACCCGTGCCACCTCCGGGATCTGATGTCCCCTCAGCCCGTAGGGATAGCCGCTGCCGTCCAGCCGCTCGTGGTGGTGCAGGATCGCCGCCCGCGCCTCCTCCAGGAAGCCGATGCCGCGCACGATCTCGTGTCCGTACTCGGGGTGCAGCTCGATGACCCGGCGTTCCTGGGGCGTCAGCGGCCCGTCCTTGCGCAACAGCCGGGTGGGGACGCCGAGTTTGCCGACGTCGTGCAGGATGCCGGCGAACCGCAGCGCCTCCATACGGTCCTCCGCCAGGCCCAGCTCCCGGGCGATCATCACCGAGGCGCGGCCGACCCGCTCGCTGTGCCCGCGGGTGTAGCGGTCCTTGATGTCCACGGCCTGGACGAGGGCGCGGATGGTGGCCCGGTGGGCGGCCCGTTCCCGGTGATACCGGTCGAAGGCCCAGCAGGAGAGGTACATCGGCAGCAGCACCAGCAGCGCCGCCGGCGGTCCGTACGAGCTGCACCACAGGACCGCCATCATCAGCCCGGCCAGGCCGTGCACCAGATGCGGCGCCAGGGAGCGGGTCAGCAGCCCGCGCCAGGCGGTGCGGACGGGGTGCCGCTCGGCGGCGGCCAGCACCCCGCCGTCGAGCGCGGCGAGCACCACGCAGAAGGTGGCCGCGGCCGCCACGGCCGGCAGCAGCACCACGGGGAACTGCGGTGCGGACAGCGGCTGGTGGCCGAGGGACCGGAACACCTGGGCGGCCGCCCAGCAGGCCAGCGCCAGCTCGGCGGCGTGCCAGAGCCGGCGGGCGGCGGCGAAGCGCGGCTCGGCCGGTGCGAGCAGCGCGCCGGGGACCGCGGCCAGCGCGGCCAGCGGCGGCGGCAGCAGAAAGACCCCGGCGAGCAGGACGGGGCCGGCCCATCCGGTGGGAAAACCGCCCGGGGCCCCGGAGTCGGGGGCGTACGGGGCCCGGCCGGCCCGGCAGCGGCGCAGCTGTTCGCAGAGCCCGTACAGGATGGCCAGGGCGAGGGCGCTGCTCCAGGGGGCGCCGGGGCCGAGGCCCACAGCGGGGGCGGCACACAGCGCCGCGGCCGGCGCGGCGCAGCCGATATACCCTCGTGCGGCCGCCGGAAGTCCTCGCATCGCGCCTCCTCGCCCTGCCCACCGCTCCCCCGGGCTCGGAGGGAGCCGGGGCCCTGGCGCGCCGCATCCGCAGTGCGCTCGGGTCGGTGAGAATAGAGGGGCGAAGGCCCCGGGGAAGGCGGTTCAGCGGATCGGGCGGGACGATGGCCCCGCCCCTCACCCCTTGGGGTGATGTGCCGCGTTATTCGGCCCGTGCGGCCCGGGTACGTGCATCGGTGGAGCCGGTCGCGTCGGCCGGACCGGTCCCCTCCTCCGCCGCGGACGCCGCGGCGTCCTCCCGCGCGCGCTGCGCCTGTTCCTTCTTGGCCTGTTCGAGCACGCTCACCTCGGGGACGGTCTCCCCGGCCCGGATGAGCTCGATCCGGCCCATGACCTTGGAGCGCAGATCGCTGGGGACGTCGTCATGGCCGCAGCAGCGCTTGACGAGCTTCTTGACGGCCTGCTCCAGGCCGTACTTCTCCAGGCACGGCGAGCACTCGTCGAGATGCACCTGGAAGTCTGCGCACTCCCCGGCGGGCATCTCCCGGTCGAGATACTCGTAGAGGTGGTCAAGGACCTCTGAGCAGTCCTTCTCGTGCGGCTCTCCGCAGCTCATGATCCCGAGCCTTTCCGGTCGTGCGCGTCCGACGTCTGCGCGGCCTGCGGGTCACCGGCCGCCGCCCCCGCCGGGACCAGCCCGCGCTCACGGGCGTAATCCTCCAGCATGCCGCGCAGTTGGCGCCGGCCGCGGTGCAGACGGGACATCACCGTGCCGATGGGTGTCCCCATGATGTCCGCGATCTCCTTGTACGCAAAGCCCTCCACGTCCGCCAGGTAGACCGCGATACGGAATTCCTCAGGGATCGCCTGGAGTGCGGCCTTCACGTCCGAGTCGGGGAGGTGGTCGAGCGCCTGCGACTCGGCGGAACGCAGCCCGGTCGACATATGCGACTCGGCGCGCGCCAGCTGCCAGTCCTCGATCTCCTCGGCGGCACTGCGCTGCGGCTCACGCTGCTTCTTGCGGTAGGAGTTGATGAAGGTGTTGGTGAGGATGCGGTAGAGCCACGCCTTGAGGTTGGTGCCCTCCCGGAACTGGTGGAAGGACGCGTACGCCTTCGCGTACATCTCCTGCACCAGGTCCTCCGCATCGGCCGGATTGCGCGTCATGCGCAGCGCGGCGGAGTACATCTGGTCCAGGAAGGTGAGCGCGTCCCGCTCGAAGCGCGCATTGCGCTCGGCGGCGCTCTCCTGGGCCTGCTCCTCAGCCGTGCCGTCGGTCCCTGCGTCGGTACCGGTGACCGGACCCACCTCCTCCAACACCGTCCTGGATCCGGATGCGGACCCACCCGATTCGGAGAATAGACGACGATCCGGTGCCGCCGCCGCTCCAGCCAGGGCGGGCTGCGTGACCTGCATCTGCGACCACGGCAGATCGGCGGCCGGGCGGGCCGGGCAAGCGATTCCCATGCGGCGGACTCCCATTCCTCGTCGTTCACCGGACGTACTCGAGCACTACGCCTGGCACAACAGGCGCGTTCGCCGCGGCATTCCCGGTCCGCTGTCAAGACTTCGGACGGAACGACGGGTTGACAAATGCGCTTGCCGCTTCGGCAATAGAAGGGTGAACGATCAGGCATACGAGCGGGTACTCGCCGAGGTGGGCCCGCGGCTGCGGCGGATGCGCCAGGAGCGCGGGGTGACGCTGACCGCGCTCTCCGAGGCGACCGGCATCTCGGTGAGCACGCTGTCGCGCCTGGAGTCCGGCGGCCGCAAGGCCACCCTCGAACTGCTGCTGCCGCTGGCGCAGGCCCATCAGGTGCCGCTGGACGAGCTGGTGGGGGCGCCGGAGGTCGGCGATCCCCGGGTGCGGGCGGCCCCGATGCGGCTCGGGGACAGGACCGCGATCCCGCTGACCCGGCAGCCGGGCGCGCTGCAGGCGTTCAAGCTGATCCTCGATCCGGTCGACGGGCCGCGTGAGCAGCGCACACACGAGGGCTACGAGTGGCTGTACGTGCTCTCCGGACGGCTGCGGCTGCTGCTGGCCGACCGCGATGTGGAGCTGCGGGCCGGGGAGGCGGCGGAGTTCGACACCCGGCTGCCGCACTGGTTCGGCCCGGCGGGCGACGAGCCGGTGGAGCTGCTGAGCCTCTTCGGCAGACAGGGCGAGCGGATGCATGTCCGGGCCCGGCCGCGCGGACAGGACGGGTGAACCGGGCCGAACCCGCGGGCGGGGGCCGCCCGTCCCGGCCCGCCGAGCCGCCGACGCCCGCCGCTGCGGCACGTACCGGCCCGGCAGCCGCCCGGACCCCCGCGCCGCCCGGCAGCCGAACCGTCAGCCGAACACCCCGTCCAGCCAGCCCGTCACCGCGTCCGTGAGCACGGCCATCGACTCCGCCTCCCCGACGCCTGCCTTCTTCGGTACCGCGAAGCCGTGGTCACCGTGAGCCACCTCGGCGAGCTCCGTCCCCGGCGGGAACTCCTCCGGCCGGCCGAACGGGTCCCGGCCGCCCTGGACGACCAGCGTCGGCACCCCGGCGCCGGTCAGCTCGTCGGCCCGGGACTTCTCGGGCCGGCCCGGCGGGTGCAGCGGGAAGCTCAGCGCCACCACTGCCCGGGCTCCCAGCTCACGCGCCGTACGGCAGGCCACCCGGGCCCCGGCGCTCCGGCCACCGGCGACCACCGGCAGCCCCGGCTTCGCCAGCGCCGGCCACAGCGCGGTCCAGCCGGTGTCCAGGGTCTTCGGCGCGGGCGCCACCTTCTTGCCCGCCACCCGCCACGGCTGCTCGACCAGCGCCACGGAGTAGCCACGGGCCGGCAGCGCGGCCGCCAGCGCCTGGAGATCACGCGCCTCGATGCCGCCGCCGGCGCCATGGCTCAGCGCCACCACGGCCCGCGCCGGCTCCGCCGTGCGGTACCAGGTGATCCGGGCATCGCCCGCCGGTGTCGCGACCGTCTCGGTCTCCCTCGCCCCAGTGCTCATACGCCCATCCTGCCCGCGCCGCGGCGGGAAGGGCAGCGCGGCGGGCCGTGCGGCGGCTCAGAACAGCGTGCCGACCTCGGGTCCGTCGAGCTCGGTGACCAGCTCGGGCCCGTTGTTGCGGACGTTGCTGACCCCGGTCGGCACGGGATGGGCACGCATCAGCCCGGCCGGCGGCGGCGTCAGCAATTCGCGTACCTCGTCCGGGTCGGTACGGGCCGGGTCGAGCCAGGCGTCCCAGCTGTCCGGGGTCAGTACCAGCGGCATCCGGGGGTGGATCTCGGCCAGCGACTGCGGCCCGTCGCCGCCGTCCGCCCCGGCCAGCGGTGTGGTCTCGGCCTCGGTGGTGACCACGGTGCAGGTCACCCACCAGGCCAGCGGGTGGTCGCCGGGCAGCGTCCGGTCCCGCCAGAACTCGTACAGCCCGGCCATCGCCATCACGGAGCCGTCCGCGGGCGTCACGAAATACGGCTGCTTACGGGGCCGCTTCTTCTTGCCCTGCTCCTCCAGCTGCCGTTCCGCGGCGTCGGTGACCCACTCGAAATACCCGTCTCCGGGCAGCAGGCACCGACGGGTCGCGAAGGCCTGCCGGAAGGACGGCTTCTCGTGCACCGTCTCCGCCCGGGCATTGATCATCTTCGCGGCGGCCTCGGGTGATTTCGACCACGACGGGACCAGGCCCCATTTCAGCGCCCGCAGCTGGCGCGCCGGACCGCCCGGCGGGAGGTCCTCGGCCGCCGCTCCCTTGAGGGGACGTTCGAGCACCGCGTGCACCGGGTCCGTCGGGGCCACGTTCCAACTGGGCGCGAGGGTCTCCGTCGGCTCCCACCGCTGAACGCCGAAGAGTCCCACCAGCTCCTCGGGACGACGACTCGCTGCATACCTACCGCACATGCGTGCCACACTGCCATGCCACACGAAGGGGAGACATGGACACCGACCACCTCACGGACATATGGAGCCGCGTGTTCGGGACCCAGCCCGATCCCTCGCTCTGGCTGGTGATCGCCACGGCGGTGCTCGCGCTGGGCGCCGTCGTCCCGCGCACCGCCTGGCGGCTTGCGCGCAACGCCGTCACCATCGCGCACGAGGGCGGGCACGGGCTGATCGCGCTGCTCACCGGCCGCCGCCTGGACGGCATCCGGCTGCACTCCGACACCTCGGGGCTGACCGTCTCGCGGGGCAAGCCGACCGGTCTGGGCATGGTGCTGACCGCCGCGGCCGGCTACATCGCGCCGTCGCTGCTCGGTCTGGCGGGCGCCGCGCTCCTCGCCGCGGGGCACATCACGGCGCTGCTGTGGGGCGCCACCGTGCTGCTCCTGGCGATGCTGATCATGATCCGGAACGCCTACGGCGTGCTCACGGTCGTGCTCACCGGCGCCGCGTTCGTGCTGGTCTCCTGGCTGACGACGCCGGATGTGCAGGCGGCGTTCGCGTATGTGGTGGTGTGGTTCCTCCTGCTGGGCGGGGTGCGGCCGCCGTTCGAGCTCCAGGGGAAGCGGCGCCGGGGCGGGGCCGTGGACTCCGACCCGGACCAGCTGGCGCGGCTGACCCATGTCCCGGCGGCCATCTGGCTCGGCCTCTTCCACGTGGTGACGCTGTGCTCGCTGATCGGCGGCGGGCGCTGGCTGCTCGGCCTCTGACGTCAACCGCCCCGCGCCGGGGGCCGGTTCCGCCGCCGCCCCGGCCGGTGGTTCCGCCGGCGACGCGGTTCCGGCACGTGAGCGCACTGCCCGTGCCATGTTTCACAGGGGTTGCGGCGCTTTTGATCAAGATCGGCACCCTTGCCCAGCCATTAAAGTAAGGGCATGACCGAGAGCCCCACACATCCCGCCCTGTGGCCCGCCCCCCTCGCCTCCGGGGCCGTCGATGCCACCGTCACCGTGCCCGGCTCCAAATCGGTCACCAATCGCGGCCTGGTCCTGGCCGCCCTCTCCGCCGAGCCCGGCTGGCTGCGCCGGCCGCTGCGCTCCCGTGACACGCTCCTGATGGCCGAGGCCCTGCGCACCCTGGGCGTCGGCATCGAGGAGACCGCTTCCTCCAGCTCGGACGCCGCCGGGCAGCCCGGTGGCGGGGAGGCCTGGCGGGTGATCCCGGCGGGCCTGCACGGCCCGGCCACCATCGACGTCGGCAATGCCGGAACGGTCATGCGCTTCCTGCCGCCGGTCGCCGCGCTCGCCGACGGCCCGATCCGTTTCGACGGCGACCCGCGCTCCTACGAGCGTCCGCTCGGCGGCGTGATCGACGCGCTGCGCGCCCTGGGCGCCCGGATCGACGACGACAACCGCGGGGCGCTGCCCATGACGGTCTTCGGCAGCGGCGGCCTGGACGGCGGCCGGGTCGAGATCGACGCGTCCTCGTCCTCCCAGTTCGTCAGCGCGCTGCTGCTCTCCGCGCCGCGCTTCAACCAGGGCGTCGAGGTCCGGCACGTGGGCGCGGCGCTGCCCTCCATGCCGCACATCCGGATGACCGTCGACATGCTGCGCAGCGTCGGCGCGCAGGTGGACACCCCGGAGGCGGGCGGCGAGCCCAACGTCTGGCGGGTCACCCCGGGCGCGCTGCTCGGCCGCGACCTGGTCGTCGAGCCGGACCTGTCGAACGCCCAGCCGTTCCTGGCCGCGGCGCTGGTCACCGGCGGCCGGGTCACCATCCCGGACTGGCCCGAGCACACCACGCAGCCCGGTGACGCGCTGCGCGAGATCTTCACCACCATGGGCGGTTCCTGCGAGCTGACCGACCGGGGGCTGACCTTCACCGGCAGCGGCCGTATCCACGGCATCGACGTCGACCTGAGCGAGGTCGGCGAGCTGACCCCCGGCATCGCCGCGGTCGCCGCGCTGGCCGACTCCCCCTCCACGCTGCGCGGGGTGGCGCACCTCCGGCTGCACGAGACCGACCGGCTGGCCGCCCTCACCAAGGAGCTCAACGAGCTCGGCGGCGATGTCACCGAGACCGCGGACGGTCTGCACATCCGCCCGCGTCCCCTGCACGGCGGGGTCTTCCACACCTACGAGGACCACCGGCTGGCCACCGCCGCGGCGATCATCGGCCTGGCCGTCGACGGTGTGCAGGTGGAGAACGTCGCCACCACCGCCAAGACGCTGCCGGACTTCCCGGCGATGTGGACGGACATGCTCGACCCGGCGGCCGTGCCGGCCCGGAGAGGCTGAGGCTGACGCCGCCATGCGCCGCTACGGAAAGAACCCCGACGAGGACGACATCCGCGTCCGCCCCAACCCCAAGGGCAACCGCCCCCGCACCAACCGCCGCCCCAAGCACGAGGACGCGGGCGAAGGCCTGGTCCTGACCGTCGACCGGGGCCGGCTGACCTGCCTCATCGAGGGCCGTACGGTCACCGCGATGAAGGCCCGTGAGCTGGGCCGCAAGAGCGCGGTGGTCGGCGACCGGGTCGCCGTCGTGGGTGATCTGAGCGGCGCCAAGGACACCCTCGCCCGGATCGTCCGGGTCGAGCCGCGTTCCTCGACGCTGCGCCGTACGGCCGACGATGACGACCCGTTCGAGCGGGTCGTGGTCGCCAACGCCGACCAGCTCGCGATCGTCACCGCACTCGCCGACCCCGAGCCGCGCCCCCGGCTCATCGACCGCTGTCTGGTCGCCGCCTACGACGCGGGCCTCGACCCGCTGCTGGTGCTGACCAAGTCCGATCTGGCGTCCGCGGACACCCTGCTGGATTCCTACGGCGCGCTCGGCGTCCCCTACATCGTCACCAATCGCGACGAACTCGCCGACGGCAGCGCCGCCGAGCGGATCCGGGCCACCCTCGCGGGCCGTATGACGGCGTTCGTCGGGCACTCCGGCGTGGGCAAGACCACCCTGGTCAACGCTCTGGTCCCGGAGCGCCGCCGGGCCACCGGGCATGTCAACGCGGTCACCGGCCGCGGGCGGCACACCACCACCTCCGCGCTGGCGCTGCCGCTGCCCGACGACTCGGGCTGGGTCATCGACACCCCCGGTGTCCGGTCCTTCGGGCTGCATCACGTCGACCCGTCCCGGGTCATCCACGCCTTCCCGGATCTGGAGCCGGGCACCGCGGAATGCCCGCGGGCCTGTAGCCATGACGAACCGGACTGCGCGCTGGACGAGTGGGTCAGCGACGGCCACGCCGATCCGGCCCGCCTCTACTCCTTGCGCCGCCTCCTGGCCACCCGTGAGCGACGCGAGGGCGACTGATCGCCGAAGTTTGCCGCCGCCCGTCCGAGGTAAAGGCATAATCACATCGAGGTCGGCGCAGTGTTCCGTCAGGCCCGGACCGCCCGGACGGGGCCTTGGGGAGTGATTCTGACGCCCCGTCGTCGCTCACCGAGACAGGCCCTGGCTGACGGAGGCAATGGGACATGGCGTGGCTGCTGGTCGTGGTGGCGGGGATCCTGGAGACCGGCTTCGCGGTCTGCCTCAAGCTGTCGCACGGCTTCACCCGGCTGTTCCCGACCATCGCGTTCGCGGCCTTCGCCCTCGGCAGTTTCGGTCTGCTGACGCTGGCGCTGCGCAGGCTCGACGTCGGCCCGGCGTATGCGGTGTGGACCGGCATCGGTGCGGCCGGTACGGCGATCTACGGCATGGTCTTCCTCGGCGATGTGGTCTCCACCCTGAAGATCGTCTCCATCACCATGGTCATCGTCGGGGTGGTCGGGCTGCAGCTGTCGGGGGCGGCGCACTGAGCCGGCGCCCCGCGAACCGCCCCCGCCGTCCGCGGCCGGGCCCCGCGCAGCCGTGACACCTCGTCAGCAGTGTTCCCCCGGCCGCGCATCGGCCGGTATCCGGGCGAAGGCGCCCCGTACGAGCCGGGACACCGCCTCCGTCTCCAGCTCCCGACGCGACCGCGGTGCCGGTGCGCGCCCCGCGGACGGTGCCGACCCCGGCGTCACGGGAGCGACCACACAGGCCAGGGTCAGCCGCGCCGCGGTCTCGCAGGCGGTGCACAGGGCGGGCAGCGCTTCCTCGGGCCAGTCGGGTTCCAGCGCCGCGACCGCCTGGTCGCAGAAGCGGCCGACGAGTTCTGCGGGCCCCGGCAGCGGCCCGTCGCCCGACGGCGCGGTCCGCTGGGCGGGGATGCCGGGCCGGGTGGCTCGTGGCGGCGCGGCACCGACGGCCGCGGGGGCCGGCAGCCGGTCGCTCCAGCACCCGGTCAGTACGGCCCTGACCAGGGGGTTGGCGCGCGCGGTCCGCAGCGTCCAGGCGGCCGCGGCCGCCACCCGGCCCGCCGCGTCGCGCCTGGCGCCGGCGGCCGGGGAGCCCTGGGACAGCGCCCGCGCGACCCCGGCGAGGTAGTTGTCGGTCTCCCGGCGGACGAGGGCGCGGGCCAGCCCCTCCTTGCTGCCGAACTCGTTGTAGAGCGTCTGCCGGGACACCCCGGCCGCGGCCGCGACATCGACCATCCGCACGGCCGTCCAGGCCCGTTCCGTCAGCGCCGTGTAGGCGGCGTCCAGCAAGGATTCACGCGCTGCGGGCATCCGTCGCCTCCCCGGCCGCCGGCCCCGGGTAGCCGGTGTGCGCACAGAATTGACGCACCGCCAGATACTGTCAAGGGTCGTCGCGGCGGGGGCGCACCGGCGGCGCGCGGGCCGCCACACGCCGGGCGGCGCATGGTCGTGTGGCTCCGGCGTATACCAATGGATACTGTTCGCACATGCCCGACTATCACGATGATCTTCGCCTCGGCCATGTTCTCGCGGACGCCGCGGACGCCGCCACCATGGAGCGCTTCAAGGCCCTCGACCTCAAGGTCGAGACCAAACCGGACATGACACCGGTGAGTGAGGCGGACAAGGCCGCCGAAGAGCTGATCCGCAGCCAGCTCCAGCGGGCCCGGCCACGGGACGCGGTGCTCGGCGAGGAGTTCGGCAGCGAGGGCGCGGGGCCGCGCCGCTGGATCATCGACCCGATCGACGGCACGAAGAACTATGTCCGCGGGGTGCCGGTCTGGGCGACGCTGATCGCGCTGATGGAGCGCGGGGAGGGCGGTGACCGCCCGGTGGTCGGCATCGTCTCGGCACCGGCGCTCAACCGCCGCTGGTGGGCCGCCGACGGCCTGGGCGCCTTCACCGGCCGCAGCCTGACCTCCGCGACCCAGCTCCGGGTCTCCCAGGTCGGCCGTATCCAGGACGCCTCGTTCGCGTACTCGTCGCTGACCGGCTGGGAGGAGCGCGGCAAGCTGCCCAGCTTCCTCGATCTGAGCCGGGACTGCTGGCGCACCCGGGGCTACGGGGACTTCTGGCCGTACATGATGATCGCCGAGGGTTCGGTGGACATCTGCGCCGAGCCGGAGCTGTCGCTGTGGGACATGGCGGCCTGTGCGGTGGTGGTGAAGGAGGCCGGCGGACAGTTCACCGGCCTGGACGGCAAGCCGGGCCCGCACAGCGGCAACGCGGCTGCCTCGAACGGTCTGCTGCACGAGGATCTGCTGGGTTATCTCGGCGACTCCCCGCACTGACCTGCGGCGGGGCGCGCATTCGGACAACCGTCCAGCAGTTGCCCCTTGTTGCATCGGCGGAGGCATGTGAACATGAGAATCCCCCACTTTGTGAACTTGTGAATCCCTTCGCAAGCACATTCACCAAGGAGGTGGCTCCACTCCATGCCCATGCACGTCAAAGACGCCATGAGCACGGTGGTCCTCACCATCGGGCCCGCTCACACCCTCCGCCAGGCGGCGCAGCTGATGGCGGCCCGCCGCATCGGCGCGGCCGTGGTCCTCGACAACGACACCTGTGGCATCGGCATCCTCACCGAGCGCGACATCCTCAACTCCCTCGGCGCGGGCGAGAACCCCGACCAGGAGACCGCCCAGACCCACACCACCCCGGACGTGGTCTTCGCCGCTCCGGACTGGACCCTGGACGATGCCGCGGACGCCATGGTGCGCGGTGGCTTCCGCCATCTGATCGTGCTCAACGACCAGGAACCGGTCGGTGTGGTCTCCGTACGCGACATCATCCGCTGCTGGTCGACCACCACGGAACGGGCCCGCCCCGTACCCGCCTGACTCCCACACGGCTCCGCCCCCGGAGCCGCACACACGAAGAGGCCGAAGCCCCATGGCATCCGGCCTCTTCGCTTATTTACGGCAGCGACAATTGAGCAACCCCCACGGCGCGTAACCACTTCCGCGAAAGCGATGGGGGTCCCCCCGCGCCTTAAGCGTGGGGGAGGTTTAGCCGCATAAGGGGCGCCCGCCCAGTCAGCCGCGCAGGGCCTGGACCGCGGCTTCCAGCCGCTTGCCGTAGTCCGCGTCCGCCTTGCGGAAGTTCTCGATCGCCCGCTGGGCGATGTCATCGCGGGAGACCTGGGCGATGAAACCCGCCAGGTTGTCGATCAGGCGCCCCTTCTCGTCCTCCGCCATCAGCCGGTAGAGGTTTCCGGCCTGGACGAAGTCGTCGTCCTCCGCGTGCGAGGGCGCGGCATGCTCGCCGGTGGGGCCGGTCACGGCGGCCGGCTGCCACAGCGGACGGCCGGTCTCGACCGGGCCGCCGAAGCTGTTGGGCTCGTAGTTCTTCCGGCCCGCGTGGCGGCCGTCGTAGAGCACGCCGTCCCGGCCGTGGCTGCGCGCCTCGGTGGCGTGCGGGCGGTTCACCGGCAGGTGGTCGGCGTTGATGCCGACGCGGTAGCGGTGCGCGTCGCCGTACGCGAAGAGACGGCCCTGGAGCATCTTGTCGGGGGACGGGCCGATACCCGGCACGAAGTGGTGCGGGGAGAAGATCGACTGCTCGACCTCGGCGAAGATGTTCTGCGGGTTGCGGTTGAGCTCCAGCTTGCCGATCTCGATCGGCGGGTAGTCCTCGTGCGGCCAGACCTTGGTCAAGTCGAACGGGTTGAAGCGGTAGTTGGCCGCCTCGGCCGCGGGCATGATCTGCACCTGGACGGTCCAGCTCGGGAAGTCGCCGCGCTCGATGGACTCCCGCAGATCGCGCTGGTGGCTGTCCGGGTCGAGGCCGGAGGTCTCCGCGGCCTCGGAGGTCGTGAGGTTCTTGATGCCCTGGTCGGTCTTGAAGTGGTACTTGACCCAGAAGACCTCGCCGGCCTCGTTGTTCCACTGGAAGGTGTGCGAGCCGTAGCCGTTCATGTGGCGGTAGGAGGCGGGGATGCCGCGGTCGCCGAACAGCCAGGTGACCTGGTGGGTGGACTCGGGCGACAGGCCCCAGAAGTCCCAGACGTTGTCCGCCTCCTGCGAGCCGGTGTACGGGTCGCGCTTCTGGGTGTGGATGAAGTCCGGGAACTTGATGGCGTCCTTGATGAAGAACACCGGGGTGTTGTTGCCGACGAGGTCGTAGTTGCCCTCTTCGGTGTAGAACTTCAGCGCGAAGCCGCGCGGGTCACGCACCGCGTCGGCGGAGCCGAGGTTGCCCGCGACGGTGGAGAAGCGCAGGAACGTCTCGGTCTGCTTGCCGACCTCGGAGAGGAACGCGGCGCGGGTGTACTTGGTCACGTCCGCGGTGACCGTGAAGGTGCCGTACGCACCGGCGCCGCGGGCGTGCACGATGCGCTCCGGGATGCGCTCCCGGTTGAAGTGCGCGAGCTTCTCGATCAGGAGCTGGTCCTGGATGAGGCCGGGTCCGCCGATGCCCGCCGTCTCGCTGTTCTGGTTGTCCCCGACCGGAGCCCCGGACTCCGTGGTCAGCGGTCCAGTGGTGCTCTCTACCGACACGTGCGCCTCCTGAAAAGTCTTCTCCACCTGCCCTTGGCTTGCGCCGGTCACGATCCTACATTGGACAATGTCTAAGTCAAGAAGGATGTGAAACTCGTACACGATCCGGTGATGGATCCCCCACTGCTACGCTGGGTCTATCTGACTGATAGGTGAATGGCATGAGTGACCTGCTTGAACGGCTCCGGGGACGCGGCTGGCGGCTGACCGCGCAGCGACGCGTCGTCGCCGAGGTCCTCGACGGGGACCACGTCCACTACACCGCTGACGAAGTGCACGCGCTGGCATCCGCCCGGCTGCCCGAGATCTCCCGCGCGACGGTCTACAACACCCTGGGCGAGCTGGTGTCGCTCGGCGAGGTGCTCGAGGTGAGCACCGACGGCCGGGCCAAGCGCTACGACCCCAACGCCCACCACGAGCACCAGCACCTGGTCTGCTCGCAGTGCGGCACGATCCGGGACGTCCACCTTCAGGGCGACCCGCTGTCCGCCCTGCCCGAGCCGGAGCGCTACGGCTTCCAGGTATCCGAGGTCACCGTCACCTACCGGGGCATCTGCCCCACGTGCAGCGCCCCGTCCTGACACCCGCGGCCGGTCCCCGTCCGGGCCGCCCCCGCACCCGATCACCTCATACGCACGACCGAGCCCACGCCCACCCGGCCGCGGGCTCCTTCGCATGCCCGGCCGGCGGCCCGTCGCCCGCGCCCTCACCCCCACGCCTCCGCGCCTCCCCACACCGCACAACCCTGCCCGCACGCCCCTTGCCCAAATCTGACGCACCGTCATATCGTCGGCGGGCCGCGCTTTCCGGCCACCGGGCCCCACCGGCCCCGGGCCGCGCACCACGGCGGCACCCTGTCCGCACTCCGCAAGGAGCACCCCGTGGGAGAGCCGCCCCCTTCGTCCGCGACGCACCGCCCGGCCGCCGGCCCCGCCACCCCACCCGCCCTGCGCGCCCACGCCCTGGCCCGCTCCTTCGGCCGCGGCCGCAAGGCGCTGGCCGCCCTCGGCCCCGTCGATGCCGAGATCGCGCCGGGCGAATGCGTCTGTGTCGTCGGCCCCTCCGGCTGCGGGAAGTCGACCCTGCTGCGCATCGCCGCCGGGCTGCTGCGCCCCAGTGCCGGCGAACTGGAACTCCGGGTGAGCGCCGACCGCCCGGCCGCGATGATCTTCCAGGACTACGGCATCTACGACTGGAAGACGGTGCTGGGCAATGTCCGCTTCGGCCTCGACCTCCAGCGCGTCCCCCGTAAGGAGGCCGACGAAAGGGCCCGCTCCTGGCTCACCCGTATGGGGCTCGCCGACTTCGCCGGCGCCTACCCGGCCACGCTCTCCGGCGGTATGCGCCAGCGCGTCGCGCTGGCCCGCGCCCTCGCCGTGGACCCCGGAATCCTGCTGATGGACGAGCCGTTCGCGGCCCTCGACGCCCAGCTGCGCACCGTCCTCCAGGACGAACTGCTCGACCTCACCCAGACCACCCGCACCACCACCCTCTTCATCACCCACAGCCTCGAAGAAGCCCTGGTACTCGGCGACCGGGTCCTGGTCATGTCCGCCCGCCCCGGCCGGATCATCGCCGAACGCCGCCCGCCGTCCGGCCGCCCCCGCACCGGCGCGGTCCGCGCCACCCCCGAATTCACGGCCCTCAAGGCGGAGTTGTGGCAGCTGCTGCGTGACGAGGTCAACCGCGGCGGCTCCGCCCGCCGGACCACCGAGGGGGCCGTCCCCGCATGACCGCCGCCCTCCCCCGGCCCGGCCACGAGGACGACAGGCCCGCCGCGGCCGACCGCCTCGTCGTCCGCCGCCCCGGCCCGCGGGAACTGCGCCCCGGGCGCACCCACCGCCGCCGGCGCACCCTGGAGATCTCGCTGGCCGCCGCCGTACCACTGCTGCTCGTGCTGCTGTGGCAGCTGGCCGCCGACCGGGCCTGGCTCGACGCCCGCATCTACCCCGCACCCACGACGATCCTGGTCGACGGCTGGGACCGCGCCCTGGCCGGCGCACTGTGGCCGGACGTGGGAGCCACCCTCCGGCGCGTCCTGGCCGGCTATGCCGCCGGGACCGTCACCGGCTACCTCCTGGGCCTGCTGATGGGCTCGCTGTCACTCGTACGGGCCGCCCTCGAACCCCTCCTGGACGCCCTGTACGTGGTTCCCAAGCTGGCCCTGCTGCCGGTCTTCCTCAACATGTTCGGGCTCGGCGAGGGCCCGCAGGTCGCCCTCGTCGCCACCACCGTCTTCTTCTTCGTCTGGATCTCGACCATGGCGGCAGTACTGGCCATCCCCTCCGGCCACCGCGACGCCGGCCAGGTCTTCGGCGCGGGCCCCTGGCAGATGTTCCGGCACGTCCTGCTGCCCGCCTCGCTGCCCGCCGTCCTCGTGGGCGCCCGGATCGCCGCGGGCGTGGCCGTCCTGGTCATCGTCGCCTCGGAACAGATCGCCGCCACCGACGGCCTCGGGCATCTGATCTTCGACTCGCGCGCCCTGTTCCAGAACGACGTGATGTTCGTCGGCATCGTCTGTGTGGCCGTCCTCGGCGTGCTCTTCTCCGAGCTCGTACGGCTGGCCGGGCGCTTCCTCACCCCCTGGGCACCCCGCGACCGCGGCCGCCCCCGGAGCTGATCCCGCACCGCCCCGTCCGACCGGACGCCGCCCCGTACGGAGGTCCCATGCGCATCCGCACCACCACTGCCGCGCTGATCACCGCACTCGCCCTCGCCGCCGGCTGCGCCGCCCCCGAGGACCACCCCTCCGCCGCCCGGCCCCGCACCATCAAGCCCGTCGCGGGCTGCGGCCCGGCCGCCTGGACCGACCCCGCCGACCTCGCCCCGGACCGCCCACCGGCCCGCTGCGCCATGGGCGCCCCCGCTCCGCGCCCGCTCGCGAAACGCCGCACGCTCACCGTCGCCACCGGCACTCTCAACGCCGAGTACGTGGCCCCGCTGCGCCTGGCCCTCTCCAGGGGCGAGTTCACGAAGGAGGGCCTGGATGTCCGGCTGAAGGTGCTGCCCACCCCGGAGGCGCTGCCGCTACTGGCCAAGGGCGAACTGGACGCCTTGTGGGCGGCCCCCGAGGCCGCCGTCGTCAACGGCGTCCACGGCGGCTTCGACCTCCGCTGGGTGGCCGGCAACTTCTCCCCCGCCCCGAACTCCCGGAGCGGCCTGTGGGTGCGCCTCAGGAGCGGGGAGCGCGCCTCTTCGGTCTCCCTGGAGGGGACGAAGCTGGGCACCATGATCGGAAAAGGCTCCGTGATCATGTACCCGATGGCCAGGACCTTCGCCGGACACGGCGCCCGCCTGGACTCCGTCGCCTTCCAGCAGCTCGGCTCCGCCGACGTCCTGACCGCCCTGACCGGCGGCGGGGTGGACTCCGCCTGGCTGCTCGACCCGGTCTGGCGGCGGGTCGACGGCGACGAGAAATACGCATTCCTCGGCGGCCAGCCCCGGGGCGAACCCCTCGGCGGCGCCCTCTACGGCCCGGCGCTGCTCCAGCGGGACCCGGACGCCGGTGTCGCCTTCCTGCGCGCCTACCTCCGCACGGTCAACACCTACTTCGCCGGCGACTACAAGGCCGACCGGGCCTTCGTCGCCGAGCTGGCGAAGCTGCTGGACGTCGACGCGAAGATCCTCACCTCGGTGCCCTCCCTCCGGATGGACTGGGAGATCAGAAAGGGCACCACGGACCGGCTCCAGAAGGCCTACCGTGACGCCGGCGTCACCGAAGGAGCACCGCTCCCGGAGAACCGGCTCGTCGACCGCAGCCTGTACGCGGAGGCGGTCGGCCACCGGCTCCGGAGATGAGAACGACGAAGGCCCGGATTCTCGGAGAATCCGGGCCTTCGTCTTTCAGTAGCGGGGACAGGATTTGAACCTGCGACCTCTGGGTTATGAGCCCAGCGAGCTACCGAGCTGCTCCACCCCGCGTCGTTGTGTTCCACACTTTAACCCCGGCCCGACGACCAGCGCAAATTCCTTCCGGCGGGGCCCGGGACCCGGTTTGTTCGCCGGGTTCCGGGCCTCCGGACACCTCTGCCGCCCGCTACGCGCTGAGCTCCTCCTGGAGCGCCGTACGCAGCCGCGCCGCACGCTCCGCCACCTCCGGCGGGCCCAGCTCCACGGCGTGCGCACACCAGCTCTGCGCCTCCGCGAGCGCCCCGCGCCGGGCGGCGAGCAGCGCCAGCCGGAGCGCCGCCCGGCCGTGCCCGGCCTCGGCGGCGCGCTGCCACCACAGGGCGGCCTCCGGCAGGCTGCCCTCACGGGCCAGCAGCAGCCCGAGGTTGAAGGCGCCGTTACGGCTCCCGGCCTCGGCCGCCGCGCGGTACCACTCAGCGGCCTCGACGGTCTCCCCGCGAGCCGCCGCGAACATGCCAACGCGAACCTGGGCGCGACGGTGACCCTGGCGCGCGGCCCGCTCGTACCACTGCACGCTCTCGTCGTCCGCCGCGCGCTCCCCGTCCGCCAGCCCCTCACCCGCGGCCGCCGCCTGGCGGTCGAGGAGGTCGGCGAGCCGGAAGGCCGCCTCGGCGCTGCCGCCACCGGCCGCACAGCGCAGATTCCGCTCCGCGTCCTGGAGCTCACCGTCCCGCAGCTGCACGATGGCGACCTGAAGCGCCGCCTCGGTGTGCCCGGCCGCGGCCGCCCGCTCGTACCAGGTGTGCGCCGTACGCTCCGCACCCCGCCCGGCGAAGAGGATGCCGAGGTTGAACGCGGCGTCCACACTGCCCGCCTCGGCTGCCTTGGAGAACCACGGCTCGGCCCCTGCGGCGTCGCCACGCTGGAGCAGCAGAATGGCCAGCGCGTTGGCCGCCTCACGGTGCCCGGCGTAGGCGGCCCGGCGGTACCACTGCTCGCCGCGCCCCTCCCGGCCCTGCTCGGCGCACAGCAGCCCGATGTTGTAGGCGCCGTTGACATCCCCGGCGTCCAGAGCGACGCGGTACCAGCGCTCGGCGGTCTGAAGCTCACCGCGGTCGGCGTGCAGCGCCCCGAGCGCATTGGCAGCGTTGCCATCGCCGTCCTGGGCGGCGCGCCGCCACCATTCCGCGGCGCTCTCCTCGTCCCCCGCGTCGCGCAGCAGGAAGCCCAGCGCACAGGCGGCGCGCGCCTCCCCGTCCTTGGCGGCGGACAAGTACCAGCGCCCGGCCTCCTGGACGTCACCGCGCTCCTCCAGCAGCGCGCCCAGCTGGAGCGCGGCCCGCCGGTGGCCGCGCGCGGCGGCCTGGCGGTACCACTGCTCGGCCTCCTCCTGCTGCCTCAGCTCCCCGTACGCGGGGACCGCGCGGTGGTCCGCGTCGCGCCCTTCCTCGATGAGCCGGGCCAGGCGGTACGCGGCCTCGCGGTGACCACGCTCGGCGGCCGTACGGAACCAGCGCTCGGCACCGATGTCACCGCGGTGCTCCAGGAGGTCGGCGAGGGCGTAGGCGCCCAGGCAGTGGCCGGACTCGGCGGACTGGCGCAGCCAGTATTCGGCGGCCGGCTCGTCGCCGCGCTCCCGGTAGTGACGCCCGAGGGCGTGCGCGGCGGCGGCAGAACCGGCCACGGCGGCGATCCGCCACCAGCCGGCCGCCTCGTCCCCGTAGCCCCGCTGGTGGAGCAGCACGCCCAGGTTGTTGGCCGCGGCGCGGTCCCCGGCGGCGGCAGCGGACCGCAGATGCGGCTCGGCGCCGTCGAGGTCACCGCGGCGCAGCAGCATCGCACCGAGCGCGCTCATCGCGGCGGTGTCGCCCGCCTCGGCGGCCCGGCGGTGGCCGGACTCGGTCACGGCATCGGACGCCTCGGCGGCCTCTGCGGCCTCCATCGCGTCCATTTGCAGGTCGGATTCGCGCCCGTCATCGGGCGCATGCACAAACCGGTCCGTCTCCAACAACCTTGCCTTGTCCCCCATAAGACCCATCGTCGCATCACCTGTAACCCGCGTACACCTGGTATACCGCAGCCAGTGAGGTCACTTCAGCGGTTTGTCGACTTCCCGACACGACGACTTGGCAAACTCAAGCACACAGCTTCCCCACATGGGTTGTACGACCCGGCCTTTGCCCGGGATCGACCTGAACACATGACGATCGACGCGCACACATGACGAAGGCCCGGATCCTTGAGGATCCAGGCCTTCGGCTTTTCAGTAGCGGGGACAGGATTTGAACCTGCGACCTCTGGGTTATGAGCCCAGCGAGCTACCGAGCTGCTCCACCCCGCGTCGTTGTGACCTCAAGGTATCACGGCGGCGGACGGCCCCCGGACCGACGCGGCCCTGTGGCCACCGGTTCGCACCGGCGGCCACAGGGCCCGAGAGGCGGACGGCCGGCTCAGCTGCCCGGCTTGCCGCCCTTCTCGGACGCCTTCGCCGCCCGGTCCAGCGCCGCCTTCAGCTTCTTCTGAGCCTCGCCGTAACCGGCCCAGTCGCCGGAGGTGCGTGCCTTCTCGCCCTCCTCGTAGGCCTTCTGCGCATCGGCGAGGGCCTGCTGCACCGTCTGGTCGGACGGCGGCTGCCCGGTGTCGCCGCCGCTTGGCGGCTGCTCCGTGCCCGTACTGGGCGCCTTCTTGCCGAAGACCACATCCAGCGCGTCCTTGAGGGAGTCCTCCAGGACGGGCTTGCTGTCGCCGTAGCTGACCAACACCTTCTTCAGAAGCGGGTAGTTGGTGTTGGCGCCGCGCAGATACACCGGTTCGACATAGAGCAGTCCACCGTCCAGCGGCACGGTCAGCAGATTGCCGTACTCGATCTCCGAGTCGCCGAACTTCTTGAGGATGTTCAGCTCATTGGCGATGACCGGATCGGAGTTGAACTTCGACTGCACCAGCTGCGGGCCGGGCACCGGCGTCTCCGACGGCAGCTTCAGCAATCTGATCTTGCCGTAGTCGCCGCTGGTCGCATTGGCGTCGACGGCCATGAACGCACCGAGGTTGTCGCGCTTGTTGGGCGTGAAGGTCGTCGTCAGTGAGAACGCGCGGTTCTTCTGGTCCGGCATCTTCATGCTCAGGTAGTACGGCGGCACCGCGTTGCCCGACTTGGTCGTCGGGTCGTTCGGGATCTGCCAGCGCTCGGAGCCGGTGTAGAAGGTGCCGGGGTCCGTGACGTGGTACGTGGTCAGCAGCTGGCGCTGCACCTTGAAGAGGTCCTGCGGGTAGCGCAGATGCTCCTTGAGCGCCGGGCTTATGGCGCTCTTCTTCTCGACCGTGCCGGGGAAGGACTTCATCCAGGTCTTGAGGACCGGGTCCTTCTCGTCCCACTGGTAGAGCTTCACCGAACCGTCGTAGGCATCCACCGTCGCCTTGACGGAGTTGCGGATGTAGTTGACCTGGTTCTGCTGGGCCACCACCGCCCGCTGGCCGTCGGTGAGCGAATCGGCCGTGCTGTCCCCGAGCGTGGTGCGCGAGGCGTACGGGTAGCCGTTGCTGGTGGTGTAGGCGTCCACGATCCACTTGATCCGGCCGTCGATGACCGCCGGATAGGCGTCGCCGTCGATGGTCAGCCAGGGGGCGACGGATTCGACGCGCTCCTTGGGCGTGCGGTTGTACAGGATCCGCGAGCCGTCGCCGATCGCGCCGGAGTAGAGGATCTGCGGCTCCCCGAACGCCACCGCGTACGCGGCACGGTTGATCGGGTTCCCGAGGTTGACGCCGCTCTTGCCCTGGTAGCTGTAGCTCTTCTCGCCGCTGTCGTCGGAGTAGTCCAGTTCCTTCTGCGGACCGCCGACGATGGAGTACTGCGAGGTCTTCTCGCCGTAGTAGACCCGCTGCTGGTACGTGCCCAGCTGTCCCTTGGCCGGCAGATCCGACTCCGTGTACTTCGGACCGCCGCCGTCGGCGGCCTCCGTCCCCTTGGCGGCGACCGCGCCGTAGCCGTGGGTGTACTTGAAGTGGTCGTTGATCCAGTTGCGCTCGGGGATACCGGCGATGTTCAGCTCACGCAGACCGATGACGGTGTCCTGCTCGGCGCCGTCCTTGTCCTTGTAGCGGTCGACGTCCAGGGTGGAGGGGAACTGGTAGTAGCCCCGCACCTGCTGCTGTTGCTGGAAGGCCGGCGAGACCACGTTCGGGTCGAGCAGCCGCATGCTGGCCGTGGTGTCGGCGTTGTCGCGCAGCCGCTGGCTGTCCGCCTTGCCGGTGGGCTGATAGTCGCCCTTGTACGGCGTGACCTCGGAATCCTGGATGTCGTACGCGTCCCGGGTCGCCTTGATGTTCTGCTTGATGTACGGCGCTTCCTTGGCCTGCTCGTTCGGCTGGACCTGGAACTTCTGCACGATCTCCGGGTACACACCGCCGATGAGGACCGCCGAGAGCACCATCAGGCCGAAGCCGATCACCGGCAGCTGCCAGGTCCGCCGCCAGAGGGTGGCGAAGAACAGCACCGCACAGATCGCCGCGATGAAGAACAGGATGGTCTTCGCCGGGAGGTATGCGTTGGCGTCGACATACCGCAGGCCCGTCCAGTTGTCGGCCGACTTCAGGCCGCTGGACTTCACCGCGAGGCCGTACCGGTCGAGCCAGTACGCGATCGCCTTGAGCGAGACGAAGATGCCCAGCAGCACCGACAGATGGCCGGTCGCCGCCGCCGTCGCCCGCGAACCGGGGCTGGTCAGCCGCAGCCCGCCGTAGAGGTAGTGCGTCAGCGCCGCGGCGACCAGACACAGCACCGCGCAGGCGAAGCCGAAGCTCAACAGGAAGCGGTACCAGGGAAGATCGAAGGCGTAGAACGCGACGTCCATCCCGAACTGCGGGTCCTTCTTGCCGAAGGGGACACCGTTGACCCACTGGAGCCAGGTGCGCCACTCGCCGGAGGCGGAGGCACCGGCGATCAGCCCGATCACCGCCGTGATCGCGATCAGCGCCCACTTCTTGAACGGCGCGATGCTCATCCGGTAGCGGTCCAGGCTCTGCTGCTCCATGGACATCGCGCTCAGCGGCGGCCGCAGCCGGTGCGCCAGCCAGATGTTGACACCGACGGCGACGGCCATCACCACGCCGAAGGAGAAGAACAGACCGATCTTGGTCAGCAGGGTGGTCGTGAAGACCGAGGAGTACTTGACCGACCGATACCAGAGCCAA
Source organism: Streptomyces lydicamycinicus (assembly GCF_000829715.2). Classification (NCBI taxonomy): domain Bacteria; kingdom Bacillati; phylum Actinomycetota; class Actinomycetes; order Kitasatosporales; family Streptomycetaceae; genus Streptomyces; species Streptomyces lydicamycinicus. Next base: position 697,000 of record NZ_BBNO01000001.1, on the reverse strand, counting down.
TCCGTCCAAAACCCTGCAAACATCACGAAGAGCATGGCCAGTACGGCCAGCACACCCAATGTCATGAGCAGGGTCCGGATCCGCCGCGATGGTCGGCCGACTCTGATCCGTGGCCCTGTCGGGCCTCCGCCGCGGTCCGGCATCTGGAAAGCCAAGGTGCGCACCTCGAAGTTCGCTGTCGTGTGGAGCAGGCCCGGCGATAGTAGGACCCACCGATGCAACTTACGAAGGCTTTACTCAGTTCCCGCTTTCCGGGGTACACAAGGCACGATGTTGAGCATGACCAACCTCCCCGTTGACGGCACCCCCCTCGCCGCCGACCCCCTGACCCGCGCGGTGCTCGAGATCGACGAGTACAGCGCCGGGCTCGGCTGGGATCAGCCGGCCCGACTGTTCGCCCTCGTCGACACCGCCAAGCTGCGGGCGCAGGAGCCCTCGCTCGCCGCCCAGCTCGGTATCGACGACTCCACCACCACGTCCCTGACCCCCGTGGAGCAGGACGAGATCCCGGCGGGCGTCCCGCTGGACGAGTTCCTGGCCACCATCGCCTGGCCGGATGCCGTCACCGGCTGTGCGCTGACCGTCGAGCGGCTGATGCTGCCGCCGTCCGCCGAGGACTCCGAGCCCGCGGGCATGGACGAGGCGCAGCTCGCCAAGTGGGTCGCCGAGCACCCGGACCGTCAGGAGGTCCGGATGACGGTGGCCGTGCTGCGGGACGGCCGCCGTGAGTCGGCACTGCGGCTGCGCGAGAAGGACTCCACGTCCGAGGTCCTCACCGGCTCGGCACTGGTGCCGGGCCTCGCGGAAGCGCTGGCCGCGACCTTCGAGGCCTGACCGCGGCGTCCAGGGCCCCGGCCGGACGGCTCGCGTCCGGGGTCCTGGGGCGGGTCGGCCCTAGGAGCGGCCTGCCGGGCCGCAGCTCGGCAGGCCGGCGGCGTCGCCCTTGCGGATCTTTTCCAGCGCCTTGACGGCGTCGCCTATGGTGCCGACCTTGACCAGGGTCAGCCCCTTCGGGGTGTCCTTGGCCGCCGCGGCGCAGTTCTCCTTGGGCGTCAGGAAGAACTCCGCGCCCTTGTCGCGCGCACCGACCGTCTTCATCGCGATGCCACCGATCGGGCCGACCTTGCCCTTGTCGTCGATGGTGCCCGTACCGGCCACGAACTTGCCGCCGGTCATGTCCCCGGGCGTGAGCTTGTCGACGATGCCCAGCGCGAACATCAGGCCGGCACTCGGGCCGCCGACATCGGCCAGCTTGACGTCGATGGGGAACGGGAAGGTGTGGTCCACACCGGCCTGGATGCCCACGATGGCGCGGCCGTCGTCCGCCTTCTGCGTGCTGATCGTGATCTGCTTCGCGCCGGTCACGGCCTTCTTGCCCTGCTTCTCCGCCGCCGCGGCCTCCTTGGCGGGGATGATCGTGAAGACGACCTTCTCGCCCGGCTTGTGGCGGGTGACGAGCTTGGCGACGTCGCCGGTCTGCTTGACCGCCGTGCCGTCCACGGCCTTGATCACATCGCCCGCGTGCAGCCGGCCGTCGGCGGGCTTGTCCTTGACGACGGAGCCGACGACGGTCTGGGCGGCGACCGGGAGGTGCAGCTGCTTGAGGGCGGCGGCCTTGGCGCTCTCCTGGGACTGGCTGAACTCCTCGGCGTTCTCCTGGTCCGCCTGCTCGGCCGTCTGTCCCTCGGGGTAGAGCGTCTTGTGCGGCACCACGGCGTTGTCGTGGCCGAGCCAGCCGTACACCGCCTCGAAGAGGTTCATGCGGTAGTCGGGGCCGGTGACCCGGACGGTGGTCATGTTGAGATGACCCGTCGTCGGATAGGTCTTGCGCCGGGAGATCTGGAGCACCGGCTCGCCGTCGTGATCACCAAGAGTGTTGACCGTCGGCCCCGGAGACATCTCGGAGTACGGCACGGGGATCAGCACCCCTGCGCAGAGCAGCGCGATCAACATCAGGATCGAGGCGAGCAGCGTCGCGGTGCGGCGTGGCATGGAACGACAGTACGGGACGGGTATGACAACCGGCCCGCGGGGCCGTCCGTACGGGGCCGGGCGCCCGTCCGCAGAAAAGCGCCACCCCGGAGGGTGGCGCTTGCTTCCGCAGAGAAACGGCGAAGGTTCAGACCGGATCCGAGGCGGGCTCGGAAACGGAATGCTCCTTTTCCATGGCATCCCGGAACCGGGCATAGCCCGCGAGTTCCGCCACGTCCCCGGTCTTGCGATTCCGCATGGTCCAGCTGCTCCACACCGCGGCAATCAGCCCGGCGCCGACCGGAATCAGCAACCAGAGGAGCGCACCCATCAGCGACCTCCCAACCCCTTGTACGACCGCGATCGACGAATAAGCAGATTAACCATCTGCTGGGTCAACGCTCATGCCAGGGGGCGGGTTACGCAACCGGAACACATGGCACCGGTTCGGCCTCACGTTCGGAGTTCACCGTCCCGTGACTCCGGGCCAACGCCCCCGCCCCGTCTGTTGTGTCGACTGCCCGGAGAACGCGCGATTACGCACACGGAAAACGGGCCACGCGCCGGCCCTCCCGCCCGTCACCCGACTTCCGCCCCCGGAAGACGCCGCTAAGCGCCCACCCATTCTTCGGTCCCGTCGGAAAACACTTGATGCTTCCAGATCGGTACCTCGTGCTTGAGGTCGTCGATCAGTTTGCGGCAGGCCTCGAACGCCTCACCCCGGTGCGGGCAGGAAACCGCGACGACCACGGCCAGATCGCCGATGCGCAGATCGCCCACCCGGTGGACGGCGGCCAGCGCACGGACGGGGAAGTCGGCGGTCACCTTCTCGGCGATCCGGCGCATCTCCGCCTCGGCCGTCGGGTGCGCGGAGTAGCCCAGGCCCTCGACGTCGGCGCCGTTGTCGTGCGAGCGGACCGTGCCCACGAACAGGGCCGTGCCGCCGGCCGCCGTGTCGCCCACGGCCGCGAACACCTCGTCCACGGAGAGCGGGGTGTCGCGGATCTCCAGGAGCCGGATCGGGTCCGCCGCGGCCCGCTCACCGGGGTGGTCGCGGCCGGGGGACGAAGGGGAGGGCGTGCCAGACATGCCCCCATCGTGCCGCAACCGGGGGCGCCGCGGGAATGGCCGTTTCCGCCGGTCGTCCGGCCCGCCGTATGGAGACTCCTCCAGCCCGGCGGGCCCGGTACGGCTCAGATGCGGCGGCGGGCCTTACGGGCGCGCCGCACCAGTGCGGCGGTGCCCAGGAGGGCGACGGTGGCACCGGCGGCACCCGCGGCCGTGGCGTCCTTGCGGCCGAGCCGGCGGCCGGCGACGGTGTGCCGTCCGGCGACCTCTTCCAGGAGCTCGGCCAGCACCTCCTCGTTCGTCCAGCGGGGCCGCCAGCCCGCATCGTGCAGCCGGCTGCCGCTGACCACCCACGGGTGCATCGTGTACGCGAGGTCCCCGGCGGGCGACGGGGTCAGGCCGATCCGGTGCAGCCGGGCCGCGGCGCCCAGGGCCACCGAGGACGGCAGCTCCATGCGACGGATGCCGGACAGCTCCTCGACCTCCTCCTGCTCCAGCCAGCCGTCGCAGCCCACCGCCAGCTCGCCGTCGACCTTCTCCAGCGCGGCGTGCTCCAGGGCGCTGACCAGGTCCTCGACATGGCAGAACTGCCAGGCGGGGCGGGATCCGGCGACGACCAGGAGGCGGGGCGATTCGAAGTAGCGGGTCAGCGCGGTGTCGGTGCCGCCCACCAGGACGGCGGGGCGCAGCACGGTCACGTTCAGGCCGGGGTGGGCGCGGGGCGCGCGGTGCGCCAGGTGCTCGATCTCCAGCAGGTCGCCGACACCGGTGGCGTCCGCGGTGGCGCGCAGCTCGGCGTCCTCGGCCAGTGGCACATCGTTGTCGGGCAGTGCCCCGTAGACCATGGCGGAGGTGCACAGCACCACCCGGTGGACGCCGACGGCCGCGGCGGCGGTGAGCACGGTCTGGGTGCCGCGCACGTTGTAGGCGGTGCGGGCCGCGGCGTCGGTCTCCAGGTCGAGGTCGAGCGCCAGGTGGACGACGACGTCCGCACCGCGCAGTTTGTCGGCGATGGCGGGGTCCCGGACGTCGAGGACATGCCAGTGCGCCTCGGCGACGTCGCCGCGCCGCTCATCGATGGCCACCACCTCCTTGACCTCGTCGGATGCGACCAGGGCGCGGGTCAGCAGCGCCCCGACCCCGGACGCGGCTCCGGTGACGGCGACGACGGGCCGGCGCAGCGGCCGGTCCGTGGTGCCGTCTGCGCCATTGCCTGCCTTCTCGGTCTGGGCCGCAGCGTTTCGCGCTGCGCGAACGGTCGGATCTGGGGAACTCACCGGGCGTCTCCAGCGGTTGTCTTCAGTGCGAACGTGTGGTCATGCGTACGCACCAGGTGGCGTCCATCCTGCCGCAGCCACCGGGACAGCGAAGCACCGAGCCCCGAAGCGGTCCGGGTGTCTACGCTGGAGGTGATGTCGGGCAGCCGCCGTCGGCCACCTGGTCGGCGGCCCTACGAGCCGAGGAAACCCGTGAGTGACACCCCATTTGGATTCGGCCTTCCGCCGGAGGAGCCGGAGGACGGCGACAACGGCAAGAAGAAGGGCGGCCAGGGAGGTAGCCAGGGCCCCGCGGACCCCTTCGGGTTCGGCGGCGGGAGCGGCGGCGCGGACAATCCGTTCGCGGCGCTCTTCGGCGGCATGGGCGGCCCCGGTGGCGAGATGAACCCTGGAGACCTGGGAGCCGCCTTCCAGAAGCTCGGGCAGATGCTCTCCTACGAGGGCGGCCCGGTGAACTGGGACATGGCCAAGGACATCGCGCGGCAGACCGTCGCGCAGGGCGCCGAGGACGGCAGCAAGGACGCGAGCCTGTCGCCGGGTGAGCGCAGTGCGGTCGAGGAGGCCGTGCGGCTGGCGGATCTGTGGCTGGACGGTGTGACGTCGCTGCCGTCGGGGTCCGGCTCGGTGGTGGCCTGGAGCCGCGCCGAATGGGTCGAGGAGACCCTCCCGGTGTGGAAGGACCTGGTCAACCCGCTCGCCGAGCGCGTCGGGGCGGCCATGGGCGATGTGCTGCCCGGGGAGATGCAGGCCATGGCGGGCCCGCTGCTCGGGATGATGCGCTCCATGGGCGGCGCGATGTTCGGCACCCAGATCGGCCAGGCGCTGGGCGTACTGGCCGGCGAGGTCGTCGGTTCGACGGACATCGGGCTGCCGCTCGGCCCGGCCGGCAAGGCCGCGCTGCTGCCGGGGAACGTCACCACGTTCGGCACGGGCCTGGGCGTCCCGGAGGAGGAGGTGCGGCTGTATCTGGCCCTGCGCGAGGCCGCCCACCAGCGGCTCTTCGCCCATGTGCCGTGGCTGCGCTCGCATCTGTTCGGTGCCGTCGAGGGCTATGCGCGCGGGATCAAGGTCGACACGACCAAGCTGGAGGACGTGGTCGGCCAGATCGACCCGCAGCATCCCGAGGAGCTTCAGAACGCCCTTCAGCAGGGCATGTTCCAGCCCGAGGACACCCCGGAGCAGAAGGCGGCGCTGGCCCGTCTGGAGACCGCGCTGGCGCTCGTCGAGGGCTGGGTGGACGCGGTGGTGCACGCCGCCGCCAAGCCGCATCTGCCGTCGGCGGACAAGCTCCGTGAGACGCTGCGGCGGCGCCGGGCGAGCGGTGGCCCCGCCGAGCAGACGTTCTCGACGCTGATCGGTCTCCAGCTGCGTCCGCGGCGGCTGCGGGACGCCTCGCGGCTGTGGGCGTCGCTGACGGACGCGCGGGGCCTGGAGGGCCGCGACGGCCTGTGGGAGCACCCGGACATGCTGCCGACGGCGGCCGATCTGGACGACCCGGACGGGTTCGTGCACCACGAGCAGCCGGACTTCTCCGAGCTCGACAAGATGCTCGGCGAGGCCGCGAGCGGCGGCAAGCCGGATCTGGGCAAGCCCGCCCGGGAGAGCGACGGCCCGGACGAGACCCCCGGCGAGAGCAAGGGCGACGGCGACACGTGAGTCTGCACGAGGACGCGGCGCGGGTGCTCAAGGAGTGGCCCGCGCCGTCCCCCGACCAGGAACAACTACGGCTGACGTATCTGGATCACCTCGCCGCCCATCAGGACGGGATGTGGAAGCCCTGCAAGGACGGGCACCTCACGGCCAGCGCGCTGGTGATCGATCCGGCCGGCGGGCGGGTGCTGCTCACGCTGCACCGCAAGCTGAAGATGTGGCTCCAGATGGGCGGCCACTGCGAGCCGGAGGACGCCTCGCTGGCCGATGCGGCGCTGCGTGAGGCGCGTGAGGAGTCCGGGATCGCGCAGGGGCTGACGCTGCTGCCCGGCGGCCCGGTGCGGCTGGACCGCCATCACACGCCCTGCGCCTGGCATTTGGACGTGCAGTATGCGGCGCTGGCGCCCGCGGGCGCGGTGGCGGAGATCAGCGACGAGTCGCTGGACCTGCGGTGGTTCGCGTACGACGAGGTGCCCGGCGTCGCCGATGCGTCGGTGACGCGCCTGGTGGAGCGCACCCGCGCGCTGCTCTAGACAGCGGCACACACCTACCGGCGCCCGTCCCTTCCCGGGGGCGGGCGCCGGAGGTGTGTCAGCGATCGGCCGGCGGGCTCAGTTGGTGAAGATGTTGCCCTGGTTCTGTCCCCGGGCTCCCTGCTGGCCCATGCCGAACTGGGCGGCCACACCGGAGCCGATGACGGCGTTCTGCGGCGGCAGCAGCTCGCTGGGCTGGACCAGTGCGTAGCCCTGGCCGAGGAAGCTCAGCTCCCAGCCCTCTCCGGTGTTGCCGCGCCGGCGGAACACTCCCGAGGAGTGCGTCTGCGCCTGCATCTGGACACGCAGCGAAGCGGACCAGGCGACCACCGCGTCGGCATCGGCGTTGACGTACTTGTCGGGCGTGACCTGCAACATCAGCGGCTGGCCGGAGGTCATCAGGGCGACCTTGCCCCGTCCGGAGATGTTGAGCTGGTACTTGCCGGTGCCGGAGATGCCGTACTGGCTGTCGACGGAGACGACCTCCCAGTGGAGGCCGGAGTCCAGCGCGAGGACGTAGCTGCTGTCGACGGTCAGGCCGTCGTGGTCGACGTCGACGACATGGACGTACTGGCCGAGGTTGGCCAGATAGACCGTGCCCTGCCCGGAGACGCGCATCAGATCGAGGCCCTCACCGGAGTGCGCGCGGGTCCGGCGCTGGCCCGGCGTCTGGTAGTTGCCGTCGAATTCGAGCAGCCCCTGATAGGCGACCATCGTGCCCTTACGGGCGAGGACGTCCTCGTGGCCCTGGAGGGCGACGCGCAGCAGCTGGCTGTTCTGAAGGGCGTAGCGGTCCTGGGTCTGTGCCTCGGTGAAGGCGAAAAGTGGACTCTGCATGGCGTGTTCGGTCCTCCCCCTCAGCCCCGGGCCCGGAGCCGGTCGGTGCTGTCCTCGCTGGGCTGGACGACGACGAACCCCTGGCCGGAGAAGCCCAGTTGGTACGCCTCGCCGCTGCCGCGCCCGATCATCGAGGACGCCTTGAAGCTGCGCTTGCCCTTCATCTTCAAATGGGTCGACCAGGCGACGAGGGCGTCCGGGTCCACATAGGTCTCGTCCTCGCCGCGGCCGCAGTCGACGACGACGGGCGTGCCCCGGGAGGTCAGGGCGACCCAGCCGGTGCCCGAGATCTGGACGTTGAAGAGTCCCTGGCCGGCGAACTTCGCCATGCCCTTGACGCGCTGCACGCCCCACTGGAGATGGGCGTCGAGAGCGAGGAGGTTGGTGCCGTTGACGGAGAGCGCGTCGTCGTTGAGGTTGATGCAGACGACGTCGGCGCCGTAGTCGGCGAGGTAGAGCAGGCCGTCACCGGAGCACTTCATCAGGGGCGCACCTTCGCCGGTGAGCCACTGGGAGGCCATCTGGCGGACGGCCGGCGGGTTCGGCTCGTACTGGACGAAGCCTTCGTAGGCGACCATCGAACCGGTGCGTGCGAAGACGTCCTGGCCGCTCTGCATGGCGATCTTCACCATGGCGCTGCCGTGGTTCTCCATACGGGCGGCGGGCGGGGTCGGGACATAGCCCGACAGCTGCTGCTGGTTCATGACGTGCGGGCTCCCTCAGACCTCGTAGGGCTGGACGACGATGAAGTTGCCGGGCGCACCGCGGAACTGGAGGTTCACGGTCTCGCCGGAGTGGCCCGGATAGGCGTGCCGGCGCAGGCTCACCTGGCTGGAAATGATCACCTGCGAGGCGGCGGACCAGGCCACGATGGCGTTGGCGTCGGCGAAGGTGGTCGGGGTGACGGGGAGGACGACCGGGGTGCCCTGGGTCTTGACGACGAGGGTGCCGGTCCCCTGGAACTGCATGGTGAACAGGGCGCCACCGGGGATGCCGTGGCCCTCGATACGGCGGACCTCGTGCTGAAGCGACTCGTCGAAGGCGAGGACCGCCTCGGCGGACACACAGATGGCGTCGCCCTGGAGCTCGATGGGGTGCACATGGGCGCTGTTCTCCGCGAAGAAGACCTGGCCCTGGCCGGTGCAGCGCATCAGCTGCATTTCCTGGCCGGTGGCGTTGCCGACGATCCGGCCGCGGAAGCCGGCGCCCTTGTAGCCGAAGTCGACCTTGCCCTGATAGAGCACCATGCTGCCCTGCCGGGCGAGCACCGGCTGGCCGTCGACGCCGAGGTCGACGCGGATCAGCCTGCTGTTCTGCGGGGTCCAGCGCCGGCCCGTGGGGGCTTCCTTGTACTTGTCCAGTACGACGCCGAGGCCGGGGCCGGCGCCCTGGGGCACGGCCGGTGCCTGGCCGCCTCCGTACGGGGCGCCCGGGGGCTGCTGTCCCGGCTGGCCGTACGGGGCGGGCTGGCCCTGCGGGGCGCCGTATCCGCCGGGCGGCGGCGCGGGCTGCCCGTAGGGAGGTGCCTGCGGGGCCGGCTGGCCGGGGTAGCCGCCGGGTGCGGGCTGCGGCGGGCCGTACGGGTCCTGACCGGGCGCCGGCTGGCCGTACGGGGCCGGCGGCTGCTGGCCGGGCACGCCGGGCGGCGGGGCCAGTGGCGCGGCGAGCGTGGGCGCGCTGTGGACCTGCGGCGCGGTGGGCTGCGGGGGCTGTGGTGCGGCCGGGGGTGCCTCCTGCGGCGCGCCCTGGGGCGGGCCCTGGGGCGGGCCGAACTCGGGCGCGGGCTGTGGGGCGGACGGCGCGTCAGGCACCCCGAAGGACGGGGCGGGGGCGGCCGGCCCGGACGGCGGGGCGAAGCCCGGTACATCCTGTGCCGTGGCGGTCGGCTCGGGCTGCGCCTCGGCCTCTTCGGCGACCTCGCCGCCGAAGTTCTTCAGCAGCGCCTCGAGGCCGCCGTCGAAGCCCTGGCCGACAGCGGCGAACCGCCAGACGTCCTTGAGGTAGAAGTCGCCGAGCATGACGGCGCGTTCCGTGCTGAACTCGCTGCCGTTGAAGGAGTAGCGGGCGACCTCTTCGCCGCCGGCCACGATCCGGAGGTAGCCGGGGCCGATCTGCGAGACCTGGCCCGCGCCGTCGAGCGCGGCGGTGAAGGAGAGCTTCTGGATGTGCGGCGGGATCTTGTCGAGGGTGACCCGGAAGGACTCGCTGTCACCGGCCTGCGCGCCGAGCAGCTGGATCGACTCCTCGGGCGACTTGGGCTGGTTGAAGAAGACGAAGTACCGGTCGTCGGAGAGCCGCTCGTCGGCGTCCAGGCCGAAGCAGCTGATGTCGAAGGACAGGCCGGGTCCGGCGATCTGCACACCGACGTACAGATCCGTTCCCGCCGTCAGATCACTGATTTTGGCCTTGTGGCCCCGCTGGAATTCCCTGGCCATACGTAACGCCCGTCCCCCGCTCCCGCTGTGAGTTCCTCTGCGCGGCCAGGCTAACCGCTGGCGCCGACAGCGGGCGATGCCGGGGCGCGACGGATCTCGTCCGGCTGCGCGCCCTCATTCCCCGCGGGCGACGGGCAGATGGGGCAGCCGGTCGGCCGCGACCACCCCTTCGAGGTAGCCGCGGGCCCGTTCCGTACGGGCGTAGGACTCCAGCAGGCTCCAGAACCGGGGGCCGTGGCCGGGGACGAGCAGATGGGCGAGTTCGTGCAGCAGGACGTAGTCGATGACGTACTCCGGCATGCCCTGGAGGCGGTGCGAAAGACGGATGCTGCCCTCGGCCGGGGTGCACGAGCCCCAGCGGGTGTTCTGGTTGGTCACCCAGCGCACCGAGGCGGGGCGGGCCCGGCCGTCCAGGTACTGACCGGACAGCCGCTCGGCGCGCTCGGCCAGCTCACCGTCGCCCAGCATCCGCTTGCTCTCCTGGGCGGCGAGCTTGTCCAGCATGACGGTGACCCAGCGCCGCTCCTCCGCCTCGGACATACGGGCCGGAATCAGGACGACCGTGCGGTCGCCCTCGCGGTACGCGGAGACCGTTCTGCGCCGTCGTGAACTGCGGCGCACCTCGACAGCGCTGGTGCCCGATCCGCGGGCCAGGGGGTTGGGGGCGGCACCGCGCGAGGTGTCAGCGGCGCGGCGCAGAGGGGTTTCCCCTGAGCCGTGGGCGGAAGGGTCGGCGGGCACGCGCCCGACGTTACCCGCTGGCGCGGCGGGAAGTCCCGCCCCGCGGACGGTTCGCCATCGAACCACTCCATGGCGTGCACCGCTTGTACGACCATTGCCCACCGCCTGTGGATAACTTCCGCACCGATCCGCCGCGGGGCGCATGCTGAGAGCCGGACGACGAAGGAAAAGGACAGGGGCGGAGATGAGGCATCCGATGCTCAAGCCCGCGCTGCGGCGCGGATGGCGGGACCGGGAGACGGTGCGGTTCGGGGTGGCGCCGGCGCATGCGATGGTGGTCGGCCCGGTCGATACGGCGACCGGCAGTTTCCTCTCACTGATCGACGGCACCCGCACCATGCAGCAACTGGTCGAGGAGGCCGCGTTACTGGACCTCCCGCCCGAGCATGTGCGGGGTGTCGTGGACCGGCTCGGCGCCGCCGGGCTGCTGGAATCCCCCACCGAGGGCGGCCCGTCGGCCGAAGCGGTCCGGGCGGACCACACCGCCTTCGAGCAGCTGCGGCCCGATCTGGCGTCCCTCTCGGTGCGGCATCCGGAGCCGGCGGGCGCGCTGGGCCGGATGGGAGCGCGCCGGGCGGTCCGGGCGCGGGTCAAGGGGTCGGGGCGGGTCGGCGCCGCGATCGCGGCGCTGCTCTCGGCCTCGGGCATCGGCCGGGTGGAGGTGTTCGACGGTGGCACGGTCCAGCCGTGGGACGTCCTGCCCGGCGGGCTGCCGGCCGAGCGGATCGGCGAGCGGCGGCGCTCCGCCGCGCAACGGCTGGTTCACCAGTCCTCCCCCTGGAGCCGTACCCCACGGCCGAGGGTTCCGGTCAGCGAGTCGGGCGAACCCGGACTGTCGCTGGTGGTGCTGGCCCCGCGGGACGGGCTCGGCGCATACGCCCCCGACCCCGTGTTGTCCGAACCGTTGCTCACCGCCGGAATCCCGCATCTTTACGCGGGGGTGATCGAGGGCACGGGTGTGGTGGGTCCGTTGGTGCTGCCCGGCGGTTCGGCCTGTGCCCGCTGCGACGAGCTGCGTCGTACGGACGCGGAGCCGGCCTGGCCGCGGTTGCTTGCGCAGTGGCGGTCGGGGCGTGCCGCACCCGCGGTTCCGGCCTGCGATGCCGCGTTGGCAACAACGGTCGCGGGGATCGCCGCCGTCCAGGCGCTGGCGTTCCTCGATGGCGAACTACCGCCGTGCACAGGTGCGCGGATGGAGCTCGCGGCGCCGTGTGCGAGCGTGCGCACGGTGCGGATCGAGCCGCATCCGGACTGCGGCTGTGGCGCTGCCGCTTCACCGGCTGCGGCAGGCGCCTCGGATCCGCAGCCCGAACACGCCACAATGACGGAGTAACCCCGGTAGGGGGACAGTGTGAGTTGGAGGGGCGCATGTCTGATCTTCCCCGCAAGGCGGTCACCCGCACCGCCAAGCTGGCCGCGCTGCCACTGGGGTTCGCCGGCCGCGCCACTTGGGGCCTGGGCAAGCGGATCGGTGGCAGATCCGCCGAGATCGTCGGCCGCGAGCTGCAACAGCGCACCGCGGAACAGCTCTTCAAGGTGCTCGGTGAACTGAAGGGCGGGGCAATGAAGTTCGGGCAGGCGCTGTCCGTCTTCGAGTCCGCACTGCCCGAGGAGGTCGCCGGCCCGTACCGCGCCGCTCTGACGAAACTTCAGGAAGCGGCGCCGCCGATGCCGACGAGCACGGTGCACGCGGTGCTGGCGGAGCAGCTCGGCGAGGACTGGCAGGAGCTGTTCGAGGAGTTCGAGGACAAGCCGGCCGCGGCGGCCTCGATCGGGCAGGTGCACCGGGGGGTGTGGCACGACGGCCGCGAGGTGGCCGTCAAGGTGCAGTATCCGGGCGCCGGCCAGGCGCTGCTGTCGGATCTGTCGCAGCTGAGCCGGTTCGCCCGGCTGTTGGGTCCGCTGATCCCGGGCATGGACATCAAGCCGCTGATCGCCGAGCTGCGCGACCGGGTGTCGGAGGAGCTGGACTACTCCCTGGAGGCGGAGGCCCAGCGGGCCCATGCCGAGGAGTTCGCGGACGACCCGGATGTGGTGGTGCCGGCCGTGGTCCACCAGTGCGACCAGGTGCTGGTGACGGAGTGGATGGCGGGGCTGCCGCTGTCCGAGGTGATCGCGGACGGCACCGACGAACAGCGGGACCGGGCCGGCCAGCTCCTGGCGCGCTTCCTCTTCTCCGGCCCCGCCCGTACGGGCCTGCTGCACGCCGACCCGCATCCGGGCAACTTCCGGCTGCTGGCCGGGGACCACCCGGACGGACCGGTCGAGGAGTGGCGGCTGGGGGTGCTGGACTTTGGCACCGTCGACCGGCTCCCCGACGGACTGCCGCCGACGATCGGTACGTCCCTGCGGATGACGCTGGACGGCGAGGCGGACGCGGTCTACCAGCTGCTGTGCGAGGAGGGCTTCGTCAAGGAGTCCATCGAGCTGGACCCGGACGCGGTGCTGGAGTATCTGTTGCCGATCATCGAACCCGCGCAGGTGGACGAGTTCACCTTCACCCGGGGCTGGATGCGCCGGCAGGCGGCCCGCGTCGGTGACCCGCGCTCGCCCGCCCACCAGTTGGGCAAACAGCTCAATCTGCCGCCCGCGTACCTGCTGATCCACCGGGTGACCTTGAGCACGATCGGTGTGCTGTGCCAGTTGGGGGCGACGGTACGGCTGCGCGACGAACTCGAGGCATGGATGCCCGGTTTTGTACCCGAGGAGGAGCCGGCCGGCTCGGAGCTCACCGGCTTCGACACCGTCATCGGCGCGGACATCAGCGAGGAGGCCGTCGAAGGGTCCACCGCCTGAGCCCACCCGCCGGGCCGCCCCGCCTCGGGCCGCCGGCCACGGCGTCGAGGAGCCTCACCACCAGGTCGAATCCAGCCGTCCCTCGATGGCCCGGAGGTTCTCCCGCGCGCAGTCGTCGCAGAAGTAGCGGCGTTCACCGTTCTCGACGGAGCAGGTCCAGGTCGGCGGGGTGCCTTCGGCCACCGCCCCGCAGCCGGCACACACCGTGTTCCCGTCGGCCAACTCCGCCTGTTCATGCGTCTTCTGGTCCACCGTCCGACGATATCCCCGCCAACTACAGGAAGCGGGATATAACGCACCACGGGGCCCGCCCTGTCGGACGGACCCCGTATGTGGCGGTATCAGCGCACCGCCGTTACTGCATCACGGCCATGGCCAGCGCACGACGGGCACGCAGCGACGCGCGCTCGGCACGCCGCTGCATACGCCGCGCGGCGGCGAGCCGATGAGCCCTGCGTTCCGATTCGGCCTCCCGCAGCCGTTCGTGCATATGGGCCCGAGCCAGGGCTTCTGGGATGAGTTGCATGGCGTGGTTCCTGTTCTGACGCGACTCGATCACGTCGGTGTTCACGGGGACGGGTGTGTCGGTGAAGGTGGGGTTCATCGTGAGGTCCTGCTTCTGGGGATCCCGTGTGAGGGGACGGTCGATCGTTCCTGTGCCGATGGTGTTCATGCCGCGACCGGGTTCTTGCGCGGACGGCCACGCGGCCGCTTCCGCGGCACGACAACGCCCTGGACGAAGAGCTCGCCGCCCCAGACGCCCCACGGCTCACGGCGGTCCTTGGCACCGGCAAGGCATGCCTCGCGGACCGGGCAGGTCTGACACAGCGTCTTGGCGTACTCGACGTCGGCCGGGGACTCGGCGAAGAAGACCTCCGGGTCGTAGGTCCGGCACGGAACGGCAGCGCCGAGGCGGTCGATCTCGTCGTCGAGCTCGGTGAGGGGCAGCAAGGAGTTCTCCTGGGGGTCGGGCGGAGGGATCAGGTCGGTTGCTACGGACGGGGTGTGCGTCTGGAGTTGCACGGTGGTGTGTTCCTCGTCTGTTCGGCCCGGCTGGTGGCGGGCGCTTGGGCAAACAAAAGGGCCGCGGATCCCGGTGTGGGTTCCGCGGCCCTGGAAGGTGCCGACCTGATCGCGCCGATCAGGCTGGATCTCTCCAGGGTTCGAGGCCGCGGTAGGCCCACATTTCATGCTTCGTCTGGTACTGCTGCCGGGATTCGGCACCGTTGGCCGCCGCGAAGGCAAAGGCATTCGCCGATGCCGCCACTACGGCTGCCGCAGGTGCCTCGGTCGGTCGCGCGGTGCGCTCACTGCGCGTCAGCACAGCGAGGGACTCGGGGCGCGCGACCTCGGTACCGGACAGGCGGCCGAAGCCGGACAGACCGGTGCCAGGGAGCGAGGAGCCGAGCGTGCAGGTGGCGACGACCGAGAGATCGGTCATTTTGTTGGTCTCGATGATGCTGATCACTGGTCTCGCCTCCTCTCGGCGTCTCGGTGGACCGGGAATCCCGTTCCAGGGTGTTCAAGTACAGCACGGATCCATCGGATCTCGGAAAGAAACCGTTGTCTCCGTTGCTTCTGAAGGCTATGGGGCGGTGCTCCGCGGGCGCAAACTATTTTTTCGACGAGTTTTCCGCGGCGCCTTCGGGCCCCTCCTCAGAGACCCCCGCGAGCTCCTCGCCGGCACAGATCGCCAGCACATCACTGCCGTAGCGGTCGAACTTCCGCCGCCCCACTCCTGAGATGACCGCAAGCTCCGATTCGGTTCCCGGAACGGCCTCCGCGATCGCCATCAGTGTCTTGTCGGTGAAGATGCAGTACGCGGGCTGCCGGGAGCGCGCGGCCTGCTCGGCCCGCCAGTCACACAGCCGCTCGTAGAGCGCCTCGTCCAGCTCCGAAGGGCAGTCCTCACACCGCATCAGCTTCATCTCGCCCGGGTCCGTGAGCGTCCTGTTGCAGACCCGGCAGCGGGCCGGGCTGCGGTGCTTGGTGCGCCGAGCCGCCGGCGCCGTCCCGTCGCCGCGCTCGACGCCCCCTGGGGCCGCGCCCGGTGTGCGGCGGCCCGCCACCGCACCGGAGCCCGGCCGCAGGCCGCTCAGGAACCGGCTGGGGCGGCGGGAGGCCCGCCCGCCCGGAGAGCGCGCCAGCGACCAGGACAGTCCCAGATGGAGCCGGGCGCGAGTGACACCGACATACAGGAGCCGGCGCTCCTCCTCTATCTGCTCGTCTGTCTTGGCGTAGGTGATCGGCATCATGCCTTCGGTGAGACCGACCAGGAAGACGGCCTCCCACTCCAGGCCCTTGGCGGCGTGCAGGGACGCGAGGGTCACGCCTTCGACCGTCGGGGCGTGCTGCGCGTTGGCCCGCTCGTCCAGCTCGGCGACGAGGTCGGCGAGGGTGGCCGTGGGCCGGGCCCGGGCGAAGTCCTCGGCGAGCCGCACCAGAGCGGCCAGGGACTCCCAGCGGTCCCGCACCGCCCCGGAACCGGCCGGCGGCCGGCTGGTCCAGCCCATGTCGCTGAGCACCGCCCGCACCTCGGACGGCAGGTCCAGCGCGTCGTCGAGCAGCGCGTCATTGCCCCCGAAGCGGGCGGCGCCCCGCAGCTTGACGCCCGCCTCGCGCACCTCCGGCCGTTCGAAGAACCGCTCGGCTCCCCGCAGCTGATACGGCACCCCGGCATCGGCCAGCGCCTGCTCATAGACCTCGGACTGAGCGTTGATGCGGAACAGGACGGCGATCTCCCCGGCGGACACCCCGGAAGCGATCAGGTCGCGGATACGGCGGGCGGTGCCCTCGGCCTCGGCGGGCTCGTCGGCGTACTCCGTGTAGACGGGCTCGGGGCCCGCGTCCCGCTGCGAGATCAGCTCCAGGCGGTGCTCGGCGGCCCGCCCACGGGCCTGGGAGAGCAGGCCGTTGGCGAGGCGCACGACCTGGGGGCTGGAGCGGTAGTCGCGGACGAGCTTGACGACCGTCGCGTTCGGGTGGCGGGTGCGGAAGTTGAGGAGGTGGTCGGGGGTGGCGCCGGTGAAGCTGTAGATCGTCTGGCTGGCGTCGCCCACCACGCAGAGGTTGTCGCGGTCCCCCAGCCACAGCTCCAGCAGCCGCTGCTGGAGCGGGCTGACGTCCTGGTACTCGTCGACAACGAAGTGCTGATACTGCGTACGGACCTGCTCGGCGATGTCGTGCCGGTCCTGGAGGACACCGACCGTGAGCAGCAGCACGTCCTCGAAGTCGATGGTGCCCCGGTCGCGCTTGAGCTGTTCGTACGTGCCGTAGATCTGCCCGATCTCGGCCGGGTCGCGCGGGGCCTCACGGCCGGCCTTGGCGACCGCCGCCGGATAGTCGGCCGGGACGGTCTGGGTGACCTTGGACCACTCGATCTCCGCCGTGACATCGCGCAGCTCATTGCGGTCGAGCCGGATGCGGCAGCGGGCGGCGGCCTCGGCGACGAGCTGGATCTTGCGCTCCAGCAGCCGCGGGACCTCCCCGCCGACAGCCTTCGGCCAGAAGAACTGGAGCTGCCGCAGCGCCGCGGAGTGAAACGTCCTGGCCTGGACCCCGCCCGCGCCGAGCTGACGCAGCCGGCCGCGCATCTCGCCGGCCGCGCGGGCCGTGAACGTGACGGCGAGCACACTCGCGGGCTGGAGAATCCCGGCCCGGACCCCGTACGCGATCCGGTGGGTGATCGCGCGGGTCTTGCCCGTGCCGGCACCGGCCAGCACACACACCGGACCGTGCAGAGCCGTCGCGACCTCGCGCTGCTCGGGGTCGAGCCCGTCGAGCACCCCGTCGGCCGAATCAGGCACCTGCGGGAAAAGAGAGGAGTCCGTTGCTGCTGTCACCCCGCCATGCTGCCAGGTCCTCCGGGACGCCCGGGACAGCTGTCCACAGCCACGGGAGCCGGTCGTATGCATGCCGACCGCTGTGGACGAGTGAGGGTGCGGGGGCGCGGGGGGTGCTTTGCTGGTCTCGGTGGCCGGAGCGGCGGGCGGAGGTGGCGGTTGGAGGCTGGTGAGGGTGGGTGAGCGGGGCTCGTAGATCTCGTAGATGTGGTGCGGGGGTGGTGCCGGGCTGGGGCTGGGGCTGGGGCTGGAGACAGCGTTGCGGGGCGGCTTTGGTCGGTGGGGGTTGGGGTGGGGAGGGGCGGGGGCGGCCCCCCGGGAGGGGCACGTGCGGGCCGGGGGCGTCGGGAGCGGGCGCGGCCATTGCCAGGCCGTGCCACAGCCGTTCCCGAGGCCGTTTCGGGGGCACGGGAATGGCTGAGGGGGGATGTGCGTTGAGTTGCTTGGCCGCGTCGGGTACGGATGCGGGTGGTATTGGATCAAGACTTAGTGAAGGAGCGCAGGACGCATGGCGGGCACTGTGACGATGTACAGCACGACCTGGTGTGGCTACTGCCGTCGGCTGAAGGGCCAGATGGACCGCGAAGGCATCGCTTACACCGAGATCAACATCGAGCACGACCCGGAGTCCGCTGCGTTCGTGGAGAAGGCGAACGGCGGCAACCAGACGGTTCCCACCGTTCGGGTTGTCCCCACCCAGGGGGACACCGAGGTCGTCATGACCAACCCGAGCCTTGCTCAGGTGAAGCAGGCGCTCGGCGTCTGATCCGCAGAGGTCGCAGCCCTCGTCCGACGTTCTTCGGCGAGGGCCTCGCCTTGCTCTGAGCCGATCAGCAATACGGCCGCTGGTCGGTGAGCGACGTTGCCACCCACATGTAGACGCCGAAGAGCCGCCGCACCGAATCCCAGGGCATCCCGTCACAGCATCCCCCTACCAGGCGCGACCGGCGCCGTAGACCGGCCGCGCCCCCGGCTCACGGCTTTGGCAGCGGCTTGCCGTACCAGAGTTCGATGAGGCGGGCGGCGATGGAGATGCCGTAGGGCGGGAGGACCTCGCCGGATTCGAAGGCGGTGCGGAGGTCTTCGCGGGAGAACCAGCGGGCCTCTTCGATTTCCTCGCCGTCGACCTGGATCTCGGCGGAGGTGGCGCGGGCCATGAAGCCCAGCATCAGGCTGGAGGGGAAGGGCCAGGGCTGGCTGGCGATGTATTCGACGTCGCCGACGACGACGCCGGCCTCCTCGAAGACCTCGCGGGCCACCGACTGCTCGATGGACTCGCCCGGCTCGACGAAGCCCGCGAGGGTGGAGAAGCGGCCCTCGGGCCAGTGGACCTGGCGGCCCAGGAGGGCGCGGTCCTCCTCGTCGGTGACGAGCATGATCACGGCGGGGTCGGTGCGGGGGTAGTGCTCGGCGCCGCAGGCCGGGCAGCGGCGGATGTGGCCGGCGGCGGCGATGACGGTGCGTTCGCCGCAGCGGGAGCAGAAGCGGTGCAGCCGCTGCCAGTTTTCGAGGGCGACGGCGTGCACGAGGAGGCCGGCGTCGCGGGGGGAGAGCAGCAGGCCCGCCTCGCGCAGGCCCGCCGGGCGCGCGGACTGGTCCATGCGGCCGGGCAGCGAGTCCTTCTGGAGAGCGAAGTAGCTGACGCCGTCGTCGTCGGTGCCGAGGTAGTAGCGGTGGGCCTCGGTCAGCGGCGCCTCGAAGGACGGCGTCATGATCAGCTCGGTGCGGCCGTCGGGGGTGTCGTCGATCAGCGCCTGGCCGCCGGACACCACGAAGACACGCGTCGTCGGGTGGCTCCAGGCCGCCGCCAGCCATGCCTCATCGAGGCGGTGATGGGCGGAGCGGTCGATTCCGCTCGGCGCGCTGAAGGTGATCGGCCGGTCGGCGCTGTGGTCGGTCCAGGTGGTCACTGGTGTTTCCAACTCCCCCTATGGCGTGGGTGATTGCTGCGTACGGGCGCGGGTCGGTACGGCGGTGCGCGCGGTCAGGCCGTTTGCCAGGTCTCCGCCAGGTCGCCCCACAGGTGGGCGGCGGTCTCGACGCCCTTCATCAGCAGGTCGAGCTCGACCTTTTCGTTCGGTGCGTGCCAGCCGTCGGACGGGATGGAGATGCCGAGGAAGAGCACCGGGACGCCGAGGACGTCCTGGAGGTCGGCGGCCGGTCCGGAGCCGCCCTCGCGGGTGAAGCGGATCTTCTGGTCGAAGGCCCGGCCCATGGCGCGGACGACGGACTGGAGCGCGGGGTGGTCGAGCGGCGTGAGGCAGGGGCGGGTGGCGCCCCAGAAGGAGATCTCGTGGCGGATGCCGGCCGGGAGGCGCGCGGCGACCCAGTCGCGTACGGACTGCTGCACGGCGGCCGCGTTCTGGCCCGCGACCAGCCGGAAGGACAGCTTGAGCTGTGCACTGGCGGGCACGATGGTTTTGCCGCCGGGACCTTGGTAGCCGCCGCTGATGCCGTTGACCTCGGCGGTGGGGCGGGCCCAGATGCGTTCCAGGGTCGTGCTGCCGGCTTCGCCGAGGGTGGCGTGGGAGTGCGCGGTGCGCAGCCATTCCTCCTCGTCGAAGGGGAGCTCGGCGAAGAGTTCCCGTTCCTGGTCGGTGAGTTCGATCATGCCGTCGTAGAAGCCGGGGACGGCGACCCGGCGGTCGGCGTCGTGCAGGGCGGCGGCCAGCCGGGCGGCCTCGGTGGCGGGGTTGGGGACGGCGCCGCCGAACGATCCGGAGTGGATGTCCTGGTCGGGGCCGTAGAGGTCGATCTGACAGTCCGTCAGGCCGCGCATGCCGGTGCACACCGTGGGGGTGTCCTTGGACCACATACCGGTGTCGGAGACGATCACCGCGTCGCAGGCGAGGCGGTCGGCGTGCTTTTCGATCAGGGCCGGGAAGTTCGGTGAGCCGGACTCCTCCTCGCCCTCGATCAGCAGCTTGAGGTTGACGGCGGGGGCGGTGCGGCCGGTCGCGGCGAGGTGCGCGCGTACACCCAGGGTGTGGAAGAACACCTGGCCCTTGTCGTCGGCGGCGCCGCGGGCGTAGAGCTTGCCGTCGATGGTCTGCGGTACGAAGGGATCGGTGTGCCAGCCGTCCTCGCGGGCGGCGGGCTGGACGTCGTGGTGGCCGTAGACGAGCACGGTCGGCGCGGACGGGTCACCGGAGGGCCATTCGGCGAAGACCGCGGGCAGACCGCCGGTCTCCCAGATCTCGGTGGTCGGGAAGCCGGTGTCGGTGAGCTTCGCGGCCAGCCATTCGGCACTGCGGCGGACATCGCCGGCGCGCTCCGGGTCGGCGGACACGGAGGGGATGCGCAGCCATTCCGCGAGGTCTTCGAGGAAGGTCTCGCGGTGGAGGGTGAGGTACGCGCGGACGGCGCTGTCCGGGGTTGTGCTCATACGACCGAGCCTATCGGCCTTCCGGGGGAGGCAGGTCGGCGGTCTCGCCGAGCAGGATGCGTTCGAGTCCGGCCCGGCCGGGGAGCCGGGTGGGTCTGACGACCTCGCCGGTGCGGACGTAGAGGAAGGCGGCGTCGACGGCGGACGGCTCCAGGCCGTACCGCTCGGCCCAGGCGAGGCGGTAGATCGCCAGCTGGAGGGGGTCGGCGGTGTGGGCGCGGCCGGTTTTCCAGTCGACGATCTCGAAGCGGTCGCCGTCGGGGCCGGGCTCCTTGTAGACGGCGTCGATCCGGCCGCGGATGACCCGGCCCGCGAGGGTCAGCTGGAAGGGTGCCTCGACCCGGTAGGGGGTGCGGTGGGCGTACGGGGTACGGGCGAAGGCTTCCTTGAGGGTTTCGAGGTCGTGCTCGTCGACGATCTCGGTCTCCTCGCCCGGTTCGGCGCCCGGCAGTTCGTCGGGGCCGAGCAGCGGCAGCGTGAGCTCTTCGAAGCGGGATTCGACCCAGGCGTGGAAACGGGTGCCGCGGCGGGCGCCGGGCTGGGGCGGGCGCGGCATGGGGCGGGCCAGTTCGCGGGCGAAGCCGTCCGGGTCGGCGGCGAGGCGCAGGAGCTGGGTGGCGCTGAGCGCGGACGGCAGCGGGACGTCGCGGACGGTCGCGCGGGCGCGGCGCAGCTCGGCGGCGAGGGCGTCCAGATCGCGGTCCCAGGAGCCGACGGTGCGGCGCTCTTCGGGGAGGAGGGGGTGGGGGGTGGTGTCGTGGAGGTGAGGTGTGTCGTCGGGGCGGGTGGTGTCGGCCTCTTGGGTCGGGTGGGCCGGGTCGTTCAGGCCGGTGAGATCGGTGAGGTCGGGTTCGGTGGAGCGCTGGGCGATGATGCGGGGGCGTGGGGCGGTCTCGCTCCCGGGCTGGGCCTGGCCCTCGGCCCCGGCCCCGGCCCCGGGGGTGTCGTGCGCCGGTCCCGCGTGCGCCGGTCCCGCCTGCGCCGCGGCGTCTCCGAACGAGCCGTCGTCCTCGAACGGGCCGGCTTCAAAAGCGTCGACGTCGAAAGGATCGGCCTCGGCTGTGTCGTACGGCGGAGCATCGTCCAAGCCATACGGCGCGGCCTCGTCGAACGGTTCGTCTTCCGGAAGGTCGAACGGGTCCGCCTCGGGGGTCTCGTACGGGCCTCCGTCCCATGTGTCCTCCGGCGGGACCGGCGGCCAGTCGGGGTCGTGGGCGAACCGTGCGGGTGTGGCAGATCCGGGGGCGGCCGCACCCGAGCCCGTCCTCCTGCGTTCCAGATGGGCGCGGACCGTGGCTGCGGCGGTGCGGCGGCGGGCGGTGGCGGTGGGGTCGAGGGGCAGGGGCCAGGCCTGTTCCGTGGCGGCCTCGGAGAGGGCCGGGTTCTCGTCGCCGTCCTCGGGGGCCTCGGCCCAGTGCTCGATCTCGCCGTGGCCGGCTTCGCAGTGCTCGCGCAGGGCCTCCAGGAAGACGGACGGGCCGCGCGGCCGCTTCTGCTGGGGGCCCCACCAGTGGCCGGAGCCCAGGAGCAGGGAGCGGGGGCGGGTGAAGGTGACATAGCCGAGGCGGAGTTCCTCGGTTTCCTGGTGGTGCTTCATCGCCTCCTTGAAGGATTTCAGGCCGCGGGCGGTCCATTCCTCGACGTCGGGGAGGGTCGCCGCGTCGCCGCGCAGGGCGTGCGGGAGGACCTTGGCGCGGCTGGTCCAGGACTCGCGGGCCTGTTCGCTGGGGAACTGCTTGCCGACCAGGCCGGGGACGGCGACGACGTCCCATTCCAGGCCCTTGGACTTGTGGGCGGTGAGCACCTTGACGGTGTTGTCGCCTCCGGGGAGGGAGCTGTCGAGGCCCTTCTCGTACTGGACGGCGGTGCGCAGGAAGCCGAGGAAGGCGAGGAGGGTGGCGTCACCGTCGAGGGATTCGCCGCCCTGTTTGGCGGCGAAGCCGGCCGCGATGTCGAGGAAGGTGCCGAGGGTTTCGCGGCGGCGGGCGGCGAGGGCGTGCGGGGAGGCGGACAGCTCGACTTCCAGGCCGGTGGCGGCGAGCACCCGGTGGAGCACGTCCATGAGGGGGTCGCCGAGGGAGCGGCGCAGGTCGCGGAGTTCGGTGGCGAGGTAGGCGAAGCGCACCCGGGCCTCGGCGGAGAACGGGAGACCGTCGTCGGGCCCGTCGGCCTCCAGGAAGGTGTCGAGTGCGTCGGCGAGCGAGATGGTCTCGGCGGGGTCGACGCCCTCGACGGCCTCGGCGAGGCGCTGTCCGGGGTCGTCGGAGGGGCCGCCGTGGTGGACGAGGGTGCGGGCGCGGCGGCCCAGGAGCGCGAGGTCGCGGGGGCCGATTCGCCAGCGCGGGCCGATCAGCAGGCGGACCAGGGCGGCGTTGGCGGTGGGGTCCTGGAGCACTTCGCAGACGGCGACGAGGTCGGCGATCTCGGGCAGATGCAGCAGCCCGGAGAGGCCGACGACCTCTACGGGGATGTCCCGGGCGACCAGTTCGCCCTGGATGCGGGCGAAGTCGCCGGCGGTGCGGCAGAGCACGGCGATTTCCCCGGGCGGGGTGCCGGTGTGGACGAGGTGGGCGAGGGAGTCGGCGAGCCAGGTGAGCTCTTCGGCGTGGGTGGGCAGCAGGGCGCAGCGGACGAGGCCGTCGCGCTCGGCGCCGGGGGCGGGGCGCAGCGCTTCGACGCCTTCGTGCATCCGGCGGAGGGGGGCGGCGAGGCCGTTGGCGAGGTCGAGGAGGCGGCCGCCGCTGCGGCGGTTCTCGCTGAGGGCGTACCGGCGGGCGGGGGTGCCGTCCTCGAAGGGGAAGTGGTCGGGGAAGTCGTCCAAGTTGGCCACGGAGGCGCCGCGCCAGCCGTAGATGGCCTGGCAGGGGTCGCCGACAGCGGTGACGGCATGGCCGGTGCCGGCGCCGAAGAGGCCGGAGAGCAGCAGGCGTTGGGCGACGGAGGTGTCCTGGTACTCGTCGAGGAGGACGACGCGGAATTCGTCGCGCAGGATGCGGCCGACTTCCGGGCGGGTGGTGGCGAGGGTCGCGGAGTGGGCGATCTGGTCACCGAAGTCGAGGAGATCGCGGCGGCGTTTCTCGTTGCGGTAGGCCGTGACGAGGTCGAGGAGTTCCCGGCGGCCGCGGGCGGTTTCGGGGGCTTTGCGCAGGTCGGCGTTGGTGAGCTTGGCGCCGTCGAGGGTGGCGAGGAGGTCGCTGTCGTAGGCGCGGAGTGCGGCGGGGTCCACCAG
Source organism: Streptomyces lydicamycinicus (assembly GCF_000829715.2). NCBI lineage: Bacteria > Bacillati > Actinomycetota > Actinomycetes > Kitasatosporales > Streptomycetaceae > Streptomyces > Streptomyces lydicamycinicus. The sequence continues at coordinate 673,236 of NZ_BBNO01000001.1, read as the reverse complement.
GTGTTCGGCGAGCTCGGCGTCCAGGGCGAGGAGGTCCTCCACGAGGGAGGGCAGGGAGGTGGTTAGCGCCGGGTAGGGGCCGGGGGCGGCGCGCAGGGTCCGGGCGGCGAGCTGGAAGCGGGTGGCGTCGGCGAGGAGCCGGGCGCCCGGCTCCAGGCCGATGCGCAGGCCGTGGTCCTTGAGGAGCTGGCCGGCGAAGGCGTGGTAGGTGGAGCTCCGCGGCTCGCCGGGGGGCTGGTCGGGGGCGCCGTCGGCGGACGGGAGGGCGTCGGGGTCGGTGACGCCGGCGGCGAGCAGCGCGGCCCGGACGCGTTCGGCGAGTTCGCCGGCTGCCTTGTTCGTGAAGGTCAGCCCGAGGACCTGTTCGGGGGCGACCTGGCCGGTGCCGACCAGCCACACCACGCGGGCGGCCATGACCGTGGTCTTGCCGGAACCGGCTCCGGCCACGATGACCTGCGGGGCGGGCGGGGCGGTGATGCACTCCGTCTGCTCCGGCGTGAACGGGATGCCGAGCAGCTCCTTGAGCTGCTCGGGGTCGGTGAGGCGAGCTGACACATCGAGAACCGTAACGGCCGCCACTGACAGTCACCGCCGGCGGCATCGTCGTCGCAGGTCAGGGGGTCGGACGGGCCGAGCGGGCCGGGCAGGCCGAGCGAGCCACGGCACGGAGGTGGCCCGGGACCGGCTCGTGCCCGCTCGCCACCCGCGGCACGGAAGGCGGCCCGGGGTCACCCCGCGCCCGCGCGCCGCCCGCCGCACCGCCCGCTCACTCCACGATGTGCCGGCCCTCCGGCTGGGCGCTGCACGAGGCCCGGAAGGTGCAGTGGGTGCAGTGGGTGCCGGTGGTGGGCGTGAACCGCTCCTCCAGCACCCGGCCCGCGGCGGTGGCCAGGAGCTCCCCGATCCATTCGCCGTCCGGCGGCGGCTGCGCCTGGACGGCGGGCATCGCGTCGCCGCCTTCCTTCTGGGGGGCGCCCAGCCGCAGATGGACCAGTTCGGCGCCGCCCGGTTCGGGGGTGCGGCCGTCGAAAACCTCGTCCACGGCGCCTTCGCGCACCGCGAGCTGGTAGACGGCGAGCTGGGGGTGGCGGGCGACCTCGGGGCCGGTCGGCTTCTGTTTGCCGGTCTTGAAGTCGACGACATAGGCCCGGCCCTGCGCGTCCTGGGAGACGTGGTCCATGCTGCCGCGGATACGGACCTCGTGGACGCCGGCCCGGAGGGTGAGGTCGAAGCCGTGCTCGGTGGCGACGGTCTCCCGGCCGCGGGTCTCGCGTTCTATGACGTGCCAGCGCAGGAAGCGTTCCAGGGCGGCCCGCGCCTGGTCCTTTTCCTGACGTGACTTCCAGGGCGCGTCGAAGGCGAGGGCGTCCCATACGGAGTCGAGGCGCTCCATGAGGACGGTCAGATCGGCGGGGGTGCGGCCGGAGGCGACCTCGTCGGCGAGCACATGGACGACGTTGCCGAAGCCCTGGGCGGCGGTGGCGGGGGTGTCCGCCTTGACCTCTCGGCCCAGGAACCACTGGAGGGAACAGGTGTTGGCGAGCTGGTCGAGTGCGCTGCCGGAGAGGACCACGGGGCGGTCGCGGTCGCGCAGCGGGACGCTGCTGTGGGTGGGCTCGTGCAGGCCCCACCAGTTGTCCGGGTGGGCGGCCGGCACCAGGGGGTAGTGGTCGTCGTCGTGCAGTGCCGCCAGTTTGGCGAGCCGCTGGGCGGCGGCCTCACGCAGCGCGGGGGTGGCGGCGGGGTCGACGGTGGTGGCGCGCAGTTCGGCGACCAGCGCGGCCACCGAGAGGGGGCGGCGGGGGCGGCCGGTGACGTCCTGGGGGGTGACGCCCAGCTCGGTCAGGAAACGGGACGGCTGGTCGCCGTCGTCGGCCGCGGCCTTCACTGCGGTGACGACCAGGCGGTCACGGGCGCGGGTGGTGGCCACGTAGAACAGCCGGCGTTCCTCGGCGAGCAGGGCGCCCGGGGTGAGCGGTTCGGCCAGGCCGTCGCGGCCGATCCGGTCGGCTTCCAGGAGCGAGCCGCGCCGGCGCAGGTCGGGCCAGAGACCTTCCTGGACGCCGGCGACGACGACGAGCCGCCATTCCAGGCCCTTGGCACGGTGGGCGGTCATCAGCCGGACGGCGTCGGGGCGGACCGCGCGGCGGGTGAGGGTGTCGGCGGCGATGTCCTGGGCGTCGAGTTCCTCCAGGAAGTTGAGGGCGCCGCGGCCGCCGGTGCGTTCCTCGGCGCGGGCCGCGGTCTCGAACAGGGCGACGACGGCGTCCAGGTCCCGGTCGGCGTTGCGGCCGGCCGCGCCGCCGCGGTGGGCGGCCCGTTCCAGGCGCTGCGGCCAGGGGGTGCCGTCCCACAGCTCCCACAGCGCCTGCTCGGCGGTGCCGCCGCCGGCGAGCAGTTCGCGGGCCTTGCGCAGCAGCAGGCCGAGCCGCTGGGCGCCGCGCGCGTAGGCGGGGTCGTGGGCCACCAGGCGCTGGGGTTCGGCGAGCGCCCGGGCGATCAGCTCGTCGGAAGGCCGCGGCAGTGGTTGTCCGGCGGCCCGTTCCTCCTCCCGCAGGGCACGGCCCAGGCGGCGCAGGTCGGCGGAGTCCATCCCGCCCAGGGGGGAGGCCAGCAGATCGAGCGCGGTTTCGGCGTCGAGCCAGCGGGGGACGGCGGGGGCCGGGGCGGCCTGGGTGGAGGCGTCCGCGACGGGGTCCTCCGGGCCGGGCTCGTCCTCCTCGGGTGCGCCCGAAGGGGACGCGTCGGCGAGGGGTTCGCCCACACGGGACACGTCCACATCGGACACGTCCACACGGGATACGTCCACACCGGACACGCCCACACGGGATACGTCCACACCGGACACGCCCACACGGGACACGTCCACACCGGAGGCGTCCGCCCCCGGCTCGCCAACACCCGGCTCGTCCGCTCCCGGCTCGCCGGCACCCGCTTCATCCGCGACGGACTCATCCCCACCGGAGGTGCCCCCACCATGCCCGGCGCCACCAGCCCCGCCGTCACCAGCCACGCCCTCACCACCCGCCTCATCGGCCGGCTCCTGGCGGAGCGCCGCCCGGGCCGCCGCCCGGAGGGCCGTCAACAGGGGGGCGACCGCGGGCTCATGGCGCAGCGGCAGATCGTCGCCGTCGATGTCGAGCGGTACCCCGGCGGAGGTCAGCGCACGGCGCACGGCGGGGAGCGAGCGCCCGCCGGCGCGGACGAGGACGGCCATCTCGCGCCAGGGCACCCCGTCCTCCAGGTGGGCGCGCCGCAGGATGTCGGCGATGTTGTCGAGTTCGGCGCCGGGTGTCGGGTACGTGTACACCTCGACGCGGCCGCCGTCCCGTACGGGCGCGGGCTCGCGGTGGGCGCGGACCTTCTGGGCGGGCAGGCGGGTGAGCGGCATCCGCCGGGTGACCAGCCGGGTGGCCGCGAGCAGGGCGGCGCCGGAGCGCCGGGAAGTGCCGAGTACGGCCACCGGGGCGGGGGTGCCGTCGGCGCGCCGGAAGGTCTCGGGGAAGTCGAGGATGCCGTTGACGTCGGCGCCCCGGAAGGCGTAGATCGACTGGTCGGGGTCGCCGAAGGCGACGAGGGTGCGGCCCGGGGAGCCCGGGGTGCCGGTGGCTCCGTGGTTGCCGGCGAGCGCCCGCAGCAGCCGTACCTGGGCGACGTCGGTGTCCTGGTACTCGTCGACATAGACCGCGTCATAGGCACCGGCCAGCTGCGCCGCGACATCGGATTGTTCGGCGAGCAGCACGGCGCGATGCACCAGCTCGGCGTAGTCCAGGACGCCCTGGCCGTCCAGGACGTCGAGGTATTCGGCGAGGAAGGCGGCCGCGGCGCTCCAGTCGGGGCGGCCGGTGCGCCGGGCGAAGGCGCCGAGGGCCTCGGGGCCCAGGCCCAGTTCGCGGCTGCGGGCGAGCACCGCGCGGACCTCGTCGGCGAAACCGCGGGTGGTCAGGCAGGCCCGCAGTTCGTCCGGCCAGCTCACCTGGGCGCGGCCGGCGCCGGCCAGCTCCGCCTGCCCTTCGAGGAGCTCCCGGACGACGAGGTCCTGCTCGGGTCCGGACAGCAGCCGCACGGGGTCGGCGAAGAGGTCGGCGTCCTGGTGGGCGCGGACCAGGGCGTAGCAGAAGGAGTGGAAGGTCGTCGCCTGCGGGATGCCCGCCCGCCGGGCGCCGACGGCCGTACCGGGCGCCCCCTCGGGCTGCGCCTCCAGAACGGCCAGCCGGGCCGCGAGCCGGTCACGGAGTTCGACGGCGGCCTTGCGGCTGAAGGTGAGGACGAGGATCCGCTCGGGGTCGGCGCCGGCCCGTACCCGGCGGGCCACCGACTCCACCAGGGTGGTGGTCTTGCCGGTGCCCGGACCGGCCAGTACCAGCAGCGGCCCGTGCCGGTGGTCAACCACGGCGCGCTGGGCTGCGTCCAGGACAGGAGGAGCCACCCGCCCCGGCGGGGTGCGCACCAGCCGGTACGCGCCGGCGGCAGCCCGCCGCGCCCGGTGGGGCTGCGTCGGCGGGGCGGCCGAGAAGGAGGAACTCACGTGGATCGCCGGTCCTGAGGAGGTGCTCGTCGTGGTGCATGGGTGGTGCGAAGGGGTCCCCCCGGACGGGCTCCGGAGGAGCGCCGCGCGGCGGGCCGCCGGCTTGGGGGACGGTCCGGCCGCTTGGTGCGCGGCGGGGCCGTCGTCGTGACGGCAGTGCCCGACGCTACGCCAGTCGGCGCCCGGGACGCAGCGCGTCCCATGAGCCGTCGCGCACCGCCGCCGGTGCTAATCGATCCGTTGCCCGTCCCAGCGGGCCCGCCGCATGTCGAGCCGCGGTATGTGGTCGTCGGCCTGCTGCGCGGCGGTGCGCAGGGGGGTGCCTTCCTCCCGGTAGTGGGCCAGTGCGCGCAGTTCGCTGCCGGGCAGCAGCCGGCCGTCCGCGCGCACCACCCGCCACCAGGGCACCGCGCCGCCGTAGAGCGCCATCACCCGCCCCACTTGGCGGGGCCCGCCGGTGCCCGTATCGGGGAGCCCGGCGGGCGGTTCCTCGTCCCGGAGCCACTCCGCGACGTCCCCGTACGTCATCACCCGGCCCGCCGGGATCAGCTCGGCGACGGCGAGGACCCGCTCCGCGTAGGGCGGCAGCTCACCCGCCCCTGTATCTCCGGTCCCACTCATTCGGTCCATCCTGCCGCACGGCACCGACAATGGGAGCGGACACGGGGTCCCGTACCCCGGGGAGGTCGGCGGCAAGGCGTCGTCAGCCGTGGTGCGGGGGAGGATGTTCCGCTTCCCGCACCCCCGAAATGCACCCTGATGCCCTCCTCCACCGGTCGGTCGTGCCACCATCTTCCGGACGGTGACTGGTGATACGAGATCAAGAAGAGACGGCCGAGCAGCAGGGTGCAGCGCCTCCACGGGAGGCGGGCGCCCCTGAGGCGCTGGCCGTCGACGCCTCCCGCACCGGGCCAGGACCGGCCGCTGTGACCGAGCGGCCCGAGCGGCAGCAGGTGGCACCGCAGGGGAAGCACCAACGGAAGCCGGCCACGGCTTCCGCTACCGAAAAGGCGAGCACGATCGAGAAGGCCGAACGACCCGGGGCGTCCCAGAGGCCGGAAGGGCCCACGGAGCCCGAGCCAACCGAGGGGCAGGAGGAGGAGCGGGAGCGCACGCGGCCCGAGGAGGAGCAGGTCCGGCACGACCAGGGCGAGGAGCAGCCGTCCGGCACGGCCCGGAGCAAGCCCCGTACGGGCTCGCACCGTGCCGATCTGAGCGCCGACGAGTACGGCGAGTTCCATGTCGACCGGGTCTCCGGCGACGAGCCGCTGCTGCCCGCGCGGGTGCACCGGCCCTCCGACCTGATGCGGCTGCTGCTCGGCATGGCCGGGATCGCGCTCGTCCTCGGGCTCGCCACGTTCGCCCACGGCACCACCCAGGGCCTGGAGAACGACATCGGCAGCGGCGCGAAGGCGGCGCCCCCGCTGCTGATCAATCTGGCGGGGCTGACCTCCAGCGTCGCGGTGCTGATCGTGCCGATGGCGTTCGCCGTCGAGCGGCTGATCAAGCGGGACGGGCTGCGGATCGCGGACGGGGTACTCGCCGCCGTCCTCGCCCACGGGGTGTCGCTGGCCACCGATCTGTGGGTGGCCGAGGCCGCCCCGCCCTCCATCCGGGACGCGCTGACCCAGACCCTGGACAACGGTGCGCTCTCCGCTCCGGTGCACAGCTATCTGGCGCCCGTGATCGCCTATATGACGGCGGTGGGCATGGCCCGGCGGCCCCGGTGGCGGGTCGCGATGTGGTGCGTGCTGCTGCTGGACTCGTTCGCGGTGCTGGTCGGGCGGTACACCACCCCGTTCGCGATCGTCACGACCGTGCTGATCGGCTGGACCGTCGCCTACGGCACCCTCTACGCCGTCGGCTCCCCCAACGTCCGTCCCACCGGACAGAACCTCCTCGCGGGGCTGCGCCGGGTCGGTTTCCACCCGGTTTCCGCGCTGCGCGCGGAGGACTCGGCCGGCGCGGAGCAGTCCGAGCAGGCCGACCGCGGGCGCCGTTACCTCGTCACCCTGGAGGACGGCCCGCCGATCGATGTCACCGTCGTCGACCGCGAGCAGCAGGCGCAGGGCTTCTTCTACCGCGTGTGGCGGCGGCTGTCGCTGCGCGGCATCAATCAGCGCCGCAGTCTCCAGTCGCTGCGCCAGGCGCTGGAGCAGGAGGCGCTGCTGGCGTACGCGGCCATCGCGGCCGGCGCCCACGCCCCCAAGCTGATCGCCACCTCGGAGCTCGGCCCGGACGCGGTGATGCTGGTCTACGAGCACATCGGGGGCCGCAGTTTCGACTCACTGGCCGACGAGGAGATCACCGACGCGCTGATGCACAGCGCCTGGCGGCAGGTCGAGGCGCTGCAGTCCCGGCGGATCGCGCACCGGCGGCTGGTCGGGGACGCGCTGCTGGTGGACCGTTCCGGCGACATCGTGCTGACCGAACTGCGCGGCGGGGAGATCGCGGCCGGTGATCTGGTGCTGCGGATGGACATCGCCCAGCTGCTGGCCACCTGCGGGCTGCGGGTCGGCGCCGAGCGTGCGGTGGCCGCGGCCGTCGAGGTGCTGGGCCCGGACGCGGTCGCCGACAGTCTGCCGCTGCTCCAGCCGATCGCGCTGAGCCGCACCACCCGCGCGACGCTGCGGCAGCTGGCCCGGGAGCGGGCCAAGCGGGAGCGGGAAGCGGTGCTGGAGGCGTCGCAGGCCGCCAAGGAGGCGCGGGAGGCCCGGGACGCGGCGGGCCCGAAGGACCGCAAGACGCTCCGGGCCGAGCGGCACGCGGAGAAGAACGCCGAGAAGCGCGCCCTGGACGAGGCGACCGAGGAGGCCCGCGAGGAGGATCTGCTGGCGCAGATCCGCCGGCAGGTGCTGTTGATCCGCCCGGCGGCGGTGATCGAGCCGGCGAAGCTGGAGCGGCTCAGCCCGCGCATCCTGATCAGCTGGATCGCCGGCGCGTTCGCGGTCTATCTGCTGCTGTCCCAGCTCACCCACTTCAACCTCAGCGATCTGATCAGCAAGGCCCAGTGGATGTGGGTGCTGGTCGCGGTGGGCTTCTCGGGGCTGACGTACATCGCGGCGGCGATGAGCCTGCTGGGGTTCGTCACCGAGAAGGTGTCGTTCGTCAGGACGGTCATCGCGCAGATCGCGGGCAACTTCGTGAAGCTGGTGGCGCCCGCGGCGATCGGCGGGGTGGCGCTCAACACCCGCTTCCTTCAGCGCGCCGGGGTCCGTCCCGGCCTGGCGGTGGCGAGCGTCGGCGCCTCCCAGCTGTTCGGGCTGGGCAGCCACATCCTGCTGCTGCTGATCTTCGGCTATCTGACGGGCACCGAACGGACCCCGACCATCTCCCCGTCCCGTACGGTCATCGCCGGGCTGCTGACGGTGGCGGTGCTGGTGCTGATCGTCACGGCGGTGCCGGCGCTGCGGAAGTTCGTCTCGACGCGGGTCCGGTCGCTGTTCGCGGGGGTGGTCCCCCGGATGCTGGACATTCTCCAGCGGCCCGGGAAGCTGGCCACCGGTATCGGCGGGATGCTGCTGCTGACGGCGGCGAACGTGATGTGCCTGGACGCCTCGATCCGGGCCTTCGGCGGCGGCGACACGATCAGCTATGCGAGCATCGCGGTCGCCTTCCTGGCCGGTAACGCGCTGGGGTCGGCGGCGCCGACGCCGGGCGGTGTGGGCGCCGTCGAGGGCGCGCTGTTCGGCGCGCTGACCGTCGCCGGGCTCGCCGGTGACGTGGCGTTCCCGGCGGTGCTGCTGTTCCGGCTGATGGTGTTCTGGCTGCCGGTGCTGCCGGGCTGGCTGGCCCTCACGTATCTGACGCGCAAGGGCGAGATCTGAGCGCGGGCGCCCGGCAAGGGCCGGCCTTACCTCCCGTACACCGCGCGAAGGCGCCGGCCCGCAGAACACGGACCGGCGCCTTTCGGGTGGTGCGGGAAGCTCAGTAGACCGGCTTCTCCGGTTCGACGGTGTTGACCCAGCCGATGACACCGCCGCCGACGTGCACGGCGTCGGCGAAGCCCGCGGACTTCAGGACGGCCAGGACCTCCGCGGAGCGGACGCCCGTCTTGCAGTGCAGGACGATCTTCTTGTCCTGGGGGAGGTCCTGGAGCGCGGTGCCCATCAGGAACTCGTTCTTCGGGATCAGCCGGGCGCCGGGGATCGAGACGATCTCGAACTCGTTCGGCTCGCGGACGTCGATGATCTCGATCTTCTCGTCGCCGTCGATCCACTCCTTGAGCTGCTTGGGAGTGATCGTCGAGCCGGCCGCGGCCTCCTGGGCCTCCTCGGACACGACGCCGCAGAAGGCCTCGTAGTCGATGAGCTCGGTGACGGTCGGGTTCTCGCCGCAGACCGCGCAGTCCGGGTCCTTGCGGACCTTGACCTGACGGTAGGTCATCTCCAGCGCGTCGTAGATCATCAGCCGGCCGACGAGCGGGTCGCCGATCCCGGCGAGCAGCTTGATGGCCTCGTTGACCTGGATGGAGCCGATGGAGGCGCAGAGCACACCCAGGACGCCGCCCTCGGCGCAGGAGGGCACCATGCCGGGCGGCGGGGGCTCCGGGTAGAGGCAGCGGTAGCAGGGACCGTGCTCGCTCCAGAACACCGACGCCTGGCCGTCGAAGCGGTAGATCGAACCCCAGACGTACGGCTTGTTCAGCAGCACACAGGCGTCGTTGACCAGGTAGCGGGTGGCGAAGTTGTCGGTGCCGTCCACGATCAGGTCGTACTGCGCGAAGAGCTCCATGACGTTCGTGGAGTCCAGGCGCTCTTCGTGCAGGTTCACCGTGACGTACGGGTTGATGCCCAGCACCGTGTCCTTGGCGGACGCGGCCTTGGAGCGGCCGATGTCCGCCTGGCTGTGGATGATCTGGCGCTGGAGGTTCGACTCGTCGACCTCGTCGAACTCCACGATGCCGAGCGTGCCGACACCGGCCGCGGCCAGGTACATCAGCGCGGGCGAGCCCAGGCCACCGGCGCCCACACAGAGCACCTTGGCGTTCTTCAGCCGCTTCTGCCCGTCCATCCCGACATCGGGGATGATCAGGTGGCGGGAGTACCTGCGGACCTCATCGACGGTGAGCTCGGAAGCGGGCTCGACCAGGGGTGGCAGCGACACGGGGACTCCGTTGGTCGGTCTTGATGGGGTTCCCCCCGCCCGAGCCGAGCCGGGAGTGGGGGAGCTTGCACTCCCGTAACACTGCCACGCCCTTCTTCATTCCGAGACACCTGTTCCGATGCGCGAGACGAATGCGTCCCAGTAGCCGGGCAGTGACGCCCAGGCCTCTCCGCGCCGGTCACGACGGCCGGTGACGTGCCCCGTGCCCGCCCCTGCCGGCGGGCGCTCCGCAGCGCCTCACCGAGAGGGGGACGCCGCACGCCGTCGACGAGGTGACGGAACCACTGCGGAGGGTGGCCGGCGGCCCTCGCTCCAGCTCCTCGGAGAGCAGCTCACCGACCGGGCGCGCGCTGCCGCCCCTGTCCCCGCGTCCCAACAAGCGGACACCGGTCTCAGATACGACACGCGGCCTCCATCCAGATGTCGGCGAGGGACTCCTCCAGCTGGATCCGGGGGCGCCAGCCGAGCCGGTCGCGGGCCGTGCGCACATCCGCCTGCTGCCAGGTGCCGCAGCCGTCCGGGTACGGGTAGGTGGCGGGCGGCGAGCCGGCCCCCGGGTGCTCCGGGGACGGGCCCGGGATGACCAGCCGGGCGGGCGGGGAGTCGAGTTCGTGCAGGGCACCGCCGAAGCCGGCGACCCGGGCGAGCACCGACGCGGCCTCCCGCAGCCGGACGGCCCGGCCGGTGCCGATGTTGACGACGCCCTGTGCGGCGGACAGTGAGGCGGCGTGCACCGCCCGCGCCACATCGCGCACATCGACGAAGTCCCGCTGCACCCCGAGCCCGCCGAGCTTGAGTTCGCTGTCGCCGGACTGCATGGCACGGCGCATCGCCTCGGCGAGCCGGCCGAGCGGGGAGCCCGCCGGGGTGCCGGGGCCGACCGGCGAGAAGATTCGCAGCACCACGGCGTCGAGCCCGGAGCCCAGGACCAGTTCGGTGGCGGCGAGTTTGCTGACACCGTACGGGCCGCCGGGGCGCGGGACCGCGTCCTCGGCGGTGGAGGAGCCGGGCTGGGAGGGCCCGTACTCGGAGGCGCAGCCCAGGTGGACGAGCCGGGCGCCGCAGCTGCTGCGCCGCAGCGATTCGCAGATGGTGGCGACCGCGACGGTGTTGTGCCGGGTCAGCTCGCGGGCACCGCCCCGGGTGGCCCCGGCGCAGTTGACGACGACACCGGGGTGGACCGCGTCGAGGAAGCGGGTGAGCGCCCCGGGGCTTCCGGTGGCCAGGTCGAAGCGGACGTCGGCGTCGTCGCCCCGCCCGAGGGCGGTGAGCTGGACGGCGGGGTCGGCGAGCAGGCGGTCGGCGACATAGCGGCCCAGGTAGCCGTTGGCGCCGATGAGCAGCACCCTCATCGTGCGACCCCCCGGTCCGCGTGGCGTGTGGTCGGCTGGACGTTCATATGTCGTGCTCCTAAGGCGGATTGAGGGAAGCGGGTCGGCTTCGGCCGCGGGGTCGGCGTCCGCCCTGGGGGTGCGGTCCGCGGTGCAGCGGCCGGAGCGGCCGTTTCGGGGTGCCGCTCCGTGGGGTGGTGCGTGGTGGGGTGCCCGTGTGGGGGTGCGGGGTATCGGGGGCCGGTGATCGTCCGGAGGGTCACGGGCGGTGCGCCTCCGCCGGTCCGGAGGGGGCGGGCCAGTGGGCGCAAGCGCCGGTGAGCGCCCGCAGACCGTGGACGAGGAGGCCGAGGGCGGCGGCGGTGCAGGCCACGGCGGGTACCGCGGCCGGTCCGACCGTGGTGGCCAGCGCCATGACCGGGGCGTCGACCGGGGGCACGCCGGGGAGCCGGGCGATCAGCACCAGGGCCGGGGCGAGGGCTTCCAGGGCGGCGGCCGAGGCCAGGCCGGCCGCGGCGGCTTCGGGGAAGCCGTGGACGGCGAGCAGCCGGGCGAGGAAGAGCAGCACCCCCAGCGCGGCCGCCGCCCCCAGGGCGAGCGGGTCGCCACCGCCGAGCACCGCTTCCGCGCCGAGGAGCAGCGCGGCCAGCGCGCCCAGGAAGAGCAGGGTGACGGCGAGCAGCAACGGCCGTACCCGGGCGGCGAGTTCTCCGAGTCCGCGGCTGGCGGCCAGGACACGTCGTCCGCGCACGGTGAACCAGTGGGCGCAGCCGGCGGCGGGGGCGAGGGCGAAGGCGAGTGCCACGGCGGGGGCGACGGCGGCCCGGGGCGCGGTAGGGGGCAGATCAGGGCCGCCGGCCAGCAGCTGTCCGAGCAGCCAGTCGCCGTACACCGCGTACCCGGCCGTCCAGCCGGCCCACAGGCCGGCGGTGCGCGGCCCGGTGCCATGGCGCAGCCGCAGTGGCCCGGACCGGACGCCCAGCCGGACGGCGAGGGCGAGCAGTACGAGGCCCGAGGCGCCGACGGCGGTGCGTACGGCGGGAGTTGCCGTGGTCACCGAGGCGAGGGCGGCGGCCGCCGCGACACAGACGGCGCCGGGGAGCAGGTGCAGGGCGACGCACACGGTGCGGGAGCGCCGGGCGGGTGCGGTCGCGTGCGGGGGCGGCCCGGCCCCGGGGACGGCGGCCGGGTCGGCGCGCGGCACCCGGGCGTAGAGCTCCTCGGCCAGCGAGAAGACGTCCCGGTGCCGGAAGCGTGCGGCCGTACGGTCGGTGACGCCGTGTGCCTCCAGGCCGGCGGCGATCTCCAGCGCGTCGACGGCGTGCGCGCACAGCTCCTGGTGCCGGTGCATCAGCATCCGTACGGGGTCGGCGGGGCCGCGGCGCGGGGGGCGGGCGGCGGCGTCCTTGCGCGGGGGTGCGGCCCGGTCGGCGCGGGCCTCCCCCGGAGTCTCCACGGCACCGGTGGCGCCGCCTTCGGGTGTGGTCATGCCCCGTTCCCCCTCTCCCACGTCCGCGCGCAGCCGTCCTGGCCGGGGCGGAGGTGCGCGGTACGGCGCCGGGGCAGGCGGCCGGGGCGGCCCGGGGTGCGCCGGCGGACGCGGACGGGGACGGCGGAGCGGCCGCTGTGCGCCACATCCGCCATGCCCGTCACCAGTGCCACACCCACGACACCCATCGCACACATCACGTCCAGCACACCGGTCACCATTGCTCTCTCCCTCGCACCGGCCACGCCTGGTGGCTCGCCGGGTCATCCCGTCTCACGGCCTGTCCCATTTCCCGGACAGTGCCCCCTCCCCCGGCCTCGCCCGGGGCGGCGGCCGGCGCCTCGGTGGACCGCCCGGTCCCGGAGGCCGCCCAGCTCGGCGTCCGGCCGGCCGGCGCGGTGACCGCCCTGGTGGCCGTGCCGGTCGCGGCCCAGCGGCCGGGGACATGGGACTCCGCGGGGCGGGCGAAGGGCCGCGGGACCCCGTGCGCGTCCCGTGTGCGGCAGGCGGCCGTCCGGTCCGGGGCGTGGGAGATCAGCTCCAGGTAGATGCCACGAAATGCCGCGATGTTCTGCTCGACGGTGAACAGCTCCAGCGCCCGGGCGCGGGCCGCCGCGCCCAGCCGGGCCCTGCGGTCGGGGTCGGCGAGCAGCGCCGTGCAGGCTGCGGCCAGCGCGCGGGGGTTGCGCGGCGGGACGACCAGACCGGTGCCGCCGATGACTTCACAGACCGCGCCGGTGTCGGTCGACACCGTGGCGCGGCCGCAGAACATCGCCTCCACCAGGGAGCGGGGAAAGCCCTCGATGACGCTGGAGAGCACCACCACCGCACCGGAGGCATAGGCGTCCGCCAGGGCCGGCAGGTCGGGGCTGCCGATCTCCTCGAACCTGACCGGGTTCTCGCCGACGGTGCGGGCGTCGGCCGCCTCGTCGGGGAAGAGCTGGGCGGCCAGCACCCGGCAGTGCGCGAGATATCCGGGCGCCCGCGGATCGCGGCCGGTCCCGCCGATGATCCGCAGCGTCGCCGATGGCTCCGCCTTGCGGATCTCGGCGAAGGCGTGCAGCAGCGCGATGAGGTCCTTCGCGGGTTCCACCGTGCCGACCCACACCAGCGTCTTGGAGTCGTCCGGGGCGGCGTCCGCGACCGCGGCGAACGGGGTGGCGTCCATGCCCGGGTAGACCGTGCGCAGCCGGGCGCGGTCGGCGCCGCAGCGCTCCTGCCAGCGCCGGGCGTGGGTGTTGCCGGGGGTGATCAGTGCGGCCTGGGCGTAGGTCTCGGCGGCCAGCGCGCCCTGGAAGGCGGCGAGCAGCGCGCGCACCGGCACGCTCAGCGGCGCGGCGGCGCGGGCCAGGTAGTGCTCGCGCAGCCGGACGCCGTACTCGGTGACCAGGAGCGGGGTCCCGAAGAAGCGCTTGGCCAGCAGTCCCGGGAGGGCGGCCGCGCCGCCGGAGGTGGCATGGCAGAGGTCCACTCCGCCGAGGCCGGGGGTGTGCCGGTCGCCGTACCAGTCCAGGGACAGCGGCCGGAGCGCGAGTTCGAGCCGGTCGGTGACCGCCAGCAGATCGTTGACCTGCGCGCCCTGGGCGGCGGGCAGCGCACGGGGGCCGTGGCAGACGGCTTCCAGGATGCGTACGGCGCCCTCGGAGTGCAGCAGCTCCGGCAGTCCGCCCTGCTCCCGGGCGAGTTCGGCGAGCTCGTAGAGGCCGGTGGCGAAACGGTCCGCCTTCCAGGTCACGGATGTCTCGGGGGCACTCGGCGGATCGCCGGCCGGTGCGTCCCCGTACGGTGCACCGCGGGCCGGCCCGCTCCCGTCGGGCACCGTGGCGAAGGACGTCACGAGATCACCGAACCGCTCGGCGAAGCGGCGCCGTTCGCGGCGGCCGGGGCTGCGGCCCTTGCGCTCCTCGGCGGCCCGGCGGTGCCCGGCGGGGAAGTCGCCCCACAGGGGGGCACGGCGTACCAGGCGTACGTGTTCCGGCAGTGCGGTCCGGGGCCGCGCTTCCTGGCGGGCGTCGCTGCTCAGGGCGTAGACCTCGAAGTCATGGCCGGTGAGCCCGCGCACGAGCCGGTCGCACCACGCGTGCGACTCACCGGCCGCATCCGGGTAGCCACCCTCGGTGAGCAGTCCAATACGCATGAGTGCACCCCCGTCCTCCCCTGTCGACGTCCTGGTGTGCCGGGCGGCACGGCCGCCACCGGCAGGAAGAAGCTATGCAAAGGGGCCGGTGGCGCGATGGACGGTTGTCCATCGCGCCACCGGAAGGGGTGAAAGCACGTAACTTTCCGCCCCTAAGGGCGTTTCTTCGCGCTATGTGAGTGCGGAAACGTTCCCCGGTGCCGGGGTCCGGTCACCGCTGGGTGGGGAACGGCCAGGAGTTGGGCCGGCAGGTCGCCCCGTCCGTCGTCAGGAACTTGGTCTGCTGCATCATCACCGGGGCCAGTGCGCCCTGCCGGGAGCAGAACTCGTGGTTGTGGCCGAGGCGGTGGCCGACCTCGTGATTGATCAGCATCTGCCGGTAGGCGTACATCTTGTCGTGGCCATACGTCCGGGCACCCTGCGCCCACCGGTAGGCATTGATCATGACCCGCTCGGTCGCCGCGGAGTCACAGGAGACATTGCCCTCGCTGGTGTCGAGGTCGGACTTGGCGCACCACTTCGCGGTGGTCCCCGGACTCGCCAGCGTGATCACGAAATCGGCGTCGCCGGATCCGACCCGCTGGAAGGCCATCTTCCCGCCGTGGGCCCAACTGCGGCTGTCGTTGAGGGTCTTGTGCACCGCCTCGGCGAACAGCTCGCCGTCCAGCGACAGCCCCTCCTCGACGTCGACGCGATAGCGCAGCACCTTGCCCTGGCCGGGCGCCCTGGCGTCACCGCCGACCGGCTTGAAGCGGCCGGTGGCCGTCAGCCTCGCGTCCAGCGGGAAGACCTGGTTCATCTTCTCGTCGTAACTGGCGGGCTTGGCGTCCTGGGTGGGCCTGGCGTGCGACCGGGAGGCCTCGTCGCCGACCCCCTCGGCGCGGTCGTTCCCGCTGCGCGGCTGCGGGTCGGCGCCCTCCTTGTGCTGCTCGGCGACCTGGCCCGCGATGACCACGGCGAGCACGGTGGTCACGGCCGCGGCCGCCGCGCCGGTGAAGGTCCGGCCCTTGCCGCCCTTCATGGCGCCGTGCCGCGACTCCGCCGCGTCGAATTCCCCTTCCCCGTCCGGATCCTGGCCCCCGGGGCCGCCCGGTGCCGTGCCGTCCGCGCCGAAGCCCGCCTGTCGGTCCGGCTCGTCGCCCGCCTCCCGGTCGAAGACGACCGAGCGGCCGGTGTACCGGCCGCCGGGGGCCACCCCGTCCGCGCCGGGCCCGTACGCCCCGGCCTGCGGAACCGTCTTCCGGGGCGCGCCGGCCCGGAAGACATCGTCGTCCGGGTCGCTCGCGGCTCCCGGCCCGCCCGGGAACGTCCGGGCGTCGAAGGCCTCGACATACTCGCGCTTCGGTCCGGGCCCGCTGCCCGGGGCAGCGACCGCCGGGCCGCCGGGCATCTCCGTACGCGGCCGGGGAATCCGGGGCGCGCCCTGGCCGGGCACGGCCGGGGAGGCCGGCGCCCCGGGGAACTCGCCCCAGCCGCCGCCCGGTTCCCGCTGTTCGGGGTGCCCGCCGCGCACCACATCGCCCTCGAACGGCTCGCGTCTGCGGCGCCCGGGGCCCGGTCCGGGTGAGGTGCCCCCCGAGGGGCCGTTACCGGGCGGACCGGCCGTCTCCGGGGTGTCCGTTGCGGCTTCCGGCCGGCCTCGGCGGCTATGGCGTCCCACGGGGTGCGTCAGCTCCTGCTCGCATCGGCGGTCACATCGGTCATGTCACTGTCGAGCAGTTCGCGGACGGCCCGCGCCACTGTCTCCGGGTACTCCATCATCGCCACATGACCCGCCTCCGGCAGCGTCAGCAGTCGCGAACCGCGGAACGCCGCGGCCGCCCGCCGCGCCATCCGGAAGGAGACCAGGCGGTCGCGCCCACCGTAGACGAGAAGGGTGGGGGCGAGCACTCTCTCTGCCTGACGCCACAAATTATGTTGGCCGCCCAGTGTGTAAGCGTTCACCAAACCGCGGGCCGAGCGCTCCATGACCTCCCAGAAGTAGGGAAGTTCGAGCCGTCGCGCGTATTCATCGACCGCGGCGTTGAACCCTTCGGGGCTGACCCGGCCGGGGTCGCCGTAGCAGAGCGCCAGCACCTCGCGGGTACGGCGCTCGGGCGTCCAGTCATGGGTGAGCCGGCCGAAGAGCCCGGTGATGCCGGGCACCGCGAGCAGCGCCGTGGGGACCGCCGTCAGCTGTGGGCGCAGCTCGGGCAGCGCCGGGGAGATCAGCGTCAGGGTGCGGACGAGATCGGGGCGCACGGCCGCGACGCGGGTGGCGGCGGCACCGCCCATGGAGTTGCCGATGAGGTGGACGGGGCCGCGCCCGGCCGCGTCGAGGTAGCGGATGACCGCGCGGGCCTGCGCGGAGACGGAGTAGTTGCCGTCGTCCGGCGGCGGGGAGTGCCCGAAGCCGGGCAGGTCGATCGCCTCGCCGTCCACCCGGTCGGCGAGCAGCGGCATCAGGTCCGACCAGTTCTGTGAGGAGCCGCCGAGGCCGTGGACGTAGAGCGCGGGCTCGCGGTCCCGTTCGGTGCCGGTCTTGGCGCCGCCGTCCTGGGGCGCGGGCGATCCGGCGGGTGCCCGTACGGTCAGCGTCAGGCCCGGCAGGGTCACGGTGTGCACCGTCTCCGCCGCGCCGCGCCGGCCGGGGCCGGCCGGGGGCACCGGGAGGGCGGCGGTCGCGGTGTCCGGCGACTCGGTCGAAGACATGGGTCGATGTTACGAGACGATCACGCCCCCGATCGTGTGTCCGCGGTCACACACCGCATCGCGCTGCCGCGGCCACTCTCCTACGCTCGTAGTCGAGGGCAGCCGCCCCGGCCCCTGCTGTCATGTCAGGCACCAGCCGTCCAAGCGAGCACGCGAGAAAGGGAGCCACCATGCGCGTCGACCCGACAGACCCGGATACTTTCGAGGACGAGAGCGACGCCACCGAGTTCGATGTCGAGGCACCGGAAGCGGACGCGGCGGAGCAGTACGCCGACGTCACCCCGCACCGCGATGAGCCGCCGGTCACCGTCGACCCGGACTCCGCGAACGAGGCGGATCGCGCCGAACAGGCCCGCATCGTGGAGCTCAACGAAGACGAATACCGATGACCTGGGGCGTTATGTCGGCTTCCGGTACCGGGGTCAGGCATAAATTCTGGGCCCGGACCGCGCACAGCCGGGTTACCCAAAAGTACGATGGCGGGCGCGGTGCACCATCTTGTACGGGCCGCATACGGAACGATTTCTGGGAGGCAGCGTGAGCGCCATCGAGCAGACCGAGGCGACGCGCCCGCGGGGCACACGCCTGCCACGTCGAGCCCGGCGCAACCAGCTTCTGGGCGCCGCCCAGGAAGTCTTTGTCGCGCAGGGCTACCACGCGGCCGCGATGGACGACATCGCCGAGCGGGCGGGCGTCAGCAAGCCGGTGCTCTACCAGCACTTCCCGGGCAAGCTGGAGCTCTACCTCGCCCTGCTCGACCAGCACTGCGAGTCCCTGCTCCAGTCGGTGCGCGCGGCGCTGGCGTCGACGACCGACAACAAGCAGCGGGTCGCGGCGACGATGGACGCCTACTTCGCGTACGTGGAGGACCCGGGCGGCGCCTTCCGGCTGGTGTTCGAGTCGGACCTCACCAATGATCCGGCGGTCCGTGAGCGGGTGGACAAGGTGTCGCTGGAGTGCGCCGAGGCCATAAGCGCGGTGATCGCCGAGGACACCGGGCTGTCGCAGGACGAGTCGATGCTGCTGGCCGTGGGCCTGGGCGGGGTTTCCCAGGTGGTGGCGCGCTACTGGCTGTCCTCGGAGAGCAAGGTCCCGCGGGACACCGCGGTGCAGCTGCTGACGTCGCTCGCGTGGAAGGGCATCGCCGGCTTCCCGCTCCAGGGCAGCGAGCCGCACTGACCCTGTTCCCGCACCGGCCCCGTGCACGCACCGGCCCTGTTCGCTGCGGGCGTGGCCCATGGCGTCCTGTGCGTCCCCGTACCGGGCTAATGTGTGCTGCGTACGGCGCGGATCATCGCGCATCCTGCCCCAGCTGACGCTGGGGACCCCCAGACCGTCGGAGGGACAAAAGCCGTGGAGGTCAAGATCGGCGTGCAGCACGCGCCCCGCGAGATCATTCTGGAGAGCGGGCAGTCTGCCGAAGAGGTCGAGAGCGCCGTGTCCGACGCGCTGGGCGGCAAGTCACAGCTGCTGAGCCTGGTGGACGACCACGGTCGCAAGGTCCTGGTCCCGGCGGACCGGCTGGCCTATGTGGAGATCGGCGAGCCGACCGCCCGCAAGGTCGGTTTCGGCGCGCTCTGATCACGGGGCGCCGACCGCGGCGCCCACAGGGTGACAAAGACGGCGGCCCGGAGTTTCCTCTCCGGGCCGCCGTCTTTTTCCGTCTCGCTTCCGGGCTCGGCCGCGTGCCGTTCCGGGCCCCCGGGCGCCGTATTTGCGCAGATCAGACCGTTCGAGTCGGTTCGGCTGGGCTGATCAGGCAGCGGACCGGGGCGCGGAGGGTTGCTGCCGGTGCCCCCTGGGTACGACCGCCTACGACCGATTTGTTCGTCCGATCGGCATTGTCACGCGGGAGGGAAAACAGCATGATCTGGGAAGCGCTCGGTGCCCTGCTCATCGGCTTTGTCATCGCCCTGTCCGCGACGCGATGGCTGCCCGACCGCTTCCCCTCACGCACCCTCACGCTCGCGACGGGCCCGGTCGCGGCGCTGCTCGGCGCCGTGCTGACCCGCGCGATCCTCGGCCCGGGGTATCCCGTCCAGGTGATGTTCGCGTCGGTCGCCGTGGGGGCGGCACTGCTGTCGGTCCTGGTGCGCCCGCCGCACCGGCGCCTTCGGCGGCCGGCCCCGGCACTGAAGGGGCACCGGACGGCCTGAACCGCCCGGCGCCCTGGCAGGACGTCAGGCCGCGAGGCCCAGCGCCGCCATTCGCTTGGTGTGCGCCTCGGTGATCCGCGAGAACATCCGGCCCACCTCGGCCAGGTCGAAGCCGTCGGCGACACCGCCCACCAGCATCGTGGAGAGCGCGTCGCGGTCCGCGACCACCCGCTGCGCCTGCGAGAGCGCCTCGCCCATCAGCCGGCGCGCCCACAGGGCCAGCCGACCGCCGACCCGCGGCTCGGCCTCGATGGCCGCGCGCACCTTCTCCACGGCGAACGTGGCATGCCCGGTGTCGTCCAGCACGGCCAGCACCAGGCCACGGGTGTCGGAGTCCAGGCGGGCCGCGACCTCACGGTAGAAGTCACTGGCGATCGAGTCGCCCACATAGGCCTTGACCAGGCCCTCCAGCCAGTCCGACGGCGCGGTCTGGCGGTGGAACTCGTCCAGCGCGGCGGCGAACGGCTCCATCGCCTCGTTCGGCTCCGCCTCGATCTGTGCCAGCCGCTCCCGCAGCCGCTCGAAGTGGTGGAACTCTGCCGAGGCCATCTTGGCCAGTTCGGCCTTGTCGTCCATCGTCGGCGCGAGCTTGGCGTCCTCCGCCAGGCGCTCGAAGGCGGACAGCTCGCCGTAGGCGAGCGCGCCGAGCAGATCGATCACGGCGGCCCGGTACTGCGGGTCGGCGGATGCCTGAGCCCAGTCCTGGGCGGCGATCCCGGTGTGTTCTTGCGCGTCAGCCGCGGCGTTGTCAGGCGTTCCCATGACCGGCACAATAGCCCGCTCGGCGGTTCGGGGAAGGCCCTGGTCAGCCACTGCCGTTCCCCCGTACGAACGACGGTCGTAGCGGGCGCTCGGGCGCCGGACCGGGCCGTGATGTATTCCTCACTCATACAAGCCTTCGGATGAGCGCGCCATATCCGGGGTACAGTGGTATTTGGACCTGCCGAGTATCGGTGGGTCGTTCCACGAAGCGGATGCCCGGTCGGTGGCCCGATCGGCTCCAAACCGACCGCCCTCTTTTGCGGCGCGTAGCAGACATACGCACAGCAGGAGGGACACCGCTCGCGGCAGGAGTGCCTGAGCGTTGGCAGTGGTCCCGCCCCACCGGCCGCCTCAGGCCGGCCCGTACGAACCCGTACGAAGGTGCGGTACGACCCCCTTCGCCGCCTCACGCCGCGTCTCACAGAAGAGGCAAGATTCTGTCTACATTTCGAGACCTCGGGATTTTCCCCGAGACGGCCGAGGCGCTGGAAGCCGTCGGCATCATCTCCCCCTTTCCCATCCAGGAGCTGACGCTCCCCGTCGCCCTCTCCGGCAACGACGTCATCGGCCAGGCCAAGACCGGCACGGGTAAGACCCTGGGCTTCGGCCTGCCGCTCCTTGAGCGCGTCACGGTCCCCGCGGACGTCGAGGCGGGCCGCGCACAGCCCGAGCAGCTGACCGAGGCTCCGCAGGCCCTGGTGGTCGTGCCCACCCGCGAGCTGTGCCAGCAGGTCACCAACGACCTGCTCACCGCCGGCAAGGTGCGTAACGTCCGGGTCCTGGCCATTTACGGCGGCCGTGCCTACGAGCCGCAGGTCGAGGCGCTGAAGAAGGGCGTCGACGTGGTCGTCGGCACGCCCGGCCGGCTGCTCGACCTCGCCGGTCAGCGCAAGCTCAACCTCTCCCAGGTCAAGAGCCTGGTGCTGGACGAGGCCGACGAGATGCTCGACCTGGGCTTCCTGCCCGACGTCGAGAAGATCATCCAGCTGCTGCCGGCCAAGCGGCAGACGATGCTGTTCTCCGCGACCATGCCCGGCCAGGTCATCTCCCTGGCCCGCCGCTACATGTCGCAGCCCACGCACATCCGCGCCACCGCGCCGGACGACGAGGGCCAGACCGTCCGCAACACCACCCAGCACGTCTTCCGCGCGCACTCCATGGACAAGCCGGAGTTGGTCGCCCGCATCCTCCAGGCCGAGGGCCGGGGCCTGGCGATGGTGTTCTGCCGTACGAAGCGGACCGCCGCCGATATCGCCGACCAGCTCGCGCGCCGCGGCTTCGCCTCCGGCGCGGTGCACGGCGACCTCGGCCAGGGCGCCCGTGAGCAGGCCCTGCGCGCCTTCCGCAACGGCAAGGTCGATGTCCTGGTCTGCACCGACGTCGCCGCCCGCGGTATCGACGTCGAGGGTGTGACCCATGTCATCAACTACCAGTCGCCCGAGGACGAGAAGACCTACCTGCACCGCATCGGCCGTACGGGCCGGGCGGGCGCCAAGGGCACCGCGGTCACCCTCGTCGACTGGGACGACATCCCGCGCTGGAAGCTGATCAACAAGGCGCTGGACCTGGCGTTCGACGAGCCGGAGGAGACCTACTCCACCTCGCCGCATCTCTACGCGCAGCTGAACATCCCCGAGGGCACCAAGGGCGTGCTGCCGCGCGCCGAGCGCACCCGGGCCGGGCTGGCCGCGGAAGAGGTCGAGGACCTGGGCGAGACCGGCGGCCGGGGCCGTGGTCCCCGTAAGGGCGCCGTCGTCGAGGAGGAGCGCCCCGCACGCACCCGTACCCCGCGGCAGCGCCGCCGCACCCGTGGCGGCACTTCGCTGGACGGCCCGGCCGACGCCACGACGCAGACGACCGGGTCGCCCGCCGCCGAGGCCGAGGGCACCAAGGGCTCCGAGGGCACGGACGCCGCCGGACCGCGGCAGCCGCGCCGGCGTCGCCGTACCCGCTCGGGTCAGTCCGGTGCCGTGACGGCGCCGGTCACCGAGGCCGCGGCCACCGCCGCCGAGGTGACCAAGCCCGCCGCCGTGGTGACCGAGGCCCCCGCCGTGGCGACCAAGTCCGCCGCCAAGGTGGCCGAGGCGCCCGCCGTGGTGACCGAGGCTCCGGCCGAGGCCCCCGCGCCGCGCCGCCGCCGTGCCCGGGTCGTCCGTCCGGTGGAGACCGAGAGCTTCCAGACCGTCGAGACCGCCGCTCGGGCGCTCGCCGCGGAGCGCTCGGCGGCCACCGCGGCCGTGACGGAGCCCGTCGAGGCGCCGGCCAAGCCGCGCCGCCGTACCCGCAGCACCGCAAAGGCCGCCGTGGAGACGGCGCCGGCAGTGGTGACGGAGACCGTGGCCGCGGACGCCGTGGTGGACGCGCCGGCCAAGCCGAAGCGCACCCGGAAGACCGCTGCCGCCAAGGCCGCCGAGGCCACGGTCGACGCGGTCGAGGGCACCGTGGAGGCTCCCGCCAAGCCGAAGCGGACCCGTAAGACCGCAGCCGCCAAGGCCGCCGAGGCCGCGGTGGACACCGCCGAGGGCACCGAGGCCGCACCGGCCAAGCCCAAGCGCACCCGGAAGACCGCCGCCGCCAAGGCCACGGCGGACGCCCCGGCCGCCGAGGACGCCCCGGCCAAGCCGAAGCGGACGCGCAAGAGCGCCGCCGCCAAGCCGGCCGCGGACGCGGCGGAGGCCGCCGAGGCCAAGCCGGTGCGCCGCCGCACCCGCGCCAAGGCCACCGCGGCCGAGGCCACGCCCGAGGGCTGACCCTCCTCCACGCCGACGACCCGGACCCGCCCCGCGCGGGTGCCGGGTCGTCGGCGTCCCGGCCCCGTTTTGCCGCCCGGCCCGGATAACCTCACCTCATGAGCAGGCCGCCCACCCTCACGCTGCCCCCGTGCGCCCGTGCGTACCGACTCGACACCGAGCGCGGCTCCTTCGCCGTTCAGGACGCCCGGCCCGAGGCCGCGCCGATCGGCACCGCCCTGTTGGTGCCCGGATTCACCGGCAGCAAGGAAGACTTCCTCGCCCTGCTGGCGCCGCTCGCCGCGGCCGGGTTCCGGGCGGTCGCGGTGGACGGCCGCGGCCAGCACGAATCCCCCGGGCCGCGCGAGGAACAGGCTTACGCACAAGGGGAGTTGGCGCTCGATGTGCTGGCGCAGGCGCGGGCCGTGCGGGAGCCGGACAGCGGGCCGGTCCATCTGCTGGGGCACTCACTGGGCGGGCTGATCACCCGGGCCGCGGTGCTGCTGGACGCGTCCCCGTTCCGTTCGCTGACCGTGCTCAGCTCCGGGCCCGCGGCCATCGAGGCGTCCCAGCAGGCCCGGGTGCGGATGCTGATCGACGCGCTCGGCCGGCTGGACATGGAGAGCGTCTGGCGGGCGATGCGCGAACTGGATCCCCCGGAGGCGGCGGACGCGGCGACACCGCCGGAGATCGGCGCGTTCCTGCACCGTCGTTGGCTGAACACCGTCCCCGAGCAGCTGATCGCGACCGGGCGGCAGATGCTGGAGGAGCCCGACCGGGTGGCGGAGCTGGCCCGTACGGGGCTGGCCACCCATGTCGTCTCCGGCGCCGTCGACTATGCCTGGCCGGTGGCGTGGATGGATGCGATGGCCGAGCGGCTGTCCGCCCGGCGCACCGTCATCGAGGGCGCCGAGCACTCCCCCAACGCCGAGCGTCCGGAGAAGACGGCCGAGGCGCTGACGGGGTTCTGGAGCGGGGTGGGCTGAGGGCCGGGCCCGCCCTCGCCGCCACCGGGCCGCCCGCGCCACCGCCGGTCCGGGTGGGCCGAGCGGGCGGTGTCGCCAGGACAGCGCCCGGCGGTTCGGCGAGCATCGAGGGAGGCGGGCCGGCACCGGCGCCCGGCCCGCACCGGCTTCGTACGAAGGGCTCCCCCATGACCGAGAATCCGGCGTCACCGGACGATACCGAAGGCGGCCCGCACGGCATCGCGCTCACCCGGACCTTCGACGCCCGCCGTGAGCTGGTCTTCGAGGCGTGGACCAGGCCGGAGCACTTCGGGTACTGGTTCGGCGGGGAGCTGCCGGTGCCGGCCGACCGGATGACGATGGATCCCCGGCCCGGCGGGATCTGGAGCCTGGTGATGCAGACCCCGGACGGCGGCGAGCTGCCGTTCTCCGGTGTCTACCGTGAGGTCGCGCCGCCGGAGCGGCTGGAGTTCACCCTCAAGGACGCGACCGCGCCGGACGGCATCGAGGGCGAGATCGTCCGGGTCACCCTGACCGACCTCGGGGACCGCACGGAGATGGCCTTCCGTCAGCTCGGCGGCAATCTCACCTCCGAGCAGTACCGCCAGGCCGAGGCGGGCTGGTCGGGCTTCTTCGACCGCCTCGCGGAGCTGCTCGCGCGGGCCTGATCCCGCCCCTCTCGGGCCGGACACCGAAGGGACCCGCCCCGGAACGGCCGCTAATACTGCCCCTGCACGTGATCCCAGAAGCCGTCGCGCAGCACCCGGCGCAGATCGGCGTGGCCGCGCAGGGAGTGCCGCAGCAGTGCCTCCGAGGCGGTCAGCAGTTCCTGGTCGACGGCGCCGGGCAGATACGGGTGGCCGGGGAGCAGTCCGGCCATCCACTCGCGGCCGCGTTCCGACAGCCACTGGGCGGCGACCTGCGCGCCGACGAAGCGCACGTCCTCACGGCTGGGCGCCGGCCCCTCGCCCACCGTCTGGTCGGCGCACTCGACGCCGGCCCGCCGGGTGATGTACGGCTTGCAGAACTCCAGGTCGAAGGTGCGGGTGCTGTCGACCTCCCACAGCAGCGGCTCGGCCTGATTGCGGCCGCCGGAGGCTTCGATGCCCCACAGGTGCACCCGTGCGCCGTAGCCCTGGGCCGCCTCGACCGCGGAGACCAGGTCCTCGTCGCCGCCGATCAGCACCGCGTCGCTGATCGCCCGGTGCCGGGCCAGCGACTCCAGGTCCGAGCGGATCAGGGAGTCGACGCCCTTCTGCTGATTGTTGGCGTTGAGGTTGCCGAGCCGGACCTTCACGTCGGGCAGCTCGGCGATCCGCTGCTGCTCCTGGGTGTGGATCCGGCGGCGGGCACCGTCGTACCAGTACACGCGCAGCAGCCGGCTGTCCGGGAAGATCATCCGGGCCTTGTCGATGAAAGCCTCGATGAGCCCTTCCGCGTCCAGGTCGAAGGCCTTGCGGTCCTCCGTGCCGGCGACCAGCCGTCCCGCGGCGGCGTAGACATAGCCCGCGTCCACGAAGGCCGCGTGGGTGGACGGGGTGGTGGCGACCTCGGCGAGCACCCGGGTGAGCAGCTCGTTGGTGCGCTCGATCCCGGCGGCGAGAGCGGTGAGGTCAGTGGGGCCCGTGGGCTGGACGTCATTCATACCGGACCCATTGTCCGGGCGGTCACTCTGCGGGCACAACCGTTCTCGGCCAGGCGTACTTAGACCGTCGAAATTTTTCTTTAGCGTAGGGAATGATTGCACCGGGGAGGTTGTTCCCCCTGTATGGAGCGCCCGGCAGCGACGCCGGGCAGCGCCGACCCAAGGAGTTCTCCGCAGGAGGATCAGACGAAGGGAGAAGCCGTATGCGCTTCGAGATCATGCGCCTGGACGATGTCGACGGCACCGCCGTGGACAGCACCGTCGTGGACGCCGCCTCCGTCAACCGGATCGTGCAGCAGGCCGCCTCAACCGGCCAGCGCATCTATATCCGCCCGGCCGACACCGCCGTCCGTTAACACCCTTTCCGCCGCCCGGTAACGCGCCGGACCGGCAGCCGGCCGCCGATCGGCCGCACCCGCACGAACGCCCCCGTACGCACAGGCCGTACGGGGGCGTCGCGCGTTCCACGGCAGTGCGCCGGCGTCAGGCCGCCGCCTGGATCACCTGGAGAACGCCGTTGATGATCTGCTGCACGGCGAGCGCGGAGAGCATCATGCCCGCCAGCCGCGTGACCAGGACCACTCCCCCGTCCTTGATCACGCGGATGATCACCAGCGAGAACCGCATCACCAGATACAGCACCACATGGATCGCCGCGATCGCGGCCCAGACGGAGACCTGCGCGGCGACACCGTGGGCGTGCTGCACCGCGAGGATCACCGACACGATCGCCCCGGGCCCGGCCAGCAGCGGCATGCCGAGCGGCACCAGCGCCACATTGACGTCCTTGGTCTGGGTCGGCTCCTCCGACTTGCCGGTCAGCAGGTCCAGCGCGACCAGCAGGAGCAGCAGACCGCCCGCGATCATCAGCGCGGGCGTGGAGATGTGCAGCCGCCCCAGGATCTGCCGGCCGAAGAGGCCGAAGAGGGCGATGACGCAGAAGGCGACGGCGGCGGCCTGCCAGGCCATCCGGCGCTGCACCTTGGCCGGCCGGCCGGAGGTCAGGGCCAGGAAGATCGGGGTGATGCCCGGCGGATCCATGATCACGAACAGGGTGACGAACAGAGTACTGAAGACGGCGACGTCGAACACGGTGAAGGCCTTGCGAGAGGTGGTACGGGAGGAACCACGGACCGGCGCGGTGGGCGCGGGCCCGTAAGGAGGGGGTGGTGGGTCGGCGGGCAGGCAGGGGCGTGCGCCTCGCCCGGACGGGAAACGGCCCGGTGGGGACGGTCCGGCGGACCGGGGCACGTGGGTGCGGCAGCCGGCCGCGGCGGGGTCAGCCGCCGGTGCCGGGAACGGGGAAGGCGCCGGTCGCGCGGCGCACGATCTCGCCGTAGATCTCGGGGTCGGTGGTGTATTCGCCGAGGCGACAGGTCTTACGGCTGCCGTGGTAGTCGCTGGAGCCGGTGGTCAGCAGGCCGAGTTCGGCGGCCATCCCGCGCAGCCGCGCGCGGGTCGGGGCGTCGTGGTCCATGTGATCGACCTCGATGCCGTCGAGACCGGCCGCGGCGAGTTCGGCTATCGCGCTCTCCGGTACGCAGCTGCCGCGCTTCACGGCCAGCGGGTGCGCGAAGACGGTGACCCCGCCCGCGGCCTTGACCAGCCGGATCGCGTCGAACGGATCGAGTTCGTGCTTCTCCACGTACGCCCGGCCGTCGTTGGCGAGCCACTCGGAGGTGAAGGCGTCGGAGACGGAGGGCACCACGCCCAGGTCGACGAGGGCGGTGGCGATATGCGGCCGTCCCACGGCGCCGTCCCCGGCGATCCGGGCGACCTGCTCCCAGGTGAGGGGCACCCCGAGGTCCCGCAGCTTGGCGACCATGCCCTGGGCCCGCGGCACCCGGTCATCCCGCACCAGCTCGCGCTCGCGGGCGAGCTCGGGCTCCTCGGGGTCGAAGAGGTAGGCGAGCATATGGAGGCTCACCCCGTCGAGCCGGCAGGAGAGTTCGGCGCCGGTGATCAGCGTCAGTCCCGCGGGCAGTGCCGCCCGTGCCTCGGCGTGGCCGCCGACGGTGTCGTGGTCGGTCAGCGCGACGACGTCCAGCCCGGCGGCCGCGGCGTTGCGCACCAGCTCGGCGGGGGTGTCCGTACCGTCGGAGGCCGTGGAGTGGGTGTGCAGATCGATACGCACGACACGGACTCCAGACTGCTGCGGTACGGACGGGGGACGGGGCCCGGGGAAACACCGGGGACAGGTACACCGTAAGGGGACCTCAGAAGGATACCGGGCGGCCGGACGGCGCCCGGCCCCGGCGGACGGCGACAGCGCCCCGCCCGGGCGGTCAGCCGTCAGCCATCAGCCGTGAGCCGTGAGCCGTGAGCCGTGAGCCGTGAGCCGTCAGCCCAGAATCCGCGGCGAGAGCGCCCCGCACGGCAGCAGGTCCACCTCGGCACCCGCCTCGCGCAGGTCGGTCAGCACCAGCTCGTCGTACATCATCAGCCCCGACTGCTCGGGCCAGGCGATCGCCCACAGCCACAGCCCGCGCGCCTCGCCCGCGAACACCGCACGGTCCGGGGGCGCGTCGTCGAGGTGCCACAGCGGGGTCGGGCGGCCGGCGGCGAGCACCTTGCCGTGCGGGTGCTTGTCGACGCAGAGGTGCGGACCGGGGTCGGGGCCGTCGATACCGGCGTAGCGCGCGCCGAGTCCGACGCCCAGTTCCTCGGCGATCAGCAGAAGTTCGCCGGGACCGCCGAGCGGTCCGGGGCCCGTGCAGGCCACCGCGGTCGCCCGGCCGCCGCTGCGGTCGTCACCGGCGCAGGCCACACCGGTGAACAGCCAGCCGACCGGGAGCGGCCAGGGCATCCATACGGGCACCTGGGCGCGGCGCACGACAACGCCGAGCGCCTCGACGCTCGGCGGGACGACCGGCTGGAGCGGATGCACGGTGCCGTGCAGGGCGCACTGCCAGGTGTCGGAGAAGAGACCGGGCGCCCTTACCCGGCCTCCGCACTTCGGGCAACTGGGTTCGCCCCTCATAGGGACCCACGGTCCTCCAGCCCCGCCGCCGCGTCAAGGACGATCACCCGACCGGTGTGCCCCGAATCACTTACGCCGGCGCGCATTTGACCGCACCCCGAGGTCCGCCCGCCCCCGCCGAAGAGCTAGTTGTAGCTTGCATTCTTTAGCTCGCCTAACTTATTGTGTGTAAACGTCAACGATCTCGGCGGGTCGTCAGCGAGTCGCCGCGGACCAGGGATGGGCAACCGGCAACAGGAAGGGGAACCGCGGCATGAGCGGCACGAAGAACGGCGGCCACGGCGGCGCGGACGATCCGTTCGAGGAGGGCGGCACCTCCCTGCTCCGCCAGCCGAAGGCCGTCTGGGCCACGGCGGGCGCCTCGGTCGTGGCCTTCATGGGCATCGGCCTCGTCGACCCGATCCTCCCGTCGATCGCCCGGGGCCTGCACGCCACCAACAGCCAGGTCTCGCTCCTCTTCACCTCCTACTTCCTGATCACCGCGGTCGCGATGCTGGTCACCGGCTTCGTCTCCAGCCGCATCGGCGGCCGCACGACGCTGCTGGCCGGGCTGGCGCTGGTGGTGGTCTTCGCGGCGCTCTCCGGTATGTCGGGGTCGGTCGGCGAACTGGTCGGCTTCCGGGCCGGCTGGGGCCTGGGCAACGCCCTGTTCGTCTCGACGGCGCTGGCGGTCATCGTGGGCGCGGCGGCCGGCGGGAGCAGCGCGGCGATCCTGCTGTACGAGTCCGCGCTGGGGCTCGGGATGGCCTGCGGCCCGCTGCTGGGCGCGGTCCTCGGCGACATGAAGTGGCGCTACCCGTTCTTCGGGACCGCCGTCCTGATGGCCGTCGGCTTCGTCGCCATCACGGCCTTCCTCAAGGAGCAGCCGAAGCCCGCCGCCAAGACCTCGCTCCTGGCCCCGGTCAGGGCGCTCGGCCACGGCGGGCTGGCCACCACCGCCACCGCCGCCTTCTTCTACAACTACGCGTTCTTCACGGTGCTGGCCTTCACCCCGTTCGTGCTGAACATGTCCCCCTACGCGTCGGGCGGCGTCTTCTTCGCCTGGGGTGTGCTGCTCGCGGTCTTCTCGGTGCTCGTGGCACCCCGGCTCCAGCACCGCTTCGGCTCCCTGAAGGTGCTGTGCGCCTCGCTGCTGCTGCTCGCCGCCGACCTGGTCGTACTGGGCTACGGCGACCACACCACCGCCGTCGTCTGCACCATCCTGGCCGGCGCCTTCATCGGCCTGAACAACACCGTCTTCACCGAACTGGCGCTGGGCGTCTCGGACGCTCCGCGCCCGGTGGCGAGCGCCGGCTACAACTTCGTGCGCTGGTTCGCGGCGGCGGCCGCGCCGTTCCTCGCGCCCAAGATCGAGGAGTGGACCGATATCCATCTCCCCTTCGTGGTCGCGGCCGTAGCGGCGGTGCTCGGCGCCGGCATCGTCGCCGTCCGGCGCCGGGCGCTGACCATCGGAGCCGAGGAGCAGGCACCGCAGCACGCGACGGAGGACGGGATCACCGCCTTCGCCCGGTGAGGCACACCGGGCCGCCGCAACCCGCCCCGCAGGCAAACTGATGCCCCGTCGGCTCTCCCTCCCGGAGGGCCGACGGGGCGTACCGCTGCCGGCAGCGCGCGGATCAGTCGAGCGGCACGCCCGGGCGCAGCGGATCGCGCAGATCCGTGCCGTGCTCCAGCCAGCGCTTCTCCAGGGCCTCGGCGCCGTGCACCCGCTTCCAGGCCGCCTCATTGGGCGTCATCGGCAGCAGCGGCAGAAAGCGGACCGGCTCCCTCGGCTCGTCCAGTTCGAGGTCCTCGACGAGACCACCGGGCGCCGCGACCAGCACCGAGGTGAACGACGCGCCCGGCCACAGCGGATCCCCCACGTCCAGCGAGGCGCCGGGCGCCACGACCACCCCCTCGACCTGCGGGGACGCGGCGAGCACGGCGAGCGGCCGGAGCACCTTGTCGGTGTCGGCGAGGCCGCCCCGTACGGACAGCAGGAGTTCGGCCCGCGGACCGCGGAGCGGATCGGCCACTACGGTCGTGGGGTCGGCCATGGGCTGCGCGGACATCCCGAGCGTGGCGTAACGGACCACCCCGCTGTCCACGAAGCGGAGGACCTCGATACGGTCGGTCCCGAGGAAGGTGACGGCGGCGCGCGCGTCCGGCTCGCCCAGGGCGGTCCGCAACCGGGCTTCGACCAGCTCAAGAACGTCAGACATGGCGCGAGCATACGGCCGGCCACCCGTTCGGCCGTCACCCCTCCATGTGCTGCTGTGCGGCGCGCTCGTTCTTCGTATGGAACGGGCAAAGCGGCACCGTAACGCTTCAGGCGGCTGATAGCCTTGCCGTCTGGTCAGGGAATGACGTCGTCCCCCAACGGGGACCGGCCGGAGGAGGTGGGGCTGCGGTGGATCCGAGTCGACCGTGCAGTACCGATAGTTCTCCCGTCATCCCCCTCGCGCAGCGAATCTCCTGATCCGAGAGCTTCCGTACCCCGCCGCTCAGCGGTGAAACCAGGGAAGCACCTTTGCGCCGGAAGTAGATGCCGGAAGAGCGCCTTCGACTCTTTGTTCCGTGTTTTCTGCGAACTGCCGTCAGTGCCCCCGCACGGAGCGCCGCCCGCTTTGCGGACGTACGGCCGATGACGCCTCGTACGTCCACGTTCCGGGCAGCGTTGCCCCCCGCGCCCGCGCTGACGGCCGGCCCGTGAAGGAGCCTGCCATGTCGATGATCCGCGACCTGCGCGCCGCCGTCCGTCCCTCCCGGCGTCGCGACGACCGTCCGTACCCCTACGAGTCCGCCCCGGCCTGTGTGAACAGCGCCATCGTCGACTGCGGTGTCTACCGCGAGGGCCGCCGGGTGAGCGAGCACGTCACCCCGGCCGAGGCGATGGCCGGGGTGCGCAGTGAGGGCGGCTTCGCCTGGATCGGCCTGCATGAGCCGACCGAGGCCGAATTCGCCGGTATCGCCCAGGAGTTCGGGCTGCACCCGCTCGCCGTCGAGGACGCCGTGCACGCCCACCAGCGGCCCAAGCTGGAGCGTTACGACGAGACCCTGTTCACCGTCTTCAAGACGGTCCACTACGTCGAGCACACCGAGCTGACCGCGACCAGCGAGGTCGTGGAGACCGGCGAGGTGATGTGCTTCACCGGCCGGGACTTCATCGTGACCGTGCGGCACGGCGGCCAGGGCTCACTGCGCGCGCTGCGGCACCGGCTCCAGGACGACCCGGAGCTGCTGGCCAAGGGGCCGTCCGCGGTGCTGCACGCCATCGCCGACCAGGTCGTCGACGGCTATATGGCGGTGGCCGGCGCGGTGCAGGACGACATCGACGAGGTGGAGATCGATGTCTTCAGCTCCGGCACCAACGGCAAGGGCTCCCCGAAGGGCGGCGACGCCGGGCGGATCTACCAACTCAAGCGTGAGGTACTGGAGTTCAAGCGGGCGGTGTCGCCGCTGCTGCGGCCGATGCAGTTGCTGAGCGAGCGTCCGATGCGGCTGGTGGACTCCGACATCCAGAAGTACTTCCGGGATGTCGCCGACCACTTGGCGCGGGTCAACGAGCAGGTGCTGTCTTTCGACGATCTGCTCAACTCCATCCTTCAGGCCAACCTCGCGCAGGCCGCCGTCGCGCAGAACGAGGACATGCGCAAGATCACGGCATGGGCGGCGATCTTCGCCGTACCGACGATGATCGCCGGGATCTACGGCATGAACTTCGACTACATGCCGGAGACGCACTGGGAGTACGGCTACCCCGCGGTGCTGCTGGTGACGGCCGCGATCTGTGTCGGCATCCACCGCGGGTTCAAGCGCAACGGGTGGCTGTGAGCCCGGCGCCGGGCCCCCGCCCGGCGTCGCCCGCCGGTGCCGCCCGCCCGTCCGCGCATCTCAGCGCCTGGGCGGCCCCGGTCGCCCGAGGCAGGGGCGATTAGGCTGAGCCGTATGACGGAGACCGTGTCGCAGGCCCTGCACGATCGGGCGCTCATCGAAGAGGCCACGAAGAAGTCCGGCCTCATCTGGGTACGGGGGGCGGCCGGCCCGTCCCGTGCGCTGTGGCATCTGTGGCTCGACGGAGCCGCCTGCCTCATCGGGGACGGCCCCGGCGAGCAGCCGCTGGCCGACCTCGGGCTGGCCGACGGCGGGACGGCGACGGTCACCGTCCGCAGCAAGGACAAGGGCGGCCGGCTGGTCGCCTGGCAGGCCCGGGTCGTCGAGCTGGCGCCGGAGAGCGAGGCCTGGCGGGCCGCGGTCGACGAGCTCAAGGGCAAGCGGCTGAACGCGCCGGACGCTGACACCCTCACGGAGCGCTGGGCGCGCGAGTGCCGGGTGCTGCGGCTGGAGCCGACCGGGGAGACCACCCAGCGCCCCGGACAGATGCCGGCGGAGTCGCACGCCGTGCCGCCACTGGCGAGCCCCGCGATCACCCGCCGCCCCGTCCCGGCCGCGCTGCCGAAGCTGCTGCGGCGGGGGCGCAAGGGCTGAACCCCGGGCGGCCGTCAGGGGCCCGTGCCGCCCGCCGGCCGGGCGTGATCCGGTGCGGGCGGGGTGAGGCAGGCAGGACTTGCGGAGAGGCTCTAGCGGTCCCCGCCGGAGATCCGGGTGCCGTAGTCCACGACCTGGTCCTTGTCCGGGGCCTTGAGGTCCACGCTCTTGCCCCAGTCAGCCATCCGCACCACGCCCGCGCCGCCGGCCCGGTGCAGCCGCAGCGGGTAGGGCGTGCCCTCCAGCGAGACATCGAGGGTGCCGCCGGAGCCCGCGCCGCCGGTGAGCCGGAGGGTGCGGACCCCGTCGAGCTCACCGCGGTCGCCGGCGGTCAGCTTGCCGTGCAGGCCGAGCAGACCGGCGAGCAGGGTGTCCTTGTCGGTGAAGCCGCTGAAGCGCTTGTAGACCGGGTCCTTGGCGGGCACCTTGACGTATTTGCCGCCGAGCTTCTGCGCCGCCGCCTGGTCGGGCGTGCCCGACCTGCCGCTCTTCTCACCGGCCCAGAAGGCCGCGTCGGCCTTCAGATAGAGGGACTCACCGACCCGCAGCAGCTGGAAGGCGGCCGCCTTGGTGGTCAGCTCGCCCTTGGCGCCGTCCTTCGCCAGGCTCATGTCGAGCTTGTAGGTGCGGCCCTGGCTGACGACATTGCCGGAGAGGTGCACCGTCTCGGCGCGCTGGGCCGCGGCCCGCGCCTTGGCCTCGACCTTCGCGGCGGGCAGCTTTCCCATGCCGTTGGTGCCGGCGTCCGGATCGGCCTCCCCGCCGCAGCCGGTCAGCGCCACGGCCAGTGCCGCGCAGGCCGCCCCCACGAGCGCAGCCCGTCCCGTACGACGGGTTCCGGGCAGGTGTCGGGGGCCGGACCCCGGGGGGATTGCGCTCACGTCGGCTCGGCCTCCTGATGCGGGTGATCTCGGCAGCAGTACGGCAGCGTACCTGGGCCGCGCCGGGTCGTCGGCGGGGTGCGTGGCGGTCACCCTACGGCCTCTTTCCCCGGGGCGGCGCGGAGCCGGGCGCGTTAGCCTGAACCCGGATTGATGCCTTATTTCGGGCTGAACGGGAGAAGGGCGGCGCTCTGCATGGCAGTCGTGACGCCTCGGGTCTTCGTCTCCCACCTCGCCGGCAGCGCCGTCTTCGACCCCAACGGCGACCAGGTCGGCCGGCTGCGGGACCTCGTCGCGCTGCTCCGGGTCGGCGACCGTCCGCCGCGGCTGCTCGGCGTGGTCGTCGAGGTGATCAGCCGGCGCCGGATCTTCGTCCCCATGACGCGGGTGACCGGGGTGGACTCCGGCCAGATCGTCATCACCGGCGTGGTCAACATGCGGCGCTTCGAACAGCGGGCGACCGAGACGCTGGTGCTCGGCGAGCTGCTCGACCGGCGGGTGCGGCTGGTGGAGACCGGTGAGGAGGTCACCGTCCTCGACGTCGGCATCACCCAGCTGCCGGCCCGCCGCGACTGGGAGATCGAGAAGGTCTTCGTCCGTAAGGGGAAGGGCGGGGCGCTGCGCCGCAAGGGCGAGGCGCTGACCGTGGAGTGGTCGGCGGTGACCGGCTTCTCGCTGGAGGAGCACGGACAGGGCGCGGAGAGCCTGCTCGCCACCTTCGAGCAGCTGCGGCCCGCCGACCTGGCCGGGGTGCTGCACCATCTCTCCGCCAAGCGGCGTGCCGAGGTCGCCGCGGCACTCGACGACGACCGGCTCGCCGACGTCCTGGAGGAGCTGCCGGAGGACGACCAGGTGGAGATCCTCGGCAAGCTCAAGGACGAGCGGGCCGCCGACGTCCTGGAGGCGATGGACCCGGACGACGCCGCCGATCTGCTCTCCGAGCTGCCGGAGGAGGAGAAGGAACGGCTGCTGGCGCTGATGCGGCCGGAGGAGGCCGCGGATGTCCGGCGGCTGATGTCGTACGAGGAACGGACCGCGGGCGGGCTGATGACCACCGAGCCGATCGTGCTGCGGCCGGACGCCACCGTCGCGGACGCGCTGGCCCGGGTCCGCGACCCGGACCTGTCCCCCGCCCTGGCCGCCCAGGTCTATGTCTGCCGGCCCCCGGACGAGACCCCCACCGGCAAGTACCTGGGCCTGGTGCACTTCCAACGGCTGCTGCGCGACCCGCCGTTCACCCTGGTCAGCTCGATCGCCGACACCGATCTGCCGGCCCTGCCGCCGGACACCCCGCTGCCGGAGGTGACCAGCTATCTGGCCGCGTACAACATGGTCGCCGCGCCGGTCGTGGACGAGAGCGGGGCCCTGCTGGGCGCGGTCACCGTCGATGACGTGCTGGACCATCTGCTGCCGGACGACTGGCGGGAAGACGGTCTGCACGGCTCGGCGACGGCCGGACTGACCGGCAACGGCCGCCTCGGGAAGGCCGCGCATGGGCGCTGAGGAGCGGGACGGCGGCAGGGAACGGTCGCGGGCGAACGGCGCCTCCGCGCTGCGCCGGGGCGCCGTGGACCGGCCGCGCGTGCGCCTCGACCAGCCGCGCGCCCCGCGCCGTACGTTCCTGCCCGAGTACGACCCGGAGGCCTTCGGGCGGCTCTCGGAGAAGATCGCCCGCTTCCTGGGGACCGGCCGCTTCATCGTCTGGATGACCTTCACCATCATCGTGTGGGTCATCTGGAACACCACCGCGCCCAGCTGGCTGCGGTTCGACCAGTACCCCTTCATCTTTCTGACGCTGGCGCTGTCGCTCCAGGCGTCGTACGCCGCGCCGCTGATCCTGCTGGCGCAGAACCGGCAGGACGACCGCGACCGGGTCACCCACGAGCAGGACCGCAAGCAGAACGAGCGCTCCATCGCCGACACCGAGTATCTGACCCGGGAGATCGCGGCGCTGCGGCTCGGGCTGGGCGAGGTCGCCACCCGCGACTGGATCCGCTCCGAGCTCCAGGACACGCTCAGGGACTTGGAGCTGCGGGAGCCGGCTGACGCGGAGAGTGACGAACGCGACCGCTGACAGCCTTTCCGGAGGCCGCCTCATGAGCCGTACCATCGGGTCATGGCTACCGACACGCCCCATGGCGCCACCCCGAGCGAGGACGCGGTCCGCGAAGCGCTCGCGACGGTGAACGACCCCGAGATCCACCGCCCCATCACCGAACTGGGGATGGTCAAATCGGTGGACATCGCGGCGGACGGCGCGGTGGCGGTCGTGGTCTATCTGACCGTCTCCGGCTGCCCGATGCGCGAGACGATCACCAGCAATGTGCGCGAGGCCGTCGAGCGGGTCGAGGGCGTCACCTCCGTCGCCGTCGAGCTGGACGTGATGAGCGACGAGCAGCGCAAGGAACTGGCGGCCTCGCTGCGCGGCGGCACCGCCGAGCGTGAGGTGCCGTTCGCCCAGCCCGGTTCGCTGACCCGGGTCTACGCGGTCGCCTCCGGCAAGGGCGGCGTCGGCAAGTCGTCGGTGACGGTCAACCTCGCCGCGGCGATGGCGGCCGACGGCCTGAAGGTCGGTGTCGTGGACGCCGACATCTACGGCCACTCGGTGCCCCGGATGCTCGGTGCCGACGGCAAGCCCACCCAGGTCGAGAACATGATCATGCCGCCGTCGGCGAACGGCGTGAAGGTCATCTCGATCGGCATGTTCACCCCGGGCAACGCCCCCGTCGTGTGGCGCGGCCCGATGCTGCACCGCGCCCTCCAGCAGTTCCTCGCCGACGTCTACTGGGGCGACCTGGACGTGCTGCTGCTGGACCTGCCCCCGGGCACCGGCGACATCGCCATCTCGGTGGCCCAGCTCGTCCCGAACGCCGAGATCCTCGTCGTCACCACCCCGCAGCAGGCCGCCGCCGAGGTCGCCGAGCGGGCCGGTTCGATCGCCGTGCAGACCCACCAGAAGATCGTCGGCGTGGTCGAGAACATGTCCGGGCTGCCCTGCCCGCACTGCGACGAGATGGTCGATGTCTTCGGCACCGGCGGCGGCGAGCGGGTCGCCGAGGGCCTGACGAAGACGACCGGCACGCAGGTGCCGGTGCTCGGTGCCATCCCGATCGATGTCCGGCTGCGCGAGGGCGGCGACGAGGGCAAGCCGGTCGTGCTGACCGACCCCGACTCCCCCGCCGGCTCGGCGATCCGCACCATCGCGGGCAAGCTGGGCGGCCGCCAGCGGGGCCTGTCCGGTATGTCGCTGGGGATCACCCCGCGCAACAAGTTCTGAGACGGCGGGAGGCGCGGCGGCCGCACGGGACGCCGCGCCTCCCGGCTGATGTGGAAAGGGGCGGGCCCTTACGGGTCCGCCCCTTTTGCTGTGGCGCCCGGCCGTCCGGGCCCCCGGTGCCGTCCGGCGTGCGTCCCGGCTCAGCCCTCGTACGCGGCCAGGTCCTTGATCACCGAGAAGCCCAGGCCGTACGCACTCATCCCGCGCCCGTAGGCGCCGATGTGGACCGCCTCGGGGCCCTCACTCGCCGAACCGGCCAGCACCCAGCCGTACTCGGACTCGCGGTAGGCGAACGAGGTGGGCACCCCGTCCACCGGCAGCATCAGCTCGCTCCAGCTGCCGCCACCGAGATCGTCGGCCAGCTCCCAGGCGAGCATCGTCTGCTGGTCCAGCCAGTCCTGGCGCAGTGTCCGGTCCATCTGGGTCGGCCAGGTCTGCGCGAGCAGCCCCGACCCGGCGAGCCAGGCGGCCGTCGAGACCGAGGTCGCCTCCAGGACGCCGGTGCCGTCACCGCTGCGCCGCACGGGGCGGCTGGCGACCGTCACCACGACCGCGAACCGCTCGTCCTGCGGCGGTTCCACCTTGATGGTGGGCTCCTCACCGTGCCCGGTGGCGCCGTGCTCGACGGTGCCGTCCGCGGCCGCGCCGACCTGCATCAGCCAGCGCGGACCGGTGAATGCCTCGTCGAGGCCGTACCACGGGAACGCGGCCAGCAGATAACCGTCGACCTTCCGGCCGACGCCGGCGGCCGCCTCTTGTGTCGCTGACGGACTGGTCGTCTCCATCTGCGCGGAGCCTCCTTGTTGCCCTGCGTCGTGGGCGGCCCGCCCCCCTCAGGCGACCGAACCCCGGACACCCGGAGCATAGCCATAGGCTTCCACACAGACAGTCATACCGGTGTGTGTCAGGTGGCGTCGGCGTCGAACGGCGGACGCTCGTCCGGCTGAGCGGTCCTCTTGACCATGTCGGGGCGCCCGGCGGAGGCGGCCGGGGACTCCTTGGACAGGCTCGGACCGGAGCCGTTCGAGGGCGTGGCGGAGGAGGCGCTGTCGTGGCCGTGGACGGCGTCGGTGACCTCGGCCATCTCCTTCTTCAGGTCGAAGCCGTTACGGATCTCCTGAAGGTCCTTGAGGCCGTACTCGTCCTTCTCCAGGACGTGCTTGCGCACGAAGTTCTTGGGCTTGAGGTCCTCGAACTCGAAGTCCTTGAACTCCGGCCCCAGCTCGCTGCGGATGTCTTCCTTGGCGCTGTCCGAGAACGCCCGGACCTTGCGGACGAAGGACATGACGTCCTGGATGACCTTGGGGAGCTTGTCCGGACCGAAGATGAGCACGGCAAGGATCACGAGCGCCACCAGCTCGAGGGGTCCTATGTCGAAGAACACCTTGCAGCTCCTTGGGTTATCCGCGGCCTTCGGTGGCCTAGGGGCCAGGCCGCCTATCACGGTACCTGGCCCCGCACGTCGGGCGGGAGTCGCCCGTACCAACACCGTGCAAACGATCAGCCCGTGCTGGAGGATCCCAGGCTGAGCCGGACGGACCGCTCCTTGCCGCCCCTTTGGAGGGTCAGCACCAGCGTGTCGCCGGGCCGGTGGCTGCGGATCTTGACGATCAGCTCCTCGCCGCTGTGCACGGGGGCGCCGTCGACCTTGGTGATCACATCGCCGGCCTTGATCCCGGCCTTGGCGCCGGGGCCGCCCGGGAGGACCGGCTGCCGGCCGTCCTTGCTGCGCTCACTGACCCGCGCCCCGTCGCCCGCGTACTCCATCTCCAGCGTGACGCCGATCACCGGGTGTGTCGCCCGGCCGGTGTTGATCAGCTCCTCGGCCACCCGCTTGGCCTGGTTGATGGGTATGGCGAAGCCCAGCCCTATGCTGCCGCCCTGGCCCTGGCTGTCGCCGTCCGGGCCGCCGCCGCTGTCGGCCGCGCGGATGGCGCTGTTGATGCCGATCACCCGCGCCTTGGCGTCCACCAGCGGACCGCCGGAGTTGCCCGGGTTGATGGGGGCATCGGTCTGAAGGGCGTCCACATACGACACATCGCTGCCGTCGCCCTTCTGGCCGCCCGCGGTGATCGGGCGCTGCTTGGCGCTGATGATCCCGGACGTGACGGTGTTGGCGAGGTCGAACGGGGCGCCGATCGCCACCACCGGGTCGCCGACCCGTACCGAGTCGGAGTTGCCGAGGGTGAGCGGGCGGAGCCCCGCGACGCCCTCCACCTGGACGACGGCGAGGTCGTAGCCACCGTCCCGGCCGACGACCTTGGCCTTGGCCGTCTGGCCGCCGCTGAAGGTCACCGAGATCTCGCCGTCGCTGCCGGCCGGTTCGACCACATGGTTGTTGGTGAGGATGTGCCCCTGGTGATCGAGGACGAAGCCGGTCCCGGTCCCCTGCTCGGCACTGCCCCGCACGTGGAGGGTGACCACCCCCGGCAGCGCACGCTGCGCGATCCCGGCGACGCTGTCGGGCTTACGGCCCCCCTCATCGGCCTCGGACTGCGACAGCTTGATATCGCTGAGCCCGCCGTAGCGCTCGACATACGCACCGATGCACCCCCCGACACCCCCCGCGAGCAGGGCGAGCGCCACCGCTCCAGCGACCAGCGGTCCCCGCCGGCGTCGCCGGCCGCCCTGCGACGCCATGGGCCCGCCCTGCAACGGCGCGCTCCAGGGGTCGTACTGGTGCCAGGCGCCTGGGGAGGCGGCGGGCGTGGGGTGGGAGGTGGGGGCCTGGCCGGGGAGGTGGGCGTGGCCGGAGGTGGGGGCCGGGCCGTGGTCACTGGGGCCGGGGTGCGGGCCGGGAGCGTGGGGCGCGGGTGGCGAGGCCGGATGGGGGCCGCCGGGTCCGGTGGTGCCGGGCTGCGGGCCTGATCCGTAGGCCGCGGTCGCCGAGGCCGGGCGGGGGCCGCCATCGCCGGGGTGGGGGATGAAGGCGCCGTCCGTGCCCTCCTGCGGCGCGTCGGTCCCGGCGGCCGGCCCGGTCGCGGCAGCCATGGAGGCGCTCGGTGAGCCGGTGACCCCGGGGTCGGCGTCGGGCCCGGCGGGGGCGGGCTGCGGGGTGCCGGTCTTCTGGAGACCCGGCCGCTGGGGTACAGCCGGGTCGGCGGCGGGCTGGGGGTGTGCGGCGTCCGCCGCCCCGGCCGGGTGCGGCTGCTCGGCGCCCGGTGCGAGCGACGAGCGCTCCTCACCGGTCGTGCCGGACGGCGCCGCGGGCGCGGGTGACTGCGGCGGGCCCGGGTAGGCCGCGGCGGGCATGGCGGTCTGCGGGGCGGCCGGGGCGCCGTACGGGGGCAGCGGCCCGGCCTGCGGCGGAAGCACCGTGCCCTGTGCGGGGGTCGCCATCGGCCGCTGCACGGGCGGCGCGGGCGCCCAGGGCCCGGGACCGCCGTAGGGAGGGGTGCCGTACGGGTCCTCGGCGTGCAGGGGCTGTCGGCGCGCGGCGGCCGGGGCCTCGGGCGGTGCGGGTGCCTCGGGCGGTATCGGAGTGGCTTCGGGGGCGGGGGTGGGCGGGGTGGCCGTCGTGGGCGCGGCGGCGGGTGCGGCCGCTATGACCGTCGTGGCCGTCGTGTCCGCGCCGTCCGGGGTCCGGGCAGGTGAAGCCGTTTCGTCCCGTACGTCCTCACGCCCCTGCCCCGGCGGCACAGTCGTCGGGGCGGTCCCGGCAGCCGGAGCCGCCGCGCCCCGTGCATCCTCAGGCACCCGCCCGAGCGTCACGGTCCCCGGGTCCGGCCGCGCACCGCCGGCCGCGCCGTCCACGGCCGCGGCGGTCTCCTGATCCGGACCGGCCCCGGCTGTCGCGCCCGACGCCACCGCCAACTCATCGGCGGGCCCGGCCACTTCGGCCGTCTCGGCAGCTCCGGGCGCCACCGCGCCGTTCCGAGGCTCGGGCGGACGCACCACCCAGTCCTCGCCGCTGTGGTGCACGGCGGACGTGCCGGAGCCCTCGGTCCGCGTTCCGTCCGACGAGTTACCGGCGGGCGGCAGCGTCTGCGGGCCGGCCTCGGCGGACGGTTCCGTGCCCGTGCTGCTCCCCGGACGGCTCCACCACTTCAGCTTCGACCCGGCGGCCTTACCGTCGTCCATGCTCTCCCCAGAGTTCGCCCGCGTCGTGCGCGGGCCACCACCTCGCGGACGCGCCCGGTCAGGGGTGCGCCGCCCCACAGCGATTCAACCAGTTCCGTGTGGGGCCGCGCAGGGGACGGTCAGCGCCGGGCGGAGGCTCCGCTCCCGGCGGAGGGACCCGCCGCGGCCGCGGAGCCGATCAGCGGACGCTTGGGCTCCAGGGGTGGGAGCGCCGGCGGGTTCTTCCGCACCGGGGAGTTGCCGGTGGCGATGGCCAGGGGCGCGAGGTGATACGGCGACGCCGGACCGCTCCCGGCTATCAGCGGGGAGAGGCCGAAGCGACCGGCCGGCGCGGAGGGCGGTGCCGGCGCCGACGCATAGGGGGCTGGGGGTGCCGCACCGGGGCCGTAGAGAGCCATGGCACTGGGGGCCGGGGCCAGGGTCGGGCCGCCGGACGGCTGCCGGCCGGCGGAGTTCTTGGCGGCGAACTCCGCGCCACGGAGCAGGGAACCGCTGTCGGCGGCCGGGCTGACGCTGAGCGGGGTGACGGTCGTGCCACCGCTGTCGACGCGTCCGCCGGGCAGGTCGACGGCCGCTTCCAGCGGGAGGGCGCCGCCCAGCGCGAAGGCCGCGAGGGAGACCGCACCGGCCGCCGCGAAGGCGAACCGCCGCCGCTGTGCGGGACGGTCCATCTCATGGACCCGGAAGCCGCGGCCGCGCGAGGGGGTGGGAAGCGCCGCCATGGCGTGGCCGGAGTGACCGTCGGAGGGGACATAGCGGAACGCGCCGCCGCCTCTGGCGAAGTCACCGCGTCCGAGGGCGCCGTTGCCGAGCCGGCTGCCGGGACCCTCGGGGTCGCCGCCGGGCAACTGCTGGAGACGTGCCAGCAGGCCCTCGGACGGCCCGGGGGGTGCCGCCTGGGCGAAGACGTTTTTCAGCCGACGCTGGGCATCGGCCTCCGCCTTGCATTTGCCGCAGGTCGCAAGATGCGCGAGCACCCGCTCGCGCGCGTCATGCCCCAACTCGCCGTCGACCAGGGCCGCAAGGCGGTCGCCGAGATGCTGCTCGGCGGGGGACGGACCGCCGTTGCCGCTCACGCGATTCCGACCTCCTGCGAGGGCACCACGGCCAGCGAGCGTCGCTGCTCGCGCTCTTCGGCGCGGGTGGCCGGGGCCCGGTGCTTGAGGGACTTGCGCAGATGGGAGCGGCCACGGTGGATCCGGCTGCGGACCGTGCCCAGCTTGACGCCGAGGGTCGCGGCGATCTCCTCGTAGGACAGGCCCTCGATGTCGCACAGCACGACCGCGGCGCGGAATTCGGGCGCCAGGGTGTCCAGCGCCTGCTGCACATCGGCGTCGAAATGGGTGTCGTTGAAGTGCTGCTGCGGGGAGGGCTCACGGCTGGGCAGCCGCTCGGCCGCGTCGTCACCGAGCGCGTCGAAGCGAATACGCTGGCGGCGCCGGACCATGTCCAGGAAGAGGTTGGTCGTGATGCGGTGCAGCCAGCCCTCGAACGTGCCGGGGGTGTACGTCGACAGCGAACGGAAGACGCGGACGAACACCTCCTGGGTGAGGTCCTCGGCGTCGTGTTGATTGCCGGTGAGGCGATAGGCGAGGCGGTAGACCCGTGCACTGTGGGTGCTGACGATCTCCTCCCAGCTGGGCGGAGTCCACGCCTGCGCATCCGCGTCTGCGGCAAAGGTCGCGGTGGTCGCGGAGTCGGCGGTGGAGGCCCCTCCCATGCCCTTCGGGCCATGGGGGCGGAAACGGTCAGCAGTGTTTGTCACGGATTTCGGCTCGGCGAACGACCTCTTCAAGCGCCTCAGCACCCCTCGGTCACCCGCCGCAGCCGCACCTCCCCTGGTGGCTCTGGTGGTGTCCAGTAGAGCCCCTACCATATCCACCTCGCCCGTTAGCTCCGGATAAGCAGTTTTGACCTGCATTTGGTCCTGCTTCTCGTCCTGGTTCGCGTCTCGCGCGGTCGTCACCGTGCCTCCCCCCGTCACCCCGCTACCCCTCCCTAACGTCCAGTCCCATCTGCGGGTTCCCGCACGCAGCGGATACAGTCACGGTTGCGTCAACTACGGGGACAGGAGAGGGCCATTACCGGCAACCGGCAGACGAGCTTGGCATTCGCCGAGGCGTACGGCGCCGGGACCATCGACGACAGCGCCGAGGCCGCCCTGCACTGGTCCCGTGACCGCGCACGGGAAGCCGGTATCCGCACGGTGACCACCGGCACCGGCTCGGCCCTCCGTCTGCTCGCCGCCGCCGTGGACGCCAAGGCGGTCGCCGAGATCGGCACCGGCACGGGCGTGTCGGGCATCTACCTCCTGCACGGCATGCGGCCCGACGGGGTACTGACCACCGTGGACCTCGAACCCGAGCGGCAGGCGTTCGCCAAGCAGGCGTTCCGTGCCGCGGGCTTCGCCGGCAACCGCGCCCGCTTCATCCCCGGCCGCGCCCTGGACGTACTGCCCCGGCTCGCGGACGGCGGATACGACCTCGTGTACTGCGACGGCGACCTGATGGAGTGCTTGGAGTACCTCGCTGAATCGTTGCGGCTGCTGCGCCCCGGCGGCCTGGTCTGCTTCGAGGGCGTCTTCGCGGACGGCCGTACGGTCGATTCGGCGGTACAGCCCGCAGAGGTGCTGCGGCTGCGGGAACTGCTGCGGGCCGTAAGGGAGAGCACGACCCTCGTACCGTCCCTGTTGCCGGTCGGTGACGGACTGCTCTGCGCGGTCAAGCGCGGTTGACCACCCGGCGGGGGACGTACGAAACGGCCCCGGCACGCGGCGCGCCTTCACTGCGCGCCACGTGCCGGGGCCGGGGTAATTCGGCTGGGGATACCGGGGCCAGCCCCGGGAAACCGCCGGTTGCGCCGCCCTTGTCAGACGGTGACCTTGTCCAGGGCCTCACCCAGGGCCTTGGCTTCGTCGGGGGTCAGCTCGACGACGAGCCGCCCGCCGCCTTCGAGCGGAACACGCATGACGATGCCCCGCCCCTCCTTGGTCACCTCGAGCGGGCCGTCGCCCGTCCGCGGCTTCATGGCCGCCATGCTCGTTCCCCTTCCTGAAACCAGCTCATCTCAGCCGACGGCCCGAATAGGCACGTGTCACCGGCATCGAACACATTGCTTCCAGGCCATTATCCCGCATCGAACGACCCGATGACCAACATCGGGCTGCATCCCTTCGGCAACGCGCTCCCGCAAACCCCCTCAATTCGGAGAGGCGG
The DNA here is from genome assembly GCF_000829715.2 of Streptomyces lydicamycinicus. Lineage (NCBI taxonomy): Bacteria > Bacillati > Actinomycetota > Actinomycetes > Kitasatosporales > Streptomycetaceae > Streptomyces > Streptomyces lydicamycinicus. The sequence continues at coordinate 628,797 of NZ_BBNO01000001.1, read as the reverse complement.
CTGCAATACTTCTCCACCCGCCGCCCCCCGGCGCGCCCGCAATCTTTGATGTACGTCACATGCCGATGCCCGATGATCTCCGGCATCCTGAGCGCTGACTGCCGCTGCCGAGCAGTCCGAGCCGCGACGGAGGGGACTCCCACTATGGCCGACACCGTGCTCTATGACGTGACCGACGGACTCGCGACGATCACGCTCAACCGCCCCGACGCGATGAACGCGCTGAACATCGAGGCGAAGGTCCTGCTGCGGGACACGCTCCAGGAGGCCGCCGCCGACTCCGCCGTGCGGGCCGTGCTGCTGACCGCCACCGGGCGCGCCTTCTGCGTCGGGCAGGACCTCAAGGAGCACATCGGCCTGCTGGCCGAGGACCGGGCCACCGGCTCCGGGAAGACCATGAACACCGTGCGTGAGCACTACAACCCCATCGTGACGGCGCTGACCGAGATGCCCAAGCCCGTGGTGGCGGGTGTCAACGGGGTCGCCGCGGGCGCCGGCGCGGGCTTCGCGATGGCCGCCGACTACCGCGTGGTCGCCGACTCGGCCTCCTTCAACACCTCCTTCGCAGGGGTCGCGCTGACCGCCGACTCCGGGATGTCCTGGACCCTGCCGCGGCTGATCGGCCAGGGCCGGGCCGCCGACCTGCTGCTCTTCCCGCGCAACGTCGGTGCCCAGGAGGCGTACGAGCTGGGGATCGCCAACAAGGTGGTGCCGGCCGAGGAACTGGCCGGGGAAGCCGCGGCCGTCGCCCGCCGGCTGGCCCAGGGCCCGACCGCCGCGTATGCCGCGCTCAAGGAGTCGCTGGCCTACGGGGCGGGGCACTCGCTCGTCGAGACCCTCGGCAAGGAGGACGAACTACAGGGCCGGGCAGGGGCGTCGGAGGACCACCGGATCGCGGTCGAGGCGTTCGTGAAGAAGGAGAAGCCGGTCTTCCTGGGCCGCTGACCCGCCCTGGGCCCGGCCCCGCCGGCCGGGTCAGCCGGCCGCCGCCTCCACGGCCGCCCGGACGTGGCACTCCGCCAGATGGTCGTTGACCAGACCGCAGGCCTGCATCATCGCGTAGGCGGTAGTCGGGCCGACGAAGCGGAAGCCGCGCTTCTTGAGGTCCTTGGCGAGCGCCGTGGACTCCGGGGTCGTCGGCTGGAGATCGTCGACGGTGCGCGGCACCGGCCGGCCCGCCCGGGCGGGGGCGAAGGACCAGATCAGGTCGTCGAGCTCGCCGGGGGCCAGCTCGGCGGCGACCTTGGCGTTGTTGATCGTCGCGGCGATCTTGGCGCGGTTGCGGATGATGCCGGGGTCGGTGAGCAGCCGCTCGGCGTCCGCGTCCGTGAACCGCGCGACCTTCGCGATGCGGAAGCCGGCGAACGCGGCGCGGAAGCCGGGGCGGCGGCGCAGGATCGTGATCCAGGAGAGCCCGGACTGGAACGCCTCCAGGCTCATCCGCTCGAAGAGGGCGTCGTCGCCATGGACCGGCAGGCCCCATTCGGTGTCGTGGTAGGCGCGGTAGTCGGCCATCTGCGCCGACTCCAGCCCCCACGGGCAGCGCGGGATGCCGTCCGGTTCCCTCACCACGCCGCTCATGCCCGCTCCTCGTCGTCCGGCCGCTGTCCGGGCGCTTCGGGTGCGTTCGCGGATTTCTGGTCGCCGGGCCCCGCCTCCGGCACCGGCCCGAGCACCGGCGGGCCGTCCTGTATCAGCCCCGGGCCGCCCATGGCGGAGGCATGCGCCCCGGCCAGCGCGGCCTCCAGCTCGGCGATCCGGGCGTCCCGCTCGGCGAGTTCGGCGCCCAGCCGGTCCAGGACGTCGTCGACGTCGGTCATGCGATAGCCACGGACGGTGACCGGAAGGCGGACGGCGTCCACATCGGCGCGGGCCACCGGGCGGTCCTCCGGCAGCGGGTCGTGCAGCCGGTCCGGCTCGGCATCCCGCAGCCCACCGCCGTCACCGCCACCGACGACCACGAGCGTGACCGCGGCCACCACCACGACCATCGCGATCAGCAAGAACCAGAACACGACCAACTCCCCGGACTATGTGCCTGCACTGATCGTGCCATGCGGGTGTGACAGTTAGGGTCGCTCCCGGACCACGGAGAGGGAGTCAGGGAATGCTGCGGCTGGGGAATCGCGAGTTCGGCGCGCACGAGCCGGTGATCATGGCGATCGTCAACAGGACGCCGGACTCGTTCTACGACCAGGGCGCCACGTTCCGTGACGAGCCCGCGCTCGCCCGGGTGGAACAGGCCGTGGCCGACGGTGCCGCGATCATCGACATCGGCGGCGTCAAGGCCGGTCCCGGCGAGGAGGTGAGCGCCGAGGAGGAGGCCCGCCGCACCGTCGGGTTCGTCGCCGAGGTCCGCAAGCGCTTCCCCGATGTGGTGATCAGCGTCGACACCTGGCGGCACGAGGTCGGCGAGGCGGTGTGCGAGGCCGGCGCGGATCTGCTCAACGACGCCTGGGGCGGCGTCGATCCACGGCTCGCCGAGGTTGCCGCGCGCTATGACGTCGGCCTGGTGTGCACCCACGCGGGCGGCGCCGAGCCACGGACCCGGCCGCACCGGGTGACCTACGACGACGTGATGGCGGACATCCTGCGGGTGACGCTCGGACTGGCCGAGCGCGCCGTGGAGTTGGGCGTCCGACGGGACGCGATCATGATCGATCCGGGGCACGACTTCGGCAAGAACACCCGGCACAGCCTGGAGGCGACCCGGCGGCTGGGCGAGATGACGCAGACGACCTGGCCGGTGCTGGTCTCGCTGTCCAACAAGGACTTCGTCGGCGAGACGCTCGACAGGCCGGTCAAGGACCGGGTACTCGGCACCCTCGCGACCACCGCCGTCTCGGCCTGGCTGGGCGCCCAGGTCTACCGCGTCCACGAAGTCGCCGAGACCCGGCAGGTGCTGGACATGGTGGCCTCGATCGCCGGCCACCGGCCCCCGGCGGTCGCCCGCCGGGGACTGGCCTGAGGGAGGAATCCCTTAGGGCTCGTGCGAACGGATGCCGTAGGGGGTGCCTGGGCCCCCTCGGGGCCACAACGGGATGGGGAGCGGGGGTATTCCCGGGGTGGGCGCCTGGCCGGGAGGTTTCCCGGGCGGGCACCGGCCGGGGGTAGTCCCGGGCGGGCGCCGGGCGGCGGCATTCCCGGGCCGCCCCCGTCAGCGGGACCCCGGGCCGCCCCCGCTCCCAGAGGGCGTCTCCCTAGATCCCGACCTCCTTGGTCACCAGGGCGATTGCCTCGTCCACGTCGTCGCTGAGGTGGAAGAGCTCCAGATCGTGCATCGACGCCTTGCCCTGGGCGATGAGGGTGTCGCGCAGCCAGTCGACCAGGCCGCTCCAGTAGGCCGTGCCGAACAGCACGATCGGGAAGCGGGTGACCTTACGGGTCTGGACGAGGGTGAGCGCCTCGAAGAGCTCGTCGAGGGTGCCCAGGCCACCGGGGAGCACCACGAACCCCCGGGCATACTTCACAAAGCACGTCTTGCGGACGAAGAAGTAGCGGAAGTCGACGCCGAGGTTCACGTACTCGTTCATGCCCTGCTCGAAGGGCAGCTCGATGCCCAGCCCGACGGAGGTGCCACCGGCCTCGTTGGCGCCCTTGTTGGCGGCCTCCATGGCGCCGGGGCCGCCGCCGGTGATCACCGCGAAACCGGCGTCGACCAGGGCCCGGCCGATCCGTACACCGGCGTCGTACTCCTTGGAGTCACGCGGCGTACGGGCCGAGCCGAAGACGCTGACGGCCGGACCCAGCTCGGCCAGCGCGCCGAAGCCCTCCACGAACTCCGACTGGATGCGCATCACGCGCCAGGGGTCGGTGTGCACCCACTCGGAGGGGCCTTCGGAGTCCAGCAGCCGCTGGTCGGTGGTGCCGGTCTGCACCTGCTCCTGGCGGCGCAGTACGGGACCCAGCCGCTGCTCCTCCGGGACCGGTGCTCCCTCGGGACTGGCCATGTCGTGCTCCCTCCGCTGGCAGATCGTTTGCCTGTTCAGCGTAGATCCGCCGACATGAAGAGCAGGGGAATTCGGTGGGGAGGCGAGCGGTCGGCGGCGGGCCCGGGGGGCGTCAGGCCGTCAGCCAGGCGCGCAGCCGTTCCTCACAGTGCAGGATGCGGTCGATTTCCACCCGCTCGTCCTTCTTGTGCGCGAGCAGGGAGTAGCCGGGGCCGTAGTTGACGGCCGGGACGCCCAGGGAGCTGAAGCGCGAGACATCGGTCCAGCCGAACTTGGGCATCGCGGTGCCGCCGACGGACTCCATGAACGCCCGGGCCGCCGGGTGGGACAGTCCGGGCAGCGCGCCCGGGGAGTGGTCGTCGACGACGAACTCGTCCACCGGGCAATCCGCGAAGACCTCGCGGACGTGGGCCACCGCCTCGTCGGGGGTGCGGTCCGGTGCGTAGCGGAAGTTCACGGTGACCGTGCAGGCGTCCGGGATGACATTGTTGGCGACGCCGCCCTCGATGCGTACGGCGTTGAGGCCCTCGCGGTATTCGAGGCCGTCGATGACCGGGCGGCGCGGCTCGTACGCGGCGAGCTTCGCCAGGATCGGGGCGGCGGCGTGCAGCGCGTTGGCGCCCATCCAGCTGCGGGCGGAGTGGGCGCGCTCGCCGGTGGTGCGCAGCAGGACCCGGAGGGTGCCCTGACAGCCGCCCTCCACCTGGCCGTCGGAGGGCTCCAGGAGGACGGCGAAGTCACCGGTGAGCCAGTCGGGGTGGGCGTCGGCGACATGGCCGAGGCCGTTGAGGTGCGCGGCGACCTCTTCGTTGTCGTAGAAGACGAAGGTCAGGTCGCGGTTGGGGGCCGGGACGGTGGCGGCCATCCGCAGCTGGACGGCGACGCCGGACTTCATGTCGCAGGTGCCGCAGCCCCACAGCACGCCGTTCTCGTCCAGCCGGGAGGGGACGTTGTCGGCGATCGGCACGGTGTCGAGGTGCCCGGCGAGCACCACCCGCTCGGCGCGGCCCAGGTTCGTGCGGGCCACCACGTTGTTGCCGTAGCGGTCGACGGTGAGGTGCGGGAGCGCGCGCAGCGCGTGCTCGACGGCGTCGGCGAGGTCCTTCTCGTTGCCGCTCTCGGAGGGGAAGTCGACGAGCTGCGCGGTGAGCGCGGCGGCGTCGAGCGACAGGTCGAGGGCGGGGTGATCTGTGGGGCGCTCCATGGATCCGACCCTATCGGCAGCACTCCAGTACGGTGGGCCCGTGTCCGCACAGCCCTCAGCTCCCCGCCGCCGCGCCCGTCTGTGGCGTGCCGCCGCAGCCGTCGCCGTACTGATCGGACTGGCCGGCTATCTCGTGATCCAGTACGTGACCGGAGGCCCGGGAGCACCGCAGTGCACGGTGCGCGCCGAAGGGGATGCGAAGGAGTACGAGCTGTCCCCGGAGCAGGCCGCGAACGCCGCGACGATCTCGGCGGTGGCGTCCTCGCGCGGGCTGTCGGAGCGGGCGGTGACCATCGCGCTGGCGACCGCGATGCAGGAGTCGGGGCTGCGCAACATCGACTTCGGTGACCGGGATTCGGTCGGGCTCTTCCAGCAGCGGCCGTCGCAGGACTGGGGCACCGTGCAGCAGATCATGGACCCGGTCTATTCGGCCGGGGAGTTCTACCGGCATCTGGCGAAGGTGCCCGGCTACTCCCGGCTGCCGCTGACCGTCGCCGCGCAGAAGGTGCAGCGCAGCGGCTACCCGCAGGCCTATGCGAAGCACGAGGCGAACGCCGCACGGCTGACCGGCGCGCTCTCGGGCCGTGACCGGGACGCGATGACCTGTACGGAGAGCCGCCCGGTGGACGGGCAGGCGGGTGGCGCCGCGGCGGTGCGGGAGCGGCTGGTGCGGGAGTTCGGCGCCGGGGTGCTGCCACGGGCGGGCGACGACAAGGGCCGCGCCAAGGGCGGCGTGACGATACCGGTGGGGCAGTCCGGTGCGGTGGGCGCGGGCGATACCGAGCGGCGCGGCTGGGAGCTGGCCATGTGGGCGATGGCGCACTCCGCCGAGCTGCGCATCGAACAGATCTCTTACGCCGGCCGGATGTGGCAGGCGGACGATGCGGGGAAGGGCTGGCAGCGGAAGCCGGCCGATTCCGCGGGGGCCGCGCAGCAGGTGCGGATCGTCACCGCGCAATAGTTTGTCCGGTCACCCGGAAGGGGCACCGTCAGCAATTCCCTTTTACGGAAGGCGAGTTGACCGTATCTCGTCCACGTCCTCGGTCAATTCCCTTGTATGCAAAGGGCTGTGACGTTTCCGCGGCACCGCCGTCCGTGCACATATTGCCCGTCTTTATCCAGGGCCGATTATGTGACGCGTTACCAACTCTTTACCGGAGTTCACCGCAACCTTCGGGGTTCTGACGCGGTAGTCAGTGCGTCCGCCAGGCGGACATGGCACATCTGTCAGAAGAACGAGTCCTTCTCCGTAAAAGGAGCACCATGTCCCTCCCCGTTACGCGTCGGATCGCCCGAGCCGCCCTGCTCGTTGCAGCGGGTGCCGCTCCCGTGGTCGCTGCGGCCGGCTCCGCGAGCGCTGCGGAGCTGCCCACCAAGGCACTCGGCGGACTGACGGCGCCCCTGGACTCCCAGAACACCAGCGAGACCCTCGACCACACCGCGCGCGACGGCGTCGGCCTGGTGAACGCGGCCGGCAGCAAGGCCGCCACGAAGCTCGCCCCGGCACTCGTCGAGACCGCCGGCCCGGTCGTGAAGAAGGCCATGCCGCTCACCCATGCCGCCGTTGACAAGGCGGAGAGCGTGGCCCGCCCGATCGCCAAGAAGGGCGTCTCGACCAGCTCGCTGCCGCTCGACGCGGCCAAGGGGCTCGTCGGCTCGCCCAAGGGCCTGCTCGCGCCCGCCACCGGCCTGCTCGGCGGTCTGCCGCTCGGCGGCCGCTGACCGGCGGTCCGCCCGTACGACGCGCAGGGGCCCGGGGAGTTCGCTCTCCCCGGGCCCCTGCGCGTGGTCAGCCGCGGCTCACTCCGCCAGCCGGCGCACCGCCGCGTCCACCCGCTCGTCGGTGGCGGTGAAGGCGATCCGTACGAACCGCTCCCCCGCCGGGCCGTAGAACTCGCCGGGGGCGACGAGGATGCCGCGCTTGGCGAGGTCGCCGACCGTGTCCCAGCAGGGCTCGTCGCGGGTCGCCCAGAGGTAGAGCGAGGCCTCGCTGTGCTCGATGCGGAAGCCGGCGGCCTCGAAGGCGCCGCGCAGCGCGGCGCGGCGGCGGGCGTAGCGCGCACGCTGCTCGGCGACATGGGCGGTGTCGCCAAGCGCCGCGACGGTGGCGGCCTGCACGGGCGCCGCGATCATCATGCCGCCGTGCTTGCGGATCTGGAGCAGATCGCCGAGGACCGCGGCGTCACCGACGAGGAACGCGGAGCGGTAGCCGGCCAGGTTGGAGCGCTTGGAGAGCGAGTGGACGGCGACGAGGCCGTCGTGGGAGCCGCCGCAGATGTCCGGGTGCAGCACGGAGACCGGGTCGGCCTCCCAGCCCAGCTCCAGGTAGCACTCGTCGCTGAAGACCAGGACACCGTGCTCGCGCGCCCAGGCGACGGTGCGGCGCAGCTCGTCGGCGCTCAGCACCCGGCCGGTGGGGTTGGACGGCGAGTTCAGCCAGAGCAGCTTCAGACCGCTGGGGTCCAGCTCCGTGGGGTCGTCGTAGACGACCGGCTCGGCGCCGGCCAGCCGGGCGCCGACCTCGTAGGTCGGGTAGGCCAGCCGGGGGTAGCCGACCTTGTCGCCGGGGCCGAGGCCCAGTTGGGTGGGCAGCCAGGCCACCAGCTCCTTGGAGCCGACGACCGGCAGCACATTGGTGTGCTCCAGGCCCCGGGCACCGAGCCGCTCGGCGGCCCAGCCGGTGAGGGCGTCCCGCAGCGCGGCCGTGCCCCACACCGTCGGATAGCCGGGGCTGTCGGCCGCGTCGGTCAGCGCCTGCCGCACCAGCGCGGGGACCGGGTCCACCGGGGTGCCGACGGACAGGTCCACGATGCCGTCGGTGTGCGCGGCGGCGGTGGCCTTGTACGGCTCCAGGCGGTCCCAGGGGAAGACCGGAAGCCGGTCGCGGAGCGACGCGCGCGGGGATTCGGGCCGGGGAGACGATGCTGCGCCCACGGTGCTCTCTTTCTCGGGTGGTGCGGGGCCCTCGGCGGAAATGCTGCGGTCCCGTACGGCGGCAGGCCGTACGGGACCGGGGCGGCGCCGTGCGACCTCCCGTGGCTGACACGGGGAGGTGCCCCCAACGACACGGGGACAAGAGGGAGCGGGCTGGCTCCCTCTTGCTCCTCGGTCGTTACTGGTTCTGCGGCGGCAGGGCCGCGATGAACGGGTGGTCCCGCTCGATCAGACCGAGCTTGCTGGCGCCACCGGGCGAACCGAGCTCGTCGAAGAACTCCACATTCGCCTTGTAGTAGTCCTTCCACTCCTCCGGGGTGTCGTCCTCGTAGAAGATCGCCTCGACCGGGCAGACCGGTTCACAGGCACCACAGTCGACGCATTCGTCCGGGTGGATGTACAAGGACCGGGAGCCCTCGTAGATGCAGTCGACCGGGCACTCCTCGATGCACGCCTTGTCCTTGACGTCGACACAAGGCTGCGCGATGACGTAGGTCACGCTGTCGTTCCTCCTCGGTAGGGCCGGCGGACCGATTGGCAGTACCGCCGCTGGGCGCGCGGGAGCGCGGCGTCGTCGATGCCCGCCATCTAGTATCTCCGTTCCCGGGCGCGAGACGAACAAGAGGGGCGGTTTGAGCGATGGAATTCCTGGCCGGCGGACGCGCGGAGGTCCGGATCACCCGTTCTGACGTGGGCAAAAGGGTATCCGTCCGGCGTCTGACCGGGGGCGGTGCGGGGGTTCCCGCGTTCACCGACGCGGTCGGCGTTCTCACATCCTGGGATCAAGGTGTGCTGAGCATCACACGGCGCAGTGGTGAGACCGTCCGGATCGAGGAGTCCTCGCTGGTGGCGGGCAAGGTGGTGCCCGACCGTCCCGCCACCGCCCGGCACGGGGCCGCGCGGCCGTCCTCGGGGGAACCGTCCCGCCGGCGGGGGCCCGCCGCCACCGCCCGCGAGCTCCAGACCGTCGCGGCCCGCGGCTGGCCCGCCGTGGAGACGGCGCATCTCGGGGAGTGGACACTGCGGGCCTCGGGAGGATTCACCCGCCGCGCCAATTCCGTGCTGCCGCTCGGCGACCCCGGCGTCCCGCTGGAGGTGGCACTGGAGCGGATCGGCCAGTGGTATGACGAGCGTGGTCTGCCGCCGGTGATCATGGTCGCCACCGGGCAGGCCGACACCGATGAACGGCTGGCCGCGGAGCTGGCGGAACGCGGCTGGACCGCCGAGCGGCACACCACCGTCCGGATCGCGGCGCTGGCGCCACTCGCCGACACCGACGCCGACACCAGCCGCGTCACGCTGTCCCGGGAGCCCGGCGCGGACTGGCTGGCCCTGTACAACCGGACCGGCGAGGCCACCGCGTCGGAGGAGGCCACCCGGATCGCCCGGCAGGTGCTGACCGGCGGGCCGTCCGTGTGGTTCGCGACGGTGCCCGGCGCGGACGGCGGGACGGCGGCGATCGGCCGGCTGGTCGTCGACGGGCGCTGGGCGGGCTTCGCGGCGCTGGAGGTGGCCCCGGCCGCACGGCGGCAGGGACTGGCCACGCTGGTGATGGCGGCACTCGCCGAGCGGGCCCTGGAAGAGGGCGCCTCGGCCGCGTATCTCCAGGTCGAGACCGACAACGCGGACGCGCTCGCGTTCTACGACCGGCTGGGCTTCACCGAGCACCACGGCTACCACTACCGGCGTGCCCGGCCCGGCGGCCGGCGCTGAAGGGTCCCACCGACATGCCCCAGGAACCCGAGCCGGAGCGGGACGGCGCCCGCGCCGCACGGCGGCAGCAGTTCACCGAGGCCGCGCGGGCCGAGCGGCCCGATCTGACGCTGCTGTGTCTGCTGATCGGTGCCGAGGCCGATCCCGCGCTGGACGAGGCGGGCTGTGACGCGGTGCAGATCGAACTGGACCGGCTGGCCGGGCTGCTCCCGTACGCCCCGGCCGGTGGCCCCGGGGCCTGGGCCCGCAACGTCGCCGAGCTGCTCGGCACCCGGTGTGGCTTCGGCGGCTCGCCCGCCGACTACCGGCGGCTGGAGTCCTCGCTGCTGCACGAGGTGCTGCGGCGGCGCCGGGGCCTGCCGATCCTGCTGTCGGTGGTGTGGATGGAGGTCGCCCGGCGGGCCGGGGCCCCGGTGTACGGGGTGGCGCTGCCGGGCCATTTCGTCGTCGGTTTCGGCGATCCCGCCGGCAGCCACGTCCTGGCCGATCCGTTCGCGGGCGGCCGGCCGCTCACCGACGAGGACGCGGAGCTGCTGGTCGCGGGGGCGACGGGGGAGCCGCTGAGCGCGCGGATGATGACGCCCGCCGATCCGCTGGAGATCGTGCTGCGGATGCTCAACAACATCCGGGCCTGGGCGCAGGCCCGCCCGGAGCACAGTGCGGTGCAGCTGTGGGCGCTGGAGCTGTCGCTGCTGCTGCCGAGCCATCCGGCGCGGCTGCGCCATGAGCGGGCCCAACTGCTCGTCCAGCGTGGTGAGTTCCTGGCCGGGGCGGCCGAGCTGGAGGAGTACGCCCGGGTGGTGGAGGCCGTCGACGCGGCCGGGGCGCTCGCGATACGGCGTCAGGCCGCGGCGGCACGGGCCATGCTGAACTGAGTGGCGGCCGGGGTACGCCGGACGACCAGCGCGGTCGCGTCGTCCTTGAGGTCGCCGCCGGTGAAGCTCTCCAGATCGGCGCGGAGGGTACGGGCCAGCTCCGGGGGCTCCAGGTCCGTCCACCCGGCCAGCCGCTCGGCCAGGGGGTAGAACTCACCGTCCTTGCCGCGCGCCTCGGTCACGCCGTCCGTGCACAGCACGATCCAGTCGTCGGGATCGGGGTGGATCCGGACGCTGTGCCGGGGCCCGCCGCCGAGCATGCCCAGGCCGAGCGGCAGTCCGCCCTCGCCGTCCCGGCGCTCGGTGACCTCACCGTGGCGCACCAGGTAATACGGGATGTGGCCGCAGGACAGCACCCGCCCCTGCGGCGAGCCGGCCGCACTGCGGATCTCCATCAGCAGCGCCGTGACGAAGCGCTCGTCGGCGCCCTGCTCGACGGAGCGGGCGTTGTGCCGGATCAGCGCCTGCTCCATGCGCTCGGCCACCGACTCCAGCGATTCCTGGTACTGCGCGGCCTCCCGGAACGACGCCAGCACCTCGACGCCGGCCCCGATCGCCGGCATGCCCTTGCCCTGTACGTCGCCGATCATCAGCCGGAGGCCGTGCGGGGTGTCGATGGCCTCGTAGATGTCGCCGCCGACCCGGGCCCCCTCCTGGGCGGAGACATAGAAGCCGTACGCCTCGACCGCGCCGGCGCTGAGCGGCAGCTCGCGCAGCATCGCCCGCTGCACGGTGTCGGCGACCAACCGGGTCCGGGCGTGCAGGGCCTCCCGCTGGAGGCGGGTGCGGCACAGCATCAGGGAGAAGACGGCCACCAGACAGGCGCCGAAGATCCCGACGACCCGGCTGGCCGGGGCCCAGTCGGGCACCGTGAAGAGGTCGATGTAGGTCAGGGACACGACGAAGACGACCGCCACCAGGAGCGTCCGCCGGAACGAGCAGCGCAGCGCGGCGTACAGCGGGGCGATGCCCAGGAAGGCCGAGATGTGCAGTTCCGGGCCGGTCGTCGCGTCCAGCACGGCGACCAGGAGGATCGCCAGGATGAGCAGCAGGGGAGCCCAGACGCGGTGCTCGGTGGATCGGTCGGCAGGCATAACACTTCAAGCCTGCAAGACTCCGCCGAAGACCGCACCGGGACGAAGGTCCCGGCGCATACGGGACCGGCGCCGGCGCGCGGGGCTACAGCCAGCCCTTGTCGCGGGCCGTGCGGACCGCCTCGGTGCGGTTGCGGGCGCCCGTTTTCTGGATGGCGGTGGAGAGGTAGTTGCGGACCGTGCCCGGGGACAGCTGGAGTGCGGCGGCGATCTCGGCGTTGGTGGCGCCGTCGGCGGCCGTCAGCAGCACCTCGCGCTCGCGCTCGGTCAGCGGGCTGGCGCCGTCGGCGAGCGCGGCCGCCGCCAGCGCCGGGTCGATGACCCGCTCGCCGCGCAGCACGCGCCGTATCGCGTCGGCGAGCCGGGCCGCCGGAGCGTCCTTGACCAGGAAGGCGTCGGCGCCCGCCTCCATGGCGCGGCGCAGATAGCCGGGGCGGCCGAAGGTGGTGAGGATGACGGTCCTGACCGTGGGCAGGGCGTCGCGCAGCGCGGCCGCGGCGTCCAGTCCGTTCAGTCCGGGCATCTCGATGTCCAGGAGGGCGACGTCCACCGCGTGCTCCCGTGCGGCGGGGAGGACTTCGTCGCCGCGCGCCGCCTGGGCCACGACCTCCAGATCGTCCTCCAGCGACAACAGCGCGGCCAGCGCCTCCCGGACCATCGACTGGTCCTCCGCCAGCAGCACTCTGATCATGCGGGTCACCTTAAGGGGTTCGGAGGGACGGTGAGGGTTCGGTGCCGGCGTCGCCCAGGGGGACACGGGCGCGCAGCGCGAAGCCGCGGCCGCGCGGGGCCGGGCCGGTCTCCAGCCGGCCGTCGGCCAGGGCGAGGCGCTCGCGCAGACCGCTGAGGCCGTTGCCCTCGTGCTGGGCGCGGGGCGGGCCGGTGCCGTCGTCGAGCACCGTCAGGCACAGACAGTGGCGCTCGTCGGCCTCCCGCTCCTCGGTGAGCAGCAGTTCGCAGCGGCGGGCACCGCTGTGGCGTATGACGTTGGTGACGGCCTCGCGCAGCGCCCAGGCCAGGGCGCCCTCCTCGTCGGCGGTGAGCCCGCGGTACTCGCCCTCCAGGGCCGGGTCGACGACGGCCGTGACGCCCGCGGTGCGCAGCGCGGCCCGCGCCCCGGCCAGTTCGACGGCGAGCCGGGGGCGGCGGTAGCCGGTGACCGCCTCCCGCACATCGAGCAGGGCCTGCCGGCTGACCTGTTCGATGTCGGCGACCTGCCGGGCGGCGTCGGACGGCCGGTCGGGCAGCATCCGGCCGGCCAGCTCGCTCTTGAGCGTGATCAGGGAGAGGGAGTGGCCGAGGAGGTCGTGCAGATCGCGGGAGAGCCGCAGCCGCTCGTCGTTGGCGGCGAGGCGGGCGACCTTCTCGCGGGCGGCGCGCAGTTCCCTGGACGTATGGATCAGATGCTGCACGCCGACCATCAGGAAACCGCAGCCCAGCGCCGGTAGCCCGTAGGCGAAGAGGTAGTAGCCGCGGATCTGCGGATCGTGGGCGCCGACGACGAGCAGCACCGCGGTGACCAGCGGGATGGACCAGCGCGACAGCTGCCAGGGCAGCACCACTCCGCAGCCCACGCTGGTGAAGATGAACAGCACCAGCCAGGAGGAGTCCAGCGTCCAGGACAGCACCATGGACAGCACCAGCAGCAGCGCCAGGGAGCCGTGGACCACCGAGCGGCTCCGCTCGCCCCATATGTGGCGGAAGACCAGGCCGAAGTAGCAGAGCACGAAGAGCGTGAGCCCGAGGCCGCCCCAGATCCGCTCGGCGGTGGGGACGCCGGGCCGCAGCAGCCCGCTCACCGGGCCGGCCAGATACAGCAGCCAGAGGGAGATCCACATCGTCTTGACCAGCGCTTGGCGGCGGTTGCGGGGCGGCTGCCCGATCAGCATGGGACTGCGGTCCGCCGGCTCACGTTTCCCCGTGGTGTGTCTCACGCCTTGTGGGTGTCCTTGCGGTACAGGCCGGCCGCACCGGCGGTGAAGACCAGCAGATAGCCGGCCAGGATGGCCACGTCCTTGAGGTGCGGTGCGCCGCCGGCCTCGACGGCGGTGCCGAGCGCCGCGTAGGCGTGGGTCGGGAGCCACTCGGCGATGTTCTGCACCCACTGCGGCAGGATCGTCAGCGGCATCCACAGGCCGCCGAGGAAGGCCAGGCCGAAGTAGCACAGCATCGATATCGGGCGGACCGCGTCACCGGTGGCCAGATAGCCGAGGGCGACGCCGAGGGCGGCGAAGACGAAGCTGCCGAGCCAGGTGCCGACGGCGATGGCGATCCACTGCCAGGGCTCCAGGCGGACGCCCTTGACCACCGCGGCGACGATCAGGACCAGCAGGATCGAGGGCAGGCTGACGGTCGCGGCGGCGGCCATCTTGGCGGCGACATAGCCACGGCCGGGCAGGGCCGTCAGCCGCAACTGCCGCACCCAGCCCTTCTCGCGCTCCTTGGCGATGCGCTCGCTGTTGCCCAGCAGCACGGCGGTCATGGCACCGAATGCTGCCATGGACACCATGAAATACAGGCCCATGTCCAGCTTCATCCCGGGGATCGGCTTGCTGTCCGCGCCGCCGGCGATGATCAGGTAGAGCACCGGCGGATAGATCACCGAGAAGAACATGAACTTCTTGTTCCGCAGGGCGCGGACGATCTCCAGCTTGATCAGAGTGGTCATCGTGCCGCCTCCTCGGCGGGGCCGGCGTCGGAGGCGGTGGTCAGGGCGATGAAGGCCTGCTCCAGGCCGAGGCCGGAGACTTCGAGGTGGCGGGGGTAGAGGCCGAGGCCGTACAGCGCGTGGACGGTGGCGTCGGCGTCCCGGGACTGGATGCGGACCGTGCGGCCGGAGACCTCCAGGGAGAGCAGCGCGGGCAGGCCGTCCAGCGCCCCGCGGTCGACCGGCTCGTCGAGGTCGAAGGTGACCCGGCGGGCGCCGGCCCTGGACTTGATCTCGGCGGCGGTGCCGTCGGCCAGCACCCGGCCGCGGTGCAGCACGATCACCCGGTCGGCGATCGCGTCGGCCTCTTCGAGGTAGTGCGTCGCGAAGAGGACCGTACGGCCTTCCCGGGCCTGCCGGCGCATCGCGCCCCAGAAGGTCTGCCGGGCGGTGACGTCCATCCCGGTGGTCGGCTCGTCCAGCACGATCAGATCGCCGGCGCCGGCGGTGGCGAGGGCGAAGCGGACCCGCTGTTCCTGGCCGCCGGAGAGCTTGTCGACCTTGCGGTCGGCGATGTCGGTGAGATCGGCGGCGGCCAGGATCCGGTCGAGCGGATGGCCTTGGGGATGCAGATCACGGGCGAGCTTGACCAGTTCCCTGACCTTGACGCCCTCCATCAGGCCGCCGCTCTGGAGCATCGCGCCGACCCTGCCCTGCTCTATGGCGCGCTGCGGGGTCGTGCCGAAGAGGGTGACGGTGCCGGAGTCGGCGGTGCGCAGCCCGAGGAGCAGATCGAGGGTGGAGGACTTGCCCGCGCCGTTCGGGCCGAGGAGGGCGACGGTCTCTCCCGGGAACAGCTCCAGGTCGAGGTCGCAGACCGCGCGCACCGCGCCGTAACTCTTGCTGACCTGCCGGAAACTGACCACGGGTGCCCGCTCCGCCGTCGCGGCGGTGGTGGTGTCGGCGGTGGTGGCCGCTGTGGTCGTCATGCCTCTCAGCTTCCGGCCTCCGCTCCCTGCGCGGCAGTGCCGGCTGTCAGCACTCCCCCATGACATCCGTCATGGGGGAGGCCCCCCAGGGGTCTTCCCGGGGTGACCGGGCAGACGCCCTGCGGGGGCCTCTCACCTGCGATGTCGCGCGGACGGCGGTCAGTTGCCGTTGGTGGCGATGGTCTGCACCCGCTCGGCCGGGCTGGTGCCCTGGAGGGCCTTGCCGACCGCGCTCGCCACCTCCTCGACGCTGACCGGGTGCTTGGAGCCGTCGCCCTTGGTGACCATGACGCCGTTGAAGGTGTCGCCGTAGAGCCGCTTGAGAGCCGGCCGGTCGTAGTAGGGCACCAGAGCGCCGTTGATGATCTTGAACGACAGGAACTTCGGGATGGACTTCTGCGGACTGAAGGAGACCGTGTGCGCCGCGTCCGTACGGACCGTCACCAGCCCGGACATCGCGGGCTCGGCGAACTGCTTCAGCGCCTTGTTCACCGCGGCCTTGCTGACCTGCGGCTGCTGGGTGCCGGCGGCCAGCACCACGGGGGCGTCGGTGCCGGTCGCGGCGCGCTTGCGGTAGGCGTCGGTGACCTTCTTCTTGGACGCGTCCACATCGATCGCCTTGTGGGGCGCGCCGTAGTGGGGCACCGCCTTGCCGTTCTCGAAGGTGATCCCGCCGTCCTCGGTGGCGCCCCCGGGCCCGGTGGCGTTCTCCAGGGCGATCTGGAGCTTCTCGTCGTCGACGATCACCGCGGGCTCGGCGGTGCGGTGCACGCCGAACAGCGAGCCGATGACGGAGACCGGGTTGTAGTCCCGGCCGGCCGCCTTGCGCACGGTCGCCTGCGGGTCGATGTCCAGGCCTGCCGTGGTGGGCCGGAGGGTCGCGGGCTTGCCGTCGACGCTGAGCTTGAGCGGCGCGGTACGGCTGTTCTTGAGCGCCGTCTCCAGCTTCTTGACGGCCTCTTCCTTGGTGGTGCCGCCGATGTCCACCCCGAGCACGGTGGTGCCGTTGGGCACATCGGCGTGGTCCAGCAGCAGTCCGGCGCCATAGGCGACACCGGCCAGCACCACGACGCCGACACCCACGAGAACGAGCTTGTTACGGCCCTTCTTGGGCGGGTTGATCGGCTCGGGGATCTTCGGCCGCGGCTTGGGGGCCGCGCTGTCGCCCTCACCGGCCGGGGCCTGCGCGAACGGCGACGGGGACGACGGCTTCTCGTCGCCGGGGATCTTCGGGATGCCGCTGACCAGCGTGTCGCCGGACACCCGGTCGCGGCCGCCGGGAGCGCCGCCCGGCCCGCCGCCCTGGGGGCCCTTCGGGCCGCGCTTGCCCTTGGGGGCGGTGGGCAGCCCACCGGTGACGCCGCCGCCGAGACCGCTGCCCGGCCCGGCGAGCGGCGCCGGCGGCTGCGGGGTGAGCTCCGCGGTGTCGTCGATCCGGGGCGTGCCGCCGGTGCCGGGGTCGCTGAAGCCGGGCGGGAGGTTGAGCGCCGAATTGCCGCGCGCCGGCCCGGTGGTCGGACCGCTCGGGCCGCCCGCCGGGGCGTCGAACGGGCTGTGGTCGCGGGTGGGAGCGGCGGGGCTGTCGAACGGCGTACCGCCGCCGGGCGCCGCGCCGTCGAACGGCGAGGCGGCAGCCCCCGGACCGCCGTCGAACGGCGAGCCGCCGCCCGGCCGGGCACCGCCGTCGAACGGCGAGGCGCCCTCCTGCGGTGCCGGGCTGTCGGAGAAGTACGGCAGGTCCGGGCGCTGCGGCGGCGTGGCGCCCGACGGGGCGCGCGGCGGCGTGGCACCGCCCGGGGCGGGCGGCACCGCGTGGGAGCCGGTGGAGGAGGACGCACCGGCGCCGCCCTGCGGCTTGCGCGGTGCGAACCAGTCGCTGGTCTTCTCGGGCGGGCCGCCCGCGGGCGTCTCGTCCGCCGGGGCTTCGGGCCGGGGCATGTTCGCCGTACGCTCCGCGTTCCGCTCGCCGGAGCGGGACGTGCCGCGGGAACCGGCGGCACCGCCGGAACCAGCCGGTCCGTTCATGCCGGCCTCCTCACCGACGGGCTTGCGCACGACGACCGGCGGGATGGGGCGCGACCCCGGAATGTTGATCTTGATCCGCGTCGTCAGCGTGGTCTCGGTCTTGGGCTCCTCCGGCTGCGCCGCGGCACCGGACGCCGGCGTGTCGCCGGCCTCTCCCCTGGGCGAGCCGTACGGCGGCGTCCCGGACGGGTACGCGGCTCCGCCACGGCCCTGGGGGCCGGAGGACGAACTGTCAGATTCACGACTCAAAGCAGGTTCTCCCGGTTGGCTCCGCCGCTCGTCAGAGATGATCCCCGGCCACAGGCCGGGAGGTGCCCCCAGGGCGGCGCGACGGCGCGCACCACCATACTGTCCGCCGCGGGCGGCCACCCGGGGAGCGTACGAACACCCCCGCCCCGGGCGAACCCCCGGGACCCGGTTCGTTCACCCGGACCGACGCGGCATCCGTCCCGGTTTGGGCCACGTCATCCGCCAACTCGGCCGGGCCGGACGCCCGTCGGACGCATCTGCTTCGCGGTGGCGCAGATCACAGCGACCGCGATGCCGCCCAGCAGGAAGATGTACGAGCCGAGCCCCGCGCCGAAGAGGAAGTCACCTTCCGGCCGGACGTTGCTGAGCAGCAGAAACACGGTCACCAGCCAGGCCGCGCCGGGCACCAGCACGCCCGCGGAGGTACCGGTCGCCCGGCCGCCCCCGTAGAACAGGCCGCCGACACCGGCCAGGGCCAGCGCCAAACCGCCAGGGAACCAGGCCGCTTGTACCAGCGTTCCGGCACCGGCCACCAGCACGCCCGCGACCAGAAGCAGCACATATATGCCGACGCGTCCCACCGTCAGCGGCGCGGCAGGCACGGAACCCGCCATCGGCGCCACGGGGACACCGGACGGCATACCGGACGTTCCGCCCGAACCGGCCCGCGACCGCTTCCCCTTGCCGGGAGCCGCGCCACCGTTTCCCTCACCGGCGTTCCCGCCGCCCTTCGCCGTGCTCATTCCGCCGCCTCCTCAATCCGGGCACTCTCCTCCATACCCACCATTTCGCCGATACCCGCGAAGAGATCGTCCTCCCGGACCCCGTCCGCGGCGCCCGGGACGCCGTGCACCAGCCGATAGTGCTCCGTGCCGAACAGCGGCTGACCCAAGTCGTTGGAGAGCGCGAAGAACGGCCCGTCGACCGCGATCTGGGTGTAGTGCGCCCGCATCGCCGCGGACTTCGCGGCCGTGTACCGGGGATCGCCGGTGAGGGACGCCGTGACCTCGGAGTCCGGTACCACGCCCGGCACATCGTCGACGGTGGCCACCCCGGGGAAGCTGTGGCCGGCCGCGCGCAGCCGCGCGAAACCCTCCTCGACCACCGACCGGGGGTTGCAGTTCCAGTAGATCTTCCCGATCTCATGGGCCCGGCCCAGTTCCGGCCGGAAGTCCGCCCGCGCGGCGAGCTCGGCACCACGCATGGCGACGCGGTGCGCCTGGATGTGATCGGGGTGGCCGTATCCGCCGTTCGGGTCATAGGTGACCAGGACCTGCGGCCGGACCTCCCGGATCACGGCCACCAGTTCACCGGCCGCCTCGTCGAGCGGGGCCTGCCAGAAGGCGTCCGGCCGGTCGTTCTGGGGAGCGCCCATCATCCCGGAGTCCCGGTAGCGGCCCGGCCCGCCGAGGAAGCGGTGGTCCGTGACGCCCAGGGCCGCCATCGCGGCGGCCAGCTCACCGGCGCGGTACGGGCCGAGGGTGTCGTCGCGGTCCGGCGCGAGCGCGGCGAGCTCGGACGGGATGACCTCGCCCTCCTCGCCGAGGGTGCAGGTCACCAGGGTGACCAGCGCGCCCTCGGCCGCGTACTTGGCCATGGTCAGGCCGTTGTTGATCGACTCGTCGTCGGGGTGCGCATGCACCAGCAGCAGCCGCCGGGAAAAGGCGGCGGGCGAGGCGCTCCCGTCGGCGGGTGGCTGCGGGGGACGGGCGGGCTGATCGGTCATGCCGACAGCCTACGAGCCGCCCCGTCCGCCGCCCGCAGGCGATCCCGTCCGCCACCCGGGTGCCCGGCCGGCGGACGGGCCCACCACGGGCGGGCCCGGCCGGGGGCGGCTCAGAACTTGATGTTCCCGAGCATGCCGGCGACGTTCGTCGTCAGCTGCTTGATCGTCGGGGCGATGGACGAGCTGGCCAGATAGAAGCCCAGCAGCATGCAGACCAACGCATGCGGGGCCTTCAGTCCAGACTTCTTGACAAGCAAGAAGACGATGATCGCCAGCAGCACCACCGCCGAAATCGAGAGTGCCACGGCGGCTCACCTCCAAGTACTCACGGTCCGGACAGAGTTGAGGGCGCCCGGACCGACTTCACGACCCGCGCACCCGGGTATGCCAAGGGCTCTTTACCCCGTACCCACTACGCGCAAGGGATCATAACTTTCCGCGCTAGCGCATAAGTCGGAGCACGGAAGCAGAACGGGGGCGCACATGATCTTCACGAGCGCGACCGGGGTGAGCCGGTCCGCCGCCGGGGACGGATCCGGCTGCTCCGACCCGGCCCTGACCGGCGCGAAAACCCCTAGGCTCACCCCATGACCGGACAGCCTTCGTTCCCGCGGCAGTACGCCCGTACGCAGCGCTTCACCCTGGGTGCCCCGCGCAGCTACGCCCTCTCCCCCGACGGCGCGCGCGTCGCCTTCCTCCGCTCCGGTTCGGGTACCGACCGCAGCCAGCAGTTGTGGGTACTCGACCTGGAAGAGGGACGGGAGTTCCCGGCCGCCGACCCGCAGGCCCTGCTGGCCGGTGCGGACGAGGACCTCCCCCCGCAGGAGCGGGCCCGCCGCGAGCGCAGCCGGGAGAGCTCGGCGGGCATCGTCGGCTATGCGACCGACTCCGCCGTGGAGTTGGCGGCGTTCACGCTCTCGGGGCGGCTGTTCGTCTCCGAGCTGCGCGCCGGCACCACCCGTGAACTGCCGGTCCAGGGGCCGGTGGTGGACCCCCGGCCGTCGCCGGACGGCCGGCAGGTGGCCTTCGTGGCGGACGGCCGGCTGCGGGTGGTGCCGGTGGACGGCGCCGCGACGTCGGACGAGGGCGAGGGTGGCGCGGCGGCCGACGGGCGGGCGGACCGGGTGCTGGCCGAGCCCGACGGGCCCGAGGTGACCTGGGGGCTCGCGGAGTTCATCGCGGCCGAGGAGATGGGGCGTTACCGGGGTTTCTGGTGGTCACCGGAGAGCGACGCGGTGCTGGCCGCGCGGGTCGACGAGGCGCCGGTGCGGCGCTGGTGGATCTCCGACCCGGCCCATCCGGACCGGGAGCCGACCCGGGTCGCGTACCCGGCGGCCGGCACCCGCAACGCCGAGGTCACCCTCACTCTGCTCGGCCTGGACGGCACCCGCACCGACATCGTCTGGGACACCGAGCGCTACCCCTATCTCGCGCGCGTCCACTGGTCCGCGGCCGGGCCGCCACTGCTGCTCGTACAGGCCCGCGACCAGCGCGACCAGCGCTATCTGACCGTCGACACCACGACCGGCGCGACCCGGACGGTGCACGAGGACGAGGACGAGGCCTGGGTCGAGCCGTTCCCCGGGGTACCGGCCTGGACGCCGGACGGCCGGCTGGTGCGGATCGCGGACGAGGGCGGCGCGCGCAAGCTGTTCGTCGGCGACCGGCCGCTGACCGGGGCGCCGCTGCACGTCCGGGCCGTCCTGGACATCGGCGAGGACGACGTCCTGTTCTCCGCGAGCGGCACCGATATGCACGACATCGGCGTCTACCGCGCCTGGTTCCGCGGCAGCGGTGACCAGGGCGGCTGGGAGCGGGTGGGCGAGCGCCCGTATCCGACGGTGTCCTCCGCGGTGCGCGGCGGGGCGCTGACCGTGCTGTCCCAGGCGTCGCTGGAGCGGCCCGGCACCCAGGTGGAGGTGGTGCGGCTGGATGCCGACGGCGGGGAGAAGACGCTCGCCACGATCGGTTCGCACGCCGAGCAGCCGTCCCTGACCGCCCGCCCCCGTCTCGTCCTTGCCGGGGAACGGGAGATTCCGTGTGCGGTGCTGCTGCCGAGCGGCTATCAGGAGGGCGACGGTCCGCTGCCGGTGCTGCTGGACCCGTACGGCGGTCCGCACGGCCAGCGCGTGGTCGCCGCGCACCACGCCCATCTGACCTCGCAGTGGTTCGCCGACCAGGGCTTCGCGGTGATCGTCGCGGACGGCCGGGGCACCCCGGGCCGCTCCCCCGCGTGGGAGAAGTCGGTCTCCCGGCGGCTCGCGGAGTACGCCCTGGACGACCAGGTCCATGCCCTCCAGGCACTGGCCGGATCCTTTCCCCTGGACATGGAGCGGGTGGCCATCCGCGGCTGGTCCTTCGGCGGCTATCTCGCCGGGCTCGCCGCGCTGCGCAGGCCCGATGTCTTCCACGCGGCGGTGGTGGGCGCGCCGGTCACCGATCTCCGGCTGTACGACACCCATTACCAGGAGCGCTACCTCGGCCATCCGGACGAGGAACCGGCGGTCTATGCGGAGAACTCGCTGATCACGGACGAGGGGCTGTCCGGAGCGGTGGAGCCGCACCGTCCGATGCTGATCGTGCACGGCCTCGCGGACGACAACGTGGTGGTGGCCCATTCGCTGCGGCTGTCCTCGGCGCTGCTGGCGGCGGGCCGCCCGCACGAGGTGCTGCCGCTCTCCGGGGTGACGCATATGGCGGCACAGGAGCAGGTGGCCGAAAACTTGCTGCTGCTCCAAGTCGACTTTCTCAAGCGGTCGTTGGGGATGCGGGCCTGACCACGGGAATACCCGCCCCCGCTGCCCCGTTGTGGGCCCGAGGGGGCCTCCCCACCCCCTACGGGATCTGTTCGCCCGCCCCCTAAGACCCCGCCACCGGCCCGTCTCACCAGCCGGGCGGGAGCGTGGACGGCGGGGGCGGGGCGTGCGGCGGCCGCGCCTCGCCCGGGGTGGCGCCGTACGCCAGCACCTCGTCCGTCTCCGGGGCCGCCGCCGGGACGCCGGGCCGGGCCGCCGTGATCAGCGCGGCCAGTCCGGCGGCCGCCACGAAGCCCGCGGAGCCCAGCTCCAGTTGGGCCCGGACGGGCAGCACGGCGAAGCGGCCCAGCTTCCCGGTGTGGCCGGCGAAGGCGAGTGCCACGGCTCCGTGCACGCACAGCAGGGCCGCGGCGGTCAGCGCCGCCGGCCGGGACCAGGCCGCCCGGCGCAGCGCGGCGGCCGCGGCGCCCAGGGCCAGCAGCGCGAGCGCCACCGCCTGCCAGTGCACCGGCGGCTGGAGCAGCGCACGGAAGACGGAGGCGTCGCCGAACAGCCCCTTGGCGTAGATGTCCCCGCCGAGCTGCGCCCACCAGTGGATCTCCCAGCCGGTGACGGCGATTCCGGCGGCGCCCAGGAGGACGGCGACGGTGACGGCCGGCCCCTTGAACGGCCTGCCGGGTGCCCCGTGGCCCGCCACCGGCGGCACCGCACGGACCACTCCGTAGGCCGCGGACTGCGGCGCCGGCAGCCCGTGCACCCCGCGCCCGCCGGTCCCGTCCGGCCGCTGCCCCGCCGCGCACACCGCGATCATCGCGACCGCCAGGGCGAGTTGGACCAGGGCGGTCAGCCGTGCCCGCGCCATGAGACCGCTGTCCAGCCCTTGGAGCCAGCCCGCGCCCAGCATCCACACCAGCGGGATCCGCAGCAGTGCGGTGGCGGCCGCCAGGGAGAGCAGGGCGCCGGTGACCAGGGTCGAGGCGACGGCGGTGCGCAGGGCGGCGACCGCGACGACGAGCGCGCCGAGCACCAGCAGCGGGTCGAGTGCCGAGGTGGCCCAGGCGGTGAACTCCCGTGGCCGGGGCAGCTGTCCGAGCCAGAACCGCCCTACGTCCGCGCCGTGCTGAGCGATGGTCAGGTCCCGGATGATCCAGCCCACGCCGATCAGCGCGAGCAGCAGGCAGAGCAGTGCGCCGAGGCCGCGCGCGCCGCGGGTGAGAACGCTGTCCCGCACTGTGGACACGGCTCGCCCCCCGTCCGTGTCGAAGTACCCGAGTCGTCCATGGCACCCCGCTCAGGAGGTGTCCCCGCAGGTCTACTCGACTCCCGGCCCGGCGACAACAGAGCCGCCCGGGCGGCGAGTGAAACTCGGACAAAACAGCAACCGGCCGGGGCGCCGTCTGGCGTCCCGACCGGTCTACGGCACCCGCACGGCCGTACGTTGTTCATCATGGCGCGTCCGTATATCGGTGTTGCGACAGTGAAGTTGCCTTCATGTTAAAGAAGTTGATGGCGATATGTCTCCCATGCCGTATATCGCGGACCCCTGTCAAGCACGCCCGGGCGTCGATCTGCGCAATCTTCGCTCAAGAAGTAGACGACCTGTTCACGAGCACACCCGATCCCCTTGACTCCGCCATAAATCACTTGCGAAAGTCCGCTCATCCAGCGGTGCGAATCGGTGCCGCTTCACTCTCCAAGAGAACTCGGCGCGGGGGCACTTCGCGATGACTAGTCCATCCCAGACCGCGGCAACCAAGTCCGATCCACCCGGACTTGATGCCAAGGGTCTGAAGAAGACGAAGGACGGCAAGGACGGTGAGCTCGTTGGCCGTTCCCCCGGCCAACTGATGTGGCGACGCTTCAAGCGCGACCGCACGGGCGTCATTTGCGCGGTCATTGTGCTGGCCTTCTTCGTCGTGGCCGCGCTGGCTCCGGTGATCGCCTCGCTGTACGGCAAGAACCCCTACACCTTCTACGGCAACGAGGACCCGAGCCTCTTCGACGAGTTCGGCTATCCGATGGGTGCCAACGGCGGTATCTCCGGGGACTTCTGGTTCGGCATCGAACCGGCCCTCGGCCGCGATCTGTTCACTTCCCTGATCTACGGCATGCGGACGTCCCTGGGCATCTCGGTGGCGGTGACCATCCTGGTGGTCATCACCGGCACCCTCCTGGGCGTCACGGCAGGCTATGTGGGCGGCAGGACCGACTACTGGCTCGGCCGGGTCATCGACTTCCTGCTCGCCTTCCCCAGCCAGCTGACCTTCGTGGCCTTCATGCCCGTGGTCGTGGCGTTCTTCATCCCGCCGGGCGACGAGACCCCCACGTATGTGCGTGTGGTGGCGCTCATCCTGGTGCAGTGGGCGCTGGGGTGGATGGGTCTGGCCCGGCTGCTGCGCGGCCAGGTCCTGTCCCTGCGGGAACGGGAGTTCGTCGAGGCCGCGAAGATCACCGGCGCCTCTCCCTGGCGCATCATCCGCAAGGAACTGCTGCCCAACGTGGTCACGCCGATCCTGGTGCAGGCCACCTACATGCTCCCGCTGTTCGTCACGGCGGAGGCCGGCCTGTCCTTCCTGGGCGTCGGCATCATGGAACCGACCCCGGACTGGGGGCGGCTGTTCCACACGGCCGGCATGGTCTACGAGAACGACCCGACCTTCCTTCTCTTCCCCGGCGCCGCAATGGTGATCTTCGTGCTGTGCTTCAACCTGCTCGGGGACTCGGTCCGGGACGCCTTCGACCCCAAGTCCGGGCGCTGATCGTCCATTTGAGGGGGGCGCTGTCACCCCCGGGCCGGGCTCGTACCGGTTGCGTCAGGCAGCACATCTGGACAACAACCGACAGGCAGGTGCTGGAACCTCATGAACGCACTATCTACGCGCAGAGCACGCGCCGTGATCGTGGCCCTGGCGGCCGGTTCGCTCGCGCTCACCGGGTGCAGCAGCGGCGGCGGCAGCGGCAAGGACAAGTCCCAGACGGACAAGGACGCCGCCGCGCAGTCCAAGACCGTGGCGCTCGGCACGGCCGCCGACTCCACCGGCCCGGCCGCCGAGGTCAAGGGCGCCCGCAAGGGCGGCACCATGCGCGTCTTCCAGCGTGACAGCTTCAACCACCTGGACCCGGCGCAGATGTACGTCAGCGACCTGGGTGACCTGTCCAAGCTGATCTTCCGTGGTCTGACCACGTACAAGCAGGACGACGCGGGCAAGAAGACGGTCGTCGGTGACCTCGCCACCGACGCGGGCCAGATGTCCGACGGCGGCAAGACGTGGAAGTACACGCTCAAGGACGGCATAAAGTTCGAGGACGGCAAGCCGATCACCTCGAAGGACATCCGCCACACCTTCGAGCGGATGTACGCCAAGTTCATCACCGACGGCCCCACTTACATGCAGACCTGGCTGTCGGGCGCGGGCACCACGTACCGCAAGGCGCTGCCGGACGGTCCGTACAAGGGTGACCACCTGCCCAAGACGGTGCTGGACACCCCGGACGACAAGACCGTCATCTTCCACTTCAAGAAGCCGCAGTCGCAGGTGCCCTACGCGCTCGCCATGGCGGGCTACAGCGTGGTCCCCGAGGGCGCGAAGGACACCAAGGAGAACTACGACGTCAAGCCGGTCTGCGCCGGCCCGTACAAGTTCGCCTCCTTCAAGGAGGGCAAGTCCGCGAAGCTGGTGCGCAACACCAACTGGGACCCGAAGACGGACCCGATGCGGCACCAGTACGTCGACGGCTTCGACATCACCTTCAACCACCAGTTCTCGGACTCCACCAAGCGGCTGATGTCCGACCAGGGTGAGTCCAAGAACGCGATCAGCTTCACCAACTCGGTGGAGCCGACGCAGACCAAGCAGGTGCTGGACAACGCCAGCGCCAGCAAGCGCCTGGTGCAGGGCTACCAGCCCTACGTCTGGCAGATGAACATGAACATGGACCGCCTCAAGGACAAGAAGATCCGCGATGCGATCACCTACGCCATGCCGAACTCCCAGATCGTCCGCCTCAACGGCGGCAGCTACGGCGGTGAGGTCGCCGGCGGTCTGCTCGCCCCGACCGTGGCGGGTTACGTGAAGGGCTACGACCCGTACGGCAAGCTCACGCACCCCAACGGTGAGCCGGAGAAGGCGAAGAAGCTCCTCAAGGAGGCCGGCAAGACGGGCATGAAGCTCGTCTACGCCTACTCCAACACCGAGATCCGCCAGAAGGAATCCGCGGTCATCGAGGACGCCCTGAACAAGGCCGGCTTCGACGTCCAGAAGAAGGAGGTCGACTCGGCCTCCTGGTACCAGCAGATGGGCAAGGTCGACAACGGCTTCGACATCTACATGACCGGCTGGGGCCAGGACTGGGCGGACGCCTCCACCGTCATCCCGCCGTCGTACGACCCCCGTCAGATCCAGGACGGCGCGGCCAACTACTCGCACATCCGTGACAAGCACGTCAGCGAAGAGATCGACCGCATCGAGAAGATCACGGACATCAAGCAGCAGACCGCGGAGTGGCAGAAGCTGCACCGCTACATCGTGGAGAAGGTCAACCCGGCCGCCCCGGTCTACTACACCAAGGTGCTCCAGCTGCACGGCTCCAACGTGGGTGGTGCCCGCTACAACAGCGACACCAACTACCTGGACGTGAACACGCTGTTCCTCAAGAAGTAAGACGCACACAGAAGCAAGCACCGGAAGGCGGTCCGGAGAGCGCGCGGCACGGCGGAGCGCGCGCTCTCCGGGGCCTTCCCCGCCACTCCGTCACTCCCCACAGCCGCCGTCCTGAGAGCAGCGAACTGCCATGCTTCCCTTTCTATTCCGCCGGATCTTCGGCGCGGTCGTCATCCTTCTCCTGCTGAGCGCCTTCACGTTCTTCGTGTTCTTCTCCACGGGTGACCCGGCCATGATGGCGTGCGGCAAGAACTGCACCGCCGACAACGTGGCCCTGATCCATCAGAACCTCGGTCTCGACAAGCCCCTGCCGACGCAGTACTGGGACTTCCTCGTCGGCATCTTCGCGGGCCGCGACTACTCCATCGGGCACTGCAGCGCCCCCTGCTTCGGCTACTCCTTCGCCACCAAGCAGGACGTCTGGACGACGATGATGGACCGGCTGCCCACCACGGCGTCGCTGGCCGTCGGCGGCGCGGTCGCGTTCCTGGTGATCGGCCTCGGTGCCGGTCTGCTCGCCGCCTGGAAGAAGGGCTCGGTGCTGGACAAGACGGTCACCGGCGCTTCCATGGTGCTCAGCTCGGTGCAGATCTACATCCTGGGCCCAATCGTCCTCGGCATCTTCGTCTACAGCGGCATCATGGCCTCGCCCAAGTACGTGGAGCTCACCAGCGACCCGGCCGGCTGGTTCATGGGCCTGCTGCTGCCGTGGCTGGTGATGTCGACGATCTTCACCGCCCAGTACACCCGTATGGCGCGCTCGACGATGATCGAGCAGCTCCAGGAGGAGCACGTCCGCACGGCCAAGGCCAAGGGCATGCCGGCGCGTTACGTCTTCCTCCGCTACGCCTGGCGCGGCTCGCTGATCCCGATCGTCACGATCCTCGGCATCGACCTGAGCTCACTGTTCGGCGGCGCCATGATCACCGAGTACACCTTCTCGCTGGCGGGCCTCGGCCGGCTGGCCATCAACTCCGTCATCACCCTCGATCTGCCCATGATCCTCGGCGTGCTGATCTTCAGCGCCGCGCTGATCCTGGTGTTCAACATCATCGTGGATGCGACGTACGCCCTCATCGACCCGCGCGTGCGCCTGTCCTAGGAGAGCCCAAGTGACCACACTCACCAAGACCGAGGACGCGCCGGTCCCGGCCGGATCGGACCCCTTCCTCTCCGTCCGCGACCTGCATGTCCGGTTCTCCACCGAGGACGGCATCGTCAAGGCGGTCGACGGCCTCTCCTTCGACCTCGAACGCGGGCAGACGCTCGGCATCGTCGGCGAATCGGGATCCGGCAAGTCCGTCACCAACCTCGCCGTGCTGGGGCTGCACAACCCCAAGAGCACCGAGATCACCGGTGACATCACGCTGGACGGCCAGGAGTTGACCGGGGCCAGGGAGAAGACCCTGGAGAAGCTCCGCGGCAACAAGATGGCCATGATCTTCCAGGACGCGCTGACCGCCCTGTCGCCGTACTACACGGTCGGCCGGCAGATCGCGGAGCCGTTCATCAAGCACACCGGCGCCAGCAAGCGCGAGGGCCGGCAGCGCGCCATCGAGATGCTGACCAAGGTCGGTATCCCGCAGCCCAATCTGCGGGTGGACGACTATCCGCACCAGTTCTCCGGCGGTATGCGCCAGCGCGCGATGATCGCCATGTCGCTGGTCTGCAACCCCGAGCTGCTGATCGCCGACGAGCCGACCACCGCCCTGGACGTCACCGTCCAGGCGCAGATCCTGGACCTTCTCAAGGACCTCCAGCAGGAGTTCGGCTCCGCGATCATCCTGATCACCCACGACCTCGGCGTGGTCGCCAACATCGCGGACGACCTGCTGGTGATGTACGCGGGCCGCGCCGTGGAGCGGGGCTCCGTCAAGGAGATCCTCGGCCGGCCGCAGCACCCGTACACCTGGGGCCTGCTGAGCTCGATGCCCCGGCTGAGCTCGGACGTCCACGAGGAGCTGCACCCGATCCCCGGGACGCCGCCGAGCCTGCTCACCCCGCCCTCCGGCTGCGGGTTCCACCCGCGCTGCGGCTTCACCGGCGAGGTCGGCGGCGCCCGTTGCGCCGACGAGCGGCCGCTGCTGGAGCTGGGGCGCGCCGCCGCGTGCCATCTGAGCGCCGAGCAGAAGCAGACCCTCTTCACCGAGCAGATCAAGCCCCGGCTGGGCTAGGGAGCTATCACCATGGCAGAGAACGTCACCCTCCCGGCGCCCCGTGACGCCGCGCCCACCCCGGGCGAGCCGCTGCTCACCGCCGAGGGCCTCACCAAGCACTTCCCGATCCACGGCGGCTTCCCGTTCAAGCGGAAGGTCGGCGCGGTCCAGGCGGTCGACGGCGTCGACCTGACCGTGCACGCCGGTGAGAGCTTCGGTCTGGTCGGTGAGTCGGGCTGCGGCAAGTCCACCACCGGACGGCTGCTCACCCGGCTCATGGAGCCGACCTCCGGCAAGATCACCTACGCGGGCCAGGACATCACCCACGCGGGCCGCAAGGAGCTGGCGCCGATCCGCTCCGAGATCCAGATGATCTTCCAGGACCCGTATGCCTCGCTGAACCCGCGGCAGACCGTCGGCACCATCATCGGCGGCCCGATGGAGATCAACGGGATCAATCCGACCGGCGGCCGGGAGAAGCGGGTCCAGGAACTCCTGGAGACCGTCGGTCTCAACCCGGAGCACTACAACCGCTTCCCGCACGAGTTCTCCGGCGGTCAGCGCCAGCGCATCGGGGTGGCCCGGGCGCTCGCCCTGGAGCCGAAGCTGATCGTCGCGGACGAGCCGGTCTCCGCGCTCGATGTCTCGATCCAGGCGCAGGTCGTCAACCTGCTCCAGAAGCTCCAGCGGGAACTGGGCATCGCGTTCCTGTTCATCGCCCACGACCTGGCGATCGTGCGGCACTTCAGTGAGCGGGTCGCGGTGATGTACCTCGGCAAGATCGTCGAGGTGGGGACCCGCGACGAGATCTACCACCGCCCGCGCCACCCCTACACCCACGCGCTGCTCTCGGCGGTGCCCGAGGCCAAGCTGACGGAGGACGAGGAGGAGGACCGCGAGCGCATCCGCCTCGCCGGTGACGTCCCCTCCCCGGTCAACCCGCCCTCCGGCTGCCGGTTCCGTACGCGGTGCTGGAAGGCGCAGGACAAGTGCGCCACCGAGGAGCCGCCGCTCGTGCAGATCGGCGGGAACGAGGCCGGGCACCTCACCGCGTGCCACTTCCCCGAGGAGCCGACGACCGCGGCCCGCGGCGAGGACATCATCCTCGACCCGGCGCTGGCCGCGATCGAGGAGTCCACGGCGGCCGCGGACACCGACACGGCCGAGTAGCCCTCCGTCCGGAGCCGGAGCCCGCTTCCCCTACGGGAGGCGGGCTCTCGGCGTCTGCGCCTGCGGCCGCGCACGGCCGTCCGGCCCGTACGGCTACTCGCTCGGCACCACGTGCCGCTCCTCGGCGAAGTGACAGGCCGAGGCGTGCCCGGCCGGGCTCGCCGTCCCGCGGAACCCGTCGGGCACGTCCAGCGGGGGTACGACGTCGGCGCACAGCTGCCGGGCCTTCCAGCAGCGGGTGCGGAAGGGGCAGCCGGAGGGCGGGTTCGCGGGTGAGGGGACATCGCCGGCCAGCAGGATGCGGTCCCGGTGGGTGCGGGCGTCCGGGTCGGGGACGGGTACGGCGGACAGCAGGGCCTGGGTGTACGGGTGCGTGGGGTGGTCGTAGATCTGCTCCTGGGTGCCGGTCTCGGCCAGCCGCCCCAGGTACATCACCGCGACCCGGTCGGAGATATGCCGCACGACGGACAGATCGTGGGCGATGAAGACGTACGACAGCGCGAACTCCCGCTGCAACTGCTCCAGCAGATTGACCACTTGCGCCTGAATCGAGACATCCAGCGCGGAGACCGGCTCATCGGCGACGATGATCTCCGGGCGCAGCGCCAGGCCGCGGGCGATCCCGATGCGCTGGCGCTGGCCGCCGGAGAACTGGTGCGGATAGCGGTTGATGAACTCGGGGTTGAGCCCGACCACTTCCAGGAGTTCCTGGACCTTTCTGCGGCGGTCCCGCTTAGGGGCCGCCTCGGGGTGGATCTCGTAGGGCTCGCCGATGATGTCGCCGACGGTCATCCGGGGGTTCAGGGAGGTGTAGGGGTCCTGGAACACCATCTGGATGTTGCGGCGTACGGCCCGCAGCGCGCGGGCCGAGAGGGTGCTGAGGTCCTCGCCCCGGTAGCGGATCTGACCGGACGTCGGGCGTTCGAGGCCGACCAGCAGCCTGGCGATGGTGGACTTGCCGCAGCCCGATTCGCCGACGATGCCGAGAGTCTCGCCCTGGTGGAGGTCGAAGGAGACCCCGTCGACGGCCTTGACCGCGCCGATCTGCTTCCGGAAGAGCACCCCCCGGGTGAGCGGGAAGTGTTTGACCAGGTCGCGGACCTCCAGGATCGGGGTCCCCGGGCCGGCCGCCGGGCTGCCGCCGTCATCGTGCGCCATCGAGCGTCTCCTTCCAGAAGTGGCAGGCGCTGGCCCGGCCGGGTCCGGCCTCGTACAGCGGTGGCGGATCGGTGCGGCAGATGTCCTGGGCCAGCGGGCAGCGCGGGTGGAAGGGGCAGCCGGGCGGGATGGCCGTCAGGCTGGGCGGCAGGCCCTTGATCGCGTAGAGCCGCCGCCCCTTGCGGTCCAGCCGCGGGACGGAGTCCAGCAGTCCGCGGGTGTACGGGTGGGCGGGTGCCCGGTAGAGCTGGTGGACGGGGGCGGTCTCGACGATCCGGCCGGCGTACATCACCGCGATCGTGTCGGCGACATCGGCGACCACGCCCAGGTCATGGGTGATCAGGATCAGCCCCATGGTCAGCTCGCGCTGGAGCTCGGCCAGCAGATCCATCACCTGCGCCTGGACGGTGACGTCCAGTGCCGTGGTCGGCTCGTCCGCGATGATCAGGTCCGGGCCGAGGGCCAGTGCCATGGCGATCATGATGCGCTGGCGCATTCCGCCGGAGAACTGGTGCGGATAGTCGCCCACCCGCTCCCTGGCCGCCGGGATGCCGACCCGCTCCATCAGCTCCACCGCTTTGCCGCGGGCGTCCTTACGGGACATCCCCTCGTGGACCTGGAACATCTCCCCGAGCTGGGCGCCGACACTGAGGACCGGGTTCAGCGCGGACAGCGCGTCCTGGAAGATCATCGCCATCTTCGCGCCGCGGACCTTGCGCCGTTCGTCCCTGCGCAGGGTGAGCAGATCGCGCCCCTGGAAGATGACTTCGCCGCCGGTGACGCGTCCCGGCGGTGAGTCGAGGATGCCCATCACGGCCTGGGCGGTGACGGACTTTCCGGAGCCTGACTCGCCGAGCACCGCCAGCGTCTGTCCGGGCGCCACGCGGTAGCTGACGCCGTTGACGGCCTTGGCCACGCCGTCCCGGGTACGGAACTCGACCCGCAGGTCGCGCACGTCGAGCAGGGCCGTGGCGGCGCCGGTGGACCGCGCGTCCTCGTTCGTCATCTTCCGGCTCCTCAGCGCAACTTGGGGTCGAGGGCGTCGCGTACCGCGTCGCCGAGCAGGATGAACGCCAGCACCGTGATGCTCAGCGCGCCCGCGGGCCACAGCAGCATGTGCGGCGCGCTGCGGATGTAGGGGGAGGCCGTGGAGATATCGATGCCCCAGGAGACGGTGGGCGGTTTCAGGCCCGCGCCGAGGTACGAGAGCGTCGCCTCCAGCGCGATGAAGGTGCCGAGGGCGATGGTGGCGACGACGATGACCGGCGCGACGGCGTTCGGCGCGATATGCCGCAGCAGCAGCCGTCGGTTGCCGGCGCCCAGCGCCCGCGCGGCCTGGACGTAGTCGTTCTGTTTGGCGGTGACGACGGAGCCGCGGGCGATACGGGAGATCTGCGGCCAGCCCAGCAGCACGATGAAGCCGACCACCGGCCAGACCGTGGTGCTGGTGACCATGGAGAGGAAGACCAGACCGCCGAGGATCACCGGGATGCCGAAGAAGATGTCGGCGAGCCGGGAGAGCAGGGTGTCGCCCCAGCCGCCGAAGAACCCGGCCAGTCCGCCCAGCAGGCTGCCGAGCAGCGCCGCACCGGTGGTGGCGCAGACGCCGACGGTGATGGAGGCGCGGGCGCCGTAGACGACCCGGGTGTAGACGTCCCGGCCCTGGGTGTCGAAGCCGAAGGGGTGGCCGGGCTGGGAGCCCTGCTGTGCCTTGGCGAGGTCGGCGCGGTAGGGGTTGCCGGTGGCGATCAGCTGCGGCCAGATCGCGATGATCACCAGGAAGACGATGACCAGCGCGGAGAGCACGAAGACCGGGTTGCGGTACAGGTCGTGCCAGGCGTCGCTCCACAGACTGCGCGGTTTGCCGACGGGGGCCCCGGGTGGTCCGGCGCCGGGCGGGGCCGCACCGGGCCGCCGTTCCAGCGACTCCGCCTCGCCGATGGCCAGTGCGGCGGACCCGCCGTCGCCATGGCCGATGGCTTCCTTGGGGACGTAGGACTCAGGCATAGCGGATCCTCGGGTCGAGGACGGCGTACAGCAGGTCGACGAGGAGGTTCGCGAGCAGGAAGACCAGCACCAGGATCGTCACGAAGCCCACGACGGTCGGCGAGTTCTGCCGCAGGATGCCCTGGTAGAGCTGGTATCCGACGCCGTGGATGTTGAAGATGCGCTCGGTGACGATCGCGCCGCCCATGAGGGCGCCGATGTCCGTGCCGATGAAGGTGACGACCGGGATCAGCGAATTGCGCAGCAGATGGCGGGTGATGACGCGGTGCCGGGGCAGGCCCTTGGCGAGGGCGGTGCGGACGTAGTCGGCGCGGGCGTTCTCCGCGATCGAGGTCCGGGTCAGCCGGGTCACGTAGGCGAGCGAGACCAGCGCCAGCACCAGCCCCGGCAGCAGGAGTTCGTTCAGCGGCGCCTCGGGGGCGACGGACGGCGCGGCCCAGGCCCACTGCACCCCGAACAGGAACTGGAGCAGATAGCCGCTGACGAAGGTCGGGATGGACACCACGACGAGGGTGAGGACCAGCACCGTGGTGTCGATGTCCCGGCCGCGCCGCAGCCCGCTGAACACCCCCAGCACGATGCCCACCAGCATCTCGATGACGACGGCGACCAGGGCCAGCCGCAGCGTGACGGGAAAGGCGGAGGCCATCAGCTCGGTGACCGACTGGCCGTTGAAGGCGGTGCCGAAATTCCCCTGGAAGATCTGCCCCATGTAGTGCAGGTACTGCTTCCACAGCGGTTCATCGAGGTAGAGCTCGCGGCGGATCCGGGCGGCGGTGGCGGGGTCGGGCGCCCGGTCGCCGAACATCGCGGCCACGGGGTCGCCCAGGGCGTACACCATGAAGAAGATGAGGAAGGTGCTGCCGATGAACACCGGGATCATCTGGAGCAGCCGGCGGATCACATAGCGGCCCATGAAGCACCGGCCTCCCTCGCCGCACGGCCCGTGGGCACGGTCAGTTGACCTTGATCTCGTTGTAGACCGGCACGCTGAACGGATTCAGTGCGACATTGCTGATCCGGTCCGAATAGCCGCCGCTGCCGTTCTGGTACCAGAGCGGAATGGCCGGCATCTGGGTGGCGAGGATCTTCTCCGCGTCCTGGAATGTCGCGACG
Organism: Streptomyces lydicamycinicus; assembly: GCF_000829715.2. Lineage (NCBI taxonomy): Bacteria > Bacillati > Actinomycetota > Actinomycetes > Kitasatosporales > Streptomycetaceae > Streptomyces > Streptomyces lydicamycinicus. Next base: position 594,367 of record NZ_BBNO01000001.1, on the reverse strand, counting down.
GCCTTCTTCTGGTCCGTTTCCGCGTTCGCCTGGTTCACCAGTTTGTCGAAGTCGGCATTGCTGAACTTGCCGTCGTTGGCGGAGGCGTCGGTGTAGTACAGCGGCTGGAGGAAGTTCTGGATCAGTGGATAGTCCATCTGCCAGCCGGCCCGGAAGGGCCCGCTCATCCGCCTGGCGGTGAGCTTGTTGCGGAAGTCGGCGAACGTGCCGACGGGCGCCCCGACACATGACTGGTCCTCTCCCAGCGACTTGTTGATGCTGTTGCAGAGGGCGTCGATCCAGTCCTTGTGGGAGCCCGTATCGGCGTTGTACGCGAGGGTGATTCTGCCGCCGGGGAGTCCGCCGCCCTCCTTGATCAGCTGTTTCGCCTTGGCCGCGTTGAACTCACAGGCTTCGCCGCACAGCCCGGGTTTGTACCCGCCCTCCGGCCCGAGCACCGGTGAGGTCCAGTCCGTGGCGGGCGTCCGGGTCTTCTGGAAGATCTCCCGGGTGATCTGGTTCCGGTCGATCGCCATCGACAGGCCACGGCGCACCTTCTCCGCGCCCGGCCGCGCCCACCGTTTGTCGTACATGGGAAAGGCGAGGGTCTGGATGATCCCGGCCGGCTGATTGATGTAACGGCCGCCCAGATCCGCCCGCACATTCTTCAGCTGTGCGGCGGGCACATCGTCGACCAGATCGAGGTTTCCCGCCTGGAGATCGGTATACGCCGTGTTGTTGTCCGTATAGACCCGCAGATCGATACCGCCGTTACGCGCCGGATCATCCCCCGGATACTTGTCCCACTTCCGCATCCGCAGCACCGACCCCTTTTCGTAGGAGTCCACGGTGTACGGCCCGTTCCCCACCGGCTTGTCGATCCAGGCGTCGTGGTCCCGGAAGAACGACTGCGGCAGCGGCATGAAGGCCGAATAGCCCAGCGTGTCCGGCCAGCTGGAGAACTTCTGGTTGAGCTTGACGGTGAAGGTCCGGTCGTCCTTGACCGCCAGCCCCGACAGGGTCTTGGCCTGCGGGGTCCCCTTGTCCGGATGTACCTGGGCGAAGCCGTCGATGTACTGGAAGAACGGTGCGTTCTTCTGCTTGTTGCTCAGCAGCGCGCCATAATTCCAGGCGTCCACGAAGGACTTGGCGGTGACCTTTTCCCCGTTGCTGAAGGTCCAGCCGTCCTTCAGCGTCACCGTGAAATTCTGCGAATCCTTCGTCTCGATCCGGTCCGCGATCACATTCTCCGCGGCGCCCGTCTTCGGGTTGTAGCGCTTGAGCCCGCGGAACAGCATTTCCAGGACCTTGCCGCCCTGGACCTCATTGGTGTTCGCCGGCTCCAGCGGATTCTGCGGATCCCCCCAGGAGGCGCTGACCACACCGGAACGGCTCGCACCGCTCCCGCCCCCGCACGCCGTGGCCACGAGGGCGACGGCAACGGCGGATGCGCCCCACTTCGCGCACGTGGCTCTCCGCATGACGCCTCCTCAGCTCCGGGATCATGCCTAGGGCCACATAAGATCGCAAAGCAGGACGTACCGCACTTCGGCGGCGTGCGCCACTGCTCCGGAACCCGGAGAAACCCCTCGGATGCCCGATCGGGCAGGGAGAGGGGGCGCCCCCGGGGAGCCCCCGGAGATCGCTCTTGGGATGAACCCCGCTGACAACCCGGCCGGCCCAACGGTGAAGGGGCGCCCCTCACACGGAGGGGCGCCCCTTCAGAGCGTGCCTGGCTAACGGCGGCAGCCGTTACCGCTTGGCGCGGGACGCGGTGCGGCCGCGCTCCTTCTGGTCCAGGACGACCTTGCGGATGCGCACGGCCTCCGGGGTCACCTCGACGCACTCGTCGTCGCGGCAGAACTCCAGGGACTGCTCCAGCGACAGCTTGCGCGGCGGCACGATCGCCTCGAACGAGTCGGCCGAGGAGGAGCGCATGTTGGTGAGCTTCTTCTCCTTGGTGATGTTCACGTCCATGTCGTCGGCGCGGGAGTTCTCGCCGACGATCATGCCCTCGTACACCTCGGTGCCGGGCTCGGTGAACAGCACACCGCGCTCCTGGAGGTTCGTCATCGCGAAGGCGGTGACGGCACCGGAGCGGTCGGCGACCAGGGAGCCGTTGTTACGGGTGGTGAGGGTGCCGAACCACGGCTCGTGGCCCTCGTGGATCGAGTGCGCGATACCGGTGCCGCGGGTGTTGGTCAGGAACTCCGTACGGAAGCCGATCAGACCGCGGGACGGGACGACGAACTCCATCCGCACCCAGCCGGAGCCATGGTTGGACATGTTGTCCATCCGGCCCTTGCGGACACCCATCAGCTGCGTGACGGCGCCCATGTGCTCCTCGGGCACGTCGATGGTCATGCGCTCGACGGGCTCGTAGGTCTTGCCGTCGACCTCCTTGGTGACCACCTGCGGCTTGCCGATGGTCATCTCGAAGCCCTCACGGCGCATCTGCTCCACCAGGATGGCCAGCGCCAGCTCACCGCGGCCCTGCACCTCCCAGGCGTCGGGGCGCTCGGTCTCCAGGACGCGCAGCGAGACGTTACCGATCAGCTCGCGCTCCAGGCGGTCCTTGACCTGGCGGGCGGTGACCTTGCGGTCCTTGACGGCGGCCTTGGCGTCCGCGCCCTTGCCGGTGCCGCCCCGGCCGACCAGCGGCGAGGTGTTGGTACCGATGGTCATGGAGATCGCCGGCTCGTCGACCGTGATCAGCGGCAGCGCGACCGGGTTCTCCGGGTCCGCCAGCGTCTCGCCGATCATGATGTCGGGGATACCGGCGACCGCGCAGATGTCGCCCGGGCCGGCCTTCTCGGCGGGCTTGCGGGTGAGCGCCTCGGTCATCATCAGCTCGGTGATGCGAACGTTGGCGATGGAGCCGTCCCGCTTGATCCACGCGACGCTCTGGCCCTTGGCCAGCTCGCCCTGCTCGACGCGGAGCAGCGCGATACGGCCGAGGAAGTTGTCCGCGTCCAGGTTGGTGACATGCGCCTGGAGCGGGGCGTCCGCGTCGTACTGCGGGGCCGGGACGGAGTCCAGGAGCGTGGTGAAGAACGGCTCCAGGTTGGTGCTGTCGGCCGGGACGGTGCCGTCCTCCGGCTTGGTCAGCGAGGCGACGCCGTCACGGGCGCAGGCGTAGACGATCGGGAACTCGATCTGGTCCTCATCCGCGTCCAGGTCCAGGAACAGGTCGTAGGTCTCGTTGACGACCTCGTCGATCCGGGAGTCGGGGCGGTCGGTCTTGTTGATGCACAGGATGACCGGCATGCGGGCCGCGAGGGCCTTGCGGAGCACGAAGCGGGTCTGCGGCAGCGGACCCTCGGAGGCGTCGACCAGCAGGACGACCGCGTCGACCATCGACAGACCGCGCTCGACCTCGCCACCGAAGTCGGCGTGGCCGGGGGTGTCGATGATGTTGATCGTGATCGGGTCCCCGCCGTCCTTGGGGTGATACTTCACCGCCGTGTTCTTGGCGAGGATCGTGATGCCCTTCTCACGCTCCAGGTCGTTGGAGTCCATCATCCGGTCGTCGAGCTTCTCGGCGGCGTGTTCGGCGAACGAACCGGCCTGCTTGAGCATGGCGTCGACGAGGGTCGTCTTCCCGTGGTCGACGTGGGCGACGATGGCGACGTTACGAATGTCGTGGCGGGTGGGCATACTGGCGGCGCTTCTCCCGGAATCGTGGGTGGCGACGCGTCCATTCGGTACGCGCGCCCGCCGGGCATAACGAAGCCACGGCCTCACCCCATCGTACGGGGCCGCGGCAGCAATGGCCGCCGCGGCCCGTACATATGCGCTATGACCTGCGGATTCTTACCATTTATTCGCCCGGACTCCACCCCTACTTCCGGTAGCCGATGTCCTGGAAGCGGGGCGTGGCGAAGCCGAAGGCGCCGACGTTGGCGAGCGACTTCTTCGTCGCCACCAGCTCGGGCCGCTGGTAGAGCGGAATCGAACCGGCGGCCGCCCAGATCCGGGCGTCGGCCTGCGCCACCAGCGTGTGCGAGGCACCCTCGTCCAGCTCGGAGGCGGCCTGGTCGAAGAGCTGGTCGATGTGGTCGGTGCCGACCCGGGTGTAGTTCTGCTCGACGGTCAGCGAGCCGTCGGGCGCTGGCTGCGGCTTGGCGTAGATCGGGCGGGCGTCGGTCGCCGGGTAGGCGGTGCCGGGCCAGGAGTACAGCGCCAGGTCGTAGTCACCGGAGGCGATGTGGTCCTGGAAGTAGCTGGCGTCGGAGACCCGCTGGAGGGACGTCTGGACGCCGATCTTGCCGAGCATCGAGGCGATCCGCCGTCCGACGGTGCGCAGCTGCTCGGAGCCGGCGCCGTCGGGGAGCACGAAGCGCAGGGTGAGCGGCTTGCCGTTCTTCTTGACGGCGGCGATCCGGGACGTCTTGCCGTCGGCGGGCTGGGGTGCGGCCGCCGCGTCGGCGGCACGCTCGACGGCGGCGTGCCGGGCACCCGGATGCCCGCCGGACCCCGGCAGCTGCCCGGTCTGTCCGATCTCGACCTGCTCGGCGGCGCCGAGCGCCTCCGCCGCCCGCTTCTTGTACCGCTTGTACTTGGCGTACGCCGCGGACTCGGTGTCACCGTCCGCGTCGGCCTTCTCACTGGCGGCCGCCTGCTTGTAGAACGAGGCGCTCTGCCGCAGCAGCGCGGACTGCTGGACCTCCGAGCCGACCGCGCCGGTGAAGGACAGCGGGGCCTCGGCGGCGGCGGGCCGGTCGCCCCGGCCGGGTGCCCCGGCGTGGCCGCGGCCGGCCCGGGCCGGGTTGCGGTCGTCGGAGCCGTCCGGCCCGTCCTCCGCGGAGTCGTCCCGGTACCCGTCCTCGGCGTACCGGTCGTCCGGCCGCCCCTCGCCGTCCTCGTCCGGGTATCCGTCGGGCGCCGGTGCCCCCGGCTTCTCGCCGGCCTGCTGGTGGTCGGCGCCGTCGCTCTTCCAGCCGGCGTCCGCGAGCAGCGCCTTGGCCGCCCCGGAGTCCTGGTCGCCGAGCGCGGCGCTGTGGTCCGCGTAGCCGTACTGCCCGGCCATCAGCAGATGGCTGCCGAGCGGCTTGGACGGCAGGTCGAGCGGCTTGAGGACGGTGTCGGCGAGCGCCTGCCGGTCCAGGGCCCGGGCCACCGCCCGGCGCACCCGGTCGTCGGCCAGCGGCCCGCTGCTGCCGTTGAGGGCGAGCTGGGTGTAGGCGGGCTCCAGCGCCTTGCGGATGGTGTAGCCGCGCAGGGCGGTGGTCTCCGCCGCGGCGGCCCTGGCGTAGGTACGGGCACCGGCCCGGGCGCCGTCGCCCTGCGGGCCCGCGTGGCCGTCGGCGGGCGAGCCGGAGGCGGCCGGACGGCGGGCGGAGGCGACCCGTTTCGCGGCGATCTGGTCGACCGCGGCGACATCGACGCTCCCCTCGGCCAGCGCCGCGGCCCGCTTGTCGCCGGGCAGGGACTGCAACACGATCCGCTTGAGCTTGGCGGGGTCGCCCCACCACCTCGGGTTGCGGACGAGGATGACGCGCCCCTCCTTGGCGTCCCGCTTCTGGACGAGGAACGGGCCGGCGCCGACCTCGAGCTGCTCCCGCGCGCCGTCGTTGAAGGCGTTGGCGCTGCCCATCACGCTCTTGGGGTAGAGCGGCGTGAACAGGGACCGCCAGTCGGCGTAGCGGCGGGCGAAGGTGACCTTGACCTCATGGGCGTTCGCGCCCTGTGCGACCTTGCCGATCCGGTCGTAGCCGGCGTTACGGGCGGTCCAGTAGGCATTGCTCTTGCCGCGCAGCGCGGTCCACTGGGCGACGAAGTCGGCGGCGGTGATCGCCGTACCGTCGCTCCAGCGCGCCTTGGGATTGATCTTGTAGGTGACGACCTGCTTGGGGTCCCGGCTGCTGACGTCCGCGGCGTCGAGGAAATCGGCGTTGCGCTGCGGTCTGCCACTCGCGTCGATGGTGAACATGCTGGGCAGCACCGCACCGGCGATCCGCGCGGTGGTCGCGTCGGCGTCGGCCTGGAAGGCGTTGAGGGTGCCGGGCATCGCGTCGACGGCCCAGCGCAGGGTGCCGCCGCTCTTCAGCTCGCCGCGGGGCGCCGGGGCGATGTCCTGGGACGCCGCGACGGACGCCTCCCGGTCGTCTTCGCTGCATCCGGTCAGGGCCGGCAGCGGGAGCAGCACCCCCGCCGCGATGAGCGCGGCACAGCGGCGTCTGCGGCACACCGCGCGGCGGCCTGCAAGGTGATCGTGGTCGGTCATGACGGTTACCTCCGGGCTCGCCCGCGCCGCGCCGAGCACCGCCTGGGGCTGACCGGCGCACCACGTTCGGCCGATTTTGCGGCTCATCACATCTATGGCCCCCCTACTGAAAGCGACCGCGCCCGGACCGGCAGTCCGACACGGCGGCCACCGCACCAAGGCCACCCGCCCGGCCCAACACAGGGCCCGCGGGGCGGGTCACGGCGGGGTTCGCGGGGGTGCGGGCCGCCGTCCGCCGCCGCCCGCTCCCGTATCGGCGTTCGACCTACGCCGGGGCGCATGGTTGCCGGAACGCACCGGTTCGAGTCGTAATCGCGCTGGACCCCTTCCCAACGCCTACTGTGACGCGCGACACTCTCGGGCGCATGAGATCGCCCACCACACCTTCAAAGTGAGGGCACGTTATATGTCCCTACAGGACGCAATGACGGCGGTTGAGCGCAGCTTGGACGACCTGATCCGGTCGGTGGGAAAACTGGAGACGCAGCTCGGCGCCGGCCTGGACATCCGCCGGGTCCGTACGGACACCGACCATCTGCGCGAGAGTCTCACCCTGCTGAAGCAGAGCGTGGCGGCCGCTCCCCCCGCCCACCGGCGCACGCCCGAGGTCGAGATGGTGCCGATCTCCGACGCCCCCTACAACTCCGCACTGTGGACCGACGCCCAGGACGAGGGCCTCGGCTCCAGGAACGGTCACGCGCCCTAGGGGAAATCCCCTGGTGGAGGCCCCCTAGGGGGTGACTTCGCCCCACTCAGCCCCTACCCCGTTGCCGCCCCGGTGGAAGCATTCCGGCCGGAGCGCCTTTCACGGAGACCGACGTTGGCCACTGGCACCGAACCCTCATCGCAAGCGGGCGCAACCGGCGTGCACGCCGCCTCGCGCGCCGCCATCCCCGCCCGTCATCTGCGCACCGACCGCTGGTGGCTGGCGCCGGCGTGCACCGCCGCCGGGCTGCTCGCGTTCATCGTCTACTCGACCTGGCGGGCCTTCGCGAACGCCGACTACTACGCCGCGCCCTATGTCTCGCCGTTCTACTCGCCCTGTCTGGCGGAGAACTGCCACACCATGCGCGGCGGTCCCAACTGGGAAATCTTCGGCAGCTGGTGGGGCCTGTCCCCCGCCCTGCTGATCCTGATCTTCCCGCTGGGCTTCCGGCTGACCTGCTACTACTACCGCAAGGCCTACTACCGCGGCTTCTGGGCCTCGCCGCCGGCCTGCGCGGTCGCCGAACCGCACAAGAAGTACACCGGTGAGACCCGCTTCCCGCTGATCCTCCAGAACATCCACCGCTACTTCTTCTACTTCGCGGTGCTGGTGGCCGGTGTGCTGACCTACGACACCGCGCTGACCTTCCGTGACGAGCACTACGCCTGGGGCCACATGGGCCTGGGCACCCTCATCTTCCTCGTCAACATCGTGCTGATCTGGACGTACACCCTCTCCTGCCACTCCTGCCGGCACATCATCGGCGGCCGGCTGCGGCACTTCTCCAAGCACCCGGTCCGCTACCGGATGTGGGGCTGGGTCGGCAAGCTCAACGAGCGGCACATGCTGCTCGCCTGGTCCTCACTGATCAGCGTGGCCGCCGCGGACTTCTATGTCTTCCTGCTGGCCAGCGGGGCGTTCGCGGACCCGCGCTTCTTCTGACGACAACATCTCCTAAGGAAAGGTGTGCCCCCTGATGGCGCATGTGGACCGGCAGGCATGGGACGTGGTCGTGGTGGGCGCCGGCGGCGCCGGACTGCGGGCCGCGATCGAGGCCCGCGAAGCCGGTATGCGGACGGCCGTGATCTGCAAGTCCCTGTTCGGCAAGGCCCATACGGTGATGGCCGAGGGCGGGATCGCGGCCAGCATGGGCAACGCCAACGAGCATGACAACTGGCAGGTCCACTTCCGGGACACCATGCGCGGCGGCAAGTTCCTCAACCAGTGGCGGATGGCCGAGCTGCACGCCCGGGAGGCGCCCGACCGGGTGTGGGAGCTGGAGACCTGGGGCGCGCTCTTCGACCGGACCGCCGACGGCCGGATCTCCCAGCGCAACTTCGGCGGCCACGAGTACCCGCGCCTGGCGCATGTCGGCGACCGTACGGGCCTGGAGCTGATCCGCACCCTCCAGCAGAAGATCGTCTCGCTCCAGCAGGAGGACGAGAAGGAATTCGGCGCGTACGACGCCCGGTTGAAGGTCTTCCAGGAGTGCACGGTCACCCGCGTCCTCAAGACAGACGGCCGGGTGTCCGGCGCCTTCTGCTACGAGCGGGAGTCCGGCCGCTTCTTCGTGCTGGAGGCGCCCGCGGTGGTGCTGGCCACCGGCGGTATCGGCAAGTCCTTCAAGGTGACCTCGAACTCCTGGGAGTACACCGGCGACGGCCATGCGCTGGCGCTGCTGGCCGGGGCGCCGCTGATCAATATGGAGTTCGTGCAGTTCCACCCCACCGGCATGGTCTGGCCGCCGTCAGTGAAGGGCATCCTCGTCACCGAATCCGTCCGCGGCGACGGCGGGGTGCTGCGCAACAGCGACGGCAAACGCTTCATGTTCGACTACATCCCGGACGTCTTCAAGGAGAAGTACGCGGAGACCGAGGACGAGGGCGACCGCTGGTACGAGGACCCGGAGCACAACCGCCGCCCGCCCGAGCTGCTGCCCCGCGACGAGGTGGCGCGGGCCATCAACGCCGAGGTCAAGGCGGGCCGCGGCTCCCCGCACGGCGGCGTCTATCTGGATGTCTCCACCCGGATGCCGGCCGAGGTGATCAAACGCCGGCTGCCCTCGATGCACCACCAGTTCAAGGAACTGGCGGATGTGGACATCACCGCCGAACCGATGGAGGTCGGCCCGACCTGTCACTACGTGATGGGCGGTGTGGACGTCGATCCGGACACCGCGGCGGCGACCGGGGTGCCGGGGCTGTTCGCGGCCGGTGAGGTGGCCGGCGGGATGCACGGCTCCAACCGGCTGGGCGGCAACTCGCTGTCCGACCTGCTGGTCTTCGGCCGCCGGGCCGGGCTGCACGCGGCCGAGTACGCGGCGTCGCTGGCCGACCGGCCGGTGCCCGATCCGCTCCAGATCGACACGGCGGAGGCGGAGGCGCTGCGCCCGTTCAGCGCCGAGGACACCGAGGCCACCGGGGATGCAGCGGACGCCGGCCGGGTCCCGGCGGAGAACCCGTACACCCTGCACCAGGAGCTCCAGCAGGCGATGAACGACCTGGTCGGCATCATCCGCAAGGAGAGCGAGATGTTCGAGGCGCTCAAGCGGCTGGCCGATCTGCGGGTACGGGCCCGGCGGGCCGGTGTCGAGGGGCACCGGCAGTACAACCCGGGCTGGCATCTGTCGCTCGATCTGCGGAACATGCTGCTGGTCAGCGAGTGTGTGGCGCGGGCGGCGCTGGAGCGCGAGGAGAGCCGGGGCGGGCACACCCGTGACGACCATCCGGCGATGGACCGGCACTGGCGCCAGATCAACCTGGTCTGCGAACTCGCCGATCCGCAGGGCGATTCCCGGGCCGCTGACCCGGCGCTGGGCCAGATCCGGCTGTCCCGCCGGGAGAATCCGCCGATCCGCCGCGATCTGCTGGAACTGTTCGAGAAGGACGAGCTGGCGAAGTATCTGACCGACGAGGAGCTGAGCCGGTGAGCCAGGCGCAGACAGAGCAGCAGTCCGGGACCTACCAGGCGCACTTCCGGGTGTGGCGGGGCGACGCGGACGCCGGGGAGCTGGTGGATTTCACCGTCGAGGTGCACGAGGGCGAGGTGGTGCTGGACATCGTGCACCGGCTCCAGGCGACCCAGGCGCCCGATCTCGCGGTGCGCTGGAACTGCAAGGCGGGCAAGTGCGGTTCGTGCAGCGCGGAGATCAACGGGCGGCCGCGGCTGATGTGTATGACCCGGATGTCGGTCTTCGAGCGTACGGAGACCCTCACGATCACCCCGCTGCGGGCCTTCCCGGTCGTCCGTGACCTGGTCACCGATGTGTCCTTCAACTACACCAAGGCCCGTGAGATCCCGTCGTTCGTGCCGCCTCCGGAGCTGGCGCCCGGTGAGTACCGCATGCAGCAGGAGGACGTCGGCCGCTCGCAGGAGTTCCGTAAGTGCATCGAGTGCTTCCTGTGCCAGGACACCTGCCATGTGGTGCGTGACCACGAGGAGAACAAGGCGGCGTTCGCCGGCCCGCGCTTCCTGATGCGGATCGCCGAGCTCGATATGCATCCACTGGACGCGGCGCCGGAGTCGGGGATCGACCGCAAGGCGACCGCGCAGGACGAGCACGGTCTGGGCTACTGCAACATCACCAAATGCTGTACCGAGGTCTGTCCCGAGCACATCAAGATCACCGACAATGCGCTGATCCCGCTGAAGGAGCGCGCCGCGGACCGTAAGTACGACCCGCTGGTGTGGCTCGGGAACAAGATCCGGCGCCGTACCGAATGATCCGGTGACGGGTGCGCGGGGGCCGGTGTCACGCCCGGCCCCCGCGGCGCGTCCGCCCGGGTCTCAGAACAGGCTCAGCAGGGCTTCCGCCGGATCCACCGCCGTCGACTCCCCGTCGGGCAGGGCGAGTTCGAACCATACGGTCTTGCCGCGCGGGGTACGGCGGCTGCCCCAGCCCTCGCTCAGCAGTCCGACCAGCTGGAGTCCGCGGCCGCCCTCGTCGGTGTCGCGGGCGCGGCGGCGGCGCGGCTGGGCGAGATCGGCGTCCCAGACCTCGCAGACCAGCGAGCGGTCCAGCAGCAGACGCAGCCGGATCTCGCCGTGGCCGTGCCGCAGTGCGTTGGTCACCAGCTCGCTGACCAGCAGCTCCGTGGTGTCGACCAGGTCCTGAAGGCCCCAGTCCGTGAGCTGGTCGCGGGCCAGTTCGCGGGCGCGGGCCACCGAACGCGCCTCCGGCGCCAGATTCCAGTCGCCCACCGCGTCCTTGGGCAGCCCCTGTACCCGCGCCATCAGCAGCGCGATGTCGTCCTCGCCGTGCGAGGTGTCCAGGGCGTTCAGGACGTGGTCGCAGGCGTCCTCCAGCGGGCGGTCGGCGCCCGAGAGGGCCGTACGGAACGCCCGCAGCCCCTCGTCCAGCGGATGGTGGCGGGACTCCACCAGACCGTCGGTGTAGAGCGCCAGCAGCGCACCGTCCGGCAGCTCGACCTCGATCTCCTCGAACGGCTCCCCGCCGACGCCCAGCGGCATCCCCGGGGGGACGTCGAGCAGCAGCGCGTCCTCCCCGTCCTCGACCAGGACCGGGGGCAGATGCCCGGCGTTGGCGATCGTGCAGCGCCGGGTGACCGGGTCGTAGACGGCGTAGACGCAGGTGGCGAGGTAGACCTCGGAGAGGTCGGCGGTACGGGCCGAGCGCCCCGTCTCGGGCGTGCCGTCGGCGGTTCCGGACCGGCCGCGGGCGGACCGGGACTGGGACCGGCCGTTGCCGTCGCCGCCGAGCCCGCGGGCGATCTCGTCCAGCGCCGAGAGCACCTCGGCCGGTTCCAGGTCCAGCAGCGCCAGCGTGCGGACGGCGGTGCGCAGTTCGCCCATGGCCACGGCGGCGCGCAGTCCGCGCCCCATGACGTCGCCGACGACCAGGGCCGTGCGGTGGCCGGGGAGTTCGATGACATCGAACCAGTCGCCGCCGACCTCGGTGGCGGTGGTGCCGGGCAGATAGCGGCAGGCGATGTCCAGGCCGGCCGCCTCCGGGTCGCCGGGCGGCAGCAGACTGCGCTGCAATATCAGCGCGCGTTCGTGCTCCCGGCGGTAGAGGCGGGCGTTGTCGATACAGACCGCGGCCCGCGCGGCCAGCTCGACGGCGAGCGCGGTGTCGCGCTCCCCGAACGGCTCGCTGCCCTTCGTACGGGAGAACTGCACCAGCCCGACGACGGTGTCCCTGGCGACCATCGGCACGGCGAGGGTGGAGTGCACCACCGCGCCCAGCTCCGGCCCTTCGTCGCTCTCCCGGGCCGGGATGATCTGTGCCTGGGCGGTGCGCAGGGCGCCCGCGCAGGGGGAGTTGAAGGGGTAGCGGTGGACGGCGCCGACCGCGACCGGGCCGGGTGCGTCGCCGAGGACAGCGGAGGCGGTGGCGAGCGGGGCGTCCGAGACGGCGCTGGCGAAGGCGACCCGGCGCAGCTCGGCGCTGCCGTCGCTGGTGCCGGGCGGGGCCTCGTCACCGGACAGCAGGCCCTGATAGAGGTCCACCGAGGCCAGATCGCAGAACTGCGGGACGGCGACGTCCAGCAGGGTGCGGGCGGTGGTCTCCAGGTCGAGGGAGTTGCCTATCCGGGCGCCGGCCTCGTTGAGCAGGGCGAGGTTACGGCGGGCGTTGGCGGCCTCGCGCTCGGCCCGGCGCCGGCCGGTGACATCGGCGGCGAGCGCCGCGACACCGATGGGGCGGCCGCTGGCACCGTGCAGCCGGTAGAGCGACACCGACCAGCGGCGGCGGTCCTCGTCGCCGGAGGCCAGGCCGACCAGCTGCATCTCGGCGACCGGCTCGCCGGTGTCCAGGACGCGGCGCAGCGCGGCGGTCATCCGCTCGGCCTCGGACCGGGGCAGGAAGTCGTGCGGACCGCAGCCGCGGTACTTGCTCGCCGGGCCGCCGAAGACCGAGGCGAACCGCTCGTTGACCCGCAGCAGCTTCAGGTCCGTACCGAACAGGGTGAAGCCCATGGGAGATTGACCGAAAACGGCCTGCGAGGCGGCGAGGTCGGTTTCGATGCCGCGCAGCGCCCGGACGTCGACGACCAGACAGACCGCGGCGCGTTCACCGTCCTCGTTGCGGGACGGCATCACATAGATCTCGGCGAGGCCGTCGGCCGCGCCGTTCGTTTCCCTGCGGTAGGGCACCAGGCCGGTCCACTCCCGGCCGTCGAGTATCTCGGACACCTTGCGGTGCCCGGTCTCCCGCAACTCCCGGGGGACGAACGCCTCTACGGGGTCCTTGCCGAGCGCGTAACGGGCGGGGATGCCGAGCATCTGCTCCGCGCGCTCGCTCCACTGCTCGATCCGTCCGTCGGGGCCGAGCGAGAAGGAGGCCACCCGGATGTAGTCGTAGATCGATCCGGGCCGGCTGCTCTGCCATACGGGCGGACCTTGCAGTTCGCGCAGGGGCGGACGGCCACCTGGGTCGCCGGGGCTGTCCGCACCGCCCTGACCTTCGGCCTGCGCGGGTTCTGCCCCGCCAGATGACATCTTGCTCACGAGCCCCGTCCCCTCCAGCTCATCGTGCCCGGACCGGACCAGCTCGAGTATCCAATACCCCGGCTATCCGGAACACGGTCTTCACGATCACAGCACAGTCTCGATCGCAGCCCAGCGACAAAATGTCGATGGAATGGCAACGATCAGGACTTTCATCAGTCTCCTAACCAGCCACCGACAGCTCGAACCACACTGTCTTACCGCTCTTTCCGCGCCGGGTCCCCCAACGTCGCGAACTGCACGCGACCAGCTGCAATCCTCGGCCTCCCTCGTCATCGGGAGCGGCGTCGCGCTCCAGCGGCGGGTCGGGCAGCGGATCGGATACCTCGACGAGCAGCCCGTCGGAGCTGATCAGCACCATGCGGACCCCGATCGGCCCGCTGGCATGGCGCAGGGAGTTGGTGACGAGCTCGCTGACGAGTAGTACGGCCATGTCGGCGGCGCCGTTCAGGCCCCAGTCGTCCATGACCCGCCGGACGGCCGTGCGGGCGGTGCGCACCGCTCCGGGGTCGGCCGGAAAGCTCCATTCAGCGGTGGCGGAACCGGCGGCCTTGCCGCGCCTGCGAGCACTGCCGGAGCCAGGCTCAGGGACCCCTGCCGCTGCGCTGTCGCTCACGCCGATCACATCCCAGCACGATGGCATCCCCGTCGTCTTGTCTGCACCGAGGGGGTCAATCTGGACATACCCGGTATCCGGCCCTGCATATCGCCTAGAGCGGTGCACTGTGGCACAAATGAAACATATTGCTGTGGGGGGCTGGTGTTCCGGGTGCAGGCGAGGGTGGATGCGGGCAGGGGTGGGCGGGGCGCAAGCAAAAAGGGGGCCGGACGCGGGCAGGGGCGGGGGCGCAGACAGGGAGCGGGCGGGGCCGGCTGCGGCTCGTTACCGCCGTACGCCCGTCGCCCCGGCCGGGGCCGCCAGTCGGCGCATCGCCTCGGCGACCGCCGGGCGGTCCTGGTCCAGCCAGTCGACCTGGTTCTCCTCGCCGGGCAGCAGCCAGCGCAGCTCGTCATGGTCCTGGAGCGGACGTGGCTCCCCGGACAGCAGCCGGGCCGTCCACACCTGAAGGACATAGCCGGGGCGCAGTATCCACTCGCCCGGAATCCGTTCCAGGGCCGCGGCCTCGACACCCAGCTCCTCGCGCAGCTCACGCTCCAGCGCCCGCTCGGGTGTCTCGTCGTCCTCCACCTTGCCGCCGGGCAGCTCCCAGCGGCCGGCCAGCGCGGGCGGTGCGCTGCGCCGTGCGGCCAGCAGCCGCCCGCGCTCGCACACCGCTCCGCCCACCACTACGCGCACGGTCGTCATGCGCGGCAGCCTACGTGCCCCGCTCTGGTCCCGCTTCTCGCCCGTCGCCCCTCAGGTCGCCGCCCGGTCGGCCTTCTCGACCACGTAGAGCTGCTGGCGACCGCGCGTCTCCAGCCGGTCGGCCACCCGCTCCGCCTCCGCGCGGGTGGCATACCGGCCCACGCGATAGCGGTTGCCCCCTTCGTCCTGGCGGATGACGAGCCAGGGGAGCACGGCTCCACCCTCAGTCATTGCGCCCCTCCGTCCGCCGGATAGCGCGCCGTCACGCGCTCCTGGTCTGCTGATGCCGAAATCGCAATCCGCATATGCCCGAGCGTACGCCCGACCTTCACTCAGCGGATATGGATTTACACAAAGAGGTACCGAACCGGCCACCCGCGGGCCCCGGCGAACCGGAAGCGGCCTGCGAGTGGCCGGTGGAGCCCGAGGGGCTCGGGCATACGTATCGGCGCCGACGGCGCGGGAGCGGGGCTCAGGACCCGACGGAGACCTTGTCCCCTTCGGTCTCCTTGGCCGCCTCGGCCGCCTCGGCCTCTTCCGCCGCCTGGATCTCGGCCTCGGCCTGGATCAGCGTCGGGTTACGCCAGGAGCTGCGCACGCCCCAGTAGTAGAAGGCCAGTCCGATCAGGGCGACCAGGGCGATGTCCCAGCCCTCGGGCAGATAGCCCTTACCGCCGAACTCCTTGCCGCCCATGTACGAAACGGCGGCCATGACCAGCAGATACGCCACCATCCAGGCACCGGCCTTCAGGTGCGGGCGCAGCGCGGCCCACGGCTTGCGGCCCTGGGTCAGCGGCTTGCCGATCTCGTACCAGGCCCAGACCGGAAGTCCGACGGCCATGATCAGGATGACCTTGCCGGTGAGCGGCCAGCGGCCCCAGTAGAGGACCAGCGAGCCGAAGATCATCGCGATCGGCGCGATCACCGGCATCGCCTTCAGCTGCACCGGGCGCTTGAGGTCCGGCGAGACGCGGCGCAGCGACATCACCGCGACCGGGCCGGTGATGTACGAGATGACCGTGGCCACCGAGACGATCTCGGCGAGCGAGCCCCAGCCGCGGAAGACCGCGAGGAACAGGAAGGCGATCACGAGGTTGAGCAGCAGCGCCGGGCGCGGCACACCGGTCTTCTTGTCCACCTTGCCGAAGATGCCCGGCAGATGACCGTTCTCCTGCACACCGTGGATCATGCGGGAGGTGGTGGCCGCGTAGATCATGCCGGTGCCGGACGGCGAGACAAAGGCGTCCGCGTACAGCAGCAGCGCCAGCCAGTTCAGGCCCCAGGCGATGGCGAGGTCGGCGAGCGGCGAGTTGAAGCCGAGACCGGCCCAGCCGCCGCCGGCGGCCAGCTTGTCGCCGGGCACCGCCATCAGGAACGCGACCTGGAGGGCGACATAGATGACCAGCGCGATCACGATCGACCAGATAACGGCCTTCGGCAGCGACTTGCCGGGGTTACGGGCCTCGGCGGCGAGGTTCAGCGGGGACTGGAAGCCGTTGTAGGCCCAGACGATGCCGGAGACGGCGACGGCGGTGAAGACCGAGCTCCAGCCGTTGGGCGTGAAGCCGCCGTGGTGAACGATGTTGCTGGTGTCGAAGTGCGCCAGCATCAGCGCGCCCGCGGTCATGGCCGGGACGACGACCTTGAAGACCGTGATCGCGGTGTTGGTCTTCGCGAACAGCGAGATCGCGAACCAGTTGAGGAAGAAGTAGAAGATCAGCAGCACGCTGGCGAGCCCGACACCGGTGCCGGTCAGCTCCTTGCCGTCGTACAGCGCCTGCGCCCAGCCGAAGTCCCAGGAACTCATGTACTGGACGGAGGCGGTGGCCTCACCCGGGATGACCGAGACGATCGCGATCCAGTTCGCCCAGGCCGCGAGGTAGCCGGCGAGCGAGCCGTGGGAGTACTGGCCGTAGCGGACCATGCCGCCGGCCTTGGGGAACATCGAGCCGAGCTCGGTGTAGGTGAGGGCGATCGTCAGAGCGACCAGCGCTCCGATGACCCAGGCGAGGATCGCGGCGGGGCCGGCGATGGCGGCGGCCCGTTCGGCTCCGAAGAGCCAGCCGGAACCGATGATGGACCCGAGACCAGTGGCGGTCAGGGCAATGGTCCCGAGGGACCGACGGTAGTTCGAGTGCGCGCCCTGCTCCGCACTCGGGGTCTTCGTCGTGCTCACGTGCTGGTCTCCTGGTCTTCCCCCGTGCCGTGCACAAACTTCGCCATCGTAAGAGCGAATCGCACGGTCGGCTTCCCTCACCCGGCCAAAAATCCCGCCCAGTTGAGCGTCTGTGGGGTATCCCACACCGAATTGCGGGCGGCATTTACCAATAGATAGGGCAAAATGGGGCACCAGCCTGAGAACCAAAGGCGAGCTCCCTGCGTCTAGGCGACACACACAGGGCACCGAACCAACACACCATCTACTTCACAGGCAGGTGGTAGGCGACCCGATAGCGGTCCGCGAGGGTGACGACATCGGCCGTCTCGACCGGCCGGCCGCCCGCGAAATAGGTCCGCGAGACGACCAGCACCGCATGCCCCGGCACCCCGCCCAGCGTCATCGCCTCCTCCGCCAGCGACGGCCGCGCACCGACCTCCTCGACGACGTTGTCCACCACCACATCGATGGCCGCCATCCGTTCGACCACCCCGCGGCCCGCCAGCGGCCCCTCCTCCGGCAGCATCACCGGCGTCCGCCCGGTCACCTCCAGGGGCTCCCACGAGGTCGAGAGCATCGACGGCTCCCCCTCCGCCCGGAAGACATAGCGCGTGCGCATCACCTTGGCCCCGTGCGGAATGCGCAGCCGGGCCGCGACCACCGAACCGGCCGCCTCCTGCGCGCTGCTGGACTCCCAGGTGCCCCGCACCCGCTCGTCCGTCTGCTCCTGCCGGAAGGGCGTACAGCCACCGGCCGAGTGGAAGCCGACGCGGGCGATCCGGCGCGGGACGGGCTGTTCGCGCACATAGGTCCCCGACCCCGAGCGGCCCTCGACCAGCCCCTCGGCCATCAGGACCTTGCGCGCCTCCAGGGCGACGGTGTCCGAGACGCCGTACTCCTCGCGGATGCGCGCCTGGGAGGGAAGGCGGGTGTGCGGCGGCAGCACCCCATCGACGATCTTCTGGCGCAGGTCGCCGGCGACGCGGAGGTACGCGGGCTGCTCACCGAAAGGCACATGCCCCTCCCAACAGCTTGACAGTCAGCAACAGCGTGGCAACCGCGCGTTGCCGACCGCAACCTTGGGCCAGATGTTCACCTGATGTGATGAATCCCAGCTCAGCACGTGTATGAGGCGAGATCAGGCTCCACCAGGCCCCGCATCCCCACCCCGCGCCACCCCACTGGTTCTTTCCACCCGGGTGGACGCGCCCCATACATGTCACGATCGAAACGGGACCACGTTCGAAGAACACGTCCGGAACGGCATACCGAACACGGCACGGCCCGGCACGAAGACGCCGCACCAGGAACGCGGAGCGCGGCATCAGGACGGGAAGGAAGGGATCCCATGCCCGCCGAACCCCACCTCTCCCCCATGCCCAGGGACTGGCAGCGGGCGCTCGCCGTCGTCGCCCACCCGGACGACCTCGAATACGGCGCCGCGGCCGCCATCGCCGAATGGACCGGCGCCGGGCGGCAGGTCAGCTATCTCCTGGTCACCCGCGGCGAGGCCGGTATCGACGGGCTCGCACCCGCCGAGTGCGCCGCGGTCCGCGAGACCGAGCAGCGGGCCGGTGCCGCGCTCGTCGGCGTCCACACCGTCGAATTCCTCGACCGCCACCACGACGGTGTGATCGAGGCCGGCCCGGCGCTGCGCCGCGATCTGGCCGCGGCCATCCGCCGCCACCGCCCGGAGCTCCTGGTCACCCTCAACCACCACGACACCTGGGGCGGCGTCCAATGGAACAGCGCGGACCACCGGGTGGTGGGGCGCGCCGTCCTGGACGCGGCGGGCGACGCCGGCAACCGCTGGATCTTTCCCGAACTCGCCGGCGCCCAGGGACTGGCGCCCTGGAACGGCGTGCGCTGGGTGGCCGTGGCGGGCTCCCCGCACCCCACACACGCCGCCGAAGTGGGCCCCGGCATCGACCGCGCGGTCGACTCACTGGCGGCCCACAGCACCTACATCAAGGGCCTGGGCGGCTCCTCACAGGACCCCCGCGCGTACGCCCGCAGCTTCATCGAGCAGACGCTGCGCAACGGCGGCGAACGCTACCGGGGCCGCCCCGCCACCCTCTTCCAGCTCTTCCCCCGCTGAGGTTCACGGGCTCCCCGGCAGCCCGCGCGCGAACCCGGACACCAGCCCCGCGACGTCCTCGGGCCGTTCCAGCAGCATCGCGTGCGTGCCGTCCACTCCGGCGACGGTCACCTGCGGCCGGGTCCGCGCCAGTTCGGCCAGGTCGCGGGCCAGCCCCCGCACATAGGCCGCCATCATCTGGTCGAACCACGGGGGCATGCCCGGTACCGACGGGTTGGGGCGCAGCGCGCGGGCGATCAGCAGCGGCCGGGTCACCCTCCGGTAGAGCGTGAACAGATCGATGCCCACCATCGCCTGCTGCGTCTCCCGCGCCTGCCGCCGCCCCGGCCGCAGGAAGAGCTGCCCGTCCGCCGTCTCGCCCAGGGACCGCCGTACGCCGGCCTCCATCAGCTCCGCCGGAATCCCCAACTCCGCCGCCATGCCGGTCTGATAGCCGAGGACCGCTTCCAACGCCTCGGGCGGGAAGGGCCGTCCGCCGGCCTCCTCCGCGAACTTCCGTACCTCCGCGAGCCGTTCCCGCACCGTGGCGGCGTCCAGTCCCACGTACTGCTCCGGCCGCCCCATCCCGTGCCCGTCGAGGTTCACCGCCGCCGGCACGCCCTCGTCCCGCTCCAGGCAGCGCGCGGCGATCATGCCGCCCAGCGAATGCCCCACCACCACGGCGTCCGGCGCCCCGCACGCCGCCAGCACCGCCGTCACATCGTCGGCCGCCACCTCGAAGGTCCACTGCGCCGCGCCGTCCCCCGACCGCCCGTGCCCCCGCAGATCCATCGCCCACACCCGGTGCCGCTCGGCCAGCAGCGGGGCCACCCGCGCCCAGTCGGCCAGCGTCCGCCCCGCACCGTGCAGCAACAGCACCGGGGAGCCGTCCCCACCGTGATCCCGGACGGCCAGCTCCACACCGTCGGCCGCCACACACACCAGATCCTCGCCCGCGCTCTTCGTCATGCGTTCACGCTAGACCTGCGAAAAAGCTTCAAGATCATCCGCAAAAAGGATGCCCCGGCCACCCGATCCGGGTCAGAATGGATCAACCCCCTTTTGCCACCGGCCCCTTGGCCGTCGTCCGCTCACGGCCCTTCCAGGCCACGTAGGAGACGTTCAGGATGTCGCCCGGCACCTCCCCACGCGTCCCGACCTCGCGGCGGCGATATCGCCCCCCAGGAAGACCCCGTCCGCCCGCAGCCCGTTGGCGACGGCCGTGAGGTGCGCGGCGGACGGGCGGGGCCACTGCCGCCCGGCCCGTTCTGTGGGCCGTCGGTGGCACAGCGGGCCGCACCCGCTTGCGCCTCCCGGCGAGCGCGCCCACCGCGCTGAACAATCGCCTCTGACCAGGACGTATGCATGCGTCTCAACGGACTGAGGGGAAACGATTTCGATGGACGGAGCGAGACAGCCGGACCGCAGGGCCCTGCTGGCCGGCGGACTGTTCGCCGCCACGGCGGCACTCACGGGGTGCTCCTCGAAGAGCACCGCCCCGGCAGCAGCCGGCGGCTCGCCGCAGGCGCGGCCCACCATGCAGCCCACCGCCCGGCCCACCACCCCGGAAGCGGCCTTCACCCGCCTGATGGAAGGCAACCAGCGCTGGGTGAGCGGCGACCTCCAGCACCCCGACCGGGATCCGGACCGGCGCGAGTTCGTGGCCCAGGAGCAGAAGCCGTTCGGGTCGGTCCTCGCCTGCATCGACTCCCGGGTGCCGCCGGAGCTCCTCTTCGACACCGGACTGGGCGACCTCTACGTGATGCGCACGGGCGGCGAGGCGGTCGGCCCGGTGGTCACGGGCTCCGTCGAGTACGGGCCGATGACCAGCGGAACCCCTCTCATCGTGGTCCTCGGCCACCAGCGCTGCGGCGCCATCGAGGCCTCGTACACCTCGCTCAAAGAGGGCAAGCCGCTGCCCGGCAACCTGGAGGCCATCGCCCGCGCCCTGCGCCCGGCCTACGAACAGACGGTCCGGGAAGGCGGCAGCGACCCGGTCGACACCATGGCCCGCGCCCAGGTCACCCTGACCGCCGCCGATCTCCGCTCCAACCAGGACCTGGCCCCGCTCGTGCGGAAAGGCACCCTCGCCGTGGTCGGCGCCTACTACTCCCTCGACACCGGCAAGGTGGAGGTCCTGTCGGGCGCGCCGTCCTGACCTGCCGTACGGGACTGCCGGGGCCTGCCGGTTCAGGCTGCGAGGAGCTCCGCCCAGCATGTGGTGCCGCCCGGGTGGACCCGGGTGCCGCACTCGGCCGCCAGGGCGGTGATGATGTCGAGCCCGCGGCCGTGCTCGTCCGGGCAGGGGGCGGCGGCCGGCCGCCGGTTCGCCGCCGCAGGCCCCGCGTCGGTCACCTCGACGCGCAGGGCACTGTGCCCGCCGGCCCCACCCCGTGACAGCCGCAGCACCGCCGGCGGCAGGGCGTGCACGACCGCGTTGGTGATCAGCTCCGAGATCACCAGGAGCGCGTCCTCGGCGAGGTCCGGGGTCAGGTTCCAGTCGGCCAGGACCGTACGCACCCTCCGGCGTACGACCGAGACGGCCTCGGGGATGTGCGGCAGCGGGCAGACATGTTCGTCCGCCTCCGGAACCACCACGTCAAGCTGTGCCGTCATGCCTCCACCTCCCGGGCCCCCTGCCGGCTGGACGCCGGGCTTGAGAAGGACGCTATGGCGGTCGGTGGGGGCGGTCAATGAACGGCGGTCGGCATTACCGAACGGCTGATGCCGAGGGGCCATCTCTCGCGGCAGACGCCGACCGCGGGACTACGATTGCCTCATGGCCGGCCCGGTCCAGTCGATCGAACGGGCGGCGGCGATCCTGCGTCTGCTCGCCAGTGGGCCCCGTCGGCTCGGGCTGGGTGAGGTGGCCGCGTCGCTCGGGCTGGCGAAAGGCACCACGCACGGCATTCTGCGCACCCTCCAGAACGTCGACTTCGTCGAGCAGGACGCGGCGACCGGGAAGTACCACCTCGGGGCCGCGCTGCTGCACTTGGGCACCAGCTACCTCGACGTCAACGAGCTGCGGTCGCGCTCCATCAACTGGGCCGACGCACTGGCCGCCCGTAGCGGGGAGGCGGTCCGGCTGGGCGCACCCCTGGAGGGCAGGGTGCTCATCGTCCACCACGTCTTCCGCCCCGACGACACCCTCCAGACCCTGGATGTGGGCGCGCTGCTGCCCCTGCACGCCTCCTCGCTCGGCAAGGTGCTGCTGGCCTTCGGCAGCGTGCCACTGGAGCCGGCCGCGGAGGCCGGGCTGGAGGCGTACACCCGGCACACCCTGGTCGACCCCGAGCGCCTCACCCGGGCGCTCACCGAGGTCCGGGAGCTGGGGTGGGCTGCCGAAGTGCAGGAGATGACCATGGGCGAGGCCGGTATCGCCGCGCCGATCCGGGGCCACGGTGGCCTCGTGGTCGGCGCCATCGGCGCCTCCGGCACGGTCGAGCGGATCTGCGACGCCAAAGGGGTCCCGCAGCCGGCCCTGGTCAGCCAGGTCCGGCACGCCGCCCAGGCGATCTCCAGAGATCTGGGGGCCGCCCGCTGGTAGACCCCGACGCCCTCAGGCCCCGCGACGGAAGGCTGATCATGGTTGAGCGGTATGTGATGTCCATCGACCAGGGCACCACCTCCACCCGATGCATCCTGTTCGACCACCAGGGGCGGCTGGTGTCGGTCGCCCAGCGGGAGCACCACCAGCACTTCCCCCGGCCCGGGTGGGTCGAGCACGACGCCGTCGAGATCTGGCACACGCTGCGGCGCGTGGTGCCGCAGGCGCTCTCCGACGCCGATGTCAGCCCCGACGAGGTCGCCGCCATCGGGATCGCCAACCAGCGCGAGACGACCGTGCTGTGGGACCGGCGTACGGGCACCCCGCTGGGCAGGGCAATCGTCTGGCAGGACACCCGTACGGCACCGCTGGTCGAGGACCTCAGGAGCCGGCCCGGTGACGACTTCTTCCTCCGGCGCTGCGGTCTGTCCCCCTCCACGTACTTCTCCGCCCCCCGGATCCGCTGGCTGTTCGACCACGTCGACGGGCTGCGGCAGCGCGCCGAGGACGGCGAGGTGCTGTTCGGCACGATGGAGAGCTGGCTGATCTGGAACCTCACCGGCGGGCCGGCCGGTGGCATGCACCTCACCGACGTCACCAACGCCAGCCGCACCATGCTCATGAACATCAGCACGCTCGACTGGGACCAGGAGCTGCTGGAGTTCTTCGGGGTCCCCCGCCCGATGCTCCCGGAGATCCGCTCCTCGGCCGAGACCTACGGCGTCGCCCGTTCCGTCCTCCCGGGTGTCCGTATCACCGCGGCACTCGGCGACCAGCAGGCGGCGCTGTTCGGACAGACCTGCTTCGCCCCCGGCGAGGCGAAGTGCACCTACGGAACCGGCAGCTTCCTGCTGCTCAACACCGGCACCGACCTCGTACGGTCCCGGCACGGACTGCTCACCACGGTCGCCTACAAGATCGAGGACCAGCCCGCGGTCTACGCACTCGAAGGTCCGATCGCGGTCACCGGTGCGCTGGTCCAGTGGTTCCGCGACCGGCTGGGGCTGATCAGCACCGCCCCCGAGATCGAGACGCTCGCACGCGCCGTCGAGGACAACGGCGGCTGCTACATCGTCCCGGCGTTCTCCGGGCTGTACGCGCCGCACTGGCGCAGCGATGCCCGCGGTGTCATCGTCGGCCTCACCTCGTACATCACCAAGGAGCACCTGGCCCGAGCCGTGCTGGAGGCCACCGGCTGGCAGACCCGGGAGGTGGTCGACGCCATGAACGCCGACTCCTCGCTCGCCCTGAAGGTGCTCAAGGTGGACGGCGGTATGACGTCCGACAACCTCCTCATGCAGTTCCTGGCCGACGTGCTCGACGTGCCCGTGGTGCGCCCCATGGCCGTCGAGACGGTCTCCCTGGGCGCCGCGTACGCCGCAGGACTCGCCGCCGGCTACTGGCCCGACCTGGAGGTCCTGCGCCGCAACTGGCACCGGGCCGCTCAGTGGCTGCCGGACATGGACCCCCAGCGGCGGCGGTCGGAGTACGAGAACTGGAAGCGGGCGGTCGAGCGCGCGCTCGGCTGGATCCGGCAGCCGGACCCGCCCTGACGGCTCGTCACCGGAGAGCTGCGCCACACTGCGTGGCTCCCCGGGCACAGCGGGCCGATGTCCCTGTTCCGTAAGGAGGCGAGGCGTTCCACGACGCCCTTGCGGCGGCTCTGATGGGACGCATGAAATCGCGTCTCTCTCCTCCGGTGTTCAAGGGCGGACTCCATGACGCCCGCACGGCGACCTCGATCGGCCGCTGGCTGGGGCCGGCGTTCGCCGTGTGCTTCCTCACCGGACTGGTCAGCCACTTCATGCAGCATCCGCCGGACTGGCCGGCCAACCACCTCCCGAGCCGCCCGTCGTGGGGATACCGGCTCACCCAGGGCCTGCACGTCGCCTCCGGCATCGCGGCCGTCCCCCTGCTGTTGGCCAAGCTGTGGACCGTGTATCCACGGCTGTTCGAACGCCCGCCACTGCGGTCGGTCAAGCACGCGCTGGAGCGGCTGTCGATCGCCGTGCTGGTGGCAGGGGCCGTCTTCGAGCTGACGACGGGACTGCTGAACACGGCCCAGTGGTACCCCTGGCCGTTCTCGTTCGTGCCGGTGCACTACGCCGTGGCGTGGCTGGTCGTCGGGGCGATGGTGCTGCACCTCGCGGTCAAGGCCCCGGAGATCCGGGCACACTGGAGCCGGCGGTCCCCCGGGACGCTCGCCCTGCCCGTGCAGGACGGACCCGACCGGCGATCCC
The DNA here is from genome assembly GCF_000829715.2 of Streptomyces lydicamycinicus. NCBI lineage: Bacteria > Bacillati > Actinomycetota > Actinomycetes > Kitasatosporales > Streptomycetaceae > Streptomyces > Streptomyces lydicamycinicus. The sequence goes on along the minus strand of NZ_BBNO01000001.1, from coordinate 569,660 downwards.
TGCTGGCCGCGGTGGGCGCCGCGGCCGGGGCCGTCACGCTGACCACCGTGGGCCAGTCCTTCACCCCGCTGAAGGACCTCATCCTGTTCGCACCGCGCCACCCGGACCAGGGCCCACAGTCCTTGCCCGTCAACCGGACGGCTGCCGCAGCCGGCGTCGGCCGGATCGTCGACGAGGAGTACCGCCTGGTGGTGGACGGTCCGCGGCGGTACTCCCTGACGCTGGACGAGCTGCGCGCTCTCCCGCAGCACGAGGTGGAGCTGCCGATCGCCTGTGTGGAGGGCTGGAGCAAGTCGGCGCACTGGACGGGTGTGCGGATCGTGGACCTGCTGGAACGGGCGGGCTCGCCGCCACACGCACGGGTGCGGGTGACGTCGTTGCAGCTGCGCGGCGGCTACCGGGTGTCAGAGATGGGGCACGAGCACGCCCGCGACCCATTGACCTTGCTCGCCCTGCGCCTGAACGGGGCGGAACTCGCCCCGGACCACGGCTACCCGGCGCGGCTCATCGCCCCCAACCGTCCCGGAGTGCTCCAGACCAAGTGGGTCGGCCGACTGGAGGTCCTGGCATGAAGGCGCTGCGTGCCCTGGCGGGCGTGGCCGGACTGGCGCTCATGGGCGTCGGGGCGTCCTTGCTGGTGAACGTCCGTGAATTGACCGGCGTGCTGGTCTGGTTGGGCGGAGCGGTGGTGCTGCACGACGGGTTGCTCGCGCCGCTGGTGCTGCTGGTGGGGATGGCGCTGGTGCGCGGTGGTGTGCGCGGCCCGGTTCGTGGCGCCCTGACGGTCGCGGGCACGTTGACCGTGGTGGCTCTGCCGGTTCTGCTCCGCCCGGGGCCGAGGGCCAACTCCTCGGTGCTGCCGCTGAATTACTGGGGCAACTGGCTGCTCGCGATGGTGGCCGTGGCCACGGTGACGGCACTCGTCGTGGCCGCTCGGCGTTTCACCCGCGGAACGACAACGAGGCCGGCCCCGAAGGGGGCCGACCCCGAATGACCTGCATGGTCGCCGGATCGCTACATCGATGCCGCGGCGGGCGTCAGACGTTGAAGCGAAACGTCGGAGGCTGCGCTGTGACCTGCAGTGATCGCCCGATTCCGCGCGCGATCCAGCGTCGATCCAGCAACCGGGGCGACCCACCACCAGCACCGTTCGGAACTGGCCCCGCACCGTCCCCGCCTCATCAGGACGGGTTGGTCCGGGACGCGGAGCGGTCTGCATCACGGTCCGGCAGCGGGCGAGGGCTGAGCGAACGGCTACAGCGGCGGTGGCAAAGGCCGACCCGGGAGGAAACCCGGCTTTCCTCCGGCTATCGTCGTGACTCCGTGTACTTGTCGATCTCTTCCTGGGCTGCCGCCACGTTCCCTTGCTCGAAGGCCAGTCGACCGGCCGGTGCCGCCAATTCCACCCGCAGCACGCGAGGGTCACCGTTCGCCGCAAACAAAGCGCAGTCGACTCGCGGTGTCGCCGGCTCGGCACTGGCACTGGCTTCGTCGATCCTGGCCTGTGGCGCTGCCAACGTGATGTCCAGTTCGAGTGCCTCGAAGCCTGCCGCCTGCAAGCGGGCACGCAGCTCCGTGATCACGCGCAGCGTGACGTCCTCCAAGGCGCCATCCCGCAGCGGGTATTCCAGATCAAGCGGCTCCCTACCGAACCCAGTCTTCTCCCGCACATGCAGCCGGAGTATGTCCGTTCTCAGTACCGAGTGGCGATCCAGGATGAAGACCAGGACCATGGCCGTCTTCACAGCGTCGGCAACGGTGTCTTCCTCTCCCATGGGGGGCAGCAGCCATTCCCGCTTCTCCTCTGCCACACGTTCCGGCCGCTGCCCCTGGAGCAGAGCGGTGATGCCCTCCGCCGGTGAAGCACCGAGGAGCCATGAGCCACCGTGATCGACGGAGAAGAGACGAGCCTGCTCGTCGACGGCGAGCAGAGCATCGGAGTCGGTGCGGCCGAAGGGAAACAGTTCGACGCCCAGCGCCTCACTCAACCCGGCAAGCGTGCTGTGGGTGTACCGGCCGAGACGGGGATCCACTGTGCATCCCGTGGCGGCCACCTGCAGCCCGAGCACCGTGGGCCGGAAAGTCAATCCGTGAAACTCGCGAACGCTCTGTTCTGCGGCCGGAAAGAGCACCCATCGCCCAGGGCCGGACCGCGCGACCGTGCTTACGGTCTCCAATATCGCGAGCATCCCGTCGTTGCCGGTATCCCTACCGGGTTGCATCCTGCGGTGTGAAGCACGCACCTGTCATCAGTCACGGCCCATGATCCTCACGCCGAGTTCGTCAAGCAGCGCGGCGCAAGAACGGCAGGGCAGCGTCGGTTGCCCATGCTCTGGAACACCGGGCTCACGGATGAGCCGCGAGAGGATCACGGCATTCGTGAAGTGCGGTGCTGCGGCTTAGGGACCTGCGAGCGGCTCGGCAAGTCCTTCCAACTTCGCCCGCAACCGGCGGATCTCCACCTCAGCCGTCATCAAGCCCAGTGCGATGCTGTCCGCCTGGTCCCGAGTCAGTGAGCGACCTCCCGGCTTCGCCTGCACGGCCAGAGACGCGGCAAGCTCCTGACATCTCCCGACGTCGTGGACAAGCCTCCCCACCTGCTGTTCCAGGTTCACTGCCAGATCGGGTGCCGGGTCAGTCGCAGGGACACTTTCAAGGCTCTGCGGCTGAACCTCATCCGGCGCCGGACGGGTCGGTACGATTTCCGGAGACCGAACAGGCCCGCTCTTCGCTGCAGGTGCCGGCCGCTCCTCGCCGGGCACCGTAGCGCCGTTGCCGACCGCCAGCCGAACGGACTGCACGGTTGGCCGCGGCGCAGCGGAGTTGGCCCGTGGTTTCGGCACCCCACGCCCGCGAGTTCCCGCCTCTTTGGGGAACTCCCGGTTAAACCAAGCCCGGTTCATCGGTTCCAGCAAGGGTTCGCCAGTCGCCGAGACCTTCCGCGGGCGACGGTCCCCCTCGTCCATCGCGGCTGCCAGTTCCCGCAGGACACCCACCGCCTTGCGGCGGTTTTTCCGCATGGCCATCAGGTTGTTCTTGACTGTCCGCCGGACGCGGTCCGCCTTGGTTCCGTCGTCGTCGGTCTTCTGCCCGGTCAGCGATCCCCGGTCCGCGTCGATGATGTCGAAGGCCGCGAGCCAATGTGCCGCCCGGAAGGAGATGAGTTCCTCGAATGCCTCGTCATCAGTGTCCGCCTGGGCAAGCAGCTCTGGCAACCGCCGGTCCGAGGGATTGAGACCGTCCCGGACATCGCCGAGCTGGAAAACCTCCGCGATCCGCGGGTTCCAGGGGCTTGGAAAGCTCTCCGAGGTCATGGCCGACCAGACCCGCGCCCGCCGGTTGGCCTCCGGAGCACTCAGCTGGGACGGCGGCGCCTCGCTGAGTGCCCGTCGGATCAGCAACCGCTTGCGCCGCTCCACCGGAAACAGCTCCCGGAGAAGCATCATCGAACGGATATCCCGCAGCTCCGACACCGTCGCACCCGTCGGCAGCCCTGGCAACCCCGCAATAGGCACGCCTCCTGACAGAACCTCCGCGACCCTTTCGTCGAGCACTCCCTCCGCTGCGTACATTCCGAGCACGCTGCGACCGAGCGCCCGTCCTCGGTCGTTCGGGGTGAACTCCAGCGGCATATGAACGTGGTCACGCCGATTGCTCATCTGTGCGATGCGGTAGAGCCTGCGCGGTACCGAGGTGCCCACGACCAGGTGGGACTCCACTACCGCGAGCCTGGCAGCCTGCACGGCACGGGAGTCGTCGTCAGGATCTGCGGGGCTCGTGGCGGCGGAGAGCGATGCGTACTCCTCGTTCAGCAGGTCGGAGAGGCGCCTGAGCCAGTCGTTCGGATCAAAGACGACGTCTTCCCCGCTCCCTCCGATCTTCTTGACCGGGACACCCGCGACCACATCGGCGGACGAGATCCGGAAAATGTCGTGGCGCCGCTGCGTCCGGTTGTTGCCTCGGACCGCCATCCACTGCCAGTGTTCGGCCGGATGCAGCGGACGTCCGTCCCCAGTCTGTAGCGGTGCTTCCTTGATGAGGATGTGCTGCGCGACGTAGAGGCCCGGCTCCAATTGCCCGTTAAGGATCAAGTCCTGCCTGAGATCGTAGGCACGGTGGCCTTCCCGTTCGCGCAGCCCCGACGCAGCCTTCTCCAGATTCGCGACCAGTGACTCGCGGTTCTCGGCCACGCTCTCCACGGCCGCAAACTCCTGAGTCGAGCCGCCAGCGACCTGCTGGACGTAGGGACGTACTGCGGATAGCGAGCTCTCGTCCTCCCGAACCGGTGCCGGATTGGCGGGAGAGTGCCACAACGAGCTGATCCGCTCGTTGTGTTCCCAGACACTTCCCCCAACGCCGTGCATCCGTACCACCGCGATCAGCATTTCCCCTGCATCGGTGTGGAGCAGCCGCAGGACATCCGGCCGCCACATCCGCATCCCGACCTGATCTCGCTCGGTCAGCATGGACTCCGGATCAACCACGAACGGGGCAAAACTGAGCAACGCCTCACGCGGAGCGTTCACACCTGGCGTGTTCAGCCCCGCTTCCACCCATTCGTGCTGCATTTCCAAGGAGGCAGGGCGGGGAAACGGCCCCGCCTGAGCATTCTCAACCACTGCTTCTCCCCACCATGTCGTCCGGGCTGGCCAGGACCACTGCCGGACGAGATCGACCGCAACCTTGACAGCCTTCGCTTTCCAAGCCGATCCATCTTTTCGGACCGGTCCGTCGAGTCGATGCTTGCGCATGACGTTGGAAATGCGAAGCCGGTGCCATGAACTGAACGAAGGAGACCAATTGTCGCCGAGTACTGATCATCTAACGCGAGAAATTGCCTAACTAAGATGATGTCCGCGGACTTGGAAGCACAACGCCGGACTCTTGCGCTACAACTTAGAAATCCCAACGCGGTTCCGACGCGCCAAGTAGCCGATTCGATAAGGAAACTCCGCTGTGACTTCCTCTCCGAGCCCACCCCGACCCGCCGACACGACAGGCGGCACGTGGTTCCCATGGCTGCTGGTCATGCTGCTGTTCTCACTACTGGTCGCGGTGTGCACCGGCTTCCTCAAGCGCCTCAGTGGGAGCACGCCGGTGGACGCCCTGCTCGCGGGCGGCGCCGCCTTCGGCGGGACCGCTCTGCTCTGCCTGGCATCGTGCCGACTATCCAACAGCTGCGGCGCCGCCAGTAGAACGAGCTGTTCAGGGCTGACCCGACCAGTACTAACCAGAAGGCTGCTCGGCTGTCGAGCAGGCCGAGCAGCATTCTTGATGGGACGTCAGGCGTCGAAGTGGAATGTCTGTGGCCCGATCCTGACCTGCGGCTGAGCCCCGTCCGAGCCCCTGGCCAGGCATTTCACCGTTTGGTTGTGTTGGCCTCCGACGGCCGCCTACCAGCCTCCTGCGGGCTGACGGGCCTCCACTGGCCTGGAGATACGTCGCACGGGGCCAGCAGGTCGATGAGACCGCGTGGGTGAGCCACCGCTATCCCTGTCCTTGCTGCGGGCATGTCGTCCTGGACGAGATGCCTGGCTCTTACGCCATCTGCCCCGTCTGCTTCTGGGAGGACGACGCCATCCAGTTCCGGTGGCCCACCATGAATGGCGGAGCGAACAAGGTCTCCCTCATCAAGGCCCAGCGCAACTACCAGGACTTCGGCACCTGCGACCAGCACGGCCGACGGTTCGTCCGACCCCCGACAGCGGACGAACCGCTCGATCCGGACTGGTGCCCGATCGACCTCGCGCGGGATTCCTTCGAGGTCTGGGGAACGGAGGACTGGGCCCCGTGGCCGTCGGACCCCTCCGTCCTCTGCTGGGGGCTGCCCACCTTCTGGCGCCGCGACCAGCCGGTGTCATGAGCTCCCGCATCAAGGGACTCGTCGAGCAGCTCGACGGAGAAGCCGGCGAGTCCTACGACGCCCGGGCGGAGCTGATCTGGATCGGCGCCGACGCCATACCCGCCATGGTCGACGGGCTGCCTTTCCTCGGCGGCTTCGGTCAGCTGACCGCCATCGGAGGTCTTCGAGGGGGTGGGCGATCCCCGCTGTGGCTCTGCCGTCATCGGCCTGCTGGACAGCGACGACCCGACCGTCCGGGAATGGGCGGCCATGGCCCTGGCGAGCCCCCGCTGCGGATGACGCCCCCGGCTGGCCCTCCGCCCAGTTCACCGAGATCATCAACGACCTGGCCGACCACGCCCAGGTGATCCTCTACTCCCAATTTTGGCGGGTGGACGCCGGCCCGCACGTACGGCATCTCCGGCACCGCCCTGGACTGGGAACTCGGCTGGACCGCGCCCTGGGAGCACCTGCGACAACATCTTCGTCGCCCCCACCTGATCGAGCGCTACGTCACGAGGAGAAACTCGGACCACCCGCGTTACCTCGAACTGAACCCAACCGGCACCGGGCCCAACGCCTGCTCCAGGGCCTGCCGGCAGCGCTCCCACGCGACGGGCACCAAGTGCCCGTAGATGTCGACCGTCGTCTTGATCGACGTGTGCCCGAGCCACCGGGAGACCTCGTGGACGGGAACCCCGTGCGCCAGCGCAGTGGAGGCAAAGAAGTGGCGCAGGGTATGCGGGGTGTACTGGGGAGCCCGGTCCCGACCGAGGAGACCGGCCGCCCGCACCGCCCGCCGGAAGTCCGGGCCGTAGGTGGTCACCGTCGGCATGGTGCCCGCCGCCGCTCCACGCCGGGCGAAGAGCACATTCCGGCAGCCCACTGGGGTGGCGCCCCAGCGCCGTAGGTGCGCGTCGATCTCCTGCCCCAGGAAGGCGGCCAGCGGGACGTCGCGGTACGCGCCGGGGGTGCGGTGTTTGAGGGGGCCGAAGCGCTCCGGGCAGTCGGCGCGGTGCGCGGTGCGGCTCACCTGCTCCCGTACCCGGAGGGCCCCGGAGCGACGGCACTGGGTGGCGAAGGCGAGGGCCTCGCTGACCCGCAGGCCCGCGCCGGCCTGCAGGTAGACCGACAGCCGGTAGTACGGCTCGATGTGCCGGGCGATGAGGTCGACCTCTTCCCGGGTCGGGATAGCGTCCTCGTCGACCGCGCCGGAGCCCACCCGTGGGAGTTTGGCACCGTCCACCGGGCTGTGGGGGATGCGCCGTTCGTCCACCGCGGTCTGGAACAGGTTGCGAACCAACGTCATGCGGTCGTGCACCGTGCTCGCTGAAAGCTTGGTGCTGACAGCGGCGACGAACCGGTCGATGTCCGCCCGCTCCACGCCGGCGAGCGTCTTGCGACCCAGCTGCGGCAGGAGGTGGAGACGCAGGAAGCTGTCGTAGTTGCGGTGGGTGCTCTCCCCGACGAGCCGGCGCTCCAGCCAATCCGTGGCATATGCGCGGACGGTGACGGCGCCGCGCTTGGGGTCCAGGAAGAGTCCTTGGTTCTTGAGGTGCTCGACCCGCGCGGCGAACTGCCGGGCCTGGGTCTTCATCGGGAAGCTCACCTCGCGCTGACGACCCGTCTGTCCCCCCGGCTCCCGGTACCGGACCGTCCACGGGTGCCCGCAGCGCGGCTTCTCACACGGATAGAGCTTGCTGCGCTTGTCGGTCCTGCACCGCTGGAACACCGAGGCCATACGCCTGTATCGGCAGTGGCCGGCCCGGGCCTGAAGTACGGGGTGGATGCCTCGGCGCCCTTGCGGGCGATGCGGTGACGGATTCCGCGCTTGCGGAGCCATCGGCGCAGGTGGTCGTAGTCGTAGCCCTTGTCGGCATGGAGCTTGGCCGGCCGCCGGCGGCGCGGCCCGCGCCGGGAGCGGGTGGGCGGGCCTCCCGCACGAGCGGTTCCAGCCCGAGGCTGTCATGCATGTACCTGGTCACGCAGCCAACCCCCGAGCGAAACAGCCCTTATGGGTCTTGGCCAAGGGTGCCTCTACGCCATCCATGCCCGGAGCGAGCGCCGTACGGCGCTTGGGCCGCCGAACTACTGGCTGGTGATGTCCTGGAGGGCTGGCCGAAGGCCGACGCCCACTTGACGCGACAGACGGGCCACCAGCCTGCCCCCCCCCACCAACCACAGAATGTGAAACGGTCCGTCGACTCCGTCGGCAGACCGTCACGAAAGATCGAGGCCTAAGTGTGTTCTCCCGCGCGATACCGAGCACCTCTCGCAGACTTCGAGACGGTGTGGTCCCGACCACACCCGTGTGCCCTACCTCGGATAGCACTTCGTGCACGGAGTTGGGTCGCGAAGTGAAGATCTCGTTGGCCGAGCGTGACACGATTAGGTGGTGTGCCGTCGGCGGCACGTGCAGGTCGACGAGGTGCGGCGCGGAGTCGACCGCACGGTGCGGGAAGAGGGTATGGCGACTCATCTGGTGATCATCAGCGACCGTGAACCACTGGCATGGGTATTGAGGACCCAGCGGATGGCCTTCCCGGCTGGCCGGGCCGCGAGCGGGCTGCCCACCGAGGGCGACCAGGCACTTCTCTACACGACGCGTGGCTGCTACCGGAATCCCACGCGTGACCGCGGCCGGGTCATGGGGCTGGCCGTCGTCACGTCGCCCGTCGAGACGCTACCGGAACCGGTGGTCTTCGGCGAGCGCCGGTTCAGCTCGGGCTGTGCCCTGCGTGTCGACGGGCTGGCGCCGGTGCGCGAGGGTGTAGTGCTCGCCGACCTGGTGCCGCGGCTGAAGGTCTTCCCGGACGCGCGCTCCTGGAGCGTACGCATGCGGCGGGCCTCGCTCCCCCTTCCGCCCGCGGACGCGGAACTCCTGACCCGTGAACTCCGCCCGCTGCTCGGGCCGCGATCAGAACGCATCGCCGACTACACACGGGGGACCGAATGGCATGACGGAACCTGACCAGAACCGGCCGATCACGACTTCGCTTCCGTACACTGATCGACACGCTGTGTGCGTGGTCGGCGGGCCACGGTCGTCCCGGGAACCGCACGGGCTCCCGAGCCGTTCCTCTGCCGCCGGCCGGATGTGATCCAAGGACGAGGGGCGGGGGACGCGGAGCGGCATGCAGGCGTTGGACATGGAGAAGGACCCGGCTGTGCTGGGCCCGTTCGAGCTGCTCGCCGTGCTCGGCCAGGGAGGCATGGGCAGGACCTATCTGGCGCGGAGGCTGCGGCTGGCGGACCTCCCGCCGGAGCTGGAAACGGCGTATCACCTGACGGACATCGACCAACGGCAGGACGGCAGCCCCGTACTCGCCGCCGTCAAGGTGATCAAGCCGGACAAGCTGACGGACGGCAGCGAGCACTCGGAGCAGCAGGCGCGTGCCCGCTTCGGGCAGGAGATAGAGACGATGCGGACCGTCGTCAGCTCGCGGGTGCCGTCCCTCCTCGCGTCGGACGCTGACGCCGCCCAGCCGTGGTTGGCCATGGACTATGTCCACGGCCCGACCCTCCACCAGCTCGTGTACGCCTGCGGCCCTCTGGAAGCGGGCCCGTACGCGGCGCTCGGCCTCGCCCTCGTCGAGGCCCTGCGCGCCATCCACGAGGTGAAGCTGCTGCACCGGGACCTCAAGCCGGGCAACATCGCGATCGGCCCGGACGGCCCTGTGGTGCTCGACTTCGGCTTGGCGGTGCTGACCGAGCGCGACAGCGCCGAAGCACTGACGAAGACAGGGACGGGGTTCGGGACCCCGGCCTACATGTCCCTGGAGCAGGCGACCGACGCCAAGCACGTCCAAGAGCCGACCGACATCTACTCCCTCGGTGCGGTGCTCTATTTCGTCGCGACGAGGCGGACGGCTTTCCCCCATGGTCCGATTCCCGTCGAGCCCAGCTGGGAGCGGGTGCCCTCCCCCTTCGTGCCGCTGCTCTCCAGGATGCTGGTGCACGTCGCGGTCCAGCGACCGCTGCTCGACGACGTCGAGCAGGGCCTAGTGCAATTGCTCGCCCAGCACGGCCTTACCCCTCAGGACGCGGCCGGACAGCTCCAGGCCCTAGTCGACGCGTCCGGACTCGTCCCGGTCCTGCCCGCCGGTGCGCTCGCCGACGAGCCCGTCCCCGAGGTGCAGCTGGCCGCCCAGCGGGCCGTTGACGAGGGCGACCGCCCGGACGCTCCGTGGGCGTCCGCCGACGACCTCTTCGCCGAGTTCCTGGCCGGGGAGGACGCGGCGGAGGAGCTCCCGGCGGTGGCCGAGGACGCCGACACCCCCGACCCCGCCGCTCCCGCCGAGTACGTACCGACCGTCGTGGACCAGGAGGCGCGGCAGACACCGGGGACCGGGACATTCGCCGACGACCCCGCCAAGGTCACCAGCTACCGTCTGGCCCCGCCGAATCCCGCGCCGGACCCGGTGCCGGCGGAGCCTGTGGCCTCCGGCCCGCCTCCGGCCGCGCTCAGAGCGGCGGAGTCCCTGCGGCGCGCGTACGCGCACAGCGGACGTCTGTGAGCCCGGGGTCCACCGGGAACATCGGGAGCCGGTGCTCTCGTCGGCGACGGCTCGGCCACGCGACATCCGCCGCGTGCGGCGCGTGACGACGCCAGACCTTCCCCTTGTATCTCGTCCCGCACCGCCGTGACCGATTCCGGGGTGCCCGCACGGTCAGAGGGCAGCGAACGGTAAAAAGGAACACTCACACCGAGACCGCACCCACAACCCGAGCGTCATGCTGTGCGGCCTCCGTCGAAAGGAACATCTGCCATGTCCGAGACCGGCTCCGGTCTTCCCTCCGGTGTGCCCCCGGCCGGGACCCTGATCGAGGTCCGGGACGAGGAGTGGCTGGTACGCAACAGCGGTGAGCTGCGGACGGGCGAGTTCGCGATCGACGCGATCGGCGCGTCCGAGCTGGTCCGTGGGCACACCGCGCGGTTCCTCACCGCACTCGACGGCATGCCGCGGATCCTGCGGCCGGAGGACACCAGGCTGGTGGCGGACGAGTCCGACGGATACCGGGTCAGCCGGCTCTTCCTCGAAGCCGTACGGCGCAGGCTGCCGCTTCCGCAGAGCGAGCAGGGCCTCGCGCTGACCGAGGGCTTCCTGCTGGACCGGCTGGACTACCAATTGCGGCCCGCGGTGAAGGCCCTGGCCAACCGCTTCCAGCCGCGGCTGCTGATCGGCGACGTCGTGGGCCTGGGCAAGACCCTGGAGATCGGGATCTTGCTGGGTGAGCTGATCCGGCGCGGTCGTGGTGAGCGCATCTTGGTGGTGACGCCGGCCCCCGTCCTGGAGCAGTTCCAGCATGAGATGTGGACCCGGTTCTCCCTGCCGCTGGTCCGGCTGGACAGTGTGGGCATCTCGCGGATCGAGCGGAAGATCCCGGTGGGGCGCAACCCGTTCACCTACTACAAGCGCGTCATCGTGTCGATGGACACCCTTAAGAACCAGAAGCGCTACGGGCCGTGGCTGCGGGACGTCGAGTGGGACGCCGTGGTCATCGACGAGTCGCACAACCTCCTCAACCGGGGAAGCGACCGCCGGGAACTCGCCGAGGTCCTAGCTCACAAGACCGACGCGTTGGTGCTGGCCAGCGCCACCCCGCACAACGGCGAGATGCGCGCCTTCACCGGCCTGGTCCGGCTCCTGGACCCGATGGCGGTGAGAGACGCCGCCCGTCCCCGGGCCGAGGAACTGCACCATCTGATGGTGCGGCGTACCAAGGTGAGCGACGAGGTCGCCCGTGTGCTGGAGGACAAGTGGGCCCCGCGCGGTGAGTCGCGCCCCCTGCAGGTCAGGGCGAGCGAGCTGGAGGAGGAGGTGTTCGCCGAGCTGGCGGAGGTCTGGCTGGCCAACCCCGAGCGGGGCCGGCCCGGCGCCAGGGGCGACGAGCACCTGTTCCCGTACGTGCTGCTGAAGTCGTTCCTCTCCTCGCACCGGGCGCTGTTCGCGACGGCCCGCGAGAAGCTGGCCAAACTGGGGCACGCGCTTCCCGAGGGCCACAAGGAGGTGACGGACCCCTCTCCCGCGGGTCCGACGGAGTCCCCGGCGCGCGAAGTGGCCTCCCTGCTGCGCCTCACGGAGCTGGCCCGGCGGATCGAGCGGGCAGCGGCGGACGGTACGAACGCCACCGCCAAGCTCACCGGACTCGTCGCCGAACTGCGGGACCACGTCAAGGTGGGGCCGGGCCGCGCGGCCCGTGCCGTCGTGTTCTCCGAGCGCCGCGAGACCCTCAACTGGCTCGGCACCGTGCTGCCGCCGCTGCTGGGCTGGACGGACCCGAAGGACGGCGAGGCGGCCGTCAAGGTGATGCACAGCGGGGTCTCCGACACGGTCCAGATGGGCTACGTCGACGAGTTCGCCCGCGCGGGCGGGGACATCCGCGTGCTGCTTACCGGTGACGGCGCCTCCGAGGGTGTCAACCTGCACCGCCAGTGTCACCACCTGGTCCACTGGGACCTGCCGTGGAGCCTGATCCGGGTCGAGCAGCGCAACGGCCGTATCGACCGCTACGGCCAGACCCGGCCGCCCGAATTCCGTGCCCTGCTGCTCACCAGCGATGTCGAGGGGGCGCTCGATGACCGGACCGTCGCGGAGAAGGTTTTGGCCCGCGAGGCCAAGGTGCACGAGGTGCTGGGCGCGGTGGAGGCCGTCACCCAGGAGAACGACGGGGCCCGCGAAGAGCGCAGGGTCATGGAGGCACTCCTGGGCCGGGCCACCTCCGAGGAGGCCGTGGCGGACCTGGAGGCGGTCCCCGTGGAGGCGTTCGAGGCGGGTGAGGGTGACGGGGCACCGGGTACGGACGCCGCCGCGCCGCCAGTCGAGCGGCTGACGATGAGCGAGTTCGGCACCGGGCCCGCGCCCGTCGGCGCTCCGGCCCACGTCGCGGCGGTGGTAGACGGTACGCGGGACGGGAACACCTTCGGCGCCGCTTCCGACCTGGACCTCGACATCGACCTGGACGACTTCGGGGACTTCGCCCCGACGACGGCCGGGGACGGGACCGACGACGGCGGTGCGGATACCGGTACGGGTACGGGCTCGCCGCAGGCCCCCGCCTCGGACATCCCCACAGTGGAGGAGCTGCGCTTCTTCTCCGCCTCCCCGGAGCGCAACCGGCAGGAGTTCGTCCTGGCCGGTCTCGCCGAGCTGCCGGACCTCGGCGGGCTGCGGGCGGGACTCACCGTCACGGGCACCGACCTGAGCTTCGAGCCGCCGCGGGACCTGGCCGACCGCTTCGACGTCCTGCCGCCCGGATACGTCCGTGAGCAGGGCATCACCCGCCGGATCAACCTCACCTTCAGCCGGGAGGACGCCGCCGACTCCCTCCGGCGTGCCCGGGAGGACGCCGGTTCGACGTCGCTGTGGCCGGACGCGCACTATGTGGGCGAGTTGCACCCGGTGGTGGAGTGGATCACCGACAAGGTGCTGGTGGAGTACGGTCGTCAGCGGGCCCTGGTGCTCCAGGTGGGGCCGGAGAAGGCGCCGGACCCGGTGTTCCTGACGCAGGGAGTGTGGTCCAACGCGGAGGGCCGCCCCACCGCCGTGGCCTGGCTGGCGATCGACCGGCTCGGCACCTCCGCGCCCCGCACCCGTGAGCTGACCCCGGCCCTGCTCGCCGCGCTCGGGGTGGGCCCGGACATGCCGGACCACTGGACCCCGTCCGACCCGGCGGCGACGCTCCAGCCGCTGGTGCCGCTCGCCGTCGAGGAGACCCGGAGGGAGATGAAGCGGGTCAGGGAGGTGGCGGAGGAGCGGGTGGACTCCCCGCTGCGTGACCTCGAACGCGGGATCGGCGAATGGCGGCAGCAGACGCTGCCGGGCTTCGAGGGCGGCAAGCCCAAACAGCAGGAGGCGGCGGATCGGCTGGCTCGAATCGCCGCCCGGCTGCGAACCACCGGCGAGCCCATGGTCCGCGTGCTGGCCGTCCTGGAGGCCGGCTCATGACCGGGTCCGTCACCCGCCGCGCCCCTTGGCGCCGGACGGGCGGCCTGGCACGCCGGGCCGCCTCCCGGCGCATCGGCGGCCTCACGTCCGGCGGACCCCTCTCCCCCGTCCTGGCGGTGCCGGCCCCGCCACTGTCCTCCCCCGGTCCGAGCAGCGAGCAGGAGCCGCAGGCATGACGTTCGACTCCCTGATCAACGAGAGCGAGTACTTCCCCTCGTTCTACCTGGACGACATCCTGCCCAAGGAGCTCGCGAGCGGTCCGCTGAAGGAGTGGGCGGCGCTGGAGCGGCAGGGTGTGACCACGCCCCGGCAGGCGCTGCGCGACCTGAGCCGCCCGTACATGGACGTACGGGCCGTGCTCGGTCCGGAGGCCGACAAGTACAACCGGCTGCCGTACGCGCCCGCCATGGCGGCGCAGCTCGCGGCGACCGAGGTGCTGAGATCGGTCGGCGCCGACGGCGAGCCCCCGGCCTTCCAGCCCGCCGGGCCCCGCCCAGACGAGCCGGACGAGACGGTGGAGGACGAGTGGCGCACGGCCCTGGACGGCTGGCACCGTCGGCTGCTGTCCGCCCTGGGGTTCAGTCCCTCCCCCGGTCACTTCACCGTCCGCACCCCGACCGGCCCCGTCGCCGCCCCCGTCGCCCACCACGAGCCCGGGATCGTCGTCCTGACCGGCGGGTTCGCGGAGGATCTGGACACCACCCGGGGCGACGGCACCGCGAACTTGCTGCCGGCGCCAGTGCGGGTGTCCACGTCGAAGACCCTCACCACCGTCCGCGAGCTGGCGTCCTGGCTGCTGAACGCGGAGAACGCGCCCCGGTACGCGCTGCTCCTCTTCGGCGGCGTGGTGATCCTCGCCGACCGGCACGCCTTCTCCCGGGGCCGGTATCTGGCGGTGAACCTGGACACAGCGCTGCCCCGCAAGGCCGCCAAGGGCGCGCGGGCGAACGAGATCGACCTGATCGCGGCGGTCTTCTCGGCCGACTCGCTGCGCCCCGGCGAGGATGGCTCGGACGACGGCATCGCCCGCCTGGTCACCGCCTCCCGGGACCACTCGGTGGGCGTCACTGCCGAACTCCGCGTAGGGCTGCAGAAGTCCGTGCAGCTCATCGCCAACGAGGTCCTGACGCGGGCCCGCGGCGAGCACGGCGTGCACCCCGAGGACCTGCCCGAGTGGCTGCCCGACGTGCTGCGGGAGCCGGGCGACCTGCCGCGCCTGCTCACCGAGGAGTCGCTGCGCTACCTGTACCGGATCCTGTTCCTGCTGTACGCGGAGGCCCGGCCGGAGCTGAACATCCTGCCACTGAAGTCCGAGGCGTACGAGTCCGGTTACAGCGTGGCCCGGCTGCGCGAGCTGGTCGTGCCGGAGAAGCTGGGCAGCGCCTCCCGTCGGGGCCACCACTTCCACGAGTCCCTGGCCCTGCTGTTCGACCGGGTGTACCACGGGCATCCGCTGGCCGGGACTGTCACCGACCGCGCCTCGGCCTCCGTCCTCGCGGAGGAGGCGCCGACGCTCGCCGAGGACGACGGCCGCGACAATGTCCGCATCGAGGCCCTGCGCTCACGCCTGTTCGACCCCGAGTCGATAAAGCTGGTCGGCCGGTGCGTCCCCTACCCGGACCGGGTGCGCCCCGACGGCTCGCCCGCTCCGGAGAAGCAGCTGGACCTGCGCCTGCGCAACGAGGTGCTCCACCAGGTGTTGCGCCATCTGACCCTGGTAGAGGGCAAGGGCAAGGGACGCGGCGGCTTCATCAGCTACGCGAACCTGAGCATCAACCACCTCGGCGCGGTGTACGAGGGCCTGATGTCGTACTCGGGTTTACTCGCCACCGAGCCCCTGTACGAGGTCGCCAAGGGCGGCGACCCCGAGGGCGGGAGCTGGCTGATCAACCGCGCGCAGGTGCGCTCCGGTCTGTACCCGGACACGCCCGGCGACAGCGTCTTCGTCAAGACCGAGGGCATCGACCCGGAGACCGGCGTGCCCAAGTCGGTGGTGCACCCGGTGGGTTCGTACGTCTACCGGCTGGCCGGCCGCGAGCGGCAGACCAGCGCCTCCTACTACACCCCGGAGTCCCTCACCCAGGCCACGGTGGAGCAGACCCTGCGCTTCCGGCTCGACGACGAGGGCCGCGTCGACCCCCGCGAGCCGGAGAAGTCCCAGGTCAAGGCCGCGGAGGTGCTGCGCTGGCGGGTGTGTGAACCGGCCCTGGGGTCGGGCGCGTTCCTCAACGAGGCCGTGAATCAGCTGGCCGAGCTGTACCTGAAGCTGGCCCAGCATGAGCGGGGCGAGCAGATCGATCCGGAGGAGTATCCGCGCGAGCTGCAGAAGGCGAAGGCGTACATCGCCCTGCACAACGCCTACGGCGTCGACCTGAACGGTACGGCGGTGGAGCTGGCGGAGATCTCGCTGTGGCTGAACACCATGTACCCCGGCATGCGGGCTCCCTGGTACGGGCTGCACCTGCACCGGGGCAACTCGCTCGTCGGCGCGTCCCGGAAGGTGTACCCGGGGAAGGGGCTGAGCGAAGGAGGCTGGCTGAAGGCCGGTGACCAGCAGAAGCCGCGTGTGCTGCCGTTCCCCGAGAAGCTGCCGGGGCGGGCGGTGCACCAGTTCCTGCTGCCGTCACTGGGCTGGGGCTCTGTCGCCGAGTCCGTGTCAGTGCGCAAACCGAAGAAGGGCGCGGCCGAGCAGCCTCCGGTGAGCGTGGTGGCCGGGGCCGTCGCCGACTGGCTGGAGCCGGAGCGGATCGAGGCGCTGAAGCGGTGGCGGTCGCGGATCCGGCGGGCGCCGGAGGGCTCGAAGACGTCGAAGCGGGCGGGTACGGCGACTACCGCCGCACCGGTCGTGCGGGCGACTCCGCAGGAACGGGCCGCGAAGTCGAAGGCACGGTCCGGGCAGGGGGCGTTCGACCTGGGGCTGGAGATCTGGGAGCAGCCGGGGCTGGACTTCGGCGGTTCGGACGCCGACTCGGGCGGTTCCAGAGCATCGGGTGCCACGGCCTCCTCGACCACATCCGTGCCATCGGCGCGGGCGGCGCGAGCCCAGGTGTCCGCCCGGACCTCCCCCACCGGCGGTGAGGACGACGAGAGGGCGGGCGGGCGGTCCCAGACCGGGCGGCTGATGGCCCTGGCCGAGCGGGTGGAGTACCTGTGGGGCCTGGTCCGGCTTCGCCTGGAGCTGTCCGAGCGGGAGATCTCGCGGCACGTGCCCGTGTGGGGCACGAACGCACCGTCCGGTGGGACGAGCGGGCCGGTCGTGGACCGCACGGCGGTGCTCCAGGCCCTGCACGCGGAGGGCAGCCCTTACTGGCGGCTGCGGCAACTCATGGACGCCTGGTGCGCGCTGTGGTTCTGGCCGCTGGAGGAGGTCGCCCTGCTGGACGGCACGGCGCCGGACTACTTCCGCGACGGCCGGGACCTGAAGAAGGTCGCCCGGGGCGGCCAGGACCGCCGGGTGGCCCTGCGGTCGCTGGACGACTGGATCGAGTTCGCGGAGGCCCTCGTCGGCCGCGTCGACGCCGACTCGGAGGCGGAGGCCAAGGCCAAGGGGACGACCTCGCTGTTCGAGATGCCGAAGGTGACCGGCCTGCGGGACCTGGACGCCTTCGAGCAGGACCTCGACGAGCGGATGACCCGGCTGTCGGCCTGGGTGTCCTTCCTCGACCTGGGCAACCTGTTCCCGTGGCACGGGACGGCCGCGCAGATCGCCAAGGACCGGGGGTTCTTCCACTGGGAGCTGGACTTCGCCCACGTGTTCACGGAGGGCGGGTTCGACCTGATGGTGGGGAACCCACCATGGGTCAAGCAGGAGTGGAAGGAGGGCGAGGTTCTCGCCGAGTTCGAGCCGTGGTTTGAGCTGGCGGATAAACCGAGCAACGAGGCGTGGGCCGAGCGGAAAGCGGCGGTGCTGGAGCGGGGGGACGCGCGGTCGGCGTTTCTGGGGGAGCTGGCGGGGGCAGCGGGGACGACCGCGTTCCTGGCCTCGTTGGACAGCTATCCGGAGCTGGTCGGCACGCAGCCGGATGTGTATCGGGGGTTCATGCTGCTTTCGTGGAGGGCGACGGGAGAGAGAGGGTCCGTGGGGCTCATTCACCCGTCCACCCATCTGACGGGAGCCAAGGAAGGCGCGTTGCGGCGCGCCGCCTACCAGCACCTGCGCCTGCACGCCGATTTCGCGAACGAGCTCTACCTCTTCGCCAAGCCGGTCGACCACAGCACGCATTTCAGCGTGAACGTCTACGGCAGGAAGCGTGCCATCGGTTTTCAGCACCTGAGCTGGCTGGTTCACCCGCTGGTGCTCTCCGAATCACTGCGCCATGACGGTAAGGGGAGCACTCCCGGGATCAAGCACGAAGGCACCTGGGACAAGAGGCCACACCTGAGTCGTGTTGTGACCGTGAACAAGGCGACGCTCACCGACTGGCAGAAGCTGACAGGCGACGAAGAGGCTCCTTTCGAGGAGGCCAAGCTGCTGTTTCCCGTGACCGTGTCAGAGGAGTCGGCCATCTCGGCACTGGCGAGGTGGCCACACCGGCTCGGAGCGCTCCGGCCGCGTATCAGCCCAGGCTTCCACGAGAAGAACGACCGTACGGCGGGCTACTTCACTTGGGATTCCGGTCCGGCGGAGACATGGGAGGACGTGATCCTCCAGGGGCCGTTGTTCGGCATCGCGACACCATTCGCGAAACGGCCGGTGGAGGGTGCGCGGACTTCGCTTCAGATGGAGCCCTGGGATGCTGCGGGGCTTGCGGAAGGTGAGGTGCCGCGTACCAATTACCGTCGGACCACGTCGAAGTCACGGTTCATCAAGGCGCAGGAACGTTGGGTTGATCATGAGCGGCTTGCTCAGCTCCTCGACTCCCCGGCCGCTGTGCACGCGGCCGAGGACGAGGTGCTGGCCAGTCAGCCCGACCTGGCCGAGGACTCGGAAGCGTGTGCTCAAGCCGTAAAGTGCCTTCTGGAATCGGTGGCGGAGCGGCCGTACTCCGAGTACTTCCGCGTGGCCTGGCGGGAGATGATCGCCTCTAACACGGAGCGCAGTCTTTTCGCCAGCCTGATCCCCCCAGGCGTCACCCATGTTCACGCGGTGCGTAGTTGCGCCTTGCCGCGGCCCGAGGAAACAGTTCTCACGGCAGGGTTCCTGGCGTCACTTCCCGCCGACTACGCCCTGAGAGCCTCGGGACGCGGCCACCTCGACATCTCGGACGCCAAGGTGATGCCCGCTCCCATTCCTGACCACCCCCTCGCCCCAGCCCTCCTCCTCCGCACCCTGCGCCTCAACGCCCAGACAAACGCCTACGCGCGGCTGTGGACCAAGCTGTACGAGGCGTCCTGGACGAAGGACGACTGGGCGGCGAAGGACGAGTGGCCGTCCGGCCGACCGAGCCTCTCGATGGGCGTCGGGCCCGACTGGACGCGTGGCACCCCCCTCCGCTCCGAGTTCGACCGGCGTGCCGCCCTGGTCGAGATCGACGCCCTTGTCGCCGTGTGGCTAGGCATCAGCGCGGACGAGTTGGTTGCCATGTACCGGGCCCGGTTCCCCGTGCTTCAGCAGTACGAGGAGAACATGTGGTTCGACGCCACGGGGCGGCGGATCGCCAAGGCGCATCAGCAGCACGGCTACGGTCAGCCCAAGGAGGCGTGGAAGCAGCTCAGTTCGCATAAGGACTTCCCCTTCAAGGGCAAGGTGCCCGAAGGGTACGAAGGGCCGTTGTACGAGGCGAACCGAGTGAAGGAGATGCGGGCCGCACACGCGGAGTTCACGCGGCGGATGTGTGCCGTCGGTTGGCAGCCCGGCGACACGGAGCCTTCAGGCAACGCCGAGGAGTAGGGCCCGGCCACGCGCACATGAGCCCTGCCGCCCAGGGCAGGGCTCATGCCGTACAGCGAGTCAGACGCTCCGGTCGGTGACGGTCAGGGCGACCAGTCCGGCCCACGCCTGCGGGGAGACGGGCACCATGGCGTCCACCGGACGCTTCGAGTCCCGTACGTGGACGGTTCTGGACGACACCGGGCGCGGGCTGGCGATCGTGGCCGCGCTCGCCGCCCGCTCGGGCTGGCGGCCCCGGGACGGTGGCGCGCCGGGGAAGACCGTGTGGGCGGAGTACACGGCACCGGTCCCCTCCTGACGGCGGCCGCCGCCCGCGCAGGCGTCCCACCAGTCCGTTCCGGCTGATTCGGTCCTCACTGTCAGCGCCCGGACGTAAGGTGGTGGAGATCGTGTACGGGGCGGTGGGGCCGGGGGAACCGTCGGCGGGCGTCCCGTGTCTGGCCGTACGGGAGGGGCTGCGACCGCCATGAGACCAACGCTCGCCGCGCAGGCACTGCGCGACACGGCGGTCGAGTATCTGACCACCACTTTCGCGCTGGCCGAACCGGCCACGCAGGAGGCGCTCACCGACTTCCTCACCGATCCCGCCGACGGGCTCTTCCGGGGGCCGTACCTGCGTATCCGGCGGCCCTTCCGGTCCGCTCCCGGCGGCTGGGAGCAGCACCTGGACTGGTGGCGGGACGGTTTCCGACCGTACGCGCACCAGGCTGAGGCGTTCGCGCGGCTCACCACCAAGGACGGGCACGTGCCGCAGCCCACGCTGGTGACGACCGGTACAGGTTCCGGGAAGACCGAGTCGTTCCTGGTGCCCGTGATCGACCACTGCCGTCGGGAGCGGGCAGCGGGACGGGCCGGCGTCAAGGCGGTGCTGCTGTATCCGATGAACGCGCTCGCCGGGGACCAGGCGGGGCGGCTCGGCAAACTGCTGGACGAGGACCGGCGGCTGGCCGAGGTGACCGCCGGGCTGTACATCGGTGAGGCGAGCGCGCGCGGGACGGCCTCGCCGTATGGTCGGGTGATGGTGGACCGGGCCGAGATACGCCGCAATCCGCCGGACATCCTGATCACCAACTACAAGATGCTGGACCTGCTGCTCCAGCGGCAGCTCGACGCCCCGCTGTGGGCGGACGCGGACCTCGCGTACGTGGTGATCGACGAGTTCCACACCTACGACGGCGCGCAGGGCACCGACGTGGCGATGCTGCTGCGGCGGCTGGGGGCGGTCGCCGGGGCGGCCGAGGAGGGGCGGCCGCTGGGGTCGGTGTGCCCGGTGGCGACGTCGGCGACCCTCGGCGAGGCCGGGCCGGACGCCGATCCGCAGACCGCCGGGGGCGGTGGGGCGCGCGCCATGCTGGACGTGGCGTCGCGGGTGTTCGGCACGTACTTCCCCGACGACGCGGTGATCGGGGAGGACCGGCGGGAGCTGAGCGTCTTCCTGAAGCCACTGGACGCCTCGCTGCCCGTGCCGTCGCCCGGCGAGGTGGCCGCGCTGCCCGATCCGGCGGCGACGGCCGGAGGGATGGACCGGCTGGCCCGTACGGTGCTCGGCTGCGACACGTCCGATGCCCGGGAGCTGGGGCGCCGGCTGCTCGCGCATCCGGTGACGCACGACCTGCTGGCGACCGGGGTGGACCGGCCGCTCACCGCCGAGGAGGTGTTGGGCGCGTTCCCGGCGAGTTCGCCCTGGCGTCTGGCGGTGGAGAAGGACCCGGTGACCGCCGTGGAGGCTCTGACCCGATTCGTGGCGCTGGTATCCGAGGCCCGCGACCCGGACGCCCCGGACGGGGAGGAACGGCCCCTGCTGCTGGTCGAGAGTCACCTGTGGGTGCGGTCGCTGTCGCGGGTGCTGCGGTTCGTCTCGCCCCGGCCGGTGTTCTCCTGGTCGGACGCCGACCAGGCCGCCGCCTCCGCCGTGGCGTCGGCCGCGCAGGAGGAGCGGCGGCGTTCGGCGCTACGGTCGGGCCGGCTGCCATCGGCGTACTGCCGCCACTGCGGGCGGTCCGGCTGGAGCGCCGTGTGCCCCGAGCGCAACCCGTCCGTCCTAGTGACCGACCCCGACGACATCTACCGGCTGAGCGCGGGCGGCGGCGCCGGGAAGGCCCGGGTACGGGCGATGATCGCGGCGACGCCCGCCGAGGCGGCCGAACAGGCCCGGCGGGCCCTCGCGCGAGCCGAGCGGCGGCGCGGCGCAGTCTCGCGGGACGCGAGAGTGCTCGTCCTGGAGGACAACGGGGAGCGGCTGCGGCCCGTCGACCCGGATGAGGTGCTGCTGCCCGGCGGGCGGATCGCCGAAGCCCCGGACAACGGGGTGTTCGTCAAGCTGTGGTATCTCAACT
Organism: Streptomyces lydicamycinicus; assembly: GCF_000829715.2. Taxonomy (NCBI): domain Bacteria; kingdom Bacillati; phylum Actinomycetota; class Actinomycetes; order Kitasatosporales; family Streptomycetaceae; genus Streptomyces; species Streptomyces lydicamycinicus. Next base: position 547,703 of record NZ_BBNO01000001.1, on the reverse strand, counting down.
CGGACGCCGACGAGTACGCCCGGCAGGACCGCTGCCCGGCCTGCGGCCAGGCGCAGGGCATCCGCTTCCTCGGCGCGGGCGTTGCGCCGCTGGCGTCGGTGGCGGTCACCCAGCTGTTCACCGGCGGCGAGCTGCCCGCGCGGGACGCCGACGGCAACGACCGGCGCCGCACCCTGGTCTTCAACGACTCGGTACAGGACGCCGCGCACCTGGCCGGGTTCGTGGCCAGTCGGGCCTGGAAGTTCTCCCTGCGTTCGCTGGTGCACGAGCAGCTGACCGAACAGGCCGCTCGGAACGCGGAGTTCGCGAAGGACGGTGTGCCGCTGAACGAGCTGATCGCCGCGCTGGTGCGCCGGGCGTCGGTGGACAAGGAGAAGCTGCTGGCCTCCGTCGTCCCGCCGGATCTGCACGACGTGGACGGGGTGCGGCGGCTGCTGGCCGGACGGAAGCGGCTGCCGAAGGACACGTGGAAACTGGTCGGGGAGCGTCTGGCGTTCAACACGCTGCTGGAATTCGGGCTGCACGCGCGGCTCGGCCGGACGCTGGAACTCACCCGGACCGTGGCCGCCGAGGTCCAGCTGCCCGACCCGGAGACGGCGGCGAGGACCGCCGAGGCCCTCTACGAGGACGTCCTGCGGCAGCAGCTCCCGTGGGAGGAGGTGCCGGCCGAGGAGTCCCCCGCCCGTCCGGAAGCCGAAGACGGCGGCCCGGACGCGGCCACGGTGGCCGGGGTACCCGCCGCTGGACCCGAACGGCTGCGCCGCTTCGAGGGGTTCGTGCGCGGGCTGCTGGAGCACATCAGGGTGAGCGGCGGTATAAGGCACGCTTGGCTGGACACCTTCATCGGCGATGAGGGCCGTAACCGCTACAGCGTGTGGGGTGGGCGCCCGGAGGGGATGCAGGCGTTCGGGCGGGGGTCCGAGGCGCCCGCGTTCGTCCTCGTGGGCGCCCGGCCCGGCCGGACCGACTTCGAGCGGGTCGACACCAGGGAGAGCTGGTACACCGACTTCACGGCGCGCTGCCTGGGCATGGACCGCGCCCTGGCCGGCGACTACCTGGCCAGGCTGATGCCCCGGCTCGCCGAACCGGGCATCGGCGCGCTGGCGTACCGGCGCACCGGCGAGCAGCGCGCCGGACGCGGCCAGGACCGGGCCGGGGTGTACGGGCTGACCCCCGGGCACGTCCGGGTGCGTCCGCTCACCGACGAGGAGACGGCCGACGCCGCGCTGGTGTGCCGCGAGTGCGGCTGGACGCAGACCGTGCCGCCGGAGCGGGTCGGGGTGTGGACGGGGCTGCCCTGTCCGCTGAAAGGTTGCGCCGGCGCCCTGCGGCGGCCCCCGGCGGCGGATGCCGGGCGGGCCGGACGCGACTACCGCGGCGACTACTACCGCCGGCTGTACCGGGAGGCCGACCCCTACAGCGTGGTCGCGGCCGAGCACACCGGCGTGCTGACCCGCAAGGAACGGGAAAAGGTCGAGAAGGGCTTCCGCGAAGGGGTACGGCACACCGACCCCAATGTGCTCTCCTGCACGCCCACCCTGGAACTCGGGATCGACATCGGCCAGTTGGAGGCGGTGCTGCTGGCCTCCCTGCCGCCGACGACCGCGGCGTACGTCCAGCGGTCCGGCCGGGCGGGGCGCTCCACCGGCAACGCGCTGCTGGTGTCCCTCGCCGACACCAGCCCGCGCTCCCTGTACCACTTGGCCGAGCCCCGGCACCTGATCGCCGGTCGGATCCTGCCGCCGGGCTGCTTCCTGTCCGCCACCGAGCTGCTGCGCCGCCAGTTCACCGCCCATCTCCTCGACCTCGCGGGGCGGGGCAGGCTGGAGGGCGTGCTGCCGCTGCCGGACCGGGCGACCGCGCTGTTCGGGCGAGCGGGTTGGCTTCGGCACTTCGAGCGGGCTGTCGTCGGCCGGACCGACCTGGTGGACGACTTCCTGCGGCTATTCCCCGAGATCGAGGGCGTACCCGACTCGGGGGCCACCCGTGACGCCCACAAGGAGCTGCGCCGGTACGTGGAGCCGCTGCCCGACGCCGGCGACGCGACGGCGGAGCGGTCGCCCGAGCGGTGGCTGGCCTGGCGGCTGCGGGACGCCGAGGCCGCCTGGGATGCAGAGCGGGCAGAGCTGGTGGACCGGCTCGCGGCGATCGACGAGGCGGCCGAGGCCCTGCACGACAGCGTCGAGGATGAGGCCCGCGAGAAGCGGACCCTGGGCCGGGAGGCCAAAGCCGTACGCGGGCAGCTGCAGACCCTCGCCCAGTCCGGCGCGCAGGCGTTCCTGGTCGAACGGGGACTGCTGCCCAACTACACCCTGGTAGAGAACGGCGTCCGGCTGGAGGCAGTCCTCACCCGCAAGGAACCCGCCCGGCGAGCCCGGGGCGCGGAGGCGGAGCAGGCACCGGGAACCCAGTGGCGCACCGAGACGCGCCTGTACCAGCGGCCCGCCGAGGCCGCGCTGACCGAACTGGCGCCGGGCAACTCCTACTACGTGCTCGGCTACCGGCACGAGGTCGACGGATTCGACCTCGGCGCGCGGCCCCGGCACGGCGAGCAGACCGGGGCCGGGGAGGAGAGCCGGCCGGCGATCGCAGTGTGGCGGGTGTGCCCGGAGTGCGGCCACGTCCGCACCGGGCGGGACGCGGAGGCGGACACCTCGCCGTGCCCGCGCTGCGCCGGGCCCGGCATCGGCGGCCGATCGGCGCGGTTCTCGGTGATCGTGCCGCGCAAGGTCACCTCCCGTGACCGGCGGGACGACGCCCGGATCATCGACGACCAGGAGTCCCGCAGCCGCCGATACCACTCGACGGTGACGGCGGTCGACGTCGACCCGGCGGCCGTCAAGGAGAGCTGGCGGCACGAGAGCGCCGTCTTCGGGTTCGACCATGTACGGGAGGCGGTCGTACGCCGCTTCAACCTGGGTCCGGCAAGGCCCGGCCGCCATCCGGACACGTTCTTCGCTGGGCGTGAGGTCACCGTCAGCCCGTTCACCGTGTGCCCGCTGTGCGGCGGAGCCACCGACCGGGATCCGGGGCATCCGCCCGTACAAGAGCAGGTGATCGAGTCGATCGCGGCCCGGCCTGAGCTGGCGCACCACCGGCCCTGGTGCCCCACCCGGCGCCGGGCCCGGCCCGTGGAGGCCGCCGACGCACGGGTGATCACATGCGCTGAGCACCGCACCGAGGCCCTGCGCGTCCTGCTGCCTGCCGCGACCCTGCGCGTACCCGAGCGGCTCGCGTCGTTCTCCGCCGCGCTCCACCTCGGCCTGGCCCTGCGCTACGGCGGCGACCCCGCGCACATCCGGTCCGCCCCCACCAGCGAACCGGACCGAGTGACCGGCCTGACCCGCAACCACCTGGTGCTCTACGACTCCCTGCCCGGGGGCACCGGCTACCTCCAGCGTCTGGTCGAACACGACGGCGAGGAGTTCCGGGCCGTGCTGGCGGGCGCCCAGGAGTATCTTCGCGAGTGCCCCTGTAAGAACGGGCCGCGGCAAGCCTGCCACCTGTGTCTGCTCGGCTACGCGCCGGACCGGGACTACCCCCTGCTCGACCGGCGCGAGGCCCTGTGGATGCTGGACGACGTCCTCGGCGTGGACGGGCGCAGCCGCTGGGACGTCCGCCGCGTCCGCAGGGAACCGGACGGGCAGGCCGCAGGCGGTGAGGGCGGCGGGGACGCGGATCACCGACGCTTCGCGGCCCAGGCGCAGAGCGATCTGGAGCGGCGGTTCATCGACTGCCTGGACCGGTGGCTGGAGAACGCGCCCGACGGCGCAGGGGTGGAGCACGAGGAGACGCCGACCGGCCGCCAGGGCAAGCGGTTCACCCTGCGCGGGCGGGACGGCTCGCCGGTCCACTGGGAGGTCGTCGCGCAGAAGCCGCTCGACGCCCACGGCACGGTCCCGGACCTGCTGCTGCGCCCCGCGGGCGACGCAGCCACCGGTGACGGGCCGCACCCCGTGCCGGTTGCCGTGTATCTCGACGGCTACCGTTGGCACGCCTCCGAAGCCGTCAACCGGATCGCCGGGGACGCGGCCAAACGGGCCCGGTTGCGGGCCGACGGCATGCTGGTCTGGCAGATCACCTGGGACGACGTCATCGCCTGGGAGAAGGAGCTGCGCGAGCGGTCCGGGCGCGCCGGCGGCGCCGACGCGGACGAGGCGGCGGGGGCGCTCGCCCCCGCGCTGGCCGGACCGCAGGCGCGGAGTGCCTGGCCTCCCTACCCGGTGGACGGGGACGGCACGCCGGGCGGCAAGGCGCGTGCCCGGTGGGCCCAACAGCGGCAGGACCCGGCGTACTTGGACCGGCTGTTCGCCGGTGCGATCCCCGCGCTGCTGGGGTTCCTGGCCGATCCGGACCCGCGCCGGTGGCAGGTGCTGGCACGGCTTGCCGTGGCGGGGCTGATGAGCATGGCGCGGCGGGAGGATGTCGTCGATGCCGGGCCAGAGGCGGCGGTGCCGTGGGTGGAGGCCGCACTGCGCGGCGAGGAACGCCCGGCGGTCGGCGGGGGCGGGCTGCGGCTGTACCCAGTACGCGACGGTTCGGGGCTGCCTCTGCTGCTGATCGGGGACTCCCGGTTCAAACCGCAGGGGCTGAGCGCGCTGGCGGTGCTGGACGACCGTCCGGAGGCTGTCGCCGGTGACGGCGCCGAGCACCGGCGACGCTGGAAGGCGTGGCTGTGCTGGGGCAACGTCCTGCAGTTCCTGGACCCGTCTGGCGAGGGGCGGGCGGACGGATTACAGCTGGCCCGCACCGCGCTGGACGCCTTCGACGCGAGCCTGCTGGCCGCGACCGCCGGACAGGCCGGCGGGCTCCTGACCGCCCTGCGCAAGGACCGGCAGGGTACCGGGCTGACCGATGCCGGCGCGGAGCCTGAGCGGGGCGCCGACGTCCGCCTCACTGACTCCGGCACCGGGACGGTCGCGAACGCCGGCGGCACTACGCCTACGGCTCTGGAGCGGACGATGGCCTGGCAACTCGTGCTGCGGGAGCTGTCGTACATGGGCGACCCGGCCATCGAGAAGCTGGCGCGTACGCTCGCGGAGCGAGGCGACGTACCGCCGCCCGAGGCCGGGTGGGACACGCGCGGAGTCTCCCGCCCCCTGGAACTGGCCTGGCCCACGGCGAGGATCGCCGTCGTCCTGGCCGAGGACGCACAGGACACCGGTTACCTGACCGAGTGCCACGCCGCGGGCTGGCGCGTCGGGGAGGCGGCGGCCTGGGACGAGACCGAACTGGCCGCACTGCTCCGCGAGGCGCGGACCGGCATGACGGACGAGGGAGGCGGCGGAGCGTGAACAGGCCGGTCAGAACACAGGTCATCCCGACCCCGCAGGCCAACGAGGACATCAAACGTCTGGCCCCCGGCGACAAGAACGCCGTCGGCGACTTCGTCCGCAGGCTGCGCGCCGACCGCTCCAACCGCGCTCTGCGGCTCACCTCGCTGCGCGACACCGGTCGCAACGGCCGGCTCTTCCTCGCGAGGATCGACAGCCACGGGATGGCCCTGCTGCTGGAGACCGACGAGAACCGTTTCAGCCTGCTCGCCGTGCGGGTCAGCGACACGGCCCGCGACGAACTCGCCCGGATCACCGTGGAGATCAACGAGGTCTCCGGGGGCGTCGAACTCGTGGACCAGAGCGTGGTCAGCCGTGAGGTCGTCGCGCTTCCGCTCCGAGAGGACGCGGGCGACACCGAGGGCAGGGAGCCGTCGCCGGCCGACGACTCCGCTCATCCGGCACCCCGGTCGCTGCCTGTGCCCCTGTTCGCCCGGCACGACGACACGGAACTGCTCCGCCTCGGCGTGTCCGCCTCGCTGCTTCCGGCGCTTCGGCGAATCACGGACCGGGCACAGTTGGAGGCGCTGCTGGGCCACAACCTCCCCGCTCTCACCCGCGACGTCCTGCTCGCCCTGAGCGACGGGATGGAGCCCGCCGACGTCCGGGTCCACATCACCGAGGCCTGGCGCGCCGACGACAAGGTAGATCCGCACGACTGGGCGAAGGCGGCACGCCGGCCGGTGTCCCAGGTAAGCACCGAGGACACCGCCGTGCTCGACGCGCTCGGCGACGGGTTCGAAGCCTGGCGGCTGTTCCTCCACCCCGAGCAGCACCGCCTGGCCACCACCTCCTTCAAGGGGTCGGCCAAGGTGACCGGCGGCCCTGGGACCGGCAAGACGGTGGCGGCGCTGCACCGGGTGCGTCACCTGGTGGAGGGGCTGCCGCCGGGGCACACAAAGCCGGTGCTGCTCACCACGTACAACACCAACCTCGCCAAGGACCTGCGGGACAGGCTGTACCACCTCGGCGGTGACGAGCTGGTGCGCCGCGTCGACGTGAAGTGGATCGACCGGCTCGCCCGTGAAGTCGTTCAGGAGACGCACCCCGGGTCCCCGCTCCCCCCTCCGCTGAGCGACGATCAGGCACTGAGCCTCTGGCACACCGTGTGCGCCGAGGCCGAGGTGTACGCGTTCGACGCGGAGTTCCTGGACTGGGAGTTCAAACATGTGATCCTCGCCCAGGGCTGCGGCACCGACCACATGTACTTCCGGGCCGAACGAAAAGGCCGGGGCGTCCTCCAGCGTCCCCAGCGCCGCCAGGTGTGGGAGCTGTCCCAGCGCTACCGGGCGCATCTGAACCGGGAGCACCGCACCACTCACGCGCTCATCGCCGACGAGGCCGCCCGTGCGGAGGGCCGGCGGATGGCCAAGGTGACCGCGCAGGCCCGATACAAGGCCGAACACGGTGGCATCGACCTGATCCACCGCGAGGCCGGGAGCGGTATGTGGCTCAAGCCCCGTTACCGGCACGTGGTCGTGGACGAGGCGCAGGATCTGTCCGCCTCCCACTGGCGCATGCTGCGCGCGATGGTGACGCCCGGCCCGAACGACATCTTCCTGGTCGGTGACGCCCACCAGCGGATCTACGCCCATCAGGTGGTGCTTGGACGGCTGGGCATCAGCACGCCCGGCCGAGCCTCACGCCGGCTGACCCTCAACTACAGGACCACGCGCGAGATCCTGGGCAGCGCGCACGGCCTCATCGTCGGCGAGCAGTTCGACGATCTCGACAACGGCCGGGACACCCTCGACGGTTACCGGTCCGTCCTCACCGGGCTGGCACCGCAGTACTGGCGCGCCCCCGACTGGCAGACCGAGATGCAGGCGATCGCCGCGCTTCTCAAGGAACGCCACGACCGTTACGGAACGCCTTACGCGGCGATGGCAGTGGGCGTCCCGTCGCGTGACGCGGCCGCGCAGTTGGCCGCCACCCTGGCCGATGAGCGGTACGGCATCAAGGCCTGCGAGATCGGCAGGGACATCCCGCCGGGGATGGACGCCGTGCGCATCGGCACGCTGCACGGCTTTAAGGGGCTGGAGTTCCAACGGGTTTTTCTCGCCGGGGTGAGTGAGGGTCTCGTCCCACATCAGCGACTCGAGACTTATCGGCACGCCCAGCCGGAACGCTACCGGCAGGAGGAGCAGCGCTCCCGCTCGTTGCTCTTCGTGGCGGCCACTCGGGCCCGCGACGAACTGGTGATCACGTGGAGCGGGAAGGCCAGCCGTTTTCTCCCGGCCCACGCTGTAAGAACCGCCGGTCACGCCACGGAACTACTGGTAGACGACGGACCGCCATCCGGATCCGCAGTGGCATAATCGGACAAGCGCTGAGGGCGGACAACGGTACCTTCTACGACCAGCTGGCAGAGCCAGGATGCAGTGACCTGAGCTCAAACCTGCGGCCAAGCGCCAGCTGCCTACCGGTTCAACCGGACAACCGTGTGGACCACGAGCTGCGCGCCCCCAATCAACAGCTCTCTCCGTACCCATGTCACGTGTTCCCCGCCGAGGGCTCGAACCTGCTGCTACCCCCTGCGTCAGGTTCTGCGTCTCAGGCAGTCTGCATCACCGTCCGGCAGCGGCCCCAGGAGGCGGGAACGAGGTGGCCATAGACGTCGACGGTGGTCTTGATCGATTTGTGGCCCAGCCAGCGGGAAACCTCATGGATGGGGATGCCGTGGGCGAGCGCGGTGGAGGCGAAGAAGTGGCGCAGACCGTGCGGCGTGTACTTCGGGCTCCCGTCCGGCTTGACGATGCCCGCGGCCTTGAGTGCCTTCCTGAAGTGGTGCGCGTAGGTGGTCGCCGTTGGCATGGTGCGCTTGCCCCGGTCGCGAGGGGTGAACAGGGCCGCCATCCCCGCCGTCGTTACCGTGCCCCATTCCCGCAGGTGCGTGTCGATCTCCTCGGCTAGGAAGGCGGGTAGGGGTACGTCCCGGTACTCCCCCTCGGCTCGGTGCTTGGGTGCCATGCCGTGCGGCGGGACTGTCGGCGGCCGTCGGGTTTGGCGCCGAGGGCGACGACGGGGTCGATGACGCCGTAGATGATGCGGTAAGCCAGGAGGTCGGTTGCGGTATCCATCCACTCGTTGACACTCCGCTTGGGTGGCATCGGCCCGAGGACGGTGACGAACCGAGCTTGTTCCACTTTGACGGACACCGTCGGTGTGGTGGCAGGCCGCAAGGGCAGCCTCGCAGTCGGCGGGTGCGCGGTAGCCGAGACTGGTGTGTAGCCGGACGGTTCCCCCGCTGCGTCCCACGCGGCGCCACGGACACCGCACGCGGGCCGCATACCGCGCCCATGGGCGACGGGCACCACATCCACCCCACCCCAGCCCCGCCCACCCCACAACGGCCGCCACAGGGCCCCCAGCCCCCGCCCACAACGAAATCCGCAGCCAGGGCACAGCCCATCCAGCTGACGCCCGGTCAGTCACATCCAGCGCCGATCCAGCGACCGTGCGGATAACCAGGGATAACAACAGCTGACGAGACGTCACCAAATCCAGCACGGATCCAGCAACGGGAGCGACAGTGGGGCCGGCCCCGAATGGAACCGACCCCGCCTGACCTGCACATTTGCCAGATCGCTACATCAACGCTATGACCGACGTCACACGTTGAACCGGAACTCCACCACATCCCCGTCCTGCATCACATAGTCCTTGCCCTCCATGCGGGCCTTGCCGGCTGCGCGGGCGTCGGCGACCGAGCCGGTTTCGACGAGGTCGGCGAAGGAGATGACCTCGGCCTTGATGAAGCCCTTTTGGAAGTCGGTGTGGATGACGCCGGCGGCCTCGGGGGCGGTGGCGCCCTTCTTGATGGTCCAGGCGCGGGTTTCCTTGGGGCCGGCCGTCAGATAGGTCTGGAGGCCGAGGGTGTTGAAGCCGACGTGGGCGAGGGTGGCGAGGCCGGGCTCTTCCTGGCCGACGGACTGGAGGAGCTCCAGGGCCTCGTCCTCGTCCAGCTCGGCGAGGTCGGCCTCCAGCTTGGCGTTCAGGAAGATCGCCTCGGCGGGGGCGACCAGGGCGCGCTGCTCGTTCTTGAAGTCCTCGTCGGTCAGCTCGTCCTCGTCGACGTTGAAGACGTAGAGGAAGGGCTTGGTGGTGAGGAGGTGGAGGTCGTGGAGGAGTTCCTCCTTGCCCGAGCCCTGGACGATGCCCTGGGAGAAGAGGGTGTCGCCCTTCTCCAGGATCTCCTTGGCCGCCTCGACCGCCGCGACCTTCGGGGCCACGTCCTTCTTGATCCGGGACTCCTTGACCAGGCGCGGCAGCACCTTCTCGATGGTCTGGAGGTCGGCGAGGATCAGCTCGGTGTTGATGGTCTCGATGTCGTCCTTGGGCGAGACCTTGCCGTCGACGTGGACGACGTTCTCGTCCTTGAAGGCGCGGATGACCTGGCAGATCGCATCGGACTCGCGGATGTTCGCGAGGAACTTGTTGCCCAGGCCCTCGCCCTCGGAGGCGCCGCGGACGATGCCCGCGATGTCGACGAAGTCGACGGTCGCCGGAAGGATCTTCTGGGAGGCGAAGATCCCGGCGAGCTTGGCCAGCCGCGGGTCGGGGACGCCGACGACGCCGACGTTCGGCTCGATGGTGGCGAACGGGTAGTTGGCCGCCAGCACGTCGTTCTTGGTCAGGGCATTGAACATGGTCGACTTGCCGACATTCGGCAGACCGACGATTCCGATCGTGAGCGACACGTGGCGACTCGACTTCCGAGCGAGAGGTGGTGGGGTGGGCACGGCCCCGGGAGGGCCGATCCACCAGTCTACGGGGCGGCGCGGGCCGAGCGGCCGCCACCGGGACCGCCCGGCCGCCGGCCCGTAGCGAACTCGGCCGCAAGCTCGGCGAAAGCGCGTGTCCCGCGACCGGTTAATACCACTTAGCGGCCTACCGTGGCCGGGTGGAGCAACACGAAGCGCGCACGCCCCAGCACAGCCCGCCGCGGTCCGGACGGCCGCCCGCGGGCCAGGACGCCCGGCTCCCGCGCCCCGCGGAGGCCGTGACCCCCGATCCCGACGACGCCTTTCTCTCCGCGATGCGGGCCTCCGGGTTCGCGTCCGTACCGGCCTCCGCGACGGCCGCCGTGCACGCCCCGCCGCGCGGCTCCGCGCCCGCCGGGGCCCTCCGTGCACCCGCCCGTCCGGCGGCGTCCGCGGCCCCCGGGCACGCCCCGGCCCCACCGGCGGGCGCCGAGTCCTCCGCCGTCTACCGGGCCAGGTCCCGGCGCCCGGCGGCCGTCCCGCCGGACGGCCCGCGGCGCCGGATGCCTGCCGCCAAGCTGACCGGTCTCGGCTGCTGGCTGCTGGCGACGCTGGCGCTGCTGGCGTTCGCCTTCGTGGACCGGCTGCTGTTCGGCGGCGCACCGACCGCGTACGGCGTCTGCTACCTGCTGGTGGGCATCGGCGCGGCGCTGTGGGTCAGGCCGTACGACCTGATCTGCGCGCCGGTCACCCTGCCGATCGCCTTCGCGCTGGGTGCGCTGCCGATCCAGCACGGCGGGGACGGGTTGGAGGGGCTGCTGATGGGTCTCTTCACCGTCCTCGCGCTGAACGCGGGCTGGCTCTACGCGGGCACGCTGGTCTGCGCGCTGCTCGCGATCGTCCGGCGGGCGCTGCTCATCGCCCGGCGTCGGGCCAGCCGACCGGTGAGTCGACCGCAGAGCGGACCGCGCGGGCAGCGGAACCGGCCGCCGTCGCGGGTTGCCGACCGGCCCCGGCCGCGGCCCGGGAACCGTCCGCGGCAGGTGGCTCGCCAGCCCGAGCGGCGTGCGCAGCCATCGCGGCCCCCACAATCCCCGCATTGTTCTGAAGCTGAGCCGGCACGATCTCGGCCCTGATGCCCTCGATCAGCGGCAGGAACTTCTCCGCCTTGCGGCTCACCCCGCCGCCGATCACGAACAGCTCGGGCGAGAAGAGCATCTCGACATGGGCGAGGTACTTCTGGACCCGGTGGGCCCAGTGCTGCCAGTTCAGCCCCTCGTCCTCCTTGGCCTTGGTGGAGGCGCGCTTCTCGGCGTCATGGCCGTGCAGCTCCAGATGGCCGAGCTCGGTGTTGGGGACGAGGCGGCCGTCGATGAAGACCGCGCTGCCGATGCCGGTGCCGAGGGTGAGCACGATGACCGTGCCGGACCGGTCGCGGCCCGCGCCGTAGCGCATCTCGGCGAGGCCGGCCGCGTCCGCGTCGTTGAGCAGGGTGACCGGGCGGCCGGCGGACTCGCCGCCCAGCCGGCCGGTGAGCAGGGCGTCGGCATCGAGACCGATCCAGCCCTGGTCGACATTGGCGGCGGTACGGGTCGTGCCGTCGGTGACCACTCCGGGGAAGGTCGCACCGACCGGCCCCGTCCACCCGAAGTGGTCCACGACCGCCTTGACGCAGTCCGCGACCGCTTCCGGGGTGGCCGGGTGCGGGGTCAGTACCTTGTAGCGCTCCTCCGCGAGATCGCCGCGCGCCAGATCCACCGGGGCGCCCTTGATGCCCGATCCGCCGATGTCCACACCGAAGACCCTCATGGGAAAAGGCTAGGCGCCGACGGGGCGGCTCGCCCCCGGGATGAGACGACTCATGGCCCGGATGGCGAACCGGTCGGCGGCGGGGTCAGCCCTCGGTGGCTGCCTTGGCCTCGGCGCGCAGGTCGCGGCGGAGCTCCTTGGGCAGCGAGAAGTGGATGGACTCCTCGGCGGCCGTGAGGGTCTCGACGTCCTCGTAGCCGCGCGCGGCGAGCCAGTCCAGGACACCGTGGACGAGGATGTCGGGGACGGAGGCGCCGGAGGTGACGCCGACCGTGCCGACACCCTCCAGCCAGGCCTCGTCGATCTCCTCGGCGTAGTCGACCAGGTGGGCGTCGCGGGCGCCGGCGCCCAGCGCCACCTCGACGAGGCGCACGGAGTTCGAGGAGTTCTTGGAGCCGACGACGATGACCAGATCGGCCTCGGCGCCCATCTGCTTCACCGCGGTCTGACGGTTCTGGGTGGCGTAGCAGATGTCGTCGCTGGGCGGCGAGAGGAGGTTGGGGTAGCGGCCCTTGAGGGCGTCCACCGTCTCCATGGTCTCGTCGACCGAGAGGGTGGTCTGGGAGAGCCAGACGACCTTGTCCGGGTCGCGGACCTCGACGTTCTCGACGTCCTTCGGGCCGTCGACGAGGGTGATGTGCTCGGGCGCCTCACCGCTGGTGCCGATGACCTCTTCGTGGCCCTCGTGGCCGATCAGGAGGATGTCGTAGTCCTCCTTGGCGTAGCGGACCGCTTCCTTGTGGACCTTGGTGACCAGCGGGCAGGTCGCGTCGATGGTGGCGAGCTTGCCGCGCTTGGCCTCTTCGTGGACGACCGGGGCGACGCCGTGCGCCGAGAAGATGACGATGTTGCCCTCGGGCACCTCTTCCGTCTCCTCGACGAAGATGGCGCCCTTCTTCTCAAGGGTCTTCACGACGTACTTGTTGTGCACGATCTCGTGGCGTACGTAGACGGGCGCGCCGTACTGCTCAAGGGCCTTCTCGACGGCGATGACGGCGCGGTCCACGCCCGCGCAGTAACCACGGGGGGCGGCGAGCAGGACCCTGCGGCGCGAAGCGGCTTCGCCCGGGGTGGTGGCGGGAGTCGGGCTGGGCGAGGAAGTCATGCGTCCCATCGTAAGGGCGTGCCCCCGCCCCCGAAGATCGGCCGCTGGCCCAGACTGAGGGCGGCACGCAGCGAGGAGGCACAGATGCCGGTCACGGGCGGCAGTGGGGAGGAGGGGGCGGAGGGCGGCGCCGCGGGCGGGGGCGCGGACTCCGGCGCTCCCGGTGGGCTGCGGCGGACGCTGACCTTCCGGGATCTGCTCGTCTACGGTCTGCTGTTCATCGCCCCGATGGCGCCGGTCGGCATTTTCGGCACACTCCAGGCCAGGTCGCACGGTGCGGTCACGGCCGTCTACCTGGTCGCGACCGTCGCGATGGCGTGCACCGCCTCCTCGTACGCCCAAATGGTGCGGGTGGCCCCGCGGGCCGGGTCGGTCTACGCGTACGCGCGGGCGGGGCTGGGCGAGGGTGCGGGGTTCGTCGCCGGATGGATGGCGATGCTGGACTATCTGCTGATTCCGGCGGTGGCGTATCTGTTCTCCGGGATCGCGCTGCACGCGCTGGTGCCGGCCGTGCACCCGTGGGTGTGGACGGCGCTGGCGGTGGTGGTGACGACGCTGCTGAATCTGGCGGGCGTACGGACCGCGGCCCGGGTCGGGTTCGCGGTACTGGCGATGGAGATCGTGGTGCTCGCGGTGTTCGTGGTGTCGGCGGTCGTCGTGCTGGTGGCGCACGGGGCGCAGCGGGGGTGGGCCGCGCCACTGACCGGGGAGGGCGGTTTCTCGGTGGGGGCGGTGCTGTCGGCGGTGTCGGTGGCGGTGCTGTCCTATCTGGGCTTCGACGCGATCGCCTCGTTCGCGGAGGAGACCGGGGGCGGTGCGGACCGGGTGGCGCGGGCGCTGCTCACCTGCCTGGTGGTGGCCGGGGTGCTGTTCGCGGTGCAGACGTATCTGGCGGCGCTGCTGATGCCGGTGAGCGCGGCGGATCTCGCGGCCCGGCCCGGGGAGCAGGGCACGGCGTTCTACGCCACGGTCGACTCGGCGGTGGGCCGGTGGCTGCGCGATCTGGTGGCGGTGAGCAAGGCGGTCGGCGCGGCGTTCGCGGCGTTGGCGGGGCAGGCCGCGGCCGGCCGGCTGCTGTTCGCGATGGCCCGGGACCGGCGGCTGCCGGGGGCGATGTCGAAGGTGGACGCGGCCAGCGGGGCGCCGCGCCGGGCGCTGCTGGGGGCGGCCGTGGTGACGCTGGTGGCGGCGGTGGGCGCGGCCCGCAGGGACGACGGGCTCGACCAGCTGTCGTCGATCGTGAACGTGGGCGCGCTGACGGCGTTCGGGCTGCTGCACGCCTCGGTGCTCGGCTGGTTCTGGATCCGGGGAAGGCGGGGGGAGCGCCGGGCGGGGCGGAGCGGGGCGGCCGGGGGTGGGGCGCCGAGTGTGCTGTGGCATGCGGTGGTGCCGTTGCTGGGGCTGGCGGTGGTGATCGCGGTGGTCGTCGAGGCGTCCGCCACCGCGCAGCTCGTGGGCGGGGTCTGGCTGCTGGCGGGGCTCGTGGTGCTGGCGGTGCAGTACGGCGGGCGGGCGCGGGCGGGCGGGGCGCGGGGGTGACGAGGCGCCGACCGCGGAGGCGGGAGGGGTGGGCGGCGAGCGGCGGCGGGCGGCCGGGCGCGGGCAGGTGGCGGGCCGGGCGCCGAGCCGGAGGCCGGCCGGATGGCGAGCCGGAGGCCGGCCGGATGGCGAGCCGGGCGCGGGCCGGATGCCGGGCCCGCTCCCACGGCCGCCGGGAGCCTCCCGGCGGCCACGGACCGCGCGGCCGCCGCCACTGTCAGTGCCCGCCGCTACTCTCGCTCGTATGGCTGTTTCTACGTCCCCGGAAACGCCGATCCCGGTCGGCGAGGTGTCCCGGCTCATCGGCGGCTGGATCGAGCGGCTCGGCGCGGTGTGGGTCGAGGGGCAGATCACCCAGCTCTCGCGGCGGCCCGGCGCGGGGGTGGTGTTTCTGACGCTGCGTGACCCGTCGTACGACATCTCGGTGAGCGTGACGTGCTACCGCCAGGTCTTCGACAAGGTCGCCGACGTGGTCAGCGAGGGCGCCCGGGTGGTGGTGCACGCGAAACCGGAGTGGTACGCCCCGCGCGGCCAGCTGTCGCTGCGGGCCGCCGAGATCAAGCCGGTCGGCGTCGGGGAACTCCTCGCCCGGCTGGAGCAGTTGAAGAAGTCGCTGGCGGCGGAGGGCCTGTTCGCGGCGGACCGCAAGAAGCCGCTGCCGTTTCTGCCGCAGCTGATCGGCCTGGTCTGCGGCCGGGCGAGCGCCGCGGAGCGGGACGTCCTGGAGAACGCCCGGCATCGCTGGCCGGCCGTCCGTTTCGCGGTGCGCAATGTGCCGGTGCAGGGGGTGCATGCGGTCCCGCAGGTGATCGCGGCGGTCCAGGAGCTGGACGCGCTGCCCGAGGTGGACGTGATCATCGTGGCCCGGGGCGGCGGCAGCGTGGAGGATCTGCTGCCGTTCTCCGACGAACAGCTCGTACGGGCCGTGGGCGCGGCCGTGACCCCCGTCGTCTCGGCGATCGGCCATGAGCCGGACAGCCCGCTGCTGGATCTCGTCGCCGACCTGCGCGCCTCGACCCCGACGGACGCCGCGAAGAAGGTGGTGCCCGATGTCGGCGAGGAGCTGGTCCGGGTCCAGCAGCTGCGGGAGCGGGCGCGGCGGGCGGTCGACGGCTTCGTACAGCGGGAGGAGCGGGGACTGGCGGCGGCGCTGCACCGGCCGTGCATACAGCGCCCGCAGCGGATGGTCGAGGACCGGGAGGAGCAGGTCACGGCGATGCTGGAGCGCGGCCGGCGGACCCTGGGGCATCTGCTGGACCGCGCCGACTCGGAGCTGACGCACACCCTGGCGCGGGTGGTGGCGCTCTCCCCCAAGGCGACACTGGAGCGCGGCTATGCGGTCCTCCAGAGGCCGGACGGGACGGCGGTGCGCTCGCCGCAGGAGGTCGAGCCGGACGACACCTTGCGGGCCCGGGTGGCCGAGGGCGAATTCCGGGTGCGGGTGGACGGCGCCCCGGGTGCCGCCACGGCCGCCGAATAGTGCACGGACGGACTCTTAGGGTGGGAGACATGGCGAAGGCGAAGACGGACGACGCGGCGGACGCGGAGCAGGGTGCGGCGGCCGGGATGGCCCAGGTGCCCCCGGTGGACTCCACGCTCGGCTATGAGCAGGCGCGGGACGAGCTGATCGAGGTCGTCCGCAGCCTGGAGGCGGGCGGCACGACGCTGGAGGAGTCGCTCGCGCTGTGGGAGCGCGGCGAGGCGCTGGCGAAGGTCTGCCGCCGCTGGCTGGACGGTGCGCGGGCGCGGCTGGACGCGGCGCTCGCGGAGTCGTCGGACGAGGCCGGGGCCGAGCGCGCCTAGGGCCGTAGCCACCGGACCGGCCGCCCGGTCCAGCCCGCCCGGGTCAGCGGACGGCCCGAACCCCGGAACGACGCCGGTCCGTCCCTGTGAACCCACTCACAGTGATCCACTTTTAGTTGAAACTTAATATATCTCGTTTACAGTGGTTGCCGTAGCTCCCTGCCACGGCACCGCGCCCACCGCGGCGTCCGCAGGGCCGCCGAACCGAACCCCCCACCCGACTCACCGAGGTGCCTTTTATGTCTCTCGCCCTTGACGCCGCCGCTCAGGACCTCCTGTTCCGTGAGGCCCAGACCGCCAACACGTTCACGGACGAGCCGGTGACGGACGAGCAGATCCAGGCCGTCTACGACCTGGTGAAGTACGGCCCGACCGCCTTCAACCAGACGCCGCTGCGGATCACCCTGGTCCGTTCCCAGGAGGCCCGTCAGCGCCTGGTCCAGCACGCCATGGGCTCCAATGGCCCGAAGACCCTGAGCGCACCGCTGACCGCCATCCTCTCCGTGGACCTGGACTTCCACGAGAAGCTGCCGACGCTCTTCCCGGCCGCCCCGGGCATCAAGGACTCCTTCTTCTCCCAGGCCGCGGCCCGCGAGGTGGCCGGGACCCAGAACGCCACCCTCCAGGCCGGCTACTTCATCGTCGGCATCCGCGCCGCCGGTCTGGCCGCCGGCCCGATGACCGGCTTCGACTTCTCCGGCATCGACAAGGAGTTCTTCGGCGACGGCAAGCAGAAGTCCTTCCTCGTCATCAACATCGGCAAGCCGGGCGCCGACGCCTTCCACCCGCGCTCGCCGCGGCTGGCCTTCGACGAGGCCGTCACCGCCGTCTGAGCCCGGACCGGCGCGCACACGCGGGCCGGACCGGCCGCAGCACGCATGAGGCCGCCGCACCCCTCCCGGGTGCGGCGGCCTCAGCCGTGTCGCGGTTCCTCAGCCCTTCTTCGCCACCAGCGCGGCGGCAAGATCGGCGAGCCGCCCGTACGGCGCGGTGCCGGTGACGACCGTGGTCACCCCGGACTCCTCACGGACCAGCGCCCGGTACTTGTCGCCCTGGTAGCGGTCCCACTTCTTGCTGCCGACGGCCTGCTTGCCCTCGGCCTTGGTCGCGCCGAGGGTGACGTCCTTGATGAACTTCCGCGGCATGGCATCGCTCTGCTCGACGGCCGCGTACTCCTGCTCCGGGTCGAGCATGCCCAGGTGCCAGGCGCCGCCCTTGCCGTCGTCGCTCGCCTTGTACGAGACGGAGGTGGCGCGCCAGGTCTTCGGCAGCCCCTCGGGCGCGGCGACCGCATACGGCGCCGTCCGCCGGGCCGTGATCAGTTCGACGCGGTAGTCGACCCGCTTGACCGCGCTCCGCGCCGCGTCCGCGCTCTCGTCGTGCGGGATGAAGATGTAGATCGCCCCGACGAGGATGCCGATCACCGCCAGCGACAGGACCATGTCCCGCACCGTTTGCCTGCCTCGCATACCTGCCACGCCCCTATGGTCCCCTATGGCCGCCGCGAGCCCGACAGGCCCCCCGGTCAGGGCCGTGACCTGCGCAAACGCGCCGGCACCCGGTGCCCCCGCGGCTGCTCATGCGTGGGGCCCTCTGCTCATTTTGGCGAGGTACGGATAAGGTCGGTATCACCCTCATCCTTCACGGCCGTCGCCGTACAGAAAGGTGCGCTCGATGACCGAGCATCATCTCCCGTCCCAACTCGAGGTCAGCCCCGAGGCCCCGGACCGCAACCTCGCCCTGGAGCTCGTCCGGGTGACCGAGGCCGGTGCCATGGCGTCGGGCCGCTGGGTGGGCCGAGGTGACAAGAACGGCGCGGACGGCGCGGCGGTCAAGGCCATGCGCGCCCTGATCCACACCGTGTCGATGAACGGCGTCGTGGTCATCGGGGAGGGCGAGAAGGACAACGCCCCGATGCTCTACAACGGCGAGCGTGTCGGCGACGGGACCGGCCCGGAGTGCGATGTGGCCGTGGACCCGGTGGACGGGACGACCCTGACCGCCAAGGGCATGGCGAACGCCGTCTCCGTGCTGGCGGTGGCCGAGCGCGGCTCGATGTTCGACCCGTCCGCGGTCTTCTACATGGACAAGCTCGCCACGGGCCCGGAGGCCGCCGACTTCGTCGACATCACGGCCCCGGTGGCCGTGAACATCAAGCGGATCGCCAAGGCGAAGAAGTCCGCGGTCGAGGACGTCACAGTGGTCATCCTGGACCGCCCCCGCCACGAGGGCCTGGTCAAGGAGGTCCGGGAGGCCGGAGCCCGGATCAAGTTCATCGCCGACGGCGATGTCGCCGGCGCGATCATGGCCGCCCGTGAGGGCACCGGCGTGGACCTGCTGCTGGGCATCGGCGGGACGCCCGAGGGCATCATCGCGGCCTGTGCGCTGAAGTGTCTCGGCGGCGCCTTCCAGGGCAAGCTGTGGCCCAAGGACGACGAGGAGCGCCAGCGCGCGCTGGACGCCGGGCACGACCTGGACAAGGTGCTGGAGATCGACGACCTGGTCCGCGGCGACAATGTCTTCTTCGTCGCCACCGGCATCACCGACGGCGAGCTGCTGCGCGGCGTCCGCTACCGCGCCGAGAACGCCTACACCCAGTCCCTGGTGATGCGCTCCAAGTCCGGCACCATCCGCCAGATCGACTCCCAGCACCGGCTGTCGAAGCTGCGCGCCTACAGCTCGGTGGACTTCGAGCGCCCCAGCTAACGGCGTGCCCTCGCGGCCCGCACCCGTACACACACGTCGCCCCCGCCGGAGAGTCTCCGGCGGGGGCGAAGTGACCCCTGCGTCCTGTGTGCGCCGTACGGGCCGAAGCCGGTGCCGCGGCGGTCAGCCCGCCGCGGGCATATGGGCCGTGCGCTGGAGCTCGCTCTCCCGGCGCCGCCGACGGGTCAGCACGACCCGGCGCTCGGCCGCGGTCAGACCTCCCCAGACGCCGTACGGCTCGGGCTGGAGCAGCGCATGCTCCCGGCACTCGACCATGACGGGGCAGCGGGCACAGACCCGCTTCGCGGCCTCTTCTCTGGCCAGCCGGGCGGCGGTGGGCTCCTTGGACGGGGCGAAGAACAGCCCGGCTTCGTCCCGGCGGCACACCGCCTCCGAATGCCAGGGGCCGGCCTCGTCGCGAGCAGGCACTTGCTGGGACGGAACGACAGCGGCATCCTGCAGGGGCTGTTGCGGTAGCAGCACGGTCTACTCCTGACGACGGCTTCGGCGCGAGAATCACCCTTGCCCGTCTCGCTGCGCACGGCCTTTTTCCGCACCCCGCAGCCGTACGAGAGACGATGCACCAGCCCTACCCGCTGTACGCACGCTTATGCACACCGTGGCGATCGTGCGACAACGAGAAAAGCGACAGCGGACGACCCCTCAGGGAACACCGGGCCGCCCCCTCCCGGTAGTCGGCCGGCCGCAACTCCTCGGCCCCGGGGGCCCGTCCGCCGCCGTCGCCGCCGTCAGCCGTCCATGCCCTTACGGAACCGGTCCCGGCGCTCGCGCCGTTCGGCGCGGTGCCGCTCGTGCCGCTCCCGCTGCTCCTGCCGCAGCTGCTGGTGGTCCTCCCACACCTGACGGCGCAGCTCCCGGTGCCCCTCGCGCAGCCGGTCGCGCAGATCGCGGATCCAGGCGCCGCGCTTGGGCTTGGCCTCCACACTGCCCAGCACGGCATAGCCGTTGACCTGGACCTGCGGGGCGTCGGTGTCGCCCGCCTCATGGGTCTCGACCTCGAAGCTGCCGAGGATGCCGGAGCCGCTGCTGCGCAGCGTGATGTTCTCCGGGACCCGGATCTCCACGCTGCCGAAGACCGCCGTGACATTGATCTGGATCTGCTGCTGCGGGAAGACCGCCTCGGTCAGATCGATCTCGACGCTGCCGAAGAACGCCACGGCGTTGATCCGCGCCGGGGCCTGCCAGCGGCCCTTGCGGACGGCGGCGCTGAAGATCGCGACGAGGTTCTGGTCCGGTGCCGGGGCGGCGGGGCCGTACGCAGGCCCGCCCTGGTCCGGCTGCGGGCGGTGGCCGCCCGCCGCGGGCAGATCCCGTACGACGGGCTCCAGTTCGCCCATGGTCTTGGCGCGGTAGACCGCGTCGATCCGCTCGGCGTGCTCCTCCGGGTCCAGCCGGCCCTCCGCCAGCGCCTCGCGGAGGATCTCGGCGATCCGGTCGCGGTCCGCGTCGGACGCCCGGATATCGCGTTCGGCCACCGCGGGCGGGGCCGGCGCCCCGGCCGCCGGCTTGGTCATGTTCAGCGGTTTCCGCTCCTGGAGCCGGTCCTGCTCCTGAAGCGGTCCGGGCGGGGTCTCAGGGCCCGGACGTCCCCCGTTGTCTGCATCCACCGGCCCAGCGTACCGAAACGCGATAGATCGCGACCAGTGTCCGCACGACCGGCCCCAGGAATCGAACAGATCCGGCCGCACACCGACTGAGCCTTACCTCACAGCCGCGTCCGCGCGCCAGGGTTCTACGCTGTTCAGGCGCTGCCGTAGATGCCAGCCGGACCTCTCCGAGTAAGGAATGACCTTCAATGCCGGAATTCGCCTACACCGACCTGCTCCCCGTAGGTGAGGACAACACCCCGTACCGTCTCGTCACTTCGGAGGGCGTGAGCACCTTCGAGGCCGACGGCCGGACGTTCCTCAAGGTCGAGCCGGAGGCGCTGCGCAAGCTGGCCGCCGAGGCGATGCACGACATTTCGCACTATCTGCGCCCGGCCCACCTCGCCCAGCTCCGCAAGATCCTGGACGACCCCGAGGCCAGCGCCAACGACCGCTTCGTCGCGCTCGACCTGCTCAAGAACGCCAACATCGCCGCCGCGGGCGTCCTCCCCATGTGCCAGGACACCGGCACCGCGATCGTGATGGGCAAGCGCGGCCAGAACGTGCTGACCGAGGGCGGCGACGAGGAGGCGCTCTCCCGCGGCATCTACGACGCCTACACCCAGCTGAACCTGCGCTACTCGCAGATGGCTCCGCTGACCATGTGGGACGAGAAGAACACCGGCTCCAACCTCCCGGCCCAGATCGAGCTGTACGCGACCGACGGCGGCGCCTACAAGTTCCTCTTCATGGCCAAGGGCGGCGGCAGCGCCAACAAGTCCTTCCTCTTCCAGGAGACCAAGGCGGTCCTCAACGAGGCCTCCATGATGAAGTTCCTGGAGCAGAAGATCCGCTCGCTCGGTACGGCCGCCTGCCCGCCGTACCACCTCGCGATCGTCGTCGGCGGCACCAGCGCCGAGTACGCGATGAAGACCGCCAAGTACGCCTCCGCGCACTACCTGGACGAGCTGCCCGCCGAGGGCTCCCCCACCGGCCACGGCTTCCGCGACAAGGAGCTGGAGGAGAAGGTCTTCGAGCTGACGCAGAAGATCGGCATCGGCGCCCAGTTCGGCGGCAAGTACTTCTGCCACGACGTCCGCGTCGTCCGGCTGCCCCGCCACGGCGCGTCCTGCCCGGTCGCCATCGCCGTCTCCTGCTCCGCCGACCGCCAGGCCGTCGCGAAGATCACCGCCGAGGGCGTCTTCCTGGAGCAGCTGGAGACCGACCCGGCCCGCTTCCTCCCGGAGACCACCGACGAGGAGCTGACCGAGGGCGCGGGCCCGGACCTCGACGCGGTGGCCATCGACCTCAACCGCCCCATGGACGAGGTCCTGGCCGAGCTGACCAAGCACCCCGTCAAGACCCGTCTCTCCCTCACCGGCACCCTGGTCGTCGCCCGCGACATCGCCCACGCGAAGATCAAGGAACGCCTGGACGCCGGCGAGGAGATGCCGGAGTACCTCAAGAACCACCCCGTCTACTACGCCGGCCCGGCCAAGACCCCCGAGGGCTACGCCTCCGGCTCCTTCGGCCCGACGACCGCGGGCCGGATGGACGCCTACGTCGAGCAGTTCCAGGCGGCCGGCGGCTCCAAGATCATGCTCGCCAAGGGCAACCGCTCCCAGCAGGTCACCGACGCCTGCGGCACCCACGGCGGCTTCTACCTCGGCTCCATCGGCGGCCCCGCCGCCCGCCTCGCCCAGGACTGCATCAAGAAGGTCGAGGTCCTCGAATACGAGGAGCTCGGCATGGAAGCCGTCTGGAAGATCGAGGTCGAGGACTTCCCCGCCTTCATCGTCGTCGACGACAAGGGCAACGACTTCTTCCAGGACCCGGCTCCGGCGCCTACATTCACGAGCATTCCGGTGCGCCAGGCCAACTGATCGCCTGACCTACCGGCAGGAGACCGCAGAGCCCCCGACGTGGTGTCGGGGGCTCTTGCTGCGAACCGGGAAGGCGCGGAGGGGCCCTAGGGCGTGTCGTTTGGATCAAGGCGGGCTCGCCTTGATCCAAACGACACGCCCTAGCCCCGCCGCCCCGTACTCCGCCGGATCCGGGCCCGTACCGCCCGCTGGGCCACCGGGCCCAGGTCCTCCAGTACGCCGACCAGGCCGGACAGTTGCTCCAGTGCGTCCAGGGCCGCCAGGGCGCCCTCCGGGTCCACGCCCTCGTACAGTTCCAGGCCGACGAAGCCCGCGGCGAGCGCCCGCGAGAGGCCGGTGACGTCCACGAAGGCGGCGATCGGTGTGCCGGCCAGTACCCGTGTCAGCACCGCCTCGATCTCCTCGATCCACGAGGTGAGGCCGGCGGCGGTCGCGGGGGCGAGGCGGGGCTGGGTCTGGGCGCCGGCCAGGAGCTGGGCGAGGACGGCGACATGGCCGGCGGCGCGTTCCTCGGTGTGCAGTTCCCGTCCCAGTTCAAGGAGTTCGGAGAGGCTGCCGACCTGGGCGAAGCGTTCGCGGTAATGCTCGACGCGCTGCTCCGCGCCGTAGCGGCAGGCGGCGGCGAGGAGTTCGTCGACGCTGCCGAAGTGGTAGAAGACCAGGGCCTGGTTGACGCCCGCGGTGGCGGCGATGGTGCGCGCCGAGGTCTTGGTGATGCCCTGCTCGGTGAGCGTCCGCAGCGCTCCGGCGAGCAGTTTCGTACGGGTGTCGGCGCTCACGCCCGCGCCTCCTCGCGCACCGGTCGCAGTCCGGCGCGTACGCCGCGCTCGGCGACGTTCACGAACTCGGCGTCGAAGGACCCCTCGTAGCCGAAGAGCGGGCCGAACCGCCGGTTGCCGACGCGTACCTGGATACGGAAGCGCCCGGCCGCGTCGTCGTACGACTCGCGCACCACGGCGTCGCCGCCGATCAGGTCCGGCACCCGGACGTCGACCGGCCCCTCCCGGAAGCGGTGCTCGCCGGAGCGGATGACCAGGGCGCCGGTGTCGTCGACCGTGAAGTGCAGGTCGGTGGCGAGGTGCTGATGGGTGCCGAGGTAGTCGACGACGCAGCCGCGCTCGGGACTGAAGACCATGGTGGCGTCGAAGCGGCGGGGGCGGCGCGGGAAGGCGAAGGTCCGCACGAAGGTGACGGTCTCGCGGCCGAAGGAGTCCCGGTACGGCACGTTCTCGATGACGAAGGGGATGTCCCGGCCGGCCTGCGGGACGAGGATGTGGCGGCTGCCGCCGAGGGCCAGGAACGGCCGGACGAAGCTGCGGCCGTGCCAGATGCGGTCCATCGTGCCGCGCCCGACGCATGCCTCACCGCTGTCGAGCCCGACGGAGAAGCGCCGCCGGATCTGCGGGTGGAGCCGGTCGAAGTCGGCGCCCAGGGCGCGCTGGAAGATTGAGGTCATGGTTGCTCCAGGGTGGCGAGGAGGGCGGTCGGGGCGGCGGCGCTCCCACCGCGGCCGGCGGGCCGCTCCGGGGGGCGGCGCAGACAGCGGCGGGCGGCGGGGGTGACGGGCAGCGGCGGCAGCAGCAATGCGGCGGCTGCCACGGCGTGCACGGTCACGGCCAGTACGGCGGTGGGGAGCACGGGGGCCAGCGCCGCGGTGGCGAGGACGGCGGCGGTACGGGCGGCCAGCTCCGCGAGGGCGTGGCGGAGCGACCGCTCGGGGGTGATCCCGCGCTCGCACCACAGCCGCAGCCGGTCGAAGGACCAGGCGGTGGCCCAGCCCATGAGCGGCCGGAAGAGGAGCCGGTCGACGAACCGGCCGAAGCGCCCCCACCGCGGCCGGTAGTCGTATCCGGTGAGGAACCGCAGCTCCGCGCCGTCAGGGACGTACCGCCAGTACCCGCGGCCCTCCTCGATGAGCGAGAGCGGATGCGCGGAGGCGAAGCGGAGGGCGGAAGTCCGGGTGCCGTCGGGCCGGTTGCGCTCACCGGCCGAGACGCCGGTGCCGTCGACCGTGAGCAGCGTCAGGACGCGGGTGGCGTAGCGGAAGCGCTGCGGCTCCCCCGGCGCGCAGGGCAGGTAGTCGATCTCACTGAACCTCAGGTCCCAGCGCTGATGCCGGTCCGGCAGCTGGCTCCGGTCCCACACCTCGTCGAGCCCGGCGCGGATGCGCGCCTCCACGTACAACCCCATGCGACTGCCTCCGCCCCAGATGTTTGAGCGACTGCTCAAAACGCAGCGTAGAGCGTTTTGAGCAGTCGCTCAAGGCGGTTGTCCGGACGGGACGTTCGGGCGGGCCCACCGCCGGCCGGACCCGGAACCCGCCGTGGGCCCGTCGGCCGCGGGCGCCCCGCAGGCAGGTGACTTACGGCCGTGCCCGGGAACAGATCGCCGTTTCCGGGCACTGACATAGGTATGAGTGACAACAGCGCATTCGGCGACTCCGACGACTTCCGGACCGAGCACGACTCCATGGGTGAGGTGCGGGTCCCGGCGCATGCCAAATGGCGGGCCCAGACGCAGCGGGCGGTGCAGAACTTCCCGGTTTCCGGGCAGCGGCTGGAGCGGGCGCACATCGCGGCGCTGGCCCGGATCAAGGGGGCGGCCGCCCTGGTCAACGGCGAGCTGGGGGTGCTGGACAAGGAGATCGCGGAGGCCGTTCAGGAGGCCGCCGCCGAGGTCGCCGAGGGGCGGTGGGACGAGCACTTCCCCATCGACGTGTTCCAGACGGGGTCCGGCACGTCGTCGAACATGAACACCAATGAGGTCCTCGCGACGCTGGCGGGTGAGCGGCTGGGCCGGGAAGTGCATCCGAACGACCATGTCAACGCGAGCCAGTCGTCCAATGATGTCTTTCCGTCGTCGATCCACATCGCGGCGACCTCGGCGGTCCTCAATGATCTGATTCCGGCGCTGGAGCATCTGGCGGAGAGCCTGGAGCGGAAGGCGGAGGAGTTCGCCGAGGTCGTGAAGTCGGGGCGGACGCATCTGATGGACGCGACGCCGGTGACGCTGGGTCAGGAGTTCGGCGGCTATGCCGCCCAGGTGCGCTACGGCGTCGAGCGGCTGCGGGCCTCGTTGCCGCGGCTGGCGGAACTCCCGCTGGGCGGTACGGCGGTGGGGACGGGGATCAACACCCCGCCCGGGTTCTCGGCCGCGGTGATCGCCGAGGTGGCGCGGGTGACCGGGCTGCCGCTGACCGAGGCGCGCAATCACTTCGAGGCGCAGGGGGCGCGGGACGCGATCGTCGAGACCAGTGGGCAGCTGCGGACGATCGGGGTCGGGCTGACGAAGATCGCCAACGATCTGCGGTGGATGGCCTCGGGGCCGCGGACCGGGCTCGCCGAGATCGCGCTGCCGGATCTCCAGCCGGGTTCGTCGATCATGCCGGGGAAGGTCAACCCGGTGATCCCGGAGGCGGTGCTGATGGTGGCGGCGCAGGTCACCGGTAATGACGCGACGGTGGCGGCGGCCGGGGCGGCCGGCAACTTCGAGCTGAATGTGATGCTGCCGGTGATCGCGAAGAATGTGCTGGAGTCGGTGCGGCTGCTGGCCAATGTGTCGCGGCTGCTGGCGGACCGCACGGTCGACGGGATCACCGCCAACGTGGAACGGGCCCGGGAGTACGCCGAGTCGTCGCCCTCGGTCGTCACCCCGCTCAACAAGTACCTCGGGTACGAGGAGGCGGCGAAGGTCGCCAAGAAGTCGCTCGCCGAGCGGAAGACCATTCGCGAGGTGGTCCTGGCGGGCGGCTATGTCGAGCGCGGGCTGCTGACCGAGGAGCAGCTGGACGAGGCGCTGGACGTGCTGCGGATGACGCACCCGTAAAGCGGCGCGGCGCAGGATAGCGCGTTCGTTACGCCCGGTGCGGCTCACGTCACGGCGCGCTGCGGGCCGCACCTCTAAGATCTGCGCATGACAGCGGACATGGTGGACACGACGGAAGGCGAGGCGGCCGGCGGTCGCGGGGCGGCCGGGGCGAGGCGGGCGGCGGACGGGGCGCGCTGGGCGCCGGGGGACCACATCCTCTGGCGATATCGCGACAACGCCGATGCCGGGCGGTTCCACATCTGCCGGCCGATGACCGTTGTCCAGGACACCGATGAGCTGCTGGCGGTGTGGATGGCGCCCGGCACCGCCTGCATCAAGCCGGTGCTCGCCGACGGCACACCGGTGCACCGCGAGCCGCTGTCCACCCGCTACACCAAACCGCGCCGGACCGCCCGGGACCACTGGTTCGGCACCGGGGTGCTGAAGCTGGCCCGTCCCGGCGACCCGTGGTCGGTGTGGCTGTTCTGGGAGCGCGGCTGGCAGTTCAAGAACTGGTACGTCAATCTGGAGGAGCCGCGCCGCCGTTGGGCGGGCGGCATTGACTCCGAGGACCACTTTCTCGACATCTGTGTCTTTCCGGACCGGCACTGGGAGTGGCGGGACGAGGACGAGTTCGCCCAGGCGCAGCGGGACGGGCTGATGACGGATTCTCAGGCCGCCGAGGTCCGGTCGGCGGGACGGGCCGCGATCGCACAGATCTCGGCCTGGCGCGCACCGTACGCCGACGGCTGGGAGGACTGGCGGCCCGATCCGGCCTGGGGTGTTCCCCGGCTCCCGGCGGACTGGGACCGCGCACCGGAGCGTTTGCGGTCGTGAGGGAGTGAAGTGAAACGACGTGAGTGAAGGGGGCGAACCGTGGAAAGGTGCGCCTATGGGCAAAGCTGTTTCCCGCGAGGCGGGAGGCGGGGCCGAGCCCCCTTGCTGCGCCCCGGGCCTTCAAACGTAGGATCGTCCTCCGCAAGACTGCACAGGCGCAACTCCAGAACTGGAAAACGAACTTGACCGCGGTCGCAGGAGGGGCGAGGTCGTGAGCGCGACTAGCTACGACGGATATGAGGGGCTGAACCGGTTAGCACTGGACCGGGCCGGCCAGGCCGAGGCGTTCGACGCGATCGGCGACCGGTATGACGACGCCTTTCCGCACAAGGAGGGGCAGCTCGCCTCGGGCGCCTGGCTGGCCGACAACCTGCCGGCCGGCTCGCGCATCCTGGACCTCGGATGCGGTACGGGCCTGCCGAGCGCCCACCAGCTCGCGGACGCCGGGCATCGCGTCGTGGGTATCGATCTCTCCCCCTCGATGATCAAACTGGCCCGGCAGAACGTCCCCGTCGCCGACTTCCACCGGCTCGACATCGCCGATCTGCGCGGCGGCCGGCTCGGCGGCCCCGGCTCCTTCGACGGTATTGCCGCTTTTTTCTCCCTTCTGATGCTGCCCCGTGCCGAAATCCCTTACGCATTGGGCATGCTCCATGATCTGCTACGTCCTGAGGGGCTGCTCGCCCTGTCGATGGTCGAGGCGGATGTGGACGACTTCACGATTCCGTTCCTGGGCAACTCGATCCGGGTATCGGGTTACCTGCGGGACGACCTGCGCCGGGTCGTGCACGACGCGGGTTTCGACGTCGTCGGGGAAGATGCCTACGCATACGCCCCGTCAAGTACGGACGTACCACCCGAGATCCAGCTCTTTCTGCACCTGCGACGCGCTTGAGACGCAGCGCGTCGGGCGCGGCCGCACGGACGGCGCGCTCGGAACGCGGCGCGTCGGGCGCGCAGCCCCGGACGGATGGAATCCCACGCGTGACGGAGCACCCCACCTCCCACGAATCGCGGCAGTCGGCACCGACCGCCGCGTCCTCGCTGTCCCCTGCCCGGGGGCCGGCCGGGACGGCGCCGCTCGGCGCGGTCCCCGACCCGCGCAGCGCCCTGCAGCAGCCCGGCACGGCCGGCTGCGTGCCGGTGCCCGGCACCGGCTTCGCGGTGCGCGGCGGTGACGACATAGGTCTTGCCGGTGTCACCGTCACGGCCTCGGCGGGCTCACCGGCCGGCCGTGACGACGGCGAGCCGGCCGCGGACCACGGCGCGGCGCGGCGGGACCCGTCGGCGGACGCGGACAGCGCCGCCGGGCACTCCGGCGGGCGTGCCACCGAGCACTCCGCCACGCACCGCGGCGGCCATCCCGCCGCATGCGACGCCTCGGTCCCGTATGGGGAGGCGTACGGCGACTCGTACGGGGAGGTGTCCATGCCTGCGAGCGGACGGCCGGAGGGGGCGGACCGGGAGACGGCCCGTGCCGGACGGCGGGTGGCGCAGGGCGCGGTGGGCCGCGCCGAGGCGCCCGAGCCGGGTGAGGGGCCGCGCCACGGGCAACGCCCGCACCACGGCGGTGACGGGGTGGGGCGGCCGCGGGAGGGCGGCGGTCCGTCCGGCGCCGGACGGTCGCGGCCGCGCGGCGGTGAGCCGGGCGGGTCGGTGCCGGAGCAGGCGCCGCACGGCGGACGGCCGGCGGCCTCGGGTGCCCCGCACGGTGAGGTGTCGCGGCCGGCGGCCGGGGAGGCCACCGGGGAGCAGGTGCCCGCACCGGCCGGTCCGCCGCCGGGCCCGCTGCCCCCTCCCCCGGCCCGCTCGGCACACCCCGGCGAGAGCGGCGAGGTGGCCGCGGCCCGGCAGGCGGGCGGCGACCGGCTGCGCTTCATCGGGGCGGCGACGCGGCGGATCGCGCGGGGCATCGACCTCGACGAGATCGTGCTCGGGCTGTGCCGGGCGACGGTGCCGACGTTCGCCGACGCCATCCTGGTCTATCTGCGGGATCCGCTGCCGGTGGGTGATGAGCGGCCGACCGGTCCGGTGGTGCTGCGGCTGCGCCGTACCGACCGGATTCCGGAGGAGCCGGACACCAACGGCGGCCGGCTGCCGATGCTGCCCGCGCAGCCCGATCTGGGCCCGGCGATGGGCGGCAGCGCGGCGGAGCTGGCCGAGGTGGAGCCCGGCGGTCCGCTGGCCGAGGTGCTGCGGGGCGTACGGCCGCTGTTCGGCGAGGCACAGGCGGCGCGGACGGCGCTGCCCGAGCTGCTGGGGCCGGATCCGCGGCTGCCCGGTGGCCACCGGGTGATTCTGGCGCCGCTGCGCGGCCGCCGCCGGGTGATCGGCGCGGCGGTGTTCCTGCGCCGCCCGGACCGGCCGGCGTTCGAGCCGGACGATCTGCTGGTGGCGGCGCAGCTCGCGACGCACACCGCGCTGGGTGTGGACAAGGCGGTGCTCTACGGCCGCGAGGCGTATATCGCCGACGCGCTCCAGCGCACGATGCTGCCGGACTCGCTGCCGCAGCCGACCGGCGTCCGGCTGGCCAGCCGCTATCTGCCGGCCGCCGAGACGGCCCGGGTGGGCGGCGACTGGTACGACGCGATTCCGCTGCCCGGCAGCCGGGTGGCGCTGGTCGTCGGCGATGTCATGGGGCACTCGATGACCTCGGCCGCGATCATGGGCCAGCTGCGGACCACGGCCCAGACGCTGGCCGGGCTGGATCTGCCGCCACAGGAGGTGCTGCACCATCTCGACGAGCAGGCCCAGCGGCTGGGCACGGACCGGATGGCGACCTGCATGTACGCGGTCTACGACCCGGTCGCGCACCGGATCACCATCGCCAACGCGGGCCATCCGCCGCCGGTGATGCTGCACCGCGGCGGGCGGGCCGAGGTGCTGCGGGTGCCGTCGGGCGCGCCGATCGGCGTCGGCGGGGTGGACTTCGAGGCGGTGGAGCTGGACGCCCCGGCGGGCGCCACGCTGGTGCTCTATACGGACGGCCTGGTCGAGTCGCGGATCCGGGACGTGTGGACCGGGATCGAGCAGCTGCGGGAGCGGCTGGCCGAGACGGCCCGGCTGACCGGTCCCAATCCGCCGCCGCTGGAGCCGATGTGCGACGAGGTGCTGGACATGCTGGGCCCCGGCGACCGCGATGACGACATCGCGCTGCTGGCGGCCCGGTTCGACGGGATCGCGCCCAGCGATGTCGCGTACTGGTATCTGGACCCGAAGGCGCAGACGGCCGGTCAGGCCCGGCGGCTGGCCCGGCGGGCGCTGGCGCGCTGGGGCCTGGACGAGCTGACCGACCAGCTGGAGCTGCTGGTCAGCGAGGTGGTGACGAATGCGGTGCGGTATGCGGAGCGGCCGATCACGCTGCGGTTGCTGCGCACGGACGTGCTGCGCTGCGAGGTCGGTGACGATGTCCCGCAGCTGCCGCGGCTCCGGCAGGCCCGGCCGTCGGACGAGGGCGGGCGGGGTCTCTACCTCGTGAACCGGATGGCGCGACGCTGGGGCGCGACCCGTCTGAGCATGGGAAAGGTCGTCTGGTTCGAGCTGTCGATGCCGCCGGGGACGCCGCGCCGCTGAGGTCTGCCGGGCGCCCGGCCGCGTCCCACATGTTGGACCCCGTCTGAGACCGGACGGGGTCCAACTCTTGCCGACATGCCGTCCGGGGAGTTCACTGCTTGGGTGGGCGTAAGGGACTGACTGCCCTAATTCGGGACTGACCGACCCCCTGCTCCCCGTCGTCGAAACAGGAGGCGCTCCTCCATGACCAGCACCGCGCACAACGTCCCGCGCACAACGAACAACGCCGGCGTTCCGGTGGAGAGCGACGAGCACTCACTCACCGTGAGCCCGGACGGCCCCATCCTGCTCCAGGATCACTACCTCATCGAGAAGATGGCCCAGTTCAACCGCGAGCGGGTCCCCGAGCGAGTGGTGCATGCCAAGGGCGCCGGCGCGTACGGCTTCTTCCAGGTCACCAACGACGTCAGCCAGTTCACCAGGGCAGATCTCTTCCAGCCGGGCAAGACCACCGAGATGCTGGCCCGTTTCTCGACCGTCGCGGGTGAGCAGGGATCCCCCGACACCTGGCGCGACCCCCGAGGCTTTGCGCTGAAGTTCTACACCCAGGACGGCAATTACGACCTGGTGGGGAACAACACCCCGGTCTTCTTCGTCCGTGACACGATCAAGTTCCAGGACTTCATCCGCTCGCAGAAGCGCCGCCCGGACAACGGGATGCGCGACAACGACATGCAGTGGGACTTCTGGACACTCTCGCCCGAGTCGGCCCACCAGGTCACCTGGCTGATGGGCGACCGCGGTATCCCCAAGACCTACCGCCACATGAACGGCTACGGCTCGCACACCTATATGTGGGTCAATGCCGGCGGCGAGAAGTTCTGGATCAAGTACCACTTCAAGACCGACCAGGGCATCGACTTCCTCACCCAGGCGGACGCGGACCGGATCGCCGGCGAGGACGGCGACTACCACCGGCGCGATCTGTTCGAGGCGATCGACGGCGGAAACGCTCCGTCGTGGACGCTGTATGTGCAGGTCATGCCGTTCGCGGACGCCCCGGACTACCGGTTCAACCCGTTCGATCTGACCAAGGTGTGGCCACACGGCGACTACCCGCTGATCGAGGTCGGGCGGATGACGCTCAACCAGAACCCCGAGGACTACTTCATCCACATCGAACAGGCGGCGTTCGAGCCGTCCAACATGGTGCCGGGTGTCGGTCCCTCACCGGACAAGATGCTGCTGGGCCGGCTGTTCTCGTACGCGGACACCCACCGGTACCGCATCGGCCCGAACTACGCCCAGTTGCCGCCCAACCGGCCGCATGTGCCCGTCCACACGTACGCGAAGGACGGCCCGATGCGGTACGAGCCGTCCCGTGCGGCCCGGCCGTACGCCCCGAACAGCTACGGCGGTCCGGCAGCGGACACCCTGCGCTACGGGGAGCCCGCGGGCTGGGAGACCGGCGGCGAAATGGTCCGCGAGGCGTACACACTGCGCCGCGATGACGACGACTTCGGCCAGCCGGGCACCATGGTCCGCCAGGTCCTCGACGACGCGGCCCGCGACCGGCTCGTCGGCAATGTGTCCGGTCATCTCCTCAACGGCGTCAGCCGTCCGGTGCTGGACCGCGCGCTCCAGTACTGGCGCAACATCGACAAGAACGTGGGCGACCGGATCGCCCACAAGGTGAACGGCGGCTGAGGCTCCGTCCCCCGCTGACACCGCACCGCGGCCCCCACCAACGAGGTGGGGGCCGCGGTGCGGTGTGCCGGGGCCGGCGTCAGTTGAAGTCGGGCAGGCTGTTGGTGCCCTTGCCACCGTCGGCGTTCCCGCCGGTCGGCCGGCCGGTGTCCCCGCCGTCCGTGCCGTCGGGCGGCGGGGAGGAGCTGGGGTCGGTCGGGGTGGCCGGGTCCGACGGCTTGCCGCTCGTGGTGTCCGTCGGCCGCCCGCTCGGGCTGGACGGGGTCGGCGACGGGCTCTTGCTCGGCGTCTCGGACGGCGACGGGGAGGCCGACGGGGTCTTGCTCGGCGTCGGGGTGGGGGTCGGCGGGACGCCGGCACCGAGGTCGGTGTCGAGGTCGAACTCCGCGCCGGTGTTGCCGCCCAGCGCCGACTCCGTGTAGTCCGCCCACACCCGGGCCGGGTAGCCGCCGCCGTTGACCCGGCCGCCGCCACCGGTGCCCTTCAGGGTGACCTGGGTGCCGCCCTTGGGGGACTCGCCGAACATGCCGACCGCGGTGACCAGCTTGGGCGTGTAACCGACGAACCACGCCGACTTGTTGTCGTCGGAGGTACCGGTCTTGCCGGCCGCCTCGTACGCGGTGTTCTTCACGGCCTCCGAGGCGGTGCCGTCGTTGACCACACCGGTCAGGACCGAGGTGAGGGTGTCGGCGGTCCGGCGGCTGAGGACCTGGTCGCCGATCGGGTTCTTCAGCGGGACCGAGGTCTCGACGCCGTCGACCGGGTGCACCGCCTTGGTGACCAGGGTCGGGGTGACCTTCTTGCCGTGGTTGTCGAGCGTGGCGTAGGCCCCGGCCATCTGGAGCGGGCTGGCACCCATGGTGCCCAGGGTCATCGCGGGCTTGGCGTCGATCTTGGAGCCGTCCATGCCCAGGCTGACCGCGGTCTTCTTGATCTCTTCCAGGCCGACGTCCGCGCCCATCTGGGCGAAGACCGCGTTGACGGAGTTGTTGGTCGCCGTCTGGACGCTGATCTTCCCGTAGGGGTGCTCGTCCTCGTTGGGCGGCGCGAAGGGGATGTCCCCGCCGACGACCGGGCGGCGGTTACGGCCGTCGTAGATCGTGTTGGGGGTGATCGGGACGCCGTCCTGGGTGACCGCGTTGTTCTCCATCGCCGACGCCAGGATCAGCGGCTTGAAGGTGGAGGCGGGCTGGTAGTCGGAGCGCGTGGCGTTGTTCGTGTAGTGCTTCGGATAGCCGTCGCCGCCGTACATCGCCACGATGCGCCCGGTCTTGGGGTCCACCGAGGTGGCGCCGAGCTGGGCGTCCCCGTCGACCTTGCGCTTCTTGGGGTCGAGGTCGTCGGTGAGCTTGCGCTTGACGGACTTCTCCAGCGCCTTCTGCTTGTTCTTGTCGATGCCGAGGGTGACGGTCCAGCCGCCGGCCTCGAATTCGGACTCGTCAACGCCCTGGGCGAAGAGCTCCTGCTTGGCCTGCTTGACCAGGTAGCTGGTCTGGCCGCTCATGCCGGGCAGCGGCTTGGGGCCCTGGGGCACCTCGAACTTCTGCTTGGCCCGGTCCGCCGCGGAGAGCCACTTCATCTCGACCATGTTGTCGAGGGTGTACGCCCAGCGCTCCTTGACCCGCTTCTTGCCGGCCTCGGTCGCGCTGGACCAGTCGTACTGGCTCGGCGCCTGGAGGAGCGACGCGAGGTAGGCGCCCTCCGAGACGGTGAGCTTCTCGACGTCCTTGCGGAAGTAGGCCTGGGCGGCGGCCTGGATGCCGTAGGCGCCGCGGCCGTAGTAGCTGGTGTTGATGTAGCCGGCGAGGATCTCGTCCTTCTTGAACTTGTTGTCCACCTTGAGCGAGATGACGATCTCCTGGAGCTTGCGGGAAACCGTCTGCTCCTGGCTCAGGTAGTAGTTCTTGACGTACTGCTGGGTGATCGTCGAGCCACCCTGCTTGCCCTGACCCCGCAGGGTGTTGAGGACTCCGCGCAGGGTGCCCTTCAGGTCGACGCCGGAGTCGTCGTAGAAGGACTTGTTCTCCGCGGCGACGAAGGTGCGCTGGACGTCCTTGGGTATGCGGTCGAGCGGGACCGTCTCGCGGTTGACGTCGCCCACCCGCGCCATGACCTTGCCGTCGGCGTACTTGTAGACATTGCTCTGCAGCTTGGCAGCGCTGTTGCCCTTGGGGATGTCCACGTACAGATACAGGCCGATGAATCCGAGGATGCCCAGCAGGCACACTCCGAGAAAGGCCCCGAGGAGCTTCTTCCAGGTGAAGAAGCGGCGTATGCCGGACTTCTTGTCTGTCTGCTTGGCACGGCGAGCGCTCCCCTGTCGCGCCCGTCTCGCTTCCGCTCGGCCCATCGCTTCAGCAACTCCAGTCGTTCCGCCCCCAGCTAACTCAGCTGTTGAAGCTAACACCGCATCTATAAACAAATACTCATCGATCAAGGCTTTTCCTGACGTGACAAACAGCACCCGTCGCGACGGAACCATGGGGTGGGTATTGCGCGTCGCCCCGCCCTCACCTGGGGTCTTACCGCCGGAGAGCCCCCGCACAGCACTGGACGCCGCAACTCGCCAACGGTTAAAGTGCTATCACTTTGCTAGACCAGCGACATCACCAAATGCGGTGGACATCACCCGCCGCACCTGGAGAAACGGGGACCCCATGACCGACCAGACTTCGGCCGACCGCACCGGCGGCGCCGGCGACGACCTCACCGTCGACGCCCCCGAGATGCCCAGACCGCAGGTCCGCGAGGTCCCGGCGCACAGCATCGGCGGCGGACTGGCCCTGCTGCTGACCGTGCTCGGTGTCGCGCTGGGCATCGCCGTGATCATCGTCGGCGGCATACTCGGCGACGGCGGCAACAAGGCGGCCGCGGTCCCGATGATCATCGGTGGCGTCGTGCTGCTGCTCACCTCGTTCTTCTGCATGACCGGCGTGAAGATGGTCGCGCCCGGCGAGGCCCGCGTCATCCAGCTCTTCGGGCGCTACGTCGGCACCATCCGTACCGACGGTCTGCGCTGGGTCAACCCGCTCACCAGCGCACGGAAGATCTCCACCCGGGTGCGCAACCACGAGACCGCCGTCCTGAAGGTCAACGACGCCTACGGCAACCCCATCGAGCTGGCCTCGATCGTGGTCTGGCAGGTCGAGGACACCGCCCAGGCGCTCTTCGAGGTCGACGACTTCCTGGAGTTCGTCGCCACCCAGACCGAAGCGGCCGTCCGGCACATCGCGATCGAGTACCCCTATGACGCCCACGACGAGGACGCCCTCTCGCTGCGCGGCAACGCCGAGGAGATCACCGAGAAGCTGGCCCTGGAACTGACCGCCCGGGTTCAGGCCGCCGGCGTACGGATCATCGAGTCCCGCTTCAGTCACCTCGCCTACGCCCCCGAGATCGCCTCCGCGATGCTCCAGCGCCAGCAGGCCGGCGCGGTGGTCGCGGCCCGCCAGCAGATCGTCGAGGGCGCCGTCGGCATGGTCGAGCAGGCGCTGGCACGGATCAGCGAACAGGGCATCGTCGAGCTGGACGAGGAGCGCAAGGCGGCCATGGTGAGCAATCTGATGGTGGTGCTGTGCGGCGACCGGGCCGCCCAGCCGGTCCTGAACACGGGCTCGCTCTACCAGTGAGTGCCGACACCCCCGAGGGGCCCGGCGCCGAGAGCGAGCGGGCCCCCGCGCGACGGCCGCAGCAGCGCAAGCAGGTGCTGCTGCGGCTGGACCCGTTGATCCATGACGCCCTGGCCCGCTGGGCCGGTGACGAACTCCGCAGCGCCAACGCCCAGATCGAGTTCCTGCTCCGCAAGGCACTGTCGGACGCGGGGCGGCTGCCGAAGGGAGCGGGGGCGATACCGCGACGGGGGCGGCCGCCCAAGGAGCCGGACGGGGACTGACGCGGACCGACCGGGCGCTATACGCCACGCGTATACACCGCCGACACACCCCCGAGTAGGGTGTGCGCCATGTCAATCGGTCATACGCTGCTGGGCCTTCTGGAGTCCGGTCCGCGCCATGGGTACGACCTCAAGCGGGCCTTTGACGAACACTTCGGGCAGGACCGTCCGTTGCACTACGGGCAGGTCTACTCCACGATGTCCCGGCTGCTGAAGAACGGGCTGGTCGAGGTGGACGCCGTGGAGGCCGGGGCCGGGCCGGAGCGGAAGCGGTACGCGATCACGGACGCCGGGGTCACGGATGTCGCGCAGTGGCTGGCCCGGCCGGAGAAGCCCGAGCCGTATCTCCAGTCGACGCTCTACACGAAGATCGTCCTGGCGCTGCTGACCGGCCGGAACGCCGCCGAGCTGCTGGACGGCCAGCGCGCCGAGCATCTGCGGCTGATGCGCGGGCTGACCGAGCGCAAGCGCACCGGTGACCTCGCCGACCAGCTGATCTGTGACCATGCGCTCTTCCATCTCGAAGCCGATCTGCGCTGGCTGGAGCTGACCGCCGCGCGGCTGGACAAGCTGGCGGAAGCGGTCCGTCCATGACACCCGAGGGGTCGCTGCTCGCGGCGGAGGGGCTGTACAAGTCCTACGGGGCGACACCGGCGCTGGACGGCGTGGAGTTCTCCATCCACCCCGGTGAGGTCGTCGCCGTCATGGGGCCGTCCGGCTCCGGCAAATCGACCCTGCTGCACTGCCTGGCCGGGATCATCAGCCCGGACGCCGGTACGGTCCGCTACGGCCCGCACACCCTGACCGGCCTCAGCGACGCGCAGCGCAGCGCCCTGCGCCGTACCGACTTCGGCTTCGTCTTCCAATTCGGGCAGCTGGTGCCGGAGTTGACCGCGCTGGAGAACGTGGCGCTGCCGCTGCGGCTGAACGGCACCAAGCGCAAGGAGGCCGAGCGGCAGGCCCGCGAGTGGCTGGAGCGGCTGGAGGTCGAGTCCGTGCACGACCGGCGGCCCGGGGAGATATCCGGCGGCCAGGGCCAGCGGATCGCGGTCGCCCGCGCCCTCGCCACCCGGCCGCGGGTCGTCTTCGCGGACGAGCCCACCGGCGCACTGGACTCGCTCAACGGCGAACGCGTGCTGAACCTGCTGACCGACGCCGCCCGGGAGAGCAACGCCGCGGTGGTCCTGGTCACCCATGAGGCCCGGGTCGCCGCGTACTCCGACCGGGAGATCGTCGTCCGCGACGGCAAAGTGAAGGACATTCTGGCGGGCTTGGTATGAGCCCGCTGCGCTCGCGGGCCGGGCGCGACGACGGGCCCGGCGACGACGGCGGACACCGCGACGACCGCGCGCCCGCCTCCCCGCGCACCGGCCCCGGCGCCTGGGCCCGGGATCTCGCGATGGGGATGCGGTTCGCGGCCGGCGGCGGCCGCGAGGGCTGGATCCGTACGGCGCTGACGGCCGCCGGCGTCGCCCTGGGCGTGGCCGTCCTGCTGCTCGGCGCGTCCGTGCCGACCCTGATGGACGCCTGGCACGGCCGGGAGAAGGCCCGCGAGAACCTGGGCCAGGTGCACGAACCGCCGCCCGCCGACGACACCGTGCGCTACGCCTCGACCGACACCGTCTTCCACGGGCTACCGGTCCGTGGCCGCGTGGTGCGCCCGGACGGCGCGCATCCGCCGGTGCCGCCGGGTGTACGCCAACTCCCCGGCCCCGGCCGGATGCTGGTCTCCCCCGCGCTCAAGGAACTGCTGGACTCCCCCGAGGGCGCACTGCTGCGCGACCGGCTGGACCACCGGGTGGCCGGTGTCATCGGCGACGACGGGCTGAGCGGCCCACGGGAACTCACCTACTTCGCGCAGAGCGCCACCCTCGCCGCGCCCGACGGCTATCGCATCGACCACTTCGGCAAGAACTGGCACCCGGCGCCGATGCGGGCGCCCGCCGTGGTCCTGGTGATCATGACGTGTGTGGCGCTGATGACGCCGGTGCTGGTCTTCATCGGCACCTCCGTACGGTTCGGCAACGAACGCCGGGAGCGCCGGCTGGCCGCGCTCCGGCTGGTGGGCGCCGATGTCCCCACGACCCGCCGGATCGCCTCGGGCGAGGCGCTGTTCGGCTCGCTGCTGGGGCTGGTGGCGGGTGGGGCGCTGTTCCTGGGCGGCCGGCAGTTCGCTTCGGTGATCACGCTGTGGGACATCAATGTCTTCCCCTCGGACGTGGCCCCCGGCCCGCTCGCCGTGGCACTGATCGCCGTGCTGGTGCCGACGGCTGCGGTGGCGGTGACACTGTTCGCACAGCGCGGGGTCACCGTCGAGCCACTGGGCATCGTCCGCCGGCGCCCGCCGGTCCGCCGCCGGCTGTGGTGGCGTCTGGCCCTGCCCGCCGTGGGCACCCTGCTGCTGGTGCCGCTGGCCCGGGAATCCCCGTGGCGGGACACCCCGGTCAACACCCTCCGGCTGGCGGCCGGTGCGCTGCTGCTGCTGCTCGGCGTCACCGCGCTGCTGCCCTGGCTGGTCGACGCGGTGGTCGGCCGGCTGCACGGCGGGCCGGTCTCCTGGCAACTGGCCGTCCGACGGCTCCAGTTGAACAGCGGCTCGGCTACCCGCGCGGTCAGCGGCATCACCGTCGCGGTGGCCGGTGCCATCGCGATCCATATGCTGCTGACCGGTATGCAGGCCGGTTACGCCCAGGCCTACGCCGAGTCCGGCAAGCTGCCGCGGATCGGCCTGTGGGGCAACGCCCGTGACTGGCCACAGGTCCAGCGGGCGCTGACCGCACTGCGGGCCACCCCCGGGGTGACGGCGGCCCGCGGCACGATCGACGCGAACGCCGACCTGCTGCCCGCCCGGTCCACCGACCGCTTCGCGACGATCGCCATCGGCAGCTGCGCCGAGCTGCGCACCCTTGCCCGGCTGGACTCCTGCCGGGACGGCGAGGTCTTCCTCACCGGCGCCCGCGGCCACAGCCTCACGCCCGGCGCGACCCTCGATCTCAACCCCCCGTACGACAAGAGCGATCCGGTGCGGCCCCACCCCTGGACGGTCCCCACGGCGGCGCGCGACGCCCGGCTGCGCGACCCCGGGCGCGCCCCCGACCGCGTCCGCTACGACCTGCTGGCCACCCCCGCCGCGGTCGACATCGGCCGTTTCCGGTTCCCCAGCGCGGAGTACCAGGTCGACTTCGACCGTGGCACCCCGGACGCGGTGGAGCACATCCGCAACACCGCGGCCCATATCGACCCGACGATGGCCGAGCTCTCCGCGGTCGACAATCCGCATGACGCGCAGTACTCCAGCGTCCGCAACGGCCTGTTCGCCGGCGCCGTCATCACCCTGCTGCTGATCGGCTCGGGCCTGATCATCTCCACCGTCGAAC
This sequence comes from Streptomyces lydicamycinicus, assembly GCF_000829715.2. Lineage (NCBI taxonomy): Bacteria > Bacillati > Actinomycetota > Actinomycetes > Kitasatosporales > Streptomycetaceae > Streptomyces > Streptomyces lydicamycinicus. The sequence goes on along the minus strand of NZ_BBNO01000001.1, from coordinate 508,082 downwards.
AGCTCCACGAGCGCCGCCGCCTGCTGTCCACCCTCGACGCCTACGGCACCCGCCGCAGCACCCTGGGCTGGTCGGTGCTCTGGCAGACCGCCCTCCCGGTCGTCCTCGGCCTGGGCCTGGCACTGGGCTGTGGCCTGGCGCTGGGCACGCTGCTGCTGACGGTGATCGACAGCGCGGTGACGGTGGACATCCCGGTGGTGGCGGGGATGACCGGCATCGGCGGCGGCGTGATCCTCTTCGTGACGGCGCTGAGCCTGCCGCCGCTGTGGCGCCTGATGCGCCCGGACGGCCTGCGGACGGAGTGAATCTGCGAGATCATTCCGGCGCAGCAGTGCACATCAACTGCCCAAGGGGGGCCCTTTATGCGTCGACTTGTCTACTGCATCGCTTCCACTCTCGACGGCTTCATCGCGGGCCCTGACGGCGCGGACCCCACCGGTCCGGACGGCTTCTGGCCGATCGCCGACGACTACGTCAAGCATCTGGCCGCCGAGCTCCCTGAGGTGTTGCCCGTGCAGGCCCGGTCGGCGTTCGGCATCACCGGCGAGGGCACCCGTTTCGACACCGTCCTGGAGGGCCGCCGCACCTACGAAATCGGCCTGCGGGCCGGGATCACCGATGCCTACCCCCATCTCCGGCATCTGGTGTTCTCCCGGACCCTGACGCAGAGCCCGGACCCGGCGGTGGAGCTGGTCGCCACCGACCCGGTGGCGAAGGTACGCGAGCTGAAGGGCTCGGACGGCAAGGACATCTGGCTGCTGGGCGGCAGCGCACTCGCCGGCGCGCTCTACCCGGAGATCGACCAGCTGATCGTCAAACTCAGCCCGCTCACCCTCGGCAGCGGCATCCCGCTCTTCTCCCCGGACACCGCCTTCGCCCCGCACACCTGGGAACTGACCGAACACACCGTCCTCCAGAGCGGCTCGGCCTTCCTGACGTACACGCGGGCGGGCGCGGCCTGAGCGTCGCGGGGCCCTGCCCCGTGACCGCCGCCCCCGGCCCTCACTCCTTCACGATCCGCACCGGCAGCCCGCGCAGCGCCCCGCGCAGCGCCTCCGCGAACTCCTCGAATTCCTGTTGGCGGGCGGCGCCCGTGCGCATGGCCAGGGCGATTCTCCGGGAGGGGGCCGGGTCCGCGAAGTAGCCGGTGGTGAGCTGGTCGTTGCGGCCGGTCTCGACGCGGAGGGCGGTGCGGGGCAGGAGGGTGACGCCGAGTCCGCCGGCGACCAGCTGTACGAGGGTGGACAGGCCCGCGGCGCTGGTCGTCACGGGGGTGTTCTCGTCGCGGCCGGCCTCGCGGCAGATGTCCAGGGCCTGGTCCCGCAGGCAGTGGCCCTCGTCGAGCAGCAGCAGGTCCAGCTCCTGGAGGGCCTGGCGCGGGATGTCGCCGCGGCCGCCGAGCCAGTGCTCCTTGGGGGCGACCAGGACGAAGTCCTCGTCGAAGAGCGGGAGTTCGGCGATCTGGGGGACGCCGAGGGGGACGGCGAGCAGCAGCAGGTCGAGGCGGCCATGAGCCAAGCCGTCCAGGAGGGAGGCGGTCTGTTCCTCGTGCACCTGGAGGTCCAGGTCGGGGTAGGTCTCATGGACCAGCCGCAGCACGGCCGGCAGCAGATACGGGGCGACGGTCGGGATGACACCGAGCCGCAGTACGCCCGTGAAGGGCGCGCGAGCCGCCTCCGCCTCCTCCATCAGATCACCGACGGCCTCCAGGACCACACGGGCCCGCGCGGCCACCCGCTCCCCCGCGGGCGACAGCAGCACCTTGCGCGTCGTACGCTCCAGCAGCTGCACTCCGAGGGTCTCCTCCAGCGTGGAGACCGCCCCGGACAGCGCGGGCTGGCTCATCCCGATCTCGGCCGCCGCCTCGCGGAAATGCAGATGCTCGGCCACCGCCGCGAACGCTCGCAGCTGGGCCAGGCTGGGCTGGCGGGGCCGGCCGCCCAGGTTTGCCGGTGACGCCACTGATAACCACCTCCGATCAACATCAACCAGTCTAGCTATTTCCCTGATCAATGGCAGCTGTGGCACTGTGTAACCCGTCCAAGCCTCAAGGAAAGTCCTCAAAAGGGACTTTCTGCGCAACAAGGAGAGTACGTGCTCACTGTCGGTGACAAGTTCCCCGAGTTCGACCTGACCGCCTGCGTTTCGCTGGAAAAGGGCCAGGAGTTCGAGCAGATCAACCACAAGACCTACGAGGGCAAGTGGAAGATCGTCTTTGCGTGGCCCAAGGACTTCACCTTCGTGTGCCCGACCGAGATCGCCGCCTTCGGCAAGCTGAACGACGAGTTCGCCGACCGTGACGCCCAGGTTCTCGGCTTCTCCGGCGACTCCGAGTTCGTGCACCACGCCTGGCGCAAGGACCACCCGGACCTGACCGACCTGCCCTTCCCGATGCTCGCCGACTCGAAGCACGAGCTCATGCGCGACCTGGGCATCGAGGGCGAGGACGGCTTCGCGCAGCGCGCCGTCTTCATCGTCGACCAGAACAACGAGATCCAGTTCACCATGGTGACCGCCGGCTCCGTCGGCCGTAACCCCAAGGAGGTCCTGCGGGTCCTCGACGCGCTCCAGACCGACGAGCTGTGCCCCTGCAACTGGTCCAAGGGCGACGACACCCTCGACCCGGTCGCGCTGCTCTCGGGCGAGTGACACTCCGCTAGCGAACTGGAGGCAGATCTGACATGGCTCTCGACGAACTGAAGTCCGCGGTACCGGACTACGCCAAGGACCTCAAGCTGAACCTCGGTTCGGTCATCGGCAACAGCGACCTGCCGCAGCAGCAGCTGTGGGGCACCGTGCTGGCCTGCGCGATCGCCTCGCGCTCGCCGAAGGTGCTGCGCGAGCTGGAGCCGGAGGCCAAGGCCAACCTCTCCGCCGAGGCGTACAACGCCGCCAAGTCGGCCGCGGCCATCATGGCGATGAACAACGTCTTCTACCGGACCCGGCACCTGCTGTCGGACCCGGAGTACGGCAACCTGCGTGCCGGTCTGCGGATGAACGTCATCGGCAACCCGGGCGTGGACAAGGTCGACTTCGAGCTGTGGTCGCTGGCCGTCTCGGCCATCAACGGCTGCGGTATGTGCCTGGACTCGCACGAGCAGGTGCTCCGCAAGGCCGGTGTGGACCGCGAGACGATCCAGGAGGCCGTCAAGATCGCGTCCGTCCTTCAGGCCGTCGGCGCCACGCTGGACGCCGAGGCCGCGCTCGCCGAGTAATTCCGGCAGCGCGGACACCAGCTGACAGAACCCCCGCAGACCTCGGGTCTGCGGGGGTTCTGTGCGTCCGGTGCACGGGGACTACTCCCGGGGCTCCCCGGACGGGCGCGGCGTCGGGGGCGGCGTCGGTGCCACCCCGAGCGCGGTGGCACCGCGCGGGGCCACCGACATCCGCAGCGCCTGCTCCGTGGAGTACGAACGGAGGTAGCCCACCACCGTGTTGGTGACCGCCACCAGGGGGACCGCGACGACCGCCCCGCCGATGCCCGCGATCAGCCCGCCCGCGGCCACCGAGAGGATCACCGCGAGCGGATGGACCCGGACCGCCCGGCCCAGGATGAACGGCTGGAGGACATGGCCCTCGATCTGCTGGACGGCCAGCACCACCGCCAGCACCATCAGCGCGGTGAACACCCCGTTGGCGACCAGCGCGACGACACAGGCCAGCGCGCCCGAGACCACCGCGCCGACCAGCGGGATGAACGCGAACAGGAAGATGAAGACGGCGAGCGGGACGGCCAGCGGCACATTGAGGAAGTAGAGCCCGATACCGATGAAGATGGCGTCGATCAGGGCGACGACGACCGTGCCGCGCACATAGGCGGTCAGGGTACGCCAGGCCCGCGGGCCGGCGCCTGCCACACCCTCGCGGGCCGCGCTCGGGACCAGCCTGAGCAGCCAGTTCCAGATCCGCCGGCCGTCGTAGAGCAGGAAGAGCGTGGTGAACATCGCGAGCAGGATGCCGGTGAACACCTCCAGGATGACGGTGACGCCCTCCAGCCCGGCCGAGGTGATCGCCTCGGTGTTGGCGCCGACCGCATCCTGGAGATTCTTCGCGATGTGGTTGATCTGACTCTCGGTCACATGGAACGGGCTCTTCAGCAGCCAGCCCTTGAGCTCGGTGATGCCCTCCTGAATACGGCTGGAGACCGAGTCGATGTTGTCCTGGACCTGCCACACGACGAACCAGCCGACCAGGCCCATGACCACGAACCCGCCGATGAAGGTCAGCGCGGTGGCCGGCCCGCGCGGCAGCCCACGCGCACGCAGCCAGCCCACGGTGGGCTGGAGCAGCGCGGTGATCAGCGTGGCCGCGATGAAGGCCAGTACGACGAGTTCGATGGTGGTGATGACGCGCGCCAGCACCCACAGGGTGGCGGCGAGCACCAGCAGCCGCCAGCCCGCCTCGGCGGCGACGCGTACGCCCCACGGCACCGCGTCGACCGGATCGGGGCGGGCCGCGACGGCCGGGGCGTAGGAGGGCGGGGCGGGCACGGACTCCGGCGGGCGGCCCGCGGCCGCCGGGGGCTCCTGCTCCGCCCCGGGCCCCGGCACCCCGTCCACCGCCGCGGGCAGCTGCGTACGGGGAACGGTGAGCGTGCCCACCGAACGGTCGCCCGCTGAACGGTCACCCGCCGGGCCGTCGTCCGCCGAGCTCTCGGCCGCGGAAGCGTCCGCGTGCTCGGCACGCCTCAGCTCATCCGGGTCGCCGGCCTCCCCGAAGGAGTCTGACGGGCCCCCTCCAGGGGAGACCCCCATCGAGGCCTCCGCGCGGCGGCGCTGTTCCTCCAGCCGCTGCGAGAGCCGCGTCAGACCGGCGCCGAGGCCACCGACCCACTGAGGCAATCTGGACATGTCCTTCCTCTTCCCCTCCCACGCGCCACAAGCTGACGGCACGACGTTACCTGTGCGGCACGCGCGAAACCCCCGACGCGGACGCGTTCGGGGGTTTCGGAAGTGCGGTGGTGCGGCTTACGGCCTAGTACCAGCTGTTCGCCTGCCAGAACGACCAGGCGCCACAGGGGCTGCCGTAGCGGTCGTTCATGTAGTTCAGGCCCCACTTGATCTGGGTGGCCGGGTTCGTCTGCCAGTCGGCACCGGCCGAGGCCATCTTGGAGCCGGGCAGCGCCTGCACGAGCCCGTAGGCGCCCGAGCCCGCGTTGGTGGCCTTGTAGTTCCAGCCGGACTCGTGGTCCACGATGTTGCTGAAGCACTGGAACTGGTCGCTCGCCATCATCTGGCGGGCCATGGACTGCGTCTCGGCGATGGTGTACGAGCCCTTGGAGACGAAGTCGCTCGCGTCGCGCGTGGCGGACCGGGAAGCGGCCAGCGTCTTCTCGCGCTTTTCGGCGTCCTTCTTCGCCTTCGCCTCGTCCGCGGCGTCCTTCTTGCTCTTCGCGGTCTCAGCTGCGGCCTTGCGTGCCGACTCCTGGGCGGACTTCAGCGCTGCCGTGTCCGCCTGGGTGGACTGGTCGTCCGCCTGCTGCGTCAGGGAAGCCGTCTGCACCTGGGCCTGTGCGCCCGCGGGAATGTCGGCGATCGTCGCATCGGCAGCGGTGGCCTCGGTGTTGCTGACCGAGGCAGGCTCGTTGCCCGCAGCGACGCCGACCACGGCGCCGACGGTGGTGACCGCGGTGGCGGATGCCACGGCGAATCCCCGGACCGAGATCCGGCTCACACGTTTTCCTTCCAGCATCGTCCGCATAGGTGACCTCGCGGACGCAATCGTGCCCCTGACGCTGGTCTCCCCTTGTTCCGGGCCCGGTTGAACGGATGGGTCCGGCTGGTCACGGGAGGCACTGGCCCGGTACGTCCCCCTCGGGGTCCGCGTGATGCTCGGGCGGCATACGGCGTTTCGCTATGAAGTTCGTGTTCGTTCCACACCGCTGGGGGTGCTGATGCTGCCGTATGCGGGGCCTGACAGGACCCAGACTCTGCCCGACGGGGACGCCGGGAGGCAATTCCCCGCTGGGTGTGAAAGCTCACACCTCGTTTACGGCAAACGATTTTCGGATATCCACTCGCAGCACGACGCCGCCCGGCTAAGCTCCTTCGCTTCGCCGGGCGGCGTCGTCTTCACAACCGGTCAGATCCGGCCGTCCTCCAGCATTTCGGTCACCAGCGCCGCGATCGGCGAGCGCTCCGAGCGGTTCAGCGTGACGTGGGCGAACAGCGGGTGCCCCTTCAGCTTCTCGACGACCGCGACCACGCCGTCGTACCGCCCGACCCGGAGGTTGTCGCGCTGCGCCACATCATGGGTCAGCACCACGCGCGAGTTGGCGCCGATACGGGACAGAACCGTCAAAAGGACGTTCCGTTCCAGTGACTGGGCCTCGTCCACGATGACGAACGCGTCATGCAGCGACCGCCCGCGGATATGGGTCAGCGGCAGGACCTCCAACATGCCGCGGCCCACCACCTCTTCGATGACGTCCTTGGTGGTCACCGCGGAGAGCGTGTCGAAGACGGCCTGCGCCCAGGGGCTCATCTTCTCCGCCTCGCTGCCCGGCAGATAGCCCAGTTCCTGCCCGCCGACGGCGTACAGCGGCCGGAACACCATCACCTTGCGGTGCTGCCGGCGCTCCAACACGGCCTCCAGGCCCGCGCACAGCGCCAGCGCCGACTTGCCCGTACCGGCCCGCCCGCCCATCGAGACGATGCCGACGTCCGGGTCCAGCAGCAGATCCAGCGCGATCCGCTGCTCGGCGCTGCGGCCGTGGATTCCGAAGGCCTCCCGGTCGCCCCGCACCAGCCGGACCGCGCCGTCCGAGGTGACCCGGCCGAGCGCCTTGCCGCGCTCGGACTGGAGCACAAGTCCGGTATGCACCGGAAGTTCGGAGACTTCCGGGACATGGGTGGTCTCGGCGGCGAACAGGTCGTCGACCTGTTCGGCGGAGATGGTCAGCTCGGCCATCCCCGTCCAGCCGGAGTCGGTGATCGCCAGCTCGGCGCGGTACTCCTCGGCCAGCAGCCCGACCGAGGACGCCTTGATGCGCAGTGGCAGATCCTTGGAGACGACCGTGACGTCATACCCCTCGGCCTGGAGATTGCGCGCCACCGCGAGGATCCGCGAGTCGTTGTCGCCGAGCCGGAAGCCCGCGGGCAGGATCCCGGGGTCGGAGTGGTTCAGCTCGACCCTGAGTGACCCGCCGAGATCCCCGATGGGGATGGGCGAGTCCAGCCGCCCGAACTGCACCCGGTACTCGTCCAGCAGGCGCAGCGCCTGCCGCGCGAAGTAGCCGAGCTCGGGGTGGTGCCTCTTGGCCTCCAGCTCGGTGACCACGACGACCGGCAGCACGACCTCGTGCTCGTCGAAGCGGGCCATGGCGCCTGGGTCTGCCAGCAGGACACTGGTGTCGAGGACATAAGTGCGCCGGTCGTTCTCACGGCGCTGCTTGATGTTCACCACGGATGGACGAACCCCCTCGGATGAGGTTGGGGTGCGACGGCGTCGCGGGGCGGTGTTCTCCCGGGGCCACCGCTTCGGGGCGGCGTCCCCGGGACCCCCGGCCATCTAATGACCGGACCGGGCTCGGGCCACGATGCGCGGGCCGAGCGCCGGCCCTCCGCGTCGACCGTGCGGTACGCACGGACCTCCGTGATGTGCAAAGGGCCTCCCGGGCGGACGGCCCCATGCCGCCCGCTGAGATGCGGCGCCTGATGGCTTGTTCCTGACGCCGACCTGGAAGGGATATTCCCTCGAACCCTCGTTGCCATGCCACGGCATATGACGCACAGACGATGAACCTTGGGTGACAGGTGATCACCGAGCGGCGGAGCCATTCGGGTGAGCCCCAGGGGGATGGTGCGTCAGAAGAGGCCCCGCCGGCGGTTCATGGGGCCGGCGGGGCCTGGTGACGTACCGTGACAATCAGGGCTGTCCGGGACGTAAGGGGTGTAACGCGCCTGGCGGAACGGGAGCGGCTCGGGAGCGGCTCTTCAGGGCTCGCCCTAGAAGCCGTAACGCCGGTGCCGGGCGGCGTAGTCGCGCAGGGCGCGCAGGAAGTCGACCTTCCGGAACGCCGGCCAGAAGACCTCGCAGAAGTAGTACTCCGAATGGGCGCTCTGCCACAGCATGAAGCCCGACAGCCGCTGCTCCCCGCTCGTACGGATCACCAGGTCCGGGTCGGGCTGGCCACGGGTGTAGAGGTGCTCGGAGATCAGGTCGATGTCGACGATCTCGGCGAGCTGCTCGAAGGAGGTGCCGCGCTCGGCGTGTTCCAGCAGCAGCGAGCGCACCGCGTCGGCGATCTCCTGCCGGCCGCCGTAGCCGATCGCCACGTTCACCAGCACGCCGGTGTTGTCGTGGGTGGCCTGCTCGGACTCCTTGAGCACCTTCTGGGTGGCGGTGGGCAGCAGATCGCGGTTGCCCACGTGGTGCACCCGCCAGCGGCCGTCGGCGGCCAGGTCCCGGACGGTGTTCTCGATGATGCCGAGCAGCGGCTTCAGCTCGTCCTCGGGCCGGTCGAGGTTGTCGGTCGACAGCAGCCACAGCGTGACCACCTCGACATCGGTCTCCTCGCACCAGCCGAGCAGCTCACTGATCTTGAGCGCACCGGCCTGGTGGCCCTGCTCGGTGGTCCGTCCGTCGGCCCGCGCCCAGCGCCGGTTGCCGTCCAGGATGACGCCGATGTGCTTGGGCACCTGGGTGTGATCCAGGCGACCCTCCACCCTGCGCGCGTACAGCCGATAGACCAGATTGCGCAGTGCAGGCGGATACGGGATGCGCATCCCGGAAGATCGCAGCATGTGTGGTCCAGCCCCTCCGTGCCAATGGCGGTCGCCCCGTCGCCTCAAGTGGGCAACTTTACTTCTCGGCTGTCTCGACAGCCCAATCAGGTAGGTCACAAGTACGTGATAGGGAGATGAGCATGACTGGCACCGACTACCGTGCGGCGGAATCCCGCTACGACTCGATGAAGTACCGGCGAACGGGTCGCAGTGGACTCAAACTCCCCGCTATCTCCCTTGGACTCTGGCACAACTTCGGGGACGACCGCACCCTGAGCTCCCAGCGCGCCATCCTGCGCCGCGCCTTCGACCTGGGCGTCACCCACTTCGATCTGGCCAACAACTACGGTCCGCCACCCGGGTCCGCCGAGCTCAACTTCGGAAAGATCTTTGCACAGGACTTCCGCGGCTACCGCGACGAGATGATTCTGTCGACGAAGGCCGGATATCTGATGCACCCCGGCCCCTACGGCGAATGGGGTTCACGGAAATATCTCCTCTCATCGCTGGATGCGTCCCTGAAGCGGATGGGCGTCGATTACGTCGATATCTTCTACTCGCACCGCTTCGATCCGGACACCCCGCTGGAGGAGACGATGGGCGCGCTGGCGTCCGCCGTCCAGCAGGGCAAGGCCCTGTATGTCGGGATTTCCTCGTACAACGCCGAGCAGACCCGGGACGCGGCCGGCATCCTGCGCGCGATGGGCGTACCGGCGCTGATCCACCAGCCCTCGTACTCGATGATCAACCGCTGGACCGAGGACGATCTGCTGCTGGACACCCTCGAAGCGGAGGGCATGGGCTGCATCTCTTTTGCGCCACTCGCGCAGGGCATGCTGACGGACAAATATCTGCACGGCGTCCCCGAGGGCTCGCGCGCCGCCCAGGGCAAGTCGCTGGACCCGAATCTGCTGTCCGACGACGTCGTACGCCGGCTCCGGGGCCTCAATGAGATCGCCGCCCGCCGTGGCCAGTCACTGGCGCAGCTCGCCCTGGGCTGGGTGCTGCGCGACGAGCGGATGACCTCCGCCCTGATCGGCGCCAGCAGCGTCGCCCAGCTGGAGGCCAATATCGCGGCCCTCGACGGCCCCGCGATCACGGAGGCCGAGCTGGCCGAGATCGACGAGTTCGCCAGGACCACGGACGGCGTGAACATCTGGGCCCGCCGCTGAGCGCTCCGCGCGCTCGCGGCGCGGGGTGCCGCCGTGCGGCCGCGGCCGCATCGTGGCTGGTCACGGGGTTCCCCGTGCCCCGGACAAAAAGCGGGCCGGTCCGTGGGGGGGGATACGGACCGGCCCGAGGGGGGGTTTCCACCATAACCCCGCGGGAGGGGTGCTGCGTGCACCGGCGTGGCCGCGGCGGGTCGGGGGCTCCCAAAGGCTCCGGCCCGCGGTGGGTCAGGCCGCCGCGGCGGCGCCGGGGAGCAGCCCGCAGAACGCCCCGATGATCATGAAGGGCCCCAGGGGCATGGCCGCTTTCCGCGCCTCGCGCCGTACGAGCAGCAGCCCCGCGCCGTAGAGCGCACCGAGCAGCACCCCCGCTGCGCCGCCCGTGACGAGGGTGCGCCAGCCGTACCACCCAAGGGCGATCCCCAGCCCGACCGCGAGCTTGACGTCGCCCAGCCCGATGCCCCGTGGGTTCACGACGTAGAGCAGGAGGTAGAAGGCGCCGAGGAACAGCCCGCCCAGCAGGGCCCGCCGCCACGCCCCGGTCTCCCCCGTCAGCCAGCCGACGGGCCCCAGCAGCGCCGCGCCCGCCACCGCGAGCGGCAGCGTCAGCACGTCCGGGAGGCGCCGGGCCCGCCAGTCGACGGCGGCCAGCAGCACCGCGACCGGTGCCATGACCAGCCAGGCGACGAGTTCCGGCCGGGGCCCGGTGGCCGCCGCCAGGATCACGCAGACCAGCGCGGTGACCGCCGCCGTGGGCAGCGGGCCCGGCCCGTACGCCCCGCAGTCCGGGCAGCGCCCGCGCCCCAGCCAGCCCCGGGCCGGCCCGGTGATCGGATGCCCCCCGGGACAGACCGCGCGCCACTCCTCCCCGGGCTCGACGGCCATCCGGTGGACGGGCCGCGGTATCAGCAGCCCGGCCGCGGTCCCGTAAGCGGCGGCGAGAAACATCAGCATCACGGACACGCGCCGAGCCTAGAGGCGCCCGGCTGCGGTCCGCCGGGAAAGACGGAGTGCGGGAGCTGATAGAACGCTGCGCATGGCGCGTTGGGAGAACGGTGCGGGGGTCCTGTACGGGGCGGCGAGCGGTATTCCGGTGGAGATCGCGGCGTCCTACCGGGCGCGGGGCCGCGGGCTGTTGGGGCGGGACGGTATCGAGGGGGCGCTGCTGCTCACCCCGGCGAGCGGGGTGCACACCTTCCGGATGCGGTTCGCGATCGATGTCGCCTATCTGAGCCGGGACTTCACCGTGCTGGCCGTACGCACCATGCGCCCGGGGCGGCTGGGGCTCCCCCGGCTCCGCGCCCGGCACGTCCTGGAGGCGGAGGCCGGTGCGATGGCGCGCTGGGGGCTGCGTCCCGGACTGCGCCTGGGCGTCGAACCCCGCCGGTGAGGGCGGCCGGCGCGCGGCCCGGGGCCAGGGCTCGGGGTGCGGGGGCAACGGGCCCGTGCCGGTGTCGAGTTGCCGCCGGGCGGGCCGGAATGGTCACATGCGCGGCATGAACGCGACACCCCCAGAGCACATACCTCCCGCCGGCCCCGGGCTCCCCGTCGCCCCCGCCTACCCCGCGCCTCTGGCGCACCGGGGGCCGGCCCCGGGTGTCCTCGGCAACCAGGGGCTGCGGCTGCTCGCCCTGCTCCTCGACATCGTGTTCGCCTTCGGTGTCCTGTTCCTGGTCACCGCCGGCGCCGACCTGGTCGTCACCTTCGGCGGCACCCGGGACAACGCGCCCTTCCACCTCACGGCCCTGGTGACCGTGGCCCTGCTCTTTCTCTACTCGCCGCTGATGACGGCCCGTTGCGGCGGCACCCCGGGCAAGCTCCTGTGCGGACTGAGCGTCGTACGGCTCGCCGACGGGGGCCCGCTCTCCTACGGGGCCGCCCTGGGACGGCATCTGGCCCATCTGGGGATGTGGCTGGTGCCGGTGCTCTCCCTGCTGGACCCGCTGAACTGCCTCTGGGACGGGCTCCGTCAGTGTCTGCACGACAAGGTGGTCGGCAGCTTGGTCATCCGTCGCCGGATGCGGCCGGCCCCGGTGGCCGCCGCGGCCCCGGTCACGAGGCCCGCGGGAAGCTGACCTCGACCCGGCGGTTCTTCTTGCGGCCTTCCTCGGTGCCGTTGTCGGCGATCGGGTACTGCTCGCCGTAGCCGCGGATCTCGAAACTGACGGACGAGCCGAGGTCCTTGGCCAGCTCCTGCTGGACGGCGTTGGCGCGCTTCTTGGACAGCATCAGGCCGTGGCCCGCCGAGCCCAGATTGTCGGTGAAGCCGAAGACCCGCAGCTTGGTGGCGTTCTGCTTCTTGATCTCCGACGCGATGGTGCCGATACGGGACAGCGCGTCCGACGACAGATCGGCGCTGTCCTTGCCGAAGAGGACCTCGGCCTGGAGCGCGAAGGTCACATTGTCGTTGGTGTCCTGGCGGCGCTCGGAGCCGTCGTCCGCCTCGACGATCGACTTGATGTTGAGGACCTTGGACGGGGCGAGCTTGGCGCCCTGGACCATCCGCAGGTCGGGGTCGTCGCTGTCGATGTGCACCGGCGGGCTGGAGTCCTCGGTCACACCCGGCGGATCGGCATGGGCGACGGGGACCGTCAGCGCCGCGGTGAGCAGCAGCGCGACGGCGGCGGTGGCGGCGCTCCGGGGCGCTCGGCGCACCCGGCGTCCTCGGGGCATCTGGGTCACGGTCATCGGTGCCCGATCAGTCCGTGATCCGCACGCTGGCCGGCGGCAGGGTCGGCAGCTGGAAATCGACCTCGGTGACCTTGGCCGGCGGCGCCGGGAACTGCGCGAAGACCGGGCGGCTGGCACCCGGCATCAGCCCGCTGAGGCCGGTCGTGCACAGACATTCGCCGTTGGTGTCGCGCAGCACCAGATAGCGCTTCTTGCCCGCCTTGTCGACGAGGGTCGCCCCGGAGATCGAGGAACGGGACCGCAGCTCGGTCTCGTTGGAGCGCCAGTCGATGGCGTTGAAGGCGCGGGTGCCACGGTTGGTGACCGTGCCGTTGACGGTGACGAAGCCGCCGGAGTCCCGGACCACGGAGTGCAGGGTGACCACCACGCCGTCCGGCCCCTTCATCTCGCCGATCACCTTGTCGGAGTCGGCCGCCGGGGCGCCGGGGCCGCTGTCCTTGGGGGCGGTGCTGCGGGCCGGTGGCTTGTCGCCGTCCGACGCCTTCGCACCGCCGCTGTCACCACCGCAGCCGGCCACGACGAGCGCAAGGCCGACAGCGCTCGCCATGGCGACCGCTCCCCTGGCGGCCTTCGTGGTGCGCCGAATGCTCATGGGATGCGATTCCTTTGATCGTCGTCTGGTCGTCTCAAGGGGGGTGGTCGGGTGCGGGCGGTCAATGGGCGAGGCGTACGGAGAACAGGTCGGCGGCGTCGGGCAGTTCCTCCAGGTGGCGGGGGTCGAGCGTCCAGCGGGTGCCGTCGCAGGTGATCTCGACGGGGGCGTCCTCGTCCTTGCCGCCCTCGTCCTTGCCGCCCTTGTCCTTGCCGCCCTTGTCCTTGCCGCCCTCGTCGCCCGTACCGCCGGTGTCGCCCGTACCGCCGGTGTCGTCCGTGGCGGGGTCGAGGGTGCAGCGGGGACCGACCACGGACTTCGCCTCGGCCGACGCATGCTTGCGGCTGGTCGCCGGGATGACGGAATCCCCTACGGGGTTGCGAGTGGTGACCTGGACGGCGAACGAGGTGGGCCAGGAGTCGGGGGTGCAGCGCGGGCCGGAGAGCTCGGCGCCATTGCGTCCGGCGAACCAGCCCGCGCTCTCGCAGGCCGCCCCGGACGGGGCGCCGCGCCCGTTCAGCAGCTCTTCCCAGGCCGTCGGATCGGTTTGGTAACTGCCGTCGCGGAGGCCGTCGAGCACGCTCTTGCGCAGCAGTTCGCGGTACTTCTGGCCGGCGGCGAGGGCTGCCGCGTCGGCGGCGGTCTGCGCACCGTTGCGGGTGGCCGCCGCCTGCCCGACGGCGAAGAAGGCGAGCGCGAGGAAGAGCAGGCCCCCGACCGCGACGATGTAGAGCGGGAAGGCCTGCCCTTCGTCGCGCCGGCGGCGGTGTGTGAGCGTGGCCGGCACGGCGGTGGCGGTGCGGGCTAAATGCCGACGACGTCGGAGATCTTGTTGGCGATGGCGTTCGCGATCTGGCTGCCGAAGTCCGTGGTCGACAGGACCAGGACGATCGCCACGACCACCGCGATGATGCCGAGGTACTCGATCGAGGTCTGTCCCCGGTCGTTCCCCAAAATCCGCTTCGCCATCGTCTTCCCCTCCATGGGCGGCCGTACCGCTCTGGTCCGGCTGGTCTGTCCCCGTGGTGCCGGCGCGGTCGGCCGCGCTCACGACACCAGAAAAGTACGCCGGAACCGTGTGCCCGGAACAGGGAATCCGTATCCCATCCTCATTCGGGAACCCGGATGACAGGCACAACGGCGTCTTTCGGCCACTCAGTCGCACCCTATCCACCCCCGCTCCCCCTCCGGGACCGTGCCCCGTTCCGTTACCCATGCAGACCGGACGGTCCTTCCGCACCATAGTGCGAGCGCAACCATCCGCCCACCCACTGTGACACAACTCGTTGCTGTTGCGAAGGAGTTGACGGGAAGCCGGGCCGGTAACGCACTCATCCGGCCGAGTACGGGCCGCTGTCGGCCGGACGGGCCCGGATGTGCAACCGCAAGGACGGCCCGAAGCGGCGGCCGTCGTGACGGGTGCCGGCGCAGCAGGCCACCGGGAGCCGGGCGGGCGGCGCGCCGGGGGCGGCCGGGACGGGTCCGCCGGGCTCGGTCCCGTGGCTCCGGACGGGCGCGGGCCGGGCCGGTGCCGGGCTGCGTGCGACGGGTCACCTTCCCATCAGCGAGCCGAAGTTGGTGCCCGAGCCGAGGAAGAACCCGGCGATGAGCAGGATCATCGTGGCCGGAACCATAAAGGTGGTGACGACCATGGTGGCCTTGGGTACCGCACGGGCGGCCCGGCGCCGGGCGTTCTGGGCGTCGGTCCGGCGCATGTCGTCGGCGATCTGGATCAGCGTCTCGACGATCGGCGAGCCCAGCTCCTCGCCCTGCTGGAGGGCGGTGACGAACTGGGCGACCTGTTCGGAGTCATTGCGTTTGCGCAGTTCCTCGAAGGCCGCCCGGCGGCTGACGCCCATGTCCATCTGCCGCAGGGTGATCCGGAGTTCATCCGCCCACGGCCCCTCGTACTTCTCCGCGACCCGGTCCAGCGCCTGACGGAAGCCCAGACCGGCGCTGACCACGACGGCCAGCACATCCAGAAAGTCCGGAAGGGTGCGCTCGATGGTGTCCTTGCGCTGACGGATGGCGGCCCAGATGCCGACCTCGGTCCAGAAAAGACCGAAGAGCACCATCAGCACGCCGAGCAGCGGCTGCCCGCGCAGAAACATCACCAGGGCGCCGAAGAGGCCGAGGGCCCCGTACACGGCGCGGCGGGCGGCGTACCGGTCGACGGTCAGCCCGCCCGGATTGCCCGCCAGGTCGATCCGCCGGCGGACCCGGGCGGTGCGCTTGCCGCCCATCAGCCGCAGCACCAGCGGCGCGTACCGCATCCCGGCGCGGTCCACCGCCGAACCGACGGCCGTGGTGCGGGTCGCGCCGACCTCCAGGGACAGCGCCAGGTCGGGCGGCAGCCGGGCCTCGCGCCGGTAGAGCGCGATACCGCAGCAGATACCGGCGACCGAGAGGGCGAAGGCGAGGGCCAGCAGGATTCCGAGTGCCATGGCGATACCGATACCTAGACGTCGATCTTGGAGAGGCGGCGGATGAAGAAGAACCCGAGCCCGTAGAGGGCGAAGGCCACCACGACCGCGAGCTGGCCGAGGAAGGAGGAGGTCATCCGGTCGATGGCGCCCGGGGCGATCCGGTTCATCAGCAGCAGGGTGCCGATACCGAGCAGCGGGACGACATAGGCGGTGACCACCACCTGGGAGAGCTGGGTGCGGACCTCCCGGCGGGTCTCCTTGCGCTCCTCCAGGGTCTTGGTGAGGTTGCGCAGCGAGCCGACGACGGTGCCGCCGGCGCGGTTGGCGAGCACCAGGGTGGTGACGAGCACGACGAGTTCCCGGGACGGCAGGCGTTCGGCCAGCTCGCCGAGCGCCTCGTCGATGGAGTGGCCGACCGAGAGCTTGTCGGAGACCTTCGCCAGCTCCTCACCGGCCGGTGCCTCCAGCTCCTCGGCCGCCATGCCCAGCGCCGTCCGCAGCGCGAGTCCGGCCTGGGTGGCGTTGGCGAGGATCCGGGAGAGTTCGGGCAGCTGGTTGATGAACTTCTCGATGCGCTTCTGCCGCTGCCAGTTGAGGAAGGCGAACGCCCCCCAGATGGCGACCAGCGCGGCGATCGGGCCGAAGAACGGGGCGAGGGTGGCCTGGGCGACCAGCCACAGCGCGAGGACCGTGCCCAGCATGTAGACGACGAACTCGCCGGGGGTGACGTCCAGGCCGGTGGCGGTCAGCCGCAGTTCGAGGCGCCGGCCGAAGCGGGTGCCGCGCAGCGCCCGGTCGACGGACGGGAAGCGGCGCCGCCCGGTCACCGGCAGTCCGCGCTCGTCGGCCAGCCGGTCGACGACGGCCTGCCGCTGGGCGCGCCCGGCCGCGTAGGTCCGGACGCCGGCGATCGCGAGCAGCCCGCACAGCAGCGTGGCGCCGATGGCGAGCAGGGCGAGGTCGTTCCCGCCGGTCATGAGTGGGCCTTCCGGGTGGCGAGTTGGGCGTCGTGGGTGGCGACGCCGAAGGCGGGCGGGGTGGGCTCGCTCGCCATGAAGAGGCGTTCGGCGACCCGGCGCGGCAGCGGGAAGTAGCGGAAGCGGCCGTGCACGATGCGGTCGGCGCCCATCGGTTCGGCGTCGAAGCGGCAGACCGTGGCGATCCGGTAGTCCTCGTGGCCGCGCGAGTCGAGGATGGCGATCTCGCTGATCCGGCGGGAGCCGTCGGCGTGCCGGGTGAGCTGGACGAGGCAGTCGACGGCGCTGTTGATCTGGTCCCGCAGCGCCTCGAAGGGGATCTTGACGTCGGACATGGACGCCAGGGTCTGGAGCCGCATCAGGGCGTCCTCGGCGCTGTTGGCGTGCACGGTGGCCAGCGAGCCGTCGTGGCCGGTCGACATCGCCTGGAGCATGTCGAGGGTCTCGCCGCCGCGCACCTCGCCGACGATGATGCGGTCGGGGCGCATCCGCAGGGAGTTGCGGACCAGGTCGCGGATGGTGATCCGGCCCTTGCCCTCGACGTTGGGCGGCCGGGACTCCAGCCGGATGACATGGCTCTGCTGGAGCTGGAGTTCGGCGGCGTCCTCGACGGTGATGATCCGCTCCCCGTCCGGGATCAGGCCGGACAGCGCGTTGAGGAGGGTGGTCTTGCCCGCACCCGTGGCACCCGAGACCACCACATTGAACTTGGCCCGCACCAGCCCCGCCAGCAGCATCAGCATCTGCTCGTCGAGCGTGCCCATGCCGATGAGTTCGGCGAGGGTGTAGGCGCGGGGGAAGCGGCGGATGGTGAGGGTGGCGCCGTTCAGCGCGAGCGGCGGGATGATGACATTGACGCGTTCGCCGGACGGCAGCCGGGCGTCGACCATCGGATTGGACTCGTCCACGCGCCGGTTGACGGTGGAGACGATCCGCTCGATGGTCTGCATCAGCTGCTCGTGCGAGGCGAAGCGGACGGGCAGCAGCTCGACCCGGCCGGCCCGCTCGACGTACACCTGGTCCGGGCCGTTGACCATGATCTCGGTGATCGAGGCGTCCTCCAGCAGCGGCTCCAGCACCCCCAGGCCCAGCGCCTCGTCCACCACCCGGCGGATCAGCTGGGCGCGTTCGGCGGTGGACAG
Organism: Streptomyces lydicamycinicus; assembly: GCF_000829715.2. NCBI lineage: Bacteria > Bacillati > Actinomycetota > Actinomycetes > Kitasatosporales > Streptomycetaceae > Streptomyces > Streptomyces lydicamycinicus. The sequence continues at coordinate 490,359 of NZ_BBNO01000001.1, read as the reverse complement.
GACCGGGCCCTCACGGCTGATGATGTGGCCCAGCACCCGCTCCAGCCGCGAGCGGCGCTCGGCCGCGGCAAGCGAGGACATCTCGGCGAGGTCGATCTCTTCGAGCAGCTTGGCGCGGTAGACGGCGACCATATGGCTGTCCTCGCGCGCCTCACCGGCCGGTTCGGGTGCGACGATCCGGGCTTTCAGGCTCATCGCGGGGGTGCTCCTTCGTACGTGTCCGCGGCGCGCAGGCCCAGTGCGCCGGGTTCCTGCGGGCGGGGCATGGTGGCGGTGCGGCTGGCGGTACCGAGGCTGCCGACGCCGGGGATGACCGAGGGGATCGCTACCCGCACCGTCGCGCTGACCTCGGCGCCCCCGCCGCCCACCGAGATCGTCGCGCGGTCCGCGACCCAGCCGCTCATCGCGGACCGCCCGGCGGCCTGCGGGCCGGTCTCCCGGTCGGCCTCGTCCATCGAGGCGGTACGGGCCGCGGCGCGCGCTCCGGTCCCGGCCTGCTGGACGGTGTAGGCGGCCAGGCCGAGCTGGACCACGGCGAGCCCGACGACCAGCAGGATCGGCAGGAAGCCGAGGAATTCGATGGAGACCTGGCCCCGGTCGCGGCCGTGGCCACGGAGCCGGGCGGGCCGGCGTACGGCGCTCACCCGGTCTCCTCCTTCGCGGCGCCGGCCGAGCCGGTGACGGTCCACGGGTAGTTGCCGGCGCCGGGGAAGAGCACCGGGACCTTGATCCGTACGGTTGCCTTCCACAGGCCCGACTCCGTTCCGCAGGAGGCCGAGGCGCCCGCGCGCCAGGAACTGGGCAGCTGGTCCTCGGCGGCGGTGCGGCAGGCGCCGGCACCGCCGCCCTCGGTGGCGGTGGCGGCCCGTGCGCCGCGGTCGGCGGAGTGCGCGGCGAGCGAGTAGGTGTAGCCGACCAGCACCAACTGCCAGAGCAGGGCGAGGACCAGCAGGATCAGCGGGAGCAACCCCATGAACTCCACGGCCACCTGCCCCCGGTCGTCGCCGCCCAGCGGGCGCCGCACCGCTCAGCCCTCCTCGTACGGGCCGGACGGATCGAACGGTCCGGGGCCGGCCGCCGCCGCTGATCCCCGCCGCACACCGAACCGGGGGCCGGGGCCCTGCCCCGCCCCGGAGGCCGACCCCGATGCCTGACCCGGAACTCCCCCGGAACCGGGAGCCGCCCCCGGCGTTATGGCCTTGCGCTTGCGCCCGGTCAGCGTCGGGCGGGCCCGGTGACTGCCGCGGCCCTGCCGTACGGACGGCGAGTCGACCAGGCCGAGTTCACCGGCCAGCGCGCACAGTGCCTGCTTGACCGTGGACCGGTTGTCCAGATCCTGCATCCGGCCCGCGTCGACGCAGGGCTGGAGCTCCTTGAAGGCGGCCGGCACATGGGTCCGGGCGACCTGGGTGCCGGTGGCCTTGGCGACCAGCGGCGGCTGGATCTCGGTGTTCCGGGTGAGGCGGTTGACCACCGTCGTGGTGTCCTCCGCCTTACGGATCTGGAGCCGGTCCCACAGCCGGACCTGCCGTTTGGCGGCCCGTACGGCCACCACGTCCGGGGTGGTCACCAGCAGTGCCAGATCGGCGAGTTCGACGGCCGCGGCATTGGCGGACTGCATCTGGGAGCCGCAGTCGACCAGCACGACCTCGTAGCGGGAGCGCAGTGCGCCGATGATCTGCCGGGCCGCCCGGTCGTCGACCTCCTCCCCGCGTTCGCCCTCCTCGGGCGCCAGCAGCAGGCCGAGTCCGGTGTGGTGGTCGTGCACGGCGTCCTGGAGGACCCGTACGGAGATGTCCTGGATGCCCGCCAGATCGACGATCGAGCGGCGGAACTGGACGTCCAGATAGGAGGCCACGTCACCGGACTGGAGGTCCAGGTCCACCAGCGCGACGCTGCGGCCCGCGGCCCGCGCCGCCAGCGCCAGCTGCACCGCGGTGACGGTGGTGCCGACCCCGCCCTTGGCGCCCGTCACGGTCACCAGCGTGCCGGCCGGCCCGGGGGCCGCCTCCGGGCTGCCCCCCAGGTGGACCCGGACGCCCGCCGACCACTGCGCGGCGGCCTGCACCCGGGCGGCCAGCTCGTCGTAGCCGAGCGGCATGCCGACGATGCCCCGGGCCCCGGCGTCCATCGCCGCGGAGAACAGCGCGGGTCCGGCGTCCGTGGTGATCAGTACGACGCCGACGGCGGGAAAGCGCAGCGCCACCTCACGGATCAGCTCCAGCGCCGGCGTCGGCCCGATCCGCTCGTGGACGAGCACGACCTCGGGAAGCGCCTCCACGGCGGACGGCTGGCCCGCGGCGGGCGGGGCACCCGCGGCCGCCGCGCCGGCTCCTTGGGCGGCGGCGCCGGCCAGCGCGTGGAGCAGTGCGGCGGAGTCCCCGACCGTGGGCGCTGGTTCGGCGTCCGGCAGCTGGTGGAGCAGCGAGGACACGGCGCGGGCGGCGTCGGGGTCACCGATGGCCGGGAGGATGCGGATGGTCACCTGAGGCTCCGGGTCACTTGTCGCCGTCGAGGGTGTAGCTGCGCTGGCCGGGCGGTATGGCGTTCTCGTTGCCGGGGGCGAGCAGGGCGAGCCGTACGTGGGAGGCGAAGGACTCGGCGTAGGCGACCCGTTGGGCGTCCTGGGTGTTCAGCGCGAAGGTGATCGGGACGGCCTCACCGGCCTGCCGGCTGTTGGCGGTGGTGTTGTCGCCCGGGTCCTTGGCCTCCAGGGGCGTCAGCTTGCCGACGTCGATGACCTGGGCGCCCGCGACGATGACCTTGGAGACCGGCTTGTCCTCGGGGCGCTTGCCCTCGAACGTGGCGAAGATGTTCACCCGGGAACCGGGGTTGATCTTGCCGGCCACACCGGTGGCGGCGTCGATCATGATGGCGATCTCCTGCTGCCCGGCCTTCAGCGCGGGCCGCTCGACGATCATGTCGTCTTGGAGCAGCGACCCCTTCTTCAGCGGGGTCACCGCGATCTTGCCGCTGACCTGGTCCAGGTCGGTCACGGCGGTGGGCGGCAGCCACCGCTGCGGCATCTGCACCTTTTCGAACTGCCCCGGATTCAGCTCTTTATAGGCCGTGACATCGGTCTTCAGCCGGTACGCCGTCTTCTCGGGTCCGACCTTGGACTCGACGTTCTTGATCACCGACAGCACGCCGACGAACGCGCCGACCGCACAGAGAACCGACAGGAGCAGCAGGATCACTCCGCGGCGCTGGCGTGAGTTCATGGGGGAGGGACCTCGATCGGGACGGGGAGAAGGGGCGGGCGGGGGACGGGGTGGACGGTCACCGGGCGGGGACCCGGCGGGGCGGCCGACGGGGCCGGCCGGAGGGGCGGGGCCACGGCGGCCCGGTCGGACTCAGCGCACGCGGGCCACCGTCCGCGGGGTGCCGGGGACGTCCGGACGGCCGGCGAGATCCGGCTGACCGGCGGCATCGGGGTGGGCGGCGAAGTCGGGGTGACCGGGCAGGTCCCACTGGCCGGGGACGTGCGGGGTGTCGGACGCGTAGGGGTTTCCCGGCACGGGGCGGCCGGACCCGTACGGGTTCCCCGGTACGGCCGGTCCGCCCGCCGTGAGATCCGGTCCGCGTACGTCCAGTTGCCCGGGTTCACCACGACCGCCGGGGCGGCCGCCCCAAACACCCACCACACCGGGTGCGGCGGGAGCACCAGACCCTCCCGACGGCGCCGGCGGCGAGAACGCGCCGCCCTCCCAAGGAGAGCCGTCCTCCCAGGGAGAGGGGGCCTGAGCGGCCGGAGGTGAGGAGGGGGCAGGGGTGGCGAAGGTGTTGGGGGCCGGGGCGTTGGGGGCGGGCGTGTGGGGTCCGGGCGTGGGGGGTCCGGGCGTGGGGGACGGTGGCGGTGGCGGGGTCTGGGCGGATGACGGGGCGGGGGCGGGCGTCGGCGCCGGGGCGGGCGTGGGGGCCTGGGCCGGGGCGGGCATCGGGGCAGCGGCCTGGCCCCGGGGCTGGGGCCGGTCCGGGCCGGGAGCCGGTGCGGGCCGGGCAGCCGGTGCGGGCCGGGCAGCCGGTGCGGGCCGGGCAGCCGGTGCGGGCGCGGCGGCCGCCCCGCCGCCCGGTGACGACGCGGCGGCCGAAGCCGGAGGAACGGGCGAGGCCGGAGGAGCAGCCGAAGCCGGAGCGGCAGCAGCAGAAGGCCCGGGAGCCGCAGCCGAAGCGGCAGCAGACGAGGGCCCAGGAGCCGAAGCCGAAGCGGCGCCCCCCACCTGCCGGGATGCCGGCCCGCCTATGGCCGCCGGCCCCTGGCCCGAGCCGCCACCCCCCGTCGCCCGTTCCCTCGCCAGCGGGGCGGCGCAGAACGCACAGCGGTCGCCGAGGAGTTCCCGGCCGCACCAGCCGCACTCCTCGCGGCGTACGGAAGTCACCAGCTGATAGAGGACCGACACATCCGGTATGGCCGCCGCGAATTCGATCAGCTTCTGCGTGCCCCACCACCGGGCGGACTCGGCGGGCAGCCGGGTCTCGTACACCCCCTGCACCTGCCAGCCCGGGGCGAGCGCGCCGGTGACCCACTCCGAGGTGAGCTGGCCGCGGGCGACCGCGAGTTGGGTGGCGAAACCGGGCGCGGGCAGTCCGGCCTCGGTGCTGTGCCGGTCCAGGTGCAGCAACTGCGGCTGGGGATGGGCCAGCACCGCGAAGTGCGCGCCGGGCAGCCAGGACTTCATATGGGCGCGCAGATCGACCTCGACCCGGTCCAGGCCGCTGACGCTGCCCAGCAGGGCGCCGGCGTGAATGTAGTGGGTCAGCAGCCGGGCCGCGCTGGCCAGCACCCCGGGGCTGAGATCGCACAACGACAACTGCCGCAGCTGACGGGCCAGTAAGGCGACCCCCAGCGGCGGCAGGGACAGCGGCACGATGGCGATCCGGTCGCTCTCCAGGACGGCGCGGAGGGTGTGCAGCCGGCGGATGTGTTCCGGCGGGCAGACGGAGGAGTACAGCACGACGAGATGGCCGTGGTGTTCCAGTACCGCGCTGGTCTCCGTCAGGGCGTCGTCCAGCGGCTGGAGATGCGGGGCCTGAAGGACGACGGCGGCGAGGGTCTGGCGGTCGGTCGCGGGCAGCGCGAGGTCAGGGCTGGTGACTGCAATCGCGGTCGGCACGTCGCTCCCCCACTCCCTCCGGCCGCCGGGGGTCCCGGGACCGCGGATCGGCACAGCTCTGCGCCATCGGCGCCATTCGCTCAGCACTTTATCCACAGAGATACGTCCCAGAGAACACGTTCTGGGCTACTCGTCATGACCATCACCCCGCAGGGAAATGGCGGATACCGGCCAAGCGTCCCCCACGGGAACATCCGCTTCCGACCGGACTCTTGACAGAGCGATTGGTCTGGACCACGTTGTACGGCACGCACAGGGGCCCCTGAACACGCATCCGCACTCTCCCCAACTTCCCCCCACACGGAGGCAGTCGTGGTTCGCGCACGCTCAGGAAGACCGAAGACCGGGCCGGGTAACGGGCCGAACACCGGGCCGAATTCCGGGCCGAATTCCGAGCCGGGGAACGGGCCAGGGAACGGGCCGGGAAACCGGCCGTCGGCCGAACTGCCCGCGAGGCTGCTGGCCGGCCTCACCGCCGCGGTGCTGACCACGGCCGGCCTCGTCGGGACGAGCACCGCCCAGGCGGCCGGGACGCACACCCCGGCACCCTCCGCCGCGGCCATCACCACCGCCGCCGTCCCCCGGCACGCGGTCACCGGCTACTGGCAGAACTTCGACAACGGCGCCACGGTGCAGAAACTCAAGGATGTCGACGACGCCTACGACATCATCGCGGTCTCGTTCGCCGAGGCGACCGGGCAGCCCGGCGCGGTCACCTTCCGTCTCGACCCGGCCGTCGGCTATGGCTCCACCGACGAATTCAAGGCAGATATCAAGGCGAAGCAGGCGGCCGGCAAGTCGGTGATCCTCTCCGTCGGCGGTGAGCGGGGCGCGGTGTCCGTCAACGACGCCGCCTCCGCACGGAACTTCGCCGACTCCGTCAGCGGCCTGATGGACGAGTACGGCTTCAACGGCGTCGACATCGATCTGGAGAACGGCCTCAACTCGACCTATATGACCCAGGCGCTCAAGTCCGTGCACGACCGGCACGGCGATGTCGTGGTCACCATGGCCCCGCAGACCATCGATATGCAGTCACCGCAGAACGAGTACTTCAAGACGGCGCTCGGGATCAAGGACTTCCTGACCGCCGTCAACATGCAGTACTACAACAGCGGTTCGATGAACGGCTGCGACGGCAAGGTCTACGCCCAGGGCACGGTCGACTTCCTGACCGCGCTCGCCTGTATCCAGCTGGAAGGCGGGCTCGACCCGTCCCAGGTCGGCATCGGCGTACCGGCCTCCGCCCGCGCGGCCGGCGGCGGCTACGTCGCCCCGTCCGTCGTCAACGCCGCGCTGGACTGCCTCACCCGGGGCAGCAACTGCGGCTCCTTCAAGCCCTCCCGGACCTACCCGGGCCTCCGTGGCGCGATGACCTGGTCCACCAACTGGGACGCGGCCAACGGCAGCGCCTTCGCGAACCAGGTGGGCGCGCACGTCCACGGCCTTCCGTAACGGCGCCCCCGCACCACGTGGCCACGCCCCAGGTCCCGCGCACCTCGTGCACGGGACCCGGGGTGCGGCTCCTGCCTCAGCTCACCGGCGCGTGGCCTTCGGCTTCGGCAGCACACAGCCGTCGGCGTTCAGGTCCAGCTTGTTGCCGTCGCCGAAGCACTTCGGTATCTGGTACGTCTCCTGGGCGTATCCGATGCCCTTGCGCACCGTGGTCTTGCCGTTCTCGTCCACCTCACAGGGGTTGTTGAGAGTGCACTCCTCGCCGCTCTCGTTGGTGGTGTTGTTGACGGCCGTGACCTTGCCGGTCGCGGTGTCGACCACCGGCGATCCGGACGTGCCGCCGATGATCTGGCACTCCGGGGTGTAGCGGACCGAGTCCTTCCAGGTCCACTCGCCCTCCTTGAGGGTGGAGGCGAACCCGTCGATGCCGCAGGAGTAGATCTTCTTCCAGTAGCCGGAGACGATGCTGATCTTCGCGCCCTTGGCCGGGTGCTCGGTGGCCAGCTCCAACGGCTTGATCTTGTACTTCTTCTCGATCTCGGCGTAGGTCGACCCGGTCTCGTAGATCGAGACATCGGTGTCGGTCATCGTGGCGTAGGCGACCTTGGTGGCCTTGATCGTGCCCAGCTTGCCGGCCGACTTGTCCAGCAGGGTGAAGCTGCGGCTGGACGGCTTGTCGACGACGACCTCGCCGGCGCCGGGCATACCGCCTTCCAGGCAGTGGCCGTTGGACATCACCAGCGCCGGGTCCTCCGGCTTGGATCCGGGCATCCGGACGACCGAGCCGGAGCAGTTGCTCAGCGCGACACTGCCGGCGAAGTCCACCGCCTTGGTCTTCTTCTGCGTGGGGTGCTGAGCACCGTCCTGCGGCGCGGCGTGCGCCGTTCCGACGGTGCCCAGCAGGGTTGCGGCACCCAGTGCGGCCGTGGCCAGGGTGCCGACGAGAGGTCGGTTCATGTGGGGGTCCTCTCAGCGTCTGTCACCGAAGACCTTGCGGAGGCCTTCGGTTTTGTCGTGCGCATTGTTGGCGACTCGACACGGTCTGGCAATCAATTTCCGCCGCTCAGGAGGAAGTTGAGGGATTCGCCACTTCCGGTGGCCGATTCCGGTGGCCGATTCCCGCGCGCCCCACATATGGCCGCCCGACCTCTTGTCACGGCCATGACATAGGCCAAAACTGACGCCGTCGCTTCGCCTCACACCCCACAGGAGACCGCATGCGACCACGTATCCGCGGCGGACGCACCACTGTCCTCGCCGCACTCCTCTCCCTCGCGCTCGCCGCCCCGATCGCCGCCGCACAGGCGCAAGGCGCCCCTTCGGCCCGGCCCGCCGCCGACTCCACGGCGAGCGCCGAACTCCCCCATCAATACGAGGTGACGGGCCTCGCGACCCGTGCGGAGCGCACCGCCCTGGCCGCGACCGGCGTCAGCATCGACGAGGTCCACGCCCGCGCGGTCGTCATCACCGCGACCCGCGCCCAAGCCACCGCAATCCGTCAACTGGGCCATGCACTCCGTAAGTTGCCCGATCCACCGGGCTTCGCCACGCCGTCCCCGCACAAGCCCCGGGTCAAGGACTTCCCCACCGGCTACACGAAGTACCACACCTACGCCGAGGCCACGAAGGAGATCGACGCCCTCGTCGCCAAGTACCCGGCCATCCTGAGCAAACAGGTCATCGGCACCTCCCATGAGGGCCGCAACCTCCTCGCTCTCAAACTCAGCAAGAACGTCACCAAGGACGAGCAGGAGCCCGAGGTCCTCTTCACCGCCCACCAGCACGCCCGGGAACACCTCACCGTCGAGATGTCCCTCTACCTCCTCAACGAGTTCACCTCGAAGTACGGGACCGATCCCCGCATCACCAAGATGCTCGACTCCCGCGAGATCTGGATCATCCCGGATCTGAACCCGGACGGCGGCGAGTACGACATCGCCTCCGGTGCCTTCCGCAGCTGGCGCAAGAACCGCCAGCCCAACGCCGGGTCCAGCAGCGTGGGCACCGACCTCAACCGCAACTGGGACTTCAAGTGGGGCTGCTGCGGCGGCTCCTCCTCCAGCCCCTCCTCCGAGACCTACCGCGGCAAGTCCCCCGCCTCCGCCCCCGAGGTCCAGGTGATCTCAAAGTTCGTCCACGGCCGCAACATCGGCGGCAAACAGCAGATCAAGGCCGCCATCGACTTCCACACCTACAGCGAACTGGTGCTGTGGCCCTTCGGCTTCACCGACGACGACACCGGCGAGGGCATGACCCAGGACGACCACGACGCCTTCGCCACCATCGGCAAGAACATGGCCGCCACCAACGGCTACACCCCCGAGCAGTCCAGCGATCTGTACATCACCGACGGTTCGATCGACGACTGGCTCTGGGGCGACCAGCGCATCTTCGCGTACACCTTCGAGATGTATCCGTCCTCGTTCGGCTCCGGCGGCTTTTACCCGAAGGACTCGGTGATCCCGAAGGAAACCGCCCGCAACCGTGAGGCGGTCCTGCAACTACTGGAACTGGCCGACTGCCCGTACCGGGCGATCGGCAAGGAAGGCCAGTACTGCAAGGGGAGCTGACCGCACGACAACGGCCCGAAGGGCGCCCGGCCCGGCCCCGTGCCGACGCCGGGCGCCCCTCCGTCGTTCCCCTACGGGGCGCTACAGCAGGTGGTCGGCCTTGCCGGCCTTTATCTCGCGTATCACGCGGATGAGGGTGCGGAGGGCTTCGCGGGTGTCGGTCACGTAGGCGTGCTCGGTGCCCGCTACGGCCGTGGGCGGAGTCCACCCCACCACGCAGGTGGAGGGCCCTGGCCACCGGCGCCTACACCACCAGGCTCACCACCGCCGCCACCCCGAACCCCGCCACCGACAGCACCGACTCCAGCACCGTCCACGACTTCAGGGTGTCCCGCTCCGAGATGCCGAAGTACTTGCTGACCATCCAGAAGCCCCCGTCGTTCACATGCGAAGCGAAGATCGACCCCGCCGAGATCGCCATGATGATCAGGGCCAGATGGGCCTGCGACATGCTCTGGCCCTCGACGAGGGGGACGACGATGCCCGCCGTGGTGACGATGGCGACCGTGGCGGAGCCCTGGGCGACGCGGAGGACGAGGGAGAGGAGGTAGGCGAGGACGATGACCGGGAGGCCGACGTGGTGGAAGGTGTCGGAGAGGGCGGTGGCGACGCCGCTGGCCTTGAGGACGGCGCCGAAGACGCCGCCGGCGCCGACCACGAGGATGATGTTGCCGACCGGCTTGAGTGAGGCGGTCGAGACGGTTCCCAGGGACGTGCGGGACCAGCCGCGGCGGATGCCCAGCAGGTAGTACGACAGCAGCAGGGCGATCGTCAGGGCCACGAAGGGGTGGCCGAAGAACTCGATGACCGAGCGGCCGGGCGAGGGGGCCAGGGCGATGGAGGAGAAGGTCGCCAGGAGGATGAGGAGCAGCGGGGTGCCGATGATGGTGAGGACGGTGCCCAGGGAGACCGGCCTTTCGTGTGAGGGGGCACCGGCTGCTGACGGGACGCCGGCCGCAGACGGGACGCCGGCCGCGGCCTTTTCGGCGGTGACCGCCGCCTTGGCCTCGTCGGCCGCATCGACCATGTCCTGCGGGACACCGACGTAGAGCCGCTTGCCGATCCAGGCCGCGTAGGCCCAGGCGGCGAGCACCGCCGGGATGCCGCAGACGAGGCCCATGAGGATGATCCAGCCCAGGTCGACCTTGAAGAGGCCGGCGGCCGCGACCGGGCCGGGGTGCGGAGGCAGGAAGGCGTGCGTCATGGAGAGGCCCGCGAGAAGCGGCATGCAGTAGAGGAGGATCGACTTGCCGGACCTCTTGGCGGCCGCGTAGACGATCGGGGCGAGGACGAAGATGCCCACGTCGAAGAAGACCGGGATGCCGAAGATCAGGCCGGTCAGGCCCATGGCGAGGGGTTCGCGCCGCTCGCCGAAGAGACGGAGCAGCCGGGCGCTCAGCACCTCGGCGCCGCCGGAGACTTCGAGGATCGCGCCGAGCATGGTGCCCAGGCCGATGATGATCGCGACATGCCCGAGGATGCCGCCCATGCCGGTCTCGATCAGCGAGACGGCGTCGGACTTCTGGACCGTGCCGAAGAGTTCGGTGACCGAGAGCCCGGCGGCCAGCCCGACCGCGATGGAGACGGTCAGCAGCGCGACGAACGGCTGGAGCCGGACCTTGATGATCAGTACGAGGAGCAGGGCGATGCCCAGGGCGGCGACCGTCAGGAGGCCCGCGGTGCCCGGTATCAGGGCGAGCAGTCCACCGGTGTGGGGTGGTGATGGCGGGGTGGCCGGGGCGGCGGTCGTGGCGGCAAGGTGCATGGGTGAACTCCCGTGGCAGGCAGCGGCTTTCCGGGTAGGGGGGACCGCGGCAGGGCGCCCCGTCGGTGCGGGGTGCCCTGCCGTGCGGCGGATGGTGCGGACGTACTAACGGCACAGCGGTCGGCTCACTGGTCGGCTCACCAAAGGCACAGCGGGTGGCTCAGCTCAGGACGGCGAGGGCGTCGATCTCGATGAGGAGCCCCTTGGGCAGACCGACGTAGACGGTGGTGCGGGCGGCGGGGGCCTCCTTGAGGCCCTGCTCTTCGAAGTAGGCGTTGTAGATCGCGTTCATCTCGGCGAAGTGCGCCACGTCGGTGAGGTAGACGCGGATCATCATCGCGTCGTCCCAACTGGCGCCGCCCTCTTCGAGGATGGCCTTGACGTTGGCGAGGGTCTGGAGGGTCTGCTCGCGCAGGGTGGGGCCGGCCGGGGTGGGGGCCTGGCCCTCGACGGCGGGGAGGAAGCCGACCTGGCCCGCGACCTGGAGGATGTTGCCCTTCTTGACGCCGTGGGAGAACTTCGCGGGCGGGGTGGTGTGGGTGGCCGGGGTGAGCGCGGTCTTCTCGGTCATGGGGTTCAGGCTTCCTCTGCGGGGTCGGTGGCTGACGGGGGGACGGCGGTTCCGGAGTACTCCCGGCTGATGGCGTCGGCGGTGCGGCGGACCAGCGGGAGCAGTCCGAGGAGTTCCTCGGCGCTGACGACGACATTCGGTGCGGAGACCGACATGGCGGCGACCAGGCGGCCGTCGGCGCCGCGGACGGGGGCCGCGACGCAGTTGATGGACTCCTCGTGGCCACCGAGGTCGGTGGCCCAGCCCTGTTCGCGGACCGTGGCCAGTTCGGCGAGGAACGCCGTGGCGTCATGGGTCGAACGGGACGTGTAGCGGGGGTAGTCGAGCTTCTCGGCGAGGGCGCGGCGCTCGGGTTCGGGGAGGTCGGCGAGGAGCAGCTTGGCGACCGCGGCGACCGTGATCGCGACGGGTTTGCCGATCCGGGAGTACATCCGGACCGGATAGCGGCTCTCCACCTTGTCGATGTAGAGGACCTCGTTCTCCTCGTGGACCGCGAGGTGGACGGTGTGTCCGCACTTCTCGTTGAGTGCGACGAGGTGAGGGTGGGCGATCTCGCGTACGTCGAGGTTCTCGACGGCCTGCTGGGCGAGGGCGAAGAGCCGGGCACCGAGGCGGTAGCGCTGGTCGGACTGGCGGTAGACGAAGCCGTGTTCATGGAGGGTGCGCAGCAGCCGGAGGGCCGTGGACTTGTGGACGCCGAGCCGGTCGGCGACCTGGCCCAGGTCGGCGGGCCCCTCGGCGAGCAGCGGCAGAATGCTCAGCGCCCGGTCGACGGTCTGGCTCATACCGGCACCTCGTTGCCCTCGGCCCGGTCGGCGGTCCGGCTCATACCGGCACCTCGCTTCGCCCGGCCCGCCGGTCGCCCGGGGCGCACCTCTCGATGGTTCTCGCACATGGCTCGTTCACTGCGTGGGTACCTCCTCGTCGGCCCTGTGGCCGGATGTGTCGGCGGCGGTCCAGCCGGGAGCGAGGTGCAGTGTCTCCCAGGCCGGGTCGTCGAGGGCGGCCAGTCGGTCGGCGTACGGCCGGCTCGGCGGGGTGGCGAGATCGCCGGGGACGGTGAGGGCGGCGGCCGCCCACAGATGGCCGTGCCGGAGGCGGGCGCGGTCCGGGAGGCCGCGGAGGGTGGCGGACAGGAAGCCGGCGGCGAAGGCGTCGCCGGCGCCCGTGGCCGCCACGAGGTCGACGTTCAGGGCCGGGACGAAGGTGGCGTCGTCGCGGCGGCCGCCCGGCTCCCGCGTCCGCCGGAACACGGTGGCTCCGGCCCTGCCCTGCTTGACGACCAGGGTGTGCGGTTCCGGCAGCGCCTGGCGGATGGCCCGGGGACCGTGCAGGCCCCAGGCGTCCCGGGCCTCGTCGTCGCCCACGAACACCAGGTCCGCGCCCCGTGCGAGGTCGAGCAGCACCCGTGCCCGCGCGGTGTCCCGCCACAGCCCCGGCCGGTAGTTGACGTCGAAGGAGAGGAGCGGACGCCCGGGGCGGCGGGTGGTCAGCTCCCGCAGCAGGCCGAGGCAGTCCGCGGACAGCGCCGCAGTGATGCCGGACAGATGCAGGATCCGGCCGGCGTACAGGGCGGCCGGGTCCAGGTCGGCCGCCGTCATGGCGGAGGCGGCGGAACCGGCGCGGTAGTAGGCGACTTCGTGGGTGCCGGTGGCGCGGTCGCCGGCGGTGCGGAAGTAGACGCCGGTGGGGCGCAGCGGGTCGCGCCGGACGTGGCGGACGTCGACGCCGCAGTCGGCGATGGCGGTCAGCAGGTGGTCGCCGAAGCCGTCGGTGCCGACCCGGGAGATCCATCGGGTGGTGTGGCCGGTGCGGGCGAGGGTGCAGGCGACGTTGGATTCGGCACCGCCGATGGCACGGTCGAAGGAGGGGACATCGGCGAGCCGCCCGGGCAGCCGCGGCAGGAAGGTGACCATGGACTCGCCGAGGCAGACGACATCGACGTCCGGAACGGGTGCGCCGTCCGGAGCCCGACTGTCGCCGGCGTTCGAGGACCTGGTCACGATCGGATGCGCTCCTTCGCTGTACGGCTCACCCGGGCGCGGTGGGAGCGGCGGTTCGGGTGTCGTCCGGGGCGGTGTCCAGGGCCCGTTCCGGCCCGTTTTGCACGATGCTTCTCACCATTGACCGGGCGATGGCCCGGATGTTAGACAGCTGTACGCGATATGCGCAATGAGCGTTGCAGAGAGTGCAACAGGAACTTGGAGGAGGCCCCATGGCCGGCGAGCGGCTCGCGCAGGGACTCAAGGGACTCGCGGACGAACGGGTCGATCACCGCTTCAAGGCGCTCCCGCCCGACGCCGAAGGGCTCACCGTCGGGGAGCTGGCCGCCGAGCGCCGCAACCTCTTCGACGGCGGCTTCACCACCCCCGTCCTCGCCCTCTCCGCCGAGTCGGTCGAGCACAACCTCGCCCTGATGGAGACCTACGCCGACCGGCACGGCCTCGCCTTCGCCCCGCACGGCAAGACCTGTATGGCCCCGCAGCTCTTCGCCCGGCAGCTGGAGCACGGCGCCTGGGGCATCACCGCCGCCGTCCCCCACCAGGTCCGCGTCTACCGCGCCTACGGCATCCAGAAGATCTTCCTCGCCAACGAGGTCGTGGACCCGGCCGCACTGCGCTGGCTCGCCGCCGAACTCGCCGACGACCCCGGCTTCCAGCTCATCTGCTACGTCGACTCGCTGCGCGGTATCGAGCTGATGGACCGCACCCTGCGGGAGGCCGGGGCGACCCGCCCGGTGGATGTGGTCGTCGAGCTGTGCGCCGGCGAGGGCGCGCGTACCGGTGTCCGCACCGAGACCGAGTGCCTGGAACTCGCCGATGCCATCGCGGGGGTGGACACCCTGCGCCTGGTGGGCGTGGCGGGCTACGAGGGCGAGGTGCCCGAGGCCACCCCGGAGCGGGTGACCGCTTACCTGCGCCGACTGGTCGCGCTGGCCGAGGCGTTCGACAAGGCGGGCCGGTTCGCCGACCTGGACCAGATCGTGGTCAGCGCCGGCGGCAGCGCCTGGTTCGACGCGGTCGCCGAGGTCTTCGCGGACCTCCCCACGCTGTCGGCGCCCGTCCTCAAGCTGCTGCGCTCGGGCGCGTACGTCTCGCACGACGACGCCCATTACCGCCGGCTCACCCCCTTCAACCGCGTCCCGGAGGAGGGCGCCCTGCACCCCGCCTTCCGGCTGTGGGCCCAGGTCGTCTCCCGCCCCACGACCGAGCAGGCGTTCCTCAACGCGGGCAAGCGCGACGCGGCGTACGACCTGGATCTGCCGCAGGCCCAGGTGGTCCGGTCCGGCCGGGACGGCACCGAACGCCCGGCGGACGGCCTCACCGTCACCAAGCTGTCCGACCAGCACGCCTGGGTCGACACCGAGCGCGCCGGCGATGTGGAGGTCGGCGACTGGGTCGCCCTCGGGCTCTCGCACCCCTGCACCATCTTCGACAAGTGGCAGCTGATCCCCCTCGTCGAACAGGACGGCACGGTCACGGACTTCATCCGGACCTTCTTCTAGGACCTGCCCGGCGGGGCCTTGACCCCGTGGGCTTCCCGGGCCGGAGCTCTGCTCCCGCCCCCGGACGCCGGCGGTGCGCGCCGATCCCCCGCGGTGCGCGCCGCCGGCCCCGGACCCTGCGACCGCACGTCCCCTGGGCGACGCTCCGGGGCACCGAGAGAGGCAGGCCCAGCCATGGAGACGGTGTTCCGCGGCGTACGCGTCGTCGACGGGTCCGGCGGTCCGTCCTACCGCGCCGATGTCGCCCTGTCCGGCGGCCGGATCGCGGCCATCCACCGCGAGTCGGACGGCGGTCCGCGGCCGGGCGCCGCCCGCGTGGTGGAGGGCCAGGGCCTCGCCCTCTCCCCCGGCTTCATCGATATGCACGCGCACAGCGACCTGGCACTGCTGCGGGACCCCGGGCACGAGGCGAAGGCCGCCCAGGGCGTCACCCTCGAAGTCCTCGGCCAGGACGGCCTGTCGTACGCACCGGTCGACGACCGCACCCTCGCCGAGGTCCGCGCCCAGATCACCGGCTGGAACGGCGGAGCGCCCGGGGACGCCTCCGTCGACTTCAGCTGGCGCACCGTCGGCGGCTACCTCGACCGCCTCGACCACGGCTTCGACGGCCGGGGCATCGCCGTCAACGCCGCCTATCTCGTCCCGCAGGGCACGGTACGGATGCTCACCCTCGGCTGGGACGACCGCGCGGCCACCGCCGACGAGCTGGACCGCATGCGGCAGCTGGTCGCCGAGGGCCTGGAACAGGGCGCGGTCGGCATGTCCTCCGGTCTGACCTACACCCCCGGGATGTACGCCTCCGACACCGAACTGACCGAACTGTGCCGGGTGGTGGCCCGCTACGGCGGCTACTACTGCCCGCACCACCGCTCCTACGGCGCCGGTGCCCTCCAGGCGTACGAGGAGATGGTGGCGCTCACCCGCGAGGCCGGCTGTGCGCTGCATCTGGCGCACGCCACCATGAACTTCGGCGTCAACGAGGGCCGCGCGCCCGAGCTGCTCGCCCTCCTGGACGACGCGCTGGACGCCGGCGCGGACCTCACCCTGGACACCTATCCGTACACCCCCGGCTGTACGACCCTGGTGGCCATGCTGCCGAGCTGGGCGAGCGAGGGCGGCCCCGGGGTGATCCTGGCCCGCCTCCGGGACGACGCGACGGCCGCCCGCATCCGGCACGTCATGGAGGTGGAGGGCGCGGACGGCTGTCACGGGGTGCCCATGGACTGGGACACCATCGAGATCTCCGGGGTGTCGCACCCCGAGCTGGCGGACCACGTCGGCAAGACCGTGGCCCGCGCTGCCGCGGAGCGCGGCGAGGAGCCCTGGCAGACCGCCCGCCGGCTGCTGATCGAGGACCGTCTGGGCTCGACGATCCTCCAGCACGTCGGCCACGAGGGCAACGTCCGCCGGATCATGCGCCACCGGGTGCACACCGGCGGCAGCGACGGCATCCTCCAGGGCGCCAAACCGCATCCGCGGGCGTACGGCACCTTCCCCCGGTACCTCGGCCGGTACGTCCGCGAGCTGGGCGTGCTGTCGCTGGAGGAGTGCGTCGCCCATCTGACGGGCCGTCCGGCCGCCCGGCTGCGGCTCCCCGACCGCGGCCTGGTACGCGAGGGTTACCGCGCCGACCTGGTCCTCTTCGACCCGGAAACGGTCGCCGCCGGGTCCACCTTCGACGCCCCGCGCACGCTGCCCACCGGCATTCCGCATGTCCTGATCGAGGGCCGGTTCGTGATGGAGGACGGCCGGCGGACGGACGTACTGGCGGGCCGGTCGGTACGGCGGACGGCGCCGGGCCGGGGCTGAGGTCAGCCGGGCGGCGGCAGCTCCCCCGCGGCCGCGCGCAGGACCAGCCGTTCGATCTCCGGTCCGCTGCTCGTCAGATGGGCCCCCAACTGCCCGGTCAGCGTGGTCCGTTCCGGGGTGACCCGGCCCGCGTAGAAGACGACCGGGCCGGTGTAGCGGCCCTCCCGCCGCAGCCGCCCGATGTGCTCCAGGCCCTCCCGCGGATTGCCTCCCCGGTCGATATCGGAAACGATCATCGTCGGCCGCTCGACGGCGAGGGCGGCGTCCGCGGCGGCCGAGTCCTCGGCGATCCGCACCACCGCGCCCGCCGCGCGGAAGGCGTTGACCAGCGACTCGTTGTTCCGCGGATGATCGTCCACCCACAGGATGTGCACACCGTGCAGCATCCCGTCCGCGGCACGGTGCGCCCCGGCCCCCGGCGGCGCGCCGTACGCCCCCGCCGGGGACGCGGTCCGGGGCGGGCGCGCCTGGAGGTACGAGGCGGGCTCCGGCTCCACCGGGGCGGGGAGCGCGGCTCCCTCGCGCAGCCGCCGCAGCAGTTCCTCGGAGCGCGGCAGCGCCACCAGACCGTCGAGCAGCGAGGTGAACCCCTGGTCGGTCACCATCTCCGGGAAGCCGCTGGGGAGTTGGCGCTCCAGACGGCTCAGCGTATCGGCCCCCGTGGCCATGTCCTGGTCCGGCAGGTCGTGTTCGTGAAGGAAGCGGTTGAGGCGGGAGCGCTCGGCGTCGGGGATCGGATCCGGGGCCCGCAGCAGCCGGCGCAGTTGCTGGTAGGTGCGGAACTCAGCGATCACATCGCCGGCGCCGGGCCCCCCGCCGCCGGCCACCATCCGGTAGAAGTCGGCGTAGAAGTACTGGAGCAGCAGCGTCCTGACCACCGCCTCGGGCGGGAAGTCCTCCCACATCGGATTGAGCGTCGCCTCCAGCACGAAGCCGTTCACCAGGCGCTTGATGCGGCGCGGATTACCGGCCGAGCGCTCCGCGAGCAGGGTGGTGAGCCGCTCGTCCAGAAGCCGGTCGATCCCGACGGCGCGGGCACACCGGTCGATGTACTCCCGGACGTCCTGCTGGTCGGCGACCGGAATGCGGTAGCTGGTCTGGAAAACCTTCTCCATGAACGCCGAGGCCGCGGGCGACGGGTCACGCAGCAGCCCGTTGGGCGCCAGCGCCGAACGGTCGCAGCCGATGACGAACGCCAGCCCCGGCACATCCAGATAGACCTTCACCGCCTCACAGACGGCGAGCACCGTCTCCTCGGAGCAGCGGTCGAGGTCGTCGACGAAGACGACCAGGAGGCGGCGCGGCCGGAACTCGGCGGTCTCGGACCACTCCTGGACCAGTGTGCCGATCGCCTCGCGCATCTCGTTGCGGGCCTGGGAGTTGACGGACAGGCCGCGCCACAGCTCGTCGACCAGACCGGCCACCCCGAGCGGCCCGGCGGCGACCGTGGTCACGGCCCGTACGGCCCGCAGCAGCGCGCCCCGCTCGGAGATCCGCTGAAGCCCGCGCCGCAGCACCCGCCGGTCGAAGCGCATCAGTACGGATTTGATCAGCCCTTCCAGCGCGTCGGCTCCGGTCGAGGTCCAGGCGTTGTACCAGACGGTGTGGACCTCGGGGGCGCGCGCCAGCTCCGCGTCGACCAGCCGCATCAGGCTGCTCTTTCCCATGCCCCAGCCGGCGTCGACGGCGAGGGTGAACGGGGTGGAGGCGCGGGAGGCGACCAGGAGTCCGGCGAGCCGGCGGGCGGCGCGGCCGGCGCCGAGCAGATCCGCGCCGGGCTCGGCCACCGGCTCGTCGTTGAGCAGCGCGAACGGGCCGTGGGGCGCGGAGGCGGCGGGAGCGGGCGAGGCCGGTGCGGCAGGTGCGGCCGGGGGTAACGGTGCCGAGGCGGGCATGTGCCGGAGCGTAGCGGCGCGCACCCCCGCCCGTGGGGGCCTCCGCGGAATCCGCACCCCCCCGAATCGTCACCGGGCGTGAGGAACTCCACACCGTCCGGTGATCAACGTGGGGAAAAACACCGGGCGGCCGCCGATACGCGCCCGTAAGGTGGCGGACATGCAGGTGATCCAGTCAACGAAGCTCGCCAACGTCTGCTACGAGATCCGTGGCCCGGTGCTTGAGGAGGCCATGCGGCTGGAGGCGGCGGGTCACCGCATCCTCAAGCTCAACACCGGCAACCCGGCGGCGTTCGGCTTCGAGTGCCCGCCCGAGATCCTGGAGGACATCCTCCGCACGGTCGGCACGGCGCACGGCTACGGGGACGCCAAGGGCCTGCTCTCCGCCCGCCGCGCGGTGATGCAGCACTACCAGACGCAGGGCATCGACCTCTCCGTCGACGACATCTACCTGGGCAACGGCGTCTCCGAGCTGATCCAGATGTCGATGCAGGCGCTGCTGGACGACGGCGACGAGGTGCTGGTCCCGGCCCCGGACTATCCGCTGTGGACGGCATCCGTCTCGCTCTCCGGCGGCACGGCCGTGCACTACCGCTGCGACGAGCAGGCGGACTGGATGCCGGACCTGGCCGACATCGAGCGCAAGGTCACCGACCGCACCAAGGCCATCGTCGTCATCAACCCCAACAACCCCACGGGTGCCGTGTACGACGACGAGCTGCTGCGCGGTATCGCGGAGATCGCCCGCCGGCACAACCTGATCGTCTGCGCCGACGAGATCTACGACAAGATCCTCTACGACGGCGTCACCCACACACCCTTCGCCTCGCTCGCCCCCGACCTGCTGACCCTGACCTTCAACGGGCTGTCCAAGTCGTACCGGGTCGCGGGCTACCGCAGCGGCTGGATGGCGGTCTGCGGCCCGAAGGCGCATGCCACCTCGTACATCGAGGGGCTGACGATCCTCGCCAATATGCGGCTGTGCGCCAATATGCCGGCCCAGCACGCGGTCGCCACCGCGCTCGGCGGCCGGCAGTCGATCAACGATCTGGTGCTGCCCGGCGGCCGGCTGCTGGAGCAGCGCGACACGGCGTATGAGCTGCTGACCCAGATCCCCGGCGTCAGCTGCGTCAAGCCGAAGGGCGCGCTGTACGCCTTCCCGCGGCTGGATCCCAAGGTCTACAAGGTCAAGGACGACCGGCAGATGGTGCTGGACCTGCTGCGCGCCGAGAAGATCATGATCGTCCACGGCACCGGCTTCAACTGGCCGGAGCCCGATCACTTCCGCCTGGTCACGCTGCCCAGCAAGGACGATCTGGCGGATGCCGTCACCCGAATCGGCTCCTTCCTCGACGGCTACGGACAGTACTGACCCGGAGCGGTCTTCTATAAGAGCCACAACTTTAGACAGCGTCTAAGCTAGGATGGTCTCCTGAACGTTTTCAGGAGGCCGTCCCATGTACGAACCGATCCGCACCAAGTCGGTCCACACCATGGCCGCCGCCCCGGAGATCCCGCACCGCTCGCGCGAGCAGGAGCTGGACATCCGGCTCGCCGGACAGCTGACCGCGCTGCTCACCGTCACCGATGAGCTGCATGCGCTGGCGACGCGGACGGACGGCGGTGCGCCGCAGGACGCCGGGCTGGACGGCGCCGAGCTGGCCGCTGCCGCCGAGCGCATCGCCGAGCAGGTCGCCCGGCTGAGCGGCGGCCACTATCCGCTGCGCGCCGAGCCCACCGACGGCGGCACCCCGGCCCGGATCGAGGCCCTCCAGCAGCGCGCCCGCACCCTCGCCGGGAACGCCCTGGCGGTCGCCACCACCCGTGACGACGCGGCGGCGCGGGAACTGGCCGCCGAGCGGATGGCGGCGCACACGGCACCGCACCGGGATCTCGCCACGGCCTGAACCGGGCGGGTGCCCGGGACCCGGCCGCCCCTCCCTCGCCTCACTCGACCGGCCCAACCGGCCGGCGCCTCTTCCCGGGCACGGTTCGGGCTGCCACCGGTCACTCAGCGCGAGCGCCGGGCCTGGCGGGGGCTGAACTCCCCGTACGGACAGGGAGTATGAGGGCGGCGGGAGCGGGCCCGGCAGGCGTTCACGAGCCGGGGCCCCGCACCTGAGAGATGCGGGGCCCCGGCCGGGCGTTGTGCGGTGCGGTGACTAGCCGAGCCGCTGGACCAGTGCGCGGTACTCGTCCCACAGCTCCTTCGGCGTGTGGTCACCGAAGGTGTTGAGGTGCTCGGGGATCAGCGCCGCCTCCTCGCGCCACACGTCCTTGTCGACGGTGAGCAGGAAATCGAGGTCGGCGTCGTCGAGGTCGAGGCCCGTGGTGTCCAGCGACTCCTTGGTGGGCAGCACACCGATGGGGGTCTCGACGCCCTCGGCCTTGCCCTCCAGCCGCTCGACGATCCACTTGAGCACCCGGCCGTTCTCGCCGAAGCCCGGCCACACGAAGCGGCCCTTGTCGTCCTTGCGGAACCAGTTGACGTAGTAGATCTTCGGCAGCTTGGCCTGGTCCTTGTCGGCGCCGACCTTGACCCAGTGACCCATGTAGTCACCCATGTTGTAGCCGCAGAACGGCAGCATGGCGAACGGGTCCCGGCGCAGCTCGCCGACCTTGCCCTCGGCCGCGGCGGTCTTCTCGCTGGCGACGTTGGCGCCGAGGAAGACGCCGTGCTGCCAGGTCAGCGACTCGGTCACCAGCGGCACGGCGCTGGCGCGGCGGCCACCGAAGAGGATCGCCGAGATCGGCACGCCCTTGGGGTCCTCCCACTCGGGCGCGATGATCGGGCACTGGCCGGCCGGGACGGTGAAGCGGGCATTGGGGTGGGCGGCGGGGGTCTCGGACTCCGGCGTCCAGTCGTTGCCCTTCCAGTCGGTCAGATGGGCGGGCTTCTCCTCGGTCATGCCCTCCCACCACACATCGCCGTCGTCGGTGAGCGCGACATTGGTGAAGACGGAGTTGCCCCACATCGTCTTCATGGCATTGGCGTTGGTGTGCTCGCCGGTGCCGGGCGCGACGCCGAAGAAGCCGGCCTCGGGGTTGATGGCGTAGAGGCGGCCGTCCTCGCCGAAGCGCATCCAGGCGATGTCGTCACCGATGGTCTCGACGGTCCAGCCGGAGATCGTCGGCTCCAGCATCGCGAGGTTGGTCTTGCCGCAGGCGCTCGGGAAGGCGGCGGCGACGTACTTGGACTCGCCCTGCGGCGGGGTGAGTTTGAGGATCAGCATGTGCTCGGCGAGCCAGCCCTCGTCGCGCGCCATGACGGAGGCGATGCGCAGCGCGTAGCACTTCTTGCCGAGCAGGGCGTTGCCGCCGTAGCCGGAGCCGTAGGACCAGATCTCCCGGTCCTCGGGGAAGTGCGAGATGTACTTGGTGGAGTTGCACGGCCACGGCACATCGGCCTCACCCTCGGCCAGGGGCGCACCGAGCGAGTGCACCGCCTTGACGAAGAAGCCGTCCTCGCCGAGCTCGTCGAGCACCGGCTGACCCATGCGCGTCATGGTGCGCATCGAGACCGCGACATAGGCGGAGTCGGTGATCTCCACGCCGATCGCGGAGAGCGGAGAGCCGAGCGGGCCCATGCAGAACGGGACGACGTACATCGTCCGGCCGCGCATCGAACCGCGGAAGATGCCCTGCTCACCGGCGAAGATCTCGCGCATTTCGGCGGGGTTCTTCCAGTGGTTCGTCGGGCCGGCGTCCTCCTCCTTCTCGGAGCAGATGAAGGTGCGGTCCTCGACCCGCGCCACGTCCGAGGGGTCGGAGGCCGCGTAGTACGAGTTGGGGCGCTTGATCGGGTCGAGCTTCTTGAACGTGCCCTTGTCGACGAGCTCCTCGCACAGACGCTCGTACTCCGCCTCCGAGCCGTCACACCAGACGACCCGGTCGGGCTGGGTGATCGCTGCGATCTCGTCGACCCAGGAGATGAGTCCTTGATGACGGGTGAGGACGGGGGGAGCCGCGTTGTCGCGCGCCACGATCGCTCCTAGATGAGGGTATGGACAGATTTATGCCCGATTTGGCCGGGAAAATCCGCTTCTTTTGATGTCTGCCCCTTGGGGGCTGCGACCCGGATGCTTCGTGACCGCTCATCCGGTGCCGACGGCACTCATTTGATCATCCGACCGTTATGGGGTTCTGTCCAGAGGGCGCTTTCGTGACCGTCACCACTTCGGCACCAATCCGTAACTTACGGTCGCGTAGGTAGCATTGCGCCATGACTTCCGCGCCCGACGCCGCCGAGAGCCAGCCCCCCTCCGCGCCGCCCGCGATCGCGGCGGTCGCCGCCGTGACCGCGCCCCTCAAGCCCAAACTCCGCGGCTGGCTGCACGCCGGAATGTTCCCCGCCGTCCTCCTCTCCGGCGTCATACTCACCGCCCTCGCCGACAGCCCCCGCGGCCGCCTGGCCTGCGCCATCTACACCCTGACCGCCTGCCTGCTCTTCGGGGTCAGCGCCCTTTACCACCGCGGAAATTGGGGCCCGCGCGCCGACGGCGTACTGCGCCGGCTCGATCACGCCAATATCTTTCTGATCATCGCGGGCACCTATACGCCGCTGACGATGCTGCTCATGCCCGGCTCCCGAGGACAGACACTGCTCTGGGCCGTCTGGGCGGCCGCACTGGCCGGAATCATCTTCCGGGTCTTCTGGGTCGGCGCCCCACGCTGGCTCTACACCCCCTGCTACATCGCCATGGGCTGGGCCGCCGTCTTCTTCCTGCCCGACTTCCTGCGCACCGGCGGCGTCGCCGTCCTCGTCCTGGTCATCGTCGGCGGGCTGCTCTACAGCGCCGGCGGCGTGATCTACGGCCTCAAGCGCCCCAACCCCTCACCCCGGTGGTTCGGCTTCCACGAGGTCTTCCACTCCTTCACCCTGGCGGCCTTCGTCGTGCACTACGTCGGCATCTCCCTGGTGGCTTATACGCACACCTGAGGCCCCGCCCCAGCGGCCGACCGGCCCGATATCCCCGCGCCCCCCGTGGCCGCGGCCTTCCCGGCCGCGGCCACGCGCCGTATCGAGACCTTCACCGAGCACGCCCCCACCCCCATAAATCACTCACAGTAATCATTCCCACGCCCCAGCGTGACACACCCCACTGACAGCGCCGAGGGCACGGAAGGCGCGGACAGCGCTGCGAACACGGAGAGTGTTGAGCGCAGCGACCGCACTGAGCGCGCCGCCGACCGAAGCCGCTGTCCGGGGCGCCGTCCCGCACGGGCCGGGGCACCGTCCCGCACGGGCCGGGGCGTGGCCTCCTGGGCGCGCGATGCCCGACAATGCTGCGCATGGTTTCCGCACGTACCCCTGCCACCGCGCCGCCCGGAACACCGAAGATCGGGCTCCGGGAGCGGAAGAAGATCCAGACCC
Source organism: Streptomyces lydicamycinicus (assembly GCF_000829715.2). Lineage (NCBI taxonomy): Bacteria > Bacillati > Actinomycetota > Actinomycetes > Kitasatosporales > Streptomycetaceae > Streptomyces > Streptomyces lydicamycinicus. The sequence goes on along the minus strand of NZ_BBNO01000001.1, from coordinate 466,301 downwards.
GGGAGGCGATCCGACGGGCCGCCTACCGGCTCTTCGAGGAGCAGGGATACGACGCGACCCCCATCGACCAGATCGCCGAGGCCGCCGATGTCTCGCCGAGCACGGTCTTCCGCTACTTCCCGACCAAGGAAGACATCGTGCTCACGGACGAGTACGACACCGTGCTGGAGGCGGGACTGCGGGCCCGTCCCGCGGACGAGCCGATGGTCGAATCGATGCGGCGGGTCGCGGTCGAGGCACTGCGCGAGCTCACCGCCGCGGACCGCGGCGAACTCGTCCAGCGCATCCGGCTGGTCCGTGACGTACCCGCCATCCGGGGCCGTACGGCGGAGAACAACGCCCGGGACACCGCGTTGATCAGCGCGGTGCTGGCGGAGCGCACCGGCCGCCCGGCCGACGACCTGGAGCTGCGGGTGATCAGCGCCGCGGTCCTGGCCGCGCTCCAGGAGGCGATGCTGCACTGGGTCGCGGGCGGTCAGCACACCGAACTGGAGGCGCTGATCCACCGGACGATGGATGTGCTGGCGCGGGGCCTCACGCTCTGAGGGCGGGGCCGTCCGGGGCCGGCCCGCCGTCGTCGCGTCGGTCTCCGCCGTTCCGTCCGCCGCCGTCGTTCCTTCCGCCGCCGTCGACCCGTGCGCCGTCGCCGGCCGCCACATCCCCGTCCCCCGCGCCCCGGTTGAGTACGTCCCTCTTCCGCGCCTCTCCGTTGAGTACGTGCTCGATTCCCGTTGCCCCCTGGAGCAGTTCTTCGTCCGTGCCGGATCCGCCGATGAGTTGGAGGCCGAGCGGCAGGCCGTTGGGGGCGCGGCCGGCGGGCAGGCTGATGGCCGGCAGCCCGGCGTTGCTCCACGGCAGGCACATGATCGAGGTGCCGGTAGTGGTGAGACCGGCAGGCGCGGGACCGGTGGCCGACGGGGCGATCCACAGGTCGACACCGGCCGCGGCGCGGTCCGCCGCGAGCCGGGCGCGGAAGGCATGACGCCGTATTCGGGCCGCCTCGTAGGCGGCGTCCCCGATCGTCCGGCCTTCCTGGATGGCCGCCGTGGTCTGCCGGCGGTAGCGGTCGCCGAAGCGGGCGAACCAGTCCCGGTGCGCACGGGCGACTTCATAGCGGTTCATCGTGAACAGCTGCTCGACGATCTGCTCGAAGTCGTCCATCACCGGCACCTCGTGGACGGTGTACCCGGCGGATCGCAGCAGCTCCTGCTGCTCCTCGAAGGCGCGCAGCGCCGCGTCGTCGGCGCGCTCCAGGTAGGGACCGGCCGACACGCCCAGTACCGGGCGCGGCCCGGGCCCCACCACGGCCTCCGGTCGCCATCCGTCGACCAGCACCGACGCCGCCAGGGCGACACCCGCCACGTCCGTGGCGTAGCAGCCGAGGGTGTCGAAGCTCGCGGCGTTGGGGATCACTCCGTCGACCGGTATCCGCCCGTAGGACGGTTTGAAGCCGACCACTCCGCAGTACGCGGCGGGCCGGATCATCGAGCCGACGGTCTGTGTCCCGATGGCCAGCGGCACCATCCCGGCGGCGACCGCGGCCGCCGAACCGCTGCTCGAACCGCCGGGCGTATGCGCCGGGTTGTGCGGATTGCGGGTCGGGCCCGGGGCGGTGACCGCGAACTCCGCGGTGACGGTCTTTCCGGCGATCAGCGCACCGGCGGCACACAGCCGGTCGACGACGCCGGCCTGCCGGCCGCCGAGCACCTCGGGCGGCAGCGCCGAGCCCGCGCGGGTGGGCAGTCCGTCGACCCGCACGATGTCCTTGATGCCCACGGGGACGCCATGGAGGACGGGCCGGCCGACGGGGTCCCGCACAGCGGCGGCCGCCCGACGCGCCGCCTTCAGGAGCCGCGTACGCCGCCCCGTCTCCGCCACGAAGGCCCGCACCTCCGGATCGACGGCGTCGATGCGGTCGCAGGTGCGGTGGACCGCGTCGACGGGGTCTTCGGTGCCGGCCCGCAGCGCCGCGGCTTCCTGGACGAGGGATCGCTTCTTGAGCAAGTTCGTCACTCTGCGAGGCTACAACCGGCCTCTGACAGTGGCCGGTTGCCTCGGCTCCGCCACCGCGTCCCGGGGCCGGGTCCTCACAACTCCACCAGGACGGCGCCCAGATGGCGCCCTTCGGCAAGCTCGCGCAAGGCGCGCGGCGCCTGCTCGATGCCGTAATGCCGTACAGCCGGGCGTGCGAGGCCAGAACTTGACGCGCACGTCCGGGGCCATTCCGTCGCTGGCCCCAGGGCCCGGCGGCGGCCCCCTGGGACGGCCGCTGTGCCGTACCTCCCAGGGGGCCGCCGCCGCGGAAGCGCCGTGAACCGTGGGCCGGGCCGGGCCCGTTCACCGGAAGATGATCACCCCCGGAGGCGCTCGGTCAGCTCCTCCGGGTCGGTGGTCGGCCGCTCGCAGGTGAAGTGGCGGCAGACGTAGGCGGCCGGTTGGCCGTCCACCAGGGGGCGGTCCTGGAGGAGCGGTACCTCGTCGGTCCCGGGGACACCCAGCGCGACGACCGCCCCCGGGGCGGTGCCGAGCAGCGCGGCGCGGTGCAGCGCGACGGTGGCCGGATCGCCCTGCGGGCCGACGACCGCGACCTCGCGCGGCCCGTCCAGTGCGGCCTCGGCGACGGCCAGGCCCCAGCCGATGAAGCGCGGGGCCCGCCCGGCGAGCGCGGTGACGATGCCCAGGGCCCGCTCCGCGGCGTCCCGGTGGAGACCGCTGCCGGTGAGCGCCGCATACGAGAGCAGGGCACCGGCCGCCGCGGTCCACCCGGAGGGCGTCGCGTTGTCGGTCGGGTCCTGGGGGCGGCGGATCAGTGCCTCGGCGTCGGCCGCGGTGTCGTAGAGCGCGCCGTCCTCGGCGGTGAACTGGAGCAGCACGGTGTCCAGGAAGAATCCGGCGAACTCCACCCAGACGCCCTCCCCGGTGACCGAGGCCAGGGTGAGGAAGCCCTCCGCGACATCGGCGTAGTCCTCCAGGACGCCGGAGTTGGCGCCGGGGGTGCCGTCGCGGGAGGTGCGGTGCAGCCGGGCGTGCCAGTCCATGTGGACGCGGACCAACAGGTCGGCGGCGTCGGTGGCGGCCTGGATGAGGTCCGGCCGGTCGAAGTAGGCACCGGTTTCGGCGAGCGCGGCGATGGCCAGCCCGTTCCAGGAGGCGACGACCTTGTCGTCCCGCCCCGGGCGCGGCCGCTCCTCCCGCGCCGCGAGCAGCCGCCGCTTGACGGAGACCACCCGTTCGGCGTCCACCAGGTCCTCGGTGTCCGGGAGTTGGAGGACCGAGGCGCCCTCCTCGAAGGTGCCCTCCTCGGTGACGCCGAAGCAGGTGGCGGCGAACTCCGCGTCCTCGTCGCCCAGTACGGCGCGCAGCTGCTCGGGCGTCCAGACGTAGTAGGCGCCCTCGACGTGCTTCCCGGTGCCGTCATCGCTGTCCGCGTCCAGTGCGGAGGCGAAGCCGCCCTGGTCGGTACGGAGCTCGCGGACCATGAAGTCGGCGGTCTCGACGGCGATCCGGCGGGCCAGGTCCGAGCCGGTGGACCGCCACAGATGCGCGTAGGTCCGGCACAGCAGGGCGTTGTCGTAGAGCATCTTCTCGAAGTGCGGCACGGTCCAGGTGGCGTCCACCGCATAGCGCGCGAAACCGCCGCCGAGCTGGTCGTAGATGCCTCCCCGGGCCATCGCAGCGCCGGTCGCCTGCACCATTTCCAGGGCCCCGGCGGACCCGGTGCGCGCGTAGTGGCGGAGCAGGAATTCCAGCACCATGGACGGCGGGAACTTGGGCGCGCCACCGAATCCGCCGTGCACCGCGTCGAAGTCACGGGTCAGCCCCATCAGGGCGCCGTGCAGTTCCTCGGGGCCCGGCGGCCGCCGGTCCGCGGGCAGCGCCCCGGTCAGGGAACGTCCGGCCAGGTCGGCGACGATCCGTCCGGCGACCTCACCGACCTCGTCGCGGCGGTCGGCCCAGGCGTTGCGCACCCCGTCGAGGATCTGCCCGAAGGACGGCATGCCGTGGCGGGGCTCGGGCGGGAAGTACGTACCGAAGTAGAACGGCTCGGCGTCGGGCGTGAGGAAGACCGTCATGGGCCAGCCGCCCTGGCCGGTGGCGGCCTGTACGGCCTCCATGTAGACGGCGTCGACGTCCGGGCGCTCCTCCCGGTCGACCTTGACGGCCACGAAGTGCTCGTTGAGCACCTCGGCGGTGGCCGGGTCCTCGAAGCTCTCGTGCGCCATCACATGGCACCAGTGGCACGAGCTGTAGCCCACGCTGAGCAGCACCGGCACACCACGCCGCCGGGCCTCCTCGAACGCGGCGGCGGACCAGGGCCACCAGTCGACCGGGTTGTCGGCGTGCTGGAGCAGATACGGGGAAGTCTCATGAGCCAGGCGGTTCGGCATGGGTCCATCCTCTCCCAAGGGGGGCCGGTGAGCCGGGAGCGGAGGGAGTTGTCCACAGCCCTGCCGGAATCCGCGCGGACGCGGAACACTGTGCGTGCGGCGACGATCACCGCCGGAGACTGCTGGAACTGCTGGAGGGGGATGGGCATGCCGGGCTCACTGGCTGTGCTGCGCGACGGCCACCGGGCGGAAGCGGAAGCGCTGTTGACCAGGGCGGTCGAGGAAGAGGTACGGCGCTCGGGCGGGCGGCTCGACGGGGACACACTGCTCAGCAGGGCACGCTCGGCGCTGGAGGAGCTGGCGGGCAGCGCCGCCGAGGAGTACTCCGCGTATGTGCGGGCGCTGGACGAGGCGGCCGCCGGTCAGCCCTCGCTGGGCCGGCGGCTCTCCCGCAAGGAGCTGGGGACCCCCGCGGTGGCGACGGCCGCGGCGGCGGTGGCGGCCTGCGGCGCGGACCTCGCGTACGGCACGGGCGCGGGCGCGGCGCTGGGCGTAGGGGCGGTCGTGGTGGTGGCGGGGGCGGCGGCCACGGTCCTGAAGCTGACCGCGGGACACTGGCCGGCGGCCCACCAGGAAGCCGGGAAGCGCGGCCAGCCGGGCGGGGCCCAGCAGCTGCGGCTTCAGTGGCTGACGGCGCTGGAGGTGCGGGGCATCCGTCCGTTCCTGGATCAGCAGCGGATGCTGACGGCAGCGGCCCGCGGCGGCGGCACGGCATCCCAGCCGGCCGCCTCGACGTCCACCCGTGGGCCGCAGTTGCGCGGCGCGGACCGCAGCGCGGCGGCCCGTCAGCGGTCCGTACTGGAGCATTCGTTCGCCCAACTTCCGTGCCCGGACGTCCCGTTCGCGGGGCGTCGGGCTGAGCTGACGCAGATCGCTCAGTGGGTGCAGGCGGCCCGTGCGAGCACGGAGACCAAGCCGACGGTGGTGGTGCTGCACGGCGAGCCGGGGTCGGGCCGGACGGCGCTGGCGGTGCGGGCCACCCACCAGCTGCGCGATCAGTTCCGTGGCGCGTGTGTGGTGGATCTGCGCAGTGACACCCCCGGTGAGGTACCGCTCCCCACCCGGGACGCGCTGCTGCATCTGCTCAACCGGCTGGGCGCGCCGCGCGAGCAGCTGCTGTTCCGCGAGCGGCCGTCCCAGGAACAGCAGGTCAAACGGCTCGCCGAGCTGTATCACCACCATCTGACCGGTCTGCCGGTGACGGTGCTGCTGGACGATGCCGCGGATGCGGAGCAGGTACGCACGCTGGTGCCGGAGCGGTCCGACAGCCTGGTGCTGGTCACCTCCCGTACGCCGCTGGAGCTGCCCGAGGACCTCCAGGCATGGGTGCATCAGCTGCCGGTGGGACCACTGGACACCGCGGGCACCGAGGAGCTGCTGCGGGCCACCGCCGCGGGTGGCGGCGAGGCCCCGGACGCGGCCGGTCCGTACGACTCGCGGGCGATCGACAAGATCTCCGAGCTGTGCGCCGGGCTGCCGCTGGCGCTGCGGGTGGCGGGCTCCTCGCTCGGTACGCGCACCCCCGCCGCGCTGGCCACGGATCTCGCGGCCCACGAGGAGCGGTCGCCGGTGGAGCGGGCCCTGTGGCTGCGCTACTGCGACCAGTCGGAGACGGCCCGTCGGCTGCTGCGCCGGCTGGCGCTGGTGGGCCGGGCGAGCCTGGGGGCGGCGGCCTCGGCGGCGCTGCTGGGCGTCGAACAGGCCGAGGCGGCCCGGCAGCTGACGACGCTGGCCCGCGCGGGGCTGATCGAGCATGTCCGCGGCGAGCGCTACCGCCTGCATGCCCTGGTGCACAGCTTCGCGCATGCCCGGCTGGTGGACGAGGAGGAGCCGGGCGAGCGCGGCGCGGCCCAGGAGCGGCTGATCCGTGGCTATGCGGAGCTGGCCGACTCGGTCATCCGGCTGGTCGACGGCCGGACGTCCACCCGTGCCGACCGCTTCGGATCGCACGGCTTCACCTCCCTGGACGCGGCCCTCCAGTGGCTGGACGACGAGAGCAGCTTCATCACCTCCGCGTTGCGCCATGCCGATCACGGCGTGGACCAGGCAGCGGTCTCGCATCTGCTGGGCGCGCTGGCCGACTACTGCCTGCTGCGCGGCGATCTTTACCGGCTGGGCGAGCTGAGCGAGCTGACCCGGGCCGTCGGGCAGGGGCTGCTGGTCCGCTCGGTGCAGTGGCGTACGGGTGTGGCGGCCCGGCAGCTCGGCGAGCTGGACAAGGCGCGGACGACCCTGTCGTCGGTGGTGGATCTGTATTTCGAGGCACAGCATCCGGCGGGTGCCGCCCGTGCGCTGCGGGATCTGGGCATCACGCTCCAACAGCAGGGCCATCTCACCGAGGCCTCGGCCAAGCTCCGTGAGGCGCTGGAGCTCCAGTCCGGCGCGGATATGCACGGTGACCGGGCGTGGACGCTGCACGCCCTGGCCGCGGTGGAGCGCGACCGCGCACAGCTCGCGGACGCCGTCGCCATGCTGCGCGAGGCGCTGGAGCTCCACGAGGAGAGCGAGAGCGTGCACGGCCAGGCCTGGGCGCACTTCCAGCTCGGCCAGGTACATCTGCGCAGGGGCGATGTACCGGCCGCGGAGCAGGCCCTTCAGGCGGCGATGGAGCTCTACGGCCGGACGCACGACGAGCGCGGTGAGGCCTGGGCGATGACGCAGCTGGCGCGCGCCCGGCTGGTGGACGGCGATCCGGGGCCCGCGGTGGACCAGCTGCGGCAGGCGCTGCCACTGCACCACCAGCACGAGGACGCCCGCGGTGAGGCCTGGACGATGTACTACCTGGGCCAGGCTCTGGAGGAGCGCGGCGAACGCGATGCGGCGCTGCGGCAGCTGGAGCGGTCCCGGACGATGTTCAGCCGGATGCAGGACGGCTACGGACTCGCCTGCGCCCGGCATCATTCCGGCCGGGTCACCCGCGATCTGCGGGCCGAGCAGACCGGGTCGCTGCGCAACAGCGGCTTCGCCCGGCAGCTGCTTCAGGACGCCCGTAAGGACTTCCAGCGGATCGGGGTGCCCCACGGGGAGGCGTGGTCCTGCCTGGAGTTGCTGATCATCGATGCCGGCAACGGCCGGGCGGCGCAGGCCCTGGAGCTGGCCGACGAGGCGGCGCGGCTCTTCGCCGGCTACGGCGATCGGCGCGGTGAGGACTGGGCGCGGTTCCTGCGCTGCACGCTGCTGCCGCTCGCCTCACCGGGCGGTTCCGTGGTGGGTACGGCCGTCGCCCAGGAGGAGCTGGCGCAGCTGGTCCGGGAGAAGCATGCGACCCGCGACGCCAAGCTGGAGGACTGCGCGGAGGCGTTCGCGCTGCTGCTGGAGCGCGGGGTGGAGCCGGAGTCGGGCTGGCAGGCCTGGCGGCTGGGCATGGTGCCGAACCGCCATGCGCGCGAGGTCATGGGCGTGCTGATCGCCCCGGCCGACGCGGAGTGACGGCAGGGCGGGCCGGGAGCGATGCCGGAGATGCAGGAAGCGATGCCGGGTACGCCGGGGCGCACCGCCGCGGACGTGCGCGGTGACGCCCCGACGGCGCGCGGGCCCGGCTCGCCGGCCGCTCGGACCGACGAGCCGCCGGGCCGGTCAGCCGGCCGTGTCCATCGGCCGGCCGTCGACCGCCACCCGGTCTCTGCGGACCACCGGGGCTCCACGGAGCGACCGGTCCGCACGGAGCGGCCGGCCCGTGGGCCGAGCGGTCCTCGTCGTGGGCGGACCGGCAGGCCCCGCGCTCAGCTGGTCTTCGGCTCGGCCGCCGGCGCGGCGGCGGAGGCGGTGGTGCCTGCCTCGCCGCCCTCCGGCTGCTCCTCGAAGTCCACCTTCTTCATGTGCTTGTTCATGGACTTCATCAGCAGCCACACGGCGCCGCCGATGACCGCGAAGACGATGAAGCCGAGGACGCCGGGGGTCACCTTGTTCTTGTCGAAGCTGTCGGCAAGGGTGACGAAGTGCGTCAGGGCGAGGGTGCTGGTCGCGCTCATCATGGGGTCAATTGTTGCGGATGCCCGCGAAGAGGTCGTCCTCGGGGAGGGAAGTGTCCACGAGCGACTTCGCGAGCTCGTACTCCTCCGTCGGCCAGACCTCGCGCTGGATGTCCATCGGCACCCGGAACCACCCGCCGTCGGGGTCGATCTGGGTGGCGTGGGCGATCAGCGCCTTGTCACGGATCTCGAAGAACTCATCGCACGGGACATAAGTGGTCAGCGTGCGCTCACGCTGCTCGAACTGCTTCCAGCGCTCCAGCCACTCGCCGTAGGGCGAGTCCATCCCGCGCGCCAGCAGCGCCTCGTGCAGCGCGACCGTACGGGGGCGGTTGAAGCCCTGGTTGTAATAGAGCTTCTGGGGCTGCCAGGGCTCACCGGCCTCGGGGTACTTCTCCGGGTCGCCGGCCGCCTCGAAGGCCACCATCGTGATCTTGTGGGTCATGATGTGGTCCGGGTGCGGATAGCCGCCGTTCTCGTCGTAGGTCGTGATGACCTGCGGCTTGAACGTCCGGATCAGGCGGACGAGGGGCTCAGCCGCCGCCTCGACGTCCTGCAAAGCGAAGCAGCCGTCGGGCAGCGGCGGCAGCGGGTCGCCCTCGGGCAGCCCGGAGTCGACAAAGCCCAGCCACTCCTGCTTGACGCCCAGGATCTCCCGGGCCTCGTCCATTTCCTTCTTCCGTACCTCGTGGATGTTCTCCTCGATATACGGATCGCCCTGGAGCTTGGGGTTGAGGATGGATCCTCGCTCACCGCCTGTGCAGGTGGCGACCAGCACGTCCACCCCCTCGGACACGTACTTGGCCATGGTGGCCGCACCCTTGCTCGACTCGTCGTCGGGGTGGGCGTGAACCGCCATCAATCGCAGCTGCTCAGTCAAGACTCGATCCTCAATGAAGGGCCGGAGAAGATGCCTCCTATAGTGACCGAAGCGAGGGGGCGCTGTATTCCCAGGGGCGGGGACCCCCCGGGGGTTCATGAGTGAGGTCCCCGTATCCAGGAGGATTGATCATGACCGCGGTGCGCGACGGGCTCCCCGACGGACGCTACGGCCGTTCCGCGGATCAGCGCGCGGACCGCAAGCTCAAGATCATCGGCGCGGTGCTCGGCGTCGCGCTGCTGGGCGTGATCGGCTGGTCCGGTGTCTCCTACATCACGGGGCAGGACCTCAGCGGCCGTGTGATCGCCTGGGACGCGGTCTCCGACCACGCCGTCAAGGTCCATCTCGAAGTCGTCAAGGACACCGACGCCAAGGGCGTGTGCACGCTCCGCTCGCAGGCCGAGGACGGCTCCGAGGTCGGCCGTAAGGACATCACCGTCGACCAGCGCACGGGCCAGGTGGACACCGAGGTCACGCTGCGGACGACCAAGCGGGCGACCAATGCCGTGCTCGTCGGCTGCACGACGTCCGGTACGGGCTGACCCCGCCACCGCGCCACCGCCACCGACGGCCCGCCCCCCCCCCCCCGCGAGCCCCACCGCCGACCACCCGGCCCCTCACGCCACTACCGCCCGCCCCACACGCCTCCGTACACCCCCGCCGGCCCGCCGGTCACACCCCCACCAGCCGCGTCAACCGCACCGCCCGCCCCACCCGTGTCGCCTAGGCCACAGCCGGCACAGGGCGTGTCGTAACCGCCTCTGAGCAGGGATGATGCGCTGCTGTGCGGTCGCTGTGAATTTCCTCTTCCCCGTTTTGTGCCGGAATTGTTAGGCTCGTGGTTTCGCCCACCTGTGAAGGCGCAAACCTTCCTGGTAGGGCGTTTGATTTATCCCCAGTACCGACGAGGAGCACCTGTGACCCAGACCAGCGAGAACGTCACCTGGCTTACCCAGGAGGCGTATGACCAGCTCAAGGCCGAGCTGGAGCACCTGTCTGGTCCCGCACGCGCCGAGATCACCGAAAAGATCGCGGCCGCCCGCGAGGAAGGTGACCTGAAGGAGAACGCCGGGTACCACGCGGCCAAGGAAGAGCAGGGCAAGCAGGAGCTGCGCGTCCGCCAGCTCACCCAGCTGCTCCAGACCGCGAAGGTCGGCGAGGCCCCTGCCGAGACCGGCGTGGTCGCTCCCGGCATGGTCGTCACCATCGCGTTCGACGGGGACCCGGACGACACGCTGTCGTTCCTTCTGGCCTCCCGGGAGTACGCGAGCTCGGACATCGAGACCTACTCCCCCCAGTCGCCGCTGGGCACCGGCGTGAACGGCAAGAAGGTCGGCGCCGAGGCGGAGTACGAGCTCCCCAACGGCAAGAAGGCGACCGTGAAGATCCTCGACGCCAAGCCGTACACGGGCTGAGGCCGAGACACCGCAGACGTCGAAGCGGCCCGGAGCGTGATGCTCCGGGCCGCTTCGCCGTGCTGGACACCGCTGGACACCGCCGGGCCGTACGCCGCCCGGCTCCCCTGCGCCCTGAGCCGCAGGGCCCGCCGGGGGCCGTTCCGCCCGCTCAGGCCGCGGCCGACCGGTATTTGCGGACGGCCAGCGTCCGGAAGACCGCGATGATCAGCAGGGACCAGATCACCGAGGCCACCACCGGATGCTCCATCGGCCAGGCACCGGTCACCGACTTCGGCACCCGGTCGATGGTGTTGCCGAACAGCTCCCGGGCGGCGGCCACCGTCGCACTGAACGGGTTCCACTCCGCGACATGCTGGAGGAACGCCGGCATGCCGTTGACCGGCACGAACGCATTCGAGATGAAGGTCAGCGGGAAGAGCCAGATCAGCCCGCCGGAGGTGGCCGCCTCGGGCGTGCGCACCGAGAGGCCGATGAGCGCGCCGATCCACGAGAAGGCGTAGCCGAGCAGGAGCAGCAGCGCGAAGCCGGCCAGCACCTCGGCGAGGCTCTCGTGGGTGCGCCAGCCGATCAGCAGCGCGACGATCGCCAGCACCACCAGCGTCAGCGCGGTCTGCACGAGGTCGGCGAGGGTCCGTCCGGTGAGCACCGCACCCCGGGACATCGGCAGCGACCGGAACCGGTCGATGAGGCCCTTGTGCATGTCGTCGGCGATACCCGCGCCGGCACCGGCCGTGGCGAAGGTGACCGTCTGCGCGAAGATCCCGGCCATCAGGAACTCGCGATACGCCTGGGCGTCGCCCACGGGGGCGCCGGGGATGTTGATGGAACCGCCGAAGACGTACGTGAACAGCACCACGAACATGATCGGCTGGATCAGCCCGAAGATCACCACTTCGGGAATGCGCAGCATCCGTATCAGATTGCGCTTGGCGACCACCAGGGAGTCGCGTACGGACCGGCTGAAGCCGCCGCGCGGCCGCGGGGGCTGGACGGGGGCGGTGTCGGCCGCTTCGGTCACCGTGGTCACTTCACGCCCTCCTTGTCGGTCGTCACGTCCGCGTCGAGGGCGTCGGCCGGCGCTCCGGCCTTCCTGCGCTTCTTCTGCCTGCCGACGGAGCCCCCGTCGGCCGGGCCGGCGTCCGCGGCGTCCGCGCCGTTGCCGTTGGCGTCCGCGGTCTCGGCGGCGTGGCCGGTCAGCGAGATGAACACATCGTCGAGGGTCGGGCGGCGCAGCCCGATGTCATCTATCTCCACACCGCGGAGGTCCAGTTCGCGGATGACCTCGGCGAGCAGCTTGGCGCCGCCCGTCACCGGGATCGTGAGCTTGCGGGTGTGCGGTTCGACGGTGCCCTCGCCCTTGCCGAAGCCGCGCAGGACCTCGTCGGCGACCGTGAGGTGCTCGGGAGCGTGCACGACGACCTCGACGCGCTCGCCGCCGGTGCGTGCCTTGAGCTGGTCGGAGGTGCCGCGGGCGATGACCTTGCCGTGGTCGACGACGCATATGTCGTGGGCCAGGTGGTCGGCCTCCTCCAGATACTGCGTGGTGAGCAGCAGGGTCGTACCGCCGGCGACCAGTTCCTGGATGACGTCCCACAGACCCTGGCGGTTACGGGGGTCCAGGCCGGTGGTCGGCTCGTCCATGAACATCACGGGCGGGCTGACGACCAATGCGGCCGCGAGGTCGAGCCGGCGGCGCATACCGCCGGAGTAGGTCTTGGCGGTGCGGTCCGCGGCATCGCCGAGATGGAAGCGTTCCAGCAGTTCAGCGGCTCGGCGCTTCGCGTCGCGCCCGCTCATCTGGTAGAGCTGGCCGACCATCATCAGGTTCTCGCGGCCGGTCAAGTACTCGTCGACGGCGGCGAATTGGCCGGACAGACCTATGGAGCGCCGCACTTTGTCGGGGTGGGCCAGCACATCGATCCCGGCGACCACCGCCTTGCCCCGGTCGGGCTGGAGCAGGGTCGTCAGGACCCGTACGGCGGTGGTCTTGCCGGCACCGTTGGGGCCGAGCATTCCGAGGACGGTTCCTTCGGGGACGTCGAGGTCGACGCCGTCCAGTGCCCTCACGTCGCCGAAGGTCTTGACCAGACCTTCGGCGTAAATGGCGCCTGGCATAGGGGTACTCCCATGACTTGGGTCAGTTCCAGGTCGAATATTACGGTTGGCGGTCTATGCCTGCTCTGTGGGCATTTGTCCGCAACGGGGCGCCATGACGCACCGGCACCCCGCAGTCGGGATGCTACGCCACAGACGCGATACATCGCGATACAGTTTGCTGATTTTCCCGCGCGGGGGCGTAGGGAAGCGGAGGGAAACGGACGTCCGCCGACGCGTGTGGGGCGCCACGGTATACCCGTGACGCCCCATGGCCCCATCCCTTTTGCCGCATCCGTCGCGGCAGGCTCACTCCGTGACGAAGTACCCCGCCTCGCGCAGCGCCGCCCGCAGTTCGCCGCAGTGCGCCGGCCCCTTGGTCTCCAGATGCAGCTCCACCTCGACCTCGGTCAGACCGAGCCGCGGATCCGTACGCACATGGCCCACATCGAGGACGTTCGCATCGGCCACCGACAGCACCCCCAGCAGCGTTGCCAGCGCCCCCGGCCGGTCCGTCAGCCGCAGCCGCAGCGAGAGATAGCGCCCGCCGGCGGCCATCCCGTGCCGCAGGATGCGCTGCATCAGCAGCGGGTCGACATTGCCGCCGGACAGCACCGCGACCACCGGCCCCTCGAAGGACTCCGGGTCGGCGAGCAGCGCCGCCACCGGGCTCGCCCCGGCCGGCTCCACCACCAGCTTGGCCCGCTCCAGACACAGCAGCAGCGCACTGGAGAGCTGGTCCTCGGTGACCGTACGGACCTCGTCCACCAGCTCCTCGACCATCCCGAAGGTCACCTCGCCGGGCCGCCCGACCTTGATGCCGTCGGCCATCGTCGACAGCCCCTCGATCGCCACCGGACGCCCGGCCGCCAGCGACGGCGGATAGCAGGCCGCACCCGCCGCCTGCACCCCGACGACCCGCACATCCGGCCGCAGCGCCTTCACCGCGAGCCCGATCCCGGCCACCAGCCCGCCGCCGCCGACCCCGACGACGATGGTCCGTACCTCCGGGCACTGTTCGAGAATCTCCAGCCCGACCGTGCCCTGCCCGGCGATGATGTCGTGGTGGTCGAAGGGGTGGATGAAGACCGCACCGGTCTCGCGCGCGTAGTCCTGGGCGGCGGCCAGCGTCTCGTCCACCACATGGCCCTGGAGCCGTACCTCCGCCCCGTATTCACGGGTGGCGGCCACCTTCGGCAACGGGGCGCCGACCGGCATGAACACCGTCGAGCGCACCCCCAGCAGGGACGCCGCCAGCGCCACACCCTGGGCGTGGTTGCCCGCGCTCGCGGCCACCACACCGGCCGCCCGCTCCTGTGCCGAGAGCCCGGCGATCCGTACGTACGCGCCACGGATCTTGAAGGAGCCGGTGCGCTGGAGGTTCTCGCACTTCAGATGCACGGGCGCGCCGACCAGCCCGGACAGATAGCGGCTGCCCTCCATCGCGGTGGCCCGGGAGACACCGGAGAGCATCTTGTGCGCCGCCCGGATGTCATCGACCGTGATCGCGGCCGCCGGACCCTCCGCGGGAAGCGCGGCGGCGGCGGCGGTCTCCTGCGGCGTGCGCGGCGTGTGGTCGGCCATGCCGCCAGTCTCGCAGTTCGCCCACCGGAGGGCCTTTTCTGCCCGAATGGTGATCAGGCACGCGGCGGGCGGGGGTACGGCGGCGCCCCGTACGACCGCCCGGGGCTACGGGGCGTTATCGGAATGGGCAGCGCAGGTACGCTCCGCGCCGGGTCCGCGTACGCTGTCCTCCCATCCATACGCACTTCCACCGAAGCGAGCTCCCGGCCATGCCCACCTCTTCGGACATGACGACCCACACCGACCCCGCTCTCCTCGACGCGCTACAGCACCAAGTGGCCGTCTTCGCCCGCCGTGCAGAACAGAGCCGGCTCGGCGGCGTCGGACAGGCGCGCAACTCCATGGACCGCGCCGCGTATCTGCTGCTCAACCGCCTGGACCAGGAAGGCCCGATGGGGGTCAAGGCCCTGGCCGCCGGTATGGGCATCGATTCCTCGACGGTCACCCGGCAGGTCGCCCCGCTGGTCGACTCCGGTCTGGTCAGCCGCGCCACCCACCCCGAGGACGGCCGCGCCGTGGTGCTCCAGCTGTCCGAGCGCGGGCACGCCCGTCTGGAGGAGGTGCGCACCTCGCGCCGTGCGCTGATGGCCCTGGTGACGGAGCAGTGGTCCGAGGAGGAGCGCGCCGCCTTCACCACACTCCTGACGCGCTTCAACGCCTCCCTCTGCGACATCACCGCGTCCTTGACGCCGGCCGGCCCGACGTCCTGACGCCGGCGCACCGGCTGACGTGACGCGGGCCCGGAGCTCGCCCCGGCGAGGCCGCCCGGCCCGTCCCGCCTCTTGACCGGCCGGCCGTACTGCCGTGCTATAGGAGCCCAGGAGTCGTGCGTCCGTCATCCGGGAGGCGCGGTGCGAGAGCGGCGGCCGGAGCAGGAGCGCCGCCGCGCCCGGGAGTTCGAGCGGTTCGTGGCGGGCGCGGCGGGCCGGCTGTTGCACACCGCCACCCTGCTGACCGGCGAGCCCGCCACCCGGCCCGCCCCGGCCGCCGAGGAGTTGCTGCTCCGGGCGCTGTCGCGGACGTACGCCGACTGGGACCGGCTGCGCGGCGACGATCCGTACGCGCACACCCGCCGGGAGCTGGCCGCCGTCTTCGCGCACACCGCCCGGCGCCACCGCCGGCCGCGCGGCGGGCTGCTGGACCGGCTGTCCCCGCAGGAGCGGCTGGTGCTCGTCCTGCGGTTCCACGAGGGCGTGGCCGAGGAACAGACCGCCGCCCAACTCGGCCTGCCCGCCGAGCGGGTGCACGCGCTGTGCCTGCACGCCCTCGGGGAGATGCGCAGCCGCCGCCCCGGACCGGCCCCGTTCCCGGAAGCGGACTCCGCACCGGCACCGGGAACCACACCGGAACCCACCGCCCCATGAGTCCCGCCGACCGCAAGGAGACCGAGGTACGGCGGATGCTGGCCGGACCGCATCCGCTCGTACCGACCGATCTGGCCGCGCGCGCCACCGCCCGCGGCCGGCGGCTGATGATCCACCGCAGGCGGGCACGGCGCCTCGGCCGGCTGCTCGCGCTCCTCGTGCTGGCGGCACTGGTCTGGGCAGCCACGACCCAGCCGTGGCTGCCCCCGCCGGCCCACACCACCCCTCGCACGGAGGGGTGGTGAACGGCAGGGCCGGCGCTGGTGCCGTCAGCCCAACGCCTGTGCCAGGTCGGCCAGCAGGTCGTCGACGGACTCGATGCCGACCGAGAGGCGCACGAGGTCGCCGGGGACCTCCAGCAGCGACCCGGCCGTCGAGGCGTGCGTCATCCGCCCCGGGTGCTCGATCAGCGACTCGACGCCGCCCAGCGACTCACCGAGGGTGAACAGCTTGGCCCGGTTGCAGACCTCGACCGCTTCCTGCTCGCCGCCCGCGACCCGGAACGACACCATGCCGCCGTAGGACCGCATCTGCTTGGTGGCCACGTCGTGGCCCGGGTGCTCGGCCAGCCCCGGGTAGTAGACCTGGGTCACCTTGTTGTGGGAGCTCAGCAGCTCCGCGATCCGCTCCGCGTTGGCGCTGTGCCGGTCCATACGGACGGCGAGCGTCTTGATGCCGCGCATCACCAGCCAGGCGTCGAACGGGCCGCTGACCGCGCCCATCGCGTTCTGGTGGTAGGCGAGTTCCTCACCCAGGGTGTCGTCGTTGACGACCAGGGCGCCACCGACCACATCCGAGTGCCCGCCCATGTACTTGGTCGTGGAGTAGACCACCACATCGGCGCCGAGGGCGAGCGGCTGCTGGAGGTAGGGGCTCGCGAAGGTGTTGTCGACGACGAGCTTGACCCCGGCGTCCCGGGCGACGGCGGCGAGCGCCGCGATGTCGGTGATCCCGAGCAGCGGGTTGCTGGGCGTCTCCACCCAGATCGCCTTCGTACGGGGCCGCAGTGCGGCGCGCACGGCCTGCGGGTCGGAGGTGTCGGCCACCGACCACTCCACGCCCCAGCGCTCGACGACCTTGGAGATGAGACGGAACGTGCCGCCGTAGGCGTCATTGGGGATGACGACATGGTCGCCCGGGGTCAGCAGGGTCCGCAGCAGGCAGTCCTCGGCGGCGAGGCCGGAGGCGAAGGCGAGGCCGCGGCGGCCGCCGTCCAGGGCTGCGAGGTTCTCTTCGAGGGCGGTACGGGTCGGGTTGGCGCTGCGGCTGTACTCGTAGCCGCCGCGGAGCCCGCCCACACCGTCCTGCTTGTACGTGGACACCTGGTAGATGGGAGGTACCACCGCACCGGTCGCCTCATCAGGCTCCTGACCTGCGTGGATGGCACGGGTTTCAAAATGCTGGTGGCGCTCTTCGCGCTGATCGCTCATGCCTGCCGAGGGTAGTCGTCCGCGCAACCGAACTTTCCGGAACTTTCTGGTTGGCTGGATAGTGGATACAGACGAGGATCCGCACAGCGGTTCCCCTCACCGCCCGTCGCACACCGCCCATCGCCCCCGCCACCCACGTCTCCGCCCCACCGCAGCTCCCAGGCAGCCGTTACAAGAATTTCAGGTACAGGACACTCCACATGGACGCTCTGCTGGTTCTCTTCGCCGCGCTCGCGCTCGGCGGTCTCGTCTTCCTGCCCTGGATGCGACGCCGACGGGCCGTACAGCACACCCGGCAGGGCCTGGTGGTGGCCTCCGACCCGATGGCGGGCTACGGCTTCGTACCGCTGGAGCAGCTCGACGTACGCCTGCCCGGCCCGGACCAGGAACTGGCCGACGCGCTCGCCGAGATGCGCCGCACGCATGACTGGCGCCCGGCGGCCGAGCTGCTGAAGTCCACCGGCGACGACTGGGAGCGCCGCTGGCAGCGGGTGCAGACACTGGCCGGTGCCGCGGCCTTCGAGCTGGCCGCGGAGGAGGCGTCGGAGCAGCAGCGGCGCGGTACGGGCCCCGGGTACGGCGACGGCGGGCGGACCGGCGGGATCTGGCTGCGCACCTGGCGCTCGGAGGCGCCCAAGGATCCCGGCGGTGCCCAGACGCACGCCCAGTTCCTCGTCGTGCAGGCGCTGCGCGACCCGGGCTCCCAGGACTTCCGCATGATTCTGGAGGAGGCCCGTACGGTCTGCCGGGAAGCGGCGCTGCTGGCCCCCGGCAGCCCGATCCCGTACATCACCGAGCTGGCGATCGCCCGCGGCCTGCACGACCGCCCCGCCGACTACGAAGAGCTCTGGTCCAAGGTCGCCCAGCGCGCCCCGCAGCACATGGGCGCCCACCTCGCCGCGCTCCCCTACTGGTCGCAGAAGTGGCACGGCTCCCGCGAACAGGCCGAGTCCTTCGCCGAGCGCGCCGCGGCCGCCGCCCCCAAGGGGACCCTCCTCCCGGCCCTCCCCCTCTTCGCGGTCTACGAGCACCTCCCCGAGGCCAACATGGTCCGCAGCCTCTACCAGAGCGCGGTCGTCGAGCGCGCCATCGAGGGCGCCCACTTCGCCCTCCGCGAGGCCCCCGCCGACCACCCCATGGCCCCGCACGTCCGCCATCTCCTGGTCTGGTTCCTGGTACGCGCCGAACGCTACGCCGAGGCCATGGAACAGCTCCGCCTCGTCGACGGCCACGTGGGCGCCGTCCCCTGGTCCTACGGCCACAGCCCCGCCGCCGAGTACGCCGCCTACCGCGCCCTGGCCATCGCCGGCTGGGAACAGCTCGGCGGCACCTCCGCGGGCTTCCCACCCTCCGGAAGCTGACCCCGCCGACCGGAATGCCCCCCGCTCCGCGGATGTTCCCCTGAGTGCACCCTGACCGCCCGCCGTCACCGCACCCCGCACGCCACGGACCGCTGACGGCCGACCGCCGACCGCCGACCGCCGACCGCCGACCGCCGACCGCACAGCGTCCAAAGCCCCAGCCCCAGCCAGGTCGTCCCTTCTCCTCTCCCCAGGAGCCTGATCCCCATGCTGTTCTCCCGCTTCAAGAACCAGCTCCCCACCCCGGAGGAGGCACTCGAAGGCCGCCCCGAGCGGGCCTTCGCCGTCCCCGACCGGCACACCGTCCTCGGCAACCCGCTGCTCGGCCCGTACCCGGACGGCCTGGAGATCGCCGATTTCGGGCTGGGCTGTTTCTGGGGCGCCGAGCGGAAGTTCTGGCAGACCGAGGGCGTCTGGACCACCCTCGTCGGCTACCAGGGCGGCCACACCCCCAACCCCACCTACGAAGAGGTCTGTAGCGGCCACACCGGCCACACCGAGGCCGTCCGCGTCGTCTACGACCCCAAGGTCGTCCCCTACACCACCCTCCTGAAGCTCTTCTGGGAGTCCCACGACCCCACCCAGGGCTTCCGCCAGGGCAACGACGTAGGCACCCAGTACCGCTCCGCCATCTACACCCACTCCCCCACCCAGCAGCAGACCGCCGAGTCCTCCCGCGACGCCTACCGCCC
Organism: Streptomyces lydicamycinicus; assembly: GCF_000829715.2. Lineage (NCBI taxonomy): Bacteria > Bacillati > Actinomycetota > Actinomycetes > Kitasatosporales > Streptomycetaceae > Streptomyces > Streptomyces lydicamycinicus. The sequence continues at coordinate 447,119 of NZ_BBNO01000001.1, read as the reverse complement.
CGTCCTCCACAACGCCGGCCACGGCGACATCACCACCGAAATCCTCCCCGCCACCGGCCGCCCGTTCTACCCGGCGGAGGGCTATCACCAGCAGTACCTGGACAAGAACCCGACGGGGTACTGCGGGATCGGGGGGACGGGGGTCAAGCTAAGTGCCCCGTCGGAGACGAACTGGGGACGGTCCTGCCCGACGGGCATCGCGCCGGCGCCGGACGCGACGAAGGAGTAGACAGCAGCACAGCTTGGTAGAGCTGCGTCATCCCATCAGTGGCTCATACGAAGGCCGGGGCGGCACACCGCCGGGTCCGATGCCATGGACTCCCAGCCACCCTGAGGCCCCTTTGAGCCAATGGCCCCTTCCGAAGCATGCTTCGCCCACAGCACGCCACGAATCAAGGCATGGCATCTTCGGGGGCGAGGCGGAGCAATCTTGGTGGCTTGGGGCAGTGGTGGGGAGTTCTGGCCGGCGTCCTACTGATCGCAGCTTGGATCAACAGGGCAGCCGGGCCAGCAGTGGTGATCATACTCTCAGCCGTCGTCCTACTCTGGTGCGCCGTCCAAGCACCGGTCACATGTGGCGCACCGGTTCGAGGGCGCGAAGACGGCTGCCGCAACAACGCATCGGGGCTCCTTCTCGGTTGCCACATCCGGCAACACCGCTGGCAGAAACTCAAGATGCTGATCGTCCGCCGCCAAGTCCGGGCCTTCTGCTCAGGACTGTTCTCAGACGGCAAAGCCACCGTCGTCACCCTCGCCGGAATCGGCAGTTTCATCTCCGGACTGGTCGCCCTCGTTCCCGGCGTGGTCATCCACTGACCAACGTGTAAGGGTACGCGACGCAAGCATCGGGGTCGGCAAATGGAGCCCCATGACTACTAGGCCGTGTTTTAGAACTGTCTCGCTTCGTGTCGTGATGATCTGAGTGTGGGGCGAGGGCATCTGTCAGATGACGAGTGGGCGGTGCCGGAGACGTTGTTGCCGGTCGCGGTGCTGGACAGGCCGTCGGTGGGTCGGCAGCGATTGATCGACGGGATTCGCTGGCGGTACGGACCGGTGCGCCGTGGCGGACCCTGCCATCGGCGTACGGTCTGTGGCAGACGGACTACCGGTTCTTTCGTCGCTGGCAGCGCGATGGGGTCTGGGCCAGGGTCCTGACCAGGCTGTCGGCCAGGACGGACACGGCCAAACTGATCAACTGGGAGGCCGGCGTGGACTCCACGATCTGCCGGGCCCATCAGCACGCCGCCGGTGCCCGGCGGGACCGCCAGGCCCAGAAGGAACCACTGGGCGGAACACACCACCACCTTCCTAAAAACGGTCTGGGCTTGTTGATAGCCCTCTTGTGCGGCAATCATGGCTTGCTCAGCGTCCATCGGTGGGGGAGAAGCATGGAAGCGGATGGGTTGGCGTCGGTGGTCATGTCGGCACTCACGGGGTTAGCAAGCGGCGCTGGCACTGGGCTTGGCACCGCGGCTACGGATGAAGTTCGGCGCCTGGCGCGTGAGCGCCTCAGTTCCTCAGGCGGGGGAAGCGCCACACTCGCACAGCTCGACGAGGCGCCGTCCGCACCTGGCGTTCAAGAGGAAGCCCGCGCATACCTCGCAACAGCGATCACCAGCGACCCGGAGTTTGCGAGAAAGCTGCTGGAGGTGCTGCAGCCGACGCACGTCAGGGCCGGATCGGACATCAACACGATCACCATCGGGGGTGGCGTCAAGAAGAGCACGATTACTATCGGCCCCGTAACACTCCAGAACACCCCCGGAGTGCGGGCCTCGCTGACCGCCATCGTTGCAGCCCTGGCCGTACTCATCGCCCTCCTTCTATATGAAGGGGTGAGAGGGCTTACCGACGACGGCACTGATAAGCCGTCCTCCTTGGGTGCATCAGGGGGGAATGGGTCGAATCCGGGTGCTCTGTCAGGCGGGGGCGGGGGAACAGCGCGCAAGAAGTTGCCGATCACCGAGAGAGGTCATCTCGAAGCGGTTCTGCCTGGCGTAGACAGTATCTTGAGTGGCTGGTCGTTGAAGACACCTGCTGACACCTTCTCAGGGAAAGCCTGCACCACTTCCTGCGCCGGACTCCTGTGGGAAAGCAGGGTCACCTTCACCGACCCGGGCGTCAACAACGTTGCGGTGTTCCGTGTCCTTTCGTACCGCACAGAGAAAGCGGCTGAAGCGGGCTATAAAGACTTCCTAACCGGCGCAGCTGAGCCCACCGATGATGGCCTGCAGAGCCGAGCTATGTCGATGAGCGCTGTGGGGGAGCAGACTGCCGCCTTTGCCACGGAGGGCTTCCGAGGCAACGCAACGACCTATCAGATGGCTTCGATCAACCGAGCCGGCACGGTTGTTTCCCGCATCGTCTACGGAGGTGGCACCCGTGAACTCGACACAAATGTGCTGCTTGCCTTTACGAGGATGATCGACGAACGAGCCCGCCAAGCCCAAAACGGTGAGACCCCAACAGCGGTAGCGTCCCTTTCGTAGAGTCAACATGGCACGAGTGCCGGGGACGCGGAGGTTCACAGCCACTGGTGGATGGCCGCGATCTGGACTGTCGCTTCGAAACGGGCGGCGAGTTTGTCGTAGCGGGTGGCCACGGCCCGGTGCTGCTTGAGGCGGCTGATCCCGCACTCGACCGCATGCCGGGCCTTGTAGTCCTGCCGGTCGAAGGCGGGCGGGCGGCCACCGGCCCTGCCACGTCGCTTGCAGTTGCGGATCTGGTCGGCCGGTTCGGGAACCGTGCACCTGATGCCGCGCCGCCGCAAGTAGGCGCGGTTAGCGTGTGAAGAGTACGCCTTGTCACCCCGCACCCGCCACGGACTCACCCGGGGACCTCCCACAGCATGACGTGGCACGCGGATCGCCTCCAGGACCGGCACGAACTGCGGGCTGTCACCCGCCTGTCCCGCGGTGACCAGCAGCGACAACGGCTTCTGGCCCTGTTCGCAAGCGAGATGAATCTTCGTCGAGAACCCACCCCGTGACCGACCCAGCCCGTGATCGTCGGGCTCGGTCCGGCCTCCGCCCGGCGGTTCCTTCTGCTGGGCTCCGTCCCGCCGGGCGCCAGCAGCGTGCTGATGTGCCCGGCAGACCGTCGAGTCGACGTTCACCGACCACTCGATCCGGCCCGCCGTATCGGCCCTGACCTGCGACTCGACCAGGATCCGGGCCCATACCCCCGCACGCTGCCACCGTCTGAAGAGCCCGTACACGGTCTGCCAATGCCCGTACTCCACCGGCAAATCCCTCCACGGCACACCGGTCCGTACCCGCCACCGCACCCCGTCGATCAGCTTCCGCTGGTTTCGAGCCGGACGCCCCACCCCAGCCACCGGCAACAACGGCTCCAGCACCGACCACTGCTCATCCGAAAGATCTCCACGCCCACACCTGGATCATCACGGCATGAGGCGAGGGCAGGAGCTACTTCCAAAACACGGCCTAGATGACTCGTCTCCCCCTCGCCACGGGCCGGACTGCCTCTAGCTACCCGGTCACTCGGGATCGTCCCCTTCCGCCTCGGCCAATGCCTGTACCAAAGGCTCGGCAGAGGCGTGAAGGCGAAATCCTGACGCCTTCACGTAACTGTAGTTGGGATCGTAGACAGCCTGTAGCAGTGGAGCGACGTGATGGGGCAGCAACCCCGCAGCCTGAAGATCGGTAGTGAACCGGCTGATGGGACGCACCAGGCCGTTCAGTTTGGCCTCCGGGGAGTAGTGACACAGCTCCCTGATCGTCTCGTGGCTCACGAATCCTTCGTTGTCTGCAGCCCACCTGATGACGGCGGCACGGTCCTCATAGCCACCCGAAACAAGCTTCTCGAGCAGTGCTTCTACAGCCGACGGATTCCACAAGCCCTGCAGAGTCTCGGCGACCTCCTCCGTCACTTCCTCCCGAGAGCGATCCACACGGTCGATATCGTCCAATCCCGTCTCAGCTGCATCGATGGCAAAGACGGACGCACCGAGAGCCGTGAATTGGCGCGGCGTAAGCATGTACAGTCGGGTACCAGCCTCGCGGGACATTTCATCAATCAACTCTTGCCTTGGTCCGCTAGCTTGTCGGTTGTCCCTACGCCACCAGTCCTCCTTCACGTCACCGGTGACGAGCAAGACATCGCACTTGCGGAGGCGCGCCTCATCGAGGATCTGGCTCCACACCAAGAAGTCTCCGGCGGCGTTGTCCCCCTTGCCAGCATCCATGTAACCCGGCGGGATCTTTTGTGTGACGCGGCGCTGCCCCTCCAGGACGACCTCTTTGTACCTTTCTGGCGACAGAGGGGCCCCGACGCGAGCCGTCAGGGCCTTCTCCAGAGCCGCGACGACCGGATCTGCTGCAGTGTCACGGTCGGCAGGCCCTGCATGTTTCACGACAAGATCATCTACTGCCTTGGTTGCCGCCTCGAACCCGTTATTGAGATCCTCAAAGATCCTTCCCAACTCATCTTCTGGAAGAGCAAATCGGCCAGCCCAATTACGGAGAACACCGGTCGCTCTTCCCTTGATGTCCTGCAGCTCCTTGATTGCACTCGCAGCAGAAGCCTTAGGAGCGCTGACTGTTTCGAGGCGGTGGCGCCAGAACTCAACGAGCACCTGGTTAGGGATCCAAAGCTGGTTGCCCAGTTTCGCCATGACTGACAACAGAAGCTGACGTCCCTGCTCCGTGTATCGGTAAAGGTCGAGCAGGACGTTAGCGTCGGCCACAACCAATCCCGCGTTCATCACCCGCGCCAGATCGCCCTCAGATGGCGAGCGATAGCTCTCGAATCCATCGAAGATGCCCAGTTTCGGATGAATCTGGGCCTGTTGGGGCGTGGAGTCGTCTACAGCAGTGGGATCAGTCACACCCTGATCCTGCATCAGAGGGCGACGGTTCGCTGCTCCCTTGCAGACATTGCTTGCGAGACCAGGCACTCAGGCGGCGCCGGCGGCCGATCAGCAGCAAGTGGTCACATGGCAGGGCAGACTCGTGGGGACGGGGGTGTCTTGCCCCGTCGGCGTGGCGCCAGCCGAAGGCTGATCAGCTAGCAGACAGTCCCGCGCCTGTACTGCGAGCCAGCTGATGCCACTCGTGCCCGCACCCGCCGACGCAGTAGCGCTCACGTCGGCGGGTATCGGCGATGGCCAGCAGCGCGATCAACAGCCGAAACGCCCTGGGAAGGTCGTAAGGCGGGAGTGCGGACATGTGGAGCCGCCATCGGGTCAGCATCACAGCCGGTGTGTACGTCGGGCGTAGGCCGGAGCGCGCGATGGCCTCCTGGGCGTCTTCCTCTGTCGCACGTGCCTGGATGCAGAAATGCACCAGCTCCCTGACGACCAGACGTTGCTCGACCTCGGGACAGCCGGCGAACCACGCCGTGCCCTCCGCCATAGGACGAAGCCCTTGGGCAAGCTCGTTGACGACGACCTCACGCTCGTACACGTCCCCACCCTTCCGGCGAGGCACCGCGTCACCCCGCCCTCTGCAATGCAATCAGGGGCCGGTCCCAAGCACCTCAGCAATGGTGCAGGCGGCCTCAGAGACCAGCAGTACCTGGACAAGAACCCGCCGGGGTACTGCGGGATGGGGGACGCTGGTGAGCTGCCCGGTGGGGGTGGCACCCGCCGACGGATGAGCCGCCATCTCGACCGCGATCATCTCTCCGAACTGTGGCAGCGGCAGTGGCCCCTGGGACCGCCCCTCGCCCACGAGCTACGCGCTGCCTACAGCGACCGCTGCGTGCGCTTCCACAGCCTCCCCGGCTCGAAGCGCCACCCGGAGACCGAGGACGAATACGCCGTGGTCCTAGACCGCAGCAACACGGTCCTGGAAGAGCTCTTCGCCGGCACCGACATCTACGTGCTGACCATGGCCTGGTCCAGCGAACCGACTGGCCCGGAGCTCCCCACGCGGCGGCGCGAGGTGCACCCCGACGGCTCATTCCGGATGACCATCGCCAACGAAGCCGACCCCGAGTTCCACACGTACACACACCTCTACGCCGACCGCCGCCCCTGGCAACGAGGCAGCGTCGACGGAATCCTCCGGGAAGTCGCAGACAACGTACCCAGCCGCCTGCCGAGGCATGTGTGCCGTACGCCCCCGGCCACGGTGCACCGCTCGGGTCTCCCGGCGTCCGCCGCTGTTGGTGTCAGCCGGAGATGATCGACAACACCTCGGAGGCCCCGAAGACTCCGAACACGCCAACGAGCGCGACACCGATCACAACCCCGACGCACACCAGCGCGATGACGATCACGAGCCAGGAACAACCAACCGCCGCGTGATACTCAGCCTCGTCATCCCAGCCCTGCACGAGATCATCAGCCATCTGACATTCCATGCTTGTCCCAACTGCGGATTCGCTCGGCAGCTGTCCGAAGTACAGCGACACGCGTGCCCGGGCTGGTCCCAACAGCGAAGTGCGTTCCCGCCTGCGCCATTAGGCCCTGAAGGAGATCCATCACTCGCTCTTGCGCGTTCTGCTCCGTGGCGACAGAGGCAACGGCATCCCTGAACTCTGGTGCCTCACTGGCAGCGGCAAACCATGCCTGGAAAGTCTCCACCTCTTTGCTTGGCCGCTCCGCCCTAGTCGCGATCCAGCGGGCCATCTGCCGTGGGTCGGCCCAGTCAGGGGAGTCCTCATGGCATGGCCGGCAGAGTAGAAGCAGATTATCGGCGGTATCTGGACCGCCGAGGCTTCGAGGCACTATGTGGGCTCGTTCTAGGCGGGCGCGACGCCAGCGAGCCCGAGGGGTCTTCTCCTCCCAGCATTCGGAGAACCATCCGCATGCGAAGCAGCATGGTTCAACAAGAGACAGATGAGGAGCGAACTCATCGCGGTTCCGACCTTGCTCCCAAAACTGTGCAATCTCCCACTTGCTCGGCATGGACATGCCGCCCCCTCTGCGTTGTCTCAGAGCAGCAAGAGCATGCCACTAGCCACTGACACCGACACCCGCGGACGCGGCGGACGCATTCGGACCGGTCCCGACCCACAGGCACGGCCCGAATACGTGCATGAACACCGCTTTAGGAGTTCGATCGAGCGTCTCTCATACGACCCTTGTGCTCCTACCGGTATGGCGCGCGTGAGCGCTCAAGCCCGCCTCGGTCCAACGTCGTTGATGTCAGCTGGTGATGTCAGGTTGGATGGCACGATGGAGCGCATTGAGGCCGCACTGTTCACAGATGGCGTCAACGACGCCGTGGTGCGCATGCCTGGCAGACGGTTCCCTGGGGTCTTAGTACAGGGCGACTCCCTTCACATCCTCCGCAGCGACGTGGCCGAGGTGGTGGAGGCATGCGAGCGAGGCGATCTGGTTGAAGCTCGGGAGTCCGCCAGCTTTCTCCTTGCGAACCTGGATGCTCTGCTGGCGCGGTACGAGGCCGCGTTGGCCGAGCACGAGATTCCGCGGCCGTACTGAGCTGCCGGGCCATCAGCTTGGGAAGCTGCGATCATTCGTGGCCGGTTTGGACGCTGACTTGGGAGAACGGCCGGAGTGCGGCCTCATCAGGCTTCGCTGCCTTCACTGTGATTCTCCGCTGTTCCCCGCTCGCTCTGGTGCGGTTGTGGGGCGGCGAACGATGCCCGGTGCCACCCAACGCCTGCCACGAAGCCGAGCAGGATTCGTGCGGCAGGGCGAGAGAAGTCGACCCGGATGCGGCACCGATCAAGCGACAACCATGCCTGGTGGCACTTCCAAGGCAGTCGGCTGGGCCGTCAGGTCCGCCGCGCCTCACGGAGTCAACTTCCGACATGAGCATCTACGGCGGATTCCCTCCACTCTTCTGCGCAGAATTATCACGGAAAGAGATTTCAACGGGGCGTATGTCGGCGCCCGTGCGTCCGTCGACACCAGAGCCTTGCCCGACCCGGGACGATGCCTGAGCGCTCACATCCCTGCCATTACCTGCGCAGGCCGCCCCGCAAATCACCTGCCCCGCCCGCCCGGATCCCCGGGCGGGCGGGGCAGGTTCAACCGGAAATAGGTTGCACGAGACGTATCGTCTCGCTTACCTTGAGGGCATGACGACCCCGGAACACCCCAAGCGTGCCCATATCGCCATGTTCTCCATCGCCGCCCACGGGCACGTGAACCCGAGCCTCGAAGTGATCCGCGAGCTCGTCGCCCGGGGGCACCGTGTCACGTACGCGATCCCGCATCTTTTTGCGGAGAAGGTTGCCGAGACCGGGGCGGAGCCGGTGCTGTATCGCACGACGTTGCCGTCGCCGGATGATGACCCGTCGGCATGGGGGACCACGCTTCTCGACAACGTCGAGCCGTTTCTGAATGACGCGATTCAGGTGCTGCCGCAGCTCATCGACGCCTATCGCGGGGATGAGCCGGATCTTGTGCTGCATGACATCACCTCGTACCCGGCGCGTGTTCTTGCGCATCGCTGGGGGGTGCCGGCGGTCTCGCTTTCGCCGAACCTCGTGGCGTGGGAGGGGTATGAGGAGGAGGTCGCCGAGCCGATGTGGGCGGAGCCCAGGGCGACCGAGCGTGGGCGGGCCTACTACGAGAAGTTCAGCAACTGGCTTACGGAGAACGGGATCACGCAGCATCCCGATCCGTTCGTCGGCCGGCCGGGTCGTTCGATCGTGCTCATCCCCAAGGCACTTCAGCCGCATGCCGACCGGGTGGATGAGAAGGTCCACTCGTTCGTCGGCGCCTGCCAGGGGGAGCGTGCGGCGCAGGGGGGCTGGGAGCGGCCCGGGGGCGCCGAGCGCGTGTTGCTGGTCTCGCTCGGCTCGTCCTTCACCAAGCAGGCCGGTTTCTACCGCGAGTGCGTCAAGGCGTTCGGCGATCTGCCGGGCTGGCATGTCGTGCTCCAGGTGGGCAAGCATGTCACCGCGGAGGAGCTCGGGGAGATCCCCGGGAACATCGAAGTGCGGCAGTGGGTACCGCAGTTGGCGATCCTGAGGAAGGCCGACGCGTTCATCACGCATGCCGGCGCGGGTGGCAGTCAGGAGGGTCTGGCCACTGCCACGCCCATGGTGGCCGTCCCGCAGGCCGTCGACCAGTTCGGTAACGCGGACATGCTTCAGGGGCTCGGCGTGGCCCGCCATGTGCCGATGGACGAGGCGGACGCCGACACGCTCCGTGCGGCGGTGCTCGCGCTCGTCGAGGACCCGGAAGTGGCACGGCGGCTCGCGGCCGTCCAGCGGGAGATGGCCGACGAGGGCGGCACCCAGCGGGCGGCCGACCTCATCGAGGCCGAGCTGCCTGTGGAGTGAGACAACAGCCGTGGGTGCGGCAACAGCCGGGGAGTGCGGCAACAGCCGGGCGGGGCGCGTGCCGTACGGGGTGTGCCGTACGGGGTCCCGCACGGTGGCTGATCCGGGCGTGTCGAGGGGGGCGAAGGCTTGGCATCCCTGGAGACCGCGTGCTGGGAGCATCGTCGTGAACGAGAACGAACTGCGGCACCTGCGCCGCTGTGTGGAGCTGGCGACCGAGGCGCTGGAGGCGGGCGACGAACCGTTCGGCTCCGTGCTCGTCGGCGGGGACGGGAGTGTCCTCGCCGAGGACCACAACCGGGTGGCCTCCGGCGACCGGACCCGTCACCCGGAATTCGAGCTGGCGCGCTGGTCCTCGGCGCACCTGTCCCCCGAGGAACGAGCGGCGGCGACCGTCTACACCTCCGGTGAGCACTGCCCGATGTGCGCCGCAGCGCACGGCTGGGCCGGGCTGGGGCGCATCGTGTACGTGAGCTCCTCCGAGCAACTGATGGCCTGGCTCGGCGAGCTGGAGGTTCCCGCCCCTCCCGTACGCGCCCTCCCGATCCGGGACGTCGTTCCCGACCTCGTGGTGGAGGGCCCGGTTCCCGGCCTCGCGGAGCAGGTGCGTGAGCTGCACCGCCGCTTTCACCGCGCGTCCTGATGTGCCCTGGCACGCCCTGACACGCCACCTCCTCCTCAAGCGCCGTCGGTCTCCTCAAGCACCGTCGTCTCATCACGCGCCGTCGGTCTCCTCAAGACCGCCGGCCGCATCAAGCAGCGCCGGCCGCACCGTCGCGAACGGCCCTGGCGGGACGCGTACCCGGTAGCTGCGCTCAAAGCCCGGGGAGCGGCCGGTCGGATGCCGCCGCCGCATCGATGTAGACCACCAGTGTCTGCTCCCGCTGTTCGGCCAGGTGGAAGGCGGTGTAGGCGTATTCAACCGGTCCGCGTTGCGGGTGGTGCAGGCGTTTGTGGCCGCTGTGGCGGGGCTGCACCTCGTAGTGGGGCCACCAGGCGCGTGCTTCCGGGCTGTGGGTGGTCAACTCGTCGATGAGGCGGGGGTAGCGCGGGTCGGCGGGGTGGCGTTCGGACAGGGTTCGGAGCCGGGCCAGCAGGGCGCGGGCCTCGGGTTCCCAGTCGAGCACGATGTCGCGGGCGGCCGGTTCGAGGAACGTCCAGCGGAGGAAGTTGGGCGGGCTCGTTGCCTCGTGGTCGATGAGGCGGGGGAAGAGGGCTTCGGCCGCCTGGTTGTGGCTGAGGACGTCGTAGGTGCCGTCGATGAGGTACGCGGGGTGGGGCTGGAGCAGGAGCGGTACGGCCGCGGCCTCGGGGGTGAGCGGTTCGCGGTGCTCGGGTTCGTCCGCGGGAGCGTGACCGGCCAGCTGGAGAAGGTGGGCGCGCTCATGGCGGTCGAGCCGTAGTGCGGTGGACAGGGCGGTCAGCACCTGTTCGGAGGCGCGGATCTCGCGTCCTTGCTCCAGGTACGTGTACCAGGTGGCGCTGATGCCGGCCAGCAGCGCCAGCTCCTCGCGGCGCAGGCCCGGCGTGCGGCGACGGGCGGTCTGCGGCAGGCCGACCTCGGCCGGAGTGAGGCGTTCCCGCCGACTGCGCAGGAACGCAGCCAGCTGCTGACGTTGGTCCGATGACGGGGGCATAGCAGCCTCAGTTCCAGAATAAGTACGTTCTGGATACCAGGCTAAGGCTGCTGGAGAGTGGTGGGCGAGGGCCGGACGCCGAAAAGCAGCGTGATGCGGTGCCGGCGGCTCTGACCGAGCTGCTGCGACGGCTGCGACAACTGCGACAGCTACGACGCCTCCTCCCGGCCCTCCCTCCCCCCCGGCCGAGAAGGAAGGAAGTTCCTCATGTCTGGAATTGAAGGAAAAGTGGTGGCTGTTACGGGAGCCAGCAGTGGTATCGGTGCGGCGACCGCGTTGTTGCTCGCCGAGCGCGGCGCGCGGCTGGTTCTCGGTGCGCGGCGGTCCGAGCGGCTGGCGGAGTTGGTGGCCCGGATCGAGCGGGCGGGTGGCGCGGCCGTGCAGCTCCGCACCGATGTGACCCGGCGGGACGACCTGCACGCCCTGGTCGCGCTGGCCCGTGAGCGCTTCGGCCGGCTCGACGTCCTGGTCAGCAATGCCGGGGCCGGCACGATCTCGCCGCTCGACGATCTGCGCGTCGAGGAGTGGGACCGGATGGTCGACGTCAATGTGAAGGGCGTGCTGCACGGCATCGCCGCCGCACTGCCGGTCTTCCGCGCACAGGGCGCCGGGCACTTCGTCACCATCGCCTCCACCGCCGCCTTTCGCGTCGTCCCGGCCATGGCGGTCTACGCCGGCACCAAGTACGCGGTCCGGGCGATCTGCGAAGGGCTGCGTCAGGAGGCCGGCGACGCGCTGCGGGTGACCACCGTCTCGCCCGGGGTGACCGCCACCGACTTCGCCGAGGCGTCGAGCAACGGCCGGGTCCGGGCGGAGATCACGAAGATGCGGGACGACATCGCCATACCGCCCGACGCGATCGCCCGCGCCATCGCGTTCGCCATCGAGCAGCCCGCCGCGGTCGATGTGAACGAGGTCGTCGTCCGGCCGGTCGCCCAGGGCTGACGGCGGGCGGAATTCCCGTACGGCGTGCGGTGTGTGCGAGGCGGGGTGATTGGATGGCGCCAGGAGTGAGGAGAGGTTGCCGTGCCCCGTACAGGCTCAGCCGGCCGTAGTGCCGGTGTGGATCCCGAGCAGCTCTGGTCGCAGGCCGAACGCCCGCGGCGGGGGCGGCCGCCGGCCCACAGCCGCGCCGCGATCACCACCGCGGCCATTGCCCTCGCCGATGCCGAAGGGCTCGCCGCGGTCACCATGCGCGCGGTCGCGGCCCGGATCGGGGCCGGCACGATGTCTCTCTACAGCTACGTCCCCAACAAGGAGACGCTGCTGGAGCTGATGATCGACCAGGTGAGCGGCGACCACGCGCTGCCGGCTGCGCCGTCCGGCAACTGGCGGGCCGACCTGCGACAGTTCGCGCAGGAGCAGCGCACGATCATGCGGCGCCATCCGTGGCTCCCCGGGGCGCTCTCGGCCCGGCAGACGCTCGGCCCGAACGCGCTCGCCGCCCTGGAGTACGCCCTCGCCGTGCTCGCCCCCGTCGGCCTGGAGGCCCCTGCCCGGCTGGAGACGTTCAGCCTGCTCACCGGCTTCGTGGCCAGCCATGTTTCCTATGAACTCGCCCAGGAGCGGGCGGTCGAAGCCGGTGGGCCCACCTCCGGCGAACTCCTGGACGCGCAGGCCCGTTACCTCCGGTCGGTTGCCACCGAGGGCCGCTATCCCCACCTCGCGCAGGCCCTGGCGGTGCCGGGTCCTGACTCGGCACCGCAGGCCGTGTTCGACCGCCTGCTCGACCGCATGATCGATGGGCTGACGGCTGGGATGTGACGGGTTGGGTGGTGCGGCGGCCCAAGTGGGGCGCGCTGCACGGCGCACCCGCCCGGTCCCGACGTGCCGAACTCTCCTACAGGTCCAGTTCGGTGACGATGGCAGCGTGGTCGGAAGCCTGGTCGTCGGGTCCGGTCACGGTGTCGAACGGGGTCCCGAACTCGAAGATCCCACGACGCTCCACCTCGACCTTGTCCACCTTGGCGAACAGCTCCGGCGAGAACATCAGGTAGTCGATCTTGTCGCTGGGGCTCGTGCACTTCCCGTGGGTGCCGGGCGGCCCCTCGTAACTGTCGTGGGTCATCGCGTCCTTCAGGCTGGTGGCCTCAAGGAACGTGAGCGGCGGGCTGCCTGGGTTGTCGTTGAGGTCCCCGGCGACCACGACATGGGCCGAGCGCTTGAGTGCGGCCCGGTAGAGCTGGGCGACACGCTCGCCTTGGAGCTTGCGCTTGTCGGCGCCTCCACCGCCACGCTTGCTCTTGAAGTGGTTCCCGAGGAGCCAGAGCGGTTCGCCATCGATGTCGATCTCGAATTCCGGGCAGTCCCGGCTGAAGATTTCCCGGGAATCCTTCGTATCGAAGATGTGCGAGCGTATGGAGGTGATCGGGTGCCGGCTGAACAGCCCGACGTCGATACCGCGAATGTCATTGCCGTCGATCAGCATGTTGAACGGATAGGGTTCCGCGTCGAATTGGCCCGCCAGCACCTGCTTGTTGAAGCGGTGCAGGGTGAGCCGGTCCTCGACTTCGACCGTCAGCAGTATGTCGGCGTTCACCTCGGCGATCACCCTGGCGGTGTTCTTGACGGCGTCCCAGCTGAGGTCGCCCTTGGCCAGTTCGACCCAGCCGACCCAGTCGGCCCGTCCCGCGACCTCGGCCCTGACCTCGATGTTCCTGCCCTCACCCTTGAGCAGCCGGGCCTGACCGCGCGGCTCGTTCACCAGGATCGTCTGGGTGGAGATTTCCTGGGAGACATCGACGCTGTGCTTCTTGAGCAGGTCGATGATCTTTTTCCTGTCGTTGGCCGAATACGTCTGGTGATCGAGGGTTTCGACAAGTTTCCTGAAGTCCTCCAGAATGGCGTTGTGCTCCGGTTCGCCACCGGTGCTGAAGACGATGGGCCTCCGGAAGAGGTTCTCGCAGTTGAAAGTGGCTATGCGAATGCTCATGGCCCCTCCTCACACTTCCGATTCTCCGGCCGTGTGCCATGGCTGTCGAACGGAGCAGGGCCGCTCCCGGGGGAGCGGCCCTGGGCGTCAGCGGCGGAGCGGGCTCTCGCAGCGGTGGGGGTGGGGGTCCGCCGACCCTACGGTCAATGTCCCGAGGTCAGTGTCCCGACCGCCCCGGCTTTCCTTCCGCCTTCTCTCCCGGCTCTTCTTCCGGCTTCTCTTCAGGCTTCTCTCCCGGCCGGGGTCCGAACGCCGTCAGGAAGCGGTCGCGGAAGGTGTCCATCCGCCAGACCGGGGTCTTCGGGCCGGGCTTCAGGCCGTTCTGCCAGTTCCAGCCGGAGATCCGGTCCAGTACGGCGGGGTCGTGGGCGACCAGTGCGACCGGTACGTCCCGGCTGGCGTGCTCGCCGGTGACGGTCGGGACGGGCTGGTGGTCGCCGAGGAAGACGAGCACGGTGTTCTTGTTGCCGTACTTCTCCATGTACGAGATGAGGCTGTGCAGCGAGTACTGGATCGCGCGGCGGTACTCGTTCCGTACCTGTGCGGGGTCCTTCCACACCTCCTTGGGGTCCTTGCCCGCCTTCTTGATGGCGTCGTAGACCGAGCCGTCGCCGAGTTCGTCCCAGCCGATCATCTTGGGGATGGGCGCCCAGGGGTTGTGGCTGGAGACGAGGATGATCTCCGACATCAGCGGCTTGTCATGGCGCTTGCCGTGCTCCAGGCGTTCAAAGGCCGACAGGCTGTATTGGTCGGGCACCCGCGACCAGCTGAACTGCGGGCCCCGGTAGCCGAGATGGTGGGTGTCGTAGACGTGGTCGAGGCCGTAGAACTTGCCCTCGGGCCAGGAGCGGGTGACGCCCGGCATGATGCCGGCCGTGCGCCAGGCACCGGAGCGCTTGAAGGCGTCGGTGAGCGGCATGCGGTCGCTGGAGGTGACGGTGCGGTAGCGCTGCTGGTTCTTGATCCACAGGCCGGACATGAACGTGGAGTGGGCCAGCCAACTGCCGCCGCCCGCCGTCGGTGAGGTGAGCCAGGCGCTCCGGGAGGCGAACCCGGCCTTGCGCAGCCGCTTGGTCCCGTCCTTGAGCACCGCGTCGACCTGTGACGCCATCGCGGGGTCCGCGATCGCGCTGCGGCCGTAGCTCTCGATGAAGGTGAAGATGACGTCCTTGCCGCGCAGTCCGGTCAGCAGTTGGTCGGGCGGGGTGTCGCGGAAGGCGTCGACGCCCGCTTCCTTGGCGAACACCTGCTGGTCGGCCAGGCTCGCGCGCAGCCGCTGCGCGCTGTCCCGGACGAGGTCGGCGGTGTTCGTGGCGGCGACCGGGACACCGGCGAGCTGTACACCGAGCGCCGCGCAGGTGATCCAGACGGTGCCGAGTACGAGGGTGGTACGGGTCGCCACGGCGCTGTGCCGCACCAGGAGGCGGGTGAGCCGGACGACCGCCAAGGTCATGAGGACAAGCAGGGCGAGCACGAGGAGCACGACGCCGGCCACGGCGCCGATCGCGCCCGCCTGACCTATCGAGTCCTTGAGGAACGACTCGGCGTCCTCGAACAGGCCCCAGTCGAGCACCGGGTCGAAGGGCCGCGCGAGCACCGAATAGAAGCCCATGTCGAGGCAGTTCAGGAGGGTCCGCAGGCCGAGGCCGACGCCGGCGACCACAGCCGCCACCCGCCGCGCCCTGGGCGGCAGGAGCAGAAGGAGGGCCGCGCCGAAGATGCCCTCCACCGGGATTCGCAGGAACTCGGCGGGGGTGAGGCGGGTGAGCTGATTCGGCAGCAGGAGCGCGGAGAGCACCAGTACGGCGGCCAGCGCGGTGACCGTCCGCCCCACGGCCCGCGCCACGGCCGGATACCGGTCCCGCCAGCCGCGGCCGGCGAGGGCCTCCTCGTCTGTGACGACCTCTTGGTCGGCGGCGGCGTCAGCGGTCGGGGCGGTGGCGGTGTCACCGGTCGAACCGCTGGTCGCGGACGCCTGGTCGGCAGTGGTCTGGCCGGCGGTGGTCTGGTCGGCAGTCGTCTGGTCGGCGGCGGTCCCGTCCGGCGTCTGCTCCGGAGGGCCGTCCGGCGTCTGTTCCGGAGGGCCGTCCGGCGGCGGGGCCTTTGTCGTGGTTGCCTTCTTCGTGTTCGGCGGCTGGCTGAGGCGCGTGGAGTGCGGCAACCCGAAGGTCCTTCCGTGCGAGGCCGGTGGTGGCACGGCGGACCGGAACCGGGGATTCGGCCGCCGTTATCTGTACGTGCGGCCGGCGGCTTCGGTTCAATCTTGGTCCCTCGTCGGGATCGCGCTCGGACGGCCGCGCCACCAACCGCCCTACAGGCGCCCACCGCCATCTCACCCAAAAGCGGATGTGCCCGGGATATCCCCGAGCACATTCGCGGCATACGGCGCAGATATCTATCGCGGGACAGCCCTCAGACCGCGGCCGGCTGCTCTTCCTTGCCGGCCGGCTCCGCGGGCGAAAGGCGAATGCGGCGGCGCTTGGCCACCAGCACCGCGGTGCGGGTGAGAACCATGGCGAGGGACATGAAGACAAAGGCGTTGGAGTAGACGTCCGGACCGCTGAGCTCATTTTCGATGCTGAAACGGACCAGGCCCTCGGCGAACCAGTGCTCGGCGCCGTAGGCGAAAAGGACGCGGGCGCTGGAGAGGACGATCCAGACCAGGGCGTAGCCGAATCCGCCGATGGTGTAGATCTGCCCGTCGGCGCCACGGTGGGCGGGGAGCAGGGCGCCGGCGACCAGACCGCAGATCACGCCCACGCCGACGCCGATGAGCTGGAAGGACGGGGCGTTCCCCGAGGTCGGGAAGGAGTCCACGAAGATCGCGATGATGACGGCGACCGCGAGTACGGAGCGCAGCATCCGCATATTGGTGACCCGGCGGCGGCCCAGGTCGGTCGCCAGGATGATGGTGAGAATGGAGGCGCTGGCAATCAGCGCGATAACGAACTGACTCAGGTGGTTCATGGAAATCCGGGGCCTTTCCGCAATGCTGCGAGGTCTGTTGCTCCGGCGGTTTCTGCGCTGTCCGCCGACCGCCGTCAACGACGTTATGGCGGCACCTTGTTGTGGGGGTACGACCGGCCGGTGGATTCAGCTGTCCACCGGTCGGTGGACAGCGCGGCCGAGGCGGAAGCGGGGGTGATAGGACTGGGGCCGCGGTGGCACGATGGCGCCCGCGCCCCGGTGCGGGGCCGTTCGAATGCAGGGGGATGGACACGGTGACGCGTGAGGCGCGGCGCGCGCCCGACGCACGGGTGCGTTGGTTCGGGCTGTGGGACAGCTACTTCGTGATCTGCTATCTGGTCACCACGGGGCTGGTGTTCACCTCCGCCGTACCGCAGACCGGGCGGTTGATCGCCATCGGTGCGCTGACGCTGGCCGTGCCCTGGTACGCGGGGATCGGGCGGCCGTTGATGCTGCGTCATGAGCGGGACCGGCGGAACGCGGTCTTCGCCGGTGGGCTCTTCGGGCTGTTCGGGCTCGCCACCGCGGTGGATCTGACGAGTGCGTTCGCGCTGTTCGCGCTCGTCCCGATGCTGATGATGAGCCTGGACACCCGGCCGGCCGTGGTGGCGGGCGTACTCGGCAATCTCGTCCCCGTCACGATGCTGTGGCTACAGGGCGGCGCCACCGCCCCGCTGATGCTGTTCGTGCTGCTGGCGTCGCTGCTCGGGATCGCCCTGTCCGTGCTCCTCGGGCTGTGGATCAAGAGGGTGGTACGGCAGAACAGGGAGCACGCCGAACTGATCGAGGAGCTGCGGAAGAACCGCGAGCAGGTGGCCCGGCTGTCGCACCAGGCCGGGATCTCCGCCGAGCGCGAGCGGCTGGCGCGGGAGATCCACGACACCCTGGCGCAGAGCCTGACCAGCATCATCAGCCTGGTGCAGGCCGCCGATGCGGAGGTGGAAGGCGCCCCCGCCGTGGCCCGGAAGCACCTCGCGCTGGTCGGGCGGATGGCCAAGGAGAGCCTGGCGGAGGCCCGTTCCTTCGTCGCCGACCGGACGCCCGCTTCACTGCGGGAGAGTTCCCTGGCGCAGGCGCTGCGGCGGCAGGCGGACGGGCTGGCAGCGCAGACCGGGCTGCTGGCGCGGTTCACCGTCGAGGGGGACGAGCGGCCGCTGCCGATGGCGGTCAATGTCGTCCTGCTGCGGGCCGCGCAGGAGGCCGGCACCAATGTGCGCAAGCACGCCGACGCCCGCACGGTGGACCTGGTGCTGCGGTACGACGAGGGCCACGTCGGGCTCCTAGTCACCGATGACGGCAAGGGGTTCGACGCCACGGAGGCGGAGCGCGGTGCGGCGGAGGGCGGTCAGGACGGGCCCGGCGGCGGGGACGAGGACAGCGGGTTCGGGCTGCGGGGCATGGCGGCCCGGCTGGCGGAGATCGGTGGGGCGATGAGCGTGCTGAGCGAGCCGGGAGCGGGCACCGTCGTCGAGGTGAAGGTGCCCTTGGACGGGGCGGCGGGGCGGCCGGACGGGCCGTCGGCACCGCGGGCCGACGTGGCGGAACGGCGGATGGAGGCGGCACATGAAGGGCGTTGAGGACCCGGCCGTGGTGCGGGTGCTGCTCGCGGACGATCATCCCGTCGTCCGCGAGGGCCTGTGCGCGATGCTCGAATCCGACCCGGGCATCGAGGTCGTGGGACAGGCGGGTTCCGGTGAGGAGGCCGTGACGCTGACCGAGCGGCTGACCCCGGATCTGGTGCTGCTGGATCTGCGGATGGGCGCGATGGACGGGGTCGCCGCCACCGGCCACATCCTGCGGAGGTCGCCGCGCACCAAGGTGGTCATCGTCACCACCTACGAGGACGACGGCGACATCCTGCGCGCCGTGGAGGCGGGCGCGGCCGGCTATCTCCTCAAGGGCAGTTCCCGGGCGGAGCTGATCGACGCGGTGCACGGTGCGGCGCGCGGGGCGACCGTGCTGACGCCTTCACTGGCCCCGAAGCTGTTCCGGGCGCGGGCGGTGGAGGCGCCGCTGCTGTCCGGCCGGGAGTGCGAGGTGCTGCGGCTGGTCAGTCAGGGGCTGACCAATGCCGAGATCGGCCGGCAGCTGTTCATCGGTGAGGCGACGGTCAAGACCCATCTCCTGCGGGCGTTCAAGAAGTTGGAGGTGTCGGACCGGACCGCCGCCGTGATCACGGCGCTGGAGCGCGGGTTGCTGGCGTAGGGGGTGTCGCCCGCTCACGGACGGACGGCGCGGAAGCGGAAGTTGTCCTTTCTGAGGCTGACGTCGGTGGTGGGGAAACCGGCGGCGCGCAGCCGGTCCGGGAGGGTCCGGGGCGGCACCGGGACATAGGTGTCCCGCAGGTGGATGAGGCGGAAGCCCCAGCCGGCCAGGCCGTCGCAGCCCGCGAAGACGCCGCCCGGCCGCAGCACCCGGAACGCCTCCGCGAAGAGCTGGTCCTGCTGCCGCGGCGACGGCACATGATGCAGCATCGTGAAGCAGAGGACGGCGTCGAAGCGGCCGTCCGGCAACGGCATCGCGCAGCCGTCGCCGTGCACGACATCGACCCGGTCGCCGTACTCCGCACGCAGTCGCTCCGCCGGTCCCTCGTCGACTTCGAGGACGCTCAGCCGGCCGCCGGTCCGCCGCGCCAGCACCCGCGTCGTGGCACCGTATCCGGGCCCGATCTCCAGGGTGTCGGCGCCCAGGGGGACGTCTTCGAGCGCCCAGGGCAGCAGGTCCTTCTCCACCGCGCGGGCCCACATCCGGGAGTTGCACAACCACTGGTGATAGCGATTCAT
The DNA here is from genome assembly GCF_000829715.2 of Streptomyces lydicamycinicus. Lineage (NCBI taxonomy): Bacteria > Bacillati > Actinomycetota > Actinomycetes > Kitasatosporales > Streptomycetaceae > Streptomyces > Streptomyces lydicamycinicus. Next base: position 427,575 of record NZ_BBNO01000001.1, on the reverse strand, counting down.
GGAGGTCATGCGGCGAGCGTAGGGAGCGGCCGCGGTGACCACCACGCGACAGGGGGACATGTTGTATCGCAGGACGGACAGCGGTGAACAGCCGGACGGGAGCGGGGTGTTGGGCGAGGCGGAGCCGCCGGCCGGGCGCGAGGCGGCGGACGGTCAGGTGGCGCCGCCGGGGCCGCCCGCGGGGGCGGCGGTCGTCGTCGGGAGCTTCGCGATGGACCGGGGGCAGTGGTTCGGCCGCCATCGCCATGAGCACCATCAACTGGCCTGGGCGCGAAGGGGAGTTCTGGCCGTACGGGCCACCGGCAACACCTGGGTGCTGCCCCCGTCCATGGCGCTGTGGATCCCGGCCGGAACCCCGCACGCCACCGGCGCCGCCGGCCCGGCCCTCTTCCGGAGCCTGTACTTCCTGCCGGACCGCTGCCCGGTCGACTGGTCCGCGCCCACCGTCGTCGGCGTCTCACCCCTGCTGCGCGAGCTGATCTCGTACCTCTCGGACGGCACGCTGGACCCGGCGCCGCGCGAACGGGCCGAGGCCGTGGTCCTCGATCAGCTGCGGCCGGTGTCGGTGGCCACGGTGCAGGCGCCGATGCCGCGTGACCCGCGGGCGCGCCGGGTCGCGGAGGCGCTGCGTACCGATCCGTCGGACGGGCGGACGCTGGCGGAGTGGGGCCCCCGAGTGGGCGCGAGCGGCCGGACGCTGGCGCGGGCGTTCGTGGCGGACACCGGCATGCCGTACGGGCAGTGGCGCACCCGGATCCGGCTCCAGGCGGCGATGCCGCTGCTGGCCGGCGGCGCGACGGTGGCGGCGGTGGCGGCGCGGGTGGGCTATGCCTCCCCGAGTGCCTTCGTCGCGGCCTTCCGACGGGCGGTCGGGGTGCCGCCGGGCGCGTACTTCGCCCCCTAGCGGCGGACGGCGCGGAGCGTGCCCGCTGCCGGGCCCGCCGCCGCCCGCGAGGTCACCCCTCCCCCAGCCTCGCCCGGTCGGCCGCCGCTCTGCCCTGGTGCCAGCCGTCGGCGTCGCGCACGCCACGGAGGCGGACCGGGGCGGTGTCGGGGAAGAGGGCACCGGTGGTCTCCTCGACGGCGAGGGCGCGGGCGGCGAGGGCCGGGAGGAGGTCGGGGGCCGTGGGGGCGGACTCGGCGGTGGCGGCGGCCGTGGCGTCGGCGGTGGCCGCCGCGAGCCGGTCGCGGATGCGGTCGGCGTAGGCGACGAGGAAGGTCTGGCGGAAGTCCCGGGTGCGGCGGGAGCGGCCGCGGGCGTGGACGGCGTCGCCCGCGCGGTTCATCGCGGCGGTGGCCTGGAGCAGCAGCGAGGTGTAGAGCATCTCGGCCGCCTCCAGGTCGGGTGCGAAGCCGATGAGGGTGGAGAAGCCGACGTCGGCGGCCCAGACGGCCTGACAGCGGTTGGCGGCCGCGACCGCGTCGAGCAGCAGCGCCTTGGCCTGTTCGTAGGGCCCCTCGATGCCGATACGGATCGCTGACGGGCCGTCGGTCCGGCCGCCCGGGGTGCCGTCCGCGCGGTCGAGGAGCGCCTCATCGATGCTGTGCCGGGCCATCAGCTCCTGCGCCTTGGCGGACAGCGCCTCGGCCTCCTCGGCGTAGTCGGTCGCCTCGGCCTTGGCGAGCAGACCGCGGATCCGCCCGAGGGCGCGTGCCGCGGCGTCACCGGCGGGCCCGCTCCTGGTGCCGGGCCGCGGCGGGGCCGGCAGCGGGGTGATCCGGGGCAGCCGGGCGAGGAGGCGCAGCGCGGCCAGCACGTCGTACGCGGTCTCGAAGCGGGAGGCGCGGCGGCGCTTGGCCAGCGCGTCGAGGTAGCCGGTGTCGGCGGGCCACCAGACCTCGGCGCCGAGGTGCCGCAGCTGCTCGGACCAGCGCGGGTCCGGAGCCGGGCGGGCGGCCGGCGCCCGGGCCGCCTCGGCCGCGACGGCGTCGACGACCAGCGCCACCAGGTCGGGGCCGGAGGTCTCACGCCGTACGATCCGCGCCAGGTCGGCGGGTTGCCAGCCGCCCGCCCAGCACTGCCGTACGCCCGCCACGGCGGCCTCGACCACCGCCGCGCTCACCGCCGCCCAGCCGGCCTCGGCCGCCGCCAGCATCGAGGCGCCCGCCTCGATGGCGTCCTCGGCCCGCTCGCCGTCCGGCGCGTAACGGACGCTGCCGAGCACCTGCCCGACCAGTTCACCGGCCGACGGCAACTGTCCGCCGCGCCCTTTTCCTCCGCGCTCACTCACCCGTTCACTGTACGGAGGGCCCGCCGGCACCCTCCCGGGAGGCGGGTGCCGGGCCCGGCGTCAGAGCCGCACTTGGTAGAGGCCGAGGGTCCGCTCCGCGCGGTAGCCGAGGGCGGCGTTGACCGCCCGCATCGGGGTGTTCTCGTCCGCGACCGTCGTCTCGATCTCCCGTACGTCCGGCCGCTGCGCGCGCAGGTACTCCAGCATCCGCAGCTTGACGGCCCGGCCGAGGCCGCGGCCGCGGTGTGCGGGGACGACGACGGTGTCGTACTGCACGGCCTGTACGGAGTCCGGGGTGGGCAGCACGATTTCGGTGTAGCCGGCCACGGCGCCGTCGGCCTCCGCGAGGACCGCCACGGTCAGCAGGACACCGCCACGGTCCAGGACGACTTGGGCCGCGGCCCGTATCCGCTCGGTGTCCCAGGGGTCGTGCTGGTCGTCCAGGTCGCCGGTCGGGGCGTCCTGCATGGCGTCATGGGCGCGGGCGTGGGCGGCGGCATGCTCGTCGGGGACGACGCCGCTCCAGGTGGCGAAGCGGTAGCCGGGGGGCAGCGGGACGCCCGTGGCCGGTGTGGGGGCGGTCCGCACGTCCTGTACGTAGGCCACCAGCGGCAGCGCGCACTCCGCGCCCCGGGCGACGGCGAACCTCTCACCCGCGCCGCCCCGCTCCACCAGCGTGCTCACCGAGGTACGGCCCTCGGCGGCGAGCCGCCCGCGCACCGTCTCCCACAGGGCCCGGCCCACCCCGCGGCCGCGTCGGGCGGGGTGGACCGTCAGGGTGTCGAGGAAGGCGTTGCCGGCGTTCTCCGCGGTGTCGTGGAGGCGGAGCAGGGCGACGCCCGCGTAGCCGGTGGCGCCGCCGGGGGCCGGCAGCGCGACGGGGACGGCACGGCTGTGCAGGGAGGGGATCCGCAGCCGGCCGGCCTCGGCGGCCCGTTCGAGGGCGGGGCCGCCCGGCCGGTCGTGGGCACGGGCGGCGGCGAGCACGGCGAACCAGGCGTCGGTGTCGATGTCCATACGGCGGACCGTACGCAGCGACGATGCCCGGCGCGCCGTATTTTCGGCGCCGCCGGGCATCGGTCACTTCGGGCGGTGAGCGGTCAGGTCACCCGCGCGCCCAGGGCGCCGGGCTCGGCCGTCTCAGCGGGCCGTCACTGCACCGCGCTGCCGGCCACCCACTGCGACCAGTCCATGTTCCAGCCGTTCAGGCCGTTGTCCGGCTTGACGCTCTTGTCGGGGGAGTTGACGACATCGACCACGTCACCGGTCCGCGAGTGGTCGAAGAACCAGGCGCCGTCCGTCTTGGGGTCCTTGGCGCCCTTGGCGTCCTCCAGGCCGATGCAGCCATGGCTGGTGTTGGCCTTGCCGAAGATGCCCTTGCCCCAGTAGTTGCCGTGGATAAAGGTGCCGGAGTTGGTCAGGCGCATGGCGTGCGGAACATCGGGGATGTCGTACTCGCCCTTGCCGTTGTGCTTCTTGAAGCCGACCGTCGAACCGTTCATCCGGGTCTGCTTGAACCGCTCGGAGATCACCATCTTGCCGTTGTAGGTGGCGTTCTCGTCGCTGCCGGCCGAGATCGGGATGGTCTTGAGGGTCCGGCCGTCCCGCACCACGGTCATCTGGTGCGCCTTGGTGTCGACGGTGCTGATCTGCGCGTGGCCGACGTGGAAGCTGACGGTCTTGTTCTGGATGCCCTTGACGCCCGGCGACGCCTCGACGCCGTCCAGGCCGAGTTCCATGGTGACCTCGGAGTTCGCCTTCCAGTACGTCTGGGGGCGGAAGTCCAGCCGCTTGTCGTTGAACCAGTGGCCGACGACCTTCTGGTTGCTGCTCGACGCGACCTTGATCGCGGACTCCACGTCCGTCTTGTTCTTGACCGGCTTGTCGAAGTTGATCGACACCGGCATGCCGACACCGACGGTCGAGCCGTCCTCCGGCGTGAAGTTTCCGATGAAGCTGTTCGCCGGGGCGACGGTGGTGAAGCTGGAGTTCTCCACCGCCTTACGTCCCTGGGAGTCCACCGCGTGCGCGGTGACCTTGTACTTCGTCGAGCGGCTCAGCGGCTGGTCCGGCTTCCAGGAGCTGCCGTCGGCGGACAGCGTGCCCTCGACCGGCTGCTTGGTCTCGACCGAGGTCATGGTGACATCGGTGAGTTTCCCGTCGCTGACCGTGACACTCGCGTCACTGTTGAGACCGGTGTCGGTGGCGCCGTCCTCCGGGAGGATCGTGATCTTGGCATCGGAGGCGTCCTTCGCCGCCGCCTCGTCCACCTGGCGGATGTTCTCGTGCCAGGTGGCGTCAGCACCGTCATGACCTCGGTCAGCCGCACTGCTGCCACCACACGCCGCAAGCGTGAGTACGCCCCCGAGCAGCGCGGCGCTGGCTATGAGGCCCTTCCGGCGCTTGCTGTCCGTCATCACACGCATCTCCATTGCTACCGATTTCGCACGTTTCCCCGAGCGAGCAGCCAACTGAACGCCGGCTCATATGGACGCTGGCATTCCGGCCGACGCCATTTGAACGCCTTTTCCGTTTCGCCCGTTCCATGCGTCCATAAAGTGTGGGGAAGGCCACTTATGGCCCGGACCGGTCAAATCGTGATCATCCGGCGCGGGCGCACCGCCACGTAGTCGACCCCCGTACGGCGGGGAGCCGTACGGGGGCCGTGGCCATCGGGGGTTCCGGTCAGCCCTCCCCGTCCGCGTCATCCGCCAGATCCCACTCCGCCGCGTCCCACTCGGCGTCCGGGTCGTAGTCGGTCAGCTCCTCGCTGCTCCAGGAGGCCTGTGCGAGTTCGGCGCCCGGCACCTTGGTGACGAGGTCGAACGGGTCGATCAGATGGGCCAGCGCCTCCGCCGGATCCTCCCGGACGGTCTCCAGGGACTGTCTGCGCTCCTCGCCGGGCAGCGAGGGGTCCCCGTCGATGTGGTCGACGGCGGCGCCGGTCAGCCGGCCCGCGTCGGTGACCTCCATGATCAATTCGACATGAAGGCGCACAAAACGTGATGTCTCACCATTGCTCATAGCACGGAGGTTAGGCATGGACGGCTCCCGACTTCCCCGCGACCCGCGGCGGTCATTAACATCTGAGCTCAACGGCCAATTGCCGAACCCACAAGGGGGATCGCTTCCGTGACCGCACGACGACCACTGTTGACCGCCACGGCCGCGGGATCGGTGCTGTTCGCCCTGTGGTTCGTACCGTCCGCCAATGCCACCGCGGAAGATGACGGTGCGTCGGATTCCGCGCTGCGGGTGGCGTCCGCACCGGACGGTCCCGGCCTGGCCGACCGCGCGGTCAGCGGGGCACAGGAGACCGTCAGCGGGTCCACGACGGCCACCTCGGGCGACAGCGGCGCGGGCAGCGGAACCGGCGGGAGCCGGCCCGCCGGCCGCCCGCATTTCCTCGCCGACACCGGCAGCCCGGACACCACGCCGTACGTGATCGGCGGCGTCGCCTGTCTCGCGCTCGGCGCCGGCCTGGTCAGCTACTCCGTCCGCCGCACCCACGGCGAGACCGGCTGAGCGACGAGGCCGGCCGCGAGCCGACGGCCCGGCCGTCGTCAGGCCAGCGTGCCCGTGACCGACTCCACGGCCGCCACCAGCTTCCCGCCCCGTACGAACGCATACGCGCTCTCCAGGTCCGGCGCCAGGAAGCGGTCCTCGCCCGGCCCCTGGACGCCCGCTCCGCGCACCGCGTCCAGGACGGCGCGGGTGGCGGGGGCCGGCGTCAGGCCCTCCCGCATCTCGATGGCACGGGTCGCCGCATAGAGCTCGACGGCGATGATCCGGGTCAGGTTGTCGACCGCGGTGCGCAGCTTGCGCGCCGCCGACCAGCCCATCGAGACATGGTCCTCCTGCATCGCGGAGGACGGAATGGAGTCCACCGACGCGGGCGCGGCCAGCCGCTTCAACTCGCTGACCAGCGCGGCCTGGGTGTACTGGGCGATCATCAGCCCGGAGTCGACACCCGGGTCACCAGCCAGGAAGGCGGGCAGCCCGTGCGAACGGTTCTTGTCCAGGAGGCGGTCGGTGCGGCGCTCCGCGATCGAGCCGAGGTCGGCCGCGGCGATGGCCAGGAAGTCCAGGACGTAGGCCACCGGCGCGCCGTGGAAGTTGCCGTTGGACTCGACCCGGCCGTCCGGGAGGACGACGGGGTTGTCGACGGCGGCGGCCAGCTCCCGGTCCGCGACCAGGCGGGCGTGGTCGAGGGTGTCGCGGCCGGCGCCGGCGACCTGCGGGGCGCAGCGGATGGAGTAGGCGTCCTGGACGCGCGGGGCATCGTCCTGGTGGTGACCGGTGAACTCCGAACCGGCCAGCACCTTGGCCATGTTGGCGGCCGCGGCGGCCTGCCCGGGGTGCGGGCGGATGGCGTGCAGCTCGGGGGCGAGGACCTTGTCCGTGCCGAGCAGCGCCTCCAGGGAGAGGGCCGCGGTGATGTCCGCCGAGGTGAACAGCCGGGCGAGATCGGCGCAGGCCATCACGAGCATGCCGAGCATGCCGTCGGTGCCGTTGAGGAGGGCCAGGCCCTCCTTCTCGCGCAGTTCGACGGGCTCGATGCCGTGCGCGGCCAGCAGCTCCGCGGCCGGCCGTACGACACCGTCGGGGCCTTCCGCGTCGCCCTCGCCCATCAGCGCCAGCGCACAGTGCGAGAGCGGCGCCAGGTCGCCGGAGCAGCCGAGCGAGCCGTATTCGTGGACGACGGGCGTGATGCCGGCGTTGAGGAGGGCGGCCATCGTCTCGACGACGAGCGGGCGGACGCCGGTGTGCCCGGAGGCGAGCGTCTTCAGCCGCAGGAACATCAGCGCGCGGACGACCTCCCGCTCGACCCGCGGGCCCATCCCGGCCGCGTGCGAGCGCACGATGTTGCGCTGGAGCTGCACCCGCAGCTCGGGGCTGATGTGGCGGACGGCGAGGGCACCGAAGCCGGTGGAGACGCCGTAGACGGGGTCGGGCTTGGCGGCGAGTTCGTCGATGAAGGCGCGGGAGGTGGCGACGGCCGCGAGGGCTTCCTCGGACAGCTCGATCCGGGCCGCGCCGCGAGCCACCGCGATGACGTCCTGTGCGGTCGTGCCGGACGTCCCCAGCACCACAGTGTGCATATCCATATTCAGGAACCCTAGAGACTGAATCGCCGGATGTCACCACCGGATTTCGTGATCACCCCTTACCGATCTCCGCGACGGACCGGTGCCGCCATACGGACCGACCTCCTCACCTCCGGAAGCGCCGGCGCTCCGGCCCCGTCCGGCGGTCCGGGGCGTCCGCGAGCCGGACGACCGGGTCGTCCTTGCCGCCGTGCCGCCCGGCGATCACCGGCTCGCCGGACCGCGCCGCCTTGGCCTTGTACTGCGCGGCGTCCGCGAGCCGGAAGAGCCGGCGGGCGCTGCGCACCGGGCCGATCGGGTCCCCGGTCGAGGCGACCCCGACCGCGACCCCCTCACCGAGGTCCAACTCCCCCGCCCGGTCGCACAGTTCACCGGCCACCTTGACCACCTCGTCGGCCGGCGGCCCCACCGCGAGCAGACAGAACTCATCGCCGCCGAGCCGGGCGACGAGGGTGCCCGGCAGCATCGCGCCGCACAGCGACAGCACCGAGCCGAAACGCTCCAGCAGACGGTCGCCGACCGCGTGGCCGCGGGAGTCGTTCACCCGCTTCAGCCCGTTGAGGTCGCACACCACCAGGCTGACCACCACCTCGTCCCGGCGGTGCAGCTCCAGCGCCTCGTCCAGCCGCATATCGACGGCACGGCGATTGGCGAGGCCGGTCAGCGCGTCGGTGAAGGCCAGCCGGCGGGCCTCCGCCAGCCGCTCGGTCTGCGCGATCCCGGCGGCCGTCACCGCGGCCAGCACACTCGCGAAGTCGGCGTCCGCCCGGCCGAAGACCGGCTCCCCCGTTCGCCGCGCGACATACAGCTCACCCCAGGCCCGCCCGTGCAGCACGATCGGCGCGACCACACAGCAGCCCCGGCCGCGGCGGCGCAGCGCGGCCATCCGCTGGCGGTTGCCGCCGCCGGCCCCGGCCGGCCCCTCCTCCGGTGCCGGGGGCGCCGGGGCGTGCACCCCCTCGGCGGTCTCCACCCAGGCGCTCGGCTCGCCACCGCCCGCCCACTGCTCGTGCAGAAAGCCGACGATCTCCGGGAATTCATGGACGGGGTAGCTCTCGTCGTCCGGGAACTCCTCCTCGTCCTCGGCGAGTTCGCCGGTATTGACCAGCACCCGCAGCTTCCCCAGCTCGCGCTCCCATTTCGAGATCGCGGCGAAGGAGCCGCCCAGGGCCTGACGCACCCCCAGCGCCGCGGCGTGCGCCGATTCGCGCGGCGTGTGCGCGGCCGCCATCGCCTGCGCCAGCTCCACCACTGCCCGCAGCCTCGCATCGCCCTCGCCCGTCACCGGATCCTCGCATTCCGTCACCGTGAGCACGCTCTGTACTACAGCGTAGGAATGTTTAACCCCTTTCGCCCCTTTCCGTGCGCGATCGACACCCGGGCGTTATGCGCGTCGTTCCTGGTCGGAGGTCGGGGAGGAGGCACGGAAGGGCCACGGGAGCGGCGTTTACGTTGTGTCATCACGCACGGACCGCGGGGAACGCCCGGCGCTCGCAGGCGACCGCCCCCGCCCTCCTCGCCAACCGGACCACCCGCCTCACTCCCCGGGCCACTCCGGATCCCGCTTCTCGTTGAAGGCCGCCACACCCTCCGCCCGGTCCCCGGAGAAGGCCACACTGCGCCAGGCGCCGTCCTCCAGGTCCAGGCCGGCCCGCAGATCCAGCCCGTGCCCCAGCCGCATGGCGCGCTTGGCGGCCCGCAGGCCGACCGGCGAATTGCGGGCGATCCGGGCCGCCAGCTCCAGCGCCTCGGCCCGGTCCTGCCCGTCCGCCGCCAGCTGATCGACCAGCCCCAGCTCCACGGCCTCGGGTGCCGGCACCCGGCGCGCGGTGAACACCAGCTCGGCCGCCCGCGCCGCGCCCACCCGGCGCGGCAGCAGCTGGGTCCCCCCGCCACCCGGGATGACCCCCACCGACACCTCCGGCAGCCCGACCACGGCCGTACCGTCGGCGACGATCAGATCGCAGGCCAGTGCCAGCTCGAAGCCCCCGCCGAGCGCGAAGCCGTGCACCGCGGCGATGGTCGGCACCGGCAGTTCCAGCACGCCCGTATAGGCGGCGCGGGTGTGCGGGCGCTGGCGCATCAGGTCGGCGTCCGTGAAGGAGTTGCGCTCCTTGAGGTCGGCGCCCACGCAGAACGCCCGCTCATGGGTGGAGCTGAGGACCACCGCCCGCACGGAGCGGTCCCCGGCCAGCTCGGCGCAGGCCTGCGCAAGGCTGTCGGCCATGGCCGTCGAGACGGCGTTCATGGCCTTGGGGCGGTCCATGACCAGCTCCGCCACGAAGCCGTGCCGCTCGACGGCGACCCAGCCGTCCGCACCGAACAGCTGCCGTTCCCGTTGCATACAGCCCTCCCTGTTAACGGTCGTTGACCTGACGTGGGGATCATGTCAGGTGGCGGCCCGGAGGAACAGGACAGGCTTCCGGCTGTGGACAACCGGGGCACGGCGCGGGTGGCGGACCGGGGATCTGCCGCATGAGGCGATCCCGGCCCGGTGCCCGGTGGCCCGGCGCCAGGTCAGTCGCGGCGGTTCAGCAGCCAGGGCTCGACGACGCCCAGGCCGCGCACCGGGCGCTGCCACATCGGCTGGAGGGCGAAGCGGTACGTCGGGGGCGGGGCGCCGGTGCCCTCCTCGGCCGCCTTCTCCGCCGCCGCGGCATCGGCCTCGGAGACCGGGGCGTCACCGATCCGGCCCAGCTCCTCGGCGAACGCCTGGTCCACCAGCACGGTGTCCTTCGGCGCTATCGACGTCAGACGGCTGGCGAGGTTGACGGTCGTGCCGAACACATCGCCCATCCGGGTCGTGACCGTGCCGAACGCGATACCGACCCGCAGCTCCGGCATCGTCTCGTCATGGGCCATCGTCTCGATCAGCCGCAGCCCGATCTCGGCGGCGATACCGGCGTCATCCGCGGCGAAGAGGACCTCGTCGCCGAGGGTCTTGATGAGCCGGCCGCCGTGCGCGGCCACCAGGTCGGAGCAGGTGGTCTCGAACGCCTCCACCAGCTCGCCCAGTTCCTCGTCCTCCAGGCGGCGGGTCAGCCGGGTGAAGCCCACCAGGTCGGCGAAGCCGACGGCCAGGCGGCGGTCGACCATCTCGGCGTCGTCCTGGGCCCGCACGACCCGGCCGGTGGCGGCGGCGAGCTGGCGCCGCCAGACGTAGACCAGGAACTCCTCCAGCTCGGGGAGCAGCAGCTCGACCAGCGGATAGGTGATCTCCGTACGGGTCAGACCGGAGTCCTGGGGCTCGGTGAGGCCCTCCAGGAAGGAGTCGATCTGCCAGTCGGCCAGTCGGGCGGTGGTCTGGCCCGTGGACCGCGCGACCTGGATGGCCATGGCCTCGCTGAGCAGACCGGCCTCGACGAGACCGGCGAGGCGGCGCAGGGCCAGCACATCGGCCTCGGTCAGGGCCTTGACCTGGCCGATGTCGGCGAAGCCCATGGCGCGCCAGAAGCGGGCCGCGAGGTCCATCGAGACGCCGGCGCCGCGGGCCGCCTGGAACGGCGTGTAGCGGCGGTCGGCGCCGAGGATGAGTTGTTCGAGGCGGACGGCGATGTTGTTCTCGTCGCCCTCGTCCCCGACCCCTGGGGGGTCGTTGACGGGGATGTTGCTCACTGCCTCGTCCTCGGTGTCCGTGTCGCGCGAGGCGGCGCCCGAGTCGTCGGCGGTCACCGGCCGCTCCCTGTCCGATCCCTGCGCACTGCCCTTCCGATCACTGCTCGCCGGTGGCCCGCTCCCTGGCGGACCGCCTCAACGATACGGCAGGTGTGCTCTGGCTCACTCTCACATGTCGGCTCTGACCAAGGAAGAGGCGGGCCCGCGTCGGCGCGGCGGGTGCCGTGATACAGGGGGCCCGAGCCGGGGGCGCCGGGCGCGGCCGGGCTCATGGTGCCGGGGAGTCGTCGCCTCCGGGCCGCCGGGACGCCGTGGCGCGCAGATGGATGATGTCGCCGGCGCCCACCGGATGCCGTACACCGTTCGCGGTGGCCAGGACCAGGCGGCCGTCACCGTCGATGGCCACGGCCTCGCCGGTGAGGGCGGTGTCACCGGGGAGTTCGGCGCGTACGGAGCGGCCCAGGGTGGCGCAGCCCGCCGCGTAGGTCTCCTGGAGGCGGCTGGCGCCGGGGTCGCCGACGGCGGACTGCCAGGTGGCGTACCACTCCTCCAGTGAGCGGAGCACGGCGCGCAGCAGCGGGTCGCGGTCCGTGGTGCGGGCGCCCGCCAGGGCCAGGGAGCCGGCGGTGGGTACGGGGAGTTCGCCGGCGGTGAGGGAGACGTTCAGGCCGATGCCGATGACGACGCCGGAGCCGGCCCGCTCGGCGAGGATGCCGCCCACCTTGCGCTCGCCGGTGCCGGGGGTCCCGTCCGGGCCCGCGACGTCGGCGTCCCCGGGGCAGCTGACCAGGATGTCGTTGGGCCACTTGAGGGACGTGTCGATACCGGCCGTCCGGGACAGGGCGGTGGCGGTGGCGACTCCGGTGAGCAGCGGGAGCCAGCCCCAGCGCTGCGCGGGGACACGGGGCGTGAGGTAGACGGAGAAGAAGAGGCCGGAGCGCGGGGGCGCCGACCAGCTGCGGTTGAGCCGGCCGCGGCCGGCGGACTGTTCCTCGGCCACCAGGACGGCGCCTTCCTCGGCCTTCCCCTCGGCCGCGCGGGCCGCCAGGTCGGTGTTGGTGGAGCCGGTGGCGGGGACGACGTCCAGGGCGGTCCAGAGCCCACCGGGGCGCACCAGGGCGCGGCGCAACGCCGTGGCGTTCAGCGGCGGGCGGCTCAGGTCGCTCCAGCGGCCGGCATCTTTGTCCTGGTTTTCCGGTGGTTGAGGTGTCATGGGATCAGCCTAGGTGTGGTCAACGACGCAGTGCCGCTGAGCAGTCCCGCCGATACGCTACGGATCGGTAGCCAAACCCGTACCACCCTCAGTACGAGCACCAGTCCAGGACGAGCAGGAGCCGCATCCCGATGTCCGAGCCGGAAGCAAACATCCACACCACCGCGGGCAAGTTGGCGGATCTGCAACGGCGGGTCGAAGAAGCCACCCATGCCGGTTCCGCCCGTGCCGTGGAAAAGCAGCACGCGAAGGGCAAGTTGACGGCGCGTGAGCGCATCGATCTGCTGCTGGACGAGGGCTCGTTCGTCGAGCTGGACGAGTTCGCGCGGCACCGGTCGACCAATTTCGGGCTGGAGCAGACCCGCCCCTACGGCGACGGTGTGGTGTCCGGCTACGGCACGGTCGACGGCCGTCCGGTCGCGGTCTTCTCCCAGGACTTCACGGTCTTCGGCGGGGCGCTGGGCGAGGTCTTCGGCGAGAAGATCGTCAAGGTGATGGACTTCGCGCTCAAGACCGGCTGCCCGGTCATCGGCATCAACGACTCCGGCGGCGCGCGCATCCAGGAGGGCGTGGCCTCGCTGGGCATGTACGGCGAGATCTTCCGCCGCAACACCCATGCCTCCGGCGTGATCCCGCAGATCAGCCTGATCGTCGGCCCGTGTGCGGGCGGTGCGGTCTACTCCCCCGCCATCACCGACTTCACGGTCATGGTGGACCAGACCTCGCACATGTTCATCACCGGTCCCGACGTCATCAAGACGGTGACCGGCGAGGATGTCGGCTTCGAGGAGCTGGGCGGCGCCCGTACGCACAACACCACCTCGGGCGTGGCGCACCACATGGCGGGCGACGAGAAGGACGCCATCGAGTACATCAAGGGGCTGCTCTCCTACCTGCCGTCCAACAACCTCTCCGAGGCGCCCGCCTTCCCGGAGGAGGCGGACCTGGAGACCTCGGACACCGACCGCGAGCTGGACGCCCTGATCCCGGACTCGGCCAATCAGCCGTACGACATGCATGTCGCGATCGAGCATGTCCTGGACGACCACGAATTCCTGGAGACCCAGGCACTGTTCGCGCCGAACATCCTGACCGGCTTCGGGCGGGTCGAGGGCCATGCGGTCGGGGTGGTCGCCAACCAGCCGATGCAGTTCGCGGGCATCCTGGACATCAAGGCCTCGGAGAAGGCCGCGCGCTTCGTGCGGACCTGCGACGCGTTCAACGTCCCGGTGATCACCTTTGTGGACGTGCCCGGCTTCCTGCCCGGCACCGACCAGGAGTACGACGGGATCATCCGGCGCGGCGCCAAGCTGATCTACGCGTACGCGGAGGCCACCGTCCCACTGATCACGGTCATCACGCGCAAGGCGTTCGGTGGCGCGTACGACGTCATGGGCTCCAAGCACCTGGGCGCGGACCTCAACCTGGCCTGGCCGACCGCGCAGATCGCCGTCATGGGCGCCCAGGGCGCGGTCAACATCCTGCACCGCCGCACGCTGGCCGCGATCGAGGACCCGGCCGCACAGGACGAGCGGCGCCAGGAGCTGATCCAGGAGTACGAGGACACCCTGCTCAACCCGTACGTCGCGGCCGAGCGCGGGTACATCGACGCGGTGATCATGCCGTCCGAGACGCGCCGGCACATCGTCCGCGGGCTGCGCACCCTGCGGAACAAGCGCGAGGCGCTGCCGCCGAAGAAGCACGGCAACATCCCGCTCTGACCGGCAGAACCAGCGGAACCAGCGAAGGGAGCCGTTCTCGATGATCAAGGTCGTACGGGGCAATCCGACCCCTGAGGAGCTGGCCGCCGCACTGGCGGTGGTTCAGGCCCGCGCGGCGGCCGCCGCGGCCGTCGCGCCCGGAAAGCCGGATCACGGCAGCGAGTGGTCGGACCCCGCGTCCACGGTTCCGGCACGGGCCCGTATGCCGCACCCGGGACCGCGGGCCTGGCGGACGAGCTACTGGCCGCACTGACCGGTTCACACCGGGTGGCCACCGGGCCGCCAGGTCGGTGCATAGTGCATTGACTAGTCCCTTTACACCGTGGCGCCTGAGTACGCGTACTCAGGCGCCACGGGCGTCATGGGCACAGGATCGATACATGCTGTGGTCAGATCCGCCCGATGAGCCTCCTGAGGAGCTGCGCGATGTGCAGGCCAAGCTCCGCCGGATGGGCATCGTGCTGGCCGTGGCCGTGGTGGTGCTGATGGTCCTGCTCGCGGGGCGGTAGCCGTCCCCGTATGCGGACACCTCGCTGTTCCCGCTTTCGGAGAGGCAACGCTCACAGTTCCCTTCTGCAACCGCTTCCCCCGATTTCGCTTCTTTCTCTCTTGACAGCGCAATTCGGGCGCCCTGCCGCACGGGCGGCAGCCGGACGGGAGTGGGAGAGCGATGAACAGGCCGCTGCGGCATATAGCCGTCTTCTGCGGGGTGCTGGTGCTGGCCCTGCTGGCGCGTGCGACATGGGTCCAGTTCGTCCAGGCCGACGAGCTCGCCAACGACCCGCACAACCGCCGCGTCAAGATCGAGGCGTTCTCCTACCCGCGCGGCAACATCATCGTCGGCGGCAAGCCGGTCACCGGCTCGGTGGCGACCTCCGGTGACTTCAAGTACAAGCGGACGTACAAGGACGGCCCGATGTACGCGCCGGTCACCGGCTTCGCCTCCCAGGCCCAGGGGACGACCTTCCTGGAAGGCATCTACAACAAGGTGCTCAGCGGCAAGGACGACCGGCTCGCCCTCAAGAACGCCAAGGACATCCTCACCGGCGAGAAGCCGCGCGGCGGCGATGTGATCACCACCATCGACCCCAAGGCGCAGAAGGCCGCGTACAAGGGCCTGACCGACCTCAACGCCAAGGGCGCGGTGGTCGCGCTCGACCCGCGCAACGGCAGGGTCCTCGCCCTCGCCTCCACCCCCTCCTACGACCCGTCGGTCTTCACCGGCATCTCCAACGCCGAGGGCCGGAAGTTCAAGGCGCTGGACTCCGACAAGACCAAGCCGCTGAACAACCGGGCGCTGCGCGAGACCTACCCCCCGGGCTCCACCTTCAAGATCCTCACCGCGGCGGCGGCCCTGGAGCACGGCGTGGTCTCCGACATCAACGCGTCGTCGGGCGCACCCGCCCCGTACCAGCTGCCGCAGAGCACCACGAAGGTCGGGAACGATGTCGCGGGCGCGCCCTGCGACAAGGCCTCGCTGAAGACCGGTATGCAGTGGTCCTGCAACAACGTCTTCCTCGACGCCGCGCTCAAGGTCGGCAAGGACAAGATGCGCGAGACCGCCCAGAAGTTCGGTTTCAACGAGAACGTCTACGACGAGGACCTCGGCGACCTGCTGGCCACCAAGAGCCTCTACCCGGAGAAGCTCGACAAGCCGCAGACCGCGCTGACCGGTATGGGCCAGGGCAGCCTCACCAGCACGCCGATGCAGATGGCGATGGTGGTCGCGGGTCTCGCCAATGACGGCAAGGTGATGATGCCGCACCTGGTCGACGAGGTGCGCGGCTCCGACCTGTCGACGCTGGAGAAGGCCGAGCCGAAGATGATGTCCCAGGCCGTCTCCGCCGACACCGCGAAGAAGGTGCAGGAGATGATGGAGTACACCGTCAACGAGGGCACCGCCGAGAAGGCCGCGATCGACGGGGTGACCGTCGGCGGCAAGACCGGTACCGCCCAGCACGGCGCGAACGTCAACGACGAGCGTCCCTACGCCTGGTTCGTCTCCTACGCCAAGCAGAGCGACGGCAGCTCCCCGGTCGCGGTCGCCGTCTTCGTCGACCCCTCGGACATGGACATCCCCCGGTCGGAGATCGCCGGCGGCAAGCTGGGCGGGCCGATCGCGAAGTCGGTGATGGAGGCGGTGCTCAACAAGTAGTCCGGGGCCGCCGCGGCGGCGGGGGCTCCGTACGATGGCGGGCATGACCGAAGAGTCCCGCCCCCGCCGCCTCGTCCTCGCCTCCCAGTCCCCCGCCCGACTGGCCCTGCTGCGCCAGGCCGGACTGGCCCCCGAGGTCATCGTCAGCGGGGTCGATGAGGACGCGCTCACCGCGCCCACGCCCGGTGAGCTGGCCCGCGTACTGGCCGAGGCCAAGGCCGAGGCGGTGGCCGGCCGCCCGGAGGCGGCCGGCGCCCTGGTCGTCGGCTGTGACTCGGTCCTGGAGCTGGACGGGCGGGCGCTCGGCAAGCCCGCCGACGCCGAGGACGCCACCGCCCGCTGGAAGTCCATGCGCGGCCGGTCCGGCGTCCTGCAGACCGGCCACTGCGTGATCGACACCGCGACCGGCCGCCGGGTGGCGGCCACCGCCTCGACCACGGTCCGTTTCGGCGAGCCGTCCGACGAGGAGATCGCCGCCTACGTGGAAAGCGGCGAACCGCTGTTCGTCGCCGGCGCCTTCACCCTCGACGGCCGCTCCGCCCCCTTCATCGACGGTATCGACGGCGACCCCGGCAATGTCATCGGCCTCTCCCTGCCGCTGCTGCGCCGGCTGCTCGCCGACCTGGACGTGGCGATCACTGAGCTGTGGACCTGAGCGGCGCAGGCTGCGCCGGGCGGCCCGCGCCGGGGTGCGGCCGGCGGCGGTAAAGACCGGAACTCGCGGGCGTCCGGCGCCTACGCTGCCCCCATGGCAACCGTTGTCGAGCTGATCAGCTACCCCGTCAAGGGCTGCGCCGGCGTCCCGGCGACCGAGGCGGAACTCACCCCGGCCGGCCTCCCCCACGACCGCAGCTTCCTGGTCGTCGGCCCCGGAGGCGTCTTCCGGAGCCAGCGCAAGGACCCCCGGCTGGCGGTGATCCGGCCGGAGGTCAGCGCCGACGGGGCGCACCTCACCCTGCACGCGCCGGGCAGCGCCCCCCACCGCCTGGACATCGACCCCGGGACCGGCTCGACGGCCAGGACCGAGGTCGAGATGTTCGGTACGCCGTACCGCGCGGTGGACCAGGGGGACCGCGTGGCCGGGTGGCTGTCCGACGTGCTGGGCGCGGAGAGCCGGCTGGTGCGGGTACCTCCGGAGCACGACCGGGTGACCGACGGCCTCACCCCCGGCACCTCCGGCTTCGCCGACAGCAGCGCCCTGCACATCCTCTCCCTGGCCTCCTTCGACGACCTCAACCGCCGGATCGCCGCCGCCGGGCGCCCACCGGTCCCGATGGACCGTTTCCGGCCCAACATCGTGGTGGACGGCTGGGACACACCGCAGACCGAGGACCGGGTGCGGCGGGTCACGGTCGGCGGCTGCGAGCTGGGGTTCACCAAACTCGCCGTCCGCTGCGCGGTCACCCTCGTCGACCAGCGGACGGGCGGCAAGGCCGGCCCCGAACCGCTGCGCACGCTCGCCGCGTACCGGCGGGTGCCCGAGGGCGGGGTGGCGTTCGGATCGAAGTTCTCGGTGCTGGCGACCGGAAAGGTGGCGGTGGGCGACGCATTCGAGGTCACCGAGTGGGGAACCGATTGACCCGAAACGACTCGATCGCCCCGGTCGGGTCCGTCATGAGGAGTCCGCACCATGCCGAAGATCCTGCTCATCGCCGGTGACGCCACCGAGGACCTGGAGTTCTTCTACCCCTACCAGCGGCTGCTGGAGGAGGGTTACGAGCCCTGCATCGCGGCCCTCACCCGCAAGAAGCTCCAGTTCGTCGTCCATGACTTCGTCGACAACTTCGACACCTACGTCGAACGCGAGGGCCACTCCTGGCCGTCCGACCTCGCGCTGTCCGAGGTCGATCCGGCCGACTACGCGGCGCTGGTGCTCCCCGGCGGCCGGGCACCCGAATACCTCCGCAACGACCCCGACTACCGCCGCGTCGTCACCCACTTCTTCGACGCCGACAAGCCCGTCGCCCACATCTGCCACGCGGCCCTCTCCCTGGCCCCGCTCGGCGTCCTCAAGGGCCGCCGCACCTCCGCCTACCCGGCCTGCGCACCGGACGTGGAGCTGGGCGGCGGCACCTTCGTCGACGGCGCCGCGGTGGTCGACGGCAAGGTCGTCTCGGCCCGCGCCTGGCCCGACCACCCCGAGTGGATGCGCGCGTTCCTGGAGGTGCTGCGGGAGCATGCGCCGGTGAAGTAGCGGGCGGGCGGGGAGGGCGGCGCTTGGAGGGCGGGGGTCAGAACACCGGCAGGGCGTAGAGCGAGTCGTCGTTCATGACGAAGACGCGGTTGCCGTCGGCCACCAGCCACTGGCGGTCGGCCTCGCCCACCTCATACGTCGCCATCCGGTGTCCGTCCTCCATGCGCACCGCACTGACTTCGTTGAACGTGTCGGCCGCGATCGCCCAGAGGGCGTTCCCCTGGGCGACGACGGGCGTGTGGATGTTGGAGGTCGCGCGGAGCTGAAAGCCCTCGCTGCCGTCGCTGCGCTCGTCTTTGTCGGGGAGGGAGGATGCGTCGTCGCTGTAGCCCTGGTTCGTGACGTACAGGGACCAGCGGCCGAGCAGATAGCGCGAGGTCTCCGCCCCGGCCAGGAACCGGCCGGGGTCGGCGCCCGGCAGCGGCGCGCCGATCAGGACCGTACGGTCGCC
The DNA here is from genome assembly GCF_000829715.2 of Streptomyces lydicamycinicus. Lineage (NCBI taxonomy): Bacteria > Bacillati > Actinomycetota > Actinomycetes > Kitasatosporales > Streptomycetaceae > Streptomyces > Streptomyces lydicamycinicus. Next base: position 408,887 of record NZ_BBNO01000001.1, on the reverse strand, counting down.
GTCCACGCTCCGTCCGATGAACCGCCGTTCCGGTACGGGTATGCCGGACGCCTCGTCATCCAGCCCCCGCAGCACCGTGTAGGGGCCTATGGCGCTCCCGCGCGCCCGCCCCCCGCACCCGCACCCGCAACAGATGCAGGCATGCACCCCATCCCCCGTGTGTCCTACGACATCGCGCGAAGAGCCTACCTGGGCGTGCCGCACGGCCCCGAGGGGGGCGATCCGCCCCGGGGCAAGGGGAGTTGGGGGCCGGCCGGGGCTGCTCGGCCCCGTCGGCGGACGGGAGGCGAGGGGGTCAGGCGGACGTGGGGGCCACCGGCGGTGCGCCGTTCGGGGTGTTTTCCGCGTTTCCGTGCGGATCCCCCGAAAAGCCCTCGCCGTACGCCATCAGCGTCAGCACCAGCAGCCCCAGCACGGCCATCATCGCGAGGAAGGCGACCCAGCCGACCAGGCCGACGGCGAAGGCGCCCAGCATGCCGTGCACCACCGCGCAGCTGATGAGGGCGATACGGGTGAAACCGCCGGGGGCGCGGTCACGCAGGGCGCAGCGGAGCAGGACCACGGCACAGAACAGCAGGTAGAGGCCGAAGAGAATGCCCCCCACCCAGGAGCCGGTGGACATCGCGCGGGGCTGGAGTCCGGCCAGCGACATCTGCTGGCGGTCCACGACGATGCTCAGAATCCAGTTCAGCAGCACGATCCCGAACGCCTCCAGGATCAGTACCACCGCCGCGGCCAAGGCCACCGGCCGTCGTGCCACCCGCACCCCGTCCACCCACTTCCGCCGATCGCCCAGCCCGATGCGCCATGTGGGCGCCTGTTGCCGCCGTTACCCCGGTTACTGCGGGTACAGAAGACATCGGGCACGCTACTAATGGGTAATAGCTGGGGCAAGGGTTGTGCACGGGTCGGTGTGGACGACTGCGGGCAAGAGGGCGACGGCGCGCCGACGGACGGAGTCGACCGCAAAGTTTCCTTCGCCCATTCGTAGGGACTCCACAAAGAATTGACGATCCGCTGGACGCCCGAAGTTCGAGACCTAGGCCACACCAGGCCCCGAGCCGGAGCCCAGGAATCCGGGCCTACCCTGGGATACCAGGGGACTTAGGTTCCTCACTGGCGCCCCGGGCACACTCCGTGTGGGCAAGCTCACCCCAGGGAACGGGTCGGCACGCGGTGTCGCCAGTCCCTAAAATCGCCGCATCCAATAGATGCGGCGAAGCGCCAAGGAAGGACCCATCGTGCGCAAGGTGCTCATCGCCAACCGTGGCGAAATCGCTGTTCGCGTTGCCCGTGCATGCCGGGACGCGGGGATCGGCAGCGTAGCCGTCTACGCCGACCCCGACCGGGACGCACTGCACGTACGCGCGGCAGACGAGGCGTACGCCTTGGGCGGTGACACTCCTGCCACCAGTTACCTGGACATCGCCAAGGTCCTGGCTGCCGCCGCCGATTCGGGCGCGGACGCCATCCACCCCGGGTACGGCTTCCTGTCGGAGAACGCCGAGTTCGCCCAGGCCGTCCTGGATGCCGGGCTGACGTGGATCGGCCCGCCCCCGCAGGCCATCCGTGACCTCGGCGACAAGGTCGCCGCGCGGCACATCGCCCAGCGGGCCGGTGCACCGCTGGTCGCCGGCACGCCCGACCCGGTCTCCGGCTCGGAGGAGGTCGTGGCCTTCGCCAAGGAGCACGGCCTGCCCATCGCGATCAAGGCGGCCTTCGGTGGCGGCGGCCGCGGTCTGAAGGTGGCCCGGACCCTCGAAGAGGTTCCGGAGCTGTATGACTCCGCGGTGCGCGAGGCGGTGGCCGCGTTCGGCCGCGGCGAGTGCTTCGTCGAGCGTTACCTGGACCGTCCGCGGCATGTCGAGACCCAGTGCCTGGCCGACAAGCACGGCAATGTGGTCGTGGTCTCGACCCGTGACTGCTCGCTCCAGCGCCGCCACCAGAAGCTGGTGGAGGAGGCCCCGGCCCCGTTCCTGACGCAGGAGCAGAACGCCGAGCTGTACCGCGCGTCCAAGGCCATCCTCAAGGAGGCCGGCTACGAGGGCGCCGGCACCTGCGAATTCCTGGTCGGCCAGGACGGCACGATCTCCTTCCTGGAGGTCAACACCCGGCTCCAGGTCGAGCACCCGGTCACCGAGGAGGTCACCGGCCTGGACCTGGTCCGGGAGATGTTCCGGATCGCCGACGGCGAGAAGCTCGGCTACGACGACCCGGCGGTCCGCGGCCACTCCTTCGAGTTCCGGATCAACGGCGAGGACCCGGGCCGCAACTTCCTCCCGGCCCCCGGCACGGTCACGAAGTTCGACGCGCCGTCCGGCCCCGGCGTCCGCCTGGACGCGGGCGTGGAGTCCGGCAGCGTCATCGGCCCGGCCTGGGACTCGCTGCTGGCCAAGCTGATCGTCACCGGTGCCACGCGTCAGCAGGCCCTCCAGCGCGCCGCGCGGGCGCTGGCGGAGTTCACCGTCGAGGGCATGGCCACCGCCATCCCCTTCCACCGCACGGTCGTCCAGGACCCGGCGTTCGCCCCCGAACTCACCGGCTCCGCCGACCCGTTCACGGTCCACACCCGCTGGATCGAGACCGAGTTCGTCAACGAGATCCCCCCGTTCACCGCACCGGGCGCGGACGAGGGCGAGGCCGACAGCCGCGAGACGGTCGTCGTCGAGGTCGGCGGCAAGCGCCTGGAGGTCTCGCTGCCGTCCTCGCTGGGCATGCCGCTGGCCCGGGCCGCGGTCGCCGGCGGTGCCAAGCCGAAGCGGAAGGCCGCCAAGAAGTCCGGCAGCGCCGCCTCCGGCGATGCGCTCGCCTCCCCGATGCAGGGCACCATCGTCAAGGTCGCCGTCGAGGAGGGCCAGCAGGTCACCGAGGGCGAGCTGGTCGTCGTCCTGGAGGCCATGAAGATGGAGCAGCCGCTCAACGCGCACCGCTCCGGCACCATCAAGGGCCTGACCGCCGAGGTCGGCGCGGCGCTCACGTCCGGCGCGGTGATCTGCGAGATCAAGGACTGACCCGACGGCATTCCGCCAGACGGACGAGGGGCTCCCGGCACACCGCCGGAAGCCCCTCGCGTCCGTTCAGGGCACCCTAGGGCCTGTCTTCAAGGTCCCGCCTGCCTCGCGGGCGAACGACGGGACTTTGAGGACAGGCCCTAGGAGTTCCCCACCACATCATCCGGAAAGCTCAGCGACCGGCCCATCCATTCGAGCGCGGCGGGCAGTTCGCGTCGCCAGGTGGCGAAGTTGTGGCTGCCGTGGTTGAGGACGACGGACTCCGCCCTCATCGGCGGTTTGACGGCATCGAGGAAGGCCCTGGCCGCCGGATAGTTCTTCTCGCCGGTGCGGCTGGTGCCCACCAGGACACTCACCCGGGGCGCGGGCAGATGCCGCAGACGCCACATCAGGTCGTATTCCTGGCGGCGGCGCACCCGGTCCCGCCCCTCGCCGAAGAGGTTGCCGGTGGTGGGGTCGTTGCTGACCTTGTAGTCGGGCGACAGGGCGGCCGCCGCGGTGTACGTACGGTCATGCCGCATGGCGAGCTGGAGGGCGCAGCTGCCGCCCGAGGAGTAGCCCAGCAGGCCCCAGGCGCCGGGGTCGTGGCCGACGCGGTAGTGCGAACGGAGCGCGTCCGGCACATCGCGGGCGAAGAACGTCTCGGCCTGCGGTCCGCCCGGCACATCGACGCACTGGGTGTCGCGGGGCGGGGCGATGGTGGGCCGCAGCATCACGATGACCGTCGGCTGCATCTTGCCGGCCCGGATCAGCCGCCCGGCGGTCTGCGGCAGCCGCAGATGCTGGCCCAGCAGGAAGATGCCGCCGGGGTAGCCGCTGAGCGCGACGACGACGGGGAACCGCTGGCGGTCGTATCCGTGCTGGAAGTACTGCGGCGGCAGATAGACGTACGCCGGGTTCACCGCCCGGGTCCGCTTCCCGACGATCCGTACGGTCTCGACCTTCCCCGCCTGCTCCGGCGCCCCCTTCGGCAGCCCGTGCACCTTGTCCAGCCCCTCCGGCCCCGAGGGCTGCACCAGGCCCTTCGACGGGTCGCCGACCGGCCCGGCCGTCCCCTGGTCGCCCCATTTGCCGACGGCGGCCGGGGCGTCGTCGTACAGGCCGAGCAGTTCGTGCCACGACCCGTAGAACTGGAAGTTGGCGTTCACCACGAGGCCGAGCGCCGCGACGATGGCCAGCTGGGTCGCGAAGATCGAGCCGAGCCGCCCCAGCAGCGCCCGCGGCCCGCGCCCGGCGAACCGCGGCCACAGCCAGAGCGTGAGGCCCACACAGACCACGGCGACCGCGATCATGGCGTACAACAGCGATCGGCTGGTCAGTCCCATGACGTCTTCCCCAGATGTCCCGCGCCGCGCCCGCATCCCCGGCGGTCCGTCACGGCGTCCTCCCGGCCCTCCGGAAGACCCCGGAAAACCTCATTGCGCCTGGTTTGATGGCGCTTGCCGGCCCGGCGTTGCGGGGCCGCCGAGGTGTTCGGCCACATGCCCACCGGGGGATGCCGGGACTTCATCCCCGGTCTGCCGGACGGCCACCGGGCGGGCGCGACGGGGGCGTTCCAGCCATACGGAGGTACTCTCCGATAAGCCTTGCCCACCGCACCGGGACAGCCGCCGAGGACGCAATGGCATCCTGGAGCCACCGGGCCGCAACCGGCCGGGTCGAGGGAGGACGGCGATGGCGACCGAGACGGCAGGGCAGCCGCAGACGACGAGCACGGCGGCGACCGCACCGGCGCGGACGCCTGACGTACGCCCCATGCGGGCCGATGCCCGCCGCAATTACGAGCGGCTGCTGACCGAGGCCCGTACGGCCTTCACCGAGCACGGCACGGACACCTCGCTGGAGGACATCGCCCGCCGCGCCGGCGTCGGCATCGGCACCCTCTACCGCCACTTCCCCAACCGGACCGCCCTGATGGGCGCGGTCTTCCAGGGAGAGGTGGACGCCCTCCTGGCGCACGCCAGGGAACTGGCCGACGCGCCGCAGCCGTGCGCCGCACTGGTCGAATGGCTGCGCGCGATCATCACCCACGCCACCACCTACCGCGGGCTGTCCCGCGCACTGATGACGGCATCGGCGGACGACAGCTCGGGCATGGCCCGGTGCAGCGTGCCGATGCGGGAGGCCGGCGGTGCGCTGCTGACCCGCGCCCAGCAGGCCGGGGCCGTACGCCCGGATGTGAGCATCAGCGATCTGATGCAGCTGACCAACGGCATCGCACTGGCCGTCGAGGAATCCCCGGACGACCCCAAGCTCGCCGACCGGCTGCTGACGCTCACGCTGCGCGGGCTGAAGGGGGAGAACCACTGAGCAGCGGTCCCCCGCGCCGGGCCGGCGCGCCACGGTGACGCGCCCCCGACATCTGCCTCAGCGCCGCCGCGGTGCCAGATCGGCGACCCGGCCGCCGGAGGCCTCACTCAGGGACGGTGCCGAGCGGAGCTGTGGCCCACCGGCCCCGCCGCCCGGCGCATGGCTGCGCCGCTGACCCGGGAGCGGGACGTCCCGCCGGGGTCCTCTACGGTCCCCCGGGCCACCGTCCCGCCCCGGCTGCCCCGGCTGCCCCGGCCCGTGGCCCACGCCCGAACCGTTGGCGACGGCGATCTGGACGCCCTGATCGGCCAGCGCCTGGAGTTCCGTGGCGGCGCGGTCGTCATGGCCCGGCGGCTCGTCCGTGACCAGCCGCGTGATCACATCCGTGGGCACGGTCTGGAACATGGTGTCGGAGCCGAGCTTGGTGTGGTCGGCGAGCACCACCACCTCCCCCGCCGCCTGCACCAGCGCCCGGTCGACGCTGGCGGAGAGCATGTTGGACGTGGACAGACCGCGCTCGGCGGTCAGCCCGCTGCCCGACAGGAAGGCGCGGGAGACCCGCAGGCCCTGGAGGGACTGTTCGGCACCGCTGCCGACCAGCGCGTAGTTGGAGCCGCGCAGGGTGCCGCCGGTCATCACGACCTCGACGCGGTTGGCATGGGCCAACGCCTGGGCGACCAGCAGGGAGTTGGTGACGACGGTCAGCCCGGGGACCCGCGCGAGCCGGCGGGCCAGCTCCTGCGTGGTCGTTCCCGCGCCGACGACGATGGCCTCGCCCTCTTCGACGAAGCCGGCCGCGAGATCGGCGATGGCCGTCTTCTCCGCGGTCGCTAGATGGGATTTCTGTGGGAATCCTGATTCGCGGGTAAAGCCTCCCGGCAGGACCGCACCGCCGTGCCGGCGGTCGAGCAGTCCCTCTGCCTCCAGCGCCCGCACGTCCCGCCGTACGGTTACTTCGGAGGTCTGGACGACGCGGGCGAGCTCCCGGAGCGATACGGCTCCATTGGCGCGCACCATTTCAAGGATCAATTGGCGACGTTCTGCAGCGAACACGAAACTGACAGTAACGCCAACGACCGTCTGTTTTCAGCAGGTTGCACCAATTAACGGAAGTTGTACGCACCGCGGAGCGTGACGTGGTATGCGGTATGCATATGTCGTGCGGATGTCGAACTACCGGGCGGAACGAGCCGCTTGAGCCCTGGTCAGTCGCCTTGACGGGGCCCGCGGCGGCCGGGATCGGAGCGGTCCGGTCCCGGCCCGGTGCAGGGACGTTTCATCCCCAGTGCGCACGGCGGGCACAAACATTTGAATCGGCCGCAGCCCGCCCGGCGCCCCCGGTTACTCGCTGGCGGCCTTGCGCGTGTGCAGCTGGCGGGCGACCTCGGCGATCGAGCCGGACAGCGACGGGTAGACCGTGAAGGCGTTGGCGATCTGCTCGACGGTCAGATTGTTGTCGACCGCGATCGAGATGGGATGGATCAGCTCGCTGGCGCGCGGGGAGACGACCACACCGCCGACGACGATGCCGGTGCCGGGGCGGCAGAACAGCTTCACGAAGCCGTCGCGGATGCCCTGCATCTTGGCGCGCGGGTTGCGCAGCAGCGGGAGCTTGACGACCCGGGCGTCGATCCGGCCGCTGTCGACGTCGGCCTGGGAGTAACCGACAGTGGCGATCTCCGGGTCGGTGAAGACGTTGGCGGAGACCGTCTTGAGGTTCAGCGGGGTGACCGCGTCACCGAGGAAGTGGTACATCGCGATCCGGCCCTGCATCGCGGCGACGGACGCCAGCGCGAAGACACCGGTGCAGTCGCCGGCCGCGTAGACGCCCTGGGCGGAGGTGCGGGAGACCTTGTCGGTCCAGATGTGACCGGAGTCCGTGAGCTTGACGCCGGCCGCTTCCAGGCCGATGCCCTCGGTGTTGGGGATGGAGCCGACCGCCATCAGGCAGTGCGTACCGGAGATCATGCGGCCGTCGGCCAGGGTGACCTCGACGCGGTCGCCGACCCGTTTGGCGGACTGGGCCCGGGAGCGCGACATGACGTTCATGCCGCGGCGGCGGAAGACGTCCTCCAGGACGGCGGCGGCGTCCGGGTCCTCGCCCGGCAGCACGCGGTCACGGGAGGAGACGAGGGTGACGCGGGAGCCGAGCGCCTGGTAGGCACCGGCGAACTCGGCACCGGTGACACCGGAACCGACCACGATCAGCTCTTCGGGCAGCTCGTCGAGGTCGTAGACCTGCGTCCAGTTCAGGATCCGCTCGCCGTCGGGGAGCGCGTCCGGGATCTCGCGGGGGTGCGCGCCGGTGGCGATCAGCACCGCGTCCGCGATCAGGCCCTCCGAGGTGCCGTCGGCGGCGGTGACCGTCACCTTGCGGGAGCCGTCCGGCGCCTGACCCGGCTCCAGCCGGCCGCGGCCGCGCATGACCCGGCCGCCGGCGCGGGTCACGGACGCGGTGATGTCATGCGACTGGGCGAGTGCGAGGCGCTTGACCCGTCGGTTGACCTTGCCGAGGTCGACGCCGACGACCCGGGCGGGCCGGTCCACGTGCGGGGTGTCGTCCTCGACGATGATGCCGAGCTCCTCGTAGGAGGAGTCGAAGGTGGTCATCACCTCGGCCGTGGCGATCAGAGTCTTCGACGGCACGCAGTCGGTCAGCACCGACGCCCCGCCCAGACCGTCGCAGTCGACGACGGTCACCTCCGCGCCGAGAGAAGCCGCCACCAGGGCAGCTTCGTATCCGCCGGGTCCGCCACCGATGATCACGATCCGAGTCACGTACTCCATTGTCCCGCACGCCCGTACGTCGCTCTCGCCCGGGGGCGTCCTTGGCCCCTGACGAGCACCGGAGCGCGCCGCGCCGGGTCTCCCGTCCGGACCTCCGGTACCACGAGCCCGGCGGGCAACCTCCCGTACCCTCGGAACCATGTCGCTCTACGCCGCGTACGCCGGCAACCTCGACGCGCGGCTGATGTCCCGCCGCGCACCGCACTCGCCGCTGCGCGGCACCGGCTGGCTCAGCGGCTGGCGGCTCACCTTCGGCGGCGAGCAGATGGGCTGGGAGGGCGCGCTGGCGACGGTCGTCGAAGCACCCGGCGCCCAGCTCTTCGTCGCGCTCTACGACATCGCGCCCATGGACGAGGAGTCCATGGACCGCTGGGAGGGCGTCGGCATGGACATCTACCGCCGGATGCGAGTGCGGGTGCACACCCTCGAAGGCGACGAGGCGGCGTGGATCTATGTCCTCAACGGCTATGAGGGCGGTCTGCCGTCGGCCCGCTATCTGGGCGAGATCGCGGACGCCGCGGAGTCGGCGGGCGCGCCGCACGACTATGTGATGGAGCTGCGCAAGCGGCCCTGCTGAGGGGCGGCACCGCGCCGACCGGGGCGGGCAGGCCGCCGTACGGGTGCCGCGACGCGCCCGGGAAGCTGCTTTTGGCAGATGCCACAACAATCCGATCCCAGCACCGTGAGCAGCGACATCTACGCGCGTAGGGGAATACCGGCTACCCTCGTCCGCGTGAACGCATCTGTTACTCCGGACATCGCGCGCGACCCCCAGGGTGCCGCCGCCGACGCCGCCGCCCGTCTGCGTGAGCTGACCGGCGCCGAGACCCATGACGTCGCCCTGGTGATGGGCTCCGGCTGGGCGCCGGCCGCCGAGGCCCTGGGCGCGCCCGAGCACGAATTCCCCGTCACCGAACTGCCCGGCTTCCCGGCGCCGGCCGTCGCCGGGCACGGCGGCAAGATCCGCTCGTACCAGGTCGGCGCGAAGCGGGCGCTGGTCTTCCTGGGCCGTACCCACTACTACGAAGGCCGCGGGGTCGCCGCGGTCGCGCACGGTGTCCGCACCGCCGCCGCGGCCGGCTGCAAGACCATCGTGCTCACCAACGGGTGCGGCGGTCTGCGCGAGGGCATGCGCCCCGGCCAGCCGGTCCTCATCAGCGACCACCTCAACCTGACCGCCACCTCCCCGATCGTCGGCGCGAACTTCGTCGACCTGACGGACCTGTACTCGCCGCGGCTGCGCGCGCTGTGCAAGGAGGTCGACCCGAGCCTGGAGGAGGGCGTCTACGCCCAGTTCCCCGGCCCGCACTACGAGACCCCGGCCGAGATCAAGATGATCCGGACCCTGGGCGCCGACCTGGTCGGGATGTCCACGGTCCTGGAGGCCATCGCGGCGCGCGAGGCCGGTGCCGAGGTGCTCGGGCTGTCGCTGGTGACGAACCTCGCCGCCGGCATGACGGGCGAGCCGCTCAACCACGAAGAGGTGCTGCAGGCCGGCCGCGACTCCGCGACCCGGATGGGCAGCCTGCTCGCCCAGGTGCTCGGCAAGCTCTGAGCCACCGCGGCGCCACGGCGCCGCCGGACGACGACGGCTGACGGCCACGGCGGGTGCCCCACCCGCCGGGCCGCCCCGTCCGCACCGGGCCCGCCGCCTGCCCGCCGGTCCACCCCACCGCGCGGCGCGGCCCCCCTCCGCGCGCTGCCATCCAGTGGCATTGGCCGGTTTCGCGGCTCCCCGTACCCGCGTACCGGGTATGCGTGACGAGCCGAGAGGGCCCTGCCTCCTCAGCTGTCCTCAGCGCGCCCCCCACCCGCATCCACCGTCAGGAGCATCACGTGGCTATCGATCCCGCGGAGCTGACCCACCGGGCCCAGGCATGGCTGGCCGAGGACCCCGACCCGGAGACCCGGGACGAGCTCGCCAAGCTCATCGCAGCCGAGGACACCGACGAGCTGGCCGCCCGGTTCGCCGGCACCCTCCAGTTCGGCACCGCCGGGCTGCGCGGTGAACTGGGCGCGGGCCCGATGCGGATGAACCGCTCCGTGGTCATCCGGGCCGCGGCCGGCCTCGCCGCGTACCTCAAGGCGCAGGGCGACGGCTCCGGCCTGGTGGTCATCGGCTACGACGCCCGCCACAAGAGCGCCGACTTCGCCCGTGACACGGCGGCCGTGATGGTCGGCGCGGGCCTGCGCGCCGCGGTGCTGCCGCGCCCGCTGCCCACCCCGGTCCTGGCCTTCGCGATAAGGCACCTGGGCGCGGTGGCCGGGGTCGAGGTCACCGCCAGCCACAACCCGCCGCGCGACAACGGCTACAAGGTCTACCTGGGCGACGGCTCCCAGATCGTGCCGCCCGCGGACGGCGAGATCGCCGCCGAGATCGCCGCGGTCCGCTCGCTGGCCGACGTCCCGCGCCCGGAGACCGGCTGGGAAACCCTCGACGAGACGGTCCTGGACGCCTATCTGGCGCGTACGGACGCGGTGTTGACGCCCGGCTCCCCCCGGGACACCAAGGTCGTCTACACGCCCATGCACGGCGTCGGCCGGGACACCCTCGTCGCCGCCTTCGCCCGGGCCGGATTCCCGGCGCCGACGGTCGTCGCGGAACAGGCCGAGCCGGACCCGGACTTCCCGACGGTCGCCTTCCCCAACCCGGAGGAGCCGGGCGCGATGGACCTCGCGTTCGCCACCGCCCGCGCGCAGGGCGCCGCCGGCCCCGACATCGTGATCGCCAACGACCCCGACGCGGACCGCTGCGCCGTCGCCGTCCCCGCCCCCGGCACGCCGGACGGCTGGCGGATGCTGCGCGGCGACGAGGTCGGCGCGCTGCTCGCCGCCCACCTGGTGCGCAAGCGGGCGGCCGGCACGTTCGCGACGACCATCGTCTCCTCCCAGCTGATGTCCCGTATCGCGGCCGCCGCCTCGCTCCCGTACGAGGAGACGCTGACCGGCTTCAAGTGGCTGGCCCGGGTGGACGGTCTGCGGTACGCCTTCGAGGAGGCGCTCGGCTACTGCGTCGATCCGGCGGGCGTCCGCGACAAGGACGGCATCACCGCTGCCCTGCTGATCACCGAGCTGGCCGCGGAACTCAAGCAGTCCGGGCGCACCCTCGGCGACCTGCTCGACGACCTCGCGCTGGAACACGGGCTGCACGCCACCGACCAGCTCTCGGTCCGCGTCGAGGACCTGTCGCTGATCGCCGACGCCATGCGCAGGCTGCGCGAGCAGCCGCCGACCGCGCTGGCGGGCCTGACCGTGACCCGCGCCGACGATCTGAACCGGGGCACGGAGACGCTGCCGCCGACCGACGGGCTGCGCTACTACCTGTCCGGTTCGCCGGAGGCCGGGATCGAGGCCGCCCGCGTGGTGGTCCGCCCCAGCGGCACCGAGCCCAAGCTCAAGTGCTACCTGGAGGTCGTGGTCCCGGTGTCCTCGGCCGAGGCCCTGCCCGAGGCCCGTACGAAGGCCGTCACGGCGCTCGCGTCGATCAAGCGGGATCTGGCGGGGGCAGCGGGGATCTGAGGGGGCACCACGGCGGGCCCCGGCCCCCGTATCCGCCACCCCAGGCGGGCCCGGGATCGCCCCTCCCGTACCCGCTTCCGGAGGGCGCGGGACGGCGTACCCGCCACTACCGACAGGCCCCGGATCGCCCCTCCCGTACCCGCCCACCCCCCGAAGGGGGGTGGGCGGCGGGGAAACAACAACACCTGGGTGGGCGGCGGGGAAACAACCCTGACCCTAGGGGGGCACGCCCCCAGCCCCCACCCTCCTAGGGCCCCGGCTCCCCTAGGACCCCGAGGCGGTTACCGCGCCACCATTACGGCCAGGCCCGCGGTGGCTACAGCGCCACCATCACCGCCAGCCCCACCGCGCCCACCACGAGCGGCGCGAGGACCGCGTACGACCAGCGCACCACCGGCTCGCCCTGGGCGCTCTCGCGGTGGGCCGCGCGCTCCTTGATCTCGCGCAGCTCGTCGAGGGTCTGGTCGGCCATGGCGCGCGGCACCGGGCCGGCGTCGGCGTCGAGCCCGAACCGGGGCCGGGACGCGGAGCCCCGCGCCGCCTGGCGGCTGACCTTCTTGCGCTGCCGCAGCGAAACCGGGACGGCCCACAGCTGGTACTTGCCGCCGCTGGTGAACACCTCGGCGGAGAACGCCGCCCGCAGGTCCTCGACCGCGCCCCACGGCAGCGTGATCGTACGGAACGGGTTACGCACCGTCAGCCGGTCCTCGCCCGCCCTGACCAGCGGCCGCAGGGTGAAGGCGACCACCAGCGGCACCCCGAGGAGCAGCGCGAACAGCGCCGTGAGCTTGGTGTGCACGACGCCCCGCAGCAGGGCGTCACCGCCGAGCCAGAGTCCGAGCAGGAGGAGCAGCGCGCCGCCGACGAGGGCCGCGGGCGAGCGGTAGCTGCGCTCCGCGTACTGCTGTTGAGGCGGGGAGGTCCGGTCCTGGCTCGTCATGGGGCCGATTCTGCCCGACCGTCCGGATGCCGGACATTGCGTTACGGCATCATTCGGGCGCGGGGTGCGGCCGCCCCCGGGCCCCGGTGGCGGCCTCCTCCGGCGCCCGCCACCGGGCACGTTGCCGGAATCGGCGCGGCCCGGGCCGGCCGGATTCGGACGGCTGAGGGGGATGACATGGTGCTACGCGCGTAGATATGCTCCCCTCGTGACCATGCCCATCACTGTTCCCGCATACGGCAAGGAAGCCGCGGGGCGTCTGGCGTCAATGGCGGACGTGACCGCCGACGACGGTGCGCTGCGCCGCTTCCTCCACGGCCTCCCCGGCGTCGACGCGGTCGGCCTCGAGGCCCGCGCCGCCACCCTCGGCACCCGCTCGATCAAGACGACGGCGAAGGCGTACGCCATCGATCTCGCCATCTCGATGATCGACCTGACGACCCTCGAAGGCGCGGACACCCCGGGCAAGGTCCGGGCACTGTGCGCCAAGGGCGTCCACCCGGACCCCACGGACCGCACCAGCCCCAAGGTTGCGGCGATCTGCGTCTACCCGGACATGGTCGCGACGGCCAAGGAGGCGCTCGGAGACTCCGGCATCCATGTCGCGTCCGTCGCCACCGCCTTCCCCGCCGGCCGCGCCGCGCTGCCGGTCAAGCTCGCGGACACCCGGGACGCGGTCGCGGCCGGCGCCGACGAGATCGACATGGTGATCGACCGGGGCGCCTTCCTCTCCGGCCGTTACATGGACGTCTTCGAGGAGATCAAGGCCGTGAAGGAGGCGTGCGCCCGCCCCGATGGCAGCGCCGCCCACCTCAAGGTCATCTTCGAGACCGGTGAGCTCCAGACGTACGACAACGTGCGCCGGGTCTCCTGGCTGGCGATGCTCGCGGGCGCCGACTTCATCAAGACCTCGACCGGCAAGGTCGCCGTCAACGCCACCCCGCCGGTCACCCTCCTCATGCTGGAGGCGGTCCGGGACTTCCACGCCACGACCGGCGTGCAGGTCGGGGTGAAGCCGGCCGGCGGCATCCGGACGACCAAGGACGCGATCAAGTACCTGGTCATGGTCAACGAGACGCTCGGCGAGCCCTGGCTGACCGCCGACTGGTTCCGCTTCGGCGCCTCCAGCCTCCTGAACGACCTGCTGATGCAGCGCCAGAAGCTCAGCACCGGCCGCTACTCCGGCCCCGACTACGTCACGGTGGACTGAGGCTCCCATGACCTTCGATTACGCACCCGCACCCGAGTCCCGCTCCGTCGTCGACATCGCGCCGTCCTACGGCCTGTTCATCGACGGCGAGTTCGCCCCGGCCTCCGACGGCAAGGTCTTCAAGACCGTCTCCCCGTCGTCCGAGGAGGTCCTCTCCGAGGTCGCCCAGGCCACCGGCGACGACGTCGACCGCGCCGTGACGGCCGCCCGTAAGGCCTTCGAGAAGTGGTCCGCGCTGCCCGGCGCCGAGCGCGCCAAGTACCTCTTCCGGATCGCCCGGATCATCCAGGAGCGCTCGCGCGAGCTGGCCGTGCTGGAGTCGCTCGACAACGGCAAGCCGATCCGGGAGTCCCGGGACGCCGATCTGCCGCTGGTCGCCGCGCACTTCTTCTACTACGCGGGCTGGGCCGACAAGCTCGACCACGCGGGCTACGGCGCGAACCCCCGCCCCCTGGGCGTCGCCGGCCAGGTCATCCCCTGGAACTTCCCGCTGCTGATGCTCGCGTGGAAGATCGCCCCGGCGCTGGCGACCGGCAACACGGTCGTCCTCAAGCCCGCCGAGACGACCCCGCTGTCCGCGCTGTTCTTCGCGGACATCTGCCGCCAGGCGGGCCTGCCGAAGGGCGTCGTCAACATCCTGACGGGAGACGGTTCCACGGGCGCCGCGCTGGTCGCGCACCCGGACGTCAACAAGGTCGCCTTCACCGGCTCCACCGAGGTCGGCAAGGCCATCGCCCGTACGGTCGCCGGCACGGACAAGAAGGTGACCCTGGAGCTGGGCGGCAAGGCGGCGAACATCGTCTTCGACGACGCCCCGCTCGACCAGGCCGTCGAGGGCATCGTCAACGGCATCTTCTTCAACCAGGGCCACGTCTGCTGCGCGGGCTCCCGTCTGCTGGTCCAGGAGTCCGTCCAGGACGAGCTGCTGGACGCCCTCAAGCGCCGGATGCGGACCCTGCGGGTGGGCGACCCGCTCGACAAGAACACCGACATCGGCGCCATCAACTCCGCCGAACAGCTGGCCCGGATCACCGCGCTGGCCGACGCGGGCGAGGCCGAGGGCGCCGAGCGCTGGTCGCCGTCCTGTGAACTCCCCACCACCGGCTACTGGTTCGCCCCGACGCTGTTCACCGGCGTCACCCAGGCGCACCGCATCGCCCGCGAGGAGATCTTCGGCCCGGTGCTGTCCGTGCTGACCTTCCGCACCCCGGCCGAGGCCGTGGAGAAGGCCAACAACACCCCCTACGGGCTCTCCGCCGGCATCTGGACGGAGAAGGGCTCGCGGATGCTGTGGATGGCGAACAAGCTCCGCGCGGGCGTCATCTGGTCCAACACGTTCAACAAGTTCGACCCGGCGTCGCCCTTCGGCGGCTACCAGGAGTCGGGCTACGGCCGCGAGGGCGGCCGGCACGGTCTGGAGGCGTACCTCAATGTCTGAGCTGACTGGCCGACTCTCCGTCTTCAAGACCTACAAGCTGTACGTCGGGGGCAAGTTCCCCCGGTCCGAGAGCGGGCGGGTGTACGAGGTGACCGACTCCAAGGGCACATGGCTCGCCAACGCGCCCCTGGCCTCCCGTAAGGACGCCCGGGACGCGGTGGTCGCCGCCCGTAAGGCCTTCGGCGGCTGGTCCGGCGCCACGGCCTACAACCGCGGCCAGATCCTCTACCGCATCGCCGAGATGCTGGAGGGCCGCCGCGACCAGTTCACCGCCGAGGTCGCCGCGGCCGAGGGGCTGTCGAAGGCGAAGGCCACGGCCCAGGTGGACGCCGCGATCGACCGCTGGGTCTGGTACGCGGGCTGGTCCGACAAGGTCGCCCAGATCGCCGGCGGCACCAACCCGGTGGCCGGCCCGTACTTCAACGTCTCCGCCCCCGAGCCCACCGGTGTGGTCGCGGTCCTGGCCCCGCAGGAGTCGTCGTTCCTCGGCCTCGTCTCGGTGATCGCCCCGGCGATCGTCACCGGCAACACGGTGGTCGTGGCGGCCGCCGAGAACGCCCCGCTGCCCGCCCTCTCCCTGGCCGAGGTGCTCGCCACCTCCGACCTCCCGGGCGGCGTGGTCAACATCCTCTCCGGCCGCACCGCGGAACTGTCCACCCCACTCGCCGCCCACCAGGACGTCAACGCCCTCGATCTCGCGGGCGCGGACGACGAGCTGGCGAAGGACCTGGAGACGGCCGCGGCCGACAACCTCAAGCGCGTCCTCCGCCCGGCCCCGGTCAACTGGACCGCCGACCCCGGCACCGCCCGTCTGCTGACCTTCCTGGAGACGAAGACGGTCTGGCATCCGATGGGCGTCTAGGACCGCACCGGCGCCCTGGCGGCGTCCGCGGAACGACAGTGCGGGGCCTCTCCTTCGTGGCGGGGCCCCGCACTGTTGTGGCGCCGGCACGCGGGGCCGGCCAGGTCGCCGAACGCCTCAACGGGGCCCCGTCACCCCGGCAGCACCCTCGTCACCGTCCCCACCAGCGGCAGGTCCTTGAGCGCGGCGCCGTTCGAGAGGGCGCCGGTCAGCAGCGTGGTGCCCACCGGCTTGAAGTCGGCGATCTGGGTGCTCACGGCGTTGGCGAGCGGGTCGACGGAGGTGTTGGCCAGCGGGTCCAGCTTGAGGTTCTTGACCGGGCCGAGGCCGCCGGCCGCGGAGTGCAGCAGTGCGCCGGTCAGTCCGGAGGCCGCGGCACCGGTGTCGGTGGCCAGGTCCGAGGCGGCCGGCGCCGCGCTCGCCGTCGCCGCACCGCTCGCCGCGAGCGCCGCACCGGCGGCGGAGATCACCAGTCCCGCCCGCAGCAAGGCGCGCGGAACACGGCTGGGCTTGGGACGCGCATGGGAGGGCATGTGCCACCTGCCTGTGGATCGAAGGGTTCGAAGTGCTGTGCGAAACAGCGCAATCGGGTAATCAATTGACTGCGTAGCGTAGTTGAGGGGCGGGGGTCGATCCACCTCGCGCGCCAGGGGTACCCCACACGGCGCAATACGCGACAATGGGTGCCCGTGAGCTCCCACACCACCACCCGGCCGCCCGCCGCCCGGCCCCCTGCTGCCCGGGTCGTTCTGCTGACCGGTCCCTCGGGTTCCGGCAAGACGTCCCTGGCCGCCCGCAGCGGCCTCCCCGTCCTCAACCTCGACGACTTCTACAAGGAGGGGACGGACCCGACACTGCCGCAACTGCCCGACGGCGGCGGCACCGACTGGGACGCACCGCTGTCCTGGGACGCCGACGCCGCCCTCGCGGCCATCGGCGCACTGTGCCGTACGGGGCGCGCCGATGTCCCGGTGTACGACATCGCGACCAGCGCCCGGGTCGGCGCGTCGGGGCTCGACCTCGGCGGCGCCCCGCTGTTCATCGCGGAGGGCATCTTCGCGGCCGAGGTCATCGGGGACTGCCGGGCCGCGGGACTGCTGGCCGACGCGCTGTGTCTGCGCGGCCGCCCCACCACCACCTTCCGCCGGCGGCTGGCGCGGGATCTGCGCGAGGGCCGCAAGTCCGCCCCGTATCTCGTCCGTCGCGGTCTGCGGCTGCTGCGCGCCGAGCGGTCGGTCGTCGCCCGGCACACCGCCCTGGGCGCGTACGCCTGCGCCAAGGGGGAGGCACTGGCCCGTATATCGGCCGCGGGGGCGCCGGACGCGGTGGGCGCGGCCGTCCATTCCTGACGGGCGGGGCAGGGCCGCGACGACACCTGCACGGACACCACGAGCAAACACGGAGAAGCGGGCTCGGACAGACCCCCCGGCCGTCCGAACCCGCTCTTTTCTTCCCCCTGCTCCCCCGTACTCCCCCCGTATCCCCCGATACGCCCGGCCTCCGTGGATCACTCCGCTTCGGCCGGTTCCCCCGTATCCCCGTTTCCCCCTCGGGCGTTCCCCCTGCCCCCGGGTTCCCCCCGTCCTCAGGCCACCAGCTCGCCGAAGGACTCCTCCTCGTCACGGCCGAAGCTGAGGACCTCGTCCTCACGCAGCCGGCGCAGGGCGCGCCAGATGCTCGACTTCACCGTGCCGACACTGATGTTGAGAATGTCCGCGATCTCCGGGTCCGTACGGCCCTCGTAGTAGCGCAGCACCAGCATCGTGCGCTGCGTCTCGGGCAGCCGGACCAGCGCCTGCCACAGCACGGCGCGCAGCTCGGTCCCGCGCATGGCGTCGGCGTCGGCCGCCGTCTCCGGCAGCTCCTCGGTCGGGTACTCGTTGAGCTTGCGCCGGCGCCAGGCACTGATGTGCAGATTGGTCATGGTGCGGCGCAGATAGCCGCCGAGCGCCGCCTTGTCACTGATCCGATCCCACGCCCGGTAGGTCGAGAACAGCGCGCTCTGGAGCAGGTCCTCGGCCTCGTAGCGGTCGCCGGTCAGGTGGTAGGCGGTGGCGTACAGGGAGGCGCGGCGCTCCTGGACGTAGGCGGTGAAGGCCGCTTCGGCCTCGGCCGCCTCCGACGCGGAACGCCGTTCCCCCGTGGCCTCCCCGTACTCCGCTCCCCCGGCGTTTCCCCCGTTTTCTCCCCTGTGGGCGGCCTTGCCCCCGTGCCCCGGGTCGATTTCCACCGTCATCGCGTCGATGGCCACCATGAAGGGCGGCCGCTGACGCCCGGTGCTGCGGGTGCAGCCCCGTACGGCACCGGACTTCTCGCCGGACCGGACGACATCGTGGAGTCGCGTGATAACTGCGCTGGAAGTGCTGCCGTGCAGTGTGTTCATCTCGCGCCCCCCGTCGTAGAGCCAGCTCGTTCGGTGTGTTCCGGGTTGTTGATCTCTCCCGGTGCCCAAAAGACTGCCAAGCCAGTTTCATCGCGTTGTCCGTCGACTGTCACAGGCCTGTCACAGGCGTCTGGGCGGCGCGTCGCGGGGGCCTCACGCGGTGGGCCTTGTGTACGAGAGCGCCACTGGTCGATGTCCCGGCGTCCCATGGGCCAGAATGGCTGACGTGCCTTTCCTGTTGCTGATCGAGGACGACGACGCCATCCGCACGGCCCTCGAACTCTCGCTGTCCCGCCAGGGTCACCGTGTGGTGACCGCGGCGACGGGCGAGGACGGCCTGAAGCTGCTGCGTGAGCAGCGCCCGGACCTGATCGTGCTGGATGTGATGCTGCCGGGCATCGACGGCTTCGAGGTGTGCCGGCGGATCAGGCGTACGGACCAGCTGCCCATCATCCTGCTCACCGCGCGTAACGACGACATCGACGTCGTGGTGGGGCTGGAGTCCGGCGCCGACGACTATGTCGTCAAACCGGTCCAGGGGCGGGTGCTGGATGCCCGGATCCGGGCCGTGCTGCGCCGCGGCGAGCGGGAGTCCAGTGATTCGGCGACGTTCGGCTCGCTGGTGATCGACCGGTCGGCGATGACGGTCACCAAGAACGGCGAGGATCTGCAACTGACACCGACCGAACTGCGGTTGCTGCTGGAGCTGAGCCGCCGTCCCGGTCAGGCGCTGTCCCGCCAGCAGCTGCTGCGGCTGGTGTGGGAGCACGACTACCTGGGCGACTCGCGCCTGGTGGACGCGTGTGTACAGCGGCTGCGGGCGAAGGTGGAGGACGTGCCGTCCTCGCCGACCCTGATCCGTACGGTCCGTGGCGTCGGCTACCGGCTGGATTCGCCGCAGTGAGGGAACGTTCCGCGGCCGATACGACGGACGACAGCGCGGGCGCCGACGCCGGGGATGCGTCCGGGCCCGCGGCGGGTCAGAGGATGCGGCGGGTGCTGCGGGGGCTGCGCCGGGCGTCGGGGCTGCTGCGCTGGACCAGTCTGCGGCTGCGGCTGGTCGTGGTCTTCGGGCTGGTGGCGCTGACCGCGGCGGTCTCGGCGTCGGGCATCGCGTACTGGCTCAACCGCAACACCGTTCTGGAGCGCACCCAGAACGCCGTCCTCAACGACTTCCGCAAGTCGCTGGAGGACAGCACGCGGTCGCTGCCGCTGCGGCCGCGGTGTGCCGAACTCCAGGACGCGGCACGGCAGATGGCGGCCGGGCCGCAGGACTACGCGGTGCTGCTGATCGGGGTCGACCGCGAGGGCAAGGACTGCGCGGCCACCACGAACAAGAATCTGCTGACGCTCAACAGCGTGCCCCTGTCGCTGCGTACCGCGGTCGACGAGGTGCGCCCGGTCGACGAGTCCAACCACTACGCGCACCACTTGTACTGGCAGCGCAAGGAGGTCGGGGACGCCCCCTATCTCGTCGCCGGGGCGAAGGTGATCGGCGGCGGGCCCACCGGCTACATGATGAAGTCGCTGGCCACCGAGCGGCAGGACCTCAACTCGCTGGCCTGGTCGCTGGGGATCGCGACCGCGCTCGCGCTGGTCGGCTCGGCGCTGCTGGCGCAGGCCGCGGCGACGACCGTGCTGCGGCCCGTACAGCGGCTGGGGCATGCCGCGCGCCAGCTGGGCGAGGGGCGGCTGGACACCCGGCTGCGGGTGACCGGTACGGACGAACTGGCGGATCTGTCACGGACGTTCAACCGTACGGCGGAGCGTCTGGAGCACCGGGTCGAGGAGCTGAGCGGGCGCGAGGCGGCGTCCCGGCGGTTCGTCGCCGATATGTCGCACGAGCTGCGGACGCCGCTGACCGCGATCACCGCGGTCTCCGAGGTGCTGGAGGAGGAGGCGGACTCCCTCGATCCGATGATCGCGCCGGCGGTGCAGCTGGTGGTCAGCGAGACCCGGCGGCTGAACGATCTCGTGGAGAACCTGATGGAGGTCACCCGCTTCGACGCGGGGACGGCCCGGCTGGTGCTGGACGACGTCGATGTCGCGGACCAGGTGACCGCCTGTGTCGACGCCCGGGCCTGGCTGGACGCGGTCGAGCTGGACGCGGACCGCGGCATCGTGGCCCGTCTGGACCCGCGGCGGCTCGATGTGATCCTGGCGAATCTGATCGGCAACGCCCTCAAGCACGGCGGTTCGCCGGTCCGGGTCTCGGTGCACACCGAGGAGGTGCCCGGTGACGGTGCGGGCGGCAGGACGGGCAGCACGGCGGTCACCGGCGGTCCGGCCGCACCCCACGCGTCCGGCGGCCCGGAAGCCGGTACGGAGCAGGAGGGTCCGAAGCGGTCCGGCCAGGAGTCGGACACGGGGCGGCCCGGGGGCGGCGAGCTGGTGATCCGCGTACGGGATCACGGCCCCGGCATCCCGGAAGAAGTTCTTCCGCATGTCTTCGACCGCTTCTACAAGGCGAGCGCGTCCCGGCCGCGGTCGGAGGGCAGCGGTCTGGGCCTGTCGATCGCGCTGGAGAACGCACATATCCACGGCGGGGAGATCACCGCGGCCAACCTCCCCGAGGGCGGCGCGGTCTTCACGCTGCGGCTGCCGATGGACGCCACACCGCTGACGGACGGCGACCGCAGGGACCGCGGCACGGCCCGCGCGGCCGACGAGGGCACGGAGGACGAGCGATGACGCCGATCAGGCGGACGGGGCGGCGCACCGCCGCCGTGGCGGCGCTCACGCTCGTCGCCGCGGGCTGCGGCATCCGGGGCACGTCGGTACCGGTCGACGCGGGTGGCGCGCCCTCGCGGGTGAGCTGCAAGGCCCCGGCGAGCGAGCCGGCGCCGAACCCGCCCGGCAGGTCCCAGGCCACCGTCTACCTGGTGTGCGGCTCGGCGCTGGCCCAGGTCGAGCGGGCGGTGTCGCTGCCCAAGGGCTCGGCGACCACCGATCCACGGCTGCCGGCCGCCCGTGCGCTGCTGAAGGAACTCCAGCGGCAGCCGTCGTCCGACGAGGACCGGGCCGGCTTCAGCACCGCGCTCCCCCAGGACCTGAAGGTCACGGCACCGCGCGCGGGCGATGCCGCGGACACGCTGCGGCTGAGCATCCGGCCGGAGGACCTGCCGTCGTTCGCACTGGCGCAGCTGGTGTGCACGTACGGCGCGAGCCCGGTGCTGGGCAAGCAGCACGCGGCCGTGCTCGGCGGACCGGGCGATGCCACCGCGCACCGCTACGACTGCTCGGCGGATGTGCTGGCCAATCCCGACATAGCGGAGAACGCCGGGTGGGGCGACCCGTTGACGGAAGAGGACTGACCCGGCGCACCAAGACGGGCTCAATTGGGCGGAACCGCAGCCACCGCTGGTCGCGTCCTGGCCTGTGTGCAGCGTCATGGCCCCGGCACCACCGCCGTTCCCCGTATGCGCGTCACCGGACTTCTTCTCCTTGTGGCGCATCTGCTGATCGTCGCCTGGCTGACGTTGCGTCCCCGCACGGTGCCCTGGGTGTCCGCCACGAATCTCGAACCGCTGGCGACGATCCGGGCCGAGCTGGCGTACGGCCCGTCGTGGGACGCCGTACAGCATCTGGGCGGTTCGGTGCTGCTGCTGGCGCCGCTGGGCGTGCTGCTGCCTCTCTCGGCCGGCCGGCTGAACGTTTCGCCGCTGGTGTCGCTGACCCGCACCGTGTTCGCCGGCGCGATGATCTCGCTGGCCATCGAGCTGCTCCAGTCAGGGGTACCCGGCCGGGTCCCGGACATCGACGCGGTGCTGCTCGGCTCCCTCGGCGTGGCCCTGGCGCACCTGGCGGTCGTCCCCGGGGCGCGGCGCCGGCTGCGTCGCCGGTACGGGGATCTCGGGGAGGCGACCCCGAGGATCCCCAGGGTTGAACTGGCCCCGCAGGCTGATGTTCTCTCCGGCAGCCGGACCTACCTTTGAGACATCGGGCAAACGCCCCATCGAGTCGCAAAGGAGCCGCCGTCATGGCCGCCGCACTGGTCCGCCCCAGCAACAACCGAATGATCGCCGGAGTGTGCGCGGGCCTGGCCCGTCGCTTCGGCATGACACCGAAGACGATGCGTGTGCTGTTCGTGGTGTCGTGTCTGCTGCCCGGCCCGCAGTTCCTGGTCTACCTGGCGCTGTGGATACTCCTCCCCTCGGAGGAGAAGGCCGCCACCGGCGCCGCCGCCTGGTGACCCGGCCGGCTGCCCGTCCGCCTGGCCCACGGCCCGGTCCGGCGCCCGCCGCCCGGTTCCCTGTCGGCACATGACGATGCCCCGGCCGTACGCACGAGGGCGTTCGGCCGGGGCACGGCGCAGAAGGTGTCCCTAGGGGACGAGCCGCGTGGCGGGATCAGCCACCCAGGGGGAGGGTCTTGGTGACGGCGCTGGTCGGCAGGCCGCCCAGCAGCTTGTTGCCCTGGGAGTTGAGCTTGGTCTTGACGTCGTTGCCGGCCGGCTTGGACTTCGTGAGCCCGGAGACGGTCTTGGTGGCGTCCTTCACCGGCAGGCTCTTCAGCACCCCGGCGGTGTCGACCGACGGGGCCGCGCTGGCGACGCCCGCGGCGGTGACGACAAAAGCGGCACCGAGCGCGACGGTACCGAGAGTCTTGATGGTTCCCTGCTTCATCGAATTACGTCCTCGTGATGGGGGCTTGACCGGCAAATCAACCTACTGAGGCGGCAACCGGCGCCGCAAACAGCCACGACGAAAGAAAAAACGGCCGGTGGACATTCCACCGGCCGTTGCGCTATAGGCTCGCGTGAGCCCTTACGCAGAGTCAGAAGTGCTGTTCGCAGGGGGCGTTGTGGCCGCCGGACGGAACAGCCATTCGGCCCGGAGTTCCGCGTAACCGGGCTTGATGACGTCATTGATCATGGCCAGACGTTCATCGAAAGGAATGAACGCTGATTTCATCGCATTGACTGTAAACCACTGCATGTCATCGAGCGTGTATCGAAATGTCTTGACCAGGTGCTCGAATTCCTCGGTCATGCTGGTGTGGCTCATCAGCCGGTTGTCGGTGTTGACCGTGAGCCGGAACTGAAGGCGACGCAGCAGGCCGATGGGGTGCTCGGCGTAGGAGGGGGCGGCGCCGGTCTGGAGGTTGGAGGTCGGGCACATCTCCAGCGGGATGCGCTTGTCCCGTACGTACGAGGCGAGCCGGCCGAGCTTGACCGAGCCGTCGTCGGCGACCTCGATGTCGTCGATGATCCGGACCCCGTGGCCGAGGCGGTCGGCGCCGCACCACTGGAGGGCCTGCCAGATCGACGGCAGACCGAAGGCCTCACCGGCGTGGATGGTGAAGTGGTTGTTCTCCCGCTTGAGGTACTCGAACGCGTCGAGGTGGCGGGTGGGCGGGTAGCCGGCTTCGGCGCCCGCGATGTCGAAGCCGGCGACGCCGGTGTCCCGGTAGCGGTTGGCGAGTTCGGCGATCTCCAGGGCGCGGGCGGCGTGCCGCATGGCGGTCAGCAGCGCGCCGACGCGGATGCGGTGGCCGTTCTCGCGGGCCCGCCGCTCGCCCTCGCGGAAGCCCTCGTTGACCGCCTCGACGACCTCTTCGAGGGTCAGGCCCTGCTCCAGGTGCTGCTCGGGCGCGTACCTGACCTCGGCGTAGACCACACCGTCGGCGGCCAGGTCCTCGGCGCATTCGGCGGCCACCCGGACCAGTGCGTCGCGGGTCTGCATGACGGCGCAGGTGTGGGCGAAGGTCTCCAGGTAGCGCTCCAGCGAGCCGGAGTCACAGGCCTCGCGGAACCAGACCCCGAGCTTTTCCGGGTCCGTTTCGGGCAGTCCCTCGTAGCCGATCTCACGGGCCAGCTCGACGATGGTGGCGGGGCGCAGGCCGCCGTCGAGGTGATCGTGGAGCAGCACCTTGGGGGCGCGGCGGATCTGTTCACTGGTCGGCAGGGTGGTGGTCTCGCTCGTCATCTCGGCACTCTAGCCCCTACGCGCGTAGATCTCATCGAACGATACCTAACAGTGACCCGTCCGCGGGGTGGCCGGCGAGCCTCCTTCTGCCATCGTTCTGCTCATGGCTCAGCAAGCACTGCCGGTGCGTGAGGCCCGGCTGGGAAAACCGCTGGGAACGGCCGGCAAGGAGGGGGCGCGCGAAGCGCTCCGGTGGAAGGGCGGCAGGCGGGGCACCGGCCGGGAGGTGAGCGGGGTCGCGCTTTTACTGCCCGGCGGCGGACCGACCGGGGTACGGCGCCCGTCGCCGGTGGCGGCACTGGCGGTGCGCCCGCTGGCGGTCCGGCTGGCGAAGGCGGGGCGTCCTGAGGGCCTGACGGCCCATGTCGTGCGCTACCGCTGCCACGGCTGGAACGGGGCCGCGGCCCATCCGGCGCGGGACGCGGACTGGGCCCTGGAGGAGGTGGTCCGCCGCTACGGCGATGTCCCGGTCTGCCTCGTCGGTACGGGCATGGGCGCCCGCGCCGCCCTGCACGCCGCGGGCCATCCGGCCGTCAACTCCGTACTGGCGATCGCCCCTTGGCTGCCCGACCCGCACCGGGACAGCGAGCCGCCCGATCCGGTGAAACAGCTCATCGGCCGCCAGGTCCTGCTCGTCCACGGCACCAACGACGAACGCACCGACCCCGACCTCTCCTACCGCTACGCCGAGCGTGCCAAGAAGGTCAACCGCGACATCTGCCGCTTCGAGGTGCACTCCGACGGCCACTCGCTGCATCAGCACCGTGCCGAAGTCCTGGCCCTGGCAACGGACTTCATGCTCGGCTCGCTGTTCGCCCGGGGCTACGCGCGGCCGGTGAAGGACGCATTGGCCGCACCACCGCCGCTGGGGCTGCGGATGCCGCTGGCGGCGGGGTTCGGGGCGTCATTGCGACAGTGAGGGCCGGGGTGGGCCCCGGCGACGGGCCCGTCGCCTCGCGACGAGCGGTCGGAGCCGGAGCACCGCTGCGGCTCCGAACACCCCAGCCCACCCCCCACAACTCCCCAGGGCCGCGCCCCTCACCTGGGCAACAACCGCCCCCGTCGGCTCAGCAGGAACTTCTTGAACGCGGCCACCGGTGGGGTGTCCGGGTGGCCGTCGAGCCAGGCGACGCCGATCTCGCGGACCGCGCGCGGTGCCGTCACCGTGAGCTCGGCGACGCCGGGGCGGGGGACGGCCGGCGGGGGGAGCAGGGCCACGCCCAGCCCGGCCGCGACCAGCCCGCGCAGCGTCTCGGCCTCCTCCCCCTCGAACGCGACCCGCGGGGTGAAGCCCGCCTCGGCGCACAGCGCGTCGGTGATCCGGCGCAGCCCGTAGCCCGGTTCGAGGGTCACGAACAGCTCGCCGGCCGCCTCCGCGAGCCGGATCCGCTTACGGGCGGCCAGCGGATGGTCGTCCGGCACGACCAGGCGCAGCTTCTGCTCGTCGAGCCGGCGGGCGACCAGGTCCGGATAGTCGGGCACCGGCGAGGTCAGGCACAGATCGAGGTCGCCGGCGCGCAGCCGCTCGATCATGGCCTCGCCGTAGTTCTGGACGAGTTGGAAGCGGACGCGCGGGTGGTCGGCGCGGAAGCTGCGGATCAGGCCGGGCACGGTCTCCGACCCGAGGGTGTGCAGAAAGCCGAACGCCACCTTCCCGGCCGCGGGATCGACATCGGCCCGTACGGACTCCGTCGCCCGCTCCAGGTCCGTCAACGCCCGCTCGGTGGCGGCGAGAAAGGCCCGGCCGGCCGGGGTGAGGGAGAGGGTGCGGCCGTGCCGGGCGAAGAGGGCGACGCCGAGGTCCTCTTCCAGTCGGACGATGGCCCGGCTGAGCGTCGGCTGCGGCATGCCGAGCTCCTGCGCGGCGCGGGTGACGTGTTCGTGCCGGGCGACGGCGGTGAACTGGGCGAGCCGCGGGGCGAGCGTCACCGCCCACGAATCGGCGCCGAGTTCGGCCACCTCCCCCGTGTCCACCCCGGCGCGACCCGAACCGGCGGTGTCTTTTCTGTTGCGACCTTGCAACAGAGGCCCTTGTGAGCTGTGATTATGTGCCACAGCATCGATTATGCCGTTTCCATGCATTGGACGCATGAAACTCAGAGGCCTACTTTCGAAACATGCCTCCCGCTGATACCGGGGCGTCCGTCACCGACCGTGCGGCCGCCTCTCCCCAGTCGTCCCCTGACTCCTCCACCGCCGCCGCGCTCGACCCCGAAGCGGGCAAGCTGCGGCCGGGCGGCCCCGGCTACCGCCGGATGAGCTTCGCCCTCTTCGCCGCCGGCGTGGCCACCTTCGCCCTCCTCTACTCCACGCAGGCGCTGCTGCCCGCGATCTCCGCCGACCTCGGGGTGAGCCCGGACCAGGCGAGCTGGACCGTGTCGGCGGCGACCTTCGGCCTGGCGCTCGGCGTGATCCCGCTGAGCGCGGTCTCCGAGCGCTTCGGCCGGCGCACGCTGATGATGTGGTCCCTCGCGGTGGCCGCGCTGCTCGCGATGCTGGTGCCGTTCGCCCCGTCGCTCGGTGTGCTGATCGCGCTGCGCGGCATTCAGGGCGTCGCACTGGCCGGGCTGCCGGCCTCGGCGATGGCGTTCCTGGCCGAGGAGGTACGGGCCAAGGCTCTGGTGGCGGCCATCGGGCTGTTCGTGGCGGGCAACAGCATCGGCGGGATGTCCGGCCGGATCGTGACGGGCTGGGTCGCCCAGGCGTGGGGCTGGCGGGCGGCGCTCGCCGCGGTGGGTGTGCTGGCCGTGGTGTGCGCGGTGGCCTTCCGGCTGCTGGTCCCCAAGGCCCGGCACTTCGTGTCCCGTTCGGTGGGCCCGCGGGCGCTGGCCCGTACGCTCGGCAGCCACCTCGCCGACCCGCTGCTGCGCCGTCTCTACGCCATCGGCGGGCTGTTCATGACGGTCTTCGGCGCGGTCTACACGGTCATCGGCTACCGCCTGGTCTCCGAGCCGTTCAACCTCCCGCAGGGCATCGTCGGTTCGATCTTCGTGGTCTACCTGGTCGGTACGGTCTCCTCGGCCGCGGCCGGAAAGCTGGTCGCCCGGGTGGGCCGCCGCGGCGCCCTGTACCTGGCCGTCGGCACCACCTCCACGGGTCTGCTGCTGACGCTCTCCGCTTCGGTGGGCGCGGTGCTGGCGGGCCTGATCCTGATCACCGCCGGTTTCTTCGCGGGCCATGCGGTGGCCTCGTCCTCGGTCAGCCGCACCGCCAAGACGGCGCGCGCCCAGGCGTCGGCGCTGTACCAGTGCGCGTACTACGTCGGCAGCAGCCTGGGCGGCGCGCTCGGCGCCGCCGCCTTCCACGCCGTCGGCTGGGAGGGCACCGTCCTCCTCGGCCTCGCCGCGATGCTCGGCGCCGCCTCGATCACCCTCTACGCCACCCGCAAGGCCGTGGCCGAACGCCGCCTCCTCCACCTGGAGAAGGCCGCGTAGCCACCCGCAGTCCGAAGGGCCCGTCCTGCCACCTGTCCTGGTGGGGCGGGCCTTTCGCCTTCGGCGTCGGTTCCTCAGTCCGCGGGGAAGAGTGCGGTGTCGACGGTGACGTCGAAGGGGGCGGGAAGATACATCGGTTCGCCGAACCTGACGGCGCTCAGCGTCCGATAGGCATCGCCCTCGGGGTCGCCGTGGAGAGTGACCGCCGGGCCGCGCGGGGCCCACTTCGGGCTCCTCCTCTTCAGCACACACCCGACTGCACCACGCCGAACGGGACCGGCGCCGGTCCGCCGATCCCGTTCACCCATCCGAGCCGTGTCATCAGCGGCCTCCGGCCGCGGGCCCAGGTCAGGCGATACGTTCCAGCACCACCGGGGTGGCGGCGAAGGCCGCGTCCTCGGGGCCGACGAGGACGCCGCCGTCGAGGGCCTCCAAGGCGTAGGGGAACTTCTCCGGGGTGTCGGTGTGCAGGGTCAGCAGGGGCTGGCCCGCGGTGACGGTGTCGCCCGGCTTGGCGTGCAGTTCCACGCCCGCGCCGGCCTGGACCGGGTCCTCCTTACGGGCGCGGCCGGCGCCGAGGCGCCAGGCGGCGAGACCCACGGCGTAGGCATCGAGGGTGGTGAGGATGCCGGAGGACGAGGCGGTGACGACATGCTGTTCGCGGGCCACGGGGAGGGCCGCGTCGGGGTCGCCGCCCTGGGCCGCGATCATGCGGCGCCAGTGGTCCATGGCGGAGCCGTCGGCCAGCGCCTTGGCCGGGTCGGCGTCCTTGAGACCGGCCGCGTCGAGCATCTCGCGGGCCAGCGCCAGGGTCAGCTCGACGACGTCCTGGGGGCCGCCACCGGCCAACACCTCGACGGATTCCCGGACTTCGAGGGCGTTGCCGGCGGTCAGGCCGAGCGGGGTGGCCATGTCGGTGAGCAGGGCGACGGTCTTCACCCCGTGGTCGGTGCCCAACTCGACCATGGTGGAGGCCAGTTCACGGGCGTTGTCGAGGTCCTTCATGAAGGCACCGGAGCCGACCTTGACGTCCAGGACGAGGGAGCCGGTGCCCTCGGCGATCTTCTTGGACATGATCGAGGAGGCGATGAGGGGGATGGACTCGACGGTGCCGGTGACATCGCGCAGCGCGTAGAGCTTCTTGTCAGCGGGGGCGAGGCCGTCACCGGCGGCGCAGATGACGGAGCCGACGTCGCGGAGGACGTTCAGCATCTCGTCGTTGGAGAGGGTCGCGCGCCAGCCGGGGATGGCTTCGAGCTTGTCGAGGGTGCCACCGGTGTGGCCGAGGCCCCGGCCGGAGAGCTGCGGGACGGCCGCGCCGCAGGCGGCGACGAGCGGGGCGAGCGGGAGGGTGATCTTGTCGCCGACGCCGCCGGTGGAGTGCTTGTCGGCGGTGGGGCGGGGCAGGGAGGAGAAGTCCATGCGCTCGCCGGAGGCGATCATCGCGGCCGTCCAGCGGGCGATCTCCGTGCGGTTCATACCGTTGAGGAAGATCGCCATCGCCAGCGACGACATCTGCTCGTGGGCGACCTCGCCGCGAGTGTAGGCGTCGATGACCCAGTCGATCTGATCAGGGGTCAGCTCACCGCGGTCGCGCTTGGTGCGGATGACGGAGATGGCGTCCATGGACGGTTCCTTTCGAACGGGTAGGTACGTTCTACACGCATAGATGCCGGGGTGGCCAGGGAGGGCCGGGAGGGGCAGTCGCCCGCGGGCGACTGCGCTGGGCACCGCCACCGGCCGGAGACCGCGGCTTCGGCAGCTGACGGCCTCATCCGTTCGCCCGGCTCCCCCTGCGGACGGGGACCGGACGGACCGGAGCCACGCCACGGCGTCGGTGAGCGCATCGGCATCCCCGGGCGTGGGCTGGTCCGGAGCGATGGGAGTGTTGCCGTAGAGACGGCCGGTCCGATCGGCCTCGCGGGCCACTGTGAGAACGAGAACGGCGCCATCGGTCAGGTCGATGGCGACGTTCCCGGTCGCCAGTCCGGCAGTGGGCGCCCCGAAGGTCCGTACCCGCGGCCTGCCGAGCACCGCCGCTCCGCCTCCGTGACCCCCTCGGCCTCCGGGACGGTGAGGTGCGCGCCCCCCCCCCGTCGATCAGCCGTCCGGTGGGCACCGGCTCGGCCCGCGTGGCCTGTTGGTCGCACATCTTCTCGGCGTCCTGAGGGCGGAGGAAGAAGGTGTGCGGATCCCCCAGCAGGTCGAGCACAGCGTCGATGACCCCGTAGGTCTGTTCCGTCGCGGTCGCGTCCGCGATCTGCGCCTCCGCTGCCCGCTGTACCCGCGCCCAGTCCATCCGGTCGCGGTTGAGCGCGTGTTCCTCCAGCAGATCCAGGACCGCCTCCAGGTAGTCACGTACCGGTGACGTTCCCCCGGACGGAGCTGCTACGGACATGTCGCCGGCACCCCTGTTTCGGACGAGATCCCGCGGTCTCCGACGCGTCGAAGCTAGCAACGTCCGGGCAGGGCAGGCACCGGGTTTACCGCGGTACCGGTCCCCCGGGTCGTGCTCGACGGTCGATGGTTCACGGCTCTCATCGTGAACTGCCCGCAGTGGCCGAGGTACTGGAACTCGCCCAGACCTGAGGACGAGGTGCCATTCCTCGCCCGAGCCGAACTCGCCCTGATGCCGGCGCACCGACCCCGCCGGGCCCGACGATCTGCGCCCCGGCTGCTGCGAGCCGTGCCGAGACGACCGACTGCGCCGGCTTCACCGCCGCTTCGCGATTCTCCGTGTGGGAGAGCCATCGCGCCGGAGCGGGGACCGGAGGCCCTCGACCCGCCCTACAGAACATGTCCATGTCACATAATCCATGACCAAACCACCCCATTCGACGCCATCCACCCCCTTTCGATGCCCACATTGGGTGTCAATAGATGGATTAGTGGCGATTTGCCGAGATGCGAATACGGATGAATTCGAAACGTGAATGAGGCAATTCAGGTAGTGATGTGGATCACTTGACACATTCACTGAATAGGTCTTCACTTTCCACAGCAGTTGAAATGAATGCCGGGAATTCCACCCGGTCTCTACATCTTCTGCCGTCGCATAAGTATCTCGTTCGCCACGCAAATGGAGGTGCTCATGAAACTCGTTCGCATCGTCAAGAAGTTCCGCCCGGAAAAGAGCCTCAAGGCATACGCCTGGTACGGCTGGATTTAACCAGACAGTTTCCCTGCCGGGATCGCGTCGGTCAGGAATTCTGGCCGGCGCGAGCTGCCTACCCACGGAGTTCACCTATGCCTGTGCACCGCGTCGGCGGGAGCGATCGGGTCATCGAGTTCGCGCCGAGAATCGACGAACTGTTAAGTCGTTATCGTGGTGCGTCGCTTTTTCGTCTGGAGCCCGACACGATCGGGGTGTCCGGCGCCGAGCTGATGGACCGCTTACTCCGTAGCAGGCCGGCCAACGCGGAGGAGAGGCCCACCTTCAAACCCGTCCAGGGGCGGCTCGTTACCCGTACGGATGCGTCCACCTTTATGCAAGCCGTGGGCTCGGACGTGCGGAACGCGCTGCAACGTCCCCTCGATGAGGCGGTCGACCTGACCGGCCGCTGGCCGCATGTGGCGCATGTTTACCTGCGGAATCTCGTTTTCGGGAACGAACGTCTGCGATTCCGGGTTCTGGTCGACCGCAGGCTGGAGTTGACACCGAAACTGACCTGGTCGGCCGTCGCCTCCGGTGCCGCTTTGCTGGGCAGGCCCGGGCAGGGCGTGCCGCTGTCAAAACTTGCCGCTCTCGTGCTCGATTCCACGACCTACAGTGACCGGCGCTATGCCATGTACCTGTACCGGCGGGTGGCAGCACCGGTGTGCTTCACCGTATCCGCGCTGGTCACCAACGCCCTGTGGCTCGGGGCTCCGTTCAGCGATGACGTATCGAATCGGAACATCCTCCTTGAGGCACTCCGACTGCTTCCCCCCTCATGGAACATCTTGCGAATGGCTTCTCCGGAGTTCTCGGACGTGGACGCACGGATCGGCCCGAAAGACGATGTCCTGTTGCTCCCCCTGCTGAGCCACCGCGACCCCAAGCTCTGGGACGAGCCCGACGCGTTTCATCCCGACCGCTGGGAAGAGCTGGACGGAGACAACCACCCCGGATATCTCCCCTTCGGCCACGTAAGCGAACGATGCTGGGGCCGGCATATGGTCCTGCCCCTGGCCGAACGGCTCCTGGACATCGTGCGACGGGACGGCCTGGTGGTGAGTCCGAGCCAGACCAGGGGGAAGGTCGAACTCGACGGATTGCTCGAAGTGTCCGAAGTGCAGATGACTCGACCGAGGGCTCGACCGTGACGGCCTGACCATTCGTCCCACCTGAAACGGAGTTGACGTGCGGGAGGGACTCGGCTGTTCTGCTGCGATGTCTGATCTTCGTATTCAGCGGCCGGATGGCGACGACGCCCTCAAGGACTGGCAGTTCGTCCACAACACGATCATCCCTACCCACCTCCTTTCGCTGGAGGATGTGCGGGAGCGGGCGCAGCGTCACCACTTGGAGGTCGCGTATGCCGGTGACGAGCTCATCGGATGCAGCACGGTGCGCCCGCCCGCCGATGACGCGCTGACGGTGACCGTGATCGCTCGTGTGCTGGAAGCTCATCGTGGTCAGGGGTTCGGGGAGGAGCTGTATGCGCGCGGGCTCAGCAGGGCGCGGGAGTTGGGCGCCGAAGTGATCGAGACCGTGGTGCTGTCCTCCAACGAGGACGGGCTGCGGTTCGCGCGCAAGCACGGGTTTGTCGAGATCGAGCGCTATCTGCTGCCGGGGGACAGCATTCCCTGGATCGACCTGCGTCTTGCCCGGTGAGCGGGTGGTGCCGGGGGCGGTGGGTGGCGGGGATGGAGTCACTGGCACCCACCCGCCCCCGTTCACCCCCTCAAATGCCCCGCCCCGAACGCATCCGGCAGCAGCTCCGACAGCGGGCGGATGCCCGCCGCCGTGTCCACCAGAAGCTCCGGGCCGCCGTGTTCCCACAGGAGCTGGCGGCAGCGGCCGCAGGGGACGAGCAGTTCGCCCGCCCCGTCCACGCAGGTGAAGGCGGTCAGCCGGGGGGCCGGGCCGGTGCTGTCGGGGCGGCCGGCGAACAGTTCTGAGATCAGGCCGCATTCGGCGCAGAGGGCCAGGCCGTAGGAGGCGTTCTCCACGTTGCAGCCGGTGATGGTGCGGCCGTCGTCCACGAGGGCGGCGGCGCCTACGGGGTAGCCGGAATACGGGGCGTAGGCCCGGGACATCGCGTCCCGGGCCTGCGCGCGCAGTGCGGTCCAGTCGACCGGCACCGGTGGTGTCATGTGCCTTGTCCTCGGCGGTAGGGCTTGCCGTTCGCCTTCGGCGGCCGCAGCCGCTGGGAGAAGAGGGCGAGTACCAGCAGGGTGGCGATGTACGGGCTCGCCTCGACCAGTTCGAGCGGAACGGTGTCGGCCAGGAAGTACCAGATGACCAGGACGGCGGCGGCTATGCCGGCGACCACGGCCTGGGTGCGCTTGAGGGCGCGCAGCCGGAGCAGGGCGAGCACCGCGAGGAGGGCGGCCAGGCCCAGCAGCAGTGCGTGGACGGTCGGGCCGCCGCTGCGCAGCTGCATGGCGTCCATGAAGCCGAACAGGCCCGCGCCCATCGCGACGCCGCCCGGCCGCCAGTTGCCGAAGATCATCGTGGCGAGACCGATGTAGCCACGGCCGCCGGTCTGGCCGTCCTGGAAGAAGTGCACTCCGATGGAGAGGAAGGCACCGCCGAGGCCGGCCAGGGCGCCGGAGACCAGCACCGCCGCGTACTTGTACGAGTAGACGTTGACGCCCAGGGTCTCGGCCGAGATCGGGGCCTCGCCGCAGGAGCGCAGCCGCAGTCCGAACGAGGAGCGCCAGAGTACGTAGAAGGTGCCGATGAACAGGCCGACGGTGAGCAGGGTCAGCCAGGAGACGTTGGTGACCGCGGCACCGAGGATGCCGGCGACGTCGGAGACCAGGAACCAGTGGTGGCCCTCCAGGGTGTTCAGCGCGTCCGACAGGCCGGGGACGGTGAACGTCGGCATGTCGGGCATCGGCGGCGACTGCTTGTCGTTGCCGCCGGCCAGCATGGCCGCGCTGCCCTCCTGGCCGAACCACAGCGTGGCCAGGTACTGGGTGGCACCGAGCGCCAGGATGTTGACCGCGACACCGGAGACGATGTGGTCGACACCGAAGGTGACGGTGGCGATGGCGTGGATGAGGCCGCCGAGCGCGCCGCCGATGACGCCGGCCGCGGCCGCCGCCCAGGGGCCGTGCTGCCAGCCGACCCAGCCGGCCGCGAACGAGCCGAGCATCATCATGCCTTCGAGGCCGATGTTGACCACGCCGGCCCGCTCGGACCACAGTCCGCCCAGACCCGCCAGGCCGATCGGCACGGCGGCGCTCAGTGCGGCGCCGAACTGGCCGGTGGAGGTGAGGTCACCGGCACCGGTGACGGCCCGGAGGACAGAGACGGCGACCAGCCCGACGGCGATGATCAGCAGGATCCAGGGGTAGGTCAGCTTGCGCCGGCCGCCCTTCCCGGGGACCGCGAGCTTCGTCGCGGTCTTGAGGTCCGTACTCACGCCGACACCTCCGGCTTGTCGCTCTTGTCAGAGTTTGTCGTGCGGGACAGGGCGGCCAGCTCCTCGCCGACCTTGCGCTGCTGAAGGCTCAGCCCGTAGCGGCGCACGATCTCGTAGGCGATGACCACGCAGAGGACGATGACGCCCTGCATGACGCCGACGATCTCCTGGGCGTAGCCCTCGAACTCCAGCCGGGAGCCGGTGCGGTCGAGGAACGCCCACAGCAGGGCACCGAAGGCCATGCCGATGGGGTGGTTGCGGCCGAGCAGCGCGATGGCGATACCGGTGAAGCCGATACCGGCCGGGAAGTCCGTGCCGTACTGGAAGGACTCACCGAGCAGGGTGGGCATACCGACCAGACCGGCCGCGGCGCCCGACAGCAGCATGCTGCACAGGACCATCCGCTTGACGCTGACCCCGCTGGCCTCGGCGGCCGGCTCGGAGGCGCCCACGGCGCGCAGGTCGAAGCCGAAGCGGGTGCGGTTGATCCCGAACCAGTAGAGCGCCCCGGCCAGGACCGCGATCACCACGAAGCCGAGGACCGGCTTGGGGTGGGTCGGGAAGGAGAAGAAGTGGCTGGACTCCGGCAGGAACCTGGTGTGCAGGAGGTTGCCGTCCTTGATGGCGAGGCGGCCGTCCTGGAGGAAGTAGCCGATGATCGACGCGGCGATGGCGTTCAGCATGATCGTGGTGATCACCTCGCTGACGCCGCGGGTGGTCTTCAGCAGACCCGCGATGCCCGACCAGATGGCGCCCACCAGCATCGCGATGACGATGAGCAGGATGATCTGGAGCGCGCCGGGGAGGGCGATGGCGCCGCCCACGGCCGCGGCGGCGAAGGCCGCGAGGCGGTACTGGCCGTCGACGCCGATGTTGAAGAGGTTCATGCGGAAGCCGATGGCGACCGCCAGCGCCGAAAGGTAGTACGGCACCGCCTTGTTGATGATCCAGACCTGGCTGTCGCTGTAGTGGCCGTAATCGGCCATGATCCCGTAGGCCCGGAAGGGGTTCTCGCCCGAGGCGAGGAACACCAGGGACGAGATCACTATCGCGGCGACGATGGCCAGGACGGGCGCGGCGATCGCGAGGATCACCTTGTCGCGGGTGGCGCTCTTGGCAATGGCGTCCACGGTGGGGTTCTTGGTGGAGGTGCTCACTGCTCGTCGCCCTCCTGCTCACCGGCGTCGTGCGACGCACCGTCTTCTGGTGTGCCCTCTTGCGACGCACCGTCTTCCGAAGCACTGAGGTGGCCTCTGGCGGCACCGGTCATGGCGGAGCCCAACTCCTCCGGGGTGATGACGGCGGGGTCCGCGTCCGCGACCAGCCGGCCCCGGTACATCACCCGCAGGGTGTCGGACAGCCCGATCAGCTCGTCCAGGTCGGCAGAGATCAGCAGCACCGCCAGGCCCTCGCGGCGCGCCTCGCGGATCTGTTCCCAGATCTGCGCCTGCGCACCGACATCGACCCCGCGGGTGGGGTGCGCGGCGATCAGCAGCTTGGGGTGGTGGCTCATCTCGCGCCCGACGATCAGCTTCTGCTGGTTGCCGCCGGAGAGCGAGGACGCGGTGACCTCGATGCCGGGGGTGCGCACGTC
Organism: Streptomyces lydicamycinicus; assembly: GCF_000829715.2. NCBI lineage: Bacteria > Bacillati > Actinomycetota > Actinomycetes > Kitasatosporales > Streptomycetaceae > Streptomyces > Streptomyces lydicamycinicus. The sequence continues at coordinate 372,897 of NZ_BBNO01000001.1, read as the reverse complement.
GTACTGCTCGACGATGCGCTCGGTGTCCTTACGGGCGCCGGGGATGTCGAGGAGCTTGCCCTTGCTGTTGGGGCGCTCGGTGACATGGCCCAGGATGCGGTTCTCCCACAGCGGGGCTTCCAGCAGCAGGCCGTGGCGGTGGCGGTCCTCGGGGATGTAGCCGATGCCGCCCTCGCGCCGGGCGCGGGTGGAGGCGCCGGACAGGTCCGTGCCGTCCAGGGTGATCGTGCCGTGGTCGGGGCGGCGGGTGCCCATGACGGCCTCGACGAGCTCGGCCTGGCCGTTGCCCTCGACACCGGCGACGCCCAGCACCTCGCCCTTGTGGATGGTGAAGGAGATGCCGTCCAGGACGGTGCGGACCACGCCGTCGGAGTCGGTCGCGGAGAGGTGGACGTCGCTGACGCGGAGCATCTCCTCGTCGGTGACGGTCGATTCGCGGGTCTCGGGTGACGGCAGTTCGCTGCCGACCATCAGCTCGGCCAGCTGCTTGGGGGTGGTCTCGGACGGTTCGACCGAGGCCACGGTGGTGCCGCGCCGTATGACGGTGATGTCGTCGGCGACCGAGAGCACCTCGCCCAGCTTGTGCGAGATGAAGATGACGGTCAGGCCCTCGGACTTGAGCTCACGCAGGTTGTCGAAGAGCGCGTCGACCTCCTGCGGGACCAGGACGGCAGTCGGCTCGTCGAGGATGAGCGTGCGGGCGCCGCGGTAGAGGACCTTGAGGATCTCCACCCGCTGGCGGTCGGCGACACCGAGGTCCTCGACCAGGACGTCGGGCCGGATGTTCAGCCCGTACGCGTCGGAGAGTTCCTTTATCTTCGCGCGGGCGCCGGCGCCGATGCCGTGCAGCTTTTCCGCGCCGAGGACGGTGTTCTCCAGGACGGTGAGGTTGTCGGCGAGCATGAAGTGCTGGTGCACCATGCCGATGCCGCGCGCGATGGCGTCGCCCGGGGTGTGCAGGGTGACCTGCTCGCCGCCCAGCGCGATGGTGCCCTCGTCCGGCTTCTGCATGCCGTAGAGGATCTTCATCAGGGTGGACTTGCCGGCACCGTTCTCGCCGCACAGGGCGTGGACGGTGCCGCGGCGCACGGTGAGATGGATGTCGTGGTTGGCCACGACGCCGGGGAACCTTTTGGTGATTCCGCGGAGTTCTACAGCGGGGGCGTCCGGGACGGCGGGGCCGCTGCTCGTGGATGCTGCGTTGATGGCGCACTCCCCTCAGGGATGAAGGAGCGGAAAGGACGGAAAGTCAGGGACCGGAAGGTCACAAGGGGGGACGTGGGGCTCGCCCCCGGGGTCCGGCGCTGCGGAGACCCGGGGCGGCGGTGGTCCCGGGCTACGGCGTCTCCTTGACCTTCACCTTGCCCTCGATGATCTTCTTCCGGGCCGCATCGATCTGCGGCTGGATGTCCTTGATGAACCCGCCCGAGGTGGCGAGCGACACCCCGCTGTGCTTGAGGTCGTAGGAGTGGATGCCGGTCAGCGGCTTCCCGTCCTCGGCGCTCTTGATCAGGTCGAACACGGCCACATCGACGTTCTTCACGACCGAGGTGAGGATCCGGTTCTTGTAGCGGGCCAGACCCGGCTGCTGGTACTGGTCCGAGTCCACGCCGATCGCCCAGGCGCCCTTGACCCTGCTGATCGCCTCGATGGTCCCGGCGCCCGACTGCCCGGCCGCCGTGTAGATCACGTCGATCCCGCTGTCGAGCATGCCGCCGGCCTTGGCCTTGGCGGCCGCCGGGTCGTTGAACCCCTTGTCGTTGTTGGGGTACAGGTACTGCGAGGTGACCTTGGCCTTCGGGTCGGTGTCACGGACCCCCTGCTCGAAGCCGGCCTGGAACTTCTGGATCAGCGCGTTGTTCACGCCGCCGATGAAGCCCACCTTGTGGTTCTTGCTCTTCAGCGCGGCCGCGACCCCGGCCAGATACGAGCCCTCGTGCTCGGCGAAGACCATCGCATCGACGTTCTTGCCCTCGGGCACGGCGTCCACGACACCGAAGGTGGTGGCGGGGAAGTCCTTGGCCACGTTCTGCACGGCCTGGCTGTAGGCGAAGCCGACGCCGATGACCGGGTTGTAGCCGGCCTCGGCGAAGGAGGTGAGCCGCTGCTCGCGGTCCGCCTCGGTCTCGCCGTTCTTGGCGGTGAGCATCTTGACGTTGACGCCCAGCTTCTTGGTCGCGTTGTCCGCACCGCGGGCGGCCGCTTCGTTGAACGAGTGGTCGTCCCGGCCGCCGATGTCGAAGGCCAACCCGACCCCCGCGTGTTTGGCGCGGTTGGCCTCGGCAAAGCTCTGACCGCACGCGGTGGCGGTGAGCGCGAGGCCCGCGGTGGCGGTGGCCGCGGCGGCAATCCTGATGACCCGACGCACGGGGCCTTCCCTTCGCTCTAAGCGCCCCCATTGGCGCTGGCTTGTCGGGAGATTAACGCGCGTAGACCTGGCGCAAAACCCTCCACTGCGTGGACGTTATCGATTCGAGGCGTAGGGCACCTGAACGAAACACGGGGGGACGGGCCGCGCGGCCCGTCCCGGCAAGCTGCCGGAACGGGTCGTTATGGAGTCATTACGGACAGTGTCCCGCTATAGGGGACGGGTCGGGCGGGGGACTGGCCGGGCCGGTCGCCGTGCGACGCCGCCCGGACCCACTGCGCTCAGCCCGTGCTCAGTCCGTCCTCAGTCCGCGAGGTCCCCGTCGAGGAGCGCGCAGCCGGTGAAGAGCTCCACGCCCACCTTGATCGCCTGCTCGTCCACGTCGAAATCGCCGCGGTGCAGGTCCCGGTGCGTGGGGTCGGCGGGCGGGTGGACGCCGAGGCGGACCATGGCGCCGGGGACGTCTTCGAGGTACCAGGAGAAGTCCTCGCCGCCGAGGGACTGCTCGGTGTCCTCGATGGCGCCCTCGCCGCGGCGGGCGGCCATCGCGGAGTGCAGCAGCTGGACGGTGACCGGCTCGTTGACCACCGGCGGCACCCCGCGGACGTAGGTGATCTGGGACTTCGCGCCGTGCAGCGCGGCGATCTCGTCGATCGCCGCATGGACCAGGTCCGGGGCCCGCCGCCAGGCGTCGAGATCAAGACAGCGGACGGTGCCGGAGAGTTCGGCGTGCTGCGGGATGACGTTGCAGGCGTGCCCGGACGCCAGCCGGCCCCAGGTGACGGCCATACCGGCGCGGGCGTCGACCCGGCGGGCCAGCAGCGCCGGTACGTCCAGGGCGACCCGGGAGGCGGCGGTGACCATGTCGGTGGTCAGGTGCGGGCGGGCGGTGTGGCCGCCGGGGCCGTCCAGCTCGACCTCCAGCCGGTCACAGGCCGAGGTGATCGCTCCCGTACGGAGCCCGATCCGGCCGGCGTCGACCCGCGGGTCGCAGTGGACGGCGAGGATCCGGCCGACGCCCTCCAGGGCGCCGGACTCGATCGCGTCGGAGGCGCCGCCGGGCAGGATCTCCTCGGCGGGCTGGAAGAGCAGGCGCACGGGGCGCGGCAGGGCGCCGGTGCGGGCCAGCTCGGCCAGGACCAGACCGGCGCCGAGGACGACGGTGGTGTGCACATCATGGCCGCAGGCGTGGGCGCGGCCGGCGACCGTCGAGGCGTAGTCGACGGTCTTGGTGTCCGGGATCGGCAGCGCGTCGATGTCCGCCCGCAGCGCCAGCAGGGGGCGGTCGGGGGCGGCCGCTACGGCCCGCCCGTCGGCCGTGGCGTCCCGGGTGCCGATGTCACAGATCAGGCCGGTGCCGGTGGCCAGCACCCGGGGCCGCAGTCCGGCCCGCTCCAGCCGTTCCTTGAGCGTCGCGGTGGTCCGGAACTCCTGGTTGCCGAGTTCCGGGTGCCGGTGCAAGTCGCGCCGGAAGGCGCTGAGTTCGGCGCGCAGGGCCTCGGGAAGGGCGCCGGGGAGCTGATCCCCGGCGGGGGTACGGGCGGCACTGACCTCTCGGGACATCACGTGGTTCACCTGTGGAAGGTTACGGGCCCGAAGGGGGCAACTGTCCTTCGATCAACAAAAGTTCAGCCCGTTAGGGGAAGAAAATCAGGCCGCTCGGCGCATGGACGGTTTATGCGACGGGTATGCAGTAAGGCTTCCCGCGCTCCTTCATCCGGCGGCCATCGGCTGGGTGAAGGGCAGTCGCTGCACGTCGCGGGCGGTGCCGGTGACCCCGTCGAGGAAACCCTGGGCCCGCGGTGAGGCGTTGGCCGTCAGCCACTCCGGATCGATGTCGCAGACCGCGACCTTGACCTCCGTCCCCTTCAGCGCCAGCGGCAGGGTGTGGACCACGGTGGAGGGGAAGCTGACGATCAGCCGTCCGATGGGCCCGCGCCGGGCGATCAGTTCGAGCGGCAGATCGGGCCGGACGATCTCCAGCCCGGTCTCGCCCACGAGCCGGCGCAGCTTCTCGGTGCTCTCCTTGCGGTGCGCGAAGTAGCGGGTGGCGCCGTGCGTACGGGCCAGGCCGGCGACCGCCGCCAGGTAGCGCTCGGCGTCCACGACCCCGGTCTCCACCAGCGAGGTGCCGACGATGTCGGCGGCGCGGGTGAGCCGGGGCGGGCCGAAGCGGCTCCGGGTCCAGGCGAACTCGTTGGTGGTGACCTCGACGCCCGGCGGCGCCTCGACGGGCATCGAGCTGAACAGGCCGACGGTGCGCCGCCCGCCCTCGGGAGCCGGGGTGAGCCGGCGCCGGGCGGTGGCCGAGAACGGGGCGAAGATCAGGTCCCGCGGGCCGCGGCCGCTGCCGTTGCGGTGCCAGCGCACCAGCTGTTCCCCGCGGGCGAGTTGGGAGATGAACTCCATGGTGGCGGTGCCGTCGTCGACCACGACCAGATCGCGCGCCCTGGCGAGGGAGAGCAGCAGCTGGACGTAGCGGGAGAACGGGTCGCCGATGACGACGCGGTGGGCGCGGCGCAGCAGCGGGGTGAGGCCGCCGATGGTGCGCATCGGCGCGGTCGGACCACCGCGGGCCTCCTCCCAGCGCACCGTATGGCCTTCGTCGCGGGCGAGTTCGGCCATCCGCCGCAGCTGGCCGCGGGTCATCGGATCCTGCGGGGAGAGCACGACGACGGTGAGCCCGGTGGCCTGTGCGGTGTGCGCCCACTCCAGGACGTTCAGCAGCTGCACCGGGCTCTCGACGAACGCGAGGGTGCCGGTGTCCCGGGCGGCCGCTCGCGGCTCACCGGAGCGTGCGGTCCGGTGACGCTGCCGCGGCACCCCCCGGAGACGACGGGCGGGAGTATCCGTCGTCTCCGGGGGCGGAACCTCGGCGCCGGGCGTGCCGGGCACGGCGCGGGTCCCCTCAGGTGAGGTCACCTTGGCTCCCGTCGGTTCGTCGGCCGGGCGGTCAGACGGCGGCCGGCTCGGCGGCCTCGGCCTCGGCCACCACGCCGGTGACGCGGCGCAGCTTCTTCATCGGGCCGAGCTCGCTCTCGTAGACCTTCTTGACGCCGTCACCGAGGGACTCCTCGATGGTGCGGATGTCGCGGACCAGGCGGGACAGGCCGCCGGGCTCGACGGAGGCGGCCTGGTCGGAGCCCCACATGGCGCGGTCGAGGGTGATGTGGCGCTCGACGAAGGTGGCGCCGAGGGCGACCGCGGCGAGGGTGGTCTGGAGACCGGTCTCGTGGCCGCTGTAGCCGATCGGGACGTTCGGGTACTCGTCCTGAAGGGTGTTGATCATGCGGAGGTTGAGCTCCTCGGCCTTGGCCGGGTAGGTGCTCGTGGCGTGGCAGAGCAGGATGTTCTCGCTGCCCAGGACCTCGACGGCGTGCCTGATCTGCTTGGGGGTGGACATGCCCGTCGAGAGGATGACGGTGCGGCCGGTGGCGCGCATGGCGCGCAGCAGCTCGTCGTCGGTGAGCGAGGCGGAGGCGACCTTGTAGCAGGGCACGTCGAACTTCTCCAGGAAGGCGACGGACTCGACGTCCCACGGGGAGGCGAACCAGGCGATGCCGCGCTTCTTGCAGTACTCGTCGATGGCGCGGTAGCCCTCCTCGTCGAACTCCACGCGGTGGCGGTAGTCGATGTAGGTCATCCGGCCCCAGGGGGTGTCGCGCTCGATCTCCCACTGGTCGCGCGGGGTGCAGACCTCGGGGGTGCGCTTCTGGAACTTCACCGCGTCACAGCCGGCGTCGGCGGCGGCGTCGATCAGCGCGAACGCGTTCTCCAGGTCGCCGTTGTGGTTGATGCCGATCTCACCGGTGACGTAGACGGGGCGGCCGGGGCCGGCCTCGCGGTTGCCGAGGGTGCGGAGGCGGGAGTTGGTGCTCATGGGGAGGTTCCTTCGCGTTGATACGGGGGTGTGTGGGGGTGGGGTCTGGGTGGGTTACAGGGACGGGCCCAGGAGCCAGGCGGCGATCTCTCGGATCGCGCCGCTGCCTCCGGGCGTCGCGGTGACGGCGCGGGCCGCGCCGCGCACCACGTCGTGCGCCCCGGCGACCGCCACGGGCCAGCCGACGAGGTCGAAGCACGGGAGGTCATTGACGTCGTTGCCGACGTAGAGCACGCGCTCGGGCGCGATGCCCGCTTCCTCGCACCACTGCTTGAGGGCGAGGTCCTTGCGGTCGATGCCGTGCAGCACGGGGACCTGGAGCTTGCGGGCCCGTGCGGCGACGACCGGGTTGGTCTCGGTGGACAGGATCAGCAGCTTCAGCTCCGCCTTGCGCAGCGCGGCGATGCCGAGGCCGTCGCCGCGGTGGACGGCGACGATCTCCCGTCCGTCGGCGTCGATCAGCACCCGGTCGTCCGTCTGGGTGCCGTCGAAGTCGAGGACGACGGCGTCGATGTCGTCGCGGGTCGGCAGGGCGCCGGGCCGCGGTGCGTCCAGCAGCGGTGCCAGGGCGCGGGCGCGGGCCAGGTCGTGCGGGTCGTCGATCTCCAGCACCCGGGCCGGGTCGGTGCGCACGAGTTCGGTGCGGCCGAAGAACCGGTGGCCGGCGGCGCGGAAGCCGGCCGCGTCCATGCCGTAGGCGGCGCCGGTCTCCAGCAGGTCCTGGGGGCGGTCCTGGCGGCGCGGCCGGAAGGACTTGTCGTGGTTGACGCCGTAGCCGCCTTCGGTGGTGACGGTGGCCGGGGCGGTGGCGGTGGACTGCGCGGGGAGCGTGGCGGCGGCCGGGCTGCCGGTGTCCGCCGTGTCCATGCCCGCGTCGTCGGCCGCGTCCCGCCAGACGAAGCCGTGGAACGGCGCCACGGTCAGGGCGCTGTCGGCGCCGCCCTCGACGACCGCGGCGGCCACCCCGTCGATGTCCTCGCGGACGATGAAGGGGCTGGTGCACTGGACCAGCAGCACCGCGTCGACCGACGCGCCCTGCTCGGCCTCGTAGGCGTCCATGGCGTGCAGGACGGCGGCCTCGCTGGTGGCGGTGTCACCCGCGATGTCGCCGGGGCGCCGTACGACGACCGCTCCGGCGCCGCGGGCCGCGGCCGCGATCCCGGCGTCGTCGGTGGACACCACGACATCGGTGACCAGGCGGGCGGCACGGCATTCCCGGACCGCGCGGGCCACCAGGGGCACTCCCCCGACGGCGGCGAGGTTCTTGGCGGGCACGCCCTTGGATCCGCCGCGGGCGGGTATCACGGCCACCACGGTCGGGGGGCTGCTCTGCGGGTTCGGCGGCATGTCGGGCTCCTTCCGGGAGCTGGCCGGGGTGGTCACAGCTGTCCCCAGCGGCGGATGGCGGGGGCGACGCGCTGGACGCCGTGGCGATAGGCGCCGCGGGCGGCCTCGCGGACCGTCTCGCGGGCGACCCGGCGCAGTCCGCCGGTCTCCTCGGGGGCGTCCACGTGGCCGGCGATCGGCTCGCCGTGCGGGTCCAGGCCGTGCCGGGCGAGGATGCCGGGGAGGTAGCCGGGGGCGGTGCGGGCTGTGTAGTAGGGGGTGACCGGCGGCAGCCGGTCGGCGGTGCGCAGCGCGCTGACCCGGGCGCGGGCCACGTCGAAGGCCTGCTCGTAGTCGCCGTCCGCGGCGACGCCCTGGCGGGCGAGCCACCGCGGGTCCGGCTCCGGGCGGTGTCCGGCGTCCAGCTCGTCCCAGGAGGCCAGGCAGCCGGAGCCGAGGAAGTGGTGGTTGCCGAGGACCTCGCGGATGCCGAGGTCGGTGAGGACGGCGGTGGGGATGCCGCGGTGCAGCGATTCCAGGGCGGCGGTCGAGCTGACCGTCACCAGCAGGTCGGTGCGGTCCAGGACCTCGCCCATGTTGCCGTACACCAGGCGGCAGTTGGCGGGGAGTCCGCCGGGGGCCTTGGCGGCGAGCTTCTGGTAGGGCAGTTCCTCGATATGGGTGGTGTGCTCGCCCGGCTTGCTGCGGAGCTTGATCAGCACCTCCCGGTCCGGGTGCCGACGGGCGTGCTCGACCGCTCTGCGCAGCAGGTAGGTGCGGTCGGCGCGGCTCTCCGGGACGGACGGCTGGGCGGCGAACACCACGGTGTAGGGGGTGTGCTCGCCGGTGTAGCGCGCGCCACCGAGGAACGGCAGGGCGCATTCGACGACACCGCTGTCGTCGGCGCCGACCCCGCGGTACACCTCGCGGAACCGGTCCGCGTCGTGCCGGGAGTTGGCGAGAACGACATCCGCGCCGTGCCGCAACAGCAGCCCGTCGGCGAGCTTCTCGTAGACGACACCGACATAGCCGGTGACGACGACGGGGCGGGTTTCCGCGCCTCGCCAGGCGTGCGCGAGGCCGTGCAGCATCGCCTGCACCGCTCCGCCGACGCAGGCCAGCACGATGACGTCGTAGCGCGTACGGTCGATGGACCGGACGAAATCTACGCCCCTGATTTCGCGCAGCGAGTCCGCACGGGCGCCGACCTCGTCGAGCTGGCGGACCGTGGGAGTGGCGCGGCCGCGGAGGAGGTAACCGTCGAGCCGGATGTCCGATTGGATTCGGTACGCTGTCAAAGCGCCCCATTTCCACCGGGTATCCGAGTCGGCGAGTACGGCGACCCGCGGCGAAGAGTAGGTACGTGATGGCACGTCCAAGACGCTAGGAAGGCATTCCGTTGGACGGGCCAACTGGGCCGCAACAAAGGGTTAACAGCGGGTCGACGAATGGCGAACCGGCCCGATAGTCGGCCTGGTTAACCATCCCGCCATTCTTCGTTCACCTTGAGGTCCGCACCCGGTAAAGACGAATGCCGCCTCCGCACCTAACGTCACCCGGGTGGTTAAGCTCTCCGTCATCGTGCCGTTCTACAACGTGCAGACATACGCGCCCGACACCCTGAAAAGCCTGGCGGCCAATGCCCGCGAGGACTTTGAATTCCTGCTCGTCGACGACTGTTCCCGCGACGAGACCCCGGAGATTCTCGCGCGCGCCGAGCGCGAGCTGCCGGGTGCCAGACTGCTGCGGCACGAACAGAACGGCGGCCTGGCCACCGCCCGGAACACCGGCCTGGACGAGGCCCGCGGCGAATACATCGCCTTCCTGGACGGCGACGACTGGCTCGCCCCCGGCTACTACCCCGAACTCCTCTCCACCATCGAGGAGTTGGGATGTGACTTCGTCCGTACCGACCATGTCCAGTGCACCGCCCGCGCGCGCACCGTCCACCGGGTCCCGCACGGCCGGCGCGGGGTGGTGATGGACCCGCGCGAGGTGATCCTGCCCGCCGACCGCTCCACCTCCGTCGACTACGCGTTCGCCTGGGCCGGGATGTACCACCGGCGGCTGCTGGACGACGGGGTACTGCATTTCAAGGACGGACTGCGTACCGCTGAGGACCGCCCGTGGATCTGGCGGCTGCACCGCGAGGCGAAGTCCATGGCGGTGGTCGGACTGCTCGGTGTTTTCTACCGGCGCGGTGTGGCCTCTTCCCTGACCCAGATCGGTGACGTGCGGCAATTGGACTTTATTCGCGCCTTCGACCAGGTGATCGAAGAAACCGCACAGGACCGCGATGCGGATCGTCTGCTGCCGAAAGCGGTGCGCACCTATTGCGCGATCATTTCTCACCACCTCGGTTCGATCGAACGGTTCGAACCGCAGGTCGCCCGTAAATTGCGCACCATGAGCGCCGCGGCCATGAAACGCATGCCGCAGGACGTACTGAAGGAAGCCCTGGATTCGATGGATGTGCAGCGCGCGTCCCGGCTGCGGCGGCTGCGCCGTCGCCCCGTCCCGGCGGAGGTCGCCGCCTGATGTCCACCCGACCCCGTACCCAGATCTTCATGGCGTCCACGCTCTACGGCGCGGCGACCCTCGCCGCGGCGCTGGACGCCGACTGCTTCGCCCCGGCCGAGCGCCGGCTGCTGCTGCTCAGCAACAACGCGACGACCCCGGAGACCACCGCGTCGCTGGACACCATGCCCGGCTTCGAGCGGCTGCGCGGCCGCTTCGACCGGGTGCTGTCGTGGAACGAGACGATCAGCCCGTTCCACCCGGGCGGCTGGTCGCCGCGTTCGGACGACGTCCCGCTGTGGGAGCGGCATCTGCGGCTGCTGTGGGGCCTGGGCGACGACCGCGTCGAGCTGGTCGTGGAGTCCATCCAGGTCAACCCGGCGCTGGCGCTCGCCCAGCTGTTCCCCGACGCGCCGATCGATGTCTACGCCGACGGCCTGATGAGCTACGGCCCGACCCGCAACAAGCTCGATCCGCTGATCGGCACCCGGATCAGCCGGCTGCTGCATCTGGACCTGGTGCCGGGCCTGACACCGCTGCTGCTCACCGAGTTCGATGTCGCCCCGCAGACCGTGCCGACCGACGCCTTCACCAAGGTGCTGGCCGAACTCTCGGACGCCAGTGGCGAGGTGGCCGTCCCGGAGGGCGGCGCGCTGCTGCTCGGCCAGTACCTCTCCGCGCTGGGCATCCTCACTCCCGAGGAGGAAGAGGAGCTGCATGTGCGGATGGTGCGCGGCGCCGTCGAGCGCGGCCACCGCGAGATCGTCTTCAAGCCACATCCGTCCGCGCCGGCCCGCTGGTCGCGGCTGCTGGAGCGGGAGGCCGAGAAGCTGGACATCGCGCTGACCGTGCTGGACAGCCCGGTGCTGGCCGAGGTGCTCTACCAGCGGATGCGGCCCGCGCTGGTCGTCGGCTGCTTCTCCACCGCACTGCTGACGGCCGCCACCTTCTACGGGCTGCCGACGGCGCGGACCGGGACCGGGCTGCTGCTGGAGCGGCTGACGCCGTATCAGAACAGCAACCGGATGCCGGTCACGATCGTGGACGCGCTGGTGCCGGACCTGGGCGACCGCAGCGAGCGCCCGCGGGCGCATACCACCGCCGAGAGCATCGAGGGCCTGGTCACCGCGGTCGGCTATGCGATGCAGCACCAGATCTATCCGCAGCTGCGGCCGTCCGCCGAGCGCTATCTCGCGGCCCACCTCGATCCGTTCACCCGGCGCTACTTCAAGCGCCGCCGGCTGACCGCGCTGGCGCTGCCCGGGGCGATCCCGTCGCAGCTGTCGTTCATTCCGCGCAACGCCACCGTCCGCCGGGTCGCGCGCCGGGCGCGTGCGGTCCAGCGGCGGCTGAAGAAGCGGGCCGCGTTCGGATGACCGCCGCCCCCCAGCTGACGGCCGGTGCGCCGCCCGCCGCGCCGGACCTCGTCACACCCGCACCGCAGCCCGCGATACGGGGGCGCAGCCGCAACGGTCCGTCGCGGCTGCGCGCCCTCGACGGGCTGCGGCTGCTCGCCGCCCTGATGGTCGCCGCGTACCACCTCGGGGGGCGCGGCGGCGAGATAGCGCAGGCCTGGGGCGGTTCGCCCGCCCAGCAATTCCCCACCGCCGCACCGCTGTTCGCGTACGGCTGTCTGGGCGTCCAGATCTTCTTCGTGATCAGCGGCTTCGTGATCTGCCTCAGCGGCTGGGGCCGCACCCTCCGGGCCTTCATCGCCTCCCGGATCTCCCGTCTCTACCCCGCCTACTGGGCCGCGATCCTGCTGATCACCGCGGTCTTCGCGCTCCCCTGGGTCGCCTACAAGGCGCTGCCGCCCAGTGAGGTGCTGACCAACCTGACCATGCTTCAGCAGCCGCTGGGCGTGGACCGGGTGCTGGGAGTGTGCTGGACCCTCTGGGCGGAGATGCGTTTCTATGCGCTCTTCGCGCTCTGTGTCGTCCTGCCCGGCGCCACCCGCGGCCGCGTGGTCCTCTTCTGCGCGGGCTGGACGCTGGCCGCCGCGCTCGCCCAGGCCGCCCACGAGCCCTTCCTCGACACCGTCCTGATGCCCGAGTACGCCCCGTTCTTCATCGGCGGCATCGGGCTTTATCTGCTGCACCGCTATGGCGCCCGCGATCCGATCGCCTGGGCGATAGTGCTGGTCAGCTGGCTGATCGGCCAGCATTACGCGGTCGCCGGGCTGTGGCACGCGCCGTCGGCCACCGCGTTCTCCTACCGCTCGACGGCGGTCATCATCGCCCTCGTCACCCTGGGCTTCGCCCTGGTCGCCGCCGTCGCCCTGGGCAAGCTGCAATGGGCGGACTGGCGCTGGCTGACCGTGGCGGGCGCGCTGACCTACCCCTTCTACCTCGTGCACGAACACCTGGGCTGGGTCGTGGTGCGGGCGCTGCACCTCGGCGCCGGGCTGCCCTCGTACGCGACGCTGCCGCTGACCGTGGGCCTGATGCTGCTGCTCGCCTGGGTCCTGCACCGCTTCATAGAGCGCCCGCTCACGCCGGTGCTGAAGCGGTCGATCGACCCGCGCCGCTGACCGCCGGCCGGCTCAACTCCGCTGTTCCGGCCGGGCCGTCGCCTCGATCCCGGCGATGATGAGGCGCAGCCCGGCCTCGAAGTTCCGCTCGATGTCGCCGAACATCTCCTCGCCGGCGGCCGCCGCCAGCGGATAGCCCGTGCCGATCTGCTGCGCGCGCAGTTCCACGTCGTAGGCCGGATCGCGGTGCTGCGGCGCGCCGGGGTCCGGGTGGACCGACTGCTCCTCGATCACCAGGCCCATGGTGAAGCTGTAGACCGTCCACCATGCCTGCGTCGCCTGTCTCAGCGTGAAGCCCGCGCCGGTGAGCAGGGTGAGGAGGCTTTCCAGCGGCCCGGAATAGCTCGCGTCGGTCATCCGGGTGCCGCTGAAGACCTTGCCGCCGTCGCGGTAGCCGAGGAGTTCGCGGCGCATGCCCCGGCAGGCGTCGCGGAGGGTCTCCTGCCAGGTCCGTCCGGAGCCGGCCGCCTCGCCCTCCCCCGTCAGCGACTCGGCCATCCGCCGGAACATCTCGGTGGCCATCTCGTCGAGCAGCTCCTGCTTGTTCTTGAAATGCCAGTAGAGCGCGGGCGCCTGGACGTCCAGCTCCTTGGCGATGCGGCGCAGGGTCAGCCCGTCGAGGCCGACCTCGTTCAGCAGCCGCAGGGCGGTGTCGACAACCTGTCGCCGGTCGATGCGGGAAACCATGTTGACAACTTAACACCGTTAAAGCCATGCTCGGAAACATGGAACTTAACAACGTTAAGGAGTCCGTCGGTGTTACGGGCGACCTCCCCACGACCGTCGATGTACTGATCGCCGGCGCCGGCCCGACCGGCCTCGCCCTCGCCGTCGACCTCACCCGGCGCGGTCTGCGCGCCCTGCTCGTCGAGCGGCAGGAGCGCCTCTCGCCCGGTGCCCGCGGCACCGGATTGCAGCCGCGCACCCAGGAGGTCTACGACGACCTCGGGGTGCTGGACGCGATCCACGCGGTCGGCGGGCTCTACCCGAAGCTGGGCTTCTGGGAGGACGGCCGGATCGCCCGGACGGCCGAGATGATCGAGCGGGTCGACCCGACACCCGCCAGGCCGTACTCGAACGCCCTGATGGTGCCGCAGTTCCGCAACCAGGAGGTGCTGCACGCACGGCTGCGGGAGCTCGGCGGCACGGTGCTCCTCGGCACCGAACTCACCGGATTCGCCCAGGATGCGGAGGGGGTGACGGCCGCTCTGCGCGGCGCCGACGGGGTGGAGCGCAGCGTGCGCACCGCCTATCTGGTCGCCGCCGACGGCGGGCGCAGCACCGTACGCCGGGCGCTGGGCATCGGGATGAGCGGACCGTCGCTGCCCCCGGGCGCCGCGGTGCTCGCCGATGTCCGGGTGGACGGCCTGGACCGGGACCACTGGCACCGCTGGATCCAGCCGGACCACCGGTTCGTCTCCCTGCTCCCGCTCACCGGCACCGACTACTTCCAGACCCTCATGGTGACCAACGCGACCGACACCTCGCCCGAGGCGGTCCGCGCCGAACTCGCGGCCCACACCCACCTCGACGCCGGGCAGATCCGCGAGGTCCTGTGGTCCTCCCTCTACCGCCCGAACGCGGGCCTGGCCGACACCTACCGCGATGGCCGGGTCTTCCTGGCGGGCGATGCCGCGCACATCCACTCCCCGGCGGGCGGCCAGGGCCTCAACACCAGCGTCCAGGACGCCTACAACCTCGGCTGGAAGCTCGGCCAGGTGCTGCGGTACGGCGCCCCCGACAGCCTCCTCGACAGCTACGAGACCGAACGGCGGCCGATCGCCGAGCACATCCTCGACACCAGCACCCGGCTGCACCGCTCCGGCTCACTGCACCGCGGCCGCGAGCTGCACCAGCTCGACATCGGCTACCCGGACAGCCCGCTGACCCGGGAGCTGCGCACGGACGTCCCCGAGGGCGTGCCCCGCGCGGGCGACCGGGCCCCCGACGCCCCGTGCACCACGGCCGACGGCACCCCCACCCGGCTCTTCGACGCCTTCCGGGGCCCGCACTTCACCCTGCTCACCCTCGGTGCGACCGACCTCGACACCGGTGCGCTGCCGGCCGATCCGGCGCTGCTGCGTATCGTCCGCGTCGGCGGCCCGGCCCCCGACCTGCTCGACACCGACGGCCATGTCCGCGACGCCTACGGCAGCGCCCCGGCCGTCCTCCTCATCCGCCCCGACGGCTATCTCGCCCTCGCCGCACCGGCCGAGGACGCCACGGCCCCCACGGCCGCCGCCCTCGCGGCCTGCGTCGGCACCGCCGTACCGCAGCCGGCCGGCTGACCGCATGCGCACGAGGCCGTACCAGCGGATCTCCGCCGATACGGCCTCGTGCCGGGGACAGGCGCCTGAGGGGGGTGGGGCGCCCGGGGCGGTGATCCGCCCGGAAAGAGCAGTGGTCCGACGGACCGGGTCCCTGACGGGTTCCGCCCTAAAGGACCAGCGACAGCAGCAGCACGCAGACGATCCCGACCACCGAGATCAGCGTCTCCATCACCGACCAGGTCTTCAGCGTCTGGCCGACGTTCATCCCGAAGTACTCCTTGACCAGCCAGAATCCGGCGTCGTTGACATGGCTGAAGAACAGCGACCCGGAACCGATGGCCAGCACCAGCAACGCGGCGTGCGGGGTGCTCATCTCCGCGGCGAGCGGGGCGACCAGTCCGGCGGCGGAGATCGTGGCGACGGTCGCGGAGCCGGTCGCGAGCCGGATGGTGACCGCGATCAGCCAGGCCAGCAGCAGCGTGGAGAGGTGCCAGCCCTTGGAGATGTCCATGATCATCTGGCCGACGCCGGCGTCCACCAGCGTCTGCTTGAAGCCGCCGCCCGCGCCGACGATCAGCAGCACGCCGGCGATCGGGGCGAGCGACTTCTCGACGGTGGCGGCGATCCGGCCCCGGGTGAACCCGGCCGCCCGGCCCAGCGTGAACATCGCGACGATGACAGCCGTGAGCAGGGCGATCAGCGGCGAGCCGATGACGTCGAAGACCTTCTGGACCTGGTGCTCGGGGTTGTCGACGACGATGTCCACGAGTGCCTTGGCGAGCATCATCACCACCGGCAGCAGGACCGTCGCGACGGTGATCCCGAAGCCGGGCCGCTTCTCCAGGTCGTCGGAGGCGCGCTCGGGCACCAGGTTCTCCGGCGGCTGGATGTCGACCCAGCGGGCCGCGTAACGGGAGAAGACCGGTCCGGCGATGATCGCGGTCGGGATGGCGACGACCACGCCGAGCGCGAGCGTCACACCGAGGTTCGCGCCGACCGCGTCGATCGCCACGAGCGGCCCGGGGTGCGGGGGTATCAGCCCGTGCATGACGGACAGTCCGGCCAGCGCCGGGATGCCGATCCGCATCAGCGAGAAGTTGCCGCGCTTGGCGACCAGCAGCACCACCGGGATCAGCAGCACGATGCCGACCTCGAAGAAGATCGGCAGTCCGACGATCCCGGCGATCAGCACCATCGCCCAGGGCATCGCCTTCCGGCTCGCCTTCGCCAGGATCGTGTCGACGATCTGGTCCGCACCGCCGGAGTCGGCGAGCAGCCGCCCGAGCACCGCACCGAGCGCGATGAGTACGCCGGTGCCCGCGACCGTCGTGCCCAGGCCCGCCGAGAAGCTGGTGACGGTCTTGTCGAGCGGTGCACCGGCCACCGCGCCGAGCACCAGCGAGCCGATGATCAGCGACAGAAAGGCATGCAGCTTGAACTTGGTGATGAGCAGGACGATGACGGCGATGCCGGCCAGGACGGCGATGCCCAGCTGTGCGTGACCGGCCGTGGTGATCGGCTCGGCCGCGTCCGCTGCGAGCATCTCGACGCTGAGATGTGTCACGGCGATTCCCTTGGTTCGACGGAGGGGGAAGGGGGTGCTGCGTTACCTGTGGGGGGAGTTGGGGGGAGGGTGCGGCCTAGTCGTCCGCCGCGTCCCTCGCGCGCAGTGCGGCCACCGCCCGCCCGGCGATCTCCTCCGGGCGGCCGGACACCTCGACGAGGACGCCGGCCTCGTCGGGCCCGAGCGGTTCGAGGGTGGCGAACTGGGAATCCAGCAGCGCGGTCGGCATGAAGTGGCCCGTGCGCCCGGCCATCCGCTCCTCGATCAGCGCGCGCTCGCCGGTGAGATGCAGAAAGACGATGCCGGGGGCGGCGGCACGCAGCCGGTCGCGGTAGGCGCGCTTGAGCGCCGAGCTGCTGACCACCCCGCCGCGCCCGGCCCGCTCGCGCGCCCAGGCTCCGATGGCGTCCAGCCAGGGTCCCCGGTCGGCGTCGTCCAGCGGGCGGCCCGCCGACATCTTGGCGATGTTGGCCGGCGGATGGAAGTCGTCACCCTCGGCGTACGGGACGCCCAGTGCGTCGGCGACCAGCGGGCCGATCGTGGTCTTGCCGGTGCCGGCCACGCCCATCACGACGATCACGTCGGGGGTGCTCATCCCGTGGTACCTCGCTGTCTTCATCGACCTCGTGCGGCCCCCACTGAAACCCATTAGGTACGACGTATTCAAGAGCCTGTGATGCAAACGTCATACTTAATTCGCCGAGCCCGGGAACGTAGGCTTGCCCCATGGAAAACGAGGGGAAGGGACTGCACGCCCGCGTGCTGGAGTCCCTCGGTCCCGCGATCACCGCGGGCGACTACCCTCCGGGCACGATCCTGCGCACGGACGAGCTGGAGCAGCGCTTCGACGTCTCACGCACGGTCATCCGCGAGGCGATCCGGGTACTGGAATCCATGCAGCTGGTCGCTTCCCGGCGCCGGGTGGGGGTGACCGTCCGCCCCACCGAGGAGTGGAACGTCTACGACCCGCGGGTGATCGGCTGGCGGCTGGCCGGCCGGGACCGCCCCCGGCAGCTGCGCTCCCTGACCGTGCTGCGCTCGGCGATCGAGCCGGTCGCCGCGGGCCTGGCCGCCCAGCACGCCACCCCCGAACAGTGCGCCCGGCTCACCGAAGAAGCGATGGGCATGGTCGCCACCTCACGCGGCCAGCAACTCGACGCCTATCTCGTCCACGACATGGCGTTTCACCGGGTGGTACTGACCGCCTCCGGCAATGAGATGTTCGCCCGGCTCGGCGATGTGGTCGCCGCCGTCCTGACCGGCCGCACCCAGCACCGGGTGATGTTCACCGACCCCGACCCGGCCGCGGTCACCCTCCATGTGCAGGTCGCGGAGGCCGTACGGACCGGCGACGCGGCACGGGCGGAGGCACTGACCCGCGAGATCACCGCCGGCGCGATGGCCGAACTGGACGTCCTGGCACCGTAGTTGGGCGCAGGGCAGGCGGTACGGCGGCGACACCACCCGCCGCGTACCGGCAGGCCGTCACCGGCCGTCCGCCCGGCGCCCCCGGCTCAGAACAGCGGCTGCTGCCCCGGGATCGGCGGCTCCTCCGGGTCGAACAGCTTCTCCGCGGGCGCCATCATCGGCGCCATCCTGCGCGACCCCGGGCAGGAGATCAGCTCCAGCACGGTCCGCCGGCCGGGCGGGTCATGACGGGCGAAGCGGCCGCCGACAACGGCGATCTCTCGGGTGCAGATGGGGCACGCGCGGCGGGGTGACGACATGGCACCAGTGTGACGCAGGCGGGCTCGCCGGTCACAAGCTCCTGCCCCCGCCACCGGGCCCGCCCGTCGGCAACATTGCCCCACCCCACCCACCACCGGCCCCAACTCCCCCCTCAGAACGCATCCGTCGGCACATAAGTCCCCCACACCCCCCGCAGCGCCTCGCACACCTCCCCCACCGTCGCCCGTGCGCGCAGTGCCTCGCGCATGGGGTAGAGGACGTTGTCCGTGCCCTCGGCGGCCTTCTGGAGATCGCCGAGGGCCGCGGAGACCGTGCGCTGGTTGCGGCGGGTCCGCAGGGTGGCGAGCCGTTCGACCTGCTGGGCCTCGATCGCGGGGTCGACCCGCAGCGGCTCGTAGGGCTCCTCCTCGTCCAGCTGGAAGCGGTTGACACCGACCACGACGCGCTCGCCGGCGTCCGTCTCCTGCGCGATGCGGTAGGCATTGCGCTCGATCTCGTCCTTCTGGAAGCCCCGCTCGATGGCGGCCACCGCACCGCCCATGTCCTCGACCCGCCGCATCAGCGCCACGGCGGCCTCCTCCACGTCGTCGGTCATGGACTCGACGGCGTAGGACCCGGCGAACGGGTCGACGGTAGCGGTCACATCGGTCTCGTACGCGAGCACCTGCTGGGTCCGCAGCGCGAGCCGAGCCGACTTGTCCGTGGGCAGCGCGATGGCCTCGTCGAAGGAGTTGGTGTGCAGCGACTGGGTACCGCCGAGTACGGCGGCGAGCCCCTGGACGGTGACCCGGGCGAGGTTCACCTCCGGCTGCTGGGCGGTGAGCTGCACCCCCGCGGTCTGGGTGTGGAAGCGCAGCATCATCGACTTGGGGTTCGTCGCCCCGAACTCCTCCCGCATCACCCGGGCCCAGATCCGGCGCGCGGCACGGAACTTGGCGACCTCTTCGAGCAGCGTGGTGCGCGAGACGAAGAAGAACGACAGCCGGGGTGCGAAGTCGTCCACGTCCATTCCGGCGGCAACGGCCGTCCGTACATAGGCGATGCCGTTGGCGAGCGTGAAGGCGATCTCCTGCGCGGGCGAGGCACCCGCCTCGGCCATGTGGTAGCCGGAGATGGAGATGGTGTTCCACCGGGGGATCTCGGCCCGGCAGTACTGGAAGATGTCGGCGGTCAGCCGCAGGGACGGCTGCGGCGGGAAGATATAGGTGCCCCGTGCGATGTACTCCTTGAGCACATCGTTCTGGATGGTCCCCTTCAGCTGACCGGCCGCCACCCCTTCCTCCTCCCCCACCAGTTGGTAGAGGAGCAGCAGCAGCGCGGCGGGTGCGTTGATCGTCATCGACGTCGACACCCTGTCCAGCGGGATACCGCCGAGCAGCACCCGCATGTCCTCGACGGAGTCGATGGCCACCCCGACCTTGCCGACCTCACCGGAGGCGATCGGGGTGTCCGAGTCGTGCCCCATCTGCGTCGGCAGGTCGAAGGCGACCGACAGCCCTGTCGTGCCGTGGGCGATCAGCTGCCGGTAGCGGGCGTTGGATTCGCGCGCGGTGCCGAAGCCGGCGTACTGCCGCATCGTCCAGGGCCGCCCGGTGTACATCGACGGATACACCCCCCGGGTGAAGGGGTAGGCGCCGGGCGCACCGAGCCGGCGCTCCGGGTCCCAGCCGTCCAGCGCCGCCGGCCCGTACACAGGCTCGATGGGCAGACCGCTCTCGTTGTGCCGCACACTGCCCGACTCGTGCGCCATGGGGGTACGCCTCCCAGTGGGTGACCGGTTCGTCCGGGTTTACGCCTTGCTCACAGCATGCCCGCAGGTTCGCCGCCGCGCAGCACTGGGAAGAGTCACCGGTGGCCGGTCGGGCCGCCGAGATCCGGGGGTTGCGCATGCAGCGGAGCAGTGGAAGACGTACGGCGCCGGCGGTGGCCGCGGTGCTGGTGGTGGCGGCGGTCGCGGTGGGCTGCCGCCCGGTGACGGTCACCGGGGCCGGTTCACCGGACAGCAAGGGCGTCCGCTACGCCCCGACCACTCCCGCTCCCCCGCCACTCGGCCGTCACACGCCGTCCGCCCCCGCCCGGCACGCCACCAAGCCACACCCCCGGACCGCCCACCCCCGGCCGTCGGCCCCCAGACCACTGATGGCGCCGGGCTCCCGCGGCGCGCAGGTCCGCGAACTCCAGGCGCGACTGGCCCAGCTGGGCCTGTTCGGCCGCACCCCGACGGGCTACTACGGCCCGGTCACCACCACCGCGGTCCGCGCCTTCCAGCGTCGGCAGGGCCTGTCCCGTACGGGCTCCGTGCAGCCCGCGACCTGGCGCGCCCTGCGCTCACGGACCCACCGGCCGTCGCGGACACAGCTCCACCCGCCCACCGCCCGGCCGGTCGGCGCCCCCGATCCGCGCTGCATGAGGGGCAGGGTGATCTGCATCAGCAAGCGGAGCAACACCCTCGCCTGGGTGGTCGACGGCCGCATCGTCTCGGCGATGGATGTCCGCTTCGGCTCGCAGTACACCCCCACCCGCGAGGGCACCTTCCACATCACCTTCAAGAGCCGCCATCACATCTCGACGCTCTACCACACGGCCATGCCCTACGCGATGTTCTTCAGCGGCGGCCAGGCCGTCCACTACTCCGCGGATTTCGCCGCCCACGGCTACCGCGGCGCCTCCCACGGCTGCGTCAACGTCCGCGACAAACAAAAAATCGCCGCCCTCTTCCAGGCGGTGAAGGGCGGCACGAAGGTGATCGTCTACCACTGAGCCGCACGCTGTCCACGGGCCCGGCCCACGCTTTGACCGAAGCGAAAATTGCTCCACCCCCACCCCGCGCAACCACCTCCGCGAGAGCAACGCCGGCTTAGGCGCAAAAGGAGGGGGACGGCGCGGGCAGGGCCGGGGGAACGTGCCCCGCCCGCGCCAGATGCGCTGAGCCGTGGGTACGGGGGGAACCCCGGCTCTTCGCGCAGCCGATGACCAGTCGGCTCATTCAGTACTGCGTCACCGGCTCGAAAAACGTCACACCTACGGGGTGGCGGTGTCACTCGGGGCGGCGTTTCCGGGGTCCGTGGTGGTCACCGAGGGCGTCGGGGCCGGGGTGGACGTGCCGGAGCCGGGCGTGGTGCCGGGTGTCTGGGAGGGGTGTTCGTCGTCGTCCTCGTCGCCACCCGAGCCGCCGCCGCTCTGGCCGGCGTCACCGGTGCCGCCACCGAAGCCGTCGTCGCTGCCCGAGCTGCCGCCGTCCTGGTAGCGCGCCAGGTAGGTACGGCAGAAGAGGTGCACCTTGTCGGGGCCGCCGGCCTTGCGTTCGAGGCGGCGCAGCGTGTCGCGGTCCATGCCGTCCCGTTTGCCGGACTCATAGGCCTGGCAGACGGCGAGCAGCACGTTCTTCCGGTCGCCGCTGCCGGGCTGCGCGGTGCCCTGGTGGCCGGGTCTCTCGTCGCGCCCGTTGCCGCCGCCGGTGGTGCCGCGGCCGGGGTTCCTGGTGGCGCCGGAACTGCTGCCGGGTGCGGGGGTGTCGGTGGGTCCGGCGGACTTGCCGCCGGGGGTGGGGTCGGGAGTGTGTCCCGTGGTGCCGTCGGTCTGGGCGCCGGGTTCGCGGGTGTCGAACGGCCCGGGGGTCTCGGCGGCGGAGACGCTGGAGGCGGGGTCGGGTTCGGCACCGCGGAAGGGGCTGGGCAGCACGCCGGTGCCGGCTCCGACCGCGACGCCGCCGATGGCGCAGGCGGCGAGGGCCACGGCGAAGCCGCGCCGGAAGGGGCGGCCGAGGCGGGTGCGTTCGACGGAGTCGGTGGCGCGTGCGGTGCGGCCGCTCGGGGACGGTTCGCCTGCGGCGCGGTGGGCGCCGCGGCGGGCGGCCTGCCGGAACGCGGCGACGGCGGCTTCCTCGCCGGGGAGTTCGGCGGTGCCGGGCGCCTTGGCGCCGACCGCGGCGGCGGCCTTGAGGAGCTGCTCCAGCTCGTCTGCGCCGTCACCGTGCCGGGCACTGACCTGTTCACCGCGCAGCAATCGCTCCGCGGTGTCCTTGTCGAGCCAGTTGTACCGGTCGTCGGCCATCACATGTCCTTCTGCGTTCGTGCGGCCGTTTCCGTCACACCTGGTACGTACGATTCCGTCATGCCGTCGCGGCGCCTTCTGCCCTGTACGGGCACCCCACTCACCGTTCCACCACCTCGGCGCGAGCCCGCCGCGGGCCGGCCGGTGGGGGCACCTTCTTGCCGGCCGACGCCGCCTTCGCCGCCGTCCTGACTGCTGTCCTGCCGGGTGTCCCGGCCGCCGCCCGGTTCCTCGCCGAGGAGCTCGGCGAGCCGTTTCAGCCCGCGGTGTGCGGCGGTGCGCACCGCCCCGGCCCGTTTGCCGAGCACCTCCGCGGCGCTCTTGGCGTCGAGCCCGACCACCACCCGGAGCACCACGGCCTCGGCCTGGTCCTGCGGCAGCCGGGCTATCAGCCGCATGGTGCGGCCGGTGCCCAGGGCTTCGAGTGCCTCGCCCGCGGTGTCGGACGCGCCGGGGGTGTCGGCCAGTTCGCTTTCGTCGCCGCCGATCGCCGGGCGGCGGCCGCGCATCCTGATGTGGTCGAGGGCGCGGTTGCGGGCGATGCGGGCGGCCCAGCCCCGGAAGCGGTCGGCGTCGCCGCTGAAGCGGGCGAGGTCACGGGTGATCTGGAGCCAGGCTTCGGAGGTGACGTCCTCTACGTCCGGTTCACTCACCAAGGTCCGTACATATCCGAGAAGTCGGGGATGTACGGCGCGATAGACGGTACGGAACGCCGCCTCGTCGCCGTCCTGCGCCGCCTGCACGGCCACCGTCAGCCGACGGTCGTCCGGCTGAATGTCGTCCCCTCGCACGGGTCCATCCTGTCGCACGCGGAATGTCCGCCGCCCGGTCCTTGCTGCTTTCTCGCTTCACCCGGCCACGTCACCGGCCCGGCTCGGCCCGGTGACCGGAGCTGCGCCGGCCACTGCCTGCCGCCGGCCACGGTCGGCCGGAAAACCCCCGGTAACCCGGATTGTTCCTGCTGACCGTAACCCGTGCGCCGCCGCGCTCCGTACTCGGGAGGGGCGCACCGCCCGCTCCGGCGGGCCCGGGAAGGCGGGCTCGCACGGCAGCGCCGGTACCCCGGCGACGTGCGTGCACGGATCCATCGGGCACTCCTGGGGAGGACGGCTTTCCGGACCGCGGCAAGCGGCGCGAACAGTGCGCCTACCAGCGCGGATCCGCACGTTACGGGCCTGTCCTGGCCCGCGTCCAGACCACTGGCCGTACGCCTGCCCGTACCCCGTGTGACGCTTTCGCGCCGCCTGGCGCTGTATCGGATAGAGGGTCGTCACCGGCCCTTCGCGAACGACGGCCGGGGCCTCTCCTGTGGGGGGTGGCGGCCCCGGCCGTCCTCGTTCTCTCACCCGTTTCTTACCGGGCCACCGCTCACACGCGGTCGGCCAGCGCCTTGAAGCCCGTCCAGGACAGTGCGGGCGTCCGCGGGTCCCAGGTCTTCTGCGCCAGTGCCGCCAGCGGCAGCCGGATGCCGGCCGCCACCTGCGCGGCCGTCTGTGCCTGCGACCGGTCGCACCAGATCGCGAAGCGCGCTCCGGGAATCCGGTCCGGGCCGGTCAGGTTCGCGGGCACCGCCACCGGCTGGGTCCCGCGGATCACCAGCGGAGTCCAGCTCTCGTAGATCCGCTGGCCGGTCGGGTAGACGAACTGGTTGGGCTCGCCGAGGACGTAGTAGAGGTACTCGTCGTTGAAGTTCATGACGTTGCGGCCCTCGCGCAGGAACTCCGCGGGGTCACGGTGCCCGGCCTCCTTGCCGGTCCAGTAGTCGACCATCCGGTTCTTGTCGGCGGACACCCGCGGGCTGGAGAAGAATCCGTCGTTCCATGCCTCGATACGGTTCTTGCCCTTCGCCTCCACGGTCTTCTGCCGGTCGTTGAGCCAGCCGGTCGCCAGGTCCCGGAGGGTGCCGTTGGGTCCGTACTTCTGCCGTGCGGCCCGGGTGAGCTGCGGATAGGTGGTTGCCGGGGTGGACGACAGCAGGGCCTGGTACTCATCGCCGCCCAGGTGCCAGTAGGCGGGCGCGCCCTCGGGGTTGGTGAACAGCTCGCTCATTTCCTTCAGCAGCGAGTCGATCAGCGGGGCCGCCTTGGGGTTGGAGATATCGATCGCACCGGGGACCACGCTGCCCGATGCGCGGCGCAGCTGCAGGTCGGGGTAGTGCTTCAGCACGGCGCCCAGGTGGCCGGGCGAGTCGAGTTCCGGGACGACGGAGATGTGCAGGCTGCGGGCGAGCGCGACGATCTGGCGGATCTGGGCCTTGGTGAGATGGTCGGCGGAGACGATCTCGGGGTGGGTGTCGCTCTGGATGCGGAAGCCCTGGTCGTCGGAGAAGTGCAGCTGGAACTGGTTGAGCTTGAGATCGGCGATCTCCCGGATCCGGGCCTCGATCCAGTCCTGGGTGAAGGGCTTGCGGGCGTTGTCCAGTGACATGCCGCGCTGCGGACGGCCCGGCCGGTCCTCGATGGTGCCCTCGGGAAGGCCGCCGGCCGCGTGCACGGCCTGTTTGACGGTGCGGGTGCCGTAGAAGATTCCGGCGTCGGTGGGGGCCGTGAGAGTGAGCCGGGTGCCGTCGGCGGTGAGGGTGTAGGCCTCGTCGGCGGCGCTCTGGACGGGCACATTGTTCGCCTGCTGCGCACCGTTCTTGCCCGTGATCTTCACCTCGATGTCGCCCGGCTGGACGGTCTGGTCGCCGTAGACGACGGCCAGTCCGAGGTCCTGGGCCATCCGCTGGGCCTCGTCGGCGACATTGCTCTTCTCCCCGGCCGGGACGACCACCCGGGCCCCCTTGGAGGGCCGCCAGCCCCGGCCGTCGGCCCGGCGGAAGTCACGGACGGCGGGGATGACCTGTGGCGTCCCGGTCACCGGCGCCCAGGTCGGGGTGGCTCGGGCGGACGTGGGGTTGACCTTGGCGCTGGTGCTCCCGGGCGGCTCGGTGTCCGCGGTGCCGGAGCAGCCGGCGAGCAGCAGGGCGCCGGCGAGCGCCGCGGCCGGCAGCGCGGACCGGGCCGCCGGGCCCGTGCGCCTCATCGGCGTCATCGCGGGGCGCAGGGAGGCCGAGGGCCGCGGGGCGCGCGGCGGCCGCATCGGGTTCGACATCGTGCAATCCTCACTTTTCGGGGCGAAGGCATTGCCAGGTGTGCGGAGCGGGTCGTCCATGGAACGCGCGAAAGCTCTCCCATCCGGGTGAAATTCGCGCATCCGTCGGACAGTGGTCGCCAAGCGTCGTTAGCGTGGCGTCTCCGTTCGTCACCCCCTTCACAGGGCACTCCCGGATCCGCCGGATACCGCCGGGGGGACGTCGCACACGCACCACCGCCCTACCCGCCGCCGCTTGGTACGCATCCCGGCTTCGGTCCGCTTCTCCCCCAGCTTCCTTCAGTCGCCCGTCCCGCACCTGTCGAACCGACCTATTCGCACCCGTCCGAGGAGGCCCACGCTGTCCGGTGACACCCCGGCCGCCCGGCCGACGACGCTGCGCCCGCCGCAGCCCCCGCGGCGCGGCATATCTTCACGGGTCAGCGGCGCCGCGCTGCCGCACCCCCGCACCGAGGCCATCGGGCTCGTCCGCTTCAACACCCTGCCCCGTGAGGACGCCCTGGCCGCGCTCCTGAGCTGCTGCGGCAGCCGCCGCTGGGCCGAGCGGGTCGCCGCGCACCGCCCGTACCCGGATCCGGAGTCCCTGCTCGCCGCTGCCGACGAGGCCTGTTACGACCTGACGGCGGCCGAGCTGGACGAGGCGCTCGCCGAGGAGTCGCTCTCGCCGCAGCCGCTCGTCGGCGCCCGTGGCCCCGGCACACTGGCCGCCCACACCGCGCTGCGCGCCGCGCACGCCGAGTACGAGCGGCGCTTCCGCCATGTCTTCGTCATCTGCCTGGACGGCTACCGCGACGAGGAGCTGCTCGACCAGGTGCTGTCCGGGATCCGCACCCGGCTGGGCAATGAGCCGGACGAGGAGCGGGCGGTCGCCGCGGACGAACTGCGCCGGCTGGCCCGTGGGCGGCTGGCCCGGCTCACGGCCTCCGGCCCGTGACGGATCGTGGCTTGTGACCTGGAACGTTCCGGTTCGTGCTTGTGTGATAGCCCGTTGGTGCCTGTTTGATCACACCTAAGGACCCCGGCGCAAGGAACCGACAACACGTCGCTACGATGGCCAGGGCCGGTGGACCGTACCCGGCCGGGCCCGACCGACAGAGAAGCCGGCTGGCCCCAATCCCCGCTCCCGGAGGGTTTTTCCGTGCCGGCTGGAACGCTGTACCGCGGCCGGGAAGGCATGTGGTCCTGGGTGGCTCATCGAGTCACCGGCGTCCTCATCTTCTTCTTCCTGTTCGTTCACGTCCTCGACACCGCACTCGTCCGCGTCTCCCCCGAGGCGTATGACGACGTCGTAGCGACCTACAAGACGCCGATCGTCAACGTGATGGAGTACGGCCTGGTGGCCGCCATCCTCTTCCACGCGCTCAACGGCCTGCGGGTCGTCGCGGTGGACTTCTGGTCCAAGGGCCCGAAGTACCAGAAGCAGCTGCTGTGGACCGTTGTCGGTATCTGGGTCGTCCTGATGGCCGGTGCCTTCTACCCCGTGTTGCAGCACACCCTGCGCACGCTGTTCGGGAGCTGACGCGAGATGTCTGAAACCACCTCCGCAGAGACCACGGCGGCGGGCGGGACGGAGGGCGTCTCGCTCTACGACGTGGACCACCCGGCCCCGGTCATCGAGCCGCCGCGCAAGCGCACCAAGAAGACCGGGCGCGCCTCCCGTGGCAACTTCGAGATGCAGGCCTGGCTGTTCATGCGGCTGTCCGGCATCGTGCTGGTCGTCCTGGTCCTGGGCCACCTGCTGATCCAGCTGGTCCTCGACGGCGGCGTCTCCAAGATCGGCTTCGCGTTCGTGGCCGGCCGCTGGGCCTCGCCGTTCTGGCAGGTCTGGGACCTGCTGATGCTGTGGCTGGCCATGCTGCACGGCGCCAACGGCCTGCGTACGGTCATCAACGACTACGCACAGCGGGACAACACCCGCTTCTGGCTGAAGATGCTGCTGTACACCGCGACGGTGTTCACCGTCCTTCTGGGCACGCTGGTGATCTTCACCTTCGACCCGAACATCTCCTGAAGCCGGGGCTGACTGGAACCATGAAGATCCACAAGTACGACACCGTCATCGTCGGCGCCGGCGGCGCGGGCATGCGCGCGGCCATCGAGTCGACGAAGCGCAGCCGCACCGCGGTCCTGACGAAGCTCTACCCGACCCGCTCCCACACCGGCGCCGCCCAGGGCGGCATGGCCGCGGCCCTCGCGAACGTCGAGGAAGACAACTGGGAGTGGCACACCTTCGACACGATCAAGGGTGGCGACTACCTGGTCGACCAGGACGCCGCCGAGATCCTCGCGAAGGAGGCCATCGACTCGGTCCTCGACCTGGAGAAGATGGGCCTGCCGTTCAACCGCACGCCGGACGGCACGATCGACCAGCGCCGCTTCGGCGGTCACTCCCGTAACCACGGTGAGGCCCCGGTCCGCCGGTCCTGCTACGCCTCGGACCGCACCGGCCACATGATCCTCCAGACGCTGTATCAGAACTGCGTCAAGGAGGGCGTGGAGTTCTTCAACGAGTTCTACGTGCTCGACCTGCTGCTCCAGGACGTCGACGGCGTCAAGAAGTCCGCGGGCGTCGTCGCGTACGAGCTGGCCACCGGCGAGATCCACGTCTTCCAGGCGAAGGCGATCATCTTCGCGTCCGGCGGCACCGGCAAGTTCTTCAAGGTGACCTCCAACGCGCACACCCTGACCGGTGACGGCCAGGCCGCGGCCTACCGCCGCGGGCTTCCGCTGGAGGACATGGAGTTCTTCCAGTTCCACCCGACGGGCATCTGGCGCATGGGCATCCTCCTGACCGAGGGTGCGCGCGGCGAGGGCGGCATCCTTCGCAACAAGGACGGCGAGCGCTTCATGGAGAAGTACGCGCCCGTCATGAAGGACCTCGCCTCGCGTGACGTCGTCTCGCGCTCCATCTACACGGAGATCCGTGAGGGCCGCGGCTGCGGTCCGGAGGGCGACCACGTCTTCCTGGACCTGACCCACCTGCCGCCGGAGCAGCTGGACGCCAAGCTCCCGGACATCACCGAGTTCGCGCGGACCTACCTCGGTATCGAGCCCTACACGGACCCGATTCCGATCCAGCCGACCGCGCACTACGCCATGGGCGGCATCCCGACGAACGTCGAGGGTGAGGTGCTGGCCGACAACACCACCGTCGTGCCGGGCCTGTACGCCGCCGGCGAGGTGGCCTGTGTCTCCGTGCACGGCGCCAACCGCCTGGGCACCAACTCGCTGCTGGACATCAACGTCTTCGGGCGCCGGGCCGGTATCGCGGCGGCGGAGTACTCGGCCACGGCCGAGTTCGTCGAGCTCCCCGAGGACCCGGCGAAGCAGGTCGCCGAACAGGTCGAGCGACTGCGCAACTCCACGGGCAGCGAGCGGGTCACCGAGATCCGCAAGGAGCTCCAGGAGACCATGGACGCCAATGTGATGGTGTTCCGCACCGAGCAGACGATCAAGTCCGCGGTCGAGAAGATCGGCGAGCTGCGCGAGCGCTACCTGAACGTGTCCATCCAGGACAAGGGCAAGCGGTTCAACACCGACCTGCTGGAGGCCATCGAGCTGGGCAACCTCCTCGACCTGGCCGAGGTCATGGCGGTGTCCGCGCTGGCCCGCAAGGAGTCCCGCGGCGGTCACTACCGCGAGGACTACCCCAACCGCGACGACGTCAACTTCATGCGGCACACCATGGCGTACCGCGAGGTGGGCGCAGACGGCGTCGAGTCGATCCGCCTCGACTACAAGCCGGTCGTGCAGACCCGCTACCAGCCGATGGAGCGTAAGTACTGATGAGCACCCCGACTCTCGACAAGGACTCCGCGGCTGCGGACGCGGCCGAGACCGGCGCATCGCACCTGATCACGGTCACCTTCCGGATCCGCCGGTTCAACCCGGAGATCTCGGAGGACGCCAGCTGGGAGGACTTCCAGCTCCAGATCGATCCCAAGGAGCGCGTCCTGGACGCCCTCCACAAGATCAAGTGGGAGCTGGACGGGTCGCTGACCTTCCGTCGTTCCTGCGCCCACGGCATCTGTGGCTCGGACGCCATGCGCATCAACGGCCGCAACCGTCTCGCCTGCAAGACGCTGATCAAGGACATCAACCCGGAGAAGCCGATCACCGTCGAGGCCATCAAGGGCCTCACGGTGCTGAAGGACCTTGTCGTCGACATGGAGCCCTTCTTCCAGGCGTACCGCGATGTGATGCCGTTCCTGATCACGACCGGCAACGAGCCGACCCGTGAGCGCCGGCAGTCCGCCGAGGACCGCGAGCGCTTCGACGACACGACGAAGTGCATCCTCTGCGCCGCCTGCACCAGCTCCTGCCCGGTGTTCTGGAACGACGGCCAGTACTTCGGCCCGGCGGCGATCGTCAACGCGCACCGCTTCATCTTCGACTCGCGTGACGAGGGCGGCGAGCAGCGGCTCGAAATCCTCAACGACAAGGACGGCGTCTGGCGCTGCCGGACGACCTTCAACTGCACGGACGCCTGCCCGCGCGGTATCGAGGTCACCAAGGCCATCCAGGAAGTCAAGCGGGCGCTGATCACCCGCCGCTTCTGAGCCCTGCGGCGATCCGGGTCCCGACCCGGCCGCCGAGCAGAGCCGGCACCTCCCGAAGGGCCTCGCCTCCGTATCCCCGGGGGCGGGGCCCTTCGGCGTGCGCGCTCTCCCGTTCCTTCGCCGGATACACGAGCACCGGCGGCAGCGCCTCATCCACCAGCGCCACCGGCACCTCACGACAGAAATACGACGGGACGAAGACCAGCCCCCGCCCTTCCAGGAACAGGTCCCGCTCCACCGGATAGCCGACCTCCAGCACCGGCGGCCGCCAGCGCATCACCGGCCCGAAGGTCCGCAGCATCGCCTCCGCCCCGGCCTGCGCCAGCGCATGCCTGCGCAACGCCCGGTCAGCGCCGACCCGTTCGGCGATCCGCGGCCAGCTCGGCGCCACCGCCCGGTGGTGGTACGTCCGCAGACTGCGCGCGAGATGGCGCAGCGCGGCCGGCTCCCCGTCCGCGATCCCGCGCGCCCAGCCCGGCAGCGCCCGGTGCCCGGACAGCAGCACCAGCTCGGACCGCAGCCGCTGCCGCGGGGTGCTCATCACGGCCTCCAGTCCCGGCTCGACCCCGTCCAGGCCCGCGAACGGCGTGAGGAAGTCCGGGAAGTAGCCGTGCCGCGGCACCAGCGGCAGCAAGGTCCGCAGCGGCCCGGGACCGTGCCGTACGGCATGCTGCCGCCAGGCGGCCAGCGCCGGTTCGGTCCGGCTCTCCCGTAGGGCATGCAGGCTCAGCACCGTCTCCCATAACGGGTCGGCCCCTTCGGCCACTCGCGTACGCGCCAGATCCTGCGCGGTGAAGTGCACTCGCAGCACATCGTCCCCCTGCTTCTCCGCCGCCTCCCCTGCGACGTGCACCGAGGATCTGTCCGCACAGTGGATCGCCGCAACCGAAACCCACGGGTAGCCTCCGGTCGACCGGCGAAAGGCGTCCGCCGGGGCGTTGGGGCCGGCGCGGGACGTCAGCTCGCGCCCATGAAAAAGGGGGAACGGCGGCCCGCTCCCCCTCCATTCCCCCGATCCCGCTAACGCTCGCCCTCAAGAACCTTGTCCAGGAAGGCATCCAGGTTGCGCACCGTACGGGCGATCCGCTCCTCCAGCGGCAGCGTCTCCTCATGCCGCCCGGCGAGCTGGGACCGCTTGCGCCCGCGGACGTAGAGAGAACACGCGAGGTCGGCGCACAAATACGTCCCGACGGTGTTCCCCTGCCGCCCCGGCGCCCCGGCCCGCCGCGCGGCGAGCAGGCTGACCCCGGACCCGGGGTGCCCGGTCACACACACCGAACACACCGTCGTCTTGGTGAAGCTCCGCCGCACCCCTTGCGGCACCCGCAGCGTCACTCCGATGATGCCGTCCCCCCGCGGCGCGACCAGATAACTCCGGTCCGGCGCCCCCGGATCACGCCACCCCAAGAAGTCCAGATCCTCCCAAGGGAGTTCAGCCAGCCCCACGGGCAAATTCATCCGGCTCGCCTCCCCCTTCGAGCAATTCACAAAGGAGGCACGTATCGCTTTATCACCTACGGGGTCCATGACCTGGGACGCTAACAGGGTGCGGCGAGTGCGTCGCCGGATTTTTTCCGCCCGCAGGGTCGGAGGGGCGGGGGCGGGCGGAGCGGGGCACGGGCGGGGTGGAGCGGGGTGGAGCGCAGGGACGAAGGGGGGCGCGCCAACGAGACTCCTAGCGTCACGACCGCTTCATCACCGCGTACTTCGTCCTGTGCGTGAGCTTCGCCCGCTGCGCCCTCGCGAGGCGTTCGGCGCCGGCCTCTTCCCGCTTCCGCGCGGTCTTGTCCCAGTCCGCCGGCTTCAGGAACAGCATGGCGTTACTCCCCGGCTCCACCAGGACCCCACCGAAGAGCAGGTCCCCCGCAAGCCACGCGCCACGTTCTTCCACCCCCTCCGGCCAACGACGGCGCCCCGCCGCATTGACCGCCCGCATCAGCGGCGCACCGTGCTGCCCGCGCGTCGTCACCCGGACCTCGAAGACATTGCCGTACTCGGTCCACCGCTCACGCTTCTTGAGCACCCGGGGATGGAACTCCAGCGGGTAATCCCGGAGCACTCTGGCGCACTGGGAGACACGGATTCCGTAAAGGGCGCGGTACACCGTGAGAATGAAGACGCCCACACCGAAAGGAATGGGCAGAACCAGGAAGAACGAGTTCGTCCCGGTGAGACGGCCTATCACCACCGGAACCGCCACAAGAAGGCCGGCGACCAGCAGACGCACCGCCATGAGCCGGGCCAGGGCAAGCCGATTGGCCCGCAGTATCTGCGCCACGTCGGGAGCCTCGGGTGGCGCCGAAGCCTGCGAGCCGTGGACCACGGCCTTCTCCTTCCGATCCGGCCACGACCGGCCGAACGGGGTCTTCGCGGTGTGGGCTGGGGGTCAGCTCCAGGTCTGACCGGCGGCGCTCTTACGGCGACGGGACTTCAGGACGATGGTGACGACGGCCCCGATGACCACCAGAGCGCCGACGCCGATGCCGCCGTAGAGCAGGGCCCTGTTCAACATCTCCTTGCCGCCCATCGGCGGGTCGGCGTCCTGCGCGCCGGCGTCCAGTTGCGAGGACGCCTTGCCCTTCGGCATCGGCAGGGGGCCCTCCTTGGCGCCCGCGGGGATGTTCTTCCGCAGGGCGGGGCCGGGCTGGATGAAGCCGTAGCCGTAGTGCGCGTCCGGGAGCTTGAGGCCCTTCTGGTCCTGGGGCAGACCGGCCGTCTTCACCAGACGGTTGGCGATCTGGCCGGGAGTGAGGGAGGGGTACTTCTCCTTGAGAAGGGCGGCTGCGGCGGAGACGTAGGCGGTCGAACCCGAGTTGCCGTTCTCGGTGTGGTAGCTCGAGTCGCTCTTGCCCGTCGCGGCTGGGATCTTCACCCCGGGCGCGAGCAGGTCCATGTCGGAGTTGTAGTTGTTGAACTCGGCCGATTTCCCGTACTCATCGACCGCGCCGACACCGATCACCCCTGGGCAGCCCACCGGATAGTTTTTATCGGTCGCAGACTCATTACCCATACCGGCCACCACCACGGCGCCCTTGGAAATCGCGTAATGGATGGAATCGCACGTGTCAGCGGAACGACTCTCGGTATAGGACATGTTGATGACGTCAGCACCGTGGTCGGCGGCCCAGCGCGTGGCCAGCCCGGAGTTCTTGTACTCCGGAACAGGAAGGATTTTGGCGTCGGGCGCCAGTCCCTTGACGCCCTCGGAGCCCCCCGGACCGTGGCCGTGGCCCGCGATGATCGCTGCCATGCCGGTGCCGTGGTCAAGGACGTTCTCACCCGGCTTGAGGTGTTTGGCCCCTTCCTCCTGGGTCGCCTTCCCGAAGTCCGGCCCGGGAAGGAACTGTCCCTTCAGGTCTTGATGGGTCTGCCGAAATCCGGTGTCGAGCACGGCCACTGTCACACCCTTACCGGTGGCCTCCTTCCACAGCTGCTCGGCCCCGAACGCCTCCAACGGCCACAGATCCTTGCGTGTTTGATCTGCGGAGGCGGTACCGCTCGCGGTGATGAGCAGCGCGCCGGTCAGCGCGGCACCCACCGTCGCACGCAGTGTTCGGGTGACCCTCATGCTTGGCTCCTTCTCGCTGTGCTGTCCGGCGGCAGTGTTCCATCAGAAGAGAAGGCCCCGCACCCTCGGGCGCGGGGCCACTCCTTACCAGCCGCCGTATGACGGCGCCGGCGTCCTACTCGATGACTCGGGGCGCCACATTACGTTCCGGCGTCCACGTCTCTTCGTCCTCGACCAGGTAGTCGGGGCGCTGACCAGTGGTGCGCTCCTTCTCCTTCTTGTCCTTGCCCTTGGCTCCGGCAGCACCCATAGCTGCCTGGTTGCCGCCACGGCTGCGGTGCAGACCCGCACCGCCCTGCTTGGCGCCGCCGGCCGGGCCACCCGGCTTGCCGACCAAGCCGCCACGTGTACGCGCCTGCGCACCGCCGCGTCCGGCCGCGGCCGCCTTGCCGCCCTTGGCTCCGCCTGCGCCGCCCGCACCCGGCATGCCACTACGCAGACCGCCGGCACCCGGCGCACCGCGGCCGCCACCGGACCGCATACCCCCGGGCATGCCGAAGGGGCCAGGAGGCATCCCGCCGCCCGGACCGCCGACCACGCCATGCCCGCCGCCGGACGGTATTCCGCTGTGTCCGCCGGAGGCCGTGGGCGGATTCATGATGCCGCCCTGCACGCTGTCGAGTCCGGTCTGGACCGGGAGTTCCGGACGGCTGACCTTGGGACCGTCGAAACCGGGCGGAACCGCTCCGCCGCCCGCGCCATTGGGCTGGTGCGGTGTGACCGACGACGGATCCGGGTGGTACCTGTCGGCCGTGTCAGGCATCCGTACCGCAGGCGGGTGCGGGGTGTTCGAGGGCTCCTTCGGCCAGTCGCCGTGGAGGCCGTCGTCGCCGTCATCAACCCAGATCTCCGCGCGCCCCGAGTAGTGAGACGCCAGCTCATCCATCACGATGACCGCCTCGACCTGGCGCTCCTTCGTCAAGGACAGCTTGTCCCGGTTGAGCTCCAGCGCCTGGCGGGCGTCCATCTTCGGGTTCGCCATGTCCCGATGGAACTGGGCGTCGTCGCCGCTCTCGTCCTTGAAGCGATCCCACTTGCCCGGGTCGTGGATCTTCGACATGGCGGTCATGGCCTCGCGCAGGTTGTGAGCGAGGCCGACTTGCGGGCCCGACTCACGCGAGCCGATCAGCGACGCCTCGGCCTTCCGGGCGTGCTGATACGTCCTGTCGATTTTGCCGAGCACCTTGATGGCTTCCTTGCGGAACGCCTCGGCGGCCGAGCCCTCCCAGTGCGCCGTCGCGTGATCGACGGCATCCATGAACTTCTTGCGGACGCCACCGTGTCCGTCCTGCCCACCGAGCAGATCGGCGGACTTGCGCCAGTGGTCGCCGGCGGCCTCGAGCGTCTCCGGCTTGGCGTTCTCGATCATCTGCCGGAGCTCGTTGATGCCGTGGTGATGAAAGTCGGAAGGAGAGTGCGGGGTCAAGCGCTCGCCCTTGAAGGACTTCAGCTTGTTCGCCCGATCTTCCTCGTCCCGCTGCTTCTCAACCGTCTTGGCGCTCTCGCGCTCCTCCATGGCGCTAACCACAGCGACCCCCGTTCATCGTCATCCCTCTCGTCCTCATCCCTGCGTCGCCGTGGAAGGTCAGCCGTTCATCGAGACCTTGGTCTCGTGATCCTGGTCCTCATAGGCACCGCGGCTCGCCTCTGTCTTCTCGCCGAACTTGTGGGTGAGGTCCTGGAGTGCCTTGACGACGTCCTTCAGGTACGTCTGCATGCGGTCATGGGCCTTGGAGACTTCCTCCGCTTCACCGAAGTTGATCCCGAACGCCGACTTCGGAATGTTCGTGCCGTACTCGACGTTCTGGCCGGTTTCATTCATGTCGTGCTGAAGGTGCCGAAGCTGACGTACGACGCCGTCCAGCTCGTCCAGATCAACCTTGAAGTGCTTGCCCATGACGCTCTCCCCGTTCCCCGCTCGTCCCCCTCGCGCGCCCGCACAGCCGTCACGGTAAGGACAACGTAAAGTCAATAAATTCTAGGGAGTTGCACCCCTGTGTTGCAAGATCGAAAGTCGGGATCTGTCCGATTTAGCGCAGGATTGTGCCGCACTTTGTAGAGGGGTTGTTACCTTCACGGCGCAACCCCTCCGCGCGGTGATCAGCGTAGCGATCTAGGCGCGCAGGGAGGCGAGTTCGACCACGGTGACGTCGGGCGGTGCGCCGAGGCGTACCGGTGGGCCCCAGGTGCCTGCGCCGCGGGAGACGTAGAGCTGGGTGTCGCCGTAGCGCTCCAGGCCGGCGATGGTGGGGTTGGTGGCGTCGGCGATGTAGGTGAAGGGCCACATCTGGCCGCCGTGGGTGTGGCCGGAGAGCTGGAGGTCCACGCCGTATCGGACGGTGTCGTGGATGGTGACCGGCTGGTGCGCCATCAGGACCACGGCGCGGGCGGGGTCCCGGTCGCCGAGGGCCTGGTCGTAGTCGGGGCCGGCGTGTTCGGTCTGGCCCGCTACGTCGTTGATGCCGGCGAGGTCGAAGCCGGGGAGTTCGGTGCGCGCGTTCTCCAGCGGGTGGATGCCCAACTCCCGTACGTGGTCGACCCATTGGTCGGCGCCGGAGTAGTACTCGTGGTTTCCCGTGACGAAGAACGCGCCGTGCCGGGACCGCAGTTCGCGCAGTGGCTCGGCGGCCGGGGCGAGGTCGGTGACGTTGCCGTCGACCAGGTCACCGACGATGGCGATCAGGTCGGGGTGGGTGCGGTTGATGGTCTCGACGACGCGCCGGGTGTGGGCGCGGCCGAGGACCGGGCCGAGATGGATATCGCTGACGACGGCGATCCGGAAGCCGTGGGCGGTGCGCGGCAGTTTGGCCAGGGGGATCGTGACGCGCTTGACCACGGGGCCGCGGAGGGTGGTGGCGGTGCCGTAGCCGACAGCGCCCGCGGCGGCAAGGGAGGCGCCGGCGGCGACCGCCCGCGCGAGGAAGAGGCGGCGGGGCGGGGTGGCCACCGGCGGCAGGGCGGGGGTGCGGGGCGGGAGGAGCGTGGGGGTCGAGGAAGGGGAGGGGGTGGGGGATGGAGCGGGGGATGGAGTGGAGGACGGCTTGGGGGGCAGTTCCGCGGAAAAGGCAGGGGGCGGGTCGGGGGACGGGGGTGGGGGCTGGGGGACGGGCCCGTGGGCCGGGCCGGTGGGTGAGGGGGTGCGTTGCGTGGACTCACGGTCGGGGAGTGCCCGTAGCGCGATCGCCCGGACCACTTCCCCCACCAGCAGCGCGAGTGTGAGATAGAGCACCAGGGCCAGCCAGAGATAGCCGGGCCAGGCCAGTGCCTGCTGGAGGGGGAAGGGGGCGCCGCCGCGGCCGGCCAGCAGGGCGGCGAGGGTGGTCAGGGGGAGGACGAAGGCGGCGACGGTGCCCGTACGGCGGGGCCGGCTGCCGGGGGTGGTGGTGTCACGGACGAGTCGGCACCACAGATAGCGGTGCACGCCGAAGAACAGTCCGAGGACCGGGACCACGATCAGCGCGAAGATCACGGCGTCTCCCCGTGCCTGTGATTCAGGAGGCGGACGAGGAGGAGGAAGGCGGCTCGGGCGTGCGGTGCGCGGCCTCGCGGCGCAAGGCCCGTACACCACGGAACCCGATCACCCCGATCACCGTCCCCAAAAGAAAGGAAGCCACCGCGAGCAGCAGATGGACCCAGAAGTAGGCGGTCGGGTCACCCGCGTCGTCGAAGGCGAGACCGCTCCCGTCCTTCCAGAGGTTTTTGACGAAAGTGATCCAGATGAACCAGCTCCACACCCCGAAGGCGAGCAGGAACCAGGACACGGGGCGCGAGAGCTTCATACGTCCCAGTATGGGCAGCGGCTCCATCCGGCGGTCGGCAGGGGCACTCTTCCGTGGGGTGCTGTCGGCGTCCCGGGCAAAGCCGGGTACGTTCACCGACGTGCCGACGACCTTCTGTGCTCCCACGGCTTCCACCGACCCGACCGCCCCGAATGCCTCGGCCACGACCGGCAACGCCGGACGTGCGGCGCGACACGGCTTCCCCCTGCGCACCGTCGCCGCACTGGCCTCCTCCGGGCTGCTGGCCACCCCGCTCCTGGCCGGCACCGCCCACGCCGACCCCAAGGCGCCCAAGCCGCCGGCGAAGATGTCGCAGATCGGCGGGGACCGGCTGGGTACGCCCGGCGTCCAGGTGGCCCTGAGGCCCGGCGCGCCGAAGCTCCCGGGCCCGGACACCCTCACCGCCCGTTCGTGGATCGTGTCGGACGCCGAGTCCGGCAAGGTGCTGGC
Source organism: Streptomyces lydicamycinicus (assembly GCF_000829715.2). Lineage (NCBI taxonomy): Bacteria > Bacillati > Actinomycetota > Actinomycetes > Kitasatosporales > Streptomycetaceae > Streptomyces > Streptomyces lydicamycinicus. The sequence goes on along the minus strand of NZ_BBNO01000001.1, from coordinate 335,251 downwards.
CGCCAAGAACGCCCACTGGCAGCTGGCGCCGGCCAGCACGCTGAAGATGCTGTTCGCCGACACGGTCCTGCCGAAGTTCCCCAAGGACCAGAAGCACACGGTCAAGCCCGCCGACCTCGCGGGGATGGGCGCCGGCAGCAGCCTCGTCGGGATAAGGGAGAACCTGAGCTATACGGTCCACGACCTGTGGCTGGGGGTCTTCCTGCGGTCCGGCAACGACGCGGTGCACACGCTGTCGGCGATGAACGGCGGGACCAAGGCCACCGTCACGCAGATGCAGCGGCACGCGAAGGAGCTCAACGCCCGCGACACGCATGTGGTGACCCCGGACGGCTATGACGCGCCGGGCCAGGTCTCCAGCGCGTACGACCTGAGCCTGTTCGCCCGGTCGGGGCTCCAGAACGCCGACTTCCGCGAGTACTGCTCGACGGCCAGTGCGCAGTTCCCCGGCGACAAGGGCAAGGACGGCAAGCGGGCGACGTTCGGCATCCAGAACACCAACCGGCTGCTGAGCGGCGATTACGACATCAAGCCGTATCCGGGCATCGCGGGGGTGAAGAACGGCTCGACGACGAACGCCGGGTCGACGTTCACCGGCGTCGCCCAGCGCGGCGACCGCAAGCTCCTGGTCACGGTCATGAACCCGGAGAAGAAGGAGCACAACGAGGCCTACCGGGAGGCCGCCAAGCTGCTCGACTGGGGCTTCGCGGCGGCCGACAAGGTGGAGCCGGTCGGCCGGCTCGTCGGCCCCCGGAGCGAGGACGACGGCACCGGCGCGGTGAGTGCCAAGGGCAAGGGCAAGAACGGGGACCGGAGCGCCCAGGCCGCGCTGGACGGTGCCGGCGCCAAGAGCGGCGCCTGGACGGCGCTGGGCCTCACCACCGGGGCGCTGGCGCTGCTCGGCGTCGTGGCGTTCGCCGTGCACCGCCGCTGGCCGCTGCCGGAGCTGGTACGAGGGCGTCGGCCCCGCAAGTGACCGCCGGCGGGCGGGAGCTGGGACGGGGAGGAGGCGGGGCCGGGGCCACGGCTACGGCTAGGCAGCCCGGGGCCGGTGTTGGCCGTCTTCCCCCTCCGGCTCGTCCGGCCCGTCCGACCCCTCCGGCCCCTGCTGCCCGTCCGGCCCCTCCGGCACCTTGAGCTCCTCGCCCTCCCCGTGCCGCTCCCCGTCCGTGGCCGTCCAGGAAGCGCAGTAGACGAGCAGCTTCGCGGTGAAGTTGATCCACAGCAGCAGGGCGACCGGGGTGCCGAAGGCGCCGTACATGCTGCGCGAGGCGACGCCCTGGAGATAGCCGCTGAGCAGCAGCTTCAGCAGCTCGAAGCCGATCGCGCCGAGCAGGCCGGCGACGACGACGGCGCGCCGCGGCGGATGGACGCCGGGCAGCCTGGTCAGTATGTAGGCGAGCAGCAGGAAGTCCGCGAGGACGGCGATGACGAATCCGGCGACGGAGAGCAGCACACTGCCGATGCCGCCCTCCGGGAGGCCGGTCGCCTCCGCCACCTTGCCCACCGCGGCGGACGCGAACGTCGAACAGGCCAGGGAGAGCACGGCGACGCCACCCACGCCGAGCAGCAGCGCGCCGTCCCGGAGCTTGCCGAGGAAGAAGTTGATGTCCTCGTCGGGCTTCTCCCATACGGCGCGCAGGCAGTCGCGCAGCGATTCGACCCAGCCGATGCCGGTCAGCAGCAGCGCGGCACCGGCCACCAGGCCGACGGTGGTCGCGTGGTCGACGAGTCCGGCGATGTCGAGCCGGTCCGAGAGGCCGGGGAGCTGCTCGGCGAGCTTGTTCTCCAGCGAGTGCAGCCGGGCGTCGCTGAGCAGCGCGGCGCCGATCGCGGCGGCGACGGTGAGCAGCGGGAAGAGCGCGACGAAGCTGGTGAAGGTGATCGCGGCGGAGAGCCTGGTCCAGTGCACCCGGAGCATGCGTTCGTAGGCGCGCCAGAGGTGTGTGGTCATCAGCCGGCGGACGGCCGGTCCGATGACCGGGAGTGTGCTCAACCAGTTCATGGCAGTCCCCTCGTGCCCGGTCGGCCGCCGGGTCGGGCAGGGGTTGGCGGCCGGCGCTCCGGGTGTTCCGGCGGTTCCGGCAGTCCCGGAACACTAGCGTCCGGGTACCCCGGAAACGCGCACGCTCATACGTGCCGTACAGGCCATCGCGGGCCGGGGCGGGCGGGTGCGCACCCCGCGGCGGGCGGCGGCCGTCAGCAGGAGGGCGCCGGCGGGCGGGAGAGATCGGCGGCCTGGCGGGGGACGGCGGCCGTCTGGGGCCCGAAGGGGTACTCCCGCTCCAGGCGCCACACCTCGTCCGCGCCCTGCTCGTAGAGCGCGAAGCCGCCGATGGTCCAGGTCGCGGTGAAGTCCCGGAGCCCGGCCTGGGCGCGGTCCATGGCCTCTTCGGTGATGCCGTGGGCGATGGTCACATGCGGGTGGTACGGGAACTGGAGCTCGCGGGCGCAGGGACCGGAGGCGGCGCGGATCCGGGCCTGGAGGGCGGTGCAGCCCGCGACCCCGTCGGTGACCTGGACGTAGACGACCGGGGAGAGCGGGCGGAAGGTCCCGGTGCCTTCCAGGCGGAGCGGGAAGGGGCGGCAGCCGGCCGCGACCTCGGCGAGGTGGCGTTCGATGCCGGGCAGCGCCTCGGCACGTACCTCCGTCGGCGGGAGCAGGGTGATATGCGTGGGGATGCCGGGTGCGGCAGGGTCCCCGAAGCTCTCGCGCTTCCGCTGGAGGAAGCTGCCGTAAGGCTCCGGGACCGCGATCGAAACGCCCAGCGTTACGGTCCCCACTGCGTTCTCCCTCCTGACGTGTGTGCGGCGCGCTCGCGCACCCTCTTAGTGTGCCGGGTGCGCGCCCATATCGGGGAGCGCCCTCGGTCCTGTTGCGAGCGGACAAGGGGCCCACGGGCGGGGCCCCCTGGCTCGGCGGGGTCCGCACGGCCGGCCGTGGCCGGCCGCGCGAGGGGGTGGCGTCAGTGCTTGGCCGGCAGGAATCCGAGCCGGTCATAGGTGGTGGCGAGGGTCTCGGCGGCTACCGCGCGGGCCTTCTCCGCACCCTTGGCCAGGATCGCGTCCAGCGTCTCGGGGTCGTCCAGATATTCCTGCGTACGGTCCCGGAACGGTGTGACGAAATCGACCATCACCTCGGCGAGGTCGGTCTTGAGGGCGCCGTACATCTTGCCCTCGTACTTCTGCTCCAGCTCCGGGATCGAGAGGCCGGTGAGGGTGGAGTAGATGGTGAGGAGGTTGGAGACGCCGGGCTTGTTCTCGGCGTCGTAACGGATCACCGTGTCGGTGTCCGTGACCGCGCTCTTGACCTTCTTCGCGGAGACCTTCGGCTCGTCCAGGAGGTTGATCAGGCCCTTGGGGCTGGCGGCCGACTTGCTCATCTTGGCCGACGGGTCCTGGAGATCGTAGATCTTCGCCGTCTCCTTGAGGATGTACGGCGCCGGCATCGTGAAGGTGTCGCCGTAGCGGCTGTTGAAGCGCTCGGCGAGGTCGCGGGTCAGCTCGATGTGCTGGCGCTGGTCCTCGCCGACCGGGACCTGGTGGGCCTGGTAGAGCAGGATGTCGGCGATCTGGAGGATCGGGTACGTGAACAGGCCGACGGAGGTGCGGTCGGCGCCCTGCTTGGCGGACTTGTCCTTGAACTGGGTCATACGGGACGCCTCGCCGAAGCCGGTGAGGCAGTTCATGACCCAGCCGAGCTGGGCGTGCTCGGGCACATGGCTCTGGACGAAGAGCGTGCAGCGCTCCGGGTCGAGACCGGCGGCCAGCAGTTGGGCGGCCGCGATCCGGGTGTTGCTGCGCAGCTCCGCCGGGTCCTGCGGAACGGTGATCGCATGCAGGTCGACCACCATGTAGAAGGCGTCGTGGGACTCCTGGAGCGCCACCCACTGGCGTACCGCACCGAGGTAATTGCCGAGGTGGAAGGAGCCGGCGGTGGGCTGAATGCCGGAGAGCACACGTGGACGCTGGAGAGCCATGCCTCGATTGTCTCAGGTCGGGGAGGGGAGTCGGCGCGTGGTGGCCCATGCGGCGACGGGACCCGTCGGCCCTCGGCGCCGCGGCGCCTGTTCGCGGCGGTCTGTTCGGGGCGGGCGACAGCTGGAATCGTGGGTCGGATGACGGACGGACAGCCGATCTCCGGGGACGCCCGCCTCCCCGGCCCCGCGCCCCTCACCCCGCCCGGCACCTCCTGCCCCGCACACCCCCGCGGCGCGGCGCCGCACCGGCTCGCCCCCGGCGGTGCCGGCCGGGCCGCGGCCGACGCGCTGCTGCGGGAGGCCGGAGCGGTGGTCCCCGTCGTCCTGCCCGGGGAGGTGCCCGCGGTCGCCGTCACCCACCACGCGGTGCTGCGGGAGGTCCTCGCGCACCCCGAAGTCGCCAAGAGCGCCTGCCATTTCACGGCCCTGCACGACGGCACCGTGCCGCCCGGCTGGCCGCTCACCACCTTCGCCACCGTCGACGGGATGACCACGGCCGACGGCGCGGACCACCGGCGGCTGCGCGGCCTGGTGACCAAGGTGTTCACCGCCCGGCGGGTGTCGGCCCTGCGGCCCCGGGTCGTGGCGCTGACGGCCGGGCTGCTGGACCGGTTGCCGGGCGTCGCCGCGGCCGACGGCACGGTGGAGCTGCGCCGGCACTTCGCCTATCCGCTGCCGATGAGCGTGATCTGCGAACTGCTGGGCGTGGAGGCCGCGTTACGCGACCGGCTGCACGAGCTGTCGAATTTGATCGTGGGCACGACCGGTACGGCGGCCGAGGTGCAGGCGGCCAACCGGGAGATCACGGCCGTCCTCGGGCAGGTCGCCGAGGCCCGGCGGGCGGACCCCGGCGACGATCTGACCAGCGCGCTGATCGCCGCCCAGGAGGAGGACGGCGACCGGCTGAGCGCACGCGAGCTGGTCGGCACCCTGCTGCTGATGATCATCGCCGGGCATGAGACCACGCTCAATCTGATCACCAACGCGGTGCGGGCCCTGTGCACCGACCGCGAGCAGCTGGAGCTGGTCCGGGCCGGGCGGGCGACCTGGGACGACGTGGTCGAGGAGACGCTGCGCCACGACAGCCCGGTCGCCCACTTCCCGTTCCGCTACCCGGTCCGGGACCTGGAGCTCGGCGGCACGGTCGTACCGCGTGGCACCCCGATGCTGGCCTCCTACTCGGCGGCCGGCCGGGACCCGGAGGCGTACGGGCCCGACGCGGACCGCTTCGATGTCACCCGGCGGCCCGCCACCCGGCACCTCTCCTTCGGCCACGGGCCGCACTACTGCCTGGGCGCGCCACTGGCCCGACTGGAGGCGACCGTGGCCCTGGAGGCGCTCTTCACCCGCTATCCGGCGCTGGACCTCGCCGTCCCGGACGCGGAGCTGCCGCCGCACCGGAGCTTCATCGGCAACAGCACCGACATCCTGCCGGTCCGGCTCACCGGCTGAGCGCGGCCGGTGAGCCGGTCGGGGTGCGGGACGGGGCGCCGGACGGGGCGCCGTTACGCGCCCGTTCAGGCCGTCGGCAGCCCCGGCGCCGGGTAGGCGGCCATCAGCTCCGCGACCTCACCACGGATCACCGTCAGCGCGTCCTCGTCGCCCTTCGCCGCCGCCTGGACGCCGCGGTCGATCCACTCGGCGACCAGCGGCATCCGGTCCGTGCCCAGCCCGCGGGAGGTGAGGGACGGGGTGCCGATGCGGATGCCGGAGGGGTCGAAGGGCTTACGCGGGTCGAAGGGGACGGTGTTGTAGTTGACGACGATGCCGGCGCGGTCCAGCGCCTTCGCGGCGACCTTGCCGGGGACCTCCTTCGAGGTGAGGTCGATCAGCACCAGGTGGTTGTCGGTGCCGCCGGAGACCAGGTCGTAGCCGCGGGCCAGCAGCGCCTCGGCGAGCGCCTTGGCGTTGGCGACGACGGCATGCGCGTAGTCGCGGAAGGACGGGGCGGCCGCCTCGCGCAGCGCCACCGCGATGGCGGCGGTGGTGTGGTTGTGCGGGCCGCCCTGAAGGCCGGGGAAGACGGCCTTGTCGACGGCCTTCGCGTGGCTCGCCCGGGACATCAGCATCGCGCCGCGCGGGCCGCGCAGGGTCTTGTGGGTGGTGGTGGAGATGACGTCCGCGTGCGGCACGGGCGAGGGGTGGGCGCCGCCCGCGATCAGGCCGGCGATATGCGCGATATCGGCGACGAGGACGGCATCGACCTCGCGGGCGATCTCGCCGAAGGCGGCGAAGTCGATGGTGCGGGGGACGGCGGTGCCGCCACAGAAGATGATCTTCGGGCGTTCCTTGCGGGCGAGGTCGCGCACCTCGTCGAAGTCGATCAGCGCGCTTTCCGGGCGTACGCCGTACTGCACCCCGCGGAACCACGTACCGGTCGCGGAGACGCCCCAGCCGTGCGTGAGGTGGCCGCCCATCGGCAGCGCCATGCCCAGCACGGTGTCGCCGGGCTCGGCGAAGGCGAGGTAGGCGGCGAGGTTGGCGGGCGAGCCGGAGTAGGGCTGGACGTTGGCGTGCTCCACGCCGAAGACGGCCTTGGCGCGCTCGACGGCCAGCGTTTCGACCTGGTCGATGTTCTGCTGGCCTTCGTAGTAGCGACGGCCCGCGTACCCCTCGCTGTACTTGTTCTGAAGGACGGTGCCGGTGGCTTCCAGGACGGCGGCGGAGACGTAGTTCTCGCTGGGGATCAGCCGCAGCGTGTCGGCCTGGAGCTGCTCCTCGGCGCCGACCAGCGCGGCCAGTTCGGGGTCGGCGGCGCTCAGCGCGGGATGCGAAAGGGACTGGGACATGCGGGGCTGTGACATGGCGTCCTCCGGGGCGGTCGATCGGTGTTGCCGGTCGTGGTCCCGGGGTGCCCAGGCGGGGCGGCACCTCGTGATGGTTGCCGCACACCGCTTCCTCGAGGTTGCTTCCCCGTACGCCAGTCGCGGTGCGCATCGCAGAGTCTAAAACACCCCCGGGCCCCTGTCCGGCGGATCCTCGCAGGCCCACGGCCCCGGGCGGGCGCAACAATGGAGAGGGACGCGGCAGTGCCCGCGCCCGCACGGCCTACCGAACGGAGTCACCGGTGACGTCCACGGAACGCGGCATCGCGGCCGCCGAAGCCCACAGCGCGCACAACTACCACCCGCTGCCCGTCGTCGTGGCCACCGCCGAGGGCGCCTGGGTGACGGATGTCGAGGGCCGCCGATACCTGGACATGCTCGCCGGGTACTCCGCCCTGAACTTCGGGCACGGCAACCGCCGGCTGCTCGACGCGGCGAAGGCACAGCTGGAGCGGGTCACGCTCACCTCGCGCGCCTTCCATCACGACCGTTTCGCGGACTTCTGCACACAGCTGGCCGAGCTGTGCGGCATGGAACTCGTCCTGCCGATGAACACCGGCGCCGAGGCCGTCGAGACGGCGGTGAAGACGGCCCGTAAATGGGGCTACAAGGTCAAGGGCGTCCCGGACGGCCGGGCGAAGATCATCGTGGCGGACAACAACTTCCACGGCCGGACGACCACGATCGTCTCCTTCTCCACCGACCCCGAGGCGCGCGCCGACTTCGGCCCGTACACCCCCGGCTTCGAGATCGTCCCGTACGGCGATCTCGACGCGCTGGAGGCCGCCGTCGACGCCGACACGGTCGCGGTGCTGCTGGAGCCGATCCAGGGCGAGGCGGGGGTGCTGGTGCCGCCGCCGGGCTATCTGGCGGGCGTACGGGAGCTGACCCGCAGCCGGAACGTGCTGTTCATCGCCGACGAGATCCAGTCCGGCCTGGGGCGTACGGGCCGGACCTTCGCGTGCGAGCACGAGGGCGTGGTGCCCGACATGTATGTGCTCGGCAAGGCGCTGGGCGGCGGGGTGGTTCCGGTGTCGGCGGTGGTGTCGTCCCGTGAGGTGCTCGGGGTGTACGCGCCGGGCGAGCACGGCTCGACGTTCGGCGGGAACCCGCTCGCCTGCGCGGTGGCGCTGGAGGTCATCGCGATGCTGCGGACCGGTGAATTCCAGCAGCAGGCCATGGAGCTGGGCGAACATCTGCACAGTGAGCTGGGGCTGCTGGTGGGCGGCGGCGCGGTGGACGCGGTGCGCGGCCGCGGACTGTGGGCCGGTGTGGACATCAACCCCTCGCGCGGCACGGGGCGGGAGATCTCCGAGCAGCTGCTGGCCCGCGGGGTGCTGGTCAAGGACACCCATGGCTCGACGATCCGGATCGCGCCCCCGCTGGTCATCAGCAAGGAGGACCTGGACTGGGGGCTCGACCAACTGCGGGGCGTGCTGGAGGGATGAGGCGGGACGCCTGCCGTCCTCCTCAGGATGTCGGCTCCGGCAGGGAACGTTTGATTGTGGGAAGCACCTTGCTCGGCCGCCGTCGCACGCGACAGCCCTCAGGCAGAGAGTGAGGCCGGGGTGACGAGCCGGGCGCGTTCGTGGAGTTCGCGGGCGGCGGGGTTCTTGAGGTGGGGGCGGATGAGTTTGAACATTGTTTGCATGCGCTGATCTGCCCGCCCCGACTGCACCAGAGGGTAATCGTCCAGGGCGAGCTGCCATGTCGCGCATGCTGCTTCGAGGTGGCCGATTTCCAGTTGCCGCTCGGCCAAGGTGGCACGGTGGCGTACGCGAGCGCGACGGTAAACGCTGTAGCGCACCTTGTCCGATTCCTGCATGGCCTTGATGGAGCCGGGAACGTCGCCGAGTTCGTACCGGACCTGGCTGGTGTGGTAATTCAGGGCTGCCGGATCGTACGAGCCGAACGCCTTTCCCCTGGACTCAGCCCTCTCCATGGCCACCTCGGCCTCTCGTAGATACATCAGCGCATTGCTGTGGTCGCCGATTTGCGCGGAGGTGTGCGCCTGCTGCCCGGCAAGGAAGGCTCGCATTCGCGGGCCGGCTTGTGGAGACGCGGCAGCCGCAGCGTCAGCGAGCCGCATTGCCTGCCGGCCGTGCCGTAGGTCAACAGCCTGCACACTCATCCCCCGAAGCGTTGTGCAGTACGTCAAGTGATCCTCTGCCGCTCCGGCAAGTTCCAACGCCTTGAGGTAATACTGTTGCGCAAGGCCGTGAACGCCTTCGTCCACCGCCATGTACCCCGTGAGATAGCACAAATCGGCAGCAGCCGACATCATCGCTTTGCGTACCGGCTCGGAGGCGTCAGCCCGTAGATACGGGGCTACTGTGTTCACCAAGAAAGCCGCTGCCATCGGACGGGCGTGGCGCCCGCCGAATTGGTCGTCCAGTTCTGACACTCGTTCGGTCATGGCAATGACCATGTCGACCTCCGGCATGCCAATGCGCCGGGGGCGAGCACTTCGAACGGCTTCCATCCGTCCCACCACATCCGGCCAATTGGGCACCGTCAGCGCAACGGAAAAGAGCCCTATACCGAGAACACCACGGCGCGAGGGGTCCATATCTCCCCTACCGAGATCGATCAGTCCTTCAACCGTGCCCGGTGGGGCATCGGAGCTATTGGCCGGTGCGGGGAATCCGGCCTCGGCATGCGTAACCGGCCGTCCCAGCTTCCGCGCCAGGGCCTCCACGATCAGCGGTCTGGCCTGCTCCTTCGGCAGGTGTCCCTGACACCACTGATGGGCCGACGGCTCGCGGTACTTGAGCGGGGTTCCTCGCTCGGTGCCGATGCGGTTCACGGCCTGGACGAACTGCCGCAGCGTCCAGCCGGTCTGCCGGTAAAGCCGTTCAAGGTGCCGGTTCGGTTCCCGAGTGCCCACTAGCCCTCAACTCCCCGGTGTGCACGAGCGCTTAAAGCTCTTAAAAGCCGGTTCCACTGCCACCGTACCGCTGGGTGTAGCGGAGCGGTTGCCTAGAGCGAGGAAGGCCCTCCTCGCGAGACGAAGAGGACCCCCGCGACCGTGGTGGACGGCCCGGGGGCGTGGCCCTCAACTACAAGGGAGTTGACGACATGCCCAACGCTACAGCGCGGGTCTTCGTCCGGCTGCTGCCGTGGACCAGCCCGGACGGCAAACCGTGCTTCCTGGCAGGCGACGGGACCGGATATGTCTCCCGCATCGCCGACCAGATGGAGGAGGAGCAGCAGCTCAGTTCGGCCGACGATCTCATCGACGAAGCCCGCCAACTGCTTGCCGCACGGGCGTGGACGCCCGGGGAACTGCACCTGCTGGCCGTTGAATTGACCGCGGCCCTTGCCGATGTCCGCCGGGTGGCCAAGAGCCGGGGCGGGCGCTTGACCGCCCTCGGCCAGGATGCCCCGGACGATGCCGATGGCGAAGGGCCACGGCTTCCGGCGGAGGCGTTCGGATGAAGCAGTCACCTGTCCACGCAATCGGGGCCGTCATAGGCGAGTTCGTCGACCACATGAGGGACGCCGCGTGCCGGGTCGTACACGATTGCGGCCTCCGCCACCGGGACGACGTCGAAGCCATGGCCATCTGAGTCACCGGAACGACAGCCCGCCGACCGCGAAGCCCACTCACCGCAAATCAACTTACAGGGGACGGACCTTGATGACGGCCCTGAGCTGCTCACGCCGTTCCTAAGTTCCGCCACGGCCATTCCGGCCAACCAGAAGTCACACGCCCATAAAGCGCAGGGAACCGGAACCTCCCGTCCCGAATCTGAATCCGGAATATCCTCCACCGCACAGGCGGGAACTGGTGACTCAAAAAAACACCTTGCTGCGCTATCCCGAGTGCGACAGCATGATCCTTCGTTGCTCGACGAGATCATCACAGGGGGAATAGATGAAGATTGCGCGACGCGCCGGGGGAATCATCGCGGGGATTGCTTCGCTCTCACTTTCATTAGGTATAGGGGCAGGCGCGGCATCTGCCGATTCCAACAAGACTCACTCGATCAGCACACGTCAAGCGAGCCGCATGATCGTTGACAGCAGCGAGCGGTCAATCACCAGCGAAGAAGCCGACCGCCTTGTAGCAGAAGGCACCCCGCAGTCCACGTTAATGCGAGGAATCACCGTCTCCGTGAACACTACGGACAGTGGGGCGAAAGGCGGTCGAGGCCACTTCGTCAACCAGGGGGACAAGCCGCTCGCCTGCGACACCCAGGCGGATGGCAAGCGCGTCATCACGTACATCTACTGGAACTCCGGCAACCAAAACCGCTGGTCGACGATCGAAGACACGAACGGCGCAAACGGCGATTGCATGGTCCGCGAGAACGTGGATCTCCCGGAGGGCACCAAGGTCATACTCAAGACCTGCCTGAAGAGTGGAGCCAACGGCGCACTGGAATACTGTGGGATCAACAGGAATGGCGTAGCGTAGCAAAGAGGCGCGGAGCGCTCCATTCACTGGAGCCTCCGCGCCTTTCACTCTGCCACTTTCCTCAGCCGCACAAGCACCGACACCACCCTGTAGACGAAACCCGCCGCCGCAAGCGCCGACGCCATCCCCATCACAGCCGAATTCCACCCTCTACTTAATTCCCAGATGAATGCTGGAGAGGCAACTGCAAAAAATAGCAGTGCGGCAATGATCGCCCCGGTGAAAACGGAATAGACGATCTCCACTGTTACGGTGTCACGTGATGCCTGCCGGGACGAAGCCTCCGAGCTTAGGCCCCCCGTCCCATCTTCATTGGTGAAACGCATACTCACAGTGTTTCACGGTCCTTGGCTGCCCGTACCGGGCAACGCAAACGTTGTCCTCACCGGCCAACATGAGGCACTTCAGTCGCACACCCCGCGACCCGCAACCTCTGATTCAGCGGATCACATGCGGCAAGAACCGCGCGTACTCATCGGTGACCGGCCCCGCCGACTCCCGGATGCCGAGCCCGGCCGCCTCGTCCTCGACGACCCAGGCGCCGAGGACGACGCGGTTGCCGTCGAAGTCCGGCAGCGGGGCCAGCTCCTGGTAGCAGCAGGGGTCGTCGGGCGCCCGCAGTGCCGGTTCGGCGCCCGGCTCGTGCAGGGTGACCCCGGCGCCCTCCCGGCCGAGCAGCGGCTTGGCGACGTAGCCCCGTGTGTGCGCCAGCTCGCGCGGACCGTCGAGGTAGGCGGGCAGCAGGTTCGGGTGGCCGGGGTAGAGCTCCCACAGGATCGCCAGCAGCGCCTTGTTGGAAAGCAGCATCTTCCAGGCGGGTTCGATCCAGAGGGTGGAGCCGGTGCCGCCGCCGTTGTCGAGGGTGTCCAGGACGTACGGGCCGAAGTCGTCGGTGGCCAGCCACTCCCACGGGTAGAGCTTGAAGCAGGCCCGCATGAAGCGCAGCCGCTGGTCGACGAAGCGGCCCGAGAGCCGGTCCCAGCCGATGTCCTCCATGGAGATGGCGACGGTCTCCAGGCCCGCCTGCTGGGCCGTCTCCTCCAGATAGGCGACGGTCATCAGATCCTCGCCGAGCTCGTCGCCCGCGGAGTGCGCGAAGTGCAGCGGTGCGCCGGGCGGCAGCAGCGGGGCCTGCCGCTTCCAAGCCGCCACCAGCCTCTCGTGCAGCGAGTTCCACTGGTCGGCGCCGGGAAAGCGCTCCTCCATCCAGAACCACTGCGGGCTGGCGGCCTCGACCAGCGAGGTCGGGGTGTCGGCGTTGTACTCCAGCATCTTGGCCGGGCCGCTGCCGTCGTAGTGCAGGTCGAACCGCCCGTAGAGGGAGGGCAGTTCCGCGCGGCGGCGCCAGGACTCGGCGATCAGCTCGGCCAGTCGCGGGTCGTCGATGCCGAGGTCGGCGAAGCGGTTCTGGTCGACGAGGTGCGCGGCCGCGGCCAGGCACATGCCGTGCAGCTCCTCGACGACCTCCTCCAGGGCCTCGACCTCGGGGAGGGTGAAGGAGTAGTACGCGCTCTCGTCCCAGTAGGGGCGTAGCGAATCGTCCGGGTAGCGGGTCAGCGGGTAGATCAGGCCCTGCGCCTCGACGGTCTGCTGCCAGCCGGGGCGCGGCTCGATGGTGTGGCGTCGCATACCGTGCCGTGTCCGCTCAGCCGCCGAAGGAGCCGTGCCGGCCGCCGCCGCTGCTGTGCGATCCCGAGCAGCCGAAGCCGCCGCGGTTGACGGCCGTGCTCTTGCTGAACGTGCCGCTGTCGGCGTACGAGCCGCCCTTGTTGCTCGGGTCGTAGTACCACTGGCCGTCGACGCGCTGCTTGCCGCGGCCGGCGCTGCCGTATCCGCCGCTGCTGGAACCGCTGCTTCCGGACGACGAACTGCCGCTCGCCGAGCAGTTCTTGGAGTCGACGATGCGGTAGCCCTTGATGGCGTCGTAGCTGTTGCGGTCGACGCAGCGCTTGTCGGGCTCGGAGCCGCAGGACGTCAGGGCGGCGGCGAGCGTGCCCATGCCTCCCAGGATCACCGTGCTGGACCGCAGCCTCCGGCGTGCCTTCTCGGCCATGATTCACCTTTCCCCCGTGGAACATTTGTCTGAGCACGGACAGCGTAGACGGCGCCCGCGGACCGATGGCAATGCGGTGCGGTCCGCTCCGCGACGAGGCCCCGGGCATCCGCGACGGTCCCGGACGAAGGGGGCGGACGGGCGAGGCGGGCGGCGGTCAGGACCGGACGGCGGCCGGGGACGGCGGCAGCCGGAAGGCGACAGTCGGAAGGCGACAGTCGGAAGGCGACAGTCGGGCGCCGGGCCGCCCTCGGATGAGGACGACCCGGCGCGGCGGGCAGGGAGCGGCGCGTCAGGCGCCGAGGACGGTCTGGGTGTCGGTGTCGGAGGAGCCGGTGAAGTTGGTGTCACCGGCGTAGACGCCCGTGACGGTGTAGGTGCCGGCCGTGGCCAGCGGCGAGCTGGCGGAGGCGACCCCGTCGTTGTCGAGCGTGCCGGTCAGCGTCACGGTGGTCACCCCGTCGGTGACGGTGAAGGTCACCGTGCCGGTCGGGGTTCCACTGCCGGGCGCCACGGGCTGTACGAAGGCCAGGAACGCCACCGTGTCACCGGCGTTGGACGGGTCGGGGAACGAGGTCACGGTCGTGGTGGTCGCGCTCTGGCTGACCGTGTGGATGTCGGTGCCGGTGGAACCGGTGAAGTTGGCGTCTCCGCTGTAAATGGCGAAGACGTTGTGCGGACCGGCTTCGAGGGTGCTGGTGGTGATGGTGGCCACGCCGCCGGAGACGGTGGCGGTCTGCGTCCCGCCTCCCGCACCGTCGATGGTGAAGGTCACCGTTCCGGTCACCGTGCCGGAACCGGGCGCCACCGGGGCGACCGTGGCGGTGATCGTGACCGTCTCCCCGAACACCGACGGGTCGGGCGACGAGGTGACCGTGGTGGTCGTCGACGCCTGGGTCACCGTCTGGGTGTCGGAGCCAGTGGAACCGCTGAAGCCGGCGTCACCGCTGTACGTGGCCGTGACCGGGGAGGTCCCCACCCCCACCGCACTGGTGGTGGCGGTCGCCGTGCCGCCGGACAGGGTGGCGGTCAGCGTCGGGCCACCGGTGACCACGAAGGTCACCGTGCCGGTCGGGGTACCGGTGGCCGGTGCGACCGGAGCAACGACGGCCGTGAAGGTCACCGTCTCCCCGAACACCGACGGGTCCGGAGCCGACGTCACCGTGGTGGTCGTCGCCCCTTGGGTCACGGTGTGGGTGTCCGCGCCCACCGAACCGGTGAAGTTGGCGTCACCGCCGTAGGTCGCCGTGACCGTGTAAGCCCCCGCGGTCACCAGCCCGTTGGTGCTGACGCTGGTGGTGCCGCCGCTGAGGGTGCCGGTCAGCGTCACCGTGGTCACCCCGTCGGTGGCCACGAACGTGACCGTGCCGGTCGGCGTACCCGCACCCGGCCCGACCGGCGTGACGGTCGCGGTGAAGGTCGCCGTCTCCCCCACGACCGACGGGTCCGGCGCCGTGGAGACAGCGGTCGTGGTCGCCGCCTGGCCCACGGTCTGGGTGTCGGTGCCGACCGAGCCGGTGAAGCTTCCGTCGCCGCTGTAGGTCGCCGTGACGGAGTAAGTGCCCGCCGTCACCAGCCCGTTGGTGCTGACACTGGTGGTGCCGCCGCTGAGGGTGCCGGTGAGGGTCACCGTGGTCACCCCGTCCGTCGCGACGAACGTGACCGTGCCGGTGGGCGTACCCGCCCCCGGGGCCACCGGAGCGACCGTCGCGGTGAAGGTCACCGTCTCCCCCACGACCGACGGGTCGGGGGCCGAGGTGACCGTCGTGGTCGTCGACGCCTGGGTCACCGTCTGGGTGTCCGTACCGACCGACGACGAGAAGTTCGCGTCG
>NZ_BBNO01000001.1:316427-319512 GCF_000829715.2 Streptomyces lydicamycinicus | reverse complement strand
CGCGACGAACGTGACCGTGCCGGTGGGCGTACCCGCACCCGGCGCAACGGGCGAGACCGTCGCCGTGAACGTCACCGTCTCCCCCACGACCGACGGGTCCGGCGCCGTGGAAACCGCCGTCGTCGTCGACGCCTGGCCCACCGTCTGGGTGTCCGCACCGACCGAGCCGACGAAGCTGCCGTCGCCGCTGTAGGTCGCGGTCACGGCGTACACGCCCGCGGTCACCAGACCAGTGGTGGTCACACTGGTCGTCCCGCCAATGAGAGTGCCGGTCAGCGCCACCGTGGTCACACCGTCGGTCGCCACGAATGTGACCGTGCCCGTGGGCGTACCCGCACCCGGAGCGACCGGCGCGACGGTGGCCGTGAAGGTCACCGGCTCGCCCACCACGGACGGGTCCGGCGACGAGGAAACCGTGGTCGTCGTCAGCGCAAGGGTCACGGTCTGCGTGTCCGTGCCGCTGGACCCGATGAAGTTGGGGTCACCGCTGTAGGTCGCCGTGACGGTGTGGGTGCCGACGCTCAACGCGTTCGTCGAGACACTCGCCGTCCCGCCGGACAGCGTGCCGGTCAGGGTCGGACCGCCGCTGATGACGAAGGTGACCGTCCCGGTCGGCGTACCCGCACCGGGCGCGACCGGCGCGACGATCGCCGTGAAGGTCACCGTCTCGCCGAAGACCGACGGGTCGGGGGCCGAGGTGACCGTAGTGGTGGTCGCTGACGGGATGACCGTCTGGGTGTCCGTGCCGACCGAGCCGGCGAAGTCGGCGTCACCGCTGTAGGTCGCGGTCACGGTGTACACGCCCGCGGTCACCAGACCACTGGTGGTCACGCTGGTCGTCCCGCCACTGAGAGTGCCGGTCAGCGTCACCGTGGTCACACCATTCGTCGCTACGAATGTGACCGTGCCCGACGGAGTACCCGCACCCGGCGCGACCGGCGAGACCGTCGCCGTGAACGTCACCAGCGCACCCACCACGGACGGGTCCGGCGACGAGGTGACCGTAGTGGTCGTCGACGCCTGGTTCACCGTCTG
The DNA here is from genome assembly GCF_000829715.2 of Streptomyces lydicamycinicus. Taxonomy (NCBI): domain Bacteria; kingdom Bacillati; phylum Actinomycetota; class Actinomycetes; order Kitasatosporales; family Streptomycetaceae; genus Streptomyces; species Streptomyces lydicamycinicus. The sequence goes on along the minus strand of NZ_BBNO01000001.1, from coordinate 318,477 downwards.
CGTGTCCGTGCCACTGGACCCGGTGAAGTTGGCGTCACCGCTGTAGGTCGCGGTCACGGTGTGGGTGCCGACACTCAGCGCGCTGGTCGTGACGCTCGCGGTCCCTCCGGAGAGGGTGCCGGTCAGGGTCGGACCGCCGCTGATGACGAAGGTGACCGTCCCGGTCGGCGTACCCGCACCGGGCGCCACCGGCGCGACGGTGGCCGTGAAGGTCACCGGCTCACCGAACAGCGACGGGTCGGGAGACGAGGTGACCGTAGTGGTCGTCGACGCCTGATTCACCGTCTGGGTGTCCGCACCGACCGAGCCGACGAAGCTGCCGTCGCCGCTGTAGGTCGCGGTCACGGCGTACACGCCGGCGGTGACCAGACCACTGGTGGTCACGCTGGTCGTACCGCCACTGAGGGTGCCGGTCAGCGTCACCGTGGTCACACCGTCGGTCGCCACGAATGTGACCGTGCCCGTGGGCGTACCCGCACCCGGCGCAACCGGTGCGACGGTCGCCGTGAAGGTCACCGGCGCACCCACCACGGACGGGTCCGGCGACGACGTGACCGTCGTGGTGGTCGCCGACGGGGTGACCGTCTGAGTGTCCGTGCCACTGGACCCGGTGAAGTTGGCGTCACCGCTGTAGGTCGCCGTGACCGTGTGCGTACCGACGCCCAGCGCGCTGGTCGTGACGCTCGCCGTCCCGCCGGACAGGGTGCCGGTCAAGGTCGGACCGCCACTGATGACGAAGGTGACCGTCCCAGTCGGGGTGCCCGCGCCCGGCGCGACCGGCGCCACAGTCGCCGTGAAGGTCACCGGCTCACCGAACACCGACGGGTCGGGAGATGAGGTGACCGTAGTGGTCGTCGACGCCTGGCCCACAGTCTGGGTGTCCGTGCCGACCGACGACGAGAAGTTCGCGTCACCGCTGTAAGTCGCGGTCACGGTGTACACGCCGGCGGTCACCAGACCACTGGTGGTCACACTGGTCGTACCGCCACTGAGAGTGCCGGTCAGCGTCACCGTGGTCACACCATCCGTGGCCACGAACGTCACCGTGCCCGTGGGCGTGCCCGCACCCGGAGCAACCGGCGAGACCGTCGCCGTGAACGTCACCGGCGCACCCACCACGGACGGGTCCGGCGACGAGGTGACCGTAGTGGTCGTCGACGCCTGATTCACCGTCTGCGTGTCCGTACCGACCGACGAGGTGAAGTTGGCGTCACCGCTATAGGTCGCCGTGACCGTATGCGTACCGACGCTCAAGGCGCTCGTCGTGACACTCGCCGTGCCCCCGGAGAGGGTGCCGGTCAACGTCGGACCACCGCTGATGACGAAGGTGACCGTCCCGGTCGGCGTACCCGCACCGGGCGCCACCGGCGCGACGGTCGCCGTAAAGGTCACCGGCTCACCGAACACCGACGGGTCGGGAGACGAGGTGACGGTGGTGGTCGTCGACGCCTGGTTCACCGTCTGGGTGTCCGTACCGACGGACGGCGCGAAGTTGGCGTCACCGCTGTAGGTCGCGGTGACCGTGTGCGTGCCGACGCCCAGCGCGCTGGTCGTGACGCTCGCGGTCCCGCCGGAGAGGGTGCCGGTCAAGGTCGGACCACCGGAGATGACGAAGGTGACCGTCCCGGTCGGCGTACCCGCACCGGGCGCCACCGGCGCGACGGTCGCCGTGAAGGTCACCGGCTGCCCCACCACGGACGGGTCCGGCGACGAGGTGACCGTCGTGGTCGTCAGCGCCGGGAGCACGGTCTGGGTGTCGGTGTCACTGGAGCCGGTGTAGCTCGCGTCGCCGCCGTAGGTCGCGGTGACGGTGTAAGTGCCCGCGGTCACCAGCCCGTTGGTGCTGACGGTCGTGACGCCGGCGCCGTCGAGGGTGCCGCTGAGGGACACCGTGGTGACCCCGTTCGTGATGACAAAGCTGACGGTTCCGGTCGGAACGCCGCCACCGGGGAACACCGGCCCCACGAAGGCCGTGAAGTTGACCGTCTGGCCCACCACGGAGGGGTCGGGGAACGAGGTGACCGTAGTGGTCGTCGACGCCTGGTTCACC
>NZ_BBNO01000001.1:192325-315767 GCF_000829715.2 Streptomyces lydicamycinicus | reverse complement strand
GACAAGCGTGCCCGTCAACGTCGGACCACCGGAGATGACAAAGGTGACTGTGCCGGTCGGGGTGCCCGACCCCGGAGGCACCGGGGCGACCGTGGCCGTGAACGTCACCGACTGACCCACCACCGACGGATCCGGCGAGGACGTCACCGTGGTGGTCGTCGCCGCCTGGCCCACCGTGTGGGTGTCCGTGCCCACGGAGGAGTTGAAGTTGGCATCACCGCTGTAGGTCGCGGTGACCGTATGCGTACCGGCGGAAAGGGAACTGGTACTGACGCTCGCTGTGCCCCCGGAGAGGGTGCCGGTCAAGGTCGGACCACCACTGATGACGAAGGTGACCGTGCCGGTCGGGGTGCCCGCACCCGGAGGAACCGGAGCCACCGTGGCCGTGAAGGTCACCGACTGACCGACCGCCGACGGATCCGGCGCCGAGGTGACCGTGGTGGTCGTCGACGCCTTGTTGACCGTCTGGGTGTCGGTGCCGCTCGACGACGCAAAGCTGCCGCTGCCGCTGTAGGTCGCGGTAACGGTGTGGGGGCCCACACCGAGGCTGCTGGTGGTGACGCTCGCCGTGCCACCGACGAGCGGGGCGGTCAGCGTGCCGCCTCCGGTACCGCTGATGACGAAGGTGACCGTCCCGGTCGGGGTGCCCGAGCCGGGCGGGACGGGGGCGACGGTGGCCGTGAAGGTCACCGGCTGCCCGAAGACCGACGGGTCGGGGGACGAGGTGACCGTGGTGGTCGTCGGCGTCAGGACCTGCTGCACCGTCTGCGTATCGGTCCCGGACGACGCATTGAATTGCGCATTGCCGCCGTATGTCGCGGTGATGAGATGGGTGCCCGGGGTGAGACTGCTGGTGGTGACGGTCGCCGTACCACCGACGAGCGGGGCGGTCAGCGTGCCGCCCCCGCCACCGGCGATGACGAAAGTGACCGACCCGGTCGGGGTGCCCGCACCGGGCGCGACCGGCGCGACGGTGGCGGTGATGGTGACCGGCTGTCCGAAGTTCGACGGGTCCGGCGACGAGGTCACCACCGTGGAGGTCGAGGCCTTGACGATCGTCACCGACCCGAAGCCGCTGGACGGCGAGAACTGGGGGCTGCCGTTGTAGTTCGCAGTGAAGGTATGAAAACCGATGGGGATACCGGTCGTGGTGACGGTCGCGGTGCCACCAACGAGCGGGGCGGTCAGGGTGGGTCCGCCGGCGACGACAAAGGTCACGGTGCCGGTGGGTGTCCCCAGGCCCAGTGGGATGACGGTGGCGGTCAATGTTACCGGTTGTCCGAAGACAGCCGGGTTTGGCGCTGCGGACGCCAAGGTGAAGGTGGGTGCCATGCTATGGCCCTCCGGTCGCGGGATGTGGGCGGGCCGTTCAGCTCCCCGCGGAGCTTGTGGTTCTGCGGGAAGTGGGCATCAACCTGGGGAGCAGGCTCGGTAATGACAGCCGACGGTGATTCGCACCTGCATACCAATGCCATCCGCCAGGTAGGCAACCCGCCGGTCGATAGCATCAGTAGGCGCGCCGATCATGCCGCCACGCCATAGCCGTCACACCCATTTACCCTGAATGGCGCAGCGCGAAGTGGCGCCCAGGACGCAGCGGGGCGCGCGCCACCGGGCGTACACGTGACAGGGGTCGGCACTGGTGACCCGCGGTCAGTACGTGACGCCGCCGGAAGCGGCACCGGCACCACCATCAACGCCGTTGCACAACCGCGTAGTTGAGGGCGGGACGTACGCGGGTGGGGGGCTGCCGGACATTCGCTTGATTTGCCAGCGCAACGCGCCCCTCGGGGTCGGCGAGCGGGGCACAGGGCTCTCCCTTTGTCGCCTCAACCGGCATTCAGCGCAAGGGAGTTGGGATCGCGAGACGCGACTTTCCGCCAGTCGCCCGGATCGACCGCCGTCTACGCTGGCCAACGGATCGGGGCAAGATCCCGTTCACCCCGAAGGACGGAGGAGCCAGACCATGACCGAGCACGCCCGAGCACTGGAACAGCTGCCCGGACAGCTGACGTTGCGCCGCCCGGTTCCCGCGGATCACGCGCGGCTTCAGCAGGCCCTCGCGGGCTGGTGGGACGGCCTGGGCGGCGAAGCGGGCGCACGGCAACGCCAGTTGCTCGTACCGCGTCTCTGGCTTCAGCACTTCGCCGGCACCAGCTTCCTGGTCGAGCGGCCCGACCAGACCCTGCACGCCTTTCTGATCGGCTTCCTGTCCCAGACGGATCCCAGGACCGCGTACATCCACTTCGCGGGCGTGTGCCCGGAGGGCCGGCGGGAGGGCCTGGGCAGCACCCTCTACGACCGCTTCTTCGCCACGGTCCGCGCGTCCGGCCGTAGTCAGGTCCGCTGCATCACCAGCCCCAACAACCGCAACTCCATCGCGTATCACACTCGTATGGGGTTCCAGCTGGAGCCGGGCGACCGGATCGACGACGACGGCGTCCCGGTGCACGGCGACTACGACGGGCCGGGGCTCGACCGGGTCTGCTTCGTACGGGAGTTGTGAGGCGGAGCGAGCGGTCCGGCAGCGCGGGCCGGAGCTCGCGCCGCCTCCGGACCGGCGCATCGCGTCCGCGAACAGGCGCCGGCGCGTCGCGGCGGCGGCGCACACCGGCCCGTCTGCTCCCCCCTACTCCCCGGGCTCCCCCGGCGGCAGCGCCCGGAGCAGGGCGTCCAGGGCGTGGGTGAAGGAGTGATCGGGTGGGGTGCCGTAGGCCACCACCAGGGCGTCGCGGGAGGCCGGTGGGGCGGTGGGGTCGTGGAAGCGGCTCAGGCCCTCCAGCGCGAGCCCCTGCCAGCGGGCGCCCTGGACGATGGACTGCTCGGTGCCGGGCGGGAGTTCCAGCACGGCGTGCAGACCGGCGGCGATGCCCGAGACATGGACATGGGGCGCCCGGTCGGCCAGAGCGGCCACCAGCTGATCGCGGCGCCGCCGGTAGCGCAGCCGCATGCCGCGCAGATGGCGGTCGTAGGCGCCGGAGGACAGGAACTCGGCGAGGGTGAGCTGATCCGGCGTGCCGGACTGCCATTCGCCGGTGCCCTTGAGCGCGAGCACCGGGTCCACCAGCCGGTCCGGCAACACCATCCAGGAGAGCCGCAGCGCGGGGGCGAGGCTCTTGCTGGCGGTGCCCAGGTAGACGACATGGTCGGGGTCGAGTCCCTGGAGGGCGCCGACCGGCTGGCGGTCGTAGCGGAACTCGCCGTCGTAGTCGTCCTCCAGGACGAAACCCCCGGTGGACCGCGCCCAGTTGACGGCCGCGGCGCGGCGGTCGGGGTGCAGCGGCACGCCGGTGGGGAACTGATGGGCCGGGGTGAGCAGCGCCGCCCGTACGCCGTCGAGCGCGGCCAGCTCCTCCGTACGGGCGCCGCGTTCGTCCACGGTGAGCGGGACGGTGGCCAGGCCGGCGCGGGTGATGACGGCGCGGTGGAAGTCCAGGCCGTACGACTCGGTGGCCAGCCGCCCGGTGCCCAGCACCCGGCTGAGCAGGGCCAGCCCCTGCATGAAGCCGGCGCAGATGACGATGTGGTCGGGGTCGGCGCGGACGCCGCGGGCGCGGGCTAGGTAGTCGGCGAGGACGGTGCGGAGTTCGGGGCGGCCGGCCGGGGTGCCGTAGCCGAAGGCCTCGCTGGGGGCGGCGGTCAGGGCGCGGCGGGCGGCGGCGAGCCAGGCGGTGCGGGGGAAGGCGGAGACATCGGGGGTGCCCGGGGTGAGGTCGAAGCGCGGCCGGTCGGGGTGGCCGGCCGGACCCGGGGTGCGCGGCGAGGCGGGGGTGGCGCGCGGCAGGACCCTCTCCGCGACGCGGGTGCCGGAGCCCTGCCGTGCGCTCAGCCAGCCCTCGGCGACCAGTTCGGCGTAGGCGTCGGCGACGGTGTTACGGGCGATGCCGAGGTCGGCGGCGAGCGAGCGGGAGGACGGCAAGCGGGTGCCGGGGGTCAGCCGGCCGGACCGTACGGCATCCCGCAGGGCGCGCAGCAGCGCGGCCCGCAGCCCGCCGGGGCCGGTGAGGTCGAGGTGCAGATCGCGACCGAAAGTGGCCCAGGAATTCCCCATGGAAGTGGACCATACCGCTGTGCCATTACCGCCGTAGCGTCGTAGCCATGACGACCACACCGACACCACAGACGACGACACCGGCCACGGCCTCCGGGACGGCGGAGGGCGCGGCGCACCGGCACGGCCCCCGGCTGCCCTGGGCGAAGCTCGCGCCGGACGTCTACAAGGCCATGATCGCGCTGGACGCGGCGGCGAAGCAGGGCCTCGACCCGACGCTGGTCGAGCTGGTCAAGATCCGTGCGTCGCAGCTCAACCACTGCGCCTTCTGCATCGATATGCACATCAGGGACGCCCGCAAGGCCGGCGAGACCGAGCAGCGGATCTATCTCCTCAACGCGTGGGAGGAGGCCGCCGGCCACTACACCGACAAGGAGCAGGCCGCCCTCGCCCTCACCGAGGCGATCACCCTCCTCACCGACGGCTTCGTGCCGGACGCCGTCTACGACCGCGCCGCGGGCCACTTCGGCGACACTGAACTCGCCCAGCTCATCGCCCTGATCACCACCATCAACGCCTGGAACCGCTTCGGCGTCTCCACCCGCATGGCCCCGGGGCGGGCATGACCGTGACCGAGACCCCGCGGCTCCCCTTCTACCGGCTCGCGCCCGGCATCCACGGTCCGCTGCTGGCACTGACCCGGGCCGCCAAGAAGGACCTCGACCCGGCCCTGGTCGAGCTCCTGCTCATCCGGGCCTCACAGCTCAATCACTGTGCCTTCTGCCTCGATATGCATGTCACGGATGCCCGTAAGGCCGGGGAGACCGACGAACGGATCGCCCTCCTCGGCGCCTGGGAGGAAGCCACCGGTCTCTACTCCCCCGAGGAGCAGGCGGCCCTCGCCCTCACCGAGGCGGTGACCCTGCTGCCTCAGGGCGGCGTCCCGGACGAGGTCTACGACCGGGCGGCGGCCCACTTCGGGGACACCGGCACCGTCCGCCTCATCGCCCTGATCACCGCCATCAACTCCTGGAACCGGATCAATGTCGCGGCCCGTATCCCGGTGGGGGCGAGTCTGGCCCCGGCCGAAGCGGCGCCCACTCCGGTCGGCGGTGCGTCATGACGGCCGCCGCACTCCGTGCCCTCCACCACGGCCCCGGTCTCCCGCTGGTCCTCCCCGGCCCGTGGGACGCGGCGAGCGCCCGGGTCTTCGCCGACGCCGGTTTCCCGGCACTGGCCACCCCCAGCGCGGGCATCGCGGCCTCCCTCGGCCACGAGGACGGCGCGACCCCGCCCGACGAGATGTTCGCCGCCGTCCGCCGTATCGTCCGCGCCGTCGACATCCCGGTCTCGGCGGACGTGGAAGCCGGATACGGCCTGTCCGCCAGGGAGTTGGTCGGCCGGCTCGCGGACGCCGGGGCGGTGGGCTGCAACCTGGAGGACACCGACCACTCCACCGGCACACTGCGGGACGCGCAGCAGCAGGCGGACTGGCTGGCCGAGGTACGCGCCGAGGCAGGTGACGCCCTGGTGATCAACGCCCGGATCGACACCTACCTGCACGGCGTCCGGGACCGGGACGAGACGGTCCGCCGCGGCCGCCACTACGCCGAGGCCGGCGCCGACTGCGTCTACCCGATCCTCGCCCCGCCGCCCCTGCTGGCCGGCCTGGCCACCGCCATCGGCCTCCCGGTCAATGCCGTGGTGACCCCCGACGGCCCCACGCCCCGCGAACTCGGCGCCCTGGGCGCGGCACGGGTCACCTTCGGCCCCGGACTCCAGCAGCGGGCGATGACCGCCTTGGCCGGGATGGCGGAGCAGCTGCGGGAGGAGCTGGAAGGGGGGCCGGCGGCAGGGGGCTGAGGCCCTGAGGAGCCCTTGGGCGGGGGCCGGCCCATGCCCACGACGTGCCGGCCCCGCCTGCCCCTGCCCGCGCCGTGCCCGGTCCCGCCCCCTGGCCCCCGCCTACCGCTCGTCCGTCCCCGCCACCTTCCCCGTGCTGAGGGCAAGCCGGTTCCAGGTGTTGATGGTGAAGATCAGGGCCAGCAGGCGGGCCAGTTCCGGCTCGTCGAAGTGGGCGGCGGCGCGCCGGTAGACCTCGTCCGGTACGCCACCCTGCGCCACCAGGGTCACGGCCTCGGTGAGGGCGAGGGCCGCCCGCTCCTTGGGGGTGAAGAAGTGCGCGGCCTCCTCCCAGACGGCGACCATGTGCAGACGCTCCTCGCTCTCACCGGCCTTGCGGGCGTCGGTGGTGTGCATGTGCAGGCAGTACGCGCACTTGTTGAGCTGCGAGGACCGGATCTGGACCAGTTCCACCAGGGCCGGATCGAGCCCCTCACGGGCCGCGGCATCAAAACCGATCAGCGCCTTGAAGGCCTTCGGCGCGGCCTTCGCGAAATTGACCCGGGGGATGCGCCCCGCCCTCTCGTCCACCGCGTTCGCTTCGTCGGTCCGATCCGTGATCCGTGCCGTGTTGAGCTGCGCTTCGTTCGTCATGCCTTGAATCTAGAAGAGCAGGCGACCGGCTGTAGGGTGCATTTCCATGCCGGAATCATGGGTCAATCCTGCCGAGAGCCTGGGCGCCGATCTGCATCTGGAGCTGACCGGGCCGGGCAGCCGCCGCGCCGTCCTCATCCGGGCGCTGCGGGACGCGATACGGTCCGGACGGCTCGCCCCCGGTACGCGGCTGCCGCCCTACCGCTCGCTCGCCGCCGACCTCGGCATCGCCCGTAACACCGTCGCCGACGCCTACGCCGAACTGGTCGCCGAGGGCTGGCTGAGCGCACGGCAGGGCTCCGGCACCCGCGTCGCCCACCGCGCGAAGCCGCTGACGCCCACCCGGGCCCCGGCCCACCGGGCCCCGGTGAGCCGCCCCACGCACAACCTCCTCCAGGGCCAGCCGGACGCCGCGTCCTTTCCGCGTACCGCCTGGCTCGCCGCCGCCCGCCGTGCGCTGACCGCCGCCCCGCACGACGCGTTCGGCCCCGGCGACCCGCGCGGCCGCCCCGAACTGCGCCGTGCCCTCGCCGACTACCTGGCGCGCACCCGTGGCGTACGCACCGACCCCGAACGCATCGTGATCTGCTCCGGCTTCGCCCACGCACTGCGTCTGCTGCTGCCCGCCGTGCTCCCCGGGCCGCTCGCCGTCGAGTCCTACGGCCTGCCGTTCCACCGCGATCTGCTGGCCGCGGCCGGTCTGCGCACCCACCCCCTCGGCATCGACGAACACGGCGTCGAGAGCGCCGATTTGGCCGCGGCCAAGGGCGTGCAGGCGGTGCTGCTCACCCCGGCTCACCAATTCCCGCTCGGCGTGCCGCTGCACCCCGACCGTCGCGCCGCGGTCATCAACTGGGCGCGGGAGAGCGGAAGATACCTCCTCGAAGACGACTACGACGGTGAATTCCGCTACGACCGCAAGCCCGTCGGCGCCCTCCAGGGCCTGGATCCGGAGCGCGTCCTCCATATCGGCTCGGTCAGCAAGAGCCTCTCCCCCGCGGTGCGGCTGGGCTGGATGGTGCTTCCCGACCGCCTCGTCGACGCCGTGCTGGAGGCCAAGGGCGAGCGCGAGGCCTGGGCGGGCGTCACCGACCAGCTCACCCTCGCCGAGTTCCTCACCCACGGCGCCTACGACCGGCACATCCGCCGGATGCGCCAGCGCTACCGCCGGCGCCGCGACCAGCTGATCGACGCGGTGGCCGGCCACGCCCCGCACCTCACCGTCACCGGCATCGCGGCCGGTCTGCACGCCGTCCTCCAACTCCCCGACGGCGCGGGCGAGCCGGACGAACAAGCGGCCCTGCGCGCCGCCCGCTGGCAGGGCCTGGCCCTCGACGGCCTGTCCGCCTACCGCCACCCCGAGGCCACCATGCCGGCCCGCCACGGCCTGGTCGTCGGCTATGCGACCCCCAGCGACAGCGCCTTCCCCGCCGCCCTGGAGGCACTGTGCCGGGCGCTGCCGCCTCTGGGGTAGCGGCCGTACGGGGTAGCGGCCGTGGGTGGGGCGGCGGGGCCTCCGCCGCCTCCGCGTCCTCCCTACTGGTTCGCGAACTTCTGGCTGATGTCGGCGAAGACCCGCTGGGCTTCCGGGCCGAGGTGGGGGCCGGCCAGCCAGGTGTGGGCGTTGGAGCTGATCGAGGTGTTGGACACCAGGGTCAGCTTGCCGCCGCGGTTGACGAACCAGCCGCCGCCGGAGGTGCCGCCGGTCATGGTGCAGCCGATGCGGTTCATGGCGGGCGTGCCCTGCTGCATGACGAGGCGGCCGGGGCGGGCCGGGCAGTTCATCATGCGCGCGCCGTCGTAGGGAGGTGCCGCCGGGTAGCCGAAGGCGTCCAGGGAGCCGATCTGGTTCGCGGCGGGGGCGTTGAACCAGACCCGGGCGGCGTTGCCGACGGTCTCCTGGAGGGACTTGCCGCTGCCGTTCTCCGGCTTGACGTGCAGCACGGCGAAGTCGTAGGCGGAGCCGCCGTTGCCGGACTTCTCGCTGCCCATGTTGATCCACTCACCGGAGGTGGTGATCCAGTCGGCCCAGAACCGGCCGTAGGGCGTGACCTGCTGGGAGGGCGTGTTGTTGACCTGGTTCATCGGCACGCCGTTGTCGTTGTACGACGGCACGAAGACGATGTTGCGCATCCAGCCGCCCCGCTTGCCGGAGTGCACACAGTGGCCCGCGGTCCACACCAGGTTGGACTTGCCCGGGTGTGCCGGGTCCTCGACGATCGTGCCGGAGCAGACCATCGGGCCCTTGGGGCTGTCGAAGAAGATCTTCCCGACCGGGGCCATGTGCTGGTGGTACGGCCGGGCGACCTGCTCGGCGGTGACCGGCTGCGGTTCGGGGTCCGTACCGTCGAACTCGCTGCCCGTACCGGTGGCCTTGACGCCGATCTCCGGCGAGGTCTTCGCCTTGGCCAGCCGGTCCGACTTCCAGTGGTCCTTGATGATCGGGTTGGCGAAGTCCTTTGCGTCCCGGGCCCACTTGTCCCAGTCCTGCCAGCCGCCGTCCTTCCACTTCTTCAGGTCGTCCAGGCTGGTCGGCGCGCCCTTGGGGAGCTTGAAGCCCCCGTCCTTCTGGTCGGCGGCCGTACCGCCGGCGGCCTGGCCGTCGGGGCCGCAGGCGGTGACGGTGCCCGCGAGCAGTGCGACGAGTGCCGCGGCCGCGGCGGTGGAGCGGCGGATGGATGGCATGGAGCGGGAGTCCCCCTGGTACCGGGGCGGCGCCGAGCGCAACAGCGCGCCGTTGCCGCCGTTAATTGTCATGTCCCTCATCGGGCTGCGCCCTACTATGCCGTCACGCCGGGCCCGCCGGGCAACCAGGTCCCGGCCGCTCGGCACACGTGATGGGCGGGACGTACCGCAATGTCACCTTCGCCGGTCCTGCTCCGGACGGAGCGGGCTCGCCCTGCGCCGATTCACCGCGGACGGCGAGGAGTTGGTGGTCGCGCCGCACCTACGGCGACCCGGAGGTCATACCCGTCATCGACACCGGCCGCCCCGGGGAATCGGCCGCCCCGCTCAGCGGGCGCGCAGGCCGCCGGCAGTGGAGCCGGTGCGGTCGCGCAGGAGGGAGCGCAGGGTGGTGGCGTGCTCATAGCCGACCTTGCGGGCGATGGTCTCCAGGGAGAGGTCCGTGGTCCGGAGCAGGTGCCCCGTCTTCGCGGACACCCCGCCCCTGCGCTGCGAAGGCACCGTGATCCATGCGGGCCGCACCACCGCGACCGCCGAGGCCCGGATCACCGGCACCGCCGACAGGAAGCTGTACGCGCACGCCACCACGACATGCGCCGTGTTCGCACTGCCCGAGGCGGCCTGAGCGGAAGGGACCGGACCGTGGACCGTACGACCGTGGTCAGCCTCAAGGGTCATCGCGACGATCCCGCCTACGCGGACGTGGTGTACGTCGGCCGCGCCATGCACCGGGGCGGCTGGCACCTTGCCGCCTCCCCGCTGGCGAGCCCGTTCCGCCCCGGCCGCGACGGGACCCGCGAGGAGGTGGTCGAGAAGTACCGCGCCCATCTGCTGGGCCGGCCGGACCTGCTCGCCCTGCTCCCCGCCCTGCGCGGACGCAGGCTCGGCTGCTGGTGCGTCCCGGAGCGCTGCCATGCCGAGGTGATCGCGGAACTCGCCGATGCCGGTACGGGGGACGGGCCGCGCTGAGGGCGCCCTGCCCGCTGCACGTTCACGGGGCGTTTCGTCCCCGCAATATCCGGCCTACCGCCGGGCCGCCCGCGGGTCCCGGTGGGCCGCGGCGGGCCGGCTCGTTCCGTAGCGGAAGTCCTGGAGCTGTTCTGCCGTGGGGTACCACTGCTTGCGGCAACGGCAGCACCACCAGCGCCAGTTGTCCCAGTCGGTGCTGGTGTGCGCGGTGTCCTTCCACAGCCGGTCGTCGCAGTCGGGCGTGGGGCAGGTCGGCGGCAGCGGCATGGCGGGCCTTTCGTCGGTGACGGCTGCCCAGCCTTCTCGGCGGGGCGCCGCGCCGTGCGGTGGTTCGTCACCCGCCACCCGAACGGGTAAGGCCGGCCCGCAAGGCCCCCGGAACGCGCTCGCGGGCAGCCGCACACACCGTGCGACTGCCCGCGGGGTTCCGCGCTTGCTGTGCGGCTACTTCTTGGTCAGCCACTTCTTCCAGACGTCCGGGTGCTTCTCCACCCAGCGCTTCGCCGCCTCGTCGGCGGACAGACCGCCCGAGGCGATCGACTCGGAGACCTCGTTCTGGTCGTCCTTGGTCCACTTGAAGTTCTTCAGGAACGCCGCGGCACTGCCGCCCTTCTTGGCGAATTCCGTGTTGAAGTACTTCTGGAGGGGCGTGGTCGGATAGGCACAGTCGATGGACGTGGGGTCCTTGGTGCCCTTCTCCGCACAGGCGTCGGTGTACTTGGGGAGCTTGACCTCCACCATCGGCACCTGATTGAAGAGCCACTGCGGCTCGTACCAGTACGTCAGGAAGGGCTTCTTCTGCTTGGCGAACTGCTGGATCTGGGTGATCTGCGCCGCCTCGGAGCCCGCGAAGACGACCTCGTAGTCGAGCTTGAGGTTCTTCACCAGCGCCTTGTCATTGGTGACGTAGGACGGCGAACCGTCCATCAGCTGGCCCTTGTTGCCGCTCTCCGACGTACGGAGCTGCTTGGCGAACTTGTTGAGGTTCTTCCAGTTCTTGACCTCGGGGTGCTTGTCGGCCCAGTACTTGGGGACGTACCAGCCGATGTGGCCGGTGACGCCGTTGCCGCCACCCGCGGTGATCGTCTTCTTGTCCTTGACGTACCGCTGTTCCTGCTCGGGGTGGCCCCAGTCCTCCAGGATCGCGTCGACCCGGCCCTGGCTGAGGGCGTCCCAGGCGGGGATCTCGTCCACCTGGACGGTGTCGACGTGGTAGCCCATCTCGTGTTCGAGAAGGTACTTGGCGACCGCGACATTGGACTGGGCGCCGACCCAGGTCTGCACCGACAGGGTGACCGACTTGGAGCCCTTGGCCGCCGCGAACGGCGAGGCCTGCTTGGTCATGTCGGCCTTGCCGCAGGAGGACAGGGAGAGGGAGAGGACCGCCGTGCCGGCCAGCGCGGCCGTCCCGATGATCATGGTGCGCTTACGGGACATGGTCAGGCTCCCTTCCCCGTCGTGCGGCGTTCCGTGGGCTGGGTGACCCGGTCGAGCATCAGGCCCAGGCACACGATGGCCACACCCGCGACCAGGCCGAGGGCCAGGTCTCCGGTGGCGAGGCCGGTGACGACGTCGTAGCCGAGGGCACCGCCGCCCACCAGACCGCCGATGATGACGACGGCGAGGACCAGGACCACGCCCTGGTTGACGGCCAGAAGGAGCGCCGGCCGGGCGAGGGGAAGCTGGACCTGGCGGAGGATCTGCCAGCGGGTGGCACCGAGGGACTGCGCCGATTCCATGGCGGCGGGGTCCACCTGGCGCAGGCCCTGGGTGGTGATGCGGATGACGGCGGGCAGCGCGTAGACGACCGCGGCGGCGGCCGCCGGGGCGCGGCCCACGGCGAACAGTGCGACCACCGGGATGAGGTAGACGAACTGCGGCATGGTCTGCATGACGTCCAGGACCGGCCGCAGGATCGCCTCCAGGCGCTTGCTGCCGGCGGCGAGGATGCCGATGCCGAAGCCCAGCACCAGGGTCACCACCAGCGCGGCGAGCACCTGGGAGAGGGTGTTCATCGACGGCTTCCACACGCCCAGCACACCGATGGCGGCCATCGCGAGGACGGCGGTCAGCGCGGTGCGCCAGGTGCCGATGAGCCAGGCGAGCGCGGCGACGATGAGCAGCGTGCCGTACCAGGGCAGCGCGGTCAGGCCGTCACGCAGCGGGTTGAGCACCCAGTTGGTGAAGTGCGCTGCCCAGTCGGCGGTGCCGCCGATGACCGGGACTCCGGAGTAGAGGTGGTCGACCATCCACTCCTTGAAGTCGTTGACGGGGCGGGCGAGGTCCACGACCCAGGCACCCGGCCAGACCAGCGAGCCGCTCAGCCGGCCGGCCAGCGCGAGGGCGGCGGTGACCACGGCGATGCCGGTCCAGGCCTGCCAGCCGCGCAGCCACGCCGGGCCGGCGGCGGCGGTACCGGAGCCGAGACGCTCACCGGCCGCGGCCGTGGTGCGGTCCATGACGATGGCCAGCAGCACGATCGGGATGGCGGCGGCCAGCGCGGCACCGACGTCGACCGAGGCGAGCGCCTGGTAGACGCGGTCACCGAGACCGGCGGCGCCGATCATCGAGGCGATCACGACCATGCCCAGCGCCATCATGATCGTCTGGTTGACGCCGAGGAGGAGGTCCTTACGGGCCATCGGGAGCCGGGCCGTCAGCAGGCGCTGGCGCCCGGTGGCACCGAGCGAGGTGGAAGCCTCCAGGACACCCGCGTCCGCGGCGCGCAGACCCAGCGCGGTCAGCCGCGCCATCGGCGGAGCCGCGTAGATCACCGTGGCCAGCAGCGCGGCGGGGACACCGATGCCGAAGACCAGCACGACGGGGAGGAGGTACGCGAACGCCGGCAGGACCTGCATGGTGTCGAGCACCGGGCGCAGGATCTTGAACAGCCGGTCGGAGAGGCCCGCGGCCAGGCCCAGCAGGGCGCCGACGACCACGGAGGCCACGACCGCCACGACCATCAGGGCGAGCGTCTGCATGGTGGGGACCCACATGCCGAGCAGGCCGCTGACCAGGAAGGAGATCAGGGCGGTGGCGGCGATGCGCAGGCCAGCGACGCGCCAGGCCAGCAGCGTGATGCCGGCCGTGACACCGGTCCAGCCGAGCGCGAGCAGCAGCAGGTAGACGCCGCGTACCGAGATCACCACAGCGTTGCTGAGGTGGCCGAGGAAGTAGACGAACAGCCAGTGGCTGTCACGGTTGTCGATGATCCAGTCGCTGGTCTTGCCGAGCGGGCCGGAGACATCGACGGTGAGGGCGGACGGCCAGGCCGCGCCGTACTTGGCCTGGAGCAGCGGAACGAGCACGGCCGCGGCGACGGCGAGCAGCAGGAGCTTGGCTGGTCCGCGGCGGTCCCGCAGGGCCTGGGCCGGGCGCCACTTGGGGCTGTCGGCGCCGAGGCCGCGCCGAGCGGCCGGGGGTGCGGAGACACTCATGCGCGGCCTCGCTTCACGGTGCCGGCCGGCACGTTCATGGCGGCGCAGCGCTGGGCCTCGCGCCACTGGCGCAGCAGCGCGGCGCGCAGCCGGGAGCGGTGGGTGGCGACGGGTGCGCGGGCGCTGACGGCGCGCAGCGGCGCCGTGCGGTGGGAGGTGGCGGCGTACATCAGGCAGCCACCTCCTCGTCCCGGTGGTCGAGCCGGGCGACCACGTTCAGCAGGCAGGCGTGGTCGACGATGCCCAGGCAGCGCTTGCCGTCGACGACCCGGGCCGCGCCGCCGGAGCGGGCGACGGCCTCGATGGCGTCGGAGATCAGGGTGTCGGGGGTGAGCGCCGGGCCCTGGTCGGCCTCGCCGTCCTCGGCCGGGCGCATCGCGCGGCGCACGGTCAGCACCTGCTCGCGCGGCACGTCCCGGACGAAGTCGCGGACGTAGTCGTCGGCCGGGGAGCCGACGATCTCCTCGGGGGTGCCGAGCTGGACGATCTTGCCGTCGCGCATCAGGGCGATCCGGTCACCGATCCGCAGCGCCTCGGCGAGGTCGTGGGTGATGAAGACCATGGTGCGGCCCTCTTCACGGTGCAGCCGGACGACCTCTTCCTGCATATCGCGGCGGATGAGGGGGTCCAGGGCGCTGAACGGCTCGTCGAAGAGCAGGACTTCGGGGTCCACGGCGAGCGCACGGGCCAGGCCGACGCGCTGCTGCTGACCGCCGGAGAGCTGCCCGGGGCGGCGCTTCTCCATCCCGGCCAGGCCGACCTTGTCGACCATCTCGTTGGCCTTCGTGCGGCGCTCCGCCTTGCCCATGCCCTGGATCTCCAGGCCGTAGGCGACGTTGTCGACGACGGTGCGGTGCGGCAGCAGGCCGAAGTGCTGGAAGACCATGGCGGCCCGGCGGCGGCGCAGCTCGCGCAGCGTGCTGCGGTCCATGGCGCGGACGTCCTCGCCGTCCATCTCCAGCTCGCCGCTGGTCGGCTCGATCAGCCGGGTCAGGCACCGCACGAGGGTGGACTTGCCGGAGCCGGACAGGCCCATGACGACGAAGACCTCGCCCTTGTGGACGTCGAACGAGACATCGCGGACGGCGGCCACACAGCCGGTCTGCTCGCGCAGCTCCTGGGCGCTCAGCTCCGTCACGGAGGAGTCGCCGGGGATGCGCTCTGCTTTGGGGCCGAAGACCTTCCAGAGGTTGCGGACGGAGAAGACGACCTCACGTCCGTCGGAGGCCTCGGTGGCGGCGGTGTCCTTGGACGTACGGGCGTTGGGTATCTCGGATGCGCCGGCGGAGGTGGTAGCCATCACGCATCACCTCCTTGGGTCGGAGCCTTATGGAGCAGTTCAGCGCACTTCTCCCCCACCATGAGCACGCCCAGCATCGGGTTGACCGCGGGCATCGTCGGGAAGACGGAGGCGTCGGCGATACGGATGCCGGACAGCCCACGGATCTTCAACTCGGGGTCGACGACGGCGAGTTGGTCATCAGCGGCACCCATCTTGCAGGTGCCGGCCGGGTGGTAGACGGTGTGTGCCGCCTTGCGCACCAGCTCACTGATCTCCGCGTCGTCGGTGACCTCGGGGCCGGGGAAGACCTCCCGCTTGAGCCACTTGGCGAACGGCTCGGCCTGGGCGACCTTGCGGGCCAGCTTGATGCCGTCGACGAGGGTCTTGCCGTCGTAGTCGTCCTCGTCCTCGAAGTACTTGAAGTCGAGGGCCGGCTTGACCTCGGGGTCCGCTGAGGTGAGGTAGAGGCGGCCGCGGGAGCGGGACTTGGGGATGTTCGGGGTCATCGACACGCCGTGCTCGGGACGCTCGTAGCCCAGCCGCTCGGGGTTGTCGGTGAACGGGATTTGGTAGAAGTGGAACATCAGGTCGGGGCCCTTGTGCTCCGGGTCCCGCTTGACGAAGAGGCCCGCGTCGGAGTCCATCGCGGAGTTGCCCGGGATCGGCCCCTCGGTCTCCCAGACGATCACCGACTCGGGGTGGTCGATCAGGTTCTCCCCGACACCCGGCAGGTCGAGCACGCAGGGCAGACCGAGCGCTTCCAGGTCCTTCTTCGGGCCGATGCCGGAGTGCATCAGCAGCCGCGGGGTGTCGACGGCGCCGGCGCAGACCAGCACCTCACGGGCGGCCTCGACGTAGACCTCCTCGCCGTCCTTCGTACGGACGTGGACGCCCTTGGCGGTGGTGCCGTCCAGCTCCAGCTTGTGCGCCCAGGTCTCCAGCATCAGCGTGAGGTTCGGGCGGTCGCCGGCCTCGATGTGCGGGTGGAGGTAGGCGACGGAAGCGGAGGAGCGCTTGTTGTTCTCCGGGTGGTAGGAGAGGTCGAAGAAGCCGACGCCCTCGTCGAAGGGCTTGTCGTTGAAGCCGACGACCTCGGGGACGCCGAGGGCCGTCTTGGTGGCCTCGATCCAGTCGGTGGCGATCTGGTTCTGGTCCTTCTTCGCCACCCGCACGATGTTGTTGCGCAGCTTGCCGAAGTAGGGGTCCATCTCCTTGGCGCCCCAGCCGGCGGCGCCCGCCGCCTCCCACTCGTCCCAGTCGGACGGCAGCGGCTTGAAGGAGATCAGCGTGTTGTGGGAGGAGCACCCGCCGAGCACCTTGGCGCGGCTGTGCAGGATGTGCGAGTTGCCGCGCGGCTGCTCGGTGGTCGTGTACTCGTAGTCCAGCTCGCCGCCGAGCAGGCCGAGCCACTTGCGCAGCGTCAGCACGTCCTCGCGGTCGATGTCGGAGGGGCCGCCCTCGATGACGGCGACGGTGACGTCCGGGTCCTCGGTGAGGCGGGAGGCGATGACGGAACCGGCGGTGCCGCCGCCGACTACGACATAGTCATACACAGGCATTGGGGGTGCTCCTTCTTACAACGTGCGTGGTGCGGGTGGTGCCAGGGAGGCGGGGGTGTCAGCCCGCGAACCAGCGCACCGGCTCCGGCCGGAGGTTTTCGTAAATGTGCTTGCTCTCGCGGTACTCGTCCAGACCCGCGGGACCCAATTCCCGTCCGATGCCGGACTTGCCGAAGCCGCCCCACTCCGCCTGCGGGAGGTAGGGGTGGTAGTCGTTGATCCAGACCGTGCCGTGCCGCAGCCGGGCGGCGACCCGGCGGGCGCGCGCGGTGTCGCCCGAGAAGACCGCGCCGGCCAGGCCGTACTCGGTGTCGTTGGCGAGCGCCACGGCCTCGTCCTCGGTGGTGAAGGTCTCCACCGTCAGGATCGGGCCGAAGGTCTCCTCGCGGACCACCTTCATCTCGCGGTGGCAGCCGTCGAGCACGGTCGGCGCGTAGAAGTAGCCGGTGGCCGGACGGACGTCCGACGGCTCGGGCCGGGCGCCGCCGCAGCGCAGCTGGGCGCCCTCGGCCAGCGCCGAGGCGACATAGCCCTCGACCTTGTCGAGCTGCTGCTGGGAGACCAGCGGACCGCACTCGACACCGTCCTCGGTGCCCCGGCCGAGCTTGATCTTCTCGGCGCGGCGGGCGAGCTCGGAGACGAAGCGGTCGCGCACCGACTCCTCGATGATCAGCCGGGCACCGGCCGAGCAGACCTGGCCGCTGTGGATGAACGCGGCGTTCAGCGCCTGGTCGACGGCGGTGTCGAAGCCCTCTTCCGTGGCGCAGGCGTCGGCGAAGACCACATTGGGGTTCTTGCCGCCCAGCTCCAGGGCGATCTTCTTGGCGCCGGAGACCGCGGCCGCGCCCGCCTTCGTCCCGCTGACCAGGCCACCGGTGAAGGAGAACAGGTCGACATCCGGGTGCTCGGCGAGCCGCTGGCCCACGGGCAGCCCCGCGCCGGTGACGATGTTGGCGACCCCGGCCGGCAGCCCGGCCTCGACCAGCAGCTTGACCAGGTGCACGGTCGACAGCGGGGTGACCTCGCTGGGCTTGATCACAAAAGTGTTGCCGGCCGCGAGGGCCGGCGCGATCTTCCAACTTGCCTGGAGCAGCGGGTAGTTCCACGGCGTGATGAGCGAGCAGACACCGACCGGCTCATGCACGACCACGCTGTGCACGTCGGGCGAACCGGCGTCGACGACCCGGCCGCCGCTCTCGTTCATCACCAGGTCGGCGAAGTACCGGAAGGCGTTGGTGACGTCATCGACGTCGACCCGGCCCTCCTCCAGCGTCTTGCCGGTGTCCCGGCTCTCGATGAGGGCGATCTCCTCGCGGTCGCGCTGGAGCAGGTCGGCGACCCGGCGGAGCAGCGCGGAGCGCTCGGCGACGGCGGTACGGGGCCAGGCGCCCTCGTCGAAGGCCCGGCGGGCGGCCGCGACCGCCGCGTCGGCGTCCTCGGCACCACCCTCGGCCACCAGCTGGAGCGTCGTCGCGTCGGCGGGGTCGAGGACCTCCCGCGTTTCGCCGGCTGCGGCGGCACGCCACACCCCGTCTACGTGAATGGTCTCGATTGACGACACGTCGTTCTGCCTTCCGGTTACCGATCTCGTACGCACTGGTGCAACCACTGGCGGCACCAGCAACGTGGACCCCTCCCCGGAAGCCGCGGACCTATGCCCAAACATTCATGGAAAGTGACTCGACTCACTGAACGTGCGGCCGAATATCCCGGAACGTACCCTGAATAGCCGTATGTCCCAGGCTGCATTTCCCCTCGGGACCGGAGGTACCCAGATGACCAGCAGACGGCGTGCCGCCACCGCCACCGCGGCCCTGACCTGCGGGGCAGCCCTGATCGCCGGGGTCGCCTGCACAGGCGCCGCGGCGGCCGAGGATCCGGACGGCGGCGAGGGCGACCTCGCCAACAAATCGGCCCAGCAGATCTCCGACGACTCCCTCCACCAACTGGTAGCCGCGAAATCGCTGCGGTTGCGCACCCAGACCAGTGCCGATCCCACCAAACTCGACCTCACCCTGGACCGCGCCGGAAATTGCACCGGCGCCATCAGCAAGGGCTCCCTCGGCCGCGTCGAGCTCGTCAAGCGCGGGAACCAGGTCTGGATGAAGCCGGACGCCGCCTTCTGGAAGAGCCAGCTGCCCGGGAGCGAGGGCCGCGACGCCGCCGAGAAATACAAGGACACGTTCCT
Organism: Streptomyces lydicamycinicus; assembly: GCF_000829715.2. NCBI lineage: Bacteria > Bacillati > Actinomycetota > Actinomycetes > Kitasatosporales > Streptomycetaceae > Streptomyces > Streptomyces lydicamycinicus. Next base: position 297,160 of record NZ_BBNO01000001.1, on the reverse strand, counting down.
GCACGGCACCACCAAGGACACCTTCCTCGGCAACCTCTCCGCGGCCTGCGACCTCAGGGCGTTCCAGAAGTCCGCCCTGCCCCCCGAGAACCCGCCCTCCGGCGCCCCCTCCCCCTCGGCCACCCCCACCCTCACCAAGGGCCGCCCGACCACCCACGAGGGCGCCCGCGTCCTCCCCGTCGTCAAGAAGGCCCAGGGCGCCGTCCAGACCCTCTACGTGGCCATCGACGGCAAGCACTACCCGGTGAAACTCACCGCCGAGGTAGACCACCAGACCGGCACCATCCTGCTCAGCAACTACGACACCCCGGTCTCCACCAAGACGCCGGCCCCTGGCGACACGGCCGATATCTCGGTGCTGGAGGACCGGCTCCAGGGGTCGCAGAGCGCCTGACCCCTGCTGGTCGCGGTACGTAACCGTTCGTACATACGTATCGTTGAACCGTGCGGCTGCCCGCGGCGCGCGGGCGGCGGGGAGGAGCGGCACGATGACCATCGAACTGACCGACAGGACCGAGATGGCCAGTGGTAGCGAGCTGGACAACATGTTCGAGCAGATGCACATCCCCCCGGGCTACAAGGCTGAGATCGTCGAGGGGACCATCTACATGGCGCCGCAGCGGGGCACGCACTGGGAGACGATCCTGGACATCGTCGAACATCTGCGTACGCGGTATCCGAAGAAGCGCGTGCTGTCCGACGTGCGCATCGACTTCCCCGGCCATCTGAACGGGTTCGCCTCCGACGTGGTGGCACTGGCCGAAAACGCCACCAAAAACGATAAAGGCCAACCGCGTTATCAGGACATCGAGTTCGTCGCCGAGGTCATTTCCGAGAGCACCGGCAAGAACGACTACGGCCCCAAGAAGACGGCCTACGCCCTCGCCGAGGTCCCGGTCTACATGATCGCCGACCCTTACATCGGCCGTTGCCGGGTCTTCACCCACCCTCAGGACGGCGACTACAAGGTCGACCTCACGCTCGCGTACGGCGAGCCGATCGACCTCACCGGCACCGTCGTGGGCATCACCGTCACCACCGACGAGTTCCCCCGCGACTGACCCCGAGGGCCGCCGAAGCCGTACGGGCACCGGCGGCCTCCCACCCCCTCACCCCGCCCCGCCGGGCACACCGCTTCCCGGCGGGATCGCGCAGGCGTCGGAGAATCCCTGGCTGTGCAGGCCCAGGGCGCTGTTCGTGCGGGAGCGCAGGTTCTCCACCGCCACCATGGTGGTGAGCTCCACGAACGCCGTGTCGCCCAGCCGCCGGCGCAGGCTCTCGGCCAGCTCGTCGGTCACGGCGGGCGGTGTGGCGGTCATCGCCTCCGCGTACTCCATCACCAGCCGTTCCAGGTCGGTGAAGGACTCCTCGTGTGCCCGCCAGTCGGGCACCTTGCTGACCTTCTCCAGTGGCAGCCCCAGCCGGTCGGCGTGCCAGTGGCCGAAGTCCACGCACCACGAGCAGCCGATCGTCACCGCCGACGCCATCTCCGCCAGCAGCTTCAGCGCCGGGTCCAGCGCCTTCCACCGCGCCACCTTGCTCTCGAAGGAGAAGTAGGAGCGAAGGACCCTGGGGTGGTGGCCCATCGCCAGTGCGGGCTGGAGCACCTCGCCGTATGCCCGCCGCGAGTACCACTCGGCCAGTCGCAGGGTGAGCGTGCGCCGCGGGGTGAGCGAAATCCGTGCCATGGCGGTGCCTCCTCGTATCCGGTGTGCTGTGGCGCCCCGGAGTGGGCGCCTTCACCACCTCGACGAGCGGGCAGCACGGGATGTGACACCGGGCGGTGCGGGTGCGAGGCATTGTGGAGGCCCCGTGAAGGGTGTGACGCTTTCGGGCCCACTGGCGCTTCTTCATATGCGAGTTCGAATCCCGGGCTCGCGTACATCGGGGCCCCCGGGCCTCGTCACGGAAGGAGCGTACGTGCGGATTTCACGCACTGCGTTGTCCATCGGTCTTGCTGTCGCGGTGAGCCTGCCCCTTATGGGCAGCGCGTCCGCGGCGGCCCCCCTCACTACGGAAAGCTCCGGCAGCCTGGGCGAGGACAGGCTGCTCGTGTCCGAGCGGACCAGCGACCACCGCCGGACCGTGGAGATGGACCCCGCCAGCGGAGCGGCCACCCACACCGTCGCGGACGGCCTGGACGGCGTCTACTCCCCCAGCGGCTCCCAGACCGCCTACATCCGCTACGGCGACACCTGCGTCCCGCAGGCCGAGGGCTGCACCTACCGCCCCGACCTGGTGACGGCCTCGGCGAGCGGCGCCAACCAGCATGTCCTGGTCCCGGGGATCGAGAGCGAGACCGGAGAGTTCTATGTCGCCAATCCGGACTGGGCTCCGAGCGGCAAGCGACTCGTCTTCGACTCCCCCCGTGGCATCGAATCGATCAACGCCGACGGAACCGGGTTGGAGACGCTGACCACCTCGGGACTCCGCGCCACCTTCTCGCCGGACGGCAGCCGGATCGCCTACCTCCGCACCACCTCGTACGAGGGCCCCGAAGGCACCGAGTACGGCACGGATGTGTATGTCATGGACCTCGCCACCCGGGAGAGCCGTCAGGTCACCACCGACCACCAGGCCGTGTCGACCCCGCCCGACTGGTCCCCGGACGGCCGGCACCTCGTCTACGGCGGACGGTACGGGCTGAAGACCGCCGACGTCGCGACCGGTGAGCAGACCGACCTCTACGACGACGCCACCTGGCCCGGCGCCCTCACGGACGTCAGGACCCCGGTGTACTCCCCGGACGGCACCCGTATCGCCTTCTCCGGCTGGGACGACGCCACGGCGACGCGACGCATCTACATGGTCGACGCGGACGGCAGCCACCTCCGGACCGTCGCCGAGACCGGCGGCACCCTGACCGACTGGATCGACAAGTAGCCCCCAAGTGACACCGCGGCCGGCCCGGTGGAGTGACGCCCCGCCGGGCCGGCCGTTCGCCGGGCCTCCGGGGCACCGTCGGTGGCCCGTCACCCGCGCTGCCGAACCGGAGGGGCCGCGTCCGGCCGGCCGAACGACAATGCAGGCATGGCTGACACAGCGGCGAAAGCAGTGCTCGAAGGCGGCCCCGAGGAGTTCCCCGGGCGGATCGTGCCGATCGATCCGCCCGGGACCGAGCTGAAGATCCCGTTCCGTAACGGCTATGAACACTTCCGGGCCACCAGCCGGCAGCAGAAGACCTCCGAGGGGACGCTGCCGGTCTACGAGTGGTGGGAGCGCACGGAACTGCCCGGATAGCGAAGCGCCAGACGCACCGCTCAGGTGTGGGGGACGAAGGTCCGCAGCGCGATCTCCTGGGTCTGCTCCTGCTCCGGCCAGTCGTCCTCGGCGCCCAGGACGAGCACGGCGAACTGGCGGCCGTCGGCGGCGGTGAAGGCACAGTCGACGACCTTGACGCGGATACCGAGCCGCTTGCTGTCATAGGCGTAGACCAGTTGGTTGGCGTCTATGCCCGGCCCCGGGAAACCCAGGGGTTCGAGGCTGATCTCCTCGTAGCCGGGGTTGGCGGACAGGCCCTGGGACGCCTGCCGGAGGGCCTCGCGCGGGGTGATCTCGGGGTCGGTGATCTCGAAGATCTGCACCAGTCCGCGGTCGTCCGGGGCGGTGTAGAACACCCCGGTCTTGCGCTCGCTGCGCGTCCAGGTGCCGGGCACCGCGAGGGTGAAGCCCTTTTTGTCGTGGGCGAGGCGGAAGCCGTCCGGCAGGTCGGTGAGGGTGGGTGCGGGCGTGACGCTGTCCGGGGAACCGGTGGACGGCGCGGTGGCCGTACGGGACGGGGCGGATGCCTTGCTGCGGGCCGGCGGGCGAGCGGCGGCCGGATCGTCGTCGTGTCCCCAGAGCAGATAGCCGCCGCCAATTGCCGCCGCGATCACGACCACCGCCGCCCCGGCGACCAGCCCCGTCCGATGCCGGGCACCGGGGGCGTAGGCGGCACCTGCTTCGGGCGGGAGATACGGGTCGGCGGTGTACGACTCGGCGGTGTACGGGGCGGCGGCGGGATCCGGTAAGCCACCGGGCAACGAACTCGGGTGCGGGTAGGGGTAGGTGCTGCGCGGTGCGGCGGCCGCCGGGGGCGGGTCGGCCGGGGGTGCGGCGGACGGGGGCGCGGCGGACGGGGGCGCCTCGGCCCCGCCGTCTTGGGGTCCGCCCACCGACGGCGTGAACGACGGCCGGGGCGGCGTCGGGCCCGTGTAGGGGGCGGGCGGTGGGGTGTCGTTCTCCCAGCGCTGGGTTTCACTGTTCCAGCGGGGCCGGCCGCCGCGCTTCATGGTCAGCCTCCCGCCAGTGCCGCGACCGCCTGGCTCACCGCGGCGCCGGAGGCCAGCAGGCCCACCACCGCACCGGCGTCCGCGAGCGCCGTACGGAGCCGGGCCAGCCGTCCGGGCCCGGCCGCGCCGTGGTCCGCGATCTCCGTCTCGGTTTCGGCGAGTTCCCCGCTCAGGGCCGTGATCTGCGGGCTCTCCACCGCCCGGGACAGATCGTCGCGCAAGGCCCGGACGGCGCGCAGCAGTTCCTCCTGCGCCGGGTCCACCGCCGGTGCGGCCGGGCCCTCGTGGTGAGTCACCGTGTTGTGGTCGCCGATGGCGAAGGCACCCCGGACGCTGCCGATGTGGATGCCGTTTCCGCGCTCGTCAGCCCTTGCCACGCTTGGCACTTCCCTTCGTCTCGTTCCCGCGCGGGGGTGCGGAGTGGTGGTTGATCGTGTTGTGGTCGCCGATGCCGACGGCGCCCTGTGCGGATTCGACGTAGACGCCGCCCTCGGCGACATGCACGACCCGCTGCTCGAACTCATCGGTCTGGTAACCCGCCTCGCGCAAGGCCGTGGTCACCCCGGCCGCCACCCGCTGCTGAATGGTCTTCAGATAGCGGGCGACATCCATGTCCTGGAAGAGCGAGGACTCCCCGAACGAGCCCAGCTCGCGTACGGCGACGCCGGGGCCCTCGGGCAGCGCCCCGCCATGTCCCGCGGTGGCCAGCCGCCAGGCCGACAACAGGCCGCGGGCCAGCGTGCCGAGGGCGTGCCCGGCGGAGCGGGGCGTTTGGGCCAGCGCCCAGACCGCCTTGCCGAAGTGGTGATGGTGACGGTAGCGGTGGGCGATCCGGTCGGCGTCCTGGAAGGGCTGCCGCAGCGGCCACAGCACATGCGGTGCGACCTCCAGCATCAGCATCCCGCCCTGGGTGTGCACCCGCACGAAGACCGTGGTGACGATGCCCTCGTTCCAGCCGCCGACCCGGATGCGCAGGAAGTGCCGCCGGGTCTCACCGCCCTCCTCGACCGCCGCGGCCCGGTGTTCCTCGAACGCCTCCGGGGCGTACGGCGCCGCCTCCCGGCTCGGCAAGCCCTCGGCCGGCAGAAAGACACACTCGTCGATCTCCAGCGCGCGCAGCCGGTCGCGGACCGCGGCCGCGGACGCCGGCGAACCGTGCGGCGAGGGCACCCGCAGCGCCGCCACCAGCGGCACGATTCGGGCCAGGATGGCGCTGTTGTCCAGCGGTTCGGCGACGCGGTCGGCGCGGGGGTTCAGCTCCACCGACAGCGACCAGGTCTTGTACGGCTGGCCCGCACCGCAGAACGGGTTGGCGGCCCGGTACATCACCAGCGGCCCGTGCTGCTCGGTCCGCACCCGGTCCCGTAGTCGCAGGAAGCGGTAGCTCTCGGAGCGCTCGGCGGGGTCGGACCTGACGTCGGGGAAGCGTTCCCTGGACAGCTCGTGCGCCAGCACCCGGGCGAACTGCCCGCGTTGCAGGGCGACCAGCAGGGCCAGGACCAGCGGCAGCAGCAGCGCGATCCACACCCCGATCAGCAGGCCGGACGCATGGGTGGTGCCGAAACCGCTGTCGTAGGAGCTGTCGAACGCGCTTGAGCCGTAGGAGCCGTATTCGTCCGACGAGTCGCCCGTCAGGGAGTCCAGCGCGTCCGGGAGCAGCCTGGTGAACAGCCATCCCGGGCCCAGGATGGCCAGCCCGCCGATGAACGCCGTCACCAGCAACGACACATAGAAGAGGGCGAGCGTCAGCCGCCCGTACCAGCGCAGGACGAAGGAGAGGAAGCGGGCCGGCCCCGGCAGGACCGGGGACCGGCGGACGATGCGGGCCAGCGCCATGAGGACGACGGGGAAGACATAGATCCCCGCGAGTCCGGAGGACAGGGGGAGGGCCACGATCCACAGCAGCAGGATCCCCGCCGCCCAGCCGAGCTGGAGCCGCCGGGCGCGCAGCGCATGGGCCAGCACCCGCGCGGCGTCGATACCCAGGGACGGTGCGGCGAACCGCTCCTCGTGGACGTACAGCTCATCGATGACCGCGTCACGGAAGCTGTCGTCCATGTAGGTGCCCGCGCACAGCAGCCGGGTGGCATCGCTGGCACCCGGCGGGGTCGGGGGGAGCGGCGCCGGGGGCGGGACGCCGTCCGGCTTCCCTAACCGCGGCGGACCGCCGGATTCACCGTGCTGCGCAGGCACATCCGTCCGAGTCATCGGCTTCCCCCATCACCACACCAACGAGTCATCGCCGAGGGCCTGTTGAGCAGGCGGGCTGCCGTTTTCGGCCGCGGCGGCGCAGAACCCGCAGCATAAGGGAGTCGAGCGCTCCGTGTCAGCGCGATAACCCAAGGTTGCCGCGAGGGTCAGACGGCCGCGGGGAACTCCCCGCCCTTGAGGGCCGCGACGAAGGACGACCAGCCGCCCGTCGGGAAGACCAGCACGGGCCCGTGCGGGTCCTTGCTGTCACGCACGGGGACGGCGTCGGGGATACCGGGGGCTACTTCGATGCAGTTGCCGCCGTTGTCGCCGCTGTAGCTGCTCTTCATCCAAGTGAGCGCCACCTCGATGCAGTTGCCGCCGTTTGCGCCGCTGTAGCTGCTCTTGGTCCAGGTCACCGTGCTGAGTTCGCGCCTGCCCATGCTGCTCGTACCCCTCCATCACGTCGCTGATCAGAGCGGCGGACTCACGGGCTGACAGAGCGTCCGCCCTGAGCACATCATAGGTCTGGCTGTGGCGGACATAGGCGGCCGGATCGTTGTTGAAGTGGCCACGGTCCAGCGATTCTGAGTACACCCAGCGCTCGTCGGCCAGTTCGATCAGCGACACGGAGCTAAGAGGCCGAACGAGCCTAAAGAGCTCCGCCGGAGCCACCTGGATACGGATGTTGGGGCGCTGCCCAACACTCAGCAGATGCGCGCACTGGGCACGCATGGTCTCCAGGCTCCCCACCGCGTTGCGCAGGCAACTCTCGTCCAGGACAGCGACGTATAGCGGGCCACCTTCAACCAGAAAGCGCGGCTGTCGACTCAGTCGGGCCCGGACGCGTGACTCGACCTCGTCGGAATCCGTGCCACGGCGACTGAACAGCGCGTGCGCGTAGTCCGACGTCTGCAACAGCCCCGGCATCACCTGCTCTTGATACTCCCGCAGCGCCACCGCCTTGGCGTCCATCTCCGCCCGCCGCTCGAACCAGTCCGGATGCTGCACCTCCGGATACCAGTCGATCCGCCCCCACAACCGCAGCAGCACTCCCCCCGTCCCCAGCAGCTCATCGCATTGCTTGGCGAACGTGTCCTGCGGTATGCGCGTGCCCGCCTCCACGCGGGCCACCTGTGAGCGGTCGCACGGGATCTTGTTCGACAACTCCTCCTGCGTGAGGCCCGCCGCCTCCCGGAAGTGCCTCAAGACCTCTCCGAACACGGCGGCATTGGTGGCTGCCGGTCCACTCTCTGCATTGCGTCGTCGTCGGCTCACCGCATCCCCCTTGGTGCCAGAAGGTGAGTGTCACGCGTCTGACGTTGCGACCCGCACTACGGGGCGCAACGCTGAACACACCCAACGTAACGGGTCGTTCGGCCGACTGCGCCGCCTTCTCGCGCAACCAATTTCTGGGAGTCATTGAGCATGAGTTACGACCGGGATGCCGTCCCCGCGCCGGTGCCGGGGCTGCGCCTGCTGCCGTGGGAGAGCGAGGGCGGGAAGCCGTGCTTCTTGTCGGCGGACGGGGCCGGGGGTGTGCTGTCGCGGCTGGCCGATGAGGTCGAGGCGGAGCAGTTGTGTGACGGTGCCGAGGTGCTCAAGGGCGCGGTGGCCGTACTGGACGACGGCAAGGCGGGGGAACACGCGTTACGGCTGGCGCTGCGGGCGACCACGCAGTCCTTCGGCGATGTGCTGCGGGTCGCCGACAGCCGGGGCGCGCGCCTGCCCGTGGCGGCGGACGGTGGCCAGGAGGCCGGCGAACGGGAGCTGCGGGCCGAGCGCACATGACCGAGTCGGGATGACCGAGCCGACATGACCGAGCCCGCACGGCCGTTGTGGACCGTGCGGGCTCGGTGGGGCTGCGGTGCCGCCCGGGTGGGGCGGCCGCGGCGCGGGGTCAGCCGAGGAGGCCGAGACCGCGGACGGCCTCGCGCTCCTCCTCCAGCTCCTTCACGGACGCGTCGATGCGCTCGCGGGAGAAGTCGTTGATCTCCAGGCCCTGGACGATCTCGTACTTGCCGTCCTTGGTGGTGACGGGGAAGGAGGAGATCAGGCCCTCCGGGACGCCGTAGGAGCCGTCCGAGGGGATACCCATCGAGGTCCAGTCACCGGCGGCGGTGCCGTTGACCCAGGTGTGGACGTGGTCGATGGCGGCGTTGGCGGCGGAGGCGGCGGAGGACGCGCCACGAGCCTCGATGATCGCCGCACCGCGCTTGGCGACGGTCGGGATGAAGTCCTCGCCCAGCCACTTCTGGTCGTTGACGACCTCGGCGGCGTTCTTGCCGGCGACCTCGGCGTGGAAGATGTCCGGGTACTGGGTGGCGGAGTGGTTGCCCCAGATCGTCAGCTTGCGGATCTCGGACACCGGGGTGCCGGTCTTCTTGGAGAGCTGCGAGAGCGCGCGGTTGTGGTCCAGGCGGGTCATCGCGGTGAAGCGCTCGCGCGGTACGTCCGGCGCGGCGGCCTGGGCGATCAGCGCGTTGGTGTTGGCGGGGTTGCCGACGACCAGGACCTTGATGTCGTCCGCGGCGTGGTCGTTGATGGCCTTGCCCTGCGGCTTGAAGATGCCGCCGTTGGCCTCCAGGAGGTCGCCGCGCTCCATGCCCTTCGTACGGGGGCGGGCGCCGACGAGCAGCGCGACGTTCGCGCCGTCGAAGGCCACGTTCGGGTCGTCGGAGATGTCGATGCCCTGGAGCAGCGGGAAGGCGCAGTCGTCGAGCTCCATGGCGGTGCCCTCGGCGGCCTTCAGACCCTGGGGGATCTCCAGAAGGCGCAGCTTGACCGGCACGTCGGCGCCGAGCAGATGACCGGAAGCGATGCGGAAGAGCAGTGCGTAACCGATCTGGCCGGCTGCGCCGGTGACGGTGACATTGACGGGAGTGCGGGTCATGGCGATCTCCTGCGCGGTGTTTTCCGGGGGCAAGCCCCTGGACCACCATGGTTGGCGGTGGGTGTCCCTGCCCAGCTATCAAGGTCTCTTGGTATCGAGAGACCCGGCCGTCAGGCTATCGGACCCCTGCCGGGGGCAGGCGACGGGCCGGTGTGCGACACCTCACCGGGCGCCCCGGGAGGTCCGTACGGCCGCCCGTAACAGGGCTTGCGGGGTCCGGTGTGCGCTCCGCGCGGCCCCCGTGGGCGAGAGGCGGCGGCCACCCGCTCTAAGGAGGGGGGAGTGCGGGCGGCCGCCGAGTTGTGCCACACCCGTGGGGGGTAATCGTTCGCCTGCCCGCGATCCCGGAGGGCATGCCCCCTGACTTTCGGACATCCTCCGGACGGCGGTCCCGGGCATCCGGGCAGGCCAGGCGGACCCCCGCTCCGAGCCGGTTTCCGCCCGTGCCAGCGACAGTTCGAGAGGTGATCTGGCAGTTCCGTTCCAGCGGCCAGTAGCGGAGATGCCCTCCGAGTTCGGCTCCTGGGCCACCGTCTAGGGGCGCTTTCGAGTCTGGTGGCGTGCTTTCGGTGGCGCAGGTCCAGACACGACGAAGCCCCGCTGTTGTCCGGTTGAAGGACATCAACGGGGCGATGGGGGCTCAGTTTCAGCAGCATCGACACCGCTGCCGGCAGGTTCAGCATTCAAGCTGCGCTGAGCCCTCCGCAAGTTCCGTCATCGCAGGCCAGATTTGCCAGGCTGTCCAGGCATTGGCGCTTCGGGCTTCTGGGGCTGTACTCGTTTTCCGGTCACTGCATCGAGGAACACTGTTTCCGTGTTCTCCTCAGAACCGTGCGTCTTCAGGCCGATCATCCATAGAGGTCGCCAGCTTCCACTGACGCGCCGGGCGAGCAGTGAGACAGGGTTTGCATCAGTTCGTTCCGATGCCTTTTCTGCCAGCCTCTCGGCTTCCTTCTTTGTGACCGTCACCTTTGGCAGTGAGGGGTCAGTGGTGGTCTGTGCCGTGACTCCCATAATGCGTCCTGACGTCGTGACGATGATGTCCAGACGCATCGGCATCATGACCCCGTGGACATAGCGGCGATAGTTAAGGAGATGCGCTCCATGCTGCTCTACAACGGCCCTAAATTTCGCTTTGGACCCTGCCACCTCGTCCGGAAACCATTCTTTTGCGAAGTGTTCTGCCGCCGTCTTCATCTCTGCGTCGGTCAGGTTTCCGCCATCATCCTTATTGTTCTTTGACCACACGCTTTCGAGCTTACGCTCCGGCCAGAGAGCAGAGATTTCACCACGCGTTGTACTAGCGGTGAGACGCCAACGCCCGTGCCCCAGTTCTTGGATTCCAGTTTCCGTGACTTCTGCCTGCCGACCAAAGATTTTGGCAACCGTCCGGTTCATCCACTGGTCCTGCTGATCGGTATCACGAAACTTTTGCTGGGCTTGGTTTTGTCTCGCGTCGCCGTCAACGGTGGTGATAGAGAAATGGAAGGCAGCTGTGAGTGCCGCGCCAGCGACAGCGGCTACTCCCGTGCCCCACAGGGTGTCCCTGAGAGTGAACGGGGCTTGGCGCTTTTTTACCCAGAGGTACACGGTGGCGCAGAGCACACCCCCGACCCCTCCGATGGCGTTCGCGGTGATGTCGTCGTAGGTACACGCACGACCCTCCGCAATCCACGCCTGGGCAAGCTCGATGGAGAAGGCCAGCGCTACCGAGCCGGCAGCCACGCTGACGGGGCGACGGAAGAGCAGGGTCGCTGTGACCGACATCGGGACGAACAGCAAGAAGTTCAGCTGTGCCGACTCAGAGGTGAGGAAGGCATCAAAGGGAAGACCGGCGTCGCATACACGGACTTGCCCAACGCCTCTGCTGCCCGGGGTCATGGTCACGGTGAGGATGCCGGCCAGCGTTGCTGCGAACAACAGTGACAGAGCGATGGGTTTTTTCTTGGCCCCGGCAATGAGTGCCGCCGGCAGACCAAGCAGTACCGTGGCAACGACAAAGAGCGAGACCAGGCCGGGTAGTGCGTTGATGGAGGCTTCAATCACCGTAGGTGTCTCTCAAGGTGAGCGGAGGCGAGAGGCAAAGAAAGGGTGCACGCAGATGATAGATACCCTGCTACCCGATGCGCCGTCCGGAGCGAACCGGACGGCGCGTTGCAGAGGCATCGGGCATTCTGCGTGCACCCCCTAGATCAGCAGAGCCGGTTGACCGGAGGTGTGTAGTACGTGGAGCCGTTCGACTTCATGAAGCCAGTGGCGCTGCAGTCCCCCGTGTCGGCGACACTTCGGCCGCCCCAGGAATGCCCGACCTTCTGCCCCTTCTTCACGGTCTTGGCGGGGCTCTTCACGAGAATGCTTTCTGTGGTCATACCGAATACCACAGTGACAGTACCGCCGCTGGTCTTCTTGTACTGCGTGGCGGAGTAGAACTTGCTTGCCGGAAGACTTGCTTCGCGTCCATTGAATGCTTCGAAGCTCAATCGCCCATTACTCAACTCGGTCGAGGACGTTCCGGCGTAGGCCACCGTAGAACCCATGGCAGCGAGGATCACTCCCCCGACAGCCGCAGCTCGCGCAGCCCTCTTCGAAAGAAGCCTCATAATCCAATTCCCCCTGAGCTTATAGTTCGAAGCGCACGAGAGAATGCCCCGTTGACTCGCTATAGCACCCCCCGTGCGTGGTCAACTGAACTGACTTTATGAGGGATTTAATGCTCAGGCAAGTCAGATTCTGCACAATAAGTGGTGATGCCCGTCACAAGGTGAAACCCTTTGCAATTCAGGCCACATTTCAGATGCATTCCGGCCGGTTCGGTTACACCGGCGGCATGCCTCCAAGACGCCATGTGGGAACCCGGCATCACCTCGGAACGGGTGGAACTAGTGAGCCGGTCCACGTCCTGGACCTCAACACTTGACCGCATCCACGCGCCTGCGGCCCGGCCGGCATGGCGGGGCCGCAGCGACTTATCGAGCGATGCGCACGCGGTCGCGCCGGGCGGTGGCCAGATCACACCACCGTTCCCGGGTGAGCTGCTGGCCGTCGATCCAGCGCGCTGAGTAGGCACATCGAGCGAAAGGGCGGCCATGAAGTGCGCGATGCCGACGTAGTAGGCGTAGCAGCCCGAGCGGGTCAGCTTCCACAGCCGCCGATGCCGGCGGCAATCCCTTCGTGGTCGTCGCTCGACAGCGTGATGGAAGCACAGTGCCGACTCCATCGTCGTTTCCACTGAGCTTGTTCTTTATGGCCTGGCCTCGGACGGCGCCCCGGCCGGCGTGGCCGGAACCGGACGGGAGCAGCCCTTCACGCCCGCCACGGTCGTCCCGCAGGCCGCGACCTTCGCCGGGTCGCCGGTCACCTCGACCATCGGGGTGTAGGCGGCGCCGTTCCGCTCGGCCCGTGCCGTGGCGCTGTGGCCGCCGGCGCTGAGCGTGGCCTGGTCGCCCGGCGCCGCCCGGCTGATCCGGGCCCAGGCCGTGTGGCAGATCTTGCTGTAGCGGACCTCTATCACCGCCCGGCCCGCCCGGCCGCGGGACGGGGTGATGGCATGCGCTCCGCCGCAGCCCATCGCCTCCGGGTCCTTGCCCACGCAGCCGGCGCCGGTGCAGCGCACCCCGGCCGGCAGGACCTGCTTGGTGCTCGGCGCGGCCGCGGGGCGGGAGGCCGCCGTCTTCTTGGCCGTGCCGCTGCCGGGGTTGAACAGGAGGAAGGCCGCGCCGGCGATCAGCGCCACACCGGCCGCGCCGGCGGCGTACATGAGGGTCCGGCCGCGGCGGGTGCGCCGGGCCGGGGCCTGCGCCGCGGGTGCCGCCGGGGACGGGCCGGCGGCCGCGGCCCATTCGGGAAAGTCCGCGGCCGACGGGGTGTCCGTGCGCCGCTGTTGGGGTACCGACGGCAGCTGTGTCGTGCCGGGCGCCGGTGCGGCCTTCGTCCCCTTGGTGAATTTCGCGCTCTTCGCCGGGGGTTCGGCCTGGTCGGCGTCCCATCCGAGCGCGGCGCGCGCCTGGGCCACGCTGATCGCTTCCATGGTGACGTCCTGCCGCATCTCCGCGCGGCTCCAGGCCCGTTCGGCCAGCTCCCACAGCGTGGTGAGGTGGGCGGGATTCGCGCCGGTCGCCTCGGCGAGCGCGACCACGGCGCGCTGCGGTGGCAGCAGCCGCCCGTTGAGATAGCGCTCCCAGGACGTTTTGCTGTAGCCCGTGGCGTCCGCGAGGGCGGCGACACTGAGGCCGCTGCGGTCCACGAGCCTGCGCAGCTGACCGGCGAACTCCCGCACCTGCGGGTCCAGTTCCTCCGGCAGCGCCTTCCAGCGAGGCATTGCCTCCCCCTATTCCCCCCGCGTACGTGCCCGAGCGCGGCCCCCCTGGTCCGCCCTCCTTGCTCCCCGTGGGACGCCCCCGGTGAGGACGGCGTACCCCTTCACGGGCACACGGGAGCATGCGGACATACGTCACCCATCCGTGCACCCGTGACCCCAGCAGTGTGGCATTTCCGACGGAGTCCAGACGACTTCCGTACGTATCCTGACAAGAACCGGCCAAGATGGCATCAATATAGGCCCCGGTCAGGCACTATGCCGAGAAGCATTCCCTGGCCCCGCCGCCCGCCGGATAGAGGCACAGCCGGACGCCCTCGGGCCCGCGAGCCGCCGCCATCGGCGTGACGAGCGAGTCCTCGGCGTCGAACCGGTCCAGCACCCGCACCGACCGCGGTGTCACCCCCGGCACCACCACCTCGACCCGGTCCCCGATCCGGCCGCCCCGGACCCGCCCCCAGGCCGCGCCGCACACCGTGCCGTAATGCAGTTGCACCTGCTCGCCGCCGGCCGCGGTGCGCTCCACGGGCGTCCGCACCAGCTCCGGGAGATCGCAGCGCATCGACTCCGGGTCCTTGCCGTCGCAGGCCGCCGCCCGGCAGCCGGTCACCTGGAGGGTCTCGGGCACGTCGCCCCTCACCGGGCCGTGCGCGCCGACCGCCGTCCAGACGGCCAGCGCCGCGACGAGCGCCACTCCGCCGGCCCCGGCGCCGGCCACCAGGCCCGCCACCCGCCGGGCCGGCGGCGGCGCCCACCGGGTCGTGGCCTCGCCGTCCACCGGGGGCCCGGCCGCCGCAACCGCGGCCGTACCCGGCGCACTTGCCCTCCCCGGCCCGTGGGCCGCCGCACTCCCCCCGTCCCGGACCTGCGCCGCGCCGGACCGGCCCCGTCCGCTCCAGGCCGCGTCCGCCAGCTCCCACAGCGCCACCAGCCTGCCGGCCGGTTCGCCCGCCAGCCGGCACAGCGCCTCGACCGCGTCCCGGGGCGGCAGCTTCTTGCCGTTGAGATAGCGCTCCCAGGACGACTTGCTGTACGGGGTACGGGCGGCGAGCGCGGCCAGGCTCAGCCCGGTGCGCGCCCGTAACTCCCGCAGCCCCGCGGCCAGCCGGGAACACTCGACGCCACCCCGCGGCTCACCGCCGGGCCCGCTCACCGGCGCAGCGCCTTCCAGGTCGCGGGGTCCACGATCCCGTCCGTGGGCAGCCCCGATCCGGCCTGTAAGCGCTTGACGGCGCGGAGGGTGCGGCCGCCGACGACGCCGTCCACGACGCCCGGGTCGTACCCGTGGCGGCGCAGCAGGCACTGGGCCTCGACGACGTCCCAGCCCTCCGCGCCGCTGCCCAGGACCGCGGTACCCGTACGGCTGTGCCCGGCATACAGGGCGCCGTCCCGGCGCTGGAGACGGCAGTCGAAGGTCTCCCCCGGCCGCGGCGTGAACTCCGGTGCGGCACCGAGGTCGCGGCCGGCCATCGCGGCGCCCGTACCGCGTCCGGCGCCGAGCTGGTCCTGCCAGGGACGCAGCACCGGCAGCGCCACGACCAGCACGGCCAGCGCGCCCAGGACGAGCGGCCCGAGCGGCACCTGACGACCGGCGGCGGGAACGGTGGCCACGGCGGGGTGCGGCGCCTCGTCCCCCGCCGTCTGTGGGGGCGGCCCGCCCCGGCCCGGCGGGACCGACGGGACCGACGGGGCCGACGGAGCCCGCGAGGCCTGTGGCCGGGCTTCCGGCACCGGCCGTCCGGCGCTCCATGCCTGCGCGGCGACCTCGTGCAACGCCAGCAGCCGGGTCACATCGGCCCCGCAGAGCCGGGCCAGCGCCTCCACGGCACCGGCCGGCGGCAGCTTCTTCCCGTTGAGATAGCGCTCCCAGGACGACTTGCTGTACGGAGTGCGGGCGGCGAGCGCGGCCAGGCTCAGCCCGCTGTGGTCCTTCAACCTCCGTAGTTGCACGACGAGTTGCCGCACCCGATGGTCCAGCGATGCGGGCAGCACGCTCCAACGCGACATGTCCCACCCCATACGCGTTCGTTCTCCCCCGAGGCCATGGCCCCCTTTGTCGCCGATGATGGCGCGGATGCCCCCTCCGTTTCCGCCCTTTGCCGTTCCGCATGCCGTCCGGACCGCTGTCCGGGCCGCTGTCCGGCCCCCGCCCCGTCCCACCGAAGCCTCCGGTGCGGTGCCGTCCCCGCAGGTCAGCGGGTGGGACATCCCACGGCGTCCCCACCGGGGCGGTCCCCTTGGCCGGACAACGGCGGGTGGGCGCACAGTCGGTGGCGCAATCAGCGGGCGGCGCGGACGACGCGTGCCGCCTCCGCCGTCCACGGGGAGGAACCCACACCATGAACGTCCGCAAGCACATCGCCCTCGCCGCGGCCGCCGCGGCGGTCTCCGGGGGCCTGGCACTGGCCCCCGCCGCCGGCGCGTCCGCCGCCCCCGCACCGGCCAAGCACGCCTCGGTCACCGTCCAGCGGGCGCCGGCCAACTGCCCCCGCACCTATCTGTGCGTCTACCCGAGGACGAACTTCAAGGGCACACCGAAGAAGGTCAGGTCGAACAACCGGAACCTCAAGCCCTATGGCGGTGCCTTCAACTACCCGCTGTCCGCGTACAACAACGGCAGCCAGTGCAGCGTGACCGTCTACGAGAAGCCCAACTACCGGGGCCGGCACGCGAAGCTGAACCGTGGCACCGGCTGGCGCCTCATCGGCAGCAACCTCATGACCATCTACTCCAACAAGTGGTGCGTGCGCTGACCCGGCCGGCCGGGTAGGACACCGCGTCACAGCACGGCGGCGGCCCGCCTCCTCCCGAAGGGGAGGGGCGGGCCGCCGTCATCGCCAGGGAGGGCTAGCGCACCGTGAAGTGCACGATGTCGTCCAGGAACGGGATGTGGATCCACGGCTTGGGCTGCACCATCAGCGACAGCATCACGATCACGAAGCCGAGCAGACCGTAGGTCGCCATGTCCGTGAAGCGGGAGCGGACGGCCAGCATGCCCACCGACGGCAGCGCCCACCGCAGCACCGCGCCGGCCAGCAGGGAGAGCCCGATCACCAGCACGCCGATACGGAACGCGTCGAGCGCCACGAGCAGCAGACCGGCCGCGACCCCGCCCATGACGCTGAGCAGCGGCCACTGCCGGGCGGGCGCGGGGTAGCCGCCCGCGGCCGCGCGGCCGCCGCCCTCCGGGCGGGCCGTGTCGCGGGTCAGCGTCGGAAAGCGGCGCGAGGAGCGCTGCGGCTCGGAGGCTCCATCCGAATGCGCTTCGGCACCCATGGCGGGCAGTCCCTTCCGGTCTCCGGATACGTCTGTCACAGACAAGGGTCTCAGGTCCCGCCGCGCTCAGCCGGCCGCGCGCTCGGCGGCCTCGACGACGTTGACCAGCAGCTGGGCGCGGGTCATCGGGCCGACACCGCCCGGGTTGGGGGCGACCCAGCCGGCCACCTCGGCGACACCGGGGTGCACATCGCCGACGATCTTGCCGGCCTCGTCACGGCTGACGCCGACGTCCAGGACGGCCGCACCGGGCTTGACGTCCTCGGGCTTGATGATGTGCGGCACACCGGCCGCGGCGACGATGATGTCGGCCTGCTTGAGGTGCGACGACAGATCCCGGGTGCCGGTGTGGCACTGGGTCACCGTGGCGTTCTCGGACTTGCGGGTGAGCACCAGCGGCATGGGGCGGCCGATGGTGATACCGCGGCCGACGACCACCACGTGCGCGCCCTTGATCTCGACCTCGTGCCGCCGCAGCAGCTGGACGATGCCGTACGGGGTGCAGGGCAGCGGGCCCTCGATGCCGAGCACCAGCCGGCCCAGGCTCATCGGGTGCAGTCCGTCGGCGTCCTTGGCCGGATCCATCAGCTCCAGGACGCGGTTGGCGTCGATGCCCTTGGGGAGCGGGAGTTGGACGATGTAGCCGGTGCAGGCGGGGTCCTCGTTCAGCTCCCGTACGACGGCCTCGATCTCTTCCTGGGTGGCGGTCTCCGGCAGTTCGCGCTGGATCGAGGCGATGCCGACCTGGGCGCAGTCGCGGTGCTTGCCGTTGACGTACCAGCGGCTGCCCGGGTCGTCGCCGACCAGCAGGGTGCCGAGGCCGGGCTGCACACCCTTGGCCTTCAGGGCCTCCACGCGGGTGGCGAGCTCGGACTTGATAGCGGCTGCGGTGGCCTTGCCATCCAGAATCTGGGCAGTCATACCCCCCATCCTCCCGGATGAGGGCGGCAACGTTCCAATCAGGGCATGCAGGGCCTCCGTGGCCGGAATTGATCATTGCACTTGGACAACGGTGAGACCCCTTGACTGGACAGAGTGAATGCGCAACTAGAAGGATTGACGCCGCAGTGCCGCAGGCTTCGTCGGGGGGTGGCCAGTGAATCCTGTTTTTCCTCCGCGTCACGCCTTGTGTCCCCCACTGACCCAACGGAGGAAAACAGCAGATGAGTTTTGGTGACCCGAACAACCCGTACGGGCAGCAGCAGCCGCAGGCGCCGCAGGGCCCGTACGGCCAGCAGCCCCCGGTCCCGCAGCAGGGCCAGCCCGGCTACGGCTACCCCCAGCAGGCCCCGCAGCAGCAGCCGTACGGCTACCCCCAGCAGCAGGCCGTTCCGCAGCAGCAGGCCTACGGCGGCTACCCGCAGCAGGGGGCGCCTTACGGCCAGCCGGGGATGCCGGGCATGGGCATGCCCACGGGTTACGCGAGCTGGGGTGCCCGGCTGGGCGCCTTCCTGCTCGACGGCCTGATCATCGCCGCGGTGCCGATCATCCTGTACATCATCGCGGGTGTCATGGCGGCCAGCTCGGTCTCCACCCCGGACTACTCCAGCTGCCAGACGGGTGACTACACCTGCATGCAGAACGCGGCCAACGACGCCGCAGCGAGCAGCACGCCGGTCGGCGCCATCATCATGATCGCGCTCGCGTGGCTGATCATGATCGGCGGGACCTTCTTCCTCATCGCCAAGGAAGGCGCCTCCGGCCAGACCCCGGGCAAGAAGGCGCTGGGCGTCAAGGTCATCAAGGAGGCCACCGGCCAGCCCCTCGGCTTCGGCATGACCTTCGTGCGCTACCTCTGCCGCTACCTGAACGGCCTGCTGTGCGGCCTCGGTTGGCTGTGGCCGCTGTGGGACGACAAGAGCCAGACCTGGGCGGACAAGCTCGCCGGCACCGTGGTCGTGAGCGTCAAGTAAGCCCGCTCTGGGCTGCACGGACGCCCTGAACAGCCCGCGAAGGCCCCCTCGCAGCCGCGATCGGGGCCTTCGCGGCGCTCGCCGATACCGCCTCAAGTCGCCCGAAGGACACCGCTCGTGAGCTACCCCAACCAGAATCCCTATGGTCCGCCGCCGGGGCAGCAGCCCAACTACGGCTATCCCCAGCAGCCTCCGCAGCCGCAGCAGCCGATGGCCCCGTACGGCGGCTACCCGGGCGGCCCCATGCCCGGGATGCAGCCGCAGTACCCCACGGTGATGCCCGGCGGCGTCAAGGCCGCCCGGGTGCTGCTGTTCGTGCTGTCCGGTCTGAACCTCATCGGCCTGGTCCTCGCGGTGATGGGGCTGGGCGGCGTCAGCAAGGCCTCGCACGAGGCCTCGCCGTACGCCGCCGCGGACGACATCACGGCGATGAATGTCGGCAAGGGCCTGCTGATCGCGGTGATCGTGATCATCGTGATCTTCACCGGTACCGCGATCACGCTGGCCCTCCAGTTCGCCAACGGCGGTGGCGGGGTGCGGGTCGGCACCATCGTCTTCGGTGTCGCCAACATCATCCTGAGCCTGTGCACGTTCCCGATCGGCCTGGTGCACACGGTCCTCGGCGTCCTGGTGCTGGTCTTCGTCTCCAAGGACGAGGGCAACGCCTGGTTCAACCGGCCGCGTTACTGAGCACGGCGGACGCGAGCGACCGAGGGCCGCACCCCACGCGGGGGTGCGGCCCTCGGGGCGTTTTCGCGGCTCAGTGGAAGAAGTGCCGGGTGCCCGTGAAGTACATCGTCACGCCGGCCTTCTGCGCGGCCTCGACGACCTGCTCGTCGCGGACCGAACCACCGGGCTGGACCACAGCCTTGACGCCGGCCTCGGCCAGCACCTCGAAGCCGTCGGGGAACGGGAAGAAGGCGTCGGAGGCGGCGTAGGAGCCCCGCGCCCGCTCCTCGCCCGCGCGCTGCACCGCGAGCTTCGCGGAGTCGACGCGGTTGACCTGGCCCATGCCGACGCCGACCGTGGCGCCGTCCTTGGCGAGCAGGATCGCGTTGGACTTGACGGCGCGGCAGGCCCGCCAGGCGAAGGCCAGCTCGGCCAGTTCCCCGGCGGGCAGCGCGGCACCGCTGGCCAGCGTCCAGTTCGCCGGGTCGTCACCCTCGGCCTGGAGCCGGTCGGTGACCTGGAGCAGCGCGCCGCCGTCCACCGGCTTGACCTCTACCGGGTTCGACGGCGCCTCGGGGCAGCGCAGCACCCGGATGTTCTTCTTGCGGGCGAGGATCTCGACCGCGCCGTCCTCGTAGCCGGGGGCCACGATGACCTCGGTGAAGATCTCGGCGACCTGCTCGGCCATCGCCACGGAGACCGGGCGGTTGACGGCGATGACGCCGCCGAAGGCGGACAGCGGGTCACAGGCGTGCGCGTTGCGGTGCGCCTCGGCGACATCCGCGGCGACCGCGATACCGCACGGGTTGGCGTGCTTGATGATCGCGACGCAGGGCTCGCTGTGGTCGTACGCGGCCCGGCGCGCGGCGTCGGTGTCCGTGTAGTTGTTGTACGACATCTCCTTGCCGTGCAGCTGCTCGGCCTCCGCGAGCCCGCCGCTGCCGTCCACGTACAGCGCGGCGCCCTGGTGCGGGTTCTCGCCGTAGCGCAGGACGTTCTTGCGGGAGTAGGTGGCGCCGAGGAACTCGGGGAAGGCGGAGTCGTCCGCGTAGCCGTCGACGAACCAGGAGGCGACGGCCACGTCGTACGCCGCGGTGTGCTGGAAGGCCTCCGCCGCCAGCTTCTTGCGCCCGGCCAGCTCGAAGCCGCCGTCGGCGACGGCCTTGAGGACCTCGCCGTAGTGGGCGGGGTTGACGACGACGGCCACCGACGGGTGGTTCTTGGCGGCGGCGCGGACCATCGAGGGGCCGCCGATGTCGATCTGCTCCACGCACTCGTCGGGGGTGGCGCCGGAGGCCACGGTCTCCCGGAACGGGTAGAGGTTGACGATGACCAGGTCGAACGGCTCGACGCCGAGCCCGGCCAGCTGCTGGCGGTGGTCCTCCAGGCGGAGGTCGGCCAGGATGCCGGCGTGCACCTTCGGGTGCAGGGTCTTGACCCGGCCGTCGAGGCACTCGGGGAAGCCCGTCAGCTCCTCGACCTTGGTGACCGGCACCCCGGCGGCGGCGATCTTCGCGGCCGTCGATCCGGTGGAGACGAGCTGGACGCCCGCCGCGTGCAGACCCTGTGCCAGCTCCTCCAGCCCGGACTTGTCGTAGACGCTGACCAGCGCGCGGCGGATGGGCCGCTTCGTACCTTCGGTGGCGGTCACGAGATACGTACCTTTCGTCCCTCAATGCGGTAGCCGTGCCGGGCCAGATGCCCCACGACCTCGACGAGCAGCGATCGCTCGACTTCCTTGATGCGCTCATGCAGCGCGGATTCGTCGTCCTCGTCCCGGATCGCGACCACGCCCTGGGCGATGATCGGGCCGGTGTCGACACCGTCGTCGACGAAGTGGACGGTGCATCCGGTGACCTTCGCGCCGTACGCGAGTGCGTCGCGCACGCCGTGGGCACCGGGAAAACTCGGCAGCAGCGCCGGGTGGGTGTTGACCGTGCGGCCACCGAAGCGGGCGAGGAACTCCTTGCCCAGGATCTTCATGAAGCCGGCCGAGACCACCAGGTCGGGCTCGTACGCGGCGGTCGCCTCGGTGAGCGCCGCATCCCAGTCCGCACGGCTGTCGTAGTCCTTGACCCGGCAGACGAACGTCGGGAGCCCCGCGGCCGCGGCGCGCTCCAGTCCGGCGATGGCACCGCGGTCGGCGCCGACGGCCACGATCTCGGCCCCGTACGCCTCCGGGCCCTGCTCGGCGATGGCGTCCAGCAGCGCCTGAAGGTTCGTCCCGGAACCGGAGACGAGCGCGACGATGCGGGCCGGGCGGCCGGGTCGGGCGGGCTGGACGGGGGGTGGGGAGGAAGCCACGGCGGGGCTCTTTTCCGATCTCGCGTGCTTTGTGTGGTCGTACAAGACTGCGGGTACCGCAGATCCGGGGAACCCTACGAAGGCGCCGACCGTCAGCAACGATACCGGCACACCGCGCGGCCCCCACGGGACGGGGGCGGGCACGGGAGGTAGCGTCAGGCGTAAGACTGCATGCAGTTCGTGGTAACCACGCGCCGGCCGCCGAGGCCCGCGCGCGGACGAGACAAGGGGAAGACACACCTCAGATGACGGACCGACGCCGCCGCGCGGCCCTCCTGCTCCCGCTGCCCGCCACCGCCCCCGGGGTGGTGCTGCTGCCGCGGGAGCGCAAGTCGTCGTCCTCGTCGTCCTCGTCGTCGGAGCCCACCGCCCCGGATTCCCCGGACACCGAGCGGGACAACCCCTTCGCCCCGCCGCCGGCCGGCACCCCCGACCAGGCCTGGCGCCCGCGCCACCCCGCCCCGCACCGGTCCGGCCAGGACGGCGACGGCGACGAGGAGCAGCCGCAGGACGAGTCGACGCCGAGCTGGGGCAGCCAGTGGAGCCCCCGGCAGCCGGGGCGGCAGAGCGGCGGCTTCGGCACCCGGCCCGGCGGGCGCAACGGCCAGCAGGGCGGCCCCGGTGGTCCCGGCGGCCCCGGCGGGCTGCGCTGGGACCCCACCGACCCCGCCCAGCGCCGGGCGCGCTACGCACTCCTCGCCGGTATGTGGTCGTTCTTCTTCGTGCTGTTCAGCCTGCCGGAGGTCGCGCTGCTGCTGAGTGCGCTGGCGATCTACTGGGGCATCAGCTCGCTGCGTGCCAAGCCGAGCCCCGCGAAGACCTCCGCCGCGGCGACCACCGCCGCCATGGAGGGGCGCCCCGCGCCCGCCGCCGAGCAGCCCGACCGCGGCGACCGGCCCGGCGCCCCGGCCACGCCGGGCTCCACCCGGCCGCAGGTCACCTCCGCGATCGCGGGGCTGGTGACCGCGTCGCTGGCGCTGATGATGGTGGCCGCGACCTTCACCGTGCAGATCGTCTACCGCGACTACTTCACCTGCGTCAACGACGCCCTGACGCAGTCGGCCGGCAAGTCCTGCGAGAACCTGCTCCCCAAGGAGCTGCGGCCGCTGCTGAGCACGCAGAAGTAACCACCGGCACGCCTCGGGAGGCGCCCGGGTGCCGGTCCGAGCCGTCAGTCGTCCGCGGGTGCGTCGGGGCCGGTCGCGCCGTTCCCCGTGCCCCCGGGCGGCACGGTCGTGCCGCACCGGACCGCGGCGAGGGCGCCGGGCGGGCCCGTGCCGTCGCTGTCGTTCTCGGTGCCCCGGTCGTTCTCGGTGCCGCTGCCGGTGCCACTGTCGTCCTTCGCGGCGGCGTCTCCGTCGCCCGTCGCGGCACCGCCCTCGCCCTTCGCGCTCACCGGCTCCTGCGGTGCCGGCTCGTGCCGCGGAGCCTCGGCCTCCCGTCGCCGGGCCCGCAGCCACCAGGCCCGTAGCGCGACCGCGGCCGGGATGCCGGTCAGGGCGGTCCAGGCCGCTGCCGCCAGGCCCGTACGCCACCAACTCGGGCCGAAGGCGGCGAGCGCGCCGGTGCCCAGTGCGCCGCCGGCGAGGCCCGCGAGCGCGGCCATGACCACACCGCAGACACCGGCCCCCAGGGCCGCCACACAGGCCGTCGCCCACCAGGACCAGGGGGCTCCCGGGGAACTCGGCGCGGTGGCGGAGCGGGCCGCTTCACGGGCGAGCAGCACTCCCGCCACCACGGGCACGACGGCCACCGCCCAGGTCAGCGGATTTCCGGGGCCGGCGTCCGGCAGCCCGCTGAGCAATGGCAGCTGCGGCAGCACGGGATGTACCGAGGTCCCCAGCGGGGCGACCGTGCTGCCCGCTCCGACGGTGAACCCCGGCCCCAGGCCGTACGCGGCGCCCCAGACGGCCGCGTTCGGGAGCAGGGCCAGGCACAGCAGCAGCACCGTGGCGCGGCCCGCCCAGTCGGGCGCCAGCTGGAGGAGGTCATGGCGTACCCGGCCCGCGTGCAGGCCGAGCGAGAGCAGGGTGAGCAGACCGCCGGCCGCCAGCAGGGCGCCGAGGGCGGCGCCGGCGGCCCGGCAGACGGTGCCTCGGCGGGCGGCGGCGACCCGGGAGCCGCCGAGGAAGGCCCGGAGCCGGCGCGGTGCCCTGGACCTGAGCCGCAGGACCTTGGCGGGCAGCAGCTCGGTGCCGGGGTGACGGAGGAGGCGCCAGGCCGTGCCGCCGAGGATGGCGGCGGTGGTGGCCGGTACGCACAGCAGCACGCTGAGCGGCTCGGCCCGCAGCCGTCCGCCCGAGGCGTAGATCAGCGCACCGGCCACGATCAGCAGATACCCGGCGAGCAGCGCACCGAGCAGGGTGCGCGGCGCGACCCGGTGGGCGGCGTCCGCGGCGTGGCCGGTGGACGGGGCGGGGCCGGGCGGGCCGTCGGCCGAGGTGGCCAGGGCGTGCCGGGCGGCGCGGTGGAGCAGCCATACCGGGAGGACGGCGAGCAGCAGCGGGGGCACGGCGACCGGGGCGGCGGCGTGGGCGGTGGTGCGTACGAGGTCGCCGCCGTGCGCCAGCAGCCACAGGTCGGCGGCGAGATGCAGGGCCCGGGAGGGGCCGCTGTCGGGGTAGGGGGAGGCGACCCAGAGCAGCAGCACGGCGACCGTCAGCGCGCCGAGGCCGAGACCGGCGGCCGTCACACCGCCGAGGAAGGCCGCGCCGATCGCGGAGGAACGCTGGGCGGCGGTCCGGCCGTGCGAGGACAACGTGGGGCCGCGCTCGATCAACTGGCTCACGCCGCCATGCTGCCAACAAGACACCTTTCGGCCATGTACTGGTGAAATGCCCGACGTGTCGCACCGCGCCGACGCGGCGGGTTTTCCACACTGCTCTGTATGACCCAGCGCGAGCAGGCCGCCACCGCCTTCGACGATCTCCACACCCGGCACGCAGCGGCGCTGACCCAGCAGGCGTATCTGCTCACCGGGCGGCCGTGGCTCGCCCGGCGGGCCGTGGAGCGGGGGTTCCGGCTGGCCTGGCAGCGCTGGCCGGAGGTCGCGGTGGATCCGGATCCGGTGGGGTGGGTGCGGGCGGCGGTGTACGAGTACGCGCTGACGCCGTGGCACCGGCTCTGCCCCGGGCTGCGGACCGCCCGCGGCCTGCGGAGGGCGTCGGCCGCCGGGCCGTCGGACCGCGCGCTGCTGCCGGCCCTGCTGCGCCTGCCCGCCCCGTACCGGCGGGTGCTGCTGCTGCACGACGTGGTCGGGCTCGGGCCGGCGGAGACCGCGGCCGAGATCGAGGCGAGCGTCCCGGCCACGGCGGCGCGGCTGGCACACGCACGCGAGCGGCTCGCCGGGCTGGTGCCGGGGCTGGGGCTCGACGGGCAGCCGCCGGCACGGCAGGGCGAGATCCTGCGGGCCCGGATCACCGCGCTGCCGGCCGTGGCGCGGGCGACGCCGCCCGCTGCGCAAGACGTGCGGAGCGGCAGCGAGCGCAGCGCCCGGCTGACCACCCGGGCAGTCTTCGGGGGAACCGGGCTGTTCGCGCTGGTGACGCTGGTGATGATGGCTCTCACCCCGGACCACTACACGCCGCCGGAGCGGGCCCGGGCGACCGCGGCGCACACCCGGACGGCACCGGCCCGGCACCGGGGCACGGAGGCCCGGGATCACCGGAACGCAGCACGGGACCAGCGGAACGCGGCACGGGAGCAGGGGAACGCGGCCGTACGGAAGAAGATCCGGCAGGCCCGGCTGGCCCCCGAGCTCCGCTGATCCTTACGGGCCCCCGGAACGGGCGCGGGCCCGCACCCCAAGGGGTACGGGCCCGCGTCCGGAGCACTGCGCCGCAGGACGGATCCGGCGGCGCGGGAACGCCAATCAGCCGCCGAGGATCTCGCGGGCCAGCCGCGCGGTCTCGGACGGGGTCTTGCCGACCTTGACGCCGGCGGCCTCCAGGGCCTCCTTCTTCGCCTGGGCGGTGCCGGAGGAGCCGGAGACGATGGCGCCGGCGTGGCCCATGGTCTTGCCCTCGGGCGCGGTGAAGCCCGCGACGTAGCCGACGACCGGCTTGGAGACGTTGGCCTTGATGAAGTCGGCCGCACGCTCCTCGGCGTCGCCGCCGATCTCGCCGATCATCACGATCAGGTCGGTGTCGGGGTCGGCCTCGAACGCCTCCAGGGCGTCGATGTGCGTGGTGCCGATGACCGGGTCGCCACCGATGCCGACGGCCGAGGAGAAGCCGATGTCACGGAGCTCGTACATCATCTGGTAGGTCAGCGTGCCGGACTTGGACACGAGACCGATGCGGCCGGGCTTGGTGATGTCGCCCGGGATGATGCCGGCGTTGGACTGGCCGGGGGTGATCAGGCCGGGGCAGTTCGGGCCGATGATCCGGGTCTTGTTGCCCTTGGCCTGGGCGTACGCCCAGAAGGCGGCGGAGTCGTGGACCGCGATGCCCTCGGTGATCACGACGGCCAGCGGGATCTCGGCGTCGATCGCCTCGACGACGGCGGCCTTGGCGAAGGCCGGCGGCACGAAGAGCACGGACACGTTGGCGCCGGTCTTCTCCATCGCCTCGGCGACGGAGCCGAAGACGGGTACCTCGGTGCCGTCGAAGTCGACGCTCGTGCCGGCCTTGCGCGGGTTCACACCGCCGACGATGTTGGTGCCGTCACCGAGCATCAGCTTGGTGTGCTTCATGCCAGTGGCACCGGTCATGCCCTGGACGATGACCTTGCTTTCCTTGGTCAGGAAGATAGCCATGGTTGTTGTGTCCTCGTCCTTTACTTAGCAGCCAGCTCGGCGGCCTTGTCGGCCGCGCCGTCCATGGTGTCCACACGCTGCACCAGCGGGTGGTTGGCCTTCGACAGGATCTCGCGACCGAGCTCCGCGTTGTTGCCGTCGAGGCGCACGACCAGGGGCTTGTTGACGTCCTCGCCCTTGGACTTGAGCAGCTCCAGGGCCTGAACGATGCCGTTGGCGACCTCGTCACAGGCGGTGATGCCACCGAAGACGTTGACGAAGACGGACTTGACGTCCGGGTCGCCGAGGATGATCTCCAGGCCGTTCGCCATGACCTCGGCGGAGGCGCCGCCACCGATGTCGAGGAAGTTGGCGGGCTTGACGTTGTTGTGCTTCTCGCCGGCGTAGGCGACGACGTCCAGGGTGCTCATGACGAGACCCGCGCCGTTGCCGATGATGCCGACCTGGCCGTCGAGCTTGACGTAGTTCAGACCCTTGGCCTTGGCCGCAGCCTCGAGCGGGTTGGCTGCGTCCTTGTCCTCCAGCGCCTCGTGCTCCGGCTGACGGAACTCGGCGTTGGCGTCCAGGGAGACCTTGCCGTCGAGGGCGATGACCTCGCCGCTGGCGACCTTGGCCAGGGGGTTGACCTCGACGAGGAGCGCGTCCTCGGCGATGAAGGTCTTCCACAGGGTGACGAGCACGTCGGCGACCTGGTCGGCGACCTCGGCCGGGAACTTCGCCGCGGCGACGATCTCCTGGGCCTTCTCCTTGGTGACACCCTCGTTGGCGTTCACCGGGATCTTGGCGAGGGCCTCGGGCTTGGTGGCCGCGACCTCCTCGATGTCCATGCCGCCCTCGACGGAGGCCATGGCCAGGAAGGTGCGGTTGGTGCGGTCGAGGAGGTACGAGACGTAGTACTCCTCGGCGATCTCCGGCGCGGTCTCGGCCAGCATCACCTTGTGGACCGTGTGGCCCTTGATGTCCATACCGAGGATCTGGCCGGCCTTGTCGACCGCGTCCTGCGGGTCGGAGGCCAGCTTGACGCCGCCGGCCTTGCCTCGGCCACCCACCTTGACCTGCGCCTTGACGACCGACCGGCCGCCGAGCCGCTCGGTCACCTCGCGCGCCGCCTCAGGCGTGTCGATGACTTCACCGGCCAGCACCGGTACACCGTGCTTGGCGAAGAGGTCCCTCGCCTGGTACTCGAACAGGTCCACGCGCGTCCGTCCCTTGTCTTCTCAGAATCGCCGTAGTGATCGCGGTTCGTTCGTCTGCGATGGGCGTGCCGCGAAGGGCAACGTGACGGCGCTGTCACAGGGGAGGCGTACACGGAGACCGGATACGCGGCATGTCCGTCCGGCAGGTTATCGCCGCAGGAGCTGACGCCCTAAATCGCAGATCACACTCCAGCGGTGATTACCATCACAGATCTTTTGGCCAAGTTACGCCTCCCTGGGATTTCCGCATGTTGTCGGGTGGATTTCCTCCGTCCCGCACGCATATGTGGCACGGATGTGCTCCGCGCCCGGCCGGCCGCCGACTCCGTTGTCACTCACCGTGCGCTCGCATGTTGCGCGCGGTTCGCGCTCTCCTCCCGATACGCCCCCGTGCGCCCCGTCTCAGGCGATTCCGGTTCCGGTACCGCGGGAATCCAGTTGGGAAGAAGTGGCGACTCCCGTGCACAAGACCTCCGCAGGCGGTGTCCGGAATGGCCTCTTGACCCTTCAACTCCCGCTTACGGACACTGTGTTGAGCACATACGCATACTTACGCACCAGGAGTCACACGCCCCGGCGGCCGCCCTCCGTCCCCTTTCTCGATTTCCCGGTGTCCTCGCACTCGGCGCCCGAAGGGATTGGCGGGGAATGCCGACACATACGACCTCTCCCCCGTTTATGCGGAAGAGCTTCCCCGCCGCATCCGCGGCATCACCACCGTCACCCCATCCGTCACCCCGTCCGTCAACCGGCCCGTGACCGCTTTCGCCGACGCACCCGGCGCGCACCGCTCCACCGGCCGATACGGATCACCGGCTGCGCCGCCCCGGCCGCAGCCGCGGTCGACGAGGAAGGAATCGCCTGATGGCCACCCCGCTGACCGCGAGCCGGCTGCTGAAGGCACTGCGCGACGAGGGCCTGGTGGTCCATGAGGTCCGCAGCTGGCGTACGCACAATCGCAATGCGAAGGGCCCCTGGGGCCCGACGCACGGCGTGATGATCCACCACACCGCCACGGAGGGCACCGACAGTTCGGTGGACCTCTGCTACGACGGGCGCTCCGATCTGCCGGGGCCGCTGTGTCTGGGCGTGATCGACAAAAAGGGCGAGGTCCATCTCGTCGGCAACGGCCGCGCCAACCACGCCGGGCTCGGCGACGGTGACGTACTGCGCGCGGTGATCAACGAGGACCCGGACCTGCCGACGGACAACGAGGCGGACACCGACGGCAACCGTCACTTCTACGGCTTCGAGTGCATCAACCTCGGGGACGGCAAGGACCCGTGGCCCGAGGAGCAGCGGGTCGCCATGGAGAAGGTGTCGGCCGCGATCTGCCGGGCGCACGGCTGGAACGAACGCTCGGTGATAGGCCACAAGGAGTGGCAGCCCGGGAAGGTCGATCCGCGCGGTATCGCGATGGATGACCTGCGCGGCCGGGTCAAGAAGCGGCTGGCGAAGCCGGCGGAGGGCGCGCCGGAAACGGACGGCACGGAGCCGGACGGCTCGGGGCCGACGCCGCCGGAACCGCAGCATCCGCGGTACGAACCGTTTCCGGGCCGGGACTTCTTCCGGTCGGGGACCAGCAGCCCGGTGATCACGGCGATGGGTGAACGGCTGGTCGCCGAGGGGTGCGACCGCTACGAAGAAGGCCCCGGTCCGGAGTGGACCGAGGCGGACCGCGCGTCGTACGCGGCCTGGCAGCGCAAGCTCGGCTTCCGTGGCAAGGACGCGGACGGGGTGCCGGGGAGGGTCAGCTGGGAACGGCTGCGGGTGCCCAACTCGTAGTGGACGGCGGCTTGTTGCCGCGCAAATACACCAAGGCCGGGCGGACCTCCCCCACAGAGGTCCGCCCGGCTGTTCATGGGTGTTCCGGCATCGGTCGCCGCCGCGACCGGGAGCCGGTGGTGCCGGCTGCGGCTCAGACGGCCTGAACCGGGAGGGCCGGCAGCGCCGGGATGTTGGCGGCGTTGGTCAGGTCGGCCAGGTCGGCGGGCACGGCCGGGACGGCGACGGCGTCGGTGACGTTGGCCGGGACGGCGGGCACCGCGGGGGCGGCCGGGACGGCGGGCACGGACGGGACGGCCGGGGTGGCCGGGAGGGCGTCGGTGACGTTGGCCGGGACGGCGGGCATGGCCGGGGCGGCCGGGAGGGCGTCGGTCACGTTGGCCGGCACGGCGGGCACGGCGGGCACGGCCGGGGCGGCCGGAACGGCGGGCACGGCCGGGACGGACGGGGTGGCCGGCACGGACGGGGTGGCCGGCACGGACTTCGCCGGGGTCAGGCTGCGGACGCCGGTGACGGCCTGGCCCGCGGTGCCCTGCGCGTCGGTCACGACGACGGTGGCCAGGCCCTGCGCGAACGGGGCGGCGTCAGCGGCCGCACCCTGGGCGAAGGCCACCGCGTCGGCCGCCTTGCCCTGGGCGAACGGGGCAGCCTTGCCGGCCTCACCCTGCGCGAACGGCACCGCGTCGGTGGCCACGCCCTGGGCGAACGGCACCGCGTCGCTCGCGGCGCCCTGCGCGAACAGCTGCGCCTGGCCGCCGACGACGGTCACGAACGGGGTGGCCTGGCCGGCCGCGTCACCGGCGAGCTGACCGGCACCGCCGACCGCACCCTGGGCGACCGGCACGACCTTGATGACGACCCGGCGGGCGACGGGCGGCAGCACGTCGGCGGCGGTCTGGTCGACGACCGGACGCGCGGTGGCCAGCGCACCCTGGGCCTGCTTCGTCAGCTGCTCGGGACGGATGCCCGCACCGGCGAGACCGGCCAGCAGGTTGTCGGCCGAGCCAGGGGCCTTGGGCAGTGCGGGGGCCTTGGGCAGTGCGGGGGCCTTGGGCAGCGCCGGGGTGCCGGGCAGGGACGGGACGCCCGGGGTGGCGGGCAGCTTCGGAACGGCGGGCAGCGTGCCGTCCGTGAGGCGGCCGGCCTGGCCGAGGTCGGCGCCCTTGGCGGCCTTCTTGACGGTCTTGACGGCCTTCTTGGCCTGCTTCAGCCCGGCGGCCTTGCGCACCTCACCGGTGTCCGGCAGACCGGCGCCGTCGGCCGCGCCGGTCACGTCGCCGGTCTGCGGCAGCTTGCCGGTGGGCAGGTTCGGGGCCGACACACCACCGAGGGCGCCGGTGGCCTTGCCCGCCACCTCGCCGACCGTCTTCTCGGCGGTCTCGGCGGTCTTGGTCGCGGTGCCGGCCAGATCGCCGGTGGGCAGCTGCTTGGCGGTGTCGGTGACCGTGCCGGTGGACGGCAGGTCCGAACCGACGGGCAGCTCGGCGGCGTTGGCGGCGGCGGAGCCCAGGGCCCACAGACCGGTGGCGGCAGCGGCAACGACGATGGAACGACGGATGGTGGAGCGCATGGAGGTGAAGTCCTTCGAATTCGGAGGGGTTTGACGGGCAGACCTGTCCCGCCCCCGCGCGGCAGGTCCAGTTACAGACGCGGAGCGGTCTGCCCTAGCCCGGGAATTCGAGGATTTCTTCGGCACGCCGACGCGTCGGAGCGCCATCGGCCGTGCGGACGCCACCGGGCAGCAGCCGGAAGCGCGTGGGGTCCGCCGGGGCGGCGGCGTACTGGTCCCCGCCACGGGGGCCGTGGCCGTCACCGGCGGTGTGCGAGGTGGGCGCCACCGGGCCCTGCGGGTACCCCGGAAGGCCGTCGTGGCCCGGGTCCCGCTGCTCGTGAACAGCCGAGGAGCCCTCGGAGACCGGCTGGTGCAGGTCGTCGAGGAGCTGCACCGCCTCGGCGACGGCAGCGCGGTCGGCCGTGGCGGCGGTCCGCGAACCGGCCGACGGTGCCTCGCCCGGCGTACGGCCGTGCCCGTGCGGGCCGCCGTCTCCGGGGTGTTCGGTGCGCTCACCGGACGGGAGGTGCACGGGCAGCGCGGCACCGGCCGAGTCCCCGATCTCCCGTACGACGCGGCTCACCGGCTCGGTGACCGGTGCGGTCTGCTCGGCGGTGGGCCGGACGGCCTTCGCCACCCCGTCGGACGCGGCGTGGGTGCGCTCGGCGAACCGCGCACCGGTCTCCTCGCCCCGGTCGGTGACCGCGGCGCGGGAACCGGACAGCCGGCTCGCCCCGTCCCGGGTGGCGGCCCGGTCCGGGGTGGACGCCTCGGCCGCGGGCCGCGCCGGGGCCGAGGCCCCGGACAGCTCCGCGCTCTGCGCGCGGTCGTCGGCATGGGCGCCGGGACCGAAGGCGAAGCCGAGGGCGACGAAGCCCGCCAGGAAGAGCCCGGCCAGCAGCGCACGCCGCACGGCCACCGTGCGCGGCAGGCGCACAGTGGCAGGCAGGGCGAACACAGCAGACAAGGGGGACCTTCCCATACGGACGGGGACACCCGAGGGACATGTCCCTGGCGTCACGCGCGTCGCGGGCGATCGAGCGATGAGCTGATACTTGCATGGGCAACCAGGTGCCGCGCAAGTCCCCCCGGGGCACCTGTCACCGTTGCTCCGCCATGTCCGGTATGGGCAGCGGCCGTTTCTCGATCGCGGCCGCCATCACGTCCGGGAAGAGGTCCGGAGTGCAGGCGAACGCCGGTGCGCCCAGGGCCGCGAGGGCCGCCGCGTGGTCCCGGTCGTAGGCGGGCGCCCCCTCGTCGGACAGTGCGAGCAGCGTCACGAACTGCACACCGGACGCCTTCATCGCGGCCACCCGCTTGAGCATCTCGTCCCGGATACCGCCCTCGTAGAGGTCGCTGATGAGGACGACGACGGTGTCGGCGGGGCGGGTGATACGGGCCTGGCAGTAGGCGAGCGCGCGGTTGATGTCCGTGCCGCCGCCGAGTTGGGTGCCGAAGAGGACATCGACCGGGTCGTCGAGTTGGTCCGTCAGATCGACCACCGAGGTGTCGAAGACGACCAGCCGGGTGTCGAGGGTCCGCATGGAGGCCAGGACCGCGCCGAACACCGAGGCGTAGACGACCGAGGCGGCCATCGAACCGGACTGGTCGATGCAGAGCACCACGTCCTTCTTCACCGACTGCGCGGCGCGGCCGTAGCCGATCAGCCGCTCCGGCACGACCGTGCGGTACTCGGGGAGGTAGTGCTTGAGGTTCGCCCGGATCGTGCGGTCCCAGTCGATGTCGCGGTGGCGCGGCCGGCTGATACGGGCGGAGCGGTCCAGTGCGCCGGTGAGGGTGGCGCGGGTGCGCTGCGCCAGCTTCTTCTCCAGCTGTTCGACGACCTTGCGGACGACGGCGCGGGCGGTCTCCTTGGTGGTCTCCGGCATGACCTTGTTGAGCGACAGCAGGGTGCCCACGAGATGCACATCCGCCTCGACGGCCTCCAGCATCTCCGGCTCCAGCAGCAGCGCGGACAGCCCCAGCCGGTCGATGGCGTCCCGCTGCATCACCTGCACCACGGATGACGGGAAGTACGTCCGGATGTCGCCGAGCCAGCGGGCCACCCCGGGCGCCGAGGCTCCGAGCCCCGCCGAACGCCTGCCGCCGTCGGCCCCCTTGGCGCCGCGGCCGCTCTCCCGGCCGTAGAGCGAGGCCAGCGCGCCGTCCATCGCGGCGTCCCGGCCGCTGAGCGCACACCCCGTGCCGTCCGCGCCGCCACCACCGAGCACCAGCCGCCAGCGGCGCAGCCGTTCGGCCTCGGGGGTGTCGGGCGCGGCGGCGAGTGTGGTGGCCGGGTCCTCGCCCGGGGCCGTCGTCGTTGCCGGGGTGGTGGCCGTGGGCGTGGCCGGGGCCGTCGGGTCCGGTGTCGTGGTGGTCATGTCCGTGCCCCCGTGAGGTCGTCGGCCGGCCGGGAGTCGCCGGCCGGGCGGGATGGGTCCGGTTGCTCGTCGTCGAAGCCGTGCTGTCCGATGCCCAGCAGCATGCGGAGCGTGGGGAGGACGGCCGCGGCACGGTCGCGGTCCAGGCCGGGGCCGAAGCCGGGCACGGCCGCGTCCGGGGCGTCGCCGACCGGGTGGCGGGGTGCCGTCGCGGGACCGCGGCGGACCAGCTCGCCGAGGGTGCGCCGCACTCCGGTCTCGTACTCCGCGAAGGTGCGGCGCAGCAGCGGGAGGACGTCGGTGAACGCGGCGTCCGGCACACCGGTCAGCCAGCCGTCGACCAGCGCCAGCAGGCGGGCGTCGTGGACCAGCAGCATGCCGCCGTCCCCCCCGCCGGCGAAGCCCTCGATCCAGCCGGCGGCATCGGTGGGCGGGTTGCCCGGCGACAGGGCGAGTGCCATCAGCCGCTCCGCTCCCCCGTCGCCCAACTCGCCGTCGTCCAGGAGGAGCCGGGTCGCCCGGCCGCGGAGCAGACCCGGCACGGCGTCCCGTTCGCTGACCGCCCGCAGCACTCCGGCCCAACGGGCCCGCAGCTCCCCTCCCGCCTGCCGCTCGCTCTCCGGCCGGCCGAGCAGGCCGACGGCCTGGTGGGTGGCGTCGAGATGACCGCGCATCTCGGCGGCACCGTCGGCGTCCAGCCCCAGGCAGGCCGGTGGCAGTCCGACGAAGACCCGTTCGGCCAGGCCCGTGGCCACCTCGCGGAGCGCGGCGGCGTCCGTGCCGCGCACATCGCCGTAGCGCACGGACCGTACGAGAGCGGGCAGCGCCTGGGCGAGATGGCCCACGTCCGCGTCCAGCGCCGCGCGGTCCGCGAGCGCCTGCATCACCACCGGGAGGGCGTCGGGGAGTTCGGCGAGCAGACAGCGCTCGGCGAGCGCCGTGACCTCGGCGAGGCCGGCCGCCCCGGCCGCCTCGGACGCGGCCTTGGCGGTGGCGGCCGAGAGCACGGTCGTGCCCCAGATGCCGGCCTCCGCGACCCGTACGGCGAGCTCCGGCTCCCAGCGCAGCCGCCAGGTCTCCCGGAAGGTGCCCGTGCTGCCGCGGGAGCGGGTGGGCTCGCCCCAGGGGATGCCGAGCAGCCGCAGCCGGTGCAGCAGCCTGCTGCGCCCGGCGTCGGTCTCCTTGCGCAGATCCAGTTCCAGTTCCCGTTCCAGCACCTCGGGTTTGAGCCGCAGCGTCCGGCGGCTGCGGTCGATGTCCTGTTGCAGCGGCACCGCGGGGGCGTCCTCCGGGACCTCGCCCAGCACCTCCCCGACCACCAGCCGGTCATGGATCAGCGAGGACGGGGCATCGGTGCCGTCGCCCATGACGGCGCGCACCGCGTCGTCCAGCTCCGTCAGCCCGGCGAGCGGGCGGCCGCGGACCGTGGCCAGCCCCTCGGCGAGCCGCACCGCTTCGATGACTTGCGCCGACGAGACGGCGTAGTCCTCCTCGCGGAGCAGCCCGGCGACCTTGGTCAGCCAGCGTTCCACCGGGCGGTCGGGGGCGCTGAAAAGATGGCCGTACCAGCCGGGGGAGGCGATTCCGGCGCCGTAGCCGCTGCGGCGGGAGAGCCGGCGGTGTGTCCAGGGCACCCAGGTCACCGCCGTCTTCACCTTCGGCAGGCCCTTGAGCAGCTGCCGGTCGGCGGTCAGCGTGGTGCGCCGCGCCAGGGCGGGGACGTGCCAGGCGCCGCACACCACGGCGAGGTCGTCCCCGAACTCCCGTCGCGCGGCCCTCAGCCGGAGCCGCATATGGGCCTCCCGCGCCGGGTCGCGGTCATGGCCCCCGTCGCCGTAGGTCTCCCGCAGCGCGCCCATCGCCTCGGCCAGCGCGGCGAACGGCGCCAGCGCGTCCGCGCCGGCTCCCCCGCTCCCGCGGTGCTCGATCACGTCCTCCCACCAGCGCTCGGGGTCGTCGTACCCGGCCGCCTCGGCCAGCACCCCGATCGGATCGATCCGCGCCTCGGCACCGGAGCGGGCCTCCTGCCCGCCGGTCACCTCGTCCGCCGCCTCCTGATCGTCCGCCGTCCCCTCGTCGTCCCTCTGCGCCAGGGAGTGCGCCGCGGGCAGATCGATGAAACGGACGGGGACGCCGTGCGCCAGCGCCCAGCGCATCGCCACCCACTCCGGGGAGAACTCGGCCAGCGGCCAGAACGCGGCGCGGCCGGGGTCGTCCTGCACATGGGCGAGCAGCGCGACGGGCGGCCGCATCCCCTCCTGTGCGGCCAGCGGCACCAGTTCGTCCGCCTCCGGCGGCCCCTCGATCAGGACAGCGGCCGGCCTGCACTGCTCCAGGGCGGCCCGCACCGCCCGTGCCGATCCGGGGCCGTGATGGCGCACCCCGAGCAGCACCGGCCCGCCCCTGTGGGTCGTTCGCCCGCTGCGCTCGCTCATGCGCTCACCTCGCGGCAGGCGCGGTAGAAGTCCTTCCAGCCGTCGCGCTCGCGCACCACGGTCTCCAGATACTCCTGCCATACGACCCGGTCGGCCGCGGGGTCGCGGACCACGGCGCCGAGGATCCCCGCGGCCACGTCGCCGGAGCGCAGCACACCGTCACCGAAGTGGGTGGCCAGCGCCAGCCCGTTCGTCACCACCGAGATGGCCTCGGCCGTGGAGAGGGTGCCGGACGGCGACTTGAGCTTGGTCCGGCCGTCGGTGGTGAGGCCGGACCGCAGTTCGCGGAAGACCGTGACGACCCGGCGGATCTCGTCCAGGCCCTCCGGTCCGGCCGGGAGGTCCAGCGAGCGCCCGAGCTGCTCGACCCGGCGGGAGACGATGTCCACCTCCTCGTCCGGGGTGGCGGGCAGCGGCAGTACGACGGTGTTGAAGCGGCGGCGCAGCGCGCTGGAGAGTTCGTTGACCCCCCGGTCGCGGTCGTTGGCGGTGGCGATCAGATTGAAGCCGCGGACCGCCTGCACCTCCTGCCCCAACTCCGGGATGGGCAGGGTCTTTTCCGACAGGACGGTGATGAGCGTGTCCTGTACGTCGGCGGGGATACGAGTCAGCTCCTCGACCCGCGCGGTCATGCCCTGCGCCATCGCGCGCATCACCGGGCTGGGCACCAGCGCCTCGCGGCTGGGGCCCTGCGCGAGCAGCTGGGCGTAGTTCCAGCCGTAGCGGATCGCCTCTTCAGGGGTGCCGGCGGTGCCCTGCACCAGGAGGGTGG
The DNA here is from genome assembly GCF_000829715.2 of Streptomyces lydicamycinicus. Taxonomy (NCBI): domain Bacteria; kingdom Bacillati; phylum Actinomycetota; class Actinomycetes; order Kitasatosporales; family Streptomycetaceae; genus Streptomyces; species Streptomyces lydicamycinicus. The sequence continues at coordinate 260,452 of NZ_BBNO01000001.1, read as the reverse complement.
AATCACCGCTGACGGCGGCCGCCAGATGCTCGGACACCCAGGTCTTGGCGGTACCGGGCACGCCCAGCAGGAGCAGTGCGCGGTCCGTTGCGAGGGTGGTCACGGCGACCTCGACGATCCGGCGCGGGCCGACGTACTTGGGGGTGATGACCGTGCCGTCGGGGAGGGCGCCGCCGAGGAGATAGGTCGCGACCGCCCACGGCGAGAGCCGCCAGCGCTCCGGCCGCGGCCGGTCGTCGGCCGCCGCGAGGGCCCGCAGCTCGCCCGCGAAACTGTCCTCGGCATGCGGCCGCAGCGCCTCGCCGCCCGCGGCTTTTGGCGCCGCCCCCGCGGTCTGCCGGCTCTTGTCGTCGGTCGTCCCGAAGCTGTTCGCGGACATGGCTCCCCCTCGTCGCACGGTGTGCGGCCGGCACCTCGCAATCGCGGCGGCCGCTTGCGGAATCCACCCTGCACCACGCCACTGACAATCACCCGAAAAGCGGCTCTGGCCTGCGAGTTCCTCGCGGCCCACGGCGATTGTCAGTGGGGCGCCGTAGCGTCGGAGACATGAATCCGCAGGGGGAACGCTGGACGACGGATCAGGTGCTCGCACTGGCACCTGACGAGGCATCACACAGAGCGGGCGGCAAGCTCGCGGCGCCCGGACCGTGGTCGGAAACGGGCGCGGACGGGGGCGCGGTGTGGGGGCGGTGCAAGGGCAGCGGCAAGAAGCCGTATCAAACGGTCGTGGACCTCAACGGGCCCGCCTTCACGTGCAGTTGCCCCAGTCGTAAGTTTCCCTGCAAGCACGCCCTGGGGCTGCTGCTGCTCTGGGCGGGCGACGGCGGAGAGGTGCCGGCCGGGGAGCCGTCCCCCTGGGCGGGCGAGTGGCTGGCCGGACGGCGGGAGCGGGCCGGGCGGGCCGCGGGCGCGCCCTCGGGCGCGGGCGCCCCGTCGCGTGCACCCGCGGACCCGGAGGCCGCCCGGCGGCGGGCGGAGCGCCGGATGCAGCGGATCGGCGCCGGCGCCACGGAGCTGGAACAGCGGCTGGAGGATCTGCTCCGGTCCGGACTGGCGTCGGACGGGAGCGGGGGCGGCTCCTGGGACGAGACGGCGGCCCGCATGGTCGACGCCCAGGCCCCCGGACTCGCCGCGCGGGTAAGGGAGTTGTCGTCAGTAGTGGCGTCCGGGCCGGACTGGCCGGCCCGGATGCTGGAGGAGTGTGCCCTGCTGCACCTCCTCGACCAGGGGTTCCTCGGCATCGAGCGGCTGCCGGGCCCGCTCGCGGCGACGGTCCGCGCGCGCGTCGGGCTGACCACGGAAGCGGCGGACCTGCTGACCGGCTCCGATACGGCGACCGTCCGGGACCGCTGGCTGGTGCTCGCCCAACAGGACAGCGATGACGGCAAGTTGCTCACCCGCAGAATCTTTCTGCGGGGCGAGCGGACCGGCCGGATGGCGCTGCATCTCTCCTTCGGCGGCTCCACCGGCCGCCCCCTGGACCTGGCGCTGCCGCCCGGCCTGGTGCTCGACGCGGACCTCGCCTACTACCCGGGTGCCCGCCCGCTGCGTGCCGTCTTCGGTGAGCGGCACGCCCCGGTGACCCACGGGCCGGTACCCCCCGGCGGTGGCATCGACGCCGCCCTGGCCGCCTACGGCGATGCGCTGCGCGACGACCCGTGGCTGGATTCCTGGCCGGTGGTGCTCAGCGAGGTCACCCCGATACCGAGCCGCGACGGGACGGGCTGGCAACTGGCCGACGCGGACGGCGAGTCGGCACTCCCGCTCGACCCGCGCTGCGTCGGCCGGACGAGCCTGTGGCAGCTGGTCGCCCTGTCGGGCGGGGCCCCGATCACGGTCTTCGGCGAATGCGGCCATCGCGGCTTTCTGCCGCTGACCGCCTGGGACCCCACCCCGGTGCCCCTGTGACCCGCCTCAGGGCCACGACACCCCGGCCCGCCCGAACGCCGTCCACCACCGATGCCTGGAGGAAGGGCATGACGCGCACCACCCCCAAGACTTCACCCACCCCCACCACTTCACCCGCCCCCGCCGCCGCGGCCACCCCGGCCGCCCCCGCTCCCTGGTCCGATCTCGTGAGCGCCGCGCTGCTGGGGACCGGGCGGCGGACACCGCCGGTGGCGGCGCGGCCGGGGCAGGGCCCCGGGGCCGCGCTGCTGGACGCGGCCGCGGTGAGCACGGTGCGCCGGCGCGCCGCCCTGCGCCCTGCCCCGGCCGGTGAGCGGCCCGCCCCGGCCCCGGCCGACCCACGGCCCCCGCTGCCGTCCGCGGCCCGCCGCCGGCTGTCCCTGCTGCTCGCCGACCGCGGCGCCGGCGGAGGCGGCAGCCGCCGTGGCACGGCCCCCGACCTCACCGAGCTGCTGCCCCAGTGGCTGACCGCCGCCGTCGACCACGGCTACCGCGCCCCGGAGGTCTTGCTGCCCGCGCTGCTCGACGCCGCCCGGGCCCGTACGGACCTGCGGCCCGCCGCGCTCGCCCTGGCGGGGCCGCGGGCCCTGTGGCTGGCCCGGCTCAACGACGAATGGAAGTTCGCGCTCCGGGGGACCGGCAGCCGGGCCGGGCTCCCGGGCGACGGCGACCCCGTGGCCGTACGGCGCACCTGGGAGGAGGGCCTGTTCGCGGAGCGGGTCGCCCTGCTGACCGCCCTGCGCCGCCACGACCCGTCCGCGGGCCTGGCGCTGCTGACCACGACCTGGTCCACGGAACGGGCGGAGGACCGCCTGATGTTCCTCGACTCACTGCGCGCGGACCTCTCGGCGGCCGATGAGCCCTTCCTCGAACAGGCCCTCTCCGACCGCAGCCGCAATGTCCGCGCCACGGCCGCCGAACTGCTCTCCACGCTGCCCGGCTCCGCCCTCGCGGCCCGTATGGCGCAGCGGGCGCACACCTGCATCGGCCTGGACCGCACGGCCGGCGCACCGGTGATCGCGGTGGAGGCACCCCATGAGTGCGATCCGGGGATGCAGCGGGACGGCGTGGCCCCCAAGCCCCCCTCCGGACGGGGCGAACGGTCCTGGTGGCTGAGCCAGTTGGTGGAGGCGACACCCCTGGACGGCTGGCACGCACGCTTCGCGGGCCGGGACGCGGCGGCGATCATCGCGCTGCCGGTGGGCGACGACTGGCGGACGGAGCTGCACGATGCCTGGTGCCGCGCCGCCGTGCGCCAGCGGAACGCCGACTGGGCGCGGGCGCTGCTGGGGGCGCCGGCCGCACCGTCCCAGGCCGCCGAGGTCGCCCCGGCCGGCTCCTCACGGGACCTGACGAAGCTGCTGACCGTGCTTCCCGAGGACGAACGGGCCCGGTGGGTGGCGGAGTTCATCGCGGCGCACGGCCTGTCGGAGGCCTTCCGGATGCTCGGGGTGTGTGCGGTCCCGTGGGCCGAGCCGCTCGGCGGAGCGGTGGTCGACGCCCTGGACATCGCCCGGGACGCGGGCAGCTATCCCTGGAGCTTCAGCGGGGTGATGGGCCTGGCCGAGCGCTGTCTGGACCCGGCCGCCGCGGACCGTCTCGACATGCTCACGGCCGTCACGGACGAGCCGGAGGGCGCCTCGCCCGGCTCCGGCGGCTACTGGTCCGAGGCCTTCCAGCGCCTGGTCGGCACCCTCCGCCTGCGCGCCACGATGCGTACGGAACTCACCCCGCCACCCACCGGCGACGACACCGGCCCCGCCCCGGACCGCAAAACCGAAGCCGCACCCACCACCCCCCACGGGGCCGCGCCGGGCCCCCGCGTGCCATGACCACGCACAGCAAGACCGCCCACAGCAAGACCGCGGACACCAAGACGGCGGACATCAAGGTCACGGTTACCAGGCCCGCCCCACCGTGGCCGCGCGTACCAGGGCCCGCAGCCCCGGTCCCCCACCGCGGCCCGGCGGCCGGGCCGGGCCGCCGCACCGGCTCCGCGGTGTCTCAGACCGCCAGCGAGCGGACGTTCGCGTGGACCCACTCCACGATCGAGGCGGTCGTGGCGCCCGGCGTGAAGATCTCCGCGACGCCCTGGGCCTTGAGCGGGGCGATGTCCGCCTCGGGGATGATGCCGCCGCCGAAGACCTTGATATCCGCCGCGTCCCGCTCCTCCAGGAGGGCGATGACCTTCGCGAAGAGGGTGTTGTGCGCCCCGGAGAGGATGGACAGCCCGATCGCGTCGGCGTCCTCCTGGATCGCGGTGTCGACGATCTGCTCGGGGGTCTGGTGCAGCCCGGTGTAGATCACCTCCATACCGGCGTCGCGCAGCGCCCGCGCGATGACCTTGGCGCCCCGGTCGTGCCCGTCCAGGCCCGGCTTGGCCACCACCACACGGATCGGCCCCGACCTGCCCGCCGCGCCCTGGCTCCCCGCTTGCGCTCCGTCATGCCGAGCCACACTCATCACTGCCTCCAAGCCATGCACGGCACTGTGGTGCCGCCGAGCCGACAATCGATCGCGCGACCGCGATCCGGCGGCCACGAGCGTGAACGAACGTTATCGCCAGCATCCCGTACCCAGCCGTTTCGTGACATCCGGGGAGGGGGAAATCACACACGGGACACGTTCGCTACGCGCCGCGTCCCGCGTGTCGTGCCGCCGGAGCCGGGCGGCGCAGGGCGCGGGCCGGGCGCACGGGGAGCAGCCGGGCCACCGAGCCGCCGGGTAAGCGTCAGCGCGATCAGTCGCCTGCCCGTCATCGCCGCCCAGGGCTTCCCACGAGGGCATACGGGGCTCGACGCCGCCTTCCGCGTGCCGTTCGGGAGGTCGGCCATGCAGGCCCTGCCCTTTCTCTCCGCACCCCTTCTGATCGCGCGCCTGGTTTCCACACCGCTCCGGTGCGCGCGCCTGCTGCCCACCCGCGCCTCTTCCCTTCTCCTGCGCAGCACGGTCGTGGACCTGGCGATCCTCGCCGGCCATCTCGTCCTCTATCCGACCGGCATCTCCCAGGAACGCCCCATGCCACGACCCGCACCCCCTCCCGCAGCCGAGCCCCCGGAGGGGTTCCTGGAGCCGGCGGCCCCGCAGCCCGCCCCCGGCGCGCCCACGATGCTGCCGACCGAGGGCCGGGCCCATCCGCCGGTCCTCCTGCTCCACGGCTTCATCGACAACCGCTCCGTGTTCCTGCTGCTGCGCCGCTCACTGCACCGGCACGGCTGGCGCCATGTCGAGGCGCTCAACTACTCCCCGCTAACCTGCGATCTCCGTAAGGCCGCCGAGCTGCTCAGCCGCCATGTGGAGGAGGTCTGCGCCCGGACCGGCCATCGCCGGGTGGACCTCGTGGGCCACAGCCTCGGCGGGCTCATCGCCCGCTATTACGTACAGCGGCTGGGCGGCGACACCCGCGTCCGTACGGTGATCACGCTCGGCACCCCGCACTCCGGCACCCGTATCGCGCCCCTGCTGTCGGCGCACCCCCTCGTCCGCCAGATGCGCCCCGATTCCGAGGTGATAGCGGAGTTGGCGCGGCCCGCGCCGAATTGCCGCACGCAATTCGTGGCTTTCTGGAGTGCCGAGGACCAGGTGATGGTTCCGGCCACGACAGCGAGAATCAGTCACCCTGATTTGCTCGCGTACAACGTGCATGTCGCCGGTGTCGGACATCTCGCCCTGCCGGTCAATGGCACCGTCGCCGCCGGAATACGGGAAGCGCTGGCAGCGGCGGAAACCGCGGAAGGAGCCGCGGAGACCATTTCGGTGGCCTGACCGGCCGACCGCGACGACCAGCCAGGCGTCCACGGGAGGCCGTCACGACGCCGTATCGCCGCCGCATCCACGACATGATCTTGACGAGAAGTCGAACAAACTTCGAACGAGGCGCCAAGAGCTCGCATGGGGACTGCCGAAAGGCGGCCAAATGCCCGATCTGGCCTAGCCCAAAACCAGTTGAAGATTGTCGCCGTCGCGTACCGCCGGGTACAGTCGCCGCTAATTCTCCTGCTGCCGAGGCGAAAGAGAAGTTGGTGAACGACCGTCACCCCTCGGGGGCCCAGCCTCCGACCGGCTCTCCAGCCGACGCCTCGTATGCGCATTACCCGGCCTACGACTCCTATGCACCGCAGGCCCCGGCCGGCGTTGCCGAATACGGCGACGGCGACCCCCTCTTCGGCTCGCTCCCCGGCTCGTACGAGACCGGTATGTACGACACCGGCACCTATGACACCGGGATGTACGACACCGGTACACACAGCGCGACGGGCGCCTACGGCATGAGCGTCTACGGCACCGGCACATACGGCACCGATACCTATGACACGGGGACATACCCGGCGGGCGACGGCTATGCCACCGGCGCGTACGACACCGGCAGCTACGCCTCACCCCAATGGGACACCGGCGCGTGGGAGACCGGCGGATGGGACACCGGCGCCTATGCCGCCGCCGACCCGCACACGTCCGAGGCGGGCTACGACCCGTACGCGCACACCACCTACGACGCCCCGGCGCAGGACGCGAGCGCCTACGCCTCGTCCGGGTTCGAGACGGCCGGTTACGACGCCACCGCGTACGGTCACGGCGGCTACGACACCGGGAGCTATCCCACCGGCGCGTATGACACCGGCAGTTACGCCACCGGCGCGTACGAGGCCGCCGACACCTTCGACGCCTTCGACCGGCAGGCCACCGCGCTCCAGGAGACCGCGAGCTACGAAGCCACCGCGATCTGGTCGACCACGGACCAGGACCTGCTCGCCAACATCCCGGCGCAGGCCGGGCCGCCCCCGACCGACACCCTCCAGTGGGACAGCGCCACTTGGGACGAGGCCGGACACTTCAGCAACGACGGCCCCGACGGCGACCGGCCCGCGGACGACCCGTACGACACCGGCCGGGCCGAGGCGGACGAGCACTCCCCCGGCGACGCCGAGGACTACAGCGAGGCCGCGGCCGTGGCGGACGCCATGACGCAGGCCATGCCGATCACCCCCGCCGCCCCCGCCCCCGTTGGCCGGCGGGTCGCCGGGCCGGACACCGGGAAGGCCGTCCGCGGCCGGGGCCGGCGGCGTACGGCGAAGCGGTCGGCACTGCTGACCGTCGCGGTGCCGTCGGTCGCCGCCATGGGCGTGTGCGCGGTGGCCGCCGCGTCCGTCACCGGCTTCGGCGGGGACGACCAGAGCGAAGCGACCGCCCAGGCCGCGCCCGACGCCGGGGCCGTCAAGCCGGCCGCGGCCAACAACAAGCTCGACACCCAGCTCGCCGGACTCAGCGCCAGCGCCGACGACTTCCGCGACCGGGCCAGCCGTACCCAGGAGCGGATCGACCTCAAGGAGCGCCAGGCGCAGGAGCGCAAGCGCAAGGCGGAGGAGGCGGCCCGCAAGGAGGCGATGCGGCCCAAGTTCCTGCTGCCGGTCAAGCAGCACGGGCTGAGCGCCCAGTTCGGCCAGGCCGGGGTGAACTGGATGTCGCTGCACACCGGTATCGACTTCCCGGTCAGCTACGGCACCCCGGTCATGTCCGCCACCGACGGCACCGTACGCACCCAGTGGAACTCCGCCTACGGCAACATGGCGATCGTGACGGCGCCCGACGGCACCGAGACGTGGTACTGCCATCTCAGCAGCACCAAGATCCGCTCCGGTTCGGTCAAGGCCGGTGACCAGATTGCCTATTCGGGCAACTCCGGCAATTCCACCGGACCGCATCTGCACTTCGAGGTGCGTCCCGGCGGCGGCGCGGCGGTCGACCCGCTGCCGTGGCTGCGCGACCACGGCCTCGACCCGAACTGACCGCCGACGACTCCGTCGAAGCCCCCGAGGCATGTGCCCGGGGGCTTCCGGCTTCCCGCTTCCCGCTTCCCGCTTCCGCTACAGCTTCTCCACCGGCGCGTACCGCAGCAGCAGCCGCTTGGGCTTCTCGCCGCCGAAGTCGATCGTCGCCTCGGCGTTGTCACCGCTGCCCTTGACGCCGACGACCGTGCCGAGGCCGAAGCTGTCGTGGGTGACGCGGTCGCCGATGGCCAGTGAGACCACCGGGCGGTCCGAGGTGCGGCGGGTCGCAAAGCCACTGGGACCCTTGGCGCGCGACGACGACAGCGAGGAGCCGAAGCCGCCTCCGCCGCCCGCCGACAGTCCGCCCATGGAGGCGGACGGCGTCGCCGGGCCCGTCCGCTTCCACTCCACGTAGTCGTCCGGGATCTCCTCCAGGAACCGGGAGGGCGGGTTGTACGAGGGCTGGCCCCAGGCGCTGCGCATCGTCGAGCGGGTGACATAGAGCCGCTCGCGGGCGCGGGTGATGCCGACATAGGCCAGCCGGCGCTCCTCCTCCAGCTCCTTGGTCTGGCCCAGCGAGCGCATGTGCGGGAAGACGCCGTCCTCCATGCCGGTCAGGAAGACCACCGGGAATTCCAGGCCCTTGGCGGTGTGCAGCGTCATGAGGGTGATGACGCCGCTGCCTTCCTCGTCCTCGTCCGGGATCTGGTCGGAGTCGGCGACCAGGGCGACCTGCTCCAGGAAGTCGGAGAGGGTGCCGGGCCCCGGGGCGGCAGCCCCTGATGTCGCAGCTTCCCCGCGGTCCTGCTCGAATTCCAGGGCGACGGCGGCGAGTTCCTGGAGGTTCTCGATCCGGGTCTCGTCCTGCGGGTCGGTGGAGGCCTGGAGCTCGGCGAGGTAGCCCGTACGCTCCAGGACCGCTTCCAGGATGGTGGCGGGGCCGGCGCCGGACTCGACGATGGTCCGTAGCTCCTCCATGAGGACGTTGAAGCGCTTGACGGCGTTGGCGGAGCGGGCCGCCATGCCGTAGGCCTCGTCGACCCGGCGCAGCGCCTGCGGGAAGGTGATCTTCTCGCGGAGGGACAGGGCGTCGATCATCGCCTCGGCGCGGTCGCCGATGCCGCGCTTGGGAACGTTGAGGATGCGGCGCAGCGGGACGGTGTCCTCGGGGTTGGCGAGCACCCGCAGATAGGCGAGCACATCGCGGACCTCCTTGCGCTCGTAGAAGCGCACACCGCCGACGACCTTGTAGGGCAGCCCGACCCGGATGAAGATCTCTTCGAAGACACGGGACTGGGCGTTGGTGCGGTAGAAGACGGCGACATCGCCGGCCCTGGCGTCCTTGGCGTCCGTCAGCCGGTCGATCTCGTCGGCGACGAACTGGGCCTCGTCGTGCTCGGTGTCGGCGACATAGCCGGTGATCTTGGGCCCGGCGCCGGCGTCCGTCCAGAGGTTCTTGGGGCGGCGGTTCTCGTTGCGCTCGATGACGGCGTTGGCGGCGGACAGGATCGTCTGCGACGAGCGGTAGTTCTGCTCCAGCAGGATCGTGGTCGCGTCCGGGTAGTCCTCCTCGAACTGGAGGATGTTGCGGATCGTGGCGCCGCGGAAGGCGTAGATCGACTGGTCGGCGTCACCGACGACGCAGAGCTCGGCGGCGGTCTCGGCGGGGCCGACCAGTTCGCGTACGAGGGTGTACTGGGCGTGGTTGGTGTCCTGGTACTCGTCGACGAGGACATGACGGAAGCGGCGGCGGTAGTGCTCGGCGACGTCCGGGAAGGCCTGGAGCAGATTGACCGTCGTCATGATGATGTCGTCGAAGTCCAGGGCGTTGGCCTCGCGCAGCCGTGCCTGGTACATCGCATACGCCTCGGCCAGCGTCTTCTCGAAGCCGTCGGCGGCCGTCCCGGCGAAGGTCTCCTCGTCGATGAGCTCGTTCTTGAGGTTGGAGATCTTCGCGCTGAAGGACTTGGGCGGGTAGCGCTTGGGGTCCAGATCCAGATCGCGGCAGACCAGGGCCATCAGGCGCTTGGAATCGGCGGCGTCGTAGATCGAGAAGGACGAGGTGAAGCCCAGCTTCTTGGACTCGCGGCGCAGGATGCGGACGCAGGCGCTGTGGAAGGTGGAGACCCACATGGCGTTCGCGCGCGGGCCGACCAGTTCCTCGACGCGCTCCTTCATCTCACCGGCGGCCTTGTTGGTGAACGTGATCGCGAGGATCTGGCCCGGGTGAACATGCCGCTCGGCGAGCAGATGCGCGATGCGGTGGGTGAGCACCCGGGTCTTGCCGGAGCCGGCGCCGGCGACGATCAGCAGCGGGCCGCCGGTGTGCACCACGGCGGCCTTCTGCTCGTCGTTGAGCCCCTCCAGCAGCGTCGCCGGGTCGATGACGGGGCGGGCGGCGCCGTCGCGGTAATACGACTCCCTGGGCACGGGCGCGTCGAACCTCCCGCCGAAGAGGTCGGCGGGGATCTCCTCCGGGGCCGGGCCGTGCTCGTCCTCGGGGGGCGGGGGGTGCTCCTCCTCGCCCTTGGGGCCGAGGTCCGCCAGGAAGCTGTCGTCAAAGAGGCTGCTCATCGCCCACCGAGTCTAGGCCGCCGCACTGACAGTCCGCCGCGGAGTGGCGGATTGCGGGCCGTCTCCGGGCGGTCCCGCGCGCAGTGCCAGGTCAGGCGGCCGGCGGCCAGGCGTCGGCTGGGGGGCGCTTCGTCTACCCGAACCCGACATCTGCCACAACAACCCCCGCATCGCGTTCAGGTCACGAAAAGGTTTCGGGCATATCGAACATCAGCCTTCACAGGAGCCACACGAGTTGGCTAACGTCCTCGCTCAGGCAGCCCGCCTCCCCGCGGACGACAGGTTCGCACGGGCCGCCGACGCCGAGTCCGGCCCTGCCCTCAGGCACCCGGAGCCGGGGACCCACCAGCACCACCGGGGTGAATCGATCCGTACGGCCGTCGCCAGTGGACGTCCGGACCGTAGGGCAAGCCTTCCGTCAGCGACACCGCCCGAACCCGACAGCTAACCCGGTAGGCGGTCCACGGAAGGAGTTGCCGGTCTTGGCGTCGCATCGCAAGCCGCGCACCAGCGTTCTCGCCTCACCCACCGGCCGTCGTACGGCGGCCGGCCTCACCACCGCCGCCCTCGCCTCGGTCACGCTGCTCTCGCAGTCCGCCGACGCGGCCCCCAGGGCGCCCAAGCCCACCGTCGAAGAGGTCAAACAGAAGGTCGACGATCTCTACCACCAGGCCGAGGTGGCCACCCAGAAATACAACGCCGCCAAGGAGCGCGCCGAGACCCAGCGCGACACCGTGGACGACCTGCTCGACGCCTCCGCCAAGCGCGCCGAGAAGATGAACGAGTCCCGGCGCCTGCTGGGCACCTTCGCCTCGGCGCAGTACCGGACCGGTGGCATGAACCCGACGGCGCAGCTGATGCTCGCCAAGGACCCGCAGCAGTTCGTCGACCGCAACCACCTCATGGAGCGGCTGACCGGCCGGCAGAAGCAGGCCGTCACCGACTACCAGGAGCAGCAGGCGGCGGCCGCCAAGCAGCGCGCCCAGGCGACCCGCAGCCTGGAGCGGTTGCAGGCGTCGCAGGCCTCCCTCAAGGAATCCAAGCGCTCCGTCCAGGACAAGCTGGCCGAGGCCCGGCAGCTGCTGTCCCGGCTGACCGCGCAGGAGAAGGCGCGGCTGGCGGAGCTGGAGCGCCAGAAGGAGGCGGCGGCCAAGCGCCGGGCCGCGGAGGAGGCGCGCAAGCAGCAGGAGCGGGAGCGCCAGCGGCAGCAGGACGGCGACGGCTCGACGGGTGGCTCGACCGGGGGCTCCACCGGTGGTGGCTCCACGGACGACTCGGCCTCCAGCAAGGGCGCCAAGGCGCTCGCCTTCGCCCGCGCCCAGATCGGCAAGCCGTATGTCTGGGGCGCGACCGGGCCCACTTCCTACGACTGCTCGGGGCTGACCCAGGCAGCATGGAAGGCGGCGGGCGTCGATCTGCCGCGGACGACCTGGGACCAGGTCAAGGTGGGCCAGCGGGTGGCCACCAAGGATCTTCAGCCCGGCGACCTGGTCTTCTTCTATGACGACATCAGCCACGTCGGCATGTACATGGGCGACGGGAAGATGGTGCACGCTCCGAAGCCGGGCGCCAGCGTCCGGGAGGAGTCGATCTACTACATGCCGATATACGGGAGCGTCCGCCCGGGCTGAGCCCGCCCCGCTCCCCCACCAGACCACCCCCCACGGTCACCCCCCACACCACCGCGCGGCCGTCGCCTCCGGATACGGAGGCGAGGACCGCGCGGTGTGCCGTGGTGGGGCGCTCGTCAGGTCCAGAGCACCGCGATGAAGATGTTGGCCACGGTCAGGCCGCCGACCGCGCCGAAGAGCGGCTTGTCGACCGTCTCGTCGTCCCGCTTGACGTAGACCAGCGCCAGGATCACCACCAGGACGGCCATCTTGATGCCGAGCTTGAGGTTGTTCAGCGGGTGGTCCTGGGCCTGATTGAGACCGACCAGCACGATGCCGGTGACCAGCATCGTCAGTGCGCCGTGCAGCATGGCCGGCACGAAGCGGGCGGTACCCGCGCTCATCGCCTTCATCTGGGTCAGAAAGCCGCCCAGCAGGGAGGCGATACCGATGATGTGCAGGCCGACGAAGATATTGGTTACTACGTCCATAGTGCTGGATCGTAGCCGCCGTATAGCACGGCCCTTCGGGCAGGGCGCCCACTATCGCCGCTTCGGTCAGGCCAGGCCGGTCCCGGCCGTACGGCCATGGCACCGCGGTCACCCGCGCACTCGCCGCGGTCGAAAGCGAACAATGCCGGGCAAGCGCACTCACTGCCGCAACACCCAGGCTTAGCGTCCTCCCTCAGGCGGCCGACTCCCCGCCTCGCCGGTCTCCCACCGGCGTTCCGTCGGCCGCCCCCGCCGAGAGGTGCGGCGGCGGCCCGTTGCCCCCGTGACGGACCGTCGCCGGACCCGCGGCTCGAAGGGAAGGAAGTGACGGCCACCGTGGCCTCGCACCGCAAGCCCCGGCAGCATCCGCTCGCCTCGCTCACCGGTGGCGGCTCGCGCAGCGCGCGCACCGCCCGTACGGCCGCCACCCTGGCGCTGGCCGGTGCCGCCCCCACGTTCGGCCTCGCGCAGGCGGCAGGCGCCCCCCTCACCCCCGATTTCGACGCCGCCGGCCAGGCCGCACACCGGCTCACCCCCGCCCAGGTCAAGGACCGGGTCGACGCGCTGTACCAGGAGGCAGAGGTGGCCACGCAGAGCTACAACGGTGCGAAGGAATCCGCCGACACCGCACGCGAGGAGCTGAGCCGGCTCCAGGACGAGGCCGCCCGCAGGACCGGGAAGCTGAACGCCGCCCGCGCCGAACTGGGCGCCCTGGCCGCCGGCCAGTACCGCTCCGGCGGCGTCGACCCGACCGTGCGGCTGCTGCTGTCCGCTGACCCCCAGCGCTATCTGGACGGCGCCGCGGTGCTGGAGCGTACGGGCAGCCATCAGGCGACCGCCGTGGCCGGTTACGCGCGCCGGCTCGGCAGCGTCCGGCAGGTCCGGCAGCGGGCCGAGGACACCGTGGAGCGGCTGGCGGACACCGAGGCGCAGCTGAAGAAGCACCGGGTCACCGTGGTGCACAAGCTGGGCGCCGCCGAGCAGTTGCTGTCCCGGCTGACCGCGGAGCAGCGGCAGCGGATGACGGCCCGGGACGGCGCACGGAGCACGCGCGGGGGCCGCACGGACCAGGGGGACGGCCACGGAGGCGGCCACGGGGGCGGCGTGCTCGGCCGGCTTCCCGGCGTGGCGGGGGCCGCCGCGGCGCAGGCGCCCAACCCCCGCGCCGCCCGCGCCGTCTCCTTCGCCTACAGCGCCCTCGGCAAGCCGTACGTCTGGGGCGCGACGGGGCCCGCCGGCTACGACTGCTCCGGGCTGACCCAGGCCGCGTGGAAGGCCGGCGGGGTCGCCCTGCCCCGTACGACCTACACCCAGATCAGCTCCGGGCCGCGGGTCGCCCGCTCCCAACTCGCCCCCGGCGACCTGGTGTTCTTCTACTCGGGCATCAGCCATGTGGGGATCTACGTCGGGGACGGCCGGATGATCCACGCGCCGCATCCGGGGGCGCCGGTACGGATCGCGCCGATCGACCAGATGCCGTTCGCGGCGGCGACCCGGCCCGCGTAGCCACGTAGCCACGTAGCCATGTAGCCATGTAGCCACGGGGAGAGTGCGCGGCGGTGGCGCCCGACTGCCGCGCACGGAAAGGGACTCGGGCCTTCGTGTCCCCGCTTCCGCCCCCGGTCCCGGTTGCGGCGGGGGCCCGGTGGCGTCCCCGTGGGCTCACGCCCTGAGCTGTGTCCCCAGCCAGCGGAAGATCTGCGGGACCTGCTGCTCCCAGACCGCCGTGGTGTGGCCGCCCGCGTTCGCCGGGATCAGCTGCACGTTCACCGTCGTCGGGAGCTGCGCGTACTGCCGCAGGGCGAGGCCGGACTGGTAGCCGTCGCGGGCCGCGCCCGACACATACAGCGCGGTACGCGGCGGCTTGCCGGCCGCGTTGGCCGTCTTCAGGATGTGCAGCGGGTTGGACTCGATGCGCAGCTTGGGGTCCTTGCCGGCCAGCGAGTCGCGCTCCAGCGCCGGGTCGTTGTAGCCGGACATGGCGACCGCGGCACGGTAGCGGTCGGGGTGGGCCAGCGCGAGCTTGGCGGCGCAGTGCGCACCGGCCGAATACCCGGCCAGGGCCCAGGAGTCCGGCTTGTCGCCGGCCCGGAAGTTGTCAATGATCATCTTGCGGACGTCGACGGTCAGCCAGCTGTCGGCGTTGACCTTCCCGGGGAGGTTGACGCATCCGGTGTCCACACCGGGGAGCAGGTTGGTCCGGGGCGCCACCAGGATGGCCGGCTTGACCGTACCGCTCTGCATCAGCGGCATCAGCTGCTGGGCCGCGTGCAGCGAGCCCAGCCAGGACTTCGCCGAGCCCGGGTAGCCGGGCAGCAGCTCGACCACCGGGAACTTCTTGTTCCGGTAGGCGGGGTCGTTGTACTGCGGCGGCAGCCAGACGTACACCTCGCCCCGCACCCCCGAGATCTTGCCCTGGAGGTCGGTCATCCGGACATCGGCGCCCACCTTGGGGTCGTCGGCCGGGCGGAAGCGCTGGATCTGCTTGGGCTCATGCGCGACCTGCCGGCCGCCCATGCCGTCGGGGCCGAGGTCGCGGGCCGCCTCGACATGGCTGTCGGTGCCGAGCAGATCGCCCCAGGTGTCGTAGAGGCTGTTGGCGTTGTTGACCAGGACGAAGACCACGGTGATGGCCGTGACCTGGGCGAACAGCAGCATCAGCAGCCGGGCGAGACCGCGCACCAGGGGCGGCCCGGCTATTCGGCCCCAGAGGGCGAAGGGCAGCACGACGGCAACGATCAGCAGCATGAGCGAGGTGAGGAAGAAGGGCGTGCCCGTCAGGCTCATCGGGATCTCGCTTCCAGGACAAACTACGCGAAGGACGTGGGGATGGTTCCGGCCCCGCCTTCGGCAGTGAGCCTCTCCGCGCCCTTAGATGGTGATCCGCGGGGTCCTGGTTGCCCTTCTGTGGTGCTTTGTTACCCCCTCGTCATGAAGCTGCGGGTGCGCCCGCCCCGTGCCGGTTCCGCAGCTCAGACCAGCCGCCGGGCCGCGGCCCACCGGGTCAGCTCATGGCGGTTGGAGAGCTGGAGCTTGCGCAGCACCGCGGAGACATGGGACTCGACGGTCTTCACGGAGATGAACAGCTGCTTGGCGATCTCCTTGTAGGCATAGCCGCGGGCGATCAGCCGCAGCACCTCCCGCTCGCGCTGGGTGAGGCGGTCGAGGTCCTCGTCGATCGGCGGGGCGTCCGACGAGGCGAAGGCGTCCAGCACGAAGCCGGCCAGCCGCGGGGAGAAGACCGCATCGCCGTCGGCGACCCGGAAGATCGCGTCGACCAGGTCCGTGCCCGTGATCGTCTTGGTGACATAGCCGCGGGCGCCGCCCCGGATGACGCCGATGACGTCCTCGGCCGCGTCGGAGACGGAGAGCGCCAGGAAGCGGACCGGGCGCTCGGCGTCGCTCATCATCGTGGCGCTGCGGCGCAGCACCTCGACGCCGCCGCCCCCGGGGAGGTGGACATCCAGGAGGACGACCTCGGGGCGGGTGGCCGTGATGACCGTGAGCGCCTGGTCGACGTCGGCGGCCTCGCCGACGACCTCGACGCCGGTGCGCCCGGTCTCGCCGATCTCGGCCTGGACGCCCGTACGGAACATCCGGTGGTCGTCGACCAGCACGACCCGTACGGTCCGGCCCTCGGCCGCCCCGCCGGTCCCGTCCTGCTGTGCGTCCTCGCTGCTCATCTCTTCCGCCCGTCCCTCGGTGTCTGCCCCGCCATCATCCCGTGCCCCGGCGCGCCCTGTCGCCTCCGGCCGCCCCTCACCGGGGCCGGTCATATCTCGGACTCCGTCGCCGCGCGCTCGATTTCCAGCTCGACGACCGTGCCGCCCTCGGGGGCGGACCGCAGCCGGGCGGTGCCGCCGTGGCGCTCCATACGGCCGATGATGGACTCCCGTACGCCCATCCGGTCCGCGGGGACCGCGTCCAGGTCGAATCCGGGGCCGCGGTCGCGCACCGAGACGAAGACCGTACGGCCCTCCACTTCGGCGAACACCTGCACCGCGCCGCCCTCGCCGCCGTATTTCGCGGCATTGACCATCGCCTCGCGGGCGGCCTGCATCTGGGCGCCCAGCGGCTCGTCCAGCGGGCAGTCGCCGACGACCACGACCTCGATGGGGACACCGTGGTGGTCCTCCACCTCGGCGGCGGACCTGCGGACCGCCTCCGCCAGGGTGGCCGGCTCCTCGTCCTCCTCTTTGCCGCGGCCCTCGGGCTTGTAGAGCCAAGCGCGCAGCTCGCGCTCCTGGGCGCGGGCCAGCCGCGCCACCTCCCGGGGGTCGTCCGCATTGCGCTGGATCAGGGTGAGGGTGTGCAGGACCGAGTCATGGACATGGGCGGCCACTTCGGCGCGCTCCTGGGCGCGGATGCGCATCAGCCGCTCCTCGGAGAGGTCCTGGGCCATCCGCACGAGATAGGGGCCCGCCAGCAGCGCTATGCCGACGACGACGGCGAGCGCGGCCTGAAGCACCGACCCGAGATGGCGCACCGACCCCTGAAGCACGACGATGCCCGTCACCCCGACGCCCACCAGCAGCACCCCGGCAGCGCCGCGCACCATCGGCAGCAGGCCCTTGCGGCGGCCGAGCTCCAGCCACTGGGCACGGCGGGAGTTGTCCGCCTGCCGCCACACCAGGGCGACACCGGCGCCGATCAGCAGCACCGGCCAGAGATAGCCGTCGGCCTGGCCCAGCTGGAAGCGGGAGGCGACGATCGAGGCTCCGATGAGCAGCGCGATCAGCGCGAAGACCTGTCCCTTGTCGGGCCGGTGGCGCAGCAGGCGGCGCCTGCCGTCGGCCGCGGCGGGCTGCCGGTACTCCACACCGCCGATGCCCAGCGGGACGAAGAACCAGAACGCGGCATACAGCAGCGCGCCCATCCCGTCGGCCATGAAGAGGGCCGCGAACACGATCCGCACCCAGGAGACCGGCAGTCCGAGATGGCCCGCGAGCCCCCGCGCGACGCCACCGAGCAGCCGCCCGTCGGCGCTGCGGTAGAGCTTGCGCACAGGCGGGTCGTCAGGGTCCGGCGCCGGGGCGTAGCCCGTCTCGGCGCGGGGTGGGGCGGTGGTCATGTGCTCGATCGTCACACGGTTCCCGGGCCCGGGGCATCAGGGTCGTCCCTGAGGCTGTCCCTGAGGTTTGCGGGTGTGGTCCGGGCCCGGGGGCCGATGGACAGCCCGGCGGCCCGGGGCGTCTCAGCTCTGGGGGTCGGTCCTGCGGAAGCCGTCCTTCACGGTCGAGAAGACCTTCTCGTACTTCGCCCAGTCGGCGTCCGGCGCGGACACGTAGATCGCGTACTCCTTACCGCCCTTGCGGCCGAAGCCCAGGTCGACCCCCCGGAAGGTACGGGCCCGGCCCCCGAAGGTGAACTCCCAGATCGCGGCGGGATCGCCCTGGAAGGACGTGGGCTGCAAGCGCAGGTTCTTGTAGACGGGATAGTCCTTCTTGAGGACGGTCTCCAAGTCCTTGAAGTGCTGCACCTGGTCCCCCGAGGAGAAGTCCAGGACGCTCACGGTGAGCTGCGCGAGACCCGAGACGTAGACGATCTGCCGGCCAACGTCCTGGGGCTTGCGCGTCCAGCCTTCGGGAACCGGGAAGGTGACACCGAGTGGGGTCTCCTTGGCGGTGCGGTAGCCGTCGGGAAGGGGCGGCGGCGGCCCGATGCTGTGGTCCGGGGTCTTGGGGAGCTTGGGGGTGCTCTTGTTCGTCGCCGCCTTGCCCGCGCCACCGGATTCGGTGGGGTGCATCAGGTACCAGGCCGCACCCACGCCGCCGGCAACGACCAGCACCCCGACGACGCTCCAGACCAGCACACCCTTCTTACGAGGCGCCTTGCCACCGGGCAGCACGTCCGCGCGGTCACCGGCGGGCCGTCCGGCGCCGGTACCGCCCGGAACGACGACCGGTCCGGTCACGGCCTCGCCGCCGGTGTCCGGAACAGCGCCGGTCCCCGCACCCGTACGCGCTCCGGTGCCGGTTCCGGTGCCACGGGCCGAAGTGGCCGCGACCTCGCCCGTGTCGTGCACCGGGCGGGTGGGCGTCTCCGCCGCAGCGTCCGAAGTGGCGGGCTCGGTGCGGCCCCGCCCGACCGTCCCCAGGGTCATCGTCGACCAGCCCATCAGCTCGGTCTCCGCCTCGGCTTCGGCCGCGCGCAGCGCCTGTTCGACGACCTCGGCCGTCGGCCGCTCCGCCGGCTCCTTGGCGAGCAGCGCCTCGATCAGCGGGGCCAGCGTCCCGGCGTTGCGGGGCGGCTCGAACGGGTCCATGGCGATGGCGTACGCCGTCTCGACCGCGGTGGGCTTCCGGAAGGGCGAGCGTCCCTCGACCGCCTGATAGAGCGTCGCTCCCAGCGCCCACAGATCGGAGGCGGGGCCCGGGGTGCCGCCCTTGACGCGCTCGGGCGCCAAGTAGTCGATGGAGCCCACCAGCTCGCCCGTCTTGGTGAGGGTGGAGGTACCGCTGGCGACCGCGATGCCGAAGTCGGTGAGGACGATGCGGCCGTCCTCACCGAGCAGCACGTTGCCCGGCTTGACGTCACGGTGCAGCACACCGGCGGAGTGTGCGGCCCGCAGCGCCGCCACCATGCCGCGTCCGATACGGGCGGCCTCGCGCGGCTCCACCGAACTGTCGATCCGCGCGGCCTCCTTGATGGCGTCGCCGAGCGTCGTGGAGGGGACGTACTCCATGACGATGCACGGCATCCCGGCGTCGTCCACGACGTCGTGGACGCTCACCACATTGGGGTGGTTGATGCGCGCAGCTGCCTGGGCCTCACGGGTGGTGCGCTCATAGCGCGTTGCCAGTTCGTCCTCGTCGAGCTGCGGTGAGACATGCAGACGCTTGACCGCGACCTGACGGCCGAGCAGTTCGTCCCGGGCACGCCAGACGGTGCCCATACCGCCCTGGCCTATCCGCTCAACCAGACGATATCGCCCGGCGACCAGTCGCCCCTCGTCCACCGACGCCGCCTCCGTCACCGCACGCCCCTCCGGAAACCCGTACGTATCCAGGGCGCAACGATAGTCGTCGATGCGGCCGGGCAGCCCCCCGGCCACCACCCGTCCACATCTGTTCCTCCGACCGAGCACGGGCGCGGGGGCATATGCGAACGCACGAGGGGTTTCGGGACCCCCCTGGGGCATCTCAGGGCCATCAGCAGCGGATCTCAGGGATGTGCCAGGGTTTCCACGGATGTCGCGGCGCGGTCGCCCTTGTCACGATGGCCTCATGAACGATGCAGCCCACATCGAGGAGTCGGCGCCCGCCGGCCCCGCCTCGCATCCGCCGCTGCGCCGCAGCCGGCGGCACAAAGTGATCGGCGGAGTCTGCGGCGGGCTGGGCCGGCAGTGGGATCTCGATCCGGTGATCTTCCGGGTCGTGCTCGCCGTGCTCTCCGTCGGCGGCCTCGGGCTGATCGCCTATGGCTTCGCCTGGCTGCTCATCCCCCTCGAC
The DNA here is from genome assembly GCF_000829715.2 of Streptomyces lydicamycinicus. Taxonomy (NCBI): domain Bacteria; kingdom Bacillati; phylum Actinomycetota; class Actinomycetes; order Kitasatosporales; family Streptomycetaceae; genus Streptomyces; species Streptomyces lydicamycinicus. The sequence goes on along the minus strand of NZ_BBNO01000001.1, from coordinate 240,650 downwards.
GGCGAGGACCAGAACGAGGGCCGCCGGCTGCTCTCGGGCCGGGTGGAGGGCTCCGCGCTGACGGCCCTGCTCTTCGCGCTGGTCGGCTGCGGACTCTTTCTGACGACCCTCGCCAAGGGCAGCATGATGTCCTTCGCCATCATGCTGACGCTGGCGGTGGCCGGTTCCGCCTATTGGTCGCGCCGGCGGCGGCTGGTGGAGGCCGAGGGTCCACAGGCGATGGACACCGCCACGGCCCAGGCGGTGGCCGACGCCCCGCCCGAGACCAAGGCGCCCCCGGTGCCCACCAGCCCCTCCTGGTGGCGCGCCCAGCGCTCCGGTGAGGCGGCGGGCCCGGGCTATCTGTGGGGGCCCGACAACACCCCGCTGCCCCTCGACCTCAGTTACCGGGGCGGGCACGGCACAGCCACGGCCCCGTACCGGCACGACGGCTGGTCCGACGCGGGCCGTCCGCCCGAGCCGCCGAGCGGTGCGCCGCCGGCCCGCTCCCCGCGCCGGGGCCGCCGCGCCGGACGCCCGATCGGGGGGTGGACGTTCCTGCTCGCGCTGCTCGCCGGTGGCGGCACCGCGCTCGCCGTCTCCCGCCATGACGGCCCGGTGCCGGCCCTCCAGGCGGGCCTGGCGTGCGCGCTGGTCGTCTTCGGTCTCGGGCTGGTGCTCAGCGCCTGGTTCGGACGCACGGGCGGCGGCACGGTCTTCATGGTGGTGCTGACGGCCCTGCTGCTGGCGGGCGCGACGACGCTGCCCGACAACCTCACCGCCCAATGGCAGAAGCGCACCTGGTCCCCCACCACCCTCGGCGCCGTACAGCCGCAGTATGAGCTCGGTTCGGGAGAGGGGGAGCTGGACCTCACCGGCCTGCCCCTCAAGGCGGGCCGCACGGTCCACACCGGCGCGGAAGTGGGCGCCGGCCGCCTTCAGGTGACGCTGCCGCACGGTGTCACCGCCCGCCTCCATATCTCGCTCGGCCTCGGGGATGTCCAGCTGCCCGGCGAATCGCCGCACGACGTGGACCTCGTGGCGGGCGGACAGCGAACGGTCGACCTCCCCGCCGACGGCCTCAAGAAGGGCGAGAAGCCGCGCGGCTCGGTGGAGCTGAACCTCGAACTCGGCACCGGCCAGGTCGCCGTCACCCGCGCCGCACCGGCCCCCGCCCCGCGGGCCCCCGCCCCACGGGCCCCCGTCGCGCCGACCGCCCCGACCCCCCAGGGAGCCCACCGGTGAAGCGCCACCCCTTCGAACCGGCCCGCCTGATCTCGGGCCTCACCGCCCTGACCCTCGGCACGGCCTACGGCCTCGACGCCCTCGGCCTCTGGCAGGCCCCCGGCCCGTGGCTCTTCCTCACCCTCCCGGCGGGCCTGCTCCTCTCCGGCATCACCGCAGCCGTCTGGACCAGGACCCGCCGCCCGCACCCGCACACCGACGCCACCTCCCAGAAGGGCTCCTGACACGACTACCGACGGCACCGTCACCGCGCTGCGGCACCACCGGCCCCGTCTCGGCCCTCATGAACCGCACCCGCCGCCTGCGGGACCCGCGGGCGGCGCGCTGCCGCTCCGCCTCGGCGGGCAGCAGCCCTCAGCCGAACAACTGCGCCCCGTGCCGCTTCCGGCGGTTCGCCAGGGCGGCGTCCAGCGAGAACCTCGGCGTACCGGCCAGCAGGAGCGGGATCCAGGCCACCAGGTAGGCGAGGTCATTGCCGTAGTAGTAGGGCGTGGTCGCCCAGCTCACGGTGAGCCACAGCGTCAGCGAGATCAGCGCACCGCCGAACGCGGCCAGCCGCCCCAGCAGCCCCACCAAAGTCCCGAGTCCCACCGCCAGTTCACCGGCCGCGATGGCATAGCCAAAGCCCACCGGACTCTTCTGTGCGATCTCCACGAGCTGCGGCAGCGCCGCCGCGTCATGGACCTGGCGCAGCATCTCGCCGAGCGAACCCGCGCCACCGGCCGCAAGGAACGCCGGATCCGTCAGCTTGTCGATGCCCGCATAGAGGAAGGTCGCCCCCAGAAAGAGCCGCAAGGGGAGCAGCGCATGGCGCGCCAGCTGCGCCCGCAATCCGGCGCCGGCACCCTCGACGCCCGCCCCTCCCAAGTCGGCACCGATCGTACGATTCGCGTGCACCATGACGTCCGCCTCTCCGTTGCCACCGGGCGCAGACGATTGTGCCCGCGCCCGCGCCTCCTGGGGAGATACGTACGCACGTGCGCGAGAGGTTCAACGGACCGATGCACTTCAGGCGACTACGCCACACAGAATCGTCACGCAGCGGCACCGGGCGGCATCGGGCGGCACCGACCACATCCGTCACCGCCCGATGACCGGCGCCAGGCACCCGGCGAGGCACCGCACCAGGCACCCGGCGGGACACCGAGCCAGGCGCCGCTGCACCCCACCGCGATCCGCGGGACCCGACCGTGACCCGCCGGGCTCTCCGGACCCGCCGGACCCACCGGCCCCGCCCGCCACCTCTAATCCACGCCACCCCCTAATCCACGACGTCGATCACATACCCCTTTGTCTCCACGCCTGCCGCCGTGACCACCCGGACCTCTACCCGGCCGGGCTCGACATCGACCGGTACCGGGACCGTCAGCACCCCGTCCGTCGGGTTGGTGAAGCCGCCGGCCACCGGGACCAGGGGGACGGGGACATGGACGTCTCCGATGCGTACGACGGTACGGGCGAGCCGGTCGGGGGTCCCGGCGCCCGGCGGGACGAAACCGGCGCCGCGGATCTCGATGTCGTCGCCGGTACGGACCGGCGCGGCGAGATCGCCCAGTTCACGGGAGCGGACGACCGAGAGGATCACCGGCCGCCCGCCCGACACCGCCTTCCCCCACAAATAGGTCGCCCCGGAGAGCGCGAGGAGCACCACCAGGCCCCAGGGCAGCTGCGGCAATTGCGCCGGGTGCCCGGCCAGCCGTACCAGCGCGCACCCCAGCACGGCCGCGTTCACCAGGACGTACTGCACGTCCAGGAGGCTGCCCCGCCCCGCGTCGTCCGTCAGCAGATCGGCGGCCCGCGGCCGCTCCACGGACACCTTCTGGAGCCGGCCCGACCGCACCCGCGAGGCCACCAGCCCGTAGGCCAGCACGGCCACCGCGCACCCGAGGGCGAGCGCCACCAGCAGCGCACCGGACCGCGCGAGCGCCACCCCCTGGAACAGCATGCGCCGCTCGTCCGGGCCCCCGGCCGTCACCTGCTGCACGGCCACCGTGAGGACGGCGTACAGCACCGCGGCCGCCCAGCCCGCCGCCACCGTCCGTGAGGTGGACAGCCGCCCGTCCTCGCCGATCAGCGGTGCCAGCGCCCCGCCGTGCGCCCGGTGCCACCAGGCCGCCGCGGTGAGCCCCAGCGCCAGTACGACGGCCGCGACCAGCCCCGCCGTACGGGCCGCCGTCCAGCCGGTGCCGAGGGCGGTCAGCGCCTGGCCGAGCAGCAGCGCCACCGCCGCGCTCCAGACGGCGAGCAGGGTGCGCCACCGTAGGGCCGCCAGCCAGGCGGTCTTTCCGGCGGCGCGCCGCCGGGCGACCTCCCGCGCGGACAGCGTCAGTTCGTCGGAGACCCACTGCCGGGCCGCACCGGCGGAACGCGCGAGTCCGGCCGGCACCCCGCGCCCGGCGGCGAAGTCCTCGCGGAGCGCGACAAACGCGGCAACCGCCTGCCGGTGTCCCGCCCGGGCGCCGTGCGGGCACCGTCCGCACCGGCACTCGCCACCGGCGGCGCGCTCCGCGCCCTCCCCCGGCTCGTCCGTTCCGGCCATCTTTCCCGCCGCATCCACCGACACGTCCGCTACCGCCCGCCACCGCTGATCATCAACTTGAGTTCTCCGGAGGCGAATTGTGCCGCACCCCGCAGGAAGCACCTCAAACGTCCAGTTGGTGGCGGGGGGCGGACGCAGCACTGTGTTGACGCCCGCCCGCGAACGGGCTCCGCCACCGCGCCCGCCGCCCTCACAGCAGTGCCCGGCACCTCCACGACGGCAGCCGAGCGAGGGCACCTGCGCACCCACGAACCCACGCCCCGGCACAGGGGAATTCGCCGCCCCGTACACCTGACCGGCGCACCGGCCGGGTAACCAGGACACATCCCCTATTCGGGCGAACCGGGCCACCGCGAAGGCTGAGCGGTGGGCGCGCTGCGCAAGCTCTCGCCGTGCGTCAAATAAACGGATTTCACGGATGGCACAGCCGCGATGGCCTGGACGGACCGTATGCGCCGCGACGGCCGGACGGACCGCGCCCCGGCGGTCCCGGGCTGCGGACCGCCGCCGCGTTCCTGCTGCTGGCCGGGATCGCCGCGCTGCTCGTCGTCGCGCCCACGGCCACCGCCCGTGACCGGCCCAACCGCGCGGACACCGGCGACAATTGCGCCTACGCCGGAACGGCGCCGCCGGTGGACGTACCGACGGACTTCCCCATGCCGCGCGGCTGGCACTTCCCCTGTAGCCGGGCCAAGCCCCCGCCGACGCCCTCCCACCGGCCGCCGCCGCGCCCCCGCGTCCCCAGGCCCGCTCCCCCACCGCCCCGGGCCCATACGCCCCGGCCGGCACCGCCCCCGCCACCACCGCCACCACCGCCGCCCACTCCACGCGCCCGTCCCACGGCGCCGCCGCCCGCACCGAAGCCGAAGCCGAAGCCCCCACCCGCCGTCCGCCGCCCGGCGTCACCGCCGCCCGTCCTGCCCCGCAGCTACGCACGGCCGTCCTACCGGCCGCGCGACGGGCGCTCCATGGTGACCACGACCCTGCTGCTCACCGCCCCGGCCGTGCTGGCCGGCGCCGCCCTCCGTCCCCGTTCGAGCTCCTCGTCCGGTTCCGCCGGGCGCCGTTCCTCGTAGGAGGTCTCCATGTCGCAATGGCTGGTGCTGACCCTCGCCATGGCCGCTGCCTGCGGCGTCGTCCTGACCATCACGGTGCTCAAGGAGCGCCGGATCACCGAGGACGACGACCCGTCCGAAACACCCGATGTGATCGAGTATCTGACGATGATGGTGGGGGTGGTGTACGCGATCGTGCTGGGGCTGGCCATCGCCGGTGTGTGGGAGGCCAGAAGCGCGGCCGAGGACACCGTACGGACCGAGGCGCAGGCGCTGCACGAGGTCAGCGCGCGGGCCCGGGCCTACCCCGCGCCGGTGCGGGACCGTATCCGGGCGGATGTCGACGCGTATGTGAGTCATGTGGTGCACAAGGAGTGGCCCGTGATGGCCGAGCAGGGGGCGTTGACCGGGCGCGGCACCGAGCTGCTGACGAAGGTCCGGGCGGATGTCACCGACTACCGTCCGCGCAATGACTTCGAGGGGCAGTCGTACCAGCCCCTCGTCGACCAGGTCGCGGTGGCCGACGGGGCCCGCACCGCCCGTGGGAACGCGGCCGAGTCGACGCTGCCGGGAGTGGTGTGGTTCGGGCTGATCATCGGGGGCGCCATCTCGATCGGTGTCATGTTCACCCTGCAAATCCGCCGCTCGGGGCGGGAGTTGCTGATGGCGGGCCTCTTCAGCGCGCTGATCGCCTTTCTGCTGTTTCTGGTCTGGGATTTCGACGCACCCTTCAGCCGCAGCATCTCGGCAACGGTCGCGCCGTTCCTCGATCTGTTCCCGCAGGCGTGAGGCGGGTGCCCGGCGGGACTTCCGTACGTCCCGCCGGGCACCCCCGCCCGGCCGCCCCGCGGCCCGGGAGCCCCCTAGTCGAAGAGGTCCGGCTCGGTGCGCACGATCTGCTGGTACAGCGGCTGGTAGTTGATCCAGGCGACCAGGTCGTTGCCCAGCTGTTCGCGCGTGTGGACGGCGTCGTGGTGGTCGATCAGCACCGGCTTGCCGGCGGCCTTGGCGGTCAGCTGGACCTGGCAGGACCGCTCCATCGTGAGGAACCACCATGCCGCCGCGTCCACCGAGTCGCCGACCGTCAGCAGCCCGTGGTTGCGCAGGATCACCGCCTTGTGGGGCCCGAGGGCGGCCGCGATCCGCCGCCCTTCCCCCTCGTCGACCACCACGCCCGTGTAGTCGTCGAAGAGCGCATGGTCCTCATAGAACGCGCAGACGTCCTGGGTGATCGGCTCCAGCAGCTCGCCGAGCGAGGACAGCGCCCGGCCGTAGGTGGAGTGGCTGTGCGCCGCCGCGATGACGTCGGGGCGGGCCTGGTGGACCTGGGAATGGATGGCGAACGCCGCCTGGTTGACGTGGTACCGGCCGTCGACGACCTTTCCCTCCGCGTTCACCATGATCAGATCGCTGACCCTGAGGTGCCGGAAGGACATCCCGAAGGGGTTGACCCAGAAGCAGTGCGGGAACTCCGGGTCGCGCACGGTGATATGGCCCGCGACGCCCTCCTCGAAGCCATGGCGCCCGAAGAGGCGCAGCGCCGCGACCAGGCGCTCCTTGCGGTAGCGCCGCTCGCCCTCGACGGTCGCATGCGCCGGCGGCATCGCGAAGTGCAGCTGATCTGTGGGTATGGGCGTCGGCTCGGGCATCGCGGCCCTCCTCTGGCACGTACGGCGTGATGCTCGATGCGGAAGGTACCTTCCGCTACCGCAGGTAAACAGGGCCGCGACCGGCGCACTTCCCGCTGCCTGCATGATGAGGCCATCAGGAACGGCAGCAGAGGGGGCACACCATGAGGGCCATATCGGTCAGCAGGGACATCGTCGCCACACCGCGGGAGCTCTTCGACGTCCTCCGGGACCCGGCCCGGCACGCCGAGCTGGACGGTTCGGGGATGCTGCGCGGCAGCCCGCAGGGGCCGTCGCCGCTGGGGCCCGGCGACCGGTTCAGCATGGGGATGGCACAGGCCCGGATCGCGTACCGGTCGGTGAATATCGTGGTGGAGTACGAGAAGGACCGGCTGATCGCCTGGGAGACCTGGGGCGAGTTCCGCGGCCGGCGGCTGGTCGGCGGGCAGCGCTGGCGCTACGAGCTGACGCCCGTGAACGGCACGGAGGGCACGGAGGGCACGGACGGCGCCGGGGGCGGGGGCGCCACCCGGGTCACCCACACCTATGACTGGTCGCGCGCCCGGCTCCCCCGTCTCGTCGTCGAACTCCCCGGCTTCCCACGACGGATGGGCCCGGCGATGGCCACGACGCTGGAGCGGCTGGCCTCGGCCGTACGGGGCTGAGCACGCCGCACCTCCGCACCGCCGTCGCCCGCCGCCCCGGGCGTTCCCTCCCGGAGCGGGCCCGACCGGCCGGCCAACGACAACGCCGCCGCTCAGCAGGCCGAGCGGCGGCGTCATCAGGCGACCGGCGGGATCACCCCGGCCCCAAGGGTGGGATCACTCCCACTCGATGGTGCCCGGGGGCTTGCTGGTGACATCGAGGACCACGCGGTTGACCTCGGCGACCTCGTTGGTGATGCGGGTGGAGATCCGGGCCAGGACCTCGTACGGCATCCGCGTCCAGTCCGCGGTCATGGCGTCCTCGGAGGACACCGGGCGCAGCACGATCGGGTGGCCGTAGGTCCGGCCGTCGCCCTGGACGCCGACCGAGCGGACATCGGCGAGCAGGACCACCGGGCACTGCCAGATCTCGCGGTCCAGACCGGCCGCGGTCAGCTCCTCGCGGGCGATGGCGTCGGCCTCGCGCAGCAGGTCGAGGCGCTCCTTGGTGACCTCGCCGACGATGCGGATGCCCAGGCCGGGGCCGGGGAACGGCTGGCGCTGGACGATCGCGTCGGGCAGCCCGAGCTCGGTGCCGACCATCCGGACCTCGTCCTTGAACAGCTGGCGCAGCGGCTCGACGAGCTGGAACTCGATGTCGTCGGGGAGCCCGCCGACGTTGTGGTGCGACTTGATGTTGGCGGTGCCCGTGCCGCCGCCGGACTCGACGATGTCCGGGTAGAGCGTGCCCTGGACCAGGAAGGCGACTTCCTCGCCCTCGGCGCCGGCCTCGGCGACCAGCTCGGCCTGGGCCTGCTCGAAGACCCGGATGAACTCCCGGCCGATGATCTTCCGCTTCTGCTCGGGGTCGCTGACCCCGGCCAGCGCGGTCAGGAAGCGCTCCTCGGCGTCGACGACCTTCAGCTGGACGCCGGTGGCGGCCACGAAGTCCTTCTCGACCTGCTCGGACTCGCCCTTGCGCTGGAGGCCGTGGTCGACGTAGACGCAGGTCAGCTGCTCGCCGATGGCCTTCTGCACGATCGCGGCGGCCACCGAGGAGTCCACCCCGCCGGACAGCGCGCAGATCGCGCGCTTGGTGCCGACCTGGGCGCGGATCGCGGCGACCTGCTCCTCGACCACGCTGGTGGTGGTCCAGCTCGGCTCGATGCCCGCACCGCGGTAGAGGAAGTGCTCCAGCACCTGCTGGCCGTGCGTGGAGTGCATGACCTCGGGGTGGTACTGGACGCCGTAGAGCTTCTTCTCGTCGTTCTCGAAGGCGGCGACCGGGACCACGTCCGTGGACGCGGTGACCGTGAAGCCCTCGGGGGCGGCGGAGCAGGCGTCACCGTGCGACATCCACACCGACTGCTCGGCGGGGGTGCCCTCGAACAGGGTGGAGCCGGGACGGGAGACGGTCAGCGGGGTACGGCCGTACTCACGGGCGCCGGTGTTGTCGACGGTGCCACCGAGGGTGGTGGCCATGAGCTGGAAGCCGTAACACATGCCGAAGACCGGGACACCGGCCTCGAACAGCGAGCGGTCGAGGCTGGGGGCGTCCTCGGCGTAGACCGACGAGGGACCGCCGGAGAGGATGATCGCCTTCGGGTTCTTGGCGAGCATCTCCGCCACCGGCATGGTGGAGGGCACGATCTCGCTGTAGACCCGGGCCTCTCGGACCCGGCGGGCGATGAGCTGGGCGTACTGTGCGCCGAAGTCGACTACGAGGACGACGTCCGGGGCAGCGGCAGGGGGCGCTGATGGCACTTCGGCGGCCTTCCGGCGGTGTGGAGCAGGGGTTGGACTTTCGATTCTAACGGGCTCATACTGAGCCCCATGAACAAGCAGCTGACCTTCGTCTTTACCTATGGCACCGGCCCAACCGGCTGCCATGGTCGTGCTGCTTGATCCACTGACGAGCACCTCCCCAGGCGCCCCGGGCCGACAAGGTCCGGGGCGCCTGCGTCTGTCCGGACCGCCTTCGGCTCCGGGGCCACTCACCCCAGGAGATACGGACATGAGCACCCCCACCAGCACCGCCCCCGACACCGGCGCCCGCTCCCCCGAGGCCGCCGGGATCATCATCGACGCCCGGCAGCGGATCGACGATCTCGACGGCCGGATCATCGGCCTCGTCCAGGAACGGATGGCCGTCTCGGCCGTCATCCAGCACGAGCGCGTCACCTCCGGCGGACGGCGGGTGAACCTCGCCCGCGAGATGGAGATCCTCGCCCACTACCGCGACCAGCTCGGCAAGCCGGGCACCGCGCTGGCGATGACGCTGCTGGAGCTGTCCCGGGGCCAGATCTGAGGCGACAGGGACCAGCGGCGTGGCCAGTTTTGGCTGGTGTGCGGTCGGTTTTGCGGCCGGGCAGGCGCGTGAAGGAACGCACGCGCCCCGGCGCAGCTGCCGGATCTGAGTTCGGTTGCCGACTCACCCGTACGGCGCGTGACCGGCCGCTGCGAGGCTTCGTTGTTCCCGGTGCCACGCCAGCCAGGCGCGGCCTGCACGACTACGCGTAGACGCCGCCCCACGGGCGGAAACCCGGAGCGATGAGACGCCGGCCGCCAGCCGCGGCCCGCGTCGTGGGACCTCGCTCCGTGCCGTGGCCGGTCAGCAGGGGACAGCAGCCCGGTCACATCCGATGGGGTGGTCGGTCCTGGGGACGCCCGGGACCGACCGCATCCGGTCGAAATGGTTGCGCCAGGTGAGGCGTATCCAGGACGATGCTTGACGAACGAAGCACCGCATCCGGTGGGGACTGTGCACTGCCACTGGTCCGACCGTCGCGGGCTTGGCACCATCGCGCACCACCCCGAAAGCCAGCGGCGCTACCCCCCCCCCAGCGCCGCCCCTCGGTGCCGGCGCTGCCCTGACGCCGGCACCGAAAGCCAAGGGCCCCGTGGCCGTCCGCAACCCCCCTCGCGGACGGTGTCCGGGGCCCTTCGCTGTGCCCGGGGTGCGCCCGGCGCACGCCCGCCGTCGAGCGAAGGCTGTGCACTGCCTTTGTGAAGCCTGTGAGGCTGCTGTGACAGATGTGACCGGCATCACGGTGGCGTTTCTGGTTGAGTGAACAACCTTTTTCGGCCATGGCCGGTCATGTACGTGCAATCGCACGGCCATCCCGCGCCCCACCGCGACGGCCCGCAACCACTTGTGCCGGAAACCGGCACTTTGGACCCGAGAGGTCTTCTCGATGAAGCTTCGCCGTGCCCTGACGGCTGCCGCCGCGACGGCCGTCATAGCCCCCGCCGCCCTGCTGGCGGCGCCTGCCGCGTACGCGACCGGCCCCGAGACCGAGTCCACCGCGAGCGCCGAGCCCACGCCGGGCACCCCTGGCTCGGAGCAGACCGACGCGCCCACCACGCAGCCGGAGACCCCGGACGCCGGTGACGAGAACGCGACGGACGGCACCACGCCGGGTGACACCATCCCCGGCGACGACACCAAGCCCGGCGAGGAGACCGGGGGCGGTGCCGGCACCGGGCCGACCACCCCGGCCACCCCCGGCGGCGACACCAAGCCGAGTGACTCGCCCAAGCCCTCCACCTCGGCCAAGCCCACCGAGCCGGGCGAGCCCGGTGACGAGGACGAGTGCACGGTCGATGACGCCGCCATCAAGGTGACCGTCGCCCACCTGCCCTCCAAGCTCGTCGCGGGCGGCGGCTGGAAGGGCTTCAGCGTGCAGCTGGCCAACACCACGGACCGGACGCTGGACGAGGTCTACCCGGTCATCTACGCGGTGCCGACCGGCGACATGGACCACCCCAAGTCGCAGCTCGACCTGGAGTACCAGAACCCGGACACCGGCAAGTGGACCTCGTTCGACGAGTGGACCGACGGGGAGTACTTCGGCTGGTTCCAGCTCGACGCGCACCAGACCGCCGAGCTGAAGATGCGGATCCGTGCCGACAAGGGCGCCACGCCCGGTGACGGCTTCGCGCTGGTGGCGGGCGACTACCAGAACCAGGACGGCTCCTGCGGCTGGTCCGAGGAGCAGTGGTACGACTTCACCATCCTGTCGGCCGGCAGCAACCCGGGCGAGATCCCGCCGGCCAAGCCCGGTAAGCCCGGCAACAAGCCCGGTACGCAGGGCGGCGGGAAGCCGGTCAACACCGGTAAGCCGAAGGACGGTATGGACAAGCTGCCGGTGACCGGCAACCTGGCCGAGACCGGTGCCTCCTCCGCGCTGCCGACCCTCGGCCTCGTGGGCGGGGTCGCCATGGTCGTGGGCGCGGGCGCGATCTTCGTGGTCCGTCGCCGCAAGACGGATGGCGCCGCCGCGTAACGGCGAGCGCAGCGAAGGAGGGCCGCACCCGGTTCGGGGTGCGGCCCTCCGTCGTACGTGCGCAGGAGACGCTCTAGGAGAGCGACTTCTTCGGCGGGACCGGCGGGACCGCCAGGAAGGGCAGGTTCAGCGCGCCGAACGCCTTCTTGGGGACGGCGGGGCGGACCGGCTCGACCGGTGCCAGCCGGCGGTAGGCCCGGCCCGGGGCGGGGCGCGGGTCGGCCTCGCCCTTGTTGGGCCACAGCGACATCGCACGCTCGGCCTGCGCGGTGATGGTCAGGGACGGGTTGACGCCCAGGTTGGCGGAGACCGCGGCACCGTCGACGACCGAGATGCCCGGGTGGCCGTAGAGGCGGTGGTACGGGTCGATGACCCCGTGGTCGGCGTCGGCGCCGATCGGGCAGCCGCCCAGGAAGTGCGCGGTCAGCGGCGTCCCCATCAGCTCGCCGACATTGCTGCCCGCGAAGCCGTTGATCTCCTGCGCGAGCAGCGTGGCCGCCTCGGTGGCCTCGGGGATCTGCTCGGGGTTCGGTGCGCCATGGCCCTGGCGGGCGGTGAGCAGGCCCTTGCCGAGGCCGTCCGGCTTGCGGTAGGTCGTCAGGGAGTTGTCCAGCGACTGCATCACCAGGCCGATGATGGTGCGCTCCGACCAGCGGCGGTTGGAGAGCGACCGGAGCAGCAGCAGCGGATGCCGCAGACAGTTCGCGGCCCACCGGCCGGCGCGGGAGCCGCGGCCGTCGACGGGCACCTGGAGGATGGACATCGCGCCCATCGCGTTGGAGCCCTTGCCGTAGCGGACCGGCTCGATATGGGTGTGGGCGTCGGGGTGGATGGACGAGGTGATCGCGACCCCGCGGGTGAAGTCGGCCTTGGTGCCGTGCCGCTTGCGGTAGCGGCGGTTGTCGGTCTGCGCGCCCACCAGCGCCTCGGAGTTCGTCCGGGTCAGCTCGCCCAGCCTGCCGGAGATGCCGGGCAGCAGTCCGCTGTCCTTCATCTTGTGCAGCAGCGTCTGGGTGCCGTACGTGCCGGCGGCGAGGACGACCCGGCGGGCGGTGAAGGTGCGGCCCCGGCCCTTGCGCTTGTTGTCGGTGGGGAGGGTGGCGACGGCGAAACCGCCGCGGGAGTCCTCGGTGACGGTGACGACCGAGGTCATCGGGTGGATGACGGCGCCGGCCCGCTCGGCGAGGTGGAGGTAGTTCTCATTGAGGGTGTTCTTGGCGCCGTGCCGGCATCCGGTCATGCACTCGCCGCACTCCGTACAGGCCCTACGGGCCGGGCCCTGGCCGCCGAAGTAGGGGTCGGGGACCTCCGCGCCCGGTGCCGCCTCCGAGGTCCCGTCCGCGTCCTCGCCGTCCCCGAAGAACACCCCCACCGGCGCGAGATGGAAGGAGTCGCCGACGCCCATCTTGTCCGCGGCCTCCTTGAGGTGGACGTCGGAGGGCGTCATCGTCGGGTTGAGGCGGACCCCCAGCATCCGCTTGGCCTGGTCGTAGTAGGGGGCCAACTCCTCCTGCCAGTCGGTGATATCGCCCCACTGGCGGTCCTCGAAGAACGGCTTCGGTGGGACGTAGAGGGTGTTGGCGTAGTTGAGCGAGCCGCCGCCGACGCCCGCGCCGGCCAGCACCATGACCTTGCCGAGCAGATGCACCCGCTGGATGCCGTAGCAGCCGAGTGCCGGCGCCCACAGATAGTTGCGGATGTCCCAGGAGTTCTTCGGCAGGGTCTGCCGGGTGAAGCGGCGGCCGGCTTCGAGGACACCGACGCGATAGCCCTTCTCGGTCAGCCGCAGTGCGGAGACCGAGCCGCCGAAGCCGGAGCCGACGACGAGCACGTCGTAGTCATAGCCGTCGTCCGGTGCGGCGGGGGCGTCGGCGGCCTCCCGGTCGCCGTTGCCGTCCTGCTTCCGGGCAGAGTTCTCCTGGGGCACTGGCTCTCCCTGCTGCTTGGTTAGCGGAGTCGGAACGCCTTCATCGCGCGCAGGCTGCGGCTCATGAACTGTGCGTACTTCTCGTCGGTCATGCCGAAGGACGGGGCGAGCGGCATCAGCCGCTGCTGGGCGACGGTCTGTGCCTCGGTGTACTTGAGGATGCCCTCGGAGCCGTGCCGGCGGCCCAGCCCCGAGTCGCCCATGCCGCCCATCGGCGCCTGGACACTGCCGTAGCCCGCGGCGTAGGACTCATTGACGTTGACGGTGCCGGTCCGCAGCCGGGCGGCGACCGCGCGGCCGCGGCGGCCGTCCTTGGTCCAGACGCTGGAATTCAGCCCGTACGGGGTGGCGTTGGCGAGCGCCACCGCCTCGTCCTCGTCACGGAAGCGGTAGATCGAGACGACCGGGCCGAAGGTCTCCTCGCCGCAGACCGCCATCGGGGCCTCGACGCCGTCGAGGATGGTCGGCTCGTAGAACAGCGGGCCGATGTCGGGGCGGGGGCGGCCGCCGGCGACCAGCGTGGCGCCCTTGGCGACAGCCTCCTCGACATGGCGGGTGACGGTCTCCAGCTGGCGCTCGCCGACCAGGGAGCCCATGTCGGCGCCGTAGGCCAGGGCGTTGCCCAGCCGCATCGCCTTCGTCCGGGCGGCGAAGCGCTGGAGGAAGTCATCGGCGATGGACTCGTGGACGTAGAGCCGCTCGATGGAGATGCACAGCTGGCCGGCGGAGGAGAAGCAGCCGCGGACGGCGCCGGCGGCGGCCTTCTCCACATCGGCGTCCTGGAGCACCAACATGGCGTTCTTGCCGCCGAGTTCGAGGGAGACGCCGACCAACCGGGCGGCGGCGCCCTGGGCGACCTCGCGGCCCGTACGGGTCGAGCCGGTGAAGGAGACGTAGTCGGCGTGCGCGACGACGGCGGGGCCGACGACCGGGCCCTCGCCGATCACGACCTGCCAGACGTCCTCCGGCAGCCCGGCCTCGATGAGCTGCTCACGGGCCCACAGCGCGGTCAGCGCGGTCTCCGTGTCGGGCTTCATGACGACGGCGTTGCCCGCGACGAAGGCCGGCAGGGCATCGCCGACGGACAGCTCGAAGGGGTAGTTCCAGGGGGCTATCTGCCCCACGACGCCCCGGGGCTGGCGGAGTTCGGTGACCTTGGTGAGGGTCGGTACGACGCCGGTGCGGGCCTTGGGCTTGAGGTAGGCATGGGCCTTGCGGCCGTAGTGGCGGGCGGTGACGGCGACCGCCTGCACCTCCTCGTGGGCGTGCAGCCGCGCCTTGCCGGTCTCCAGCTGGATCAGGTCGAGCACCTCGGCCTGGCGGCGCAGCACCAGGTCGTGGAAGCGGAGCAGGACCGCGGCACGCTGCTTGACCGGGACCTTCGCCCAGCGCTCCTGGGCGGCGCGGGCGCGCTCGAAGGCGGTGGCGACGTCCTCGGGGGTGGACTCCGGCAGGTCGGCCAGCTTCTCCCCGGTGAAGGGGGTGTGGTTGGCGGTACGGCCGCTGCCCACTACACCGCGACTGAGCCTGGCGGCGATCTCGGGGGTGACCACCTCCGCCGCGGTACGGGCGCCCGCGGGGGCGGGGGCGACCGGGTTGCCTCCGGCAGGGGCCCCCTCGGGCGCGGTGGCCACGGGGGCGTCCGTGGAGGCCTCGGCGGGGGCCTCCGCGGCGGCGGCAGCTGTTCCGGTGTCCTGCGAGTCCGTCATGCGGGCGAGCGTATTCCTCCCCCGGCGCTTTGTGTACCCGGCAGTAATGAGTTTTCACGCGGCACGCACAATCGTGCCAGCGTCCGCTGGCCGCAAGGGCGCTGGTCTGGGACGACCGGACGGCCCGCGATCACGTCCCGGACAGCCGGAACGCGTCGACCGCGGTGTCGAAGTGCCGCTTGGCCTCGGTGCGCGAGGCGACCGGGGAGGAGATCCACACATCGATCATCCGGCCGCCCTCGTCCCAGCTGAGGTCGTAGGTGTACCGCGCGCCGCCGTCCTGGGCACTGCCGTCCCAGACGAACTCCCAGAGTCCGGCCTGGAGCCCGTTGTGGGTGGTCTCGGTGACCTGCCCCTGGCGGTAACCGCGGTAATCGGCGGGGCCCTTGGCGTGCGCCGCGCGCATCGCGCCCAGCGGTCCCTCCGGCACCGGCTGCTGAAGCTGGACGCCGATCCGGAACCGCTTGCCCTGGGAGTAGTAGTAGACGCGGTCGTTCTCATAGGACCGGGTGAAGCCCTCGGGGACGGCGAGTGCGAAGCCGGCCGGGTCGCGGACGAGGCGGTAGCCGGCCGGGACCTTCGCGGTGCCTCCGGCGGCCGGTGGCGCGGTGACGGTGGGTTCCGCCGTGCCGGAGCCGCCGCCCTTCGAGGGCGCGGTGTCCGAGGCCTGCTGGGAGCGGCTGGGCCGGCCGCCCGTGCCGGTGCCGTGGTCGGCTCCGCCCTGGTTCATCAGCAGCACGGCGATGCCCGCACCGGCGCCGCCGATCACCACCGCCGCGAGGGCGACCAGCAGGGCGGTGCGGGCACGGCCGGTGTGCGGGCGGGCGGCCGCGGCCAGTGCCCGGTCGTCGAGCGCGTCCCGGATCGGCATGCCCGGGGTGCGGCCGCCCGTGCGGCCACCGGGTCTTCCGGCGCCCCCGGCAGGGGTACGGCCGGCCGCGGCCGGGCCCGGGGGCGGCGTACCCGCGACCGGCGGGTCCTCACCGGACGGGTGCTCGCCGGGCGGGGGTTCACCGGGCAGCCCGCCGCCGGGGACGTCGTACAAGGGGGCGTGGACGTCGGGCCCGTGGTACCGCGGGGTGTTCGGGCCGCCGGGGAACGGGCCGCCCGCCACGGCCTCGGCCGCGAGCCCCGCTGCACCGGCGCCGTGACCGCCATGAGCTCCATGACCACCGTGGCCGCCGTGGCCGCCGTGACCGCGACCGGTCCCGTGTCCCGGCGGCCCGCCCGGCCCGCGTTCCGGGGCGCGGCCCGACTGGAGATAGCCGCGCAGCATCCGCTCCGTCTCGGCGACACCCAGCCGCCGCTCCGGCTCCCGGTCCAGCAGACCGTCGACCACGGCGTGCAACGGGCGGGCGGATTCGGGGAGTTCGATCTCGTCGTACACCACCGCGTGCAGCACCCCGCCCAACGAGTCGCGGTGGAACGGCGAGGCACCGCTGAGCGCCGCGCACAGCAGCACCCCGAGCGACCAGAGGTCGGCCTCGGGGCCGGTGCCGCGCCCGGCCATCCGCTCCGGCGCGGTGTATTCGGGCGAGCCGACGAAGCCGCCGGTGTCGGTCAGCGTCGTGACGCCGGGCACCTGGGCGATCCCGAAGTCGGTGAGCACGACCCGGCCGGTGCCCGACTCCATCAGGACGTTGGCGGGTTTGATGTCACGGTGCAGCACCCCGCGGGTGTGCGCGGCGCGCAGCGCGCCCAGCAGCGCGACGCCGATCCGGGCCGCCTCGCGCGGTGCGACCGGTCCGCCGCTCTGGAGCCGGTCGGCCAGCGACGCGCCCTCCACCAGTTCCATCACGATCCACGGCCGGCCGTCCTGCTCGACGACGTCATGCACGACGATCACATTGGGATGCTTGATCTGCGCGACGGTCCGCGCCTCCCGCATCGCCCGCTCACGCTGCACCCGCGCCTCGGGTTCGGCCGTTCCCTCGTCCAAGTGCAGTTCTTTCACCGCTACTTGACGTCCCAGCACTTCATCGGTGGCCCGCCAGACCGTTCCCATTCCGCCGCGGCCCAGCCGTATTCCCAGGCGGTACCGGCCACCGATCAGTCGGCCCTCGCCCCCGAAGATCCCCATGGCCCCATCTTGCCGCACGGCCGCCCTTCCGGCAGGGGCGGCACCCCTCGTCCGGCCATGGTCATGTGCACCCTGCCGCTGACCTGGTCCGCTGTGATCCACTGCCCTCATGGAGGCAGTTGTGGCAAGCGTCGTGGCCGTCCTGGGCACCCTGTTGGGTTCCGGAATCACCCACGTCTTCCAGCGCCGGGCGGCCGACCGCAGCGAGGGGTTCGCCCGCGCGGAGCGGCTGCGGCAGGAGCGGATCGACGCGTACTGCGCCTACGCGGGGGCGCTGCTGGAGTACCGGCGGGTGCTCGTCCACCGCTGGTTCGTGCTGCACGAAGGCGGCCGCGGCGGCGAGGACACCCCGGAGCTGCGCGAGGAGGTGTACAAGACCCGCTACAGCGCCCAAGAGGCCATGTTCCGGGCCCAGATGGTGACCGATGACCGAGAAATACTTGACCGCAGCGAGCAGGTGATGTCGGCGACGACGGAGTTGCACCGGGCCCGCGACCGGGAGACCCTCACCGCGTTGCGGGCCACCACGCGCCAGGGGATCCGGGACTTCATCGCGGCCACGGCCCGGTATGTGCGCTGATCAACCGGGCGGGAGCCGGACGACACGGGGTGGAACCTCCACCGGCTCTCCCGCCGTCCTTGACACAGTGAGGCCGTTGTACGGGAACTGCCGGTACGGCGGCCACGAGAGGCGGATCGGGGGTCGGTCATGGTGATGCAGGACGGTGGAACGGTGGATGTCCGCCCGGGGCCCGATCCGCGCCGGGCCGCCCCGGAGCACAGCGGCGCCTACCTCGCCACCGGGCTGTGCCTGACGCTGTACGCCGGAGTGCTGGGCGCCTGGACGGTCTTCGGCATCACCCAAGGGGACGGCAGCACCTGGGACTTCGTCGAGGGCCTGTTCAATCCGGGCGCCTCCCCCACGACCCAGATCCTCGGCCCGTACGAATGGGCCTTCACCGCCGCGTTCCTGGTGATCGCCGTGCTCATGCTGGCCCAGCGGCGGGTGGCGCGCTCCGCGGCGCTGCTGTCCGGTTTCGTACTGCTCGCCCTCTCGCTGCGCGAGGGCGTGGGCCTGCTCCATGCCGCCTACCGCCACCAGTACACCAACGACCCGCTGGGCAGCTGGGCGCTCGCCACCCGCGGGCTGGGGGTGGTGGTGGCGCTGGTCGTGCTGTTCTCGATGTTCCCGGCCACCGAGCGGCAGCAGGACGCCCCGCCGCCCGCGGCCGGCGCCACCGGTCCCGAGGCCCAGTGGCGCCGCCTGTCCCGGATCTGCGGGGTGCTGTTCCTCGTCATGGCGCTGGCCGAACTCGGCTGGGCGGTCCGCGACATGACCGCCACCGGGACGGACACCGGCCGCTATCTGCGCGGGGTCGTGGACGGTTCGGTGCTCGGCGCCCTCGATCTCGCCGCGTCCGCCGAGTTCACCACCGTCGGCTCGGTGCTCGTCCTGCTGATCCTCGGGGTGCTGGCCCTCCGGGGGCGCCGGGAAGTCCGGGGCGCGCTCCTGGTGTTCGCGGCGCTGGAGCTGTACATGACCGTACGGACGGTGGTCTGGCTGACCGTCTCCGACTTCTTCAACCGCTCCTTCGAGACCACCGAGGGCGCCCTCTCCATGGCCACGACGGCCTACGGCCTGGCCGCCATGACCTCGGTCGTCGTCCTGGCCACCGGCCGCGGCATCGGCCCGTACGACGGCCGCCGCCCGGAGGGGGTCCGGACGGCGGCGGTGGGACGGGAGGGGTGGCTGTGAGGGACGCGCGGGCCGGCGGGCGGCCTGCGCCGTGGTGTGCGGAGCCCGGGGACTGAGCTCCGCCCGGCCCTCATGACCCGATGGGCCCTCATGACCCGATGGGCTGCTCCGCGGCGCTGTCGTGGTCCGGGGCGTCATCGGCGCCGGCGATCCGGCGCGGCAGTTTCGCGGCCACGACGATCGTCACCACGGTGAGGGCGGCGGCGACGCCGAAGGCCAGCTTCATCCCGCTCATTGCCGCGGGCGCGGCGGCGACGCCGTCGGCGACCAGATGACCGCTGCGCGCGGACATCACGGTCACCACCAGCGCGGTCCCGAACGCCGCGGCGACCTGCTGCAACGTCCCGAGCATCGAGCTGCCGTGCGAGTACAGATGCGGCGGAAGCGCGCCCATGCCCAGCGTGAAGACGGGGGTGAACGTCGCCGCCAGGCTCACCATCAGCAGCGTGTGCAGTCCCAGCACCTGCCAGTACGGCATCGTCATCGAGACCTGGGTGAAGCCGCCGAGGGAGAGCACCATGCCGATCGAGCCGGGCAGGACCAGCGGCCGGCTGCCGAACCGGTCGAACAGCTTCCCCACGGTCGGTCCGAGCAGTCCCATGGCCAGACCACCCGGCATGACCAGCAGGCCGGTCTCCAGCGGGCTGAGTCCGCGCATGTTCTGGAGGTAGAGCGGCAGCAGGATCATCGACCCGAGCATCGCCAGGAAGCCGACGGAGATGAGGGCCAGGGAAAGGCCGTAGGTGCGGTGCTTGAGGGTGCGCAGGTCCATCAGCGGCACGCCGGTGCGTTGCAGCTTGAGCTGGCGGACCACGAAGACCGCGATGGCCGCGACTCCGGCGACGACGATCCCGATGCCGAGCCCGACCCTGTCGCCGGATTCGCCGAGGAGGCTCAGACCGTAGACCAGACCGCCGAAGCCGAGCGCCGCCACGGAGACGCTGAGCCAGTCGATGGAGCTCACCTGCGGCTCGCCGATGTTGTCCATCTTGCGCAGCCCGAACAGGGTCACCAGCGCCGCGATCGGCAGGACGACCACGAACAGCATGCGCCACGAGCCGAGCTGGAGGACCAGTCCGGACACGGCGGGTCCGAGCGCGGGCGCCACCGAGATCGCCAGGGTGACGTTGCCCATCACCCGGCCGCGGTCGTGCTCGGGCACCACGATCATCAACGTGGTCATCAGCAGGGGCATCATCACGGCGGTGCCGGCGGCCTGCACGATCCGGCCCAGCAGCAGCACCTCGAAGGAGGGCGCGACGGCGGACAGCGCGGTCCCCGCGAGGAACACGCCCATCGCGATGGCGTAGGCCTGGCGGGTGGTGACCCGCTGGAGGAACCAGCCGGTCACCGGAATGACGGCGGCCATGGTCAGCATGAACGCGGTGGAGACCCACTGCGCCGACTGCTCGGTGATGTGCAACGAGTCCATCAGCCGCGGAATGGCGTTGACCAGGATCGTCTCGTTCAGGATCACCACGAACGTGGCGAGCACCAGCAGCCGCACCACGGTCGGTATGCGGCCCGCCTTCGCGGCAGGTCGTTCTTGGATTGCAGCTGTCACGGCAGCACCTCGCTGGGGTTCCTGGTCACAGTCGCCTCGCAGCCAGGGGCTGTCGGCACGAACATGGGCGGTGGATTGTCGGTAGAGACCGACAGGCAGGGCAGAACTCATCGGCCGGCCCGAGTGTTCCGCACCCACGCGCCGATTTCATCCGATTTTATGCCTGCCCGCGAGGACATCCGTCGACGACGCCGTGACCGGTGGCCCACGTTTCGGCGACGCTCGCCACCACGCCGGGTACCTGCTCCACCAGCGGCTTTGAGGGGGTGACAGGCCGTGCTCCGGCGGTGCGGGGGAGATCCCCCTCCGAACCGCCCCCGCACGCCAAAGGCGGCCGCCGCGTGTGGGGGTCGCGGCGGCCGCCGATGTGAACTGCACCGCGTCCTGGGCTCGGGGCCTCTTCAGTGGTGCAGCATGAGAACCACTCTGCCCGTGGGGAACCCCCCGCGGCATCCTCCAGAGGTCGCGGGATCACCCCCGCCGCTCGGCGGGGGTGCGGATCCGTCGCAGGGCGGGCCCGGGTGACAGGGGAACGGAATCGCGCAGCGCCGGGCGGTTCCGCGGATGCGGGTGGGTGCGAAGGAGAAAGGGGCGGCCGGTGATCCGTGTCGCTGTGGTGGACGACGAGCGGCTGGTCAGATCGGGACTGCGGATGATTCTGGGGACCGCCCCGGACATCGAGATGGTCGCGGACTGCGGCGGCGCCGAGGCCGTGGAGACCGTGCTGCGCTGTGCGGCCGATGTCGTGCTGCTGGACATCCGTATGCCGGACGTGGACGGGCTGACCGTACTGCGCGGGCTGCGCGCCGCCCCGGAGCCGCCCGCGGTGGCGATGCTGACCACCTTCGACGCCCAGGAGTATCTGACCGCGGCGCTGCGTGAGGGCGCGGCCGGGTTCCTGCTGAAGGACTCCGATCCCGAGCAACTCGTACGGGCCGTACGGACGCTGGCGGAGGGCGGGAGCGTGCTCGATCCGGGCGTCACGCGGGCGGTGATCGGGGGCTATCTGACCGCCGAGGACCAGGCGTCGGCGACGAGGGCGGTCAGCGGGCTGACACCGCGGGAGTCGGAGGTGCTCGCCCTGCTGGGCGAGGGGCTGGCCAACGCCCAGATAGCCGGGCGAATGGGGCTCGCCCCCAGTACGGTCAAGGACCATGTGCGCGCCCTGCTGGGGAAGTTGGGCGGGATCAACCGCATCCAGGCGGCCATCGTCGCCGACCGTGCCGGCCTGGTGTCGGGCGATCCCCGGGGGGCGTGGTGAGGGCCCGGGGCGGGCGGAGCCGGCTGCGGGCCCGCGCGGGGCGGGCGGTGGCCCGCGGGGAGGCGAAGGGGCGGGCGCTGGGGCACGGGGCACCGGTGCGGCGGTTGCGCGCCCTGGCTCCCGTGGTGGTCCCGGTGCTGCTGGCGATCGCCGACGCGATGCTGGTCAACGGCCTCGAACTCGACCTGGAGGTCGGTGTCTCGATGCTGGCGGCGGCGGCCCTGGTGCTGCGCCGGCGCTTCCCGCTGCTGGTGTTCCTCTTCACCCTCCCCGGGCTCTACATCGGCTACATCTGGTTCGCGCCGATGATCGGGCTCTACACCCTGGCCGTCCGCCGGCCCGGCCGGGCGCGGCTCGGCATCTGTGCGGTGCTGCTGATCGCCGCGCACTTCTTCCCGTATCCGATCACCGACTTCGAGCTCACCGTCTACCGCGAGAACACCCTGGTGCTGATCGACGCCTGCGTCACCTCGGCCGCACCGATCGCCCTGGGCCTGCTGGTGCGCACCCGCCAGGAACTCGCCTCCCGCGTCGAGGACCTGACCCGCAGCCTGCGCCGGGAGGACCGGCTGCTCGCGGACCGGGTCAAGACCACCGAACGCGCCCGGCTGGCCCGTGAGATGCATGACGTGGTGGCCCATCAGGTCAGCCTGATCAGCCTCCAGGCGGGGGCGGTGCAGGTCAGCACGGAGGACCCGGCGGCGCGCGCGGGCGCCAGGACGATCCGGGAGCTGTCGGTGCGGACGCTGGAGGAGCTGCGGCACATGGTGGGCGTGCTGCGGGCGGACGGCGGTGAGGCCGCGGAAGCGCACCGGCTGGCGCCGCAGCCGGACTTGACGGAGCTGCCGCGGCTGATCGAGATGAGCGCGCTGGATGTGACGTACGAGGGCGCGGTGGCGGCCGGGACGAGCGGCACGAAGACGGTGGAGCGGGCGGCGTTCCGTACGGTCCAGGAGGCGCTCACCAACATCCGCAAGCACGCGCCGGGAGCGCGGGTCCGGGTACGGGTGGATCCGGTGGACACGGTGCGGGGCGAAAGCTCCGGGCGGGGCGAGGATTCCGGACGGGCAGGTGGTTCCGGACGGGCGGAGGAGAGCCGTGCGGCGCACGGGCTGCGGGTGGAGATCCGCAACGGGCCGCCGGACGCGACGGCGACGGTTCCCGCGCTTCCCGGGGGCGGGCACGGGCTGGTGGGGCTGCGCGAGCGCGCGCAGAGCCTCGGCGGGACGCTGGAGGCGCGTCATACCTCCGACGGCGGCTTCGTCGTACGGGCGGAGTTTCCGTACGGAGCGGGGTGAATCAGGCAGGAGCGGGCGTACGGGGGCAGAAGGCGTGCCCGGACGTGGTCAGGCGGAGAGCGGTGCGGCGGCCTCGTCGACGGCGGTGTGCAGGTCCGGGTAGACCTCGAAGAGCCGGCGCACACCCAGGGCGGCCAGCACCCGGTTGACGTGCGAGCCGTCCACGGCGCCCTGCGCGGGGAGGATCAGCCGCAGCCGTCCCTGACAGGAGCGCATCAGACGGCGGGCGGCGATCAGCACACCGACACCGCTGGAATCACAGAACCGCACCTCGGAGAGGTCGAGGACGACCGATCTCCGGCCATCCGCCACCGCGTCGTGCACATGCTGGCGCACCGCGGGCGACGTGACCAGGTCCATCTCCCCCGACACCTGGAGTACGGCCCACGGGCCCTGTTCGTCCTCTGCCACCTTCAACGACACGCGCTCGAAGCCTTTCGCTCGCTTTCGGACCGGATGGGCCCGGCTGCATCCGGAACTCATCCTTCCCCGCCTCGACTGCCCGGCCTCTCTCCCCTGAAACTCTTCCGAATCCCCGGCTCAACAGACAGTCGGCCTAAGGCTATGCCCCAGCGGCCGCACCTTTTCGCCGACATCTGGTCACACACGGATAACACATCACCGTATGTGGACACGAACGATCGGCATCGATCGGCTCCGATCGGGCAGTATCGCCACAAAGCGAGGCCATCCGTGGTGAGGTCCTTACCACCCCCGTCCCCGTCGGGGCTCGGTTTGCCGCAAAGGAGCGTGCGTTGTCAGACCCGCGCATTACATTCGGTAGCACGGTGGTTTCTGTGAGCGTGCGTACAGCTCCGGGTGTGCGTGCGCGTGCGGAAGTGACGGCTGAGGAGTGAGCCCGGAGGCGACGGGCAGGGATGGGGTTCCAATGGGACACGACGCGCCACCGCGCTGGGACAGGCGGATGCAACAGCGGCTCGCCCACGGCGAGGCGGCGGCGCTGGGCGAGCTCTACGACCGCTTCGCCTCGCTCGTGCACAGCCTCGCCCACCGTGTCCTGGACGACGAGGACGCCGCCGACCGCCTCACCCGCGAGGTGTTCACCTACATCTGGGAACACCCCGATTCCTACGACCCCAAGCAGGGCCCGCTGCGCTCCTGGATCGCCGGTGTCACCCGCCATCAGGCCGTCCAGCGGCTGCGCCAGACCGAAGTGGCCTCGGCGCGCGACTGCGGAGACGGTGCCCCGGCGCCCGCCGAGATAGAGCAGAAGATCCGCGAGGCCTCCACCGCCGCCCGCGCCGACTACATCGTCACGTCCATGCCCGCGCCCCTGCGGGCCGCGCTGGAGCTGGCGTACTTCCAGCGCCGGGACTACCGCCAGACCGCCGCCGACCTCGGCGTCACCGAGGACGAGGCCCGCCGCCGGCTCCGCCTGGGCCTGCAACTGCTCTCCACCGCCCATCACCACCACGCCCTGCCGCCCGGCCACCGCGCCTCGTACACCGCCCGCGGCCCGCGCTCCGCCCCCGCGGCGCCCACCGCGCCACCGGGGCCGCACGCTCCCCGCGGCCCGCTGCCGTCGCACTCCCAGCACACCGGCCCGGGATCCTCCGCACCACCCGGTCCGGGCCATGGACGGTCGCGGTGAAGGGCCCCGACGAGTGGGACGGCCGCGAGCTGCCCGGCAGCCCCGGTGAGCGGCCGCGGATACCCTCCCCGCGCTCCGCAGTCGAGGACCACGGCCCCCTTCCGGACGCCCCGCCGGTGCCCGCCCACGACCCGGCGAGCGACACCGTCGAGACCCTCCCGGAGGCCGGGCCCGGGTCCGAGCCGCCCGCCGCGCCCCAGCCGCTTCCGGACCCGGATCCCGCCCCGCCGCACCGGGTCCTCAAGTCGCTGCTCGGCGCCTGGGCGCTGGCGGCCTGCTCCGCCGAGGAGACCGCCGCCGTCGAGGCGCATCTGACCGACTGCGCCTCCTGCGCGGACGAGGCGTTGCGGCTGCGCGATGCCGTCGGGCTGCTGCACCCCGCCGACAGCCTCGACCTCGATCCGCTGCTGCGCTCCCGCGTCCTGGAGGGCGCTCTGGGCCGGCGGCCGGCCCGTATCCCGGTGCCCGACTGGGCGGCGCCGTACGACGCGGAGACCGCCAAGCTGGATGCGCTGCTGCATGACATGGGCGAGGCGGAGTGGCGTGCTCCGGTGCGGCTGCGCTGGTTCGAGGGCGACCGTCCGGTCGAGCGGGAGACCACCGTCGCCGGAGTCATGGGGCATCTGATGGCGGTGGACGGCCTGGTCGCGACGGCCCTCGGGCTGACCGACCCGCTCGGCACCGCCGCCCCGCCCGGCACCCCGGACCCCCTCATCCGTACGGAAACGTTCTGGCGCGCGGCACACGAGACGCAGCGTCCGCTCACGGTCCACGCCCCGTGGCGCGACCAGAGCTACGCGCTGATGCGGCAGGTGTCGTTCGCCGGCAGCAGGGTCGCCGAACTCGCCGTCCCGTACGGCGACTTCCGGCTCGCGCTGCGCGACTCGTTCCTGGACCGCGCCTTCGAGTACTGGGTGCACGCCGGCGATATCGCGGAGGCGGTGGACTACCCGTATGTGCCGCCGGCCTCCGGACATCTCCACCAGATGGTCGACCTCGCCGCCCGGCTGCTGCCCAGTGCGCTGGCCGACCGCCGCCGGGCCGGGCTCGCCGCGCCGCCGCAGCGGCTGGTCGAGGCGGGCGCCCCGGGCCGTACGCTCCATCTGGAGGTCGAGGGCAACGGCGGCGGCCACTGGTACATAGCGCTGGACTCACCGGCCGCGCTGGGCACCCCGGAGCGCACCGTCGCGCATATCGCCCTGGACAGCGCCGAGTTCTGCCAGCTGGCCGCGGGCCATATCTCCCCCGAGGAGGCCGCCGCGGGCCAGGACGGCGAACGCGACGCGATCCGCGAGGTGCTCTTCGCGACCGCGTCGCTGTCCCGCCTCTGAGGGCGGCCCGTAGAGGCTCGCCAGTAGGGGGCGGTCGAACATGTCCCGTAGGGGGTCCGAGCGCCCCCTCGGGGCCCACAACGTGAGGGGTGCGGAGGGTATTCCGGGGCGGTGGGCGAATGCGCTCGTGAGGACGCCGCCCCGGAGGCCCTCCGCCCAGGACGACCGCCCGGCTGCCGCTCCGCCCTATGCGAAGACGACCGACCGGAGGCCGTTCCGCGCTATGCGAAGACGACCGTCCGGAGGCCGTTCCGCCTACGCGAAGACGACCGTCCGGCTGCCGTTCAGCAGCACCCGGCGCTCGCTGTGCCACTTCACGGCGCGCGCCAGGGCCTGGCACTCCACGTCCCGGCCGATCGCCACGAGCTGGTCCGGCGTGACCTCGTGACCGACCCGCTCGACCTCCTGCTCGATGATCGGGCCCTCGTCGAGATCGGCGGTCACATAGTGCGCGGTGGCACCGATGAGCTTCACCCCGCGGGCGTGCGCCTGGTGGTACGGCTTGGCGCCCTTGAAGCTCGGGAGGAAGGAGTGGTGGATGTTGATGATCCGGCCGGACAGCGCCTTGCACAGATCGTCGGAGAGCACCTGCATATAGCGGGCGAGGACCACCAGCTCGACGTTCTCCGCCGCCACCAGCTCCAGCAGCTGCGCCTCGGCCTGCGCCTTGGTGTCGCGGGTGACCGGAATGTGATGGAAGGGGATGTCGTACGAGGCGACCAGCTCGGCGAAGTCCGTGTGGTTGGAGACCACGGCCGCGATCTCTACCGGCAGGGCGCCGATCCGGGAGCGGAACAGCAGGTCGTTGAGGCAGTGCCCGAACTTGGACACCATCAGGATGACCCGCATCTTCTCGTCGGCCCGGTGGATCTGCCAGTCCATGCCGAAGGAGTCGCCCACCGCCGCGAAGCTGGCCCGCAGCTTGTCGACGCTCACCGAGGCGTCCGCGCTGAAGTGGACCCGCATGAAGAACAGCCCGGTGTCGTGGTCGCCGAACTGCTGGCTGTCCTCGATGTTGCAGCCGGTGATGAAGAGGTAGCTGGACACGGCATGCACGATGCCCTGCTTGTCCGGGCAGGACAGGGTGAGGACGTACTGATCGTTCCGATCGTGCTGACCGGGCTGGGTGGGCTGCGACTCGCTCATGACCTCATAGGGTCGCACACCCGCCGAGCGGGTCAGGCCGGGGCGTCCGCCTGACCGGTCATGATGGCCAGCACCTCCAGCGAGCGCGGCGCGGCATCGGGGTCCTCGCCGTCCGCGGTGGCCAGCTGCACATGGGCCTCACGGGCCGCCCGTACGGCCTCCGGCCAGCCCTGGTGGGCCATGTACGCGGTGACCGGGGCGTCCGCGCCGACCTGGTGCATGATCCGCAGCACCCGCAGCACGGCGACATCGACGAGCTGCGCCTCCTGGGCGTCCCGGAAGATCGTGCCGACGTACTTCTCGGCGGACCAGTTGTCCAGCCAGGTGTCCTCGACGAGCCGGTAGACGGCGTCGGTGACATCTCCGTACCCGGGGCGGCCGGCCAGCCAGGTCTCCTGCTGGAAGGCGGGGTCGGAGAGCATGTGCAGCGCGGAGCGCACATTGCTGCGCCAGCGCCACCACGGCATGTCGTTGAGTGGCATGCCGCCCATGGTGGTCGAGCGGCGGCCGCGACGGGAAGTCTTCTCCGAACCTTGCACAGTATTGGATCGTACGTTCCGCGCGGATGATCTCAAGCGGCCCCCCGGAGTTCACCTTGACGTCACCATCCGTTGCCTTGTCGTCACTCGGCCGTTCCTGGCAGGACGGAAGGCTGCGGTGTCATGACCGGACGGCGACGCTCCTCCCCCCGCCCTTCTTCTCACGCCCCCGCGGTCGGTGCGGCGGTGGCATGTACGGCGGTCATCGCGTCGCTGCTCTCGGGCTGCGGCTCCCTCCCCGGAGTCTCGGGGGGCTCCGGGGAGAAGGACCCGGTCACGGTCATGACCTGGGCCCCCGAGAGCACCAAGGCGACCAATATGCCGGGTATGCCCGCCATGGCGCAGGCCTACGCCCGCTGGGTCAACTCCCGGGGCGGCATCAGGGGGCATCACCTACGGGTACTGACCTGCAACGAGCGCAATGACTCGGTGGCCGCCGCGCAGTGCGCCCAGCGCGCGGTGGACCGCGGCGCGGTCGCGGTGGTCGGCTCCTACAGCCAGTTCGGCCGCTCGTTCATGTCGCCGCTGGAGGTCAAGGGCGTTCCCTTCATCGGCGGCTACGGCGCCTCGGACGAGGAGTTCGAGAGCCCGCTGTCCTACCCCGTCAACGGCGGGCAGGCCTCCCTGCTCGCCGGGAACGGCCGCCAGCTGGCGCGCGACTGCCAACGCGTCGCACTGGTCCGCCCGGACACCATCCAGGGCGACCAGATGCCGTCCCTGCTCAACTCCGGCCTGGAGAACGGCAGTCGGCACCCGGCCAAGGACATCAAGGCACCCGAGGACGGCACCGACTACTCGTCCGCGGTGAACCGCGCCCTGGACGGCGTGGGCGCCGACCCGGCCGTCTACGGGACGTCGGAGGCCGGCGGCAAAGCGGACGGCTCCTGTGTGACCGCCTCGCTCGGCGATCACACCGATGCGTTCTTCGACTCGTTCCGGCGGCTCCAGGAGGACAGCCCCCGGGTGCGGGTCGCCTCCGTGCTCGGCAGCGTCGGCCAGGCCCTGGTGAACCGTACGGGCGGCAGGTCCGGGCCGCTGGAAGGCGCGGACATCACCGGCTGGTATCCGGCCGCCGGAGATTCCCGCTGGGCGCCGATGCGCAAGGTCATCAACGACTTCGCGTTCAACGACAACCGCATCGACCCCGCCGACCAGGGCGCGCAGACGACCTGGATCGCCTACACGGTGCTGCGGTCGATGATCGAGCAGCTCGATGACCAGGGCGTCGAGGACATCACCCCGCACTCCCTCCAGACCGCGCTGGACCGCGGCGACCGTGCCGTCGACACCGGCGGCCTGACCCCGAAGCTGCGCTGGCGCGAGGACGACATGCTCGCCGTCCAGGACTTCCCCCGCATCGTGAACGGGACGGTGACCTACCAGGTCGTGCGGGACGGCGAGTTGGTCTCCGCCCAGCACGGCTTTGTGAACGTCACCAAGACGCTGGAACGGCGCCGCACGGACAGCTGAGCGGGACGGGCCGCCCGGCGGCGCCCGTCCCGGCCCGGCTCAGAGCTGCTCGGGGCGGCGCTCCGTCAGCCCGTACTTCTTGGCGAGCGGGTTCCAGATCTGCGCCGCCTGCTTCTTGGCGAGGGTGGCCTGCCCGCTGGCCGCGTTGCCCTGGGCGGTCTGCCGGGTGACCCGGGCCTTGCCCTTGTGGCAGCCCTTCTTGCCGCCGACCTGCCCGGCCCAGGCGGCGTAGTGGTTGTCCGCGGACGCCGAGGACTGCCAGGCCTTGGTCAGCGCGGCGGTCAGCCGGTCATGGTTCGGAATCTTGTCGACGGGCAGCTGCTGGAGCCGCTTCACCAGATCGTTGCGCTGCCCGGCCGCGGCCCGCAGGTCCTTGGCCGCGCCACCGAGGTTGTGGCAGGTCTTGATGCTGTTGACGGCATTGATCACCGAGGAGCGGCTGTTGTTGCTGTCGCCCAGCAGCGCGTCCAGCCCCTTGGCCTGGGACTCGGCCGGGTCGGTGGTCGGCTTCGGCTTCTCCGGCTCCTTGGCTTCCTTGGGGGTGTCGGCGCCGGAGCCCTGCTTCTTCGCGGTCTCCTCGCTGCCGCCGCCGCTCAGCGCCCAGCCGAGGCCGAGGCCGGCGCCCGCGAGCGCCACGATGACGATGCCGACGATCGCGGCCGGGGCGAGCCGGCGGCGTCCGCTGCCGCCGTCGTCGAACGTGGGCCGCTGCTCGTAGCCGCCGCCGGGCGGGAACTGCTGCCCGTAGCCCTGGCCCTGCTGCTCGTACGGCGGGCGGCCGGGGTCCTCGAAACGCGGCAGCTGCGCGGTGGAGTCCGGGGCGGCGGCCGGTCCGGCCTGGCCGGGTGCGCCCGGACCGTCGCGGAACAGGCCGTCGAACTCGGCGGGGGTGGGACGGTCACCGGGCGCGCCGGGGCGCACGCCGTACGGCGCGCCGGGCGGCGGGGGCGGCGTGGCGGCGCCCACCGGGGAGATGAGCTGGGTGGCCTCGGCGTCGCCCGCGCCCTGGGCACCGGGCATCGGCTGGGACTGCGGCATCGGCCGGCCCTGGGGACCGCCCTGGTTCGGCTTGATCGCGCGCAGCATGGTCGTGGACTCGTCGGGCGTCTCGGGGCGCGAGGCCGCCTCGGGCGGCAGCGGCGCGCTGCCGGGGCCACCGGCCGGGGCGCCGACGGGCGGAATCAGCGCGGTGGCCTCCGCGTCGCCCGAGGCGGGCGGCAGCGGCGCACCGGTCTGCGGTGTCGCCCGCACCAGCTCTCCGGACTGGCCCTGGGGCTGCTGCCCGTACGGCTGTTGAGGCTGCTGGGCCTGCTGCGGCGGCTGCGTCTGCCGGCCGTATGGCTGCTGCGGGATCTGCTGGCCGTACGACTGCGGGCCCTCGGACGGCAGCGCGCCGGGCGCAGCCTGGCCGGGCTGTGCGCCGGGCGGCAGCAGCGCCGTCGCCTCGGCGTCGAAGCCGGGTTGCGGCTGCGGCGCGGCGGGCTGCTGGGGTGCCTGCTGCGGCGCCGAGGGCGGCATGGCCGGCGGCTGCTGCCCCTGGGGCGGTGCCGGGAAGCCCTGGCCGCCCTGCGGGTGCGGGGCCTGCGCCGGGGCGTGGCCCTGCTGCGGTCCTTGGCCGTAGCCCTGCTGCGGGCTCTGGCCGTATCCCTGCTGCGGGGCGGACTGGCCCTGGGCGGGCGCCTCGCCGTACGACTGCGGGGCGGCGGCCTGCTGGCCGGGTCCCCAGGGCTGGCCCCACGGCTGGCCGGCCGGCGGCGCGGCCTGCTGGTCGGGCACCCACGGCTCACCGTTGGCGGGCAGCACAATGCCCTCTCGCGCGGGACCGGCCGCAGAATTCTGCGGGTCGTGACCCTGTCCGCTCTGCGTCACCGTGACTCCTACCAACGTGCAGACCTACGGAATCGTCGGCTGCACGCTACCGGGTCGCAGCAACGTTCGACCACGTCGCCTGGTCACCGCCCCTGCCCGCCCCCATAACCCCCGGGCAGGCCCCGCCGCCTGGGCTTTCCGTCACCCCACGACAAAACCCGACGTCGCACGACAAAGCAGTCGTCACCCCTGTGATGAGGCACTGATCACGCCGCTGTGGCCCGCAACTCCAGCCGCGCACTGAACTCCCGCACCACCGGTTCGTCCCGATAAGGCTCCAAACGCAGCTGAAAGTCCTCCAGATATTCCGCGCCACGGTCCGAACGCAGTCCGCTCAGCAGGTCGACGGCCTGGGTGCCCGTATGGCAGGCCTGTTCCACCTCGCGCTGCTGCACCTGCGCGCCGGCCAGCAGCAGCAGGCCGATGGCCCGGCGCCGGGCCCGGCCGGCCGGATGCCCGTCCAGCGCCTCCTGCGCCCGCTGCGCGGCGGGCCCCGGCTGCCCCAAGTCGCGGTGACAGTGGGCGAGTTCATCGGCCAGGTAGGCCTGGTCGAAATGGGCGATCCACACCGGGTCGTCGCCCGCGTCGGCAGCCGCTTCGGCGCGCTCCAGTGCGGCGACCGCCCGGCCGGCCACCACCTCGAAGGCCCGCCCGTCGCCCATCAGCGCATGCCCGCGCGCCTCCGCGGCGCAGAACATCGCCTCCGCGCGCGGTGTGACATGGCCGCGAGCACCTTCCTGTGCGGCGCGCGCGAGCTGGGCGATCTCCCGTGGATTGCCGAGCGAGGCGGCGAGATGGCTCATGCTCGCGGCGAGGACGTAGCCGCCATAGCCGCGGTCCCCGGCCGCCTGGGCCAGCCGCAGCGCCTGGATGTAGTAGCGCTGGGCGAGGCCGGGCTGGCCGGTGTCGACGGCCATGTAGCCGCCCAGTTCGGTCAACCGCGCGACGGCGGCGAAGAGTTCGCGCCCGACGGACTCCCGGTACGAACCGGCCAGCAGTCCGGAGACCACGCTGTTGAGGTAGTGCACGACGACCGGTCTGACGTGTCCGGCGCCGAACCGGTGGTCGAGCTCGCTGAGCGCCGTGGTCATCGCGCGGACCGCCTCGACGTCCGAGATCCCGACCCGGGCACCGGCGTTCCGGGCGACCTGGGTGTCCGCCCCGGTGATCAGCCAGTCGCGGCTGGGCTCCACCAGGGCGGACGCCGCGACCGTGGAACCACTGAGGAAGTCGCGCCGGCCGACATCGCTGCGCCACAGCTCACAGACCTGCTCGATCGCCCCGAGGACGGTGGGCGAGAACTGCAACCCCACCCCGGACGCGAGGTTCTTGCCGTCGGCCATCCCGATCTCGTCGATGGTGACCGTGCGCCCCAGTTTGCGCCCCAGCGCCTCCGCGATGACGGCCGGGGCGCGGCCCCGTGGTTGCTGGCCGCGCAGCCATCTGGCCACGGAGGTCTTGTCATAGCGGAGGTCGAGACCGTGTTCCGCCCCGCACATGTTGACGCGGCGGGCGAGGCCCGCGTTGGAACAGGCGGCTTCCTGGATCAGCGCCTGGAGCCGTTCGTTGGGCTGCCGTGCGACGAGTGGCCTGGCGGCCATGCTTGTACCCCCTGAGTACCGCTGTGCGTTCACCGCCGAACGCCGTTACCCGTGATCGATTCCCCAGGAATATGCCGGATATCCGAGAGATCCTGAATATGCGCGATAGGTGGGATCGGTGTGATATGCACTGTGCCGAGGATGCTCGGTCCTGAGCACTTTTGCGCCAGGTCCGGTGCCTCCTCGGCGCCCAGCGCCGTTCACGGGTGGGAAAGCTGCGCGGTGCCGTGCACAGATCGCGGCGCCGCCGTGCCGGGCTCCCCCCGGGTGCACTGCGGACTGCCGCCGGGCGGTCCCTCCGCCCGTCACGCAGGTGGCTACCCGCTCCTCGGGCCCCGCCCGCATACGCGCCCCCACCGGTGCACCCATGCGCCCCACGTGCGAGAACGATGCGCCCCGAGGTCCACCCCTGAGCCGTAACCCTTGGTGACGACGGAAGTTGTCCTCAGCGTGGAAAAAACCATCGGAGTCACAGAAGCCCCGCACATCCCCCTACAGCGCGGCGAGCAGCTGATAGACACTGCGGTGCGTTACGCGGAAGAACGGCACTGGGACGTCTTCCCCGGCGCATGGCTGGAGCACGACGGTGAGACCCCGCGCTGCTCGTGCGACGCCGCCGACTGCGCCGCACCCGGCGCGCACCCCACCGGGCCCGGCTGGGCCGGACAGGCCAGCGGCAGCGCGACCGCCGTCCGCCGGATGTGGAGCAAGCAGCCGCGCGCCTCGATCCTGTTGCCCACGGGCCGGACGTTCGAGGCGCTCGACGTGCCCGAGACCGCGGGCTGTCTGGCGCTGGCCCGTATGGAGCGGATGGGGCTGACCCTGGGCCCGGTCACCCGTACCCCCGCCCGCCGGATGCTCTTCCTCGTGCTCCCCGGCGCCTCGGTGAAGGTGCCCGCCCTCGTACGCACCCTGGGCTGGGCACCGGCCGCGCTCGATCTGATCTGCCGCGGCGAGGGCGAGTACATCGCCGCACCGCCGACCCGTGTGGGCGCGCACGGCGTGGTGCAGTGGGCGTGCCGCCCCACCCCCGCCAACCGCTGGCTGCCGGACGCGGAGGAACTGATCAGCCCGCTCGCCTATGCCTGCGCACGGGACGCGGTCGCCCTCCGGGCACGCTGATCCCGGACCGGTCCGCTCCCCTTGTCCCCAGGCTGTCCACAGTCCCGCCCCGTCCCGGTATCCGCCCGTATCGTGGGATGCCGGACGGGGGTCGGGACCGGCCCCTGCGGGGACGTCGAAGGGCAGGACCGGTGGCGAACGAGCCGGAACACATCGAGGAGCGGGGCGCATCGGCACCGCCGCAGCGCACCACGGCCACTTCTCCGGGCGGGCCGGCCGCGGCCCCCGGGGGCGGTGCGGCCGGTCCGCCCGCCGTCCGCATCCAGGGCCTGTGGAAGAAGTTCGGCGAGCAGATCGCCGTCAACGGCATCGATCTGACGCTGCCCGCCGGCCGCTTCATCGGACTGGTCGGCCCCAATGGCGCCGGTAAGACCACCACCCTCTCCATGGTGACGGGCCTGCTGCGGCCGGACGCCGGGCTGGTCGAGATCGGCGGGCACGACGTCTGGAAGGACCCGGTGTCCGTCAAGTCCCGGATCGGGGTGCTGCCCGAGGGGCTGCGGCTCTTCGAGCGACTGTCGGGCCGCGAACTCCTCGGCTACATAGGGCGGTTGCGCGGTCTGCCGGGCGACGAGGTCGACAAGCGGGCCGCTCAGCTGCTGGACGTGCTCGATCTGGCCGGCTCGCAGCACAAGCTGGTGGTGGACTACTCCACCGGTATGCGCAAGAAGATCGGGCTGGCCGCGGCGCTGCTGCACAACCCCGAGGTCCTCTTCCTCGACGAGCCCTTCGAAGGCGTCGACCCGGTGTCGGCGCAGACGATCCGCGGTGTACTGGAGCGCTACACCACCTCCGGTGCGACGGTGATCTTCTCCAGCCATGTGATGGAGCTGGTCGAGTCTCTCTGTGACTGGGTCGCGGTGATCGCCGCCGGGCAGATCCGGGCGGACGGCCCGCTCGCCGAGGTGCGCGGCGCGGCGCCCTCGCTCCAGGACGCGTTCCTGGAACTCGTCGGCGCGGGCGACCGGGGCGCGGGAGCGAACCTGGACTGGCTGGGCGGTGGCGGCGCCCGATGAGCACCGAATCCGCCGCTGCGGCCGTAAGACCGGCCGCCGCGCCGTCCCTGACCGCCGTCTTCGTACGGCTGAAGCTGACCCTGCTGCGCAACGGGCTGCGCCAGTCGACCGGGCGCACGCTGGCGTATGTCTCCTCCGTACTCGTGGGCCTGCTGTTCGCCGCGGGCGTCGTGACGGGACTGATCGCGCTGCGCGGCAACGCCCATGTCGGCGCGCTGGTCGTGCTGTTGACCGGAATCCTCACCCTGGGCTGGGCGGCGATGCCGCTGTTCTTCCCGGCGAGCGACGAGACGCTCGATCCGACCCGGCTGGTCATGCTGCCGCTGCGACCGCGGCCGCTGATCGTCTCGCTGCTGGTGGCCTCGCTCGTCGGCATCGGCCCGTTCGTGACCCTCGCGCTGGTGACCGGCTCGGTGATCGCGGTCGCCGACGGGGCGGCCGCCGCGGCCGTCGGTGTGGTGGCCGTGGTCCTGGTGGTGCTGGTGTGTGTATCGCTGGCGCGGGCCGTCGCCACCGCCTCGGTGCGGCTGCTGACCAGCCGGCGGGGCCGTGACCTCGCCGTGCTGAGCGGTCTGTTCATCGCCATCGGCGCCCAGGGCGTCAACATCGCCGCCCAGAAACTGGGGCGGTCGGACGGCCTGTCCGTACTGGAGCCGCTGGGCGACATCCTGCGCTGGGTGCCGCCGGTCTCGGCCGTGGCCGCCGTCGACGACGCCGGACACGGCGCGTACGGGCGGGCGCTGGCCGGCCTGGGACTGACGGTGCTGGCACTGGTCCTGCTGCTGTGGTGGTGGCAGCGCACCCTGACCACCCTGATGACGTCCCCGGACTCCTCCACCCTCCAGGCGGTGGAGAAGGACAGCGCGCGGCGGTCCGGCGGCGGGGAGCGGGGGCTTGCGCGGCTGCTGTCGCGCGGGCGCACCGGCACGGTCATCCTCCGTACGCTGCGCTACGGCTGGCGCGACCCCAAGTCGAAGATGTCGTGGTCGACCGCGCTCGCCGCCGGTCTGCTGGTGCCGGTCATCTCGTCCCTCCAGGGCAACGGCAGCATCTACACCGCGTTCTCGGCCGCCACGCTGCTCGGCATGCAGATGTACAACCAGTTCGGACAGGACACCTCGGCGTTCTGGATGGTCGCCTCGACGATCGCGACCCCGCGGGACGCCTACCAGGAACTGCGGGCCCGCGCGCTGGCACTGGCGCTGGTGGCCATCCCGTACGTCACGCTGGTCGTCGTCGGCAGCGCGGCGCTCATCGGGCCGTGGTCGGCCTTCCTGGAGGTGTACGGGCTCTCGCTGGCGGTGCTGGGCGCACTGCTGGCCACCGGGGCGCTGTCGTCGGTGTTCTTCCCGTACTCGATCCCCTCGGAGGGCAACAAGAACGTCGCACCGGGACAGGGCGCGATCGCCTGGTTCAGCCTCTTCGGCGGGGTCGTGGTGGGTGCCGTGCTGTGCGCGCCGCTGCTGGCGCTGACGATCTGGCTCCATGTCGCCGGTCTGCACCACCTG
Source organism: Streptomyces lydicamycinicus (assembly GCF_000829715.2). Classification (NCBI taxonomy): domain Bacteria; kingdom Bacillati; phylum Actinomycetota; class Actinomycetes; order Kitasatosporales; family Streptomycetaceae; genus Streptomyces; species Streptomyces lydicamycinicus. The sequence goes on along the minus strand of NZ_BBNO01000001.1, from coordinate 204,465 downwards.
TTGTGGGTGCTGCTGCCGCTCGGTGCGGTCTACGGCGTGGGCATCGCGCAGCTGGGGCTGCGGGTGATGGCGCCGCGGGCCGCCCAGCGGCTGCCGGAGATTCTGGCGGCCGTCAGCAAGGGCTGAGCGCGCCGGCCGGGCGGCGGTGGCCTCGCCGAAAGGTTATCCACAGGCCGCACCGGCCGGCGCGCGGTGGCGGTAGCGTCATCCACGACCTGGACGAGGGGTGGTGGGGGCGGTGCGGCGCGCCGGATGGGTGCTGGTGACGGGCTGGTTGGCGGTGCTGTTCTGCGCCGGGGCGGTGCAGGCGGCGCCGGCCGGCCCGGACGCGCCCGGCGACCCGACGCAGTACGCGTACCTCGCCGCGCAGCTCCGCAAGAGCCCGGTCTATGTCAGCGACCAGATCCCGCGCGAGGTCCCCCGCTCGACCGCGCCCTCCTTCGCCCGCGAGGCCCGGCGGCTGGGCGTTCCGACGTACGTCATGGTCCTGCCGCACACCTCCTACGGCACCGAGGCGGACGGCCTGCTCGCCGGTGTCCATGACCGGCTGGGGCGCCGGGGCCTGTATGTCGCCCTGAGCGACTCGGGCCTGGACGCGGCGCAGACCTACGGCGTGGACCTGCCCGGCACGGCGGACGCCGTCTCGGAAGCGGTGTACGCGATGCCGTACGACGCCACTCCCCGCGAGGTGTTCCGGCACTTCGTCGAGGTGGTCGCCTCCGGGCAGGCGCATCAGCGTGCCGAGGAAGCCCGCGCCGCACACGAGGACGAAGGGCTGGACGACGGCCCCGGTCTGCACACCGACACCACCGAGCGCGAGAACCAGAGCTTTGTGACGGGCATCGCCGTTCTCGGCATCCCGTTGACCGTGCTGCTGGTGACGGTCCATTCCCTCCAGCGACGCCGGGTGCGGCGGGCCGCGGCGGCGGGCGGAGCGGTACGGGTACCGGCGGCGCGCGGTGGTGCGCAGGGCGGGGGCGAGAAGGCCGGCGGGGGAATGAAGGCCGGCAACGGGGCGGGGAGCGCCCGGCAGCGGCCGGGTGGGGATCCCGGTCCGTTCCCCCGCGCGCGGCTGCTGCCTCTGATGGCGGGTGCCGCCGTACTGGGCGGGCTGATCGCCTTCACCGCGTCCCAGGTCTTCGACGACACGACCAGTGGCGACGGCTCCCGTCCCACGGCCGCCGATATGCGGGCCCGGATCGACCGGGTGTCCGCCGGGCTGCGCCACGACCCGCTCTACCTCGACCCGGAGAGCCGGTCCACGCTGGACGGCGCCGAGCGTGACCGGCTCCGTAAGCGGCTGCGGGAGCTGGACGTTCCGGTGGTGATCGCCGCCCTGCCCACACCACCGGACGACGAGTCCGGGGGCAGCACGGAGCTGCTGGCCAAGCACGTGCACGACCGGCTGCGGCGCGATGCCCTGATGGTGTTCGCCGACCCCGCGACCGGCGGTATCGAACTCGTCAACTACAGCACCCGCGTCGATGACAGCTATCTCGTCGACCGCCCGCGCGACCTCACCTACACCGGGCCCGCCGAGGAGCAGCTGGGCCGTCATCTGGACGAGCTGCTCACGTATGTCGGCAAGGCCCCGCGGGCCAAGACGGGCGGCAGGCCCTATGACCCGCCGCCCGCCGCCGACCCGGTCGAGGAGAAGGCGCTGCCCGGTCTGTTCACCGGGGACTTCGAACCCGGCATGGTGATCGGCACGTTCGCCGCTGGTCTGGTCTTCGGGCTGGTGGCGGCGGCCCGTGCCGTCGCCCGCCGGCTGGTCCGGCGCAGGAGGCCGGAGGCCCCGGGAGCGGGCGGCGCCGTGGCACCCGCGGCACCGGACCGGCCCACCCTGTCCTGGCTGCGGCGCACCGCCCGGCAGGATCTCGACGCCCTCACCGCCGCGTTGGAGGCTGCGGCCGCGCCGCCCGAGGAGGCCCGGCGCCGGGCCTGGGAGTGCCTGGACGCCGCGGCACTCCTGATCGACGGTGACAGCGACGGCCGGATCGACGCCGACGCCGGACCCGTCGGCCTCGCCTGTGCCGTGGTGCTGGCCCGCGCCGGACGGACCGCGCTCGGGGAACCGGCCGCCGCGCGGCATGTCTGCCACCGCAACCCGCTGCACGGCGCGGCCCGCAGACGTGCGACGGCCCGGCCCGCAGACGGCGGTCCGGCGCGGTCGCTGCCGGTGTGCGAGGCGTGCCGGGTGGCGTTCGGCCCGGTGTTGCGGTTGCGCTCCTCCGGGAGCGGCGGACGCGGCGGGTACGTCCCGTACGCCACCCTGCCCGGACCACTGGCCGCACTCGGCGACGGCGTCGGAATCGATCAACTCACCCGCGATGTACGGGAGTACTTCGGTGTGCACTGACCTCCTCCACCCCGCCGGCCCGCAGCGGGCCGCCGCCACCGGCCGGCTGCGCAGGGCCCTCGCCGTCGGCGCCGCGTCCGTCGCGCTGCTGTGCTGCACCGTGCCGCCCGCCGCGGCGGCCGAGAGCCCGGGGCAGAAGATCGCCGACGCGCTGCGCCGCTCCCCCGTCCATGTCGATCCGTCCCTCACCTCGGCCGTCGACGCGGAACAACAGCGGGAGCTGGCCGCGCGGATCCGGCGGACCCATCTGCCGATCCGGGTCGCGCTGGTGCCGCTGGTGGAGGGCGACAGCTGGGGCGGCAAGCCGGAGCAGCTCGCCGAGGTGGTCCATGACCGGATGGGCGGCGGCCCGGCGATCCTCATCACCCTCGGGGACCAGCCCGATGACATCTCCGCCCGCGAATGGCCCTCGGACGCACATCAGGCGTTCCACGCCGCCGCCGCGGTCTTCTTCCAGAAGGACATGAAGGGCGCGGGCCCGGCGAAGCGGGTCGCCCGCGCGATCGACATCATCGAGGCCGGCAACGGCGATGCGGTGTACGAGCGGGCCACCGCCGATCTCGGTGCCCCGGCGCCGACGCGGACCACGGCGGACGGCGCGGGGGCGAAGAGCGCTCCCGGGCACGGCTCCCCTCTTGTGCGGCTCCTGTCCCTCATCGTCGGGCCGGTGCTGTTGCTGGCCGCGGTGGGGCTGTTGCTGCGGCGCCGGTCGCGGCTGCGGGACCTCTCGACACCGTTCGCGCTGCCGCGCTCGGTCTTCGCCGCCGCCCGGCAGGCGGACGAGGCGGGGCTGCGGGACCGGGCAGCCGAGGAGGTCGTCCGGCTGGGCGAGGAGGCGCGCACCGCGCAAGGCGCCCCGGCAGCCGTCGAGCGGGCACTCGACGCGTATGCCGCGGCCGGCACGGTCCTGGACCGGGCGGGTGGAGTCCCGGACCTGGCAGGGGTGTTCGCGCTGGTCGCTGAGGGCCGGGCGGCCCTCTCCGGGGCCGCGGCGGCGCTCCCGCTGTGCTTCTTCCATCCCCTGCACGGCCCGGCCGTCCGCCGCATACCCTGGCGGCCACTGGGCCGGCGCGAGCAACTGCGGGTGGCCGCCTGCGAGACCTGTCTGCGCGCGATACGCACCCGGCGCGCCCCGGAGGTGCTGACCGACCGCCAGGACAACCGCCCGGTGCCGTACTTCGAGGTCCCGGCCGAGGAGAGCCTCTGGGCGGCCACCGGCTACGGCTCACTGCTGAGCGGCGCCGACGACTCCCTCACCGGGCGGGTCCAGCGCGGCGACTTCACCCGTACCCGGGGCTGACCGAGGCACGGTTCCGGGCTCGGTCACCCATGCCGTCGGCCGACACACGGACCGCGCCCGCCGGCCTGTTCCCCCCAGCGCTGTCCACAACCCGCCGCCCGTCACCGCCCGTCGGCCCGTCCCCCCATGCCGTCCGCAGACCGCAGCCCCCAGCCCGCCACCACCGACAGCCCGCAGCCGGAGGCCGGAAGTCCGCAGCCCGCAGCCGGAAGCCGGCATCCCGCCGCCGGAAGCCGGCCGCCGGAAGTCGGCAGCCCCCTCCCGCACTCCCCTGCTTTCAAAGATTTCTCCCGCATTTGATGCCGCATATCAATCGCATTGAATTCACCGTCAATTGGACAAACGCTCAACAGAACACCCCAGCCTTTTCGGGAATTTCACGCGAATCACCGGTGACGGTCCCGGGCCCCACGCACGGCAAAGTTTCGACAAATCCGAAAGCCCCCTCCTATGCTCCGCTGACACAGCCGTTCGCACACCCATGGGGCCGTTCACACACCCATGGGAACCGAGTGGTGCGACGGGGGAAACGTCTGTCAGGAGAATGCTGTGCTGCACAAGAAGACCGCTTTGCTGCGCGCCGCCGCGCCCGTCGCCGTACTGGCGGTGGCACTGACCGCCTGTGGCGGTAACAAGAAGAGCACCACCACCACCACCGACGACGCACCCAAGACGGAAAAGGGATCGTCGGCCCCGGCGGGCGGCGGTGAACTGAAGCCCGGCCAGGGCGGTACGGGGAAGTTCAAGGAAGAGAGCGGGACCATCACTTACGAGGTCGCCGCGCAGAAGGTGCATGTGAGCACCGAGGCCGAGACCAAGAAACTGGTCTCGGACCCGAAGCGGGCCAAGGGCCTGGTGGCGGCCACCGCTTGGGTGAAGTACACGAACAAGGGCGGCGGCGTCGTCAAGGAATCGCCCGACGTGGCCGACGAGTCCGAGATCTACGCGGACGGACAGCGCGGCGGTCTGCTCATCGGCGCGGCCGAGGACGGTCCGGGCTGCGAGGACACCCTGGACATCGAGAACTGGAAGGCGGGGCAGAGCCACACCATCTGCCAGACCTACATGATCCCCAAGGGCGCGAAGTCCGTGGAGGTCCACTGGGCGGGTGAGGACCAGAGCGGCTCCCCGCTGATCTGGAAGTTCGACAACGCCGGCTGAGCCGACGGCGGCCCGGATGCCGTGCGCCAGGTCCTCGGGGCCGTGGCGCACGGCAGAGGGCCGCTACGACGGCATCGTGGCCGCATGGAGAAACGGTTCGATGGCGGCGCACCAGGCGTCGGGCTGTTCCCACGGGAGCAGATGTCCGGCGTCGGGGATCTCGGCATAGGCGCCGCGGGGCAGCACCCGGACCATCTCCTGGGCCTCGGCGCGGCCGAGTTCGGCATCGAGGCCGCGGACCACGAGGGCCGGGCACGGCACCTGGGCGAGCTCCTCCCAGTGGGCGTCATGCACCCAGGTCTCCCGGGCGCTGAGCATCTGCCGGCGGGAGAAGACGGGCCGCCAGCCGTCGGCGCGCTCGGCCATCACCTCGGCGAAGAACTCCCCACGGGCGGGTCTGGGCCGCTCCAGGGTCGGATCGTCCTCGCCGAACCACTTGCGGACATCCGCGAGGGTGGCGAACGGCACCGGCCAGGACCGGAACCACTCGGTCCATTCGCGCTGCGAGGCCGCGCCCAGCGCCGATGCCCGCATATCGCAGATGACCAGCGCACTGACCAGATCCGGTCTTCGGGCCGCTAACTGCCAGGCCGTCAGGGCGCCCATGGCATGCCCGACGAGAGCGACCGGGGCGAGGCCGAGCTGCTCGATGGCGGCGATGGCGTCATCGACATACGCCTCGCGGTCGTACGGCCCCTCGGCGGGCTTCTCGCTGCGGCCGTGGCCCCGCTGATCCAGCGCGACCGGGCGGTGACGGGCACTCAGGCGGCGTGCGGTGGCCGCCCAGTGCGAGGCGCGCCCCATCAGGCCATGGAGCAGCAGCACGCCCGGCCGCTGCTCGCCCTCCTCCAGCCCGCCGCCGATCTTGGGCGGGTCGGTGAACTCCCAGGCGGCGAGCCGCACGCCGCCCGCCCCTGCTACATCGATGCGCCGCACCATGTGCCCTGGCACCCCCAATCGTCCCTTGAGCAGCTCCACACTATCGAACCCCTATTCGAACGCGCCGTTCCGACGCGGAACACCCCTCGTTCGAGTGACCTCGCTCAAGGATTGGCCGCGCCCGCCACGGGGAGACATCTGCCGGGAGGCGGGCCCTACCGGGAAGGGGGCCCGTGGGGACAGACCCTGGGAGCTCGGGGCTCCGGGTCTGGGGTGGGGGACATGGGGAGGCAGGGCCCCGGCTGCTCGCAGCGCCGGGGCCCTGACTGTCTCCCGAATATGTGGATGCATCCGAGCCCCCTCCCTGGCCAGGACAGGCCGATGCATGGCCATGCGTCAGGGTGGCACGAGACCGGCCGTATCGCACGGATTCGCACAAGTCCGTTCAGCGGGAAGGAACGGGCCGAGCCCGCCGAACGGCGCGTCGGCGCAGCTCAGCGGGCTCGTGGACGAGATATGGGCGGAAGTGCGAAAAGGAAACCAGCCGAAACCGATCTCAGCGCTTGGCGACGAAGACGTGCGAGGCGATCTCGGAATCCAGCTCGGCGGCCTCGCCGCTGCTGCCGACCAGCACCCCGGCCGGCGACTCCGTCACGCTCACCACCGCGCCCGGCTGCACACCGGCCCGCCGCAGCGTGTACATCAGCTGGGCGTCCGCCTGGATCGGCTCACCGATCCGGCGCACCACGGCGGTCTTCCCGTCGGCCCCGGCGTCCAGGTCCATCAGGCTCACCATGCCGGCGTCCAGGAACGGGTCGCCCCCGGTCTTCTCGCCCAGCTCCTCCAGCCCGGGGATGGGGTTGCCGTACGGGGACTCCGTGGGATGCCGCAGGAGTTCCACGACGCGGCGCTCGACCGCCTCGCTCATCACATGCTCCCAGCGGCACGCCTCGGCGTGCACCTGCTCCCATTCGAGCCCGATGACGTCGACGAGCAGGCATTCGGCGAGGCGGTGCTTGCGCATCACCCGCGTCGCCAGCCGGCGGCCCTCCTCCGTCAGCTCCAGATGCCGGTCGCCCGCGACCTGAAGCAGGCCGTCTCGCTCCATGCGCGCCACCGTCTGGCTCACCGTCGGGCCGCTCTGTTCGAGCCGCTCCGCGATGCGGGCGCGCATGGGCACCACACCCTCCTCTTCCAGTTCGAGGATGGTGCGGAGATACATCTCCGTGGTGTCGATCAGTCCGGACATGCGTGCCCCTCGATGTGTGGTGCGGTGGCCCTGAACTCAATTCTGACGCATCCCACTGACAACGGTGCCGCCTCGTCCACGCACCGGGCTTTCCCCACCGTATTGACAGGGCACTGGTCCAGACCGCAACGTGATCCGCGCCACTGATCAAATGCGCCGAGATCCGACGAGAGGGGCCCGCGGCAATGGCTGAGAGCGACCGGAGCGACCGGCTGGCCGGGAAGTACTTCGACGCCGCGATCGACCTGCTGCGGCGGGTCCGCGACGAGGAGGGCGACCGGATCACCGCCGTCGGAGCGCTGATCGCGGACACCGTCGCGGCGGGCGGCCGGGTCTTCTCCTTCGGTGCCGGGCACTCCTCGCTCCCCGCCCAGGACACGGTCTACCGCGCGGGCGGCCTGGCGATCATGAATCTGCTGTCCGTCCCGGGCGTGGTCGGCGTGGACGTGCGGCCCGCGACCCTCGGCAGCGCGCTGGAGCGGGTCGACGGGCTGGCCGGGGCCGTATTGGACACCAGCCCGCTGGAGCCGGGCGATGTGCTGGTGATCATCTCGCTCTCCGGGCGCAATGCGCTGCCGGTCGAAATGGCGCGGCACGCCCGCGCCCTCGGCATCAAGGTCATCGGCGTGACGTCGGTGGCGTACGCGGAGGCGACCACGTCCCGGCACACCTCCGGGGACTTCCTCAAGGACCACTGCGATCTCGTGCTGGACAGCCGGATCCCGGTCGGTGACGCGGAGCTGACGCTGGCGGGCATCGACGCGCCGTTCGCCCCCGCCTCCACGGTCGTCACCAGCGCGATCATGCAGGCCGTGGTGGCGACGGCCGCGGGCACCCTCGCCGAACGGGGCATCGAGCCACCGCTGCTGCGCTCCGGGAACGTCGACGGCGGGCACGACTGGAACGCCGGGGTGATGAGCGCCTACGCGGACCGGATCTTCTACCGGCAGTGAGCGGCCGGCGCGCTCAGCGCGAGGCCGCACCAGCGAGATCCAGGGCCGCCGCGATCCGGGCCGCGACCTCCTCGGCGTAGTCCGCGTCCGCGCGGTCGAACGGGCGGCGCGCGGGCGCCCGCAGAAAGGTCGCGACGCCGAGCCTGCGGCCGCGGCTGCACAGCACCACGCACAGCCCGTGCACGGTGCCGTCCGGCCAACGGCGGGCCGCCGCCCAGCCCTCGGGCGAGGCGGGCCCGGCACTGGTACGCACCGAACCGCGCCGCTCGTACGCCTGGAGCGCCGGATGGCCCGGCACATACGGCACGGGGATGCCGGTCGCCGCCGGCGTCCCGGACGGGCCGGGCGAACCGGCCGGGGACGCCAGCGCCCGCACCAGCCGCGGCGTGCCCGCCGGTGTCCGGCGCCCGGCATCCGTCCCGGCGGCAGCGGCGTCCCCGGCCCCGGACCCCGGCTCGGCACCACCCGCCGCGCCCGCCACAGACTCCACGCCCACCCCGCCCGTCGCGCCCTGCGTCTCGTACGCGTCGAGCGCATCGCCCTCGGCGACCGCCCCGAACGGTGCGGGCGCGGGCGTCGTGGCGAGATCGACCAGGCCGTGGTCGGCGAAGCCCGCCAGGGCGAAGTCCAGGTGGACCGCGGCGGCCTCGGCCGGGTCCGGGCAGTCCGCGGCCGCCCGGCCGGCGCGGTGGAGCTGCTGGGCACGGAAGCGCAGCAGGGAGTTCTCCTGCTCGGCACGCTTGGTGGCCGTGATGTCCTGGAAGAGCCAGGCCACGCCCAGCGGTACCGGCTCCTCCGCCATCGGGGAGGCCAGCCGGACGAAGCCGCTGCGCCAGCACCGGCGCGGCACCTCGGCCTCGGCGCGCAGCGTCACCCACAGCTCGCTGACGGCCGGCGGCGCGCCCTCGGCGAGGACGTGCTGAAGGGCGCACTCCAGTTCCTCGACGCCCTGCGCCAGCAGCTCACCCAGGGGGCGGCCCAGCAGGGCCGTGCGCCCCACGCCCAGGGCGCGGGCGGCGTGCGCGTTGACGACCGCGGGCCGCAGATCGGCGTCGATCAGCACCACGCCCCACGACGCATCCTCGAACAGCGCCTCGCTGAGCGCGATGGACCGCTCCAGATCCATCTGGGTGTGCACCTCGCTGAAGGCGCAGTACACCCCCGCGACCCGGCCGCCGGGGGCGCGGACCGCGGAGGACTGGGTGCGGACGAGCACGCGGTGGCCGTCCTTGGTCAGCAGGGCGAACTCATGGACCTGGCGGCCCGGGGAGCGCATCGCGGCCGCCAGTGCGGCCTCGATCCCGTCGGCGTCCTCCTTGCGGACCGCCCAGCCGGTCAGGCCCGTACGGCCGACGGCCTCGGCGGTGGTCCAGCCCAGAATGCGCTCGGCCTCGTGGTTCCAGTGGGTGACCGTGCCGTCCGCGGCGAACGCGACCAGGGCGGCGTCCATACCGTCCAGCAGCGCGGCGAGCAGACCCGAGTCCTCGGTCTCGTCGGCGGCGCAGCGCGCCGAGGCCGACGAGGCGGAAGAAGCTGACGAAGCAGTCACTGGCACCCCTCACGAACGCGGCCACACATGCTCCACCTGGGAACATTCAACTGGAACGTGACACAGCACACACGGGATTCGCGGAAATCGTTGCCAACGGGAAATTCCCTTGTGTGCGGCCGGACGGGTTCCTAGTGTGTTGAGCACACGAGAAGGGAGGTGGTTCGGCAGATGATTTCGCACCGGACGCGTGAGGTGGCTGCGGGCTAGCGGCCCGTCGCTTCACCGCAGTGCAGCGCCGGACCAGCGCATCCTGAGATGCGCAGCCGGCCAATCCCAAGCAGTCACCCGACCCGCGGGCTGCCGGTTCGTCCGACCGGCCCTTCGCGCCACACAGCGCGGAGGAAACAGCCCGCGGGTCGTCTGCGTCTGCACACGACAGGCGCACGCCCGGCGCCGGAGGCACCGTCCCGGCGGCGCCGTCCCGCCCTCAGGGCGCCAGACGCTCCACGCTCCAGCCGTCGCCCGCCCGCACGTACCGCAGCCGGTCGTGCAGCCGGTTGAGCCGGCCCTGCCAGAACTCGATCGTCTCGGCGGCGATCCGGTAGCCGCCCCAGTGCGGCGGTGCCGGCACCTGCTCGCCCTCCGGGTAGCGGGCCGCCAATTCCTCGTAGGCGCGCTCCAGTTCCTCGCGCGAGCCGACCCGTGCGGACTGGTCACTGGCCCAGGCGCCCAGCTGGGAGCCGTGCGGGCGGGTGCGGAAGTAGGCGGCGGTCTCGTCCCGGCCGATGCGCTCCGCGGTGCCGGTCACCACGACCTGTCGGGCGAGGGGGTGCCAGGGGAACAGCAGCGAGATGGCCGGATTTTCGGCCAGTTCCCGCCCCTTCCGGCTGTTGTAGTTCGTGAAGAACACAAAGCCGCGGTCGTCGAACGCCTTCAGCAGGACGGTCCGTGAGCTCGGCCGGCCCGCCGGGTCCACCGTCGAGACGACCATCGCGTTCGGCTCGTGCAGACCGGCCACGGTCGCGTCCTTGAACCAGCGCGCGAACTGGTCGTACGGGCTGGCGGCGAGGTCGGACTCGACGAGTCCCTCGGCGCGGTAGTGGGCACGCATGGAGGAGGGATCGGGGGTCTCGGCATGGGGCGCGTCGGCGGGGTGCACGGCCTCATCTTGCAACACCCGGTCTGACGCGGTCAGCCGGGAGGGGCGGAAGTCTGCCCCTCGTCGACCGGCCGTAACCCTCCCGACAGCAGATCGACCGGTGTGCGGGTCGCGCCCCTCCCCGCAGGTGAGGGACCCGCCACAATCAGGGGCAGGCCCCCTGTGGACCCCGGGCGCGGAGAGCTATCGTGTCCGTCCGGCCTGAAGGGCGCACCACAGCGCACCTGGCCGCCCGCGGACCGACCACCGCGGACAAGACCGTCGCGTGACCCACCCCCTGGCGGGGCATCACCGGGGTGACCGGTACGGACCGCGAGCTGCCGGCGCAGCCGCGGAACCGCACCGGCACCGCACACCAGAGACTCGACCGCACGGCAGCCGGTCACGGACCGTTTGCCGTCCCCATCTTGAGGAGCTGCCTGATGTCCGACTTCGTACCCGGGCTCGAAGGAATCATCGCGTTCGAGACGGAGATCGCCGAGCCGGACAAGGAAGGCGGTTCGCTCCGCTACCGCGGTGTGGACATCGAAGATCTCGTCGGCAAGGTGTCCTTCGGAAACGTCTGGGGGCTGCTGGTCGACGGGGCGTTCAACCCCGGGCTGCCGCCCGCGGAGCCCTTCCCGATCCCGGTGCACTCCGGTGACATCCGGGTCGATGTGCAGTCGGCGCTCGCCATGCTCGCGCCCGTATGGGGCCTGAAGCCGCTGCTGGACATCGACGAGCAGACGGCCCGTGACGACCTCGCCCGCGCCGCGGTGATGGCGCTGTCGTACGTGGCCCAGTCGGCCCGCGGGCCGGGCCTGCCGATGGTGCCGCAGAAGGAGATCGACAAGGCGGACACCATCGTGGAGCGCTTCATGAAGCGCTGGCGCGGCGAGCCGGACCCGCAGCACGTCAAGGCCGTCGACGCCTACTGGACCTCGGCCGCCGAGCACGGCATGAACCCCTCCACCTTCACCGCCCGCTCCATCGCCTCCACCGGCGCGGATGTGGCTGCCGCGCTGTCCGGTGCGGTCGGCGCGATGTCCGGGCCGCTGCACGGCGGTGCGCCCTCCCGCGTCCTCGGCATGATCGAGGACGTCGAGCGGACCGGCGACGCGTCGGCCTACGTCCGGCAGGCGCTGGACAAGGGCGGCCGGCTGATGGGCTTCGGCCACCGTGTCTACCGCGCCGAGGACCCCCGCGCCCGGGTGCTGCGGCGGACCGCCCAGGAGCTGGGCGCCCCCCGCTTCGAGGTCGCCGAGGCACTGGAGAAGGCCGCCCTCCAGGAGCTCCGCAGCCGCCGCCCGGACCGGGTGCTGGCCACCAACGTCGAATTCTGGGCCGCCATCGTCCTCGACTTCGCCGAGGTCCCGGCGCACATGTTCACCTCGATGTTCACCTGCGCCCGCACGGCGGGGTGGAGCGCGCACATCCTGGAACAGAAGCGGACGGGCCGACTGGTTCGGCCGTCGGCCCGGTATGTGGGGCCCAGCGCGCGGAGCCCGCGGGAGATCGCCGGGTACGAGGACATCGCTCCGCGATAAGCGGGCTTCCCACGTTTTCGGCTTTCCCGCCGTGGGTGTTGCTCGCCGTTGCGCCTGGCGGC
>NZ_BBNO01000001.1:18014-191572 GCF_000829715.2 Streptomyces lydicamycinicus | reverse complement strand
GCAGGCGCAACGGCGAGAAACCCCCACGGCGGGACAGCCGAAAACGTGGGGCAACTACCCGGAGGGCCGTAGCTGGGAGTCGATGATCCGCGCCCACTCTTCGACGACCTTGGCCCGGCGGGCCGAATCGTCCGTGAGGAGGTTCGCGAGGCCGAGGCCCCGGGCCATGTCGAGCAGGCCCTGGACGGTTTCCCGTACGCCGGGGACCGATTCGTCGGCTTCCAGGAGTGCCACCGCCGTGCGGTGGGCCTCGCGGCCGACCCGGGCCTCCAGGGCCGTGACGCGTTCGCGCAATTGCTCCTCGTCGGAGGCGGCGACCCACAGATGCAGCGCGGCGCGGAACAGCGGGCCCGTGTAGAGGCCGACGAGTTCCTCGACGATGATCCAGGTGCGGGCGACGGAGCCGGCCGGGGGCAGGTTGTGGGCGACCGCCTTGACGGCGCCCTGGCGCTTCTCGGCGACGTGTTCGACGGCCGCCGTGAAGAGGTCCTCGCGGGTGCGGAAGTGGTGCTGGGCGGCGCCCCGGGAGACACCGGCCCGCTCGGCGACCACCGCGACCGTGCTGCCGCTCCAGCCGCGCTCCGCCAGGCAGGAGACGGCGGCCTCCAGCAGTTTGAGGCGGGTGGCGCGGCTGCGTTCCTGCTGGGGCTGCTTGGGGCCGCGGGCGGGGGTCAGCGCGCCCATGCGGGGGCCCGTCGTTCCAGGAAGGCGGTCATGCCCTCGCGGGCCTCGGCGGAGCCGAAGAGCCGCGCGGACTGTTCGGCCAGCGTCTCGGTGTCGCGGTCGAAGGCGGCCAGCACCTCTGCCGTGACCAGCTTCTTCGACTCGGCCAGGCCCTGGGGGGACCCCTTGCGCAGGCCGTCCAGTACGGGCGCGAGGCCGGTGTCGACGTCGTCGGCGGCGAGGGTGACCAGGCCGATCCGGGCCGCCTCGGCCGCGTCGAACTTCTCGCCGGTCAGGTAGTAGCGGCCGGCGGCGCGGGGGTCCAGCCGCGGCAGCAGCGGCAGCGAGATGACGGCGGGGGCGAGGCCGAGGCGGGCCTCGGTGAAGGCGAAGGTGGCGTCCGGTCCGGCCGCGGAGATGTCGCAGGCACCGAGCAGCCCCAGTCCGCCGGCCCGGACGTGTCCGGTGACGCGGGCGACGACCGGTTTGGGCAGTGCCACGATCGCGCGCAGCAGCCGGGCCAGGCCCAGCGGGCCGTCCTTCGCGGTGCCCGAGGTGGCCTCGGAGAGGTCAGCGCCGGCGCAGAACGTGCCGCCGGTGTGGGTGAGGACGACGGCGCGGGTGTCGTCGTCGGCCGCGGCGTCCGTGAGCGCCTGGTGCAGTTCGGCGACCAGGCGGGTGGAGAGGGCGTTGCGGTTGTGCGGGGAGTCCAGGGTGAGGGTGGTGATGCCGCGCTCGTGGGAGCGCGGGACGAGGGGTGCCGCGGGGGCGTCGGACATCGGGGCGTCGGTCATCGGGGCGTCGAGCTCCTTTCCCTGGCGCGCAGTTCGCGTCGCAGGATCTTTCCGGTGGTGGCGCGCGGCACGCCGGCCAGGAATTCCACGCGGCGCACTTTTTTGTACGGGGCGACCTGATCGGCAACGTACGCGATCACCTCGTCCTCGCTCAGCCGGGCCCCCCGCTGCCGCACCACGAACGCCTTGGGCACCTCGTTGCCGTCCTCGTCCGGGACGCCGATGACCGCGGCGTCGGCGATCGCGTCGTGGGTGAGCAGCAACGCTTCGAGGTCGGCGGGGGCGACCTGGTAGCCCTTGTACTTGATCAACTCCTTGACGCGGTCGACGACATGGAGCCAGCCGTCACCGTCGGTCCGCCCGATGTCGCCGGTGTGCAGCCAGCCGTCGGGGTCGATCATCGCGTCGGTCTCGGCGGGCCGCCCCAGATAGCCCTTCATGACCTGGGGGCCGCGGATGAGGATCTCGCCGCTCTCCCCCGGCCCCACGTCCTGGCCGGTCTCCAGGGACACCAGGCGCATCTCGGTGTTGGGGATCAGCTTGCCGACGGCGCCGGGCGGCGGGTTCGGCGCGTCGAGGGGGACGCAATGGGTGCCCGGGCTCAGCTCGGTCATGCCGTACGCCTGGAGCACCGGTGGCAGGCCGAGCCGCCGGGAACAGGCCGCCGCCAGCCCGGCGTCCAGGGGCGCCGCGGCGGAGACCAGATACCGCAGGGAGGAGAGGTCGTAGTCGGCGACCAGGGGGTGTTTGGCGAGGGCGAGGACGATCGGGGGTGCCACGTAGACGGCCGTGATGCGGTGCTGCTCGATGGTGGCGAGGAACTGCTTCAGGTCGAAGCGGGGCAGGACGACGACGGTGGCGCCGTTGCGCAGGGGGGCGTTCATCAGGGCGGTCAGCCCGTAGATGTGGAAGAAGGGCAGTACGGCGAGGACCCGGTCGTCGGGGCCGTTGGAGACGAGCGGGGCGAGCTGGGCGAGGTTGGTGGCGATGCTGCGGTGGGTGAGCATCACGCCCTTGGGGGTGCCGGTGGTGCCGGAGGAGTAGGGCAGGACGGCCAGGTCCTGGGCCGGGTCGAGGGTGACCGACGGTTCCGGGGCGGTGCCGGCGGCCAGGTCCCCTACGGAGCGGTGGCCCGGGGCCCGGTCGCAGACGAGGATCTCGGCGATACCGCCGGTCTGCTGGGCGGCGGCCCGGGCGGTGTCCAGCAGCGCCGATACGGTCACGATCCAGCGGGCCCCGGAGTCCTTCAGCTGCTTGGTGAACTCGCCCTCGGTGGCGAGCGGATGGACGGTGGTGACCGCCGCCCCGCAGCGCGAGGCGGCGTAGAACACGGCCGGGAAGAGCACGGTGTTCGGGCTGTGCAGGGCCAGCACCTCGCCCTTGCGGACGCCGGACGCCGCCAGGGCGGCCGCGATCCGGCGGCTGAGACGGTCCAGCTCGGTGTAGCTGAGGGTGGTGCCGTCGAGGCCGTCGATCAGTGCGGGCCGGTCGCCGTACTCCGCCGCCCGCCCGAGGACGGCCTCATGGATCGGCAGCTCTACGGGCGCGACGTCGGCGTACTCGCTGTGGAACACGTGGGACACCATGCCGGGGGCCTTCCCTTCAGCGGGGTATGGCGGGCGGGGCGGGTGCGGCGCCGCCCCGCCGGCCGGGACGGGTGCCCGGCCGGCACGGTCAGCATCCCGCCCTCAGTACGACTTGGGCAGCCCCAAGGACTGGTGCGAGACAAAGTTGAGGATCATTTCGCGGCTGACCGGCGCGATCCGCGCCACCCGGGCGGCGGTGATCATCGAGGCGAGGCCGTACTCCTGGGTGAGGCCGTTGCCGCCGAGGGTGTGGACGGCCTGGTCGACGGCGTGCACCGCGGCCTCGGCCGCCGCGTACTTGGCCATGTTGGCGGCCTCGCCCGCGCCCAGGTCGTCGCCCGCGTCATAGAGATGGGCCGCCTTCTGCATCATCAGCCGGGCGAGCTCCAGCTCGATATGGGCCTGCGCGAGCGGGTGGGCGACGGCCTGGTGGGCGCCGATGGGCTCCTTCCACACCTGGCGGGTTCCGGCGTAGTCGACGGCCCGGCCCAGCGCGTAGCGGCCCATGCCGAGGGCGAAGGCGGCGGTCATGATCCGCTCCGGGTTGAGCCCGGCGAACAGCTGGAGCAGTCCGGCGTCCTCGTCGCCGACCAGCGCGTCGGCGGGCAGCCGCACCTCGTCCAGGGTCAGCTCGAACTGCTTCTCCGGGGCGGACAGTTCCATCGCGATCGGGCTGCGGCCGAAGCCGGGGGTGTCGCGCGGCACGATGAACAGGCAGGGCTTCAGGCGGCCGGTGCGGGCGTCCTCGGTGCGGCCGACGATCAGGGTCGCGTCGGCGATGTCCACGCCGGAGATGAAGACCTTGCGGCCGTTGAGGACCCAGTCCCCGCCCTCCTTGCGGGCGGTGGTCGTGATGCGGTGCGAGTTGGAGCCGGCGTCCGGTTCGGTGATACCGAAGGCCATCTTGCGGGAGCCGTCGGCGAGGCCCGGGAGCCAGGTCCGCTTCTGCTCCTCGGTGCCGAAACGGGCGATGACCGTGCCGCAGATGGCGGGCGAGACCACCATCATCAGGAGTGGACAGCCGGCGGCGCCCAACTCCTCCAGGACGATGGAGAGTTCGACGATGCCGCCGCCTCCGCCGCCGTGCTCCTCGGGGAGGTTGACGCCCAGGTAGCCGAGTTTGGCGGCCTCCGCCCAGAGGTCGTCGGTGTGGGTGCCCTCCGCCACGACGCGGGTGAAGTAGTCGCGGCCGTAGCGGGCGCCTAGGGCGGCTACCGCTTTGCGCAGGGCGCGGTGTTCCTCGGATTCGATGGTCGGGGTGCCCATGGGGGTCTCCTCGGGGTCGTCGGTTGCGGTGCGATTCGCTGTCGGCGGCGGTGCGATTCGCTGCCGGCGGCCGTGCGTTTTCGGCTTCGGTTGCGTCACCGGGTGCGGCGCCGTTTCCCGCCTTCGGCGGTGGGAGGGGTGTTGGGGGGGTGGGCCCCAAGTGTGTGGGTGGTGCGGTGTCGGGGCCTCCGGGGCGGGGTGTCGGACTGCTGCGCTTTACGTCCGACACCCCGCCCCTCCAGCCCCGCCACCTCGCGTTTCGTGGCGGCCCCACCCCGGTGGGGAAAGAGGCATAAGCACGGTGGGGCGAAGGCATGAAGAGGCGCCCGGGTGGCTGGTCAGTCCGTGACGACGGCCAGGAGGGTGCCCACTTCGACCTGCTGGCCCGGGTGGACGGGGAGGGTGGTGAGGGTGCCGGCGGAGGGGGCGGTGATCTTGTGTTCCATCTTCATGGCCTCCAGCCACAGCAGCGGCTGGCCGGCCTTGACCTGGTCGCCCTCGGTGAGGTCCTCGGCGATGCGTACGACCGTGCCGGGCATGGGGGCCAGGAGGGAGCCGGGTTCCGTGCGGGCCGTGGGGTCGGGGAAGCGGGGCAGGGCGGTGAAGGTGTGGGAGGTGGGTGTGGTGGCCCCGCCCGGGGAGGGTGGCGCGTCGACATGGACGCGGTCGCCGTAGCGGGCGACCGCGAACTGCCGCCGCAGGCCGTCGATTTCGAGCACGACCTCGTCCGGGCCGAGGGCGAGCAGCCGTACGCCGGGGAAGTCCTCGGCCCGCAGGCCGTCGCGCCCGAGGCGGTAGCGGATGGTGTGCTCGGTGCCCGCGCCGGCGTAGGTCTTGGTCTGGGGTCCGGAGGGGACGTTGCGGAAGCCGCCGAAGCGGGAGCGGCCGTGGGCGTCGGCGAGGGCGGCGGCGAGGGCGAAGACCGGGGCCCCGTCGGGGTCGTTCGTGGTGAGCTCGGCGAGGTGGCGGTCGTAGAAGCCGGTGTCCAGGGCGCCGGGGTCGGTGAACTCCGGGTGGCGCAGGGAGCGGACGAGCAGGTCGCGGTTGGTGACGGGGCCGTGGATGGCGGCTCGGGCCAGGGCGCCGGCCAGTTTCCGTACGGCCTCGTCGCGGCTCGGTGCCCAGGCGATGACCTTGGCCAGCATCGGGTCGTAGTGGACGCCGATGGTGTCGCCGTCGGTCACGCCGGAGTCGAGCCGGACGCCGTCGGGCAGCGCCAGCCGGTGCAGGGTGCCGGTCTGCGGCTGCCAGCCGGCCGCCGGGTCCTCCGCGTAGAGCCGCGCTTCCACGGCGTGCCCGTGGGGCTGGGGCGGGGCGGTGTCCAGGGGGCGGCCCTCGGCGATGCTCAGTTGGAGGGCGACCAGGTCGAGGCGGTATACGGCCTCGGTGACCGGGTGTTCGACCTGGAGGCGGGTGTTCATCTCCAGGAAGTACGCCCGGCCGGTGCGGTCCACCAGGAATTCGACGGTGCCCGCGCCCCGGTAACCGATGGCGCGGGCGGCCCGCTCGGCGGCCCCGTGCAGGGTGGTGCGCAGTTCCTCGGACAGTCCGGGGGCCGGGGCCTCCTCGATGACCTTCTGGTGGCGGCGCTGGAGGGAGCAGTCACGGGTGCCGAGGGTCCAGACCGTGCCGTGGCCGTCGGCGAGGATCTGCACCTCGACATGGCGTCCGCCGACGACGTAGTGCTCGACGAATACCTCGCCGTCGCCGAAGGCGGCCTCCGCCTCGGCCCCGGCTGCATTCAACTCCCCTTCCAGCGCGTCAAGTTCGGCGACCACGCGCATACCGCGACCGCCACCGCCGGCCGCCGCCTTCACCAGCAGCGGCAGATCGGCCTCGGTGGCCCGCTGAGGGTCGACGGGGGCCAGCAGCGGCACCCCGGCCTCGGCCATCAGCTCCTTGGCCCGCGTCTTGGAGGCCATGGCCTCGATGGCGGCGGGGGGCGGACCGATCCAGGCCAGGCCCGCTTCGGCCACCGCGGCGGCGAAGCCGGCGTTCTCGGAGAGGAAGCCGTAGCCGGGGTGGACCGCGTCGGCGCCCGCGGCGCGTGCGGCCCGGACCAGCAGGTCGCCGCGCAGGTAGGTGTCGGCCGGGGCGTCGCCAGGGAGCCGTACGGCGGTGTCCGCCTCACGGACGTGCGGGGCGCCGGCGTCCGCGTCGGAGTGCACGGCGACGGTGGAGATGCCCAGCTCACGGCACGTGCGGAAGACCCGCCGGGCTATTTCGCCGCGGTTGGCGACGAGTACGGAACGGATCACTTCTGCCTCACATCCGGAAGATGCCGAAGCCGCCCCGCGCGCCCTCGACCGGGGCGTTGTGGAGGGCGGACAGGCACAGGCCGAGGACGGTTCGGGTGTCGCGCGGGTCGATGACGCCGTCGTCGTAGAGCCGCCCGGACAGGAACATCGGCAGCGACTCCGACTCGATCTGCTGCTCGACCATCGCGCGCAGCCCGGCGTCCGCCTCGTCGTCGTACGGCTGCCCCTTGGCGGCGGCCGACGCGCGGGCGACGATCGAGAGCACCCCGGCCAGCTGCTGCGGTCCCATGACGGCGGACTTGGCGCTCGGCCAGGCGAACAGGAAGCGGGGGCCGAAGGCGCGGCCGCACATGCCGTAGTGGCCGGCGCCGTAGGAGGCGCCCATGAGGACGGACAGATGCGGGACCTTCGAGTTCGACACCGCGTTGATCATCATCGCGCCGTGTTTGATGATGCCGCCCTGCTCGTACTCCTTGCCGACCATGTAGCCGGTGGTGTTGTGGAGGAAGAGGAGCGGGATGTCGCGCTGGTTGGCCAGCTGGATGAACTGGGCGGCCTTCTGGGACTCCGCGCTGAAGAGCACGCCCTGGGCGTTGGCGAGGATGCCGACCGGGTAGCCGTGCAGCTCGGCCCAGCCGGTCGTCAGGCTCGGCCCGTAGAGCGGTTTGAACTCGTCGAAGTCCGAGCCGTCCACGATCCGCGCGATGACCTCGCGGGGGTCGAACGGGGCCTTGAGGTCGCCGGGGACGATGCCGAGCAGCTCGTCCTCGTCGTACTTCGGCGGGGCGGCCGGGCCCGGATCGGGGTGCGCCTTGCGGTGGTTGAGGCGGGCGACCACCCGCCGTGCCTGGCGCAGCGCGTCCGGCTCGTCCACCGCGAAGTGGTCCGCGAGCCCGGAGGTGCGGGCGTGCATCTCGGCGCCGCCCAGCGACTCGTCGTCGCTCTCCTCGCCGGTCGCCATCTTCACCAGCGGCGGGCCGCCCAGGAACACCTTGGCGCGCTCCTTGACCATGATCACGTGGTCGGACATCCCGGGGACGTACGCACCGCCCGCGGTCGAGTTGCCGAACACCACGGCGACGGTCGGGATACCGGCCGCGGACAGCCGGGTGAGGTCCTTGAACAGCGCCCCGCCCGGGATGAAGATCTCCTTCTGGCTGGGCAGGTCGGCGCCGCCGGACTCCACGAGCGAGATCACCGGGAGGCGGTTGGCGAAGGCGATCTCGTGGGCCCGCAGCGACTTCTTCAGCGTCCAGGGGTTGCTGGCGCCGCCGCGCACCGTCGGATCGTTGGCGGTGATCAGGCACTCCACGCCCTCGACGGTCCCGATGCCGGTGACCAGTGAGGCGCCGACCTGGTAATCGCTGCCCCAGGCCGCGAGCGGCGACAGCTCCAGGAACGGGGTGTCGGGGTCGAGGAGCAGCTCGATCCGCTCCCGGGCGAGCAGTTTGCCGCGCTTGCGGTGCCGGGCGACGTACTTCTCCCCGCCGCCCTCGGTCGCCTTGGCGTGCGCCTCCTCGACCTCCGCCAGCTTCGCGAGCATCGCCGTACGACGCTCCGCGTACTCGGCGCCCGACGGATCGAGCCCGGTTCCGAGCACGGTCACCACAACACCTCCGGTAGGTCCATGTGCCGCGAACGCAGCCACTCCCCCACGGCCTTGGCCTGGGGATCGAACCGGGCCTGCGCGGCGACACCCTCACCGAGCAGCCCGTCGACGACGAAGTTGAGCGCGCGAAGATTCGGCAGTACGTGCCGGTCGACCGGCAGGTCCGCGGTCTCGGGGAGCAGCTGTCTGAAGCGCTCGACGGTCAGCTCGTGTGCCAGCCACCGCCAGGCCGGCTCGGTGCGGGCCCACACCCCGACGTTCGCCGAGCCGCCCTTGTCGCCGCTGCGGGCTCCGGCGACCAGGCCGAGCGGCCCGCGCCGGGTGGCCCCGGCGGGCAGCGGCTCGGGGAGCGGCGGGTCGGGCAGTCGCACCAACTCCCGGGTTTCGGGCGCCGGTTGAGCGTGGATATGGGTGCCGTCCGGCAGTACGGCACGATGCGGCACCTCGGCCGCGTCCACCGCCACCGCTTCGAAGACCCCGTACGGGGTGCCCTTGCCGGGCGGCGCGGTGACATGGAAACCGGGGTAGCTGGCCAGCGCCAGCTCGACCGCGGCGCCGCTGACCACCCGCCCGACCGCGTCCTGGTCGGGGTCCCGCACCACCAGGCGCAGCAGTGCGCTGGCCTCCTCCTGGACCGCCGCGTCGTCCCGGTCGGTGCGGGCCAGCGTCCAGCGCACCTCGGCCGGGCGGTGCTCCGCCGCGTCGAGGGCCGCCTCCATCTGCCGGCGGACCAGCGCGGCCTTGGCCGGTACGTCCAGCCCGGTCAGGACGAAGGTGACCTCGTTGCGCCAGCCGCCGAGGCGGGTCAGCCCGGTCTTGAGGGCCGGCGGCGGCGCCTCGCCCCGTACGCCGTCGATCCGGACCCGGTCCGGCGCCTCCTCCGTCAGCCGTACGGTGTCCAGCCGCGCCGTCACATCCGGCCCGGCGTAGCGGGCACCGGCCGTCTCGTAGAGCAGCTGGGCCGTGACCGTGCCGGTGGTGACCGCGCCGCCGGTGCCCGGGTGTTTGGTGATCACCGCGCTGCCGTCGGCGGCGATCTCGGCGAGCGGGAAGCCGGGCCGCAGCAGGTCATGGGCGTCGAAGAAGGAGTAGTTGCCGCCGGTGGCCTGGGTGCCGCATTCCAGGACGTGCCCGGCGGCCACCGCCCCGGCCAGCTGGTCCAGATCCTGTGGCCGCCAGCCGAAGTGCGCCTGGGCCGCGCCGCTGACCAGCGCGGCGTCGGTGACCCGCCCGGTCACCACCACGTCGGCGCCGGCCCGCAGACAGGCGGCGATCCCCGCGCCGCCCAGGTAGGCGTTGGCGGTCAGCACCCCCTCGCCCCACCCTCCGCGCGCCAGCAGATCGTCACCTTCCACATGCCCCACACGCACGGGCACCCCGACCTTGTCCGCCAACTCCCTTACGGCGTCGGCGAGTCCGGACGGATTCAGCCCACCCGCGTTGGCGACGATCCGCACGCCGCGCTCGGCGGCCAGCCCGAGCCCGTCCTCCAACTGCCGCAGGAAGGTCCTGGCATAGCCGCGGGTGGGGTCCTTCAGCCGGTCCCGGCCGAGGATCAGCATGGTCAGCTCGGCGAGATAGTCGCCGGTCAGCACGTCCAGCGGGCCGCCGGTGAGCATCTCGCGCAGGGCGTCGAAGCGGTCGCCGTAGAAGCCGGAGGCATTGCCGACACGGAGGACGGCGGGGTCGGCGCCTATGGGGCGTATCGCGCCGTCGTCGCTCATGAGGTGGCGGCTTTCCCGGACGGCGTCCGCCCCTTGCCCGGCGGGCCCGCGAAGGCCTGTGCGATCTCCAGCCAGCGCTCCGCGTCCGCCCCCTCGGCCCGTACGGAGGGCAGATCGGCGCGGTGCGCCCGCTGGGTGACCAGCAGACAGAACTCCAGCGCCGTACCGGTCACCCGCTGGGCGGCATCCGGCGGCCCGTACTCCCACACCGTGCCGTCGGGCGCCCGCAGCTCGACCCGGAACTCCTCCTCGGGCGGGGTGAGTTGATGCGTCGCATAGGCGAAGTCGCGGGTCCGGACACCGATCCGGGCGATATGCCGCAGCCGGGCGGTGGGCGGCCGGACGGCACCCAGGGCGTCGGCGATGTCCTGCCCGTGCGCCCAGGTCTCCATCAGCCGCGCGGTGGCCATCGAGGCCACGCTCATCGGCGGGCCGTACCAGGGCAGTTTCTCCCCGGTGGGCCGTTCCCTGAGCGCCCGGAGCAGCTCCTCGCGGCCGGCCCGCCAGTCCGCGAGCAGCTCCGCCGGAGGTGTCAGCGCACCGGCCTCGGCGGCCTCGTCGACAAAGGTCAGCGGCGTGGCGAGGGCTTCCCGCGCGGCGCGTACGAAGCCCTCCGGGTCGGTGGCCGAGAGCAGCGCCTGCCGGTCGGTCCAGGCCAGGTGAGCGATCTGGTGGGCGACCGTCCAGCCCTCGGCGGGCGTCGGGGCCGCCCAGCGCCCGGCCGGCAGCCCCGCGACCAGCGCGTCCAGCTCCTCGCTCTCCGCCCTGAGATCCGCCAGTACGGCGCCGGGATCGGACACGCGACACTCCCCTCATCGGCCCCATGTGGCCTACGGCCAGGGCAGGTTGACAGGCGTTGGTGCGGTACGGGTCCGAGCGTGGCAGCGCCGACAGAAACAATCAAGCACGCCTGCATGATTTTTTCCCACGACGGTTCCGGTCCGCCCGCGGCTGCCAACGGGGCAGCCGCGGGCGGCCCATGGCTCAGCTGTGCGCCCCGGCGCTCCGTACGGCGCCCACACTCGCCAGCACGACCAGCCCGATCGCCAGCACCTCGGCCCAGCCCAGCGCCTGGTGCAGGACGAGGAATCCGGCGGTGGCCGCGGCGGCCGGCTCCAGGCTCATCATCACCGCGAAACCGGCGGCCGGCAGCTTGCGCAGGGCGAGCAGTTCCAGGGTGTAGGGCAGGACGGACGACATCAGGGCGACCGCGGCGCCCAGCCCCAGGGTGACCGGGTCGATCAGGGCGGAGCCCGCGCTGAGGATGCCGAACGGCAGACTGAGCAGCGCCGCGACCGTCATCGCCAGCGCCAGTCCGTCCGCCTGCGGGAAGCGCTGTCCCGTACGGGCGGAGAGCAGGATGTACGCGGCCCACAGCCCGCCGGCCGCCAGCGCGAACGCCGCCCCGGTGAGGTTGAGCCCGTCGAACCCCTCACGCCCCAGCAGCACCACGCCGCCCAGGGCCAGCGCCGCCCACACCAGGCTCAGCAGCCGGCGGGAGGTCGCCACCGACAGGATCAGCGGCCCGAGGAACTCCAGGGTGACCGCGGCGCCCAGCGGAATGCGGTCGATGGCCTGGTAGAAGAGCGAGTTCATCCCGGCCAGTGCGACGCCGAAGGCCAGCACCGTGGCCCAGTCGCCCCGCGTATATCCGCGCAGCTTGGGACGGCAGACGACCAGCAGCACCAGCGACGCGACCACCAGCCGCAGGGTGACCACACCCAGCGCACCGGCGCGCGGGAAGAGCAGTACCGCCACCGACGAGCCGAACTGGAGCGAGACGATCCCGCCGATGACCAGCGCCACCGACCCGAGCCGCCCGCCCGCCCCGACCCGGCCGGCTCTCCCGGCCTGCGCCTCCGCCGTCAGCACCTCGGGCGACGGCGGTATCGGGTGCGCAAGCCCCCCGTCACGGGTGGGCGCGGTGTCGACGGAAGGGGCGGGGGTAGCGGGCGTACCGCCATCGGGAGTCTCGGGCGAAGCGTTCACGCCACCACGCTACGGCCCGCCGTTCCGGTCCGTGAAATGCCTTTTCCCCTGTTGTTATGCTCCGCGCGCATGAGCATCGAGCTGCGTCATTTCCGCTGCTTTCTCGCCATCGCCGACACCCTGAGCATCACCCGCGCCGCCGAGCGGCTGCACCTGACCCAACCCGCCGTCTCCCGCACCCTGCGCCAGCTGGAACAGGCCCTCGGCGTCCATCTCGTCGACCGCTCCACCCATCACCTCGCGCTCACCCCCGACGGGCTGTCCTTCCGCGACCGGGCCGCGGTCGCGGTGGCCGCCTTCGACCGGGCGCTCGGCTACGCCCACCGCACCGCCTGGCCGCTGCGGCTGGGCCACGCCTGGGCGGGCGCCGGTACGGACACCACCGCACTGCTGCGCCGCTGGCACGAGGAGCACCCGGCGACCCCGCTCGAACTCCTCCGTATCGACGACCGCACGGCCGGTCTCGCCCGCGGTGAGGTGGACGCGGCCCTGCTGCGCGGCGAGGTCCTGGCCCCCGGCCTGATCACCGAGCGGCTGACCACCGAGCCCCGAGTGGCCGGACTGCCCGCCGACGACCCGCTCGCCCACCGCACCGCCCTCTCCCTCGCGGACCTGGCCGACCGCACCATCGCCGTCAACACCGTCTCCGGGATCACCTCCCTCGACCTGTGGCCGCCGTCCGCCCGCCCCGCGGCCACGATCACCATCGGAAACACCGACGACTGGCTGGCCGCCATCACCGGCGGCCGCGCCGTCGGCGTCACCACTTCCGCCACCGCCGAGATGCACCCCCACCCCGCCATGGCCTACGTCCCCCTCACCGACGCCCCACCCGTCCCCGTCGTCATCGCCTGGCGCGACGGCCCCGGGCATCCACGGATCCCGGACCTGATCCGGCTGGCCCATGAGGTGATGGGGCGGCACGGCGGGGGGTTGTGAGCGTCGGGGGTGGTAGGGGCGCGGGGCGGCGGGGTTTGACGGTTCGGGGGGGTGGGGCGCGGGCGGGGGCGAGGGGGGCAGGGGTGCGGGGGCCGGGGGCCGTCGCAGCCGGGGTCATCGCGGACGGTGGCCGTCGCGGACGGGGGGGCGTCACGGACGGGGGTCATCGCGGACGGGGCCGTCCCAGCCGGGGGCCGTCCCGTACGGGGCGGAGACGCCTCAGAACCGCCGGGCCGACTCCTCCGCGTGGGCCATCCGCCGCAGGCTCAGCAGCACCGGTTCATACAGCACCGTCAGCGCGACGGCCGCCTCGATCTGCCCGGTCGGGGTCGGCTGCTCCTCGACCATGTCCAGGTCGGTGACCGCCAGTTGCGCCGCCAGCTGCGCATACGGCAGCAATTGCTCGGTGTCGCAGGGGTAGCCGAGCCGGACCAGCGCGGCGACCGAGTCGATGAGCCGCCGGTGGGCGGGGTTGCGCAGGTCCGGGCCGCGGCCGGAGGACCACCCCAGCCGCTCCAGCAGCGCCGCCACCGAGCGGCGGGCGGTCTCCACCGCCGGGTCGTCCTCGGCGGGCCGCTCGGCGCAGGGCAGCGCCCGGGTCGCCGCACCCAGCCGCAGGTGGTGGTCCAGCGACTCGTCCTCCGCGGCAGCGATCACCTCGCGCGCCGCGGCCACCGGAACCCCGCCGATCTGGATCAGCGCCCGCACCAGGCGCAGCCGCCGCAGGTGATCCTCCCCGTACTCGGCCTGGGTGGCGGAGACCCGGCGTCCTGGCTGGAGCAGCCCTTCGCGCAGGTAGTACTTGATCGTGGCGGTCGACACCCCGCTGCGCTCGCTCAGCTCCGCCAGCCGCATGCTCTTGCACCTCCATTGGACAGTGAAACTATCCAAGCATGAATGGCGTCGCCGTCCAAGGGGACGGAGAATCTCATGGGCATTGCACCGATATCCGAGCGACGGGTCACGGCCGCCGCGGAGGGCGACGTGGTCGAGCCCGTGGGCCGCCGCGGCGAGCGCGCGGCACAGCGGCTGGCAAGCGGGGCCGTTCAGGGGCGGCGCGAGGGGAGCTCCGGCCACCCGCCCCGTGCCTGGGTGTGCGGCACCCGGCGTCGGCCAGCCCTGGAGAAGTAGCCGTCGGCGGCACAGAGTTGCCGCATCCGGCGTCTCCGGAACATCCGGCCCCCTCAGAGGAGCAACATGTCCACCACCCCCGCCCACGACGATGCCCTCGCCCCACGTCTCCAGCGCCTGGAGGACAAGGAGTCCCTGCGGGCGCTGATGATCCACGGCTGGCGGGCGCTGGACCGCAAGGACTGGCGCACCTGGATCGAGTGCTGGGCCAAGGACGCGGTCCTGGAGTTCGGTCCGTGGGAACACCTCCACGGCCGCGAGGCGATCCTGGCCAAGGTCGTGGAGGCCGAGGCGCCATACACCACCATGCAGCACCACATCCTCAACATGGACTTCGAGGTCCGGGGCGACCGGGCGACCGGCATCGGCTACATGTGGTTCGTGGCCGTCACCGGCCCCGAAACGACCACTTCGCCCTACGCCATGGGCGGCCCTTACGCCTGGGAGTACACCCGCCACACCGACGGATGGCGCCTGACCCGCCAACGACTCGGCGTCTGGTGGTCCACCGGCGAGGACACCCTCCACGCCTTCACCACGGCCGACTAACCGAACTCCTCACGGTCGTCCCCCTGCGACACTCCGGCCGGGGACGGCAAAGAGGGGTCCCCTGGGTCGGCTACCTCAGCGGACACGCGAGATCCCGTCGCACCCGGTGCGGACTACAGGCGATCAGGTTCAGCGAGAGGAACCGCCCGCCGCTCACCCACCAGCCCCCGACCCGGTCCTCACCGGCGGACAGCGCCCTTACGGTCTCCTCGTACGACCGTTCCGGCGGATACGAGCCCACGAAGAGCCCCGCGTAGTGGGCAAGTTGCGCGGCGTACCAATCAGCTGCCTCTTTCGGCTCCTCGAACGTCGCCTCGATCCGGTCGGCCGGCTTCAGCAGCCAGTCCGCGCACACCAGCGGCATCACCTGGGCGGAGCGGAACTCCGGGTGATCCGGCCGGCGGTGCGCGTCCCCCGGCTTCACGAGGACATCACCGCTGCCGAGCCAGACGTAGGCGTGGTGGTGAGGTCCGGCCATCTCGCTCCCTGATGTCGCACGTTCCACTCCGTGAACTGGTCCGAATGGGCGGCCCCCACCCGAGGCCCGGGCCGGGGCCGCCCACGGTTCACGGACTACTGACGGCCACAGCCCTGTCCGTCGCCGCAGCCACCGTTGGGGTTGCCTCCCTGGTTGTCGTCCTCGTCGCCGCCGTACTTGACCGGGTCGAGGCGGTAGCGCATGGTCATCTCCTCGGGTGCTGAGTCGACGCACGGTCGGTCCGCGCGTCGTCGTGCACTTGCGAGGGCCCCTCGTGGGCCCACCCGCTCCGGCCGTGTCCTGCCAGGGAATGGCGGCCGGGGCGGGAGTTTTCGTCAGAGCCGTCTGGGTGACAGCCAGCGGGTTCTACGGGCCGCCGTACCTGCGCCGGGCCCGTTCTTGAATCGCGCTTACGACGCCACCTGGTGCCTCGCGCGATGGCGGGCACAGTGCTACGCCGGATGACGACGCTAGAAGCGTCAGGCATGCCGTTGCCATCAATGTGCAGCGATGTGCAGAGAGCCCCACATACAGGTGAGTTGGCTGCCTTCCGCCTTGCCTCAAGCCGTCTCTCCTCGCAACTGTGGTGCACCTCAGCGCACATTGCGGAGCCTGTGAAACCAGAGGACCGTTAGGGCCCCACACGTCGTCGACACCGGCCGCGAGGCGACCTCTGAGGCCCCCTGCCCAACCCTTCACTGGAGGCTGACGTGCACCTCCAGTTCATCGGAGTCGACCCGGACTCACACATCGACGAGTCCCCGACCGCTTGGGTGGATCCTGAGAACGCGGACATCGTGATCCAGAGCTACACGGCCAACGACGCCACACGAGCCCTGTGTGCGCAGAACAATGCGCCCGGGCACGCCCAGCTCATCCCTGACCATGAGTCGGTCATCCGTGTCCCGCCCCGGTTGGTGCCGATCCTGAGGGAGGCGTGCGATGCCGCAGAACGTGCCAAGCTTTAGCAGCATGTTGGAGGCCGCTGAGCACTCAGCGGTGCACCTCGAAATGCGTGACACCTATGGAGTCAGCGGCGAGGCCGATGACTTCACCACGTGGCAGCGCACCGGTCAGCGGGATACCGACCGCCATTCGGCCCACTGGGCACCTTGGGTCGACCTGGTCTCACGGGCCGTCTCCCGGGGCGTCATCGTCCAGCGGGCACGCATCGTTTCCGAGCCGGTCTCCGATTACATTCGGTTCGAGTACGCCGGGACCACAGTCAATCTCTCCGCCGGCGAACAGGTTCGGTGGCTGTCCCGTCGACGCGCCTCCGACATCGCTCTACCGGGGAACGACTTCTGGCTCTTCGACGGCCGCCTGATCCGGTGGAACCACTTCGCTGGTAATGGCTCCTCAGGAGGCCCGGAGATTGCCGACGACCCGGCCACGGCGAAGCTCTGCTCGGAAGCCTTCGAGGCTGTGTGGGCACGCGCCGTCCCGCATGAGCAGTACGAAATCCGCTAGCAAAGGCCACCACGCTCCCTCATGCCCGCCTCTCCTTCCTCGTCCGCGCAAGCCGCACGCGAAGCCGTCGCCGTGCGGCTTCGCGACCTCCGCAAAGAGGCAGGACTGACGATCACCGACCTGGCCGGTCGGTGCGTCTGGCACCATGCCAAGACGTCCCGCATCGAGAACGCCCGCACCGCGTCTTCCCCCAACGACATCAGACTGTGGTGCGACGCTTGTGGTGCAGAGGGCGAGGCGGCCGGCATGATCACTCTGTCGCTGCACGCCGAGTCGATGTACACCGAATGGCGCCACCAGGTGCGCGACGGCCTCAAACAATTGCAGAACCGCTCCGTGCAGTTCTTCCGTCAGACCACGCTGTTCCGGGTCTACTCCTCAACCCTCGTTCCCGGCCTTCTGCAAACCGAGGGCTACGCGGCCGCGGTTCTGCGGAGGGCCGCCGAATTCCGGGGGCTGGGTTACGACGACAGCGCGGAAGCCGCGCAGGCACGGGTCGAGCGCTCCCGCGTCATCCACGAGCCCGGACACCGATTCGTACTGCTCCTGGAAGAGGCAGTGCTCCACTACCGCATCGGAGACGCGGACACGATGGCCGGCCAACTCGGCTCCATTCTTACGGCCGGTTCCCTGCCATCCGTGTCACTCGGCATCATCCCCATGGCAACCCACGACCGCGTGCTGGGACCACGCGAGACTTTCCACGTCTACGACGACACTCTGGTGTCGGTCGAGCTGGTGTCAGCACGGGTACGAGTCAAGCAGCCCTCCGAAATCTCTCTCTACCTGAAGTCCTTCGAGCAGTTGCGCAGCATGGCCGTGTACGGCGTCGAGGCGCGGGCGCT
Source organism: Streptomyces lydicamycinicus (assembly GCF_000829715.2). Classification (NCBI taxonomy): domain Bacteria; kingdom Bacillati; phylum Actinomycetota; class Actinomycetes; order Kitasatosporales; family Streptomycetaceae; genus Streptomyces; species Streptomyces lydicamycinicus. The sequence goes on along the minus strand of NZ_BBNO01000001.1, from coordinate 174,271 downwards.
CATTCAAAGGGCGCTCGAAGCGTTGACCTGAATCCGCAATACATTCACGCCATCAACCTCCATCTCTTCAGCCTGATGCCCCTGCCTGCGGGCGCCGCGACAGCTTCTGCATGCGGTGCGTCCTCAGCATGCTGAATTCCGTTGGGCCACGGATGGCCTTGCCGCAGCAATCCACGGCGCTCTGCGGTCAGTTGCTGCGGAGGGGTGCACATACGCATTCGGACGGATCGGCTCGACGAGCGAACGGCGCCACATGAGCGGCTTGTGAGCCGGCTGTGAGTGACGCGGCCGATTCTCATTGCGTGCCGGCCGCAGTGGCAATCCGTATCCGCTGCGTGGTCGGCAGCAGGACGCACTCCGCGTTACAGGTGGAAGTAAGGGGAGCAGAAATGAACGGACGAGTACGCAACGTTCTCCCGTCCAGCAGAGGCCGGCGGGCGAAAGCGGCCGCGGTGGGAGCGATGGCCATCGCGGCGACACTGGGCCTGACCGTCACCCCGGCCCAGGCGGATGGGCCTGGCGGCTTCGGCAGCAGCGGGGGGCTCATGTCGTCGGCGCAGGGCTCCTACAACCCGGCGCCCGGGCCCGACCCGATGGACGACCCTCAGAAGCGCGCTGAGTTCCTCTCGACCTGCGGTGACAAGTGCACCGTCACCAACGGCACGTTCGTCGGCGAGGCGACCGAGGGGACGCCGGAGAGGATGGGGGACTTCCACGATGCCTGCGACAGCCTCGGCAACTTCAGCTACACGCAGTCGGAGACCGAGAGCAACGGCATCGTCATCAGCATGGGCCTGAAGGTTCCCGCCGTCATGGGCGTGGAAGCCACGCCGAGGATCGACTACAACCGGGTCCACACCAAGACCACGGGCATGACCGACACGGTCACTCAGGACAAGACCTACACGCGCTACTGGCTGGACAGGGTTCCGGTCACCAACACACTGCGCGGAAATTGGTCGTACGCAGGGGATTCCGTCAAGGGTCTCCCGCCGCGTGAGTTCACGGACGTTGAGGCCGACGTGACGTACTACGCGTTCCGGAAGCAGTCCCGCCCGATGACCGAAGAGGAGATAACCACCCTCTGCGGCAACAAGAGCCCCGCCTGACGCTGCCGGCCGCACAGCACACCGCCCGCCGCTTCCCTTCCGTGGCGGGCGGCACGGGGCCTTCCGGACCGGTGTGGATCGCGAGATCTACCACCGGTCCGGGAAGGCCCCCACGGTCTCTGCTCACCTCCCCAATTCTCACGGCGTCCCCGGCTCCCCCGCCTCCCCCAACGCCTCCGCCAGTACCTCCGCCAGATGCCGCCCCGGCCGGTCGCCGAGCTGGTCGAGCTGGGTGCGGCACGAGAAGCCGTCCGCGAGGATTTCCGCGTCCTCGGGCGATTGCTGGACCGCGGGCAGGAGTTGGTCCTCCGCGCAGGCCACCGACACGTCGTAGTGGCCGCGTTCGAAGCCGAAGTTGCCGGCCAGGCCGCAGCAGCCGCCGGTGAGGTTGCCGGTGAGGCCGGCGCGTTCGCGGAGGCGGCGGTCGGGGGCGTCGCCGAGGACCGCGTGCTGGTGGCAGTGGGTCTGGCCGGCTACGGGGCGGTCGATGCGTGGGGGCTGCCAGTCGGGGGCCAGTTCTTCGAGGGCTTGGGCGAAGGTGCGGACCGAGTTGGCCAGTTGGGCCGCTCGGGGGTCGTCCGCGAGGAGTTCGGGGAGGTCTGTGCGGAGGGCGGCGGCGCAGCTGGGTTCGAGGACGACCAGGGGGTGGCCGTCCTGGAGGAGCGGGCTGAGGACCTCGACGGTGCGGCGCATGACGCGGCGGGCCTGGTCGAGTTGGCCGGTGGAGACGTAGGTGAGGCCGCAGCACAGGGGTGGGCGGTGGAGGCGGGGCAGGGCGGGCTGTGGAAGGGCACCGCCGGGTTGGCGTAGTGGGGCGGTCGGTGGCAGGAGGGGGCGCAGACCGGCGGCTTCCAGGACGCGGACGGCGGCGCGGCCGACCTCCGGGGAGAGGTGGTTGGTGAAGGTGTCGGGCCAGAGGATGACCGTGCGGCCGCCGGACGGGGCCCCGGCCCCGGCCGTCGTCTTCCGGCGGCGCCACCACCAGCGGATGAAGGTCTCGGTGGCCAGTGGCGGGATCGGGCGTTCGGGGGCGATGCCGCCGAGGCGTTTGGCGACGGTGGCCAGCGGTGTACGGGCGAGGGCGTTGAGGGCGGGGGCCAGCGGGGCGGCGGCGTGCAGCCACTGGGGGAGGCGGCCCATCGAGTAGTGGGCGGCGGGGCGCACCCGGCCCTCGTAGTGGTGGTGGAGGAATTCCGCCTTGTAGGTGGCCATGTCGACGCCCACGGGGCAGTCGCTGCGGCAGCCCTTGCAGGAGAGGCAGAGATCGAGGGCGTCGCGCACCTCGGGCGACCGCCAGCCGTCCGTGATCACCTCGCCGGCCAGCATCTCGTGCAGCAGGCGGGCCCGGCCGCGGGTGGAGTGCTGCTCCTCGCCGGTGGCGCGGAAGGACGGGCACATGACGTCCGCCGAGCCCGGAGCGGTGGCGGCGTTGCGGCATTTGGCGACGCCGACGCAGCGCCGTACGGCCGCGGAGAAGTCGCCGTGGTCGTGCGGGTAGCCGAATTCCACCGGGACCGGGCGCTTGGGCAGCACCTCGAAGCGGAGGTTCTCGTCGAGGCGGGCGGGGCGGACGAGCATGCCGGGGTTGAGGCCGTCGGCCGGGTCCCAGAGTGACTTGAACCGCTCGAAGACGCCGACGAGTTCGGGGCCGTACATCCTCGGGAGCAGTTCGGCGCGGGCCTGGCCGTCGCCGTGTTCGCCGGAGAGCGAGCCGCCGTACGAGACGACCAGGTCGCCCAGGTCGGTCGAGAAGTCCCGGAAGCGGCGGATGCCGGGGGCGGTCAGCAGGTCGAAGTCGATGCGGATGTGGATGCAGCCGTCACCGAAGTGGCCGTAGGGGGTGCCGCGCAGGCCGTGCTGGGTGAGCAGGGCGCGGAAGTCGCGCAGATACGGGCCGAGTTGGCTGGGGGGTACGGCGCAGTCTTCCCAGCCGGGCCAGGCCTCGCTGCCGTCCGACAGGCGGGTGGCGGTGCCGGAGGCGTCCTCGCGGATCCGCCACAGGGCGCGCTGGCCGGCCGGGTCGGTGACGACGGTGTGGTCGGTGCTGCCGTCGGCGGCGGCCGCCCGGCAGAGCGCCTCGGCACGGGCCGCCGCCTCGCCGGGGCTGCCGCCGCCCATCTCGACGAACAGCCAGGCGCCGCCCTTGGGCAGCCCGGTCGCGGCGCCCACCAGGTCGGCGGCCATCCCCTCGACCGTCATCGGCCGGTGCGGGAGGAGGGTGTGCGCGGCCTCGGCGGCGGCGCTCTCGTCGGGGTAGGCGAGGACGGCGAGGACCCGGGCGGCGGGGGTCTCCACGAGGCGTACGGTCGCCGCGGTCAGTACCCCGAGGGTGCCCTCGCTGCCGGTGAGGGCGCGGGCCAGGTCGGTGCCGTTCTCCGGGAGCAGCGCGTCCAGGGCGTAGCCGGAGATCCGGCGGGGGAGGTCGGGGTAGCCGGTGCGCAGCAGCGCCAACTCGCCGTCCACCAGGGCTTTGACGCCGTCCCTCAGGCGCGGGGGCAGTCCGGTGGGGGCGCCGGTGGGGTCCGTGCCGCGGCCGGCCCGTACCCGCTCGCCGCCGTACGTCAGCAGCTCCAGCTCGCGGACGCTGTCGGCGGTGGTGCCCCAGGCCACCGAGTGCGAGCCGCAGGAGTTGTTGCCGATCATGCCGCCGAGGGTGCAGCGGCTGTGGGTGGAGGGGTCGGGGCCGAAGGTGAGTCCGTGGGCGGCGGCCGCCGAGCGCAGGTCGTCCAGGACGACGCCCGGCTGGACGACGGCGGTGCGGGCGGCGGGGTCCAGCGAGACGATCCGCCGCATGTGGCGGGTGAAGTCCAGCACCACCCCGACGCCGGTCGCCTGCCCCGCGATGCTGGTCCCGCCGCCGCGCGGCACCACCGGCACCCCGTGCTCCCGGCACACCCGCAGCGCCGCGGCGACATCCTCGGCGTCCAGGGGCGCGACCACCGCTCTGGGCACCCGCCGGTAATTGGACGCGTCCATCGTCACCAGTGCCCGGTCGGCCGCGGCGAACGAGACCTCGCCCCGTACCGCGGCCGCCAACTCCTTCGCCAGATCCCGCTTCTCCGTCTCCGTACGATCAGCCATGACTCCAGCCTGCCCACTGGGGCGGGTTCATGGGGGTCGGCAGGCCCGATCGCCGGGAGAGTTTCCGTGCCGTCAGGCGGGAACGGCGGCCGCGGCCGGCGCGGCGGCGGGGTGGAAGCGGAAGAGGTTCGCCGGGTCGTGGCGGGCCTTGAGCCCGGCCAGCAGCCGGTGCGCGCCGGTGTCGTGCACACTGCGTGCCACCTCTTCGGCGTCCGGCCGGTCACCGTGCCGGCCGAAGAGGAAGTTCACGCTCCGGCCGAGCCGCCAGGGCGCGACGGCCGCCAGCGCCTCGGCGTGCAGTGCCCGCACGGCCGACAGGGCGGCGTCGGCCCCCTCGCTGCCGGAGCCGTCCTCCGCGGCGCCGGCCAGCGGCGACAGCACGCGCAGCGCGAACCGGGCGTCCCGGTGGCCGACGGTGCCGGCCGCGGCGCCGCCGGAGGCCATCGCGCCGCCGAGATGGTTCAGCTGGACCACACACATGGCCGGGGCGGCCGGTCCGGTCAGCGCCGCCACCCGGCGCAGCGCGGCCGCGTCCAGCCCGCTGAGCAGCGCGTTGTCACCGTCGTAGGCATGCGGATCGGCCGGGTCCCGGTGAATGGTGTGCGACTCGGTGTACGGCATCTCGCGCAGGTCGTCGCTCACCCGTGGCCCCACCGCCCGCAGCGGCGCCACCAGCCGCTCGCCCTCCGCGGCACTCCCCGTATAGGCGATCCGGATATGTGCCAGGTAGCGGCCGCGCAGCGACCCGGGCAGCTGGGGGAGGTCCGGGTAGGCGATCAGGGCGAGCGAGGAGGTCAGCTCGTCCGGCACGGTTTCGGTCCAGCGCAGATACTCCGCCAGCGCCTCGTCGATCTGCTCGCCGCCGAAGACCAGCTGTCCGCCGTACAGCCGGGCCACCGGCACCAGTCCGAACTCCATCGCGGTCACCACCCCCAGGCCGTGGCCGCCGCCGAGCAGCGCCCGGAACAGCTCGGGGTCGGTGTCCGCGGTGACGTGCCGCGGCCGGGCGTCGGCGGTGACCAGGTCGACGGACCGGACCTGGTCGGCGGCGAAGCCATACGTCCGGGCCAGCACCCCGACGCCGCCGCCGAGGGTGTACGAGATGACGCCGACGCCCGGGGAGGAGCCGTTGAGCGGGGCGAGGCCGTGCGGGGCCGCCGCGTCGACGACCTGGCCCCAGACGACGCCCGCCTCGACCCGCGCGGTGCCGGCCGCCGCGTCCACCCGCACCCCGGCCATCCGCCGGGTGCTGATCAGCAGCCCGCCGTCGGTGGCCGCGGACAGCCCGTGCCCGGTGGCCTGGACGGCGACCGGCAGGCCCTGTGCGCGGGCGAAGCGCACCGCGGCGACGACGTCCTCGGCGCACCGGGCGCCGACGATCACGGCGGGCCGGTGCCGGCGGGCCAGCTGGAAGCCGGACCGTTCGGCGTCGTAGCCGTCGTCGCCGGGGAACAGGACCGGGCCCCGGACCCGGTCGGTGAGCGCGGCGAGGGCGGCGGGGTCGAGTGCGGGGGCGGACGGCTGGACGAGGTCGTTGATCTCCATGCCCGGCACTCTGCCGCGATAACCTGACACCGGCCGTCATATATAAATCCGGGTGTGAAGTCGGCCCGTCTGCTCTCGATCGTCCTGCTCCTCCAGACCCGCGGCCGGGTGCCGGCCGCGGAGCTCGCCGAGCGGCTGGAGGTCTCGGCCCGGACCGTCTACCGCGATGTCGAGGCGCTGTCGGCGGCCGGTGTGCCGGTCTACGCCGAGCGCGGGCGGCACGGCGGTATCGCGCTGCTGCCCGGCTTCCGTACGGATGTCACGGGGATGACCGCCGACGAGGCGCGGGCCCTGTTCATCCTGGCGGCGCAGGGCGCCCACTCCGCGCTCGGTCTGGACGACGCGCTGCGGTCGGCGCTGCGCAAGGTGATGGCGGCGCTGCCCGCCCCGCACCGGCCGGCCGCGGAGCTGGCCGGCCGCCGCATCCTGGTCGACCCGGACAAGTGGATGCCCCGCCCGTCGTCCGCCGCCGCCCCGGACGGCGGGCCTTCCGGCCGCGGCCCCGCGGTGGACCTCGATGTGCTGCACTCCGCCGTCTTCACCGACCTGCGGCTGCGGATCCGCTACCGCCACAGCGGCGAGACCCGGCTGCGGACCTACACGGTCGACCCGTACGGGCTGGTGGCCAAGGCAGGCACCTGGTACCTCGTCGCGGACCGGCGCGGCAGACCGCAGCTCTTCCGGGCCGACCGGGTGGCGTCCGCGACCCTCACCGAGGTCCCCGTACGGCGCCGCGCGGGTGTGGAGCTGGCCGCGGTGTGGCAGCAGCTGCGGCGCCAGGTGGAGGACCGGCCGGCGGAGGTACGGGTGACCGCCCGGATCCGCCGCGAGCGGCTGGATCTGGCGGTGCGGATCCTCGGCGGGGCGCTGACCGGGCCGCCCCGTACGGGTGAGGGCGACGGGGCGGGGGACGGCGAGGGGCCCGGGTCCGGTGACTGGGCCGTCCTCGACCTGGCCTACCCCGTCCTCCCCGCGGTACGGCAGCTGCTCCAGTTCGGCGATTCCCTCGAAGTGCTCGCGCCGCCGGAGGCCCGCCGGGTGATGGCCGAGGCCGCGGCCGCGCTCACCGCCGTCTACGCCGCGGACGCCCCGTCCGTGTAGGCCGCCACCGGCCGTCCACCGTATGGGCGGCCGGCATCTCACCCGCTGGACGCGCCGCCGGAGCCCGCAGCGCGACGGATTAGGCTTCCCCCGTGGCTGATATCCAGATTCCCGCTGACATCAAGCCCGCCGACGGACGCTTCGGCGCGGGCCCCTCCAAGGTGCGTACGGAGGCGCTCGGCGCCCTCGCCGCCACCGGTAGCTCCCTTCTCGGCACGTCCCACCGCCAGGCCCCGGTCAAGAACCTGGTCGGCAAGGTGCGCGACGGTGTACGTGACCTCTTCCAGCTCCCCGAGGGCTACGAGGTCGTCCTCGGCAACGGCGGCTCCACCGCCTTCTGGGACATCGCGACGCACGGTCTGATCGAGCGCAAGTCCCAGCACCTCAGCTTCGGTGAGTTCTCCTCGAAGTTCGCCAAGGCCGCCAAGCTGGCGCCGTGGCTGGAGGAGCCCACCGTCATCTCCGCCGACCCGGGCGACCACCCGGACCCGGTCGCCGAGCAGGGCGTGGACGTCTACGGCCTCACCCACAACGAGACCTCGACCGGTGTCGCCGCGCCCATCAAGCGCGTCGCGGGCGCGGACGAGGGCGCGCTGGTCCTGGTCGACGCCACCTCCGGCGCCGGCGGTCTGCCCGTGGACATCAGCGAGACGGATGTCTACTACTTCGCCCCGCAGAAGTCGTTCGCCTCGGACGGCGGTCTGTGGCTGGCGGCCTTCTCCCCCGCCGCCCTGGAGCGCGCCCGCGCCATCCACGCCTCCGGCCGGCACATCCCGGAGTTCTTCTCGCTGCCCACGGCGATCGACAACTCCCTGAAGAACCAGACGTACAACACCCCGGCGCTGTCCACCCTCTTCCTGCTCAATGAGCAGCTGGAGTGGCTCAACGGCCAGGGCGGCCTGGACTGGGCGGTCCGCCGCACCGCCACCTCCTCGCGCACCCTCTACGGCTGGGCCGAGGACGCCAAGTACGCCACCCCGTTCGTCACCGACCCGGCCAAGCGCTCGCAGGTCATCGGCACGATCGACTTCGACGAGGGCATCGACGCCGCCGCCGTCGCCAAGGCCCTGCGCGCCAACGGCATCGTCGACACCGAGCCCTACCGCAAGCTCGGCCGCAACCAGCTGCGGATCGCGATGTTCCCGGCGATCGACCCGGCGGACGTCGAGGCCCTGACGGCCTGCATCGACCACGTCATCGGCAAGCTGTAGCACTCGGCGTACGCGCACCACGGGCCCCGGCGGATGACCGCCGGGGCTCGTGCGCTGTGCGGGTACGCTCCCGGCTCAGCGGCTCAGTCGCTGGAAGCGCCGTACCGCCAGCGGCAGGAAGACCGCGGTGAGGGCGACCGGCCAGAGCACCGCCATCAGCACCGCATGCTGTTCGACCCAACTGCCGCCCGTGGCAACCGGGTTGCCGAAGAGTTCCCGGATGGCACCGGCCGTCGAGGAGACCGGGTTCCACAGGGCGATGGCACCCAGCCAGTCCGGCATCATCGACGGCGGGGTGAAGACGCTGGAGATCATGCCGAACGGCATGGCGACGGCGTAGAGGCCGCCGGCCGTTTCCTGGCTGGGGACCAGCAGGCCGAGATAGACACCGATCCAGATGAGGGCGAAGCGCAGAAGCAGCAGCAGCCCGAAGGCGGCGAGGGTGGCGGCCGGGCTGCCGTGGGAGCGCCAGCCGACGATCACGGCGATCACGGCCAGCGCCGCGAGATCGACGCTCGCGCCGATCACATCGGAGACCCCGCGCCCGCTGACCACGGCCGACGGTGCCATCGGCAGGGAACGGAAACGGTCGGTGACACCGCGGTCCCGGTCGACGACGACGGCCACCGCGGTGTTCATGAAACCGAAGGAGATCGTCATCGCGAAGATGCCGGGCATCGCGAACGTCGGGTAGTCCACCCCGCCGCCGACATCCATCGCGCTGCCGAAGACATAGACGAAGAGCACCACGGAGACGACCGGGAAGCCCAGCTGCCAGGCGATGATGACGGGCTGCCGGACGAGATGGGTCAGATCCCGGCGGACGATGGTCAGGCAGTCGGCGACGGCCCAGTAGAGACGGCGCGCGGGGCCGTCGTCCGGGCCGTCCGGGCCGTCCGGGCCGGGACGGCCGTCGTGCGGGATGTGCAGCACGGTTCCTGCGCTCATGCGGCCGCCTCCTCGCCGGCCCCGGCCGCCGGGCGGCCGGTGAGCCGCAGAAAGACCTCGTCGAGCGTCGGGCGGCGCAGCCCGATGTCCTCGACGCCGACGCCCGCGTCCTGGAGGGTGCGCGCGACCTCGGTCAGCGCCGCCACGCCCTCCGTCACCGGGGCCCCGACCCGCCGCTCCGCCTCGTCGGCCGTGGGCCGTACGCCGTCCGCGGCGACCCGCGCCATGGCCCGTACCGCGTCCGGGAGGCCGGCCGGGTCGTGCAGCACCACATGCAGGCTCTCCCCGCCGACCTGCCGTTTCAGCGCGGCGGGCGTACCGTCGGCGATCGTCCGGCCGTGCTCGATGACGGAGATCCGGTCGGCCAGGCGGTCCGCCTCGTCGAGGTACTGGGTGGTCAGCAGCACGGTGGTGCCGGCCGCGGCGAGCCCGCGGACCGCCTCCCAGACCTCGTTGCGGCTGCGGGGGTCGAGGCCGGTGGTCGGCTCGTCCAGGAACAGCACCTCGGGGGCGAGGATCAGGCTCGCGGCGAGGTCGAGGCGGCGGCGCATCCCGCCGCTGTAGCCCTTGACCGGCTTCCCGGCCGCGTCGCCCAGCCCGAACTGTTCCAGCAGCTCGGTGGCCCGCAGGCGGGCCCGGCGTGCGCCGAGGTGGAAGAGCCTGCCGAACATCTCCAGGTTCTGCCGTCCGGTCAATATCCCGTCCACGGCGGCGTATTGACCGGCCAGCCCGATCCTGGCGCGCACCCGCTCCGGCGCCCGGGTCACCTCGTGCCCGGCGACCGTCGCCCGTCCGCCGTCCGGTCGCAGCAGGGTGGCCAGGATGCGGACGACCGTGGTCTTGCCGGCACCGTTCGGTCCGAGCAGGCCGTGCACCGTGCCGCGGCGGACGGTGAGGTCGAGGCCGTCCAGCGCCCGCTTGTCGCCGTACCGCTTCTCCAGTCCCTCCGCGAGCACCGCCACATCCGGCGGCATCCGCACCGTCCCGCCCGGCCCCGCCTCTTTCCGCGTATCGCGCCCTGTCCCGCTCGTGCTGACGGCCATCGCCGCTCCCCTCCGGATCGGAAACTGGGTACACCGTACCCGATTGCGCGTACGGCGTACCCAGTTTTCCCCCGGCGGCATAGGATGACCGCACGATGACGACGACAGAACACAGCGGCAGCGGCGATGTCTCGCGCAGCCTGGAGCTGCTCTGGGGCCTCGGCGACCGGCCCAGCCGCGGACCCAAGCCGGGCCTCACCCTCGACCGCATCGTCACCACCGCGGTGGCGGTCGCCGATGCCGACGGGCTCGGCGCGCTGTCCATGCGGCGGGTCGCCACCGACCTCGGCGTCGGCACCATGTCCCTCTACCGCTACATCCCGGGCAAGGCCGAACTCCTCGACCTGATGCTCGACAAGGTCGCGGAGTTCGACACCGACGCCCATCCCGACCCGGCGGCCGGCTGGCGCCCCGCGATGGAGGCCCTCGCCCACGCCAGCCGACGGCAGTACCACCGGCACCCCTGGCTGCTCCAGGTCGACCAGGCCCGCCCGCTGCTCGGCCCCAACGCCCTGGACTCCCTGGAGTACTCGGTGCGCGCCCTGGCCGGCACCGGTCTGACCGACCGCGAGAAGATGCACGTCCTGGTGTCCTTCGGCGGCTTCCTCACCGGCATCGCCCGCACCGAGCTGCACTCCGCGCTCGCCGAGAAGCGGACCGGCATCAGCAACGCGGACTTCTGGCAGTCACAGGAGCCGGTGCTGTCCCGGGCGATGCTGAGCGGCCGCTACCCCGCCCTCGCCGCCCTGGACGAGGACACCTTCGCCGAGGGCGACGCCCCCGTCTTCGAACTGGGCCTGGCCGCGCTCCTGGACGGATTCGCGGCGCTCATCGCCGCCCGTACCGCCCGAACGGACGCACCATGAGGTGACGAAACAGGACGGATGTGCCTGTATGGGAGCCATGACGAATCCCCCGAGCCCCGGCCTCGCCCCCTTCGAGCGGCAGGGAGCGATTCTGCTGACCTCGTACAAGCGGGACGGCACCGGCGTCGGCACCCCGATGAACCTCGCCGTCGACGGCGACCACGCCTACTTCCGCACCTACGGCGACGCCTGGAAGGCCAAGCGGATGCGCAACTTCCCCGAGGTGGAGATCTGCCCCTCCACCTGGCGGGGGCGGCCCACCGGACCCGCCGTCAAGGCGCGGGTGCGGCTGCTGGATCCGCAGACCCGGGAGTACCGGCGGGCCGAGCGCTCGCTGACCCGGAAGTATCCGCTGCTCCACGGGCTGGTGGTGCCGCTGGTGCACCGGCTGAAGAAGCAGCGGACGCTCCATTACGAACTGCGGCTGACCGAGGGGGACGGGCCGGCGGGAGCCTGACGGGCCCACGGCCTCCCCGTGGCTCGGCCCCCCGCCAAGGAGGGCCTACCGCCGCCGCAGCAGCCTGCGGAGCGCCACGACCAGCCCCGTGGCCAGGGCGAGGACCATGGCCCCCTTGATGAAACTCGGGTCCAGGTCCGTCTTCGAACTCCCCTTTCCGCCCTGTCCGTTGGCGCCGTCACCGTTCGCCGGGTCGTCCTCGGCCGCGTCCGGCAGCTGCTCATCGCTCAGCCCGACCGGCTCCACCGCGCTGTCGGCGCCCTCGGAGCCGTACATCAGGGTGCGGCCGTCCGCGGTGAAGGTGACCGCTTCGCCCTGCTGCTGCACCGGTACGCCCACGCTGCCGAGGTCCTTCGGGCGGCCGTCCTGCCAGCGGTAGATCCGGGCACCGAAGTAGCTGCGCAGCACCAGACGGCTGCCGTCCGGGGAGAACGCGCCGTCGGTCACCCACAGATCGACCGGGGCGACCTTGCGGAAGGTGTTGACACCGGAGGTGGTCAGCCGCCGCGGGCCCTCGTAGAGCGCGCCACCGCCGCCCTGCTTCTTGCTGGCGATATAGACCCGGCCGGTCTTGGGATGCACCATCAGCGCCTCGGCGTCCCGCGGCCCGTCGGCGTACTTCACATCGAACTGGGTGGCGGTGACGGTGGTATCGCGCAGCCGCTTCGGTTCGGGGAAGCGGTAGATCCAGACGTGGTTCCAGCTGCCGCCGAGGTTGTCGCCGATGTCGCCGACGTAGAGGGCACCGTCCGGGCCGGCCGAGATCGCCTCGACATCGCGCGGCGCGCCGATGCCGCGCAGCGTGATCCGGGCGACCACGCGGCCGGACTTGCCGTCGACGGCGTAGACGTACGGGCCGTCGTCGCTGTCGTTGTGGGTCCAGTAGATCCCGGGGTGCGTACGGCTGGCGGCCAGGCCGCTGGCCTCGGTGATCCGGGGGTCGCCGATGGTGAAGCCGTCGGGCTCGTCGGCGGCCGCGGGCACGGCGGCCGCCGCCCACAGGATTCCCGCGGCACCGGCCGCGCACAGAAGCGAACGCATGGGCACAGACTGCCATCCCGGGCCGCGGCGCGGGCGCGCGGCGGCCGCCTGGCCCCCGGCGCCCCGTGGTGGGCGAGCGCGGCGTGTCCAGCGTCACGTACCGGCGGGTAAGGATTCTCGGCCATCATGTCCGGATGAGGATCATGTTCGTCGGTGACTCCATGACGATCGGCGCCACCGGCGATTTCACCTGGCGCTACCGCATGTGGCAGCACCTGAACGCGACCTGCGCCGGGCCCTACCGCATCGTCGGACCGCGCCACACGCTCCATGACCCCGCCGGGGGCACCGCCGCCTCCACCGCCTACGCCGACCCCGGCTTCCCCGACGAGGCCCGCCGCCATCTCGCGGGCTGGGGCGAGGGCTGGCTGCACATGGCCCCGCTGATCGGCGACGCGGTGCGTGGGCACCGCGCCGACACCCTGCTGGTCTCGCTCGGCCTGATAGACCTCGGTTTCTACACGAACGCCGAGCAGACCGCGGAGAACGTACGGCACTTCGTGACCCGGGCACGCCGGGCGGCGCCGCACATCCGGGCGGTGCTGATGCCGGTGATCCCCAACGTCCGGGCGGCGGCGGACCCCGCCTTCGGCACCGAATGCACCCGCTTCAACGAACTCCTGGCCAAGGCCGTCGCCGATCTCTCCACCCCCGCCTCGCCGTTGCTGCTGGCCTCCGAACCGGAGGGATGGGAGACCGGCCGCGCCACCTACGACGGGACCCATCCGTCGGAGCACGGCGAGCACTTGCTGGCGGGCGCGTTCGCCCAGGCGATGCATCAGGCGTGGGGCGTCGGCGGGCCGTACCGCGCCGGGGTGGCGTCCGGGGCGGCCGTACCGGCCGGGTGAGGCGCGCGGCGCGCAGGCCGGTCGGCCCGGACGCACGCTGACGCCCGAACGGTCCTTGCTTCGAGCGCACTTCAAGGCGTTGGCTGGACCACCATGAAGTACACGCAGCTCGGACGCACCGGACTCAAGGTCAGCCGACTCGTCCTCGGGACGATGAACTTCAAGCCTCAGACGGACGAGGCCGAAAGCCACACCATCATGGACGCGGCGCAGCAGGCCGGCATCAACTTCTTCGACACCGCCAATGTCTATGGCTGGGGTGCCAACAAGGGCCGTACGGAGGAGATCGTCGGCTCGTGGTTCGCCAAGGGCGGCGGCCGGCGGGACAAGACCGTGCTCGCCACCAAGCTCTACGCCAACATGGCGCCGGACGACGGCAAGGTCTGGCCCAACCACGACAAGCTCTCCGCGCTCAACATCCGGCGGTCGGTGGAGGCCAGCCTCAAGCGGCTGGGCACCGACTACATCGACGTCTACCAGTTCCACCACGTCGACCGGGACACGCCCTGGGACGAGATCTGGCAGGCCATGGACGTGCTCGTCCAGCAGGGCAAGATCCTCTACGTGGGCTCGTCCAACCACGCCGGCTGGCATATCGCCCGCGCCAACGAGACCGCCGCCCGCCGCGGCTCGTACGGCCTGGTCAGCGAGCAGTGCCTCTACAACCTCGCCGAGCGGCGCGCCGAGATGGAGGTCATCCCGGCCGCCGAGGGCTACGGCCTGGGCGTCATCCCGTGGTCCCCGCTGCACAGCGGGCTGCTGGGCGGCGCCCTGCGCAAGGAGCGCGAGGGCGGTGCGGCCCGCTCGGGCGCCGGCCGCTCGGCCGACTCGCTCGCCAACTCCGCGATCCGCGCCCAGATCCAGTCGTACGAGGATCTGCTCGACAAGCACGGTCTGGAGCCCGGTGAGGTGGCCCTGGCCTGGCTGCTCACCCGGCCCGGGGTCACCGGCCCGATCGTCGGCCCGCGCACCGCGGACCAGCTCGCCTCCGCACTGCGGGCGGTCGAACTGACCCTCCCGGACGAGCTGCTCGCCTCGCTCGACGAGATCTTCCCCGGCCCCGGGCCGAGCCCGGAGGCCTTCGCCTGGTGAACGGGCCGGGCGCCCGGCGGCCGGTTCCGGCCGGGCCGCCGGGCGCCCCCGCGGGGCCCGGGGAAGCCGTCAGCGCAGCGCCGCCGCCACGATCACGACGACGAGCAGCACGGCAAGCAGACCGGACATGATCCGGTTACGGGTTTTGGGATCCACCCTCTGAGCGTAACCGGGGCGGACCCGAACGCTTCAGCGGGCCGGGGCCGGCGGCCGTACGGGCTTCAGCGGCCCAGCGGCCAGGAGTCCACCGTTTCGTACCGGGGCTGCTTGCCCGCCACGCCCGCGACGGGGGGATGGCTGCACACCAGGGCAAGCGCCTCGACCGTCCAGGCGGTGCCGGCGAAGTCCTTGAGGGCCGTCGCGTACGGGCGGAGGTCCAGGCCGGGGACGCGGTTCCGGGCGAGGGTGAGGTGCGGGGTGTACGGGCGGTGCTCGTCGTCCATGGCGAGGCCGGCCCGGCGGCCCGCAGCGGAGGCCGCGTCGGCCAGCCGGCGCATGGCGGGGCGGTCGCCGTCGGCCCCGGCCCACACCACCCGGTCCGAGAAGCGGCCGCCGCCGGCGATCCGCAGCTCGTAGGGGTCGCGGCGGCGGGCGGCCCGCGCCAGCCGCTCGGCCAGGTCGGGGACGGTCTCCTCGGGCACCTCCCCGTAGAAGGCGAGGGTGAAGTGCCAGCTCTCCCGGCCGGTCCAGCGCAGCCTGCCGGAGGCCGGAAAATTCTTCAACTGCGCCACCTCGGCGGCCAGTTCCTCGATCGCGGGAGCGGGGGGCAGGACGGCGGCGAAGAGTCTCATGCGGCCAGTGTGGCCCAGCACACCGGCCGCCCGGCGGGACACGACGTGCCATGGCCCGGCCCCGCGGCGGGGCCGGGCCAGGGTGCGTGGACTACGCCGCGGGCGCCAGCGCCCGCTCCGCGGACTGGGCGTCGCCCGGGGCCCGGGGCACGAAGGCGAGGTGCTGATGACCACGCCGCAGGTCGATCTTGAGGCGCAGACCGCCCACCCTGGCGAGGATCAGGCCGATGAGGACGGCGGCCGCCAGGGAGACCACACCGCCCGCCATGAAGCCGATCCGCGGGCCGAAGGTGTCGGTGATCCAGCCGACCAGTGGTGCGCCGAGCGGGGTGCCGCCCACGAAGACCATCATGAACAGGCTCATCACCCGGCCGCGCATCGCCGGATCGGTGGCCATCTGGATGCTCGAATTGGCCGTGACATTGATCGTCAGGCCGACCGTGCCGATCAGCACCAGCAGCGCCGCGAACACCCAGAACGACGGGGCCAGCGCGGCCGCGATCTCCAGGGCGCCGAAGAGCATCGCCGCCCCCACCACCAGCCGCAGCCGGGAGCTCGCGCGGCGGGCCGCGAGCAGCGCGCCGATCAGCGAACCGGCCGCCATCAGCCCGTTGAACAGGGAGTATGTCCCCGCACCCTGGTGGTAGACGTGGTGCACGAACGCGGTCAGCCAGATCGGGAAGTTGAAGCCGAAGGTCCCGATGAAGCCGACCAGGACGATGGGCCAGATCAGATCGGGGCGGCCGGACACATACCGCAGGCCCTCCCGCAGCTGGCCCTTGCTGCGCGGGACGCGGTCGACCTTGTGGAGTTCGGCGGTGCGCATCATCAGCAGGCCCGTGAGCGGGGCGATGAACGAGAGACCGTTGAGCAGGAAGGCCCAGCCGCTGCCGAAGGCGGTGATCAGGACACCGGCGACGGCGGGTCCGATCAGCCGCGCGGACTGGAAGTTGGCGGAGTTGAGGCTGACGGCGTTGCGCAGCTCGTCCTGGCCGACCATCTCGGCGACGAAGGCCTGCCGGGCGGGGTTGTCGAGGACGGTGACCAGGCCGAGCACGAAGGCGGTCAGGTAGACGTGCCAGACCTGCACCTGCCCGCTCAGCGTGAGCGCGGCGAGGGCCAGGCCGGTGATGCCCATGGCGGACTGGGTGAGGAGCAGCAGCTTGCGCTTGGCGAAGCGGTCGGCGATGACACCGCCGTAGAGCCCGAAGAGCAGCATCGGCAGGAATTGCAGTGCGGTGGTGATTCCGACCGCGGTGGACGAGCCGGTGAGGCTGAGCACCAGCCAGTCCTGGGCGATGCGCTGCATCCAGGTGCCCGTGTTGGACACCATCTGGCCGGTGGCGAAGAGGCGGTAGTTGCGTATACGGAGCGAGCTGAACGTGCCCTTGCGCGGTGTGGCGGCGGGGCCGGCGGCGACAGCCGGGGCGGTGCCCGGAGCGGTCGCGGTCGCGTCGTCGGAAACCGTGTCGTCGTGGGAGTTCGGTGCGGGGGCGGAGTGTGCTCCGGATCCCGTACTCAAAGTGGGTTCGCCTCCTCGGCCTCGGGTTCTACAGCTGTGCGAGCTTCTCCAGCACAGGCGCGGCGGCCCGCACCTTCGCCCACTCGTCCGCGTCCAGCCCGGAGGCCAGCTCGGCGAGCCAGGCGTTGCGCTTACGGCGGCTCTCTTCGAGCATCGCCTCGGCCTGCTCGGTCTGCGTGACGACCTTCTGACGGCGGTCGTCGGGGTGCGGTTCGAGCCGGACCAGTCCCTTGGCCTCCAGCATGGCCACGATGCGGGTCATCGACGGCGGCTGCACATGCTCCTTGCGGGCCAGCTCGCCGGGGGTGGCATGGCCGCACCGGGCGAGCGTGCCGAGCACCGACATCTCGGTGGGGCTCAGCGATTCGTCGACCCGCTGGTGCTTGAGTCGGCGCGACAGGCGCATCACGGCGGACCGCAGCGCGTTCACCGCGGCCGCGTCGTCAGGGGGCACCTCCGGCCCGTCGGGCTGAAGGGAGGACAGTTCCGGCATGGTCTTTAGCATAACTCATTACCCTCCCTAAGGAAAGCCAAGGGGTTCGGTCCGTCATGGCTCACCCATATGAGTGAGGACGCCGCCGAAAATGACCCGCCTGACCGCGTACGGACGGGACCGTGTCCGGATGGGATCGAAGGTGCTCAGTCTGCGGGTGGACGGGGAGCTGCTGGACCGCATCCGGCAGCACGCCGCAAAACGCGGAATGAGCGTCCAGGACTATGTGGTCCGGACGCTCATTCGCGAGGATTTCGACGAGCGGTTCCAGTCCTCCGTCGACGAGACGGAGAAGCTGGGGGTCCGCTGGCCCGCTACTTGACCCCGAGCGCCTGCTCGATCGGGTCGAGCAGGAAGTAGACCAGGAAGCAGAGGCCGACCGCGTTCAGCAGCCAGGGGACCTCCTTGATCCGGCCGGTCGCCGCGCGCAGCAGGATGAAGGCCAGCACGCCGATGCCGATGCCGTTGGTGATGCTGTAGGTGAACGGCATCGAGACGAGCGTCAGGAACGCCGGGATGCCGATGGTGAAGTCGCCCCAGTCGATGTCCCGGACGTTCGAGGCCATGATCAGGAAGCCGACGACCACCAGCGCGGGCGTCGCGGCCTGTGCGGGGACGACGGTCGCCAGCGGCGTGAAGATCAGCGCGAGCAGGAAGAGGCCGCCGGTCATCAGGTTCGCGAGACCCGTGCGGGCGCCCTCGCCGACCCCGGCGGTGGACTCCACGAAGCAGGTGTTGGCGGAGGCGGAACCGAAGCCGCCGCCCGCGACCGCGATGCCGTCGACCATCAGGATCCGGCCCATGTTCGGCAGGTTGCCGGTCTCGTTGTCCAGCAGCCCGGCCTCCTCACCGACGCCGATGATGGTGCCCATCGCGTCGAAGAAGCCGGAGAGCAGCACGGTGAAGACGAACAGGCAGCCGGTCAGCACGCCGACTTCCCGGAAGCCGCCGAAGAGGCTGATCTGACCGATCAGACCGAAGTCCGGGGTGTCGATGATCTTTTCCGGGACATTGGGGACCGCCAGGCCCCAGGCCGCGTCCGGGATGGTGACGAGGGCGTTGATGCCGATCGCGACGACGGCCATCGAGACCATGCCGATCAGGATCGCGCCCCGGACCTTGCGCACGATCAGCACGAACATCAGCGCCAGCCCGATGACGAAGACCAGCACCGGCCAGCCCTTGAGCTGTCCGCCCTGGCCCAGCCCCATCGGGACGGTGGTGTGCGCGGCGTCCGGGTTACGGGTCACAAAGCCCGCGTCGACCAGGCCGATCAGCGAGATGAACAGGCCGATGCCGATGGCGATGGCCCGCCGCAGCCCGTTGGGGATCGCGTCCATCACCCGCTGCCGCAGACCCGAGGCGACCAGGAGCATCAGCACCAGACCCGCGAGCACGACCATGCCCATGGCGTCCGGCCAGCTCATCTTGGGGGCGAGCTGAAGCGCCACCACGGCATTGATGCCGAGGCCGGCGGCGATGGCGATCGGGACATTGCCGATGACGCCCATCAGGACCGTGCTCAGTCCGGCCATCAGCGCGGTGGCGGTGACCAGCTGCGCGTTGTCGAGATGGTGGCCGAACTTATCGACTCCGGAACTGAGAATGATCGGGTTCAGCACGATGATGTAGGCCATCGCGAAGAACGTCGCCAGCCCGCCGCGGAGTTCGCGGCTGACCGTCGACCCCCGCTCGGAGATCTTGAAGAAGGCGTCGAAGCCGTTCTTGGGAGGCTTCGGAGCCGGGTTCTCAAGGGTGTCGACCGGCGTGGTGGCCGAGGGGGACATGCGGGGACCTCAGTCGTACGGGCCTGGGCAGGCGCGGGGGCCCGAGGGCCCGGAACACGAACAAAAACGGAAGCAACTGGATCGGATTGGAGGAAGGGACAAGCGAAACCAGCCGAATCCAGAAAGGTTCAGTATGAATAAACAATGCGTTGATCGCTATCTCCGCGCGTAGACCCTTGCGGCACATGGCCCCGGCCCCCGCACCCCACGCCGCCGGCGCCCCCGCGCACGGCCACCGGCCCCCTGCCCACCGCCGCCCGCGGAGCCGTCACCCGCTCCCCGTAAGCTGAGCACCATGTGGAAGAAGTCCGAACTGCGCGAGGCCCCGGCGCCTCTTGAGGGACCCGTCGTCGGCACGATCACCGGCGGCACCATCATCTGGTTCGTCCTCTTCCTCGGCCAGCTCCCGTTCTACGGCTGGTTCGCCGACAACGGCCACGCCTGGTGGGTGTGGACCTGTCTGGCCGGCGGCGGCCTGGGCCTGATCGGCATCTGGTACGTCCGCGGACGGGATGCCGCGCTCAAGCGCGCCGCGGCGGCCGACCGTTCCTGACTCCCTCCGCACCGCCCCGGCGGCCACCTCCTTGGCCCCTCCGCCCGGTCAGCGGGTGAAGTGCGCATTCCGCCCGTAACGTCGAGGGCATGACGGAGCGGGCGAGGACCGACGTCGAGCAGTCCGGGCCGGGTGGCGAGCCCGCCCCACGGGCCGCGGGACAACCGGTCAACCCCGGACTGACCGCCGCCGAGGTCGCGGAGCGGGTCGCCCGGGGCGAGGTCAACGACGTCCCCGTACGCTCCTCCCGCTCGGTCGCCGAGATCGTCCGGGCCAATGTCTTCACCCGCTTCAACGCCATCATCGGCGTCCTCTTCGTCATCATCCTGATCGTCGGCCCCCTCCAGGACGGCCTGTTCGGCTTCGTGATCGTCGCCAACACCGGTATCGGCATCGTCCAGGAGCTGCGCGCCAAGAAGACCCTGGACAAGCTGGCGGTCATCGGCGAGGCCCGGCCGACCGTCCGGCGCGGCGGGGTCACCGAGGAGATCCCCACCTCCGCGGTGGTGCTCGACGACGTCCTCGAACTCGGGCCCGGCGACAAGGTCATCGTCGACGGTGAGGTGCTGGAGAGCGACAGCCTGGAGATCGACGAATCGCTGCTGACCGGCGAGGCCGACCCGGTCGTGAAGAAGCCCGGCGAGCAGGTGATGTCCGGCAGCTTCGTGGTCGCGGGCGGCGGCGCCTTCACCGCGACCAAGGTCGGCCGGCAGGCGTACGCGGCCCAGCTCGCCGAGGAGGCCAGCCGCTTCACCCTGGTCCACTCCGAACTGCGGACCGGCATCAGCCAGATCCTCAAGTACGTGACCTGGATGATGATCCCGACCGCGATCGGCCTGATCCTCAGCCATCTGCTCACTCTCGGGCTGCCCGGCGACGCCGCCATCCGCCGCATGGTGGCAGGCATCGTGCCGATGATCCCCGAGGGCCTGGTGCTGCTCACCTCCGTCGCCTTCGCGATCGGCGTCATCCGGCTCGGCCGCAAGAAGTGCCTGGTCCAGGAGCTGCCCGCGATCGAGGGCCTGGCCCGGGTCGATGTGGTCTGCCTGGACAAGACCGGCACGCTCACCGAGGGCGGCATGGACGTCCAGGGGCTGCGGACGCTCGACGGCGACGAGGGCTACCTCCGGCAGGTGCTGGGCGCACTCGGCGAGTCCGACCCCCGGCCCAACGCCTCCCTCCAAGCGGTCATCGAGGCGTATCCGGCGGACGGCGGCTGGCGCTGCGTCCAGTCACTGCCGTTCTCCTCCGCCCGGAAATACAGCGGCGGGGCCTTCAACGACCCGGACGGCGAGAGCAGCACCTGGCTGCTCGGCGCCCCGGACGTGCTGCTGCCGGCCGGTGACCAGCGGCTCGCCGAGACCGACGCGCTCAACGCGCAGGGCTTCCGCGTCCTGCTGCTGGCCCGCGCCACACGGGAGCTGGACGACCCCGACGTCACCCGGGACGTACGGCCCGCCGCGCTGGTCGTCCTGGAGCAGCGGCTGCGCCCGGACGCCCCCGACACCCTGCGCTACTTCGAGGAGCAGGGCGTCCGGGCCAAGGTGCTCTCCGGCGACAACGCGGTGTCGGTGGGCGCGGTGGCCGGCAAGCTGGGGCTGCCGGGCGCGGACGCCCCGGTGGACGCGCGGGCACTGCCCGGCGAACGGGACGCGATGGCGGCCGAGATCGAGGCGGGCGCGGTGTTCGGCCGGGTCACCCCGCAGCAGAAGCGGGACATGGTCGCCGCGCTCCAGACACGCAGTCACACCGTCGCGATGACCGGCGACGGCGTCAATGACGTGCTGGCCCTCAAGGACGCCGACATCGGTGTCGCGATGGGCTCCGGCTCCGAGGCGACCCGCGCCGTCGCCCAGATCGTGCTGCTCAACAACAGCTTCGCCACGCTGCCGTCCGTCGTCGCCGAGGGCCGCCGGGTCATCGGCAACATCACCCGCGTCGCCACCCTCTTCCTCACCAAGACCGTCTACTCCGTCCTCCTCGCGATCCTGGTCGCCTGCTGGCAGATCCCCTACCCGTATCTCCCCCGCCATCTGACCCTGCTCTCCACCCTCACCATCGGCGTCCCCGCGTTCTTCCTCGCCCTGGCCCCCAACAAGGAACGCGCCCGCCCGCACTTCGTCCGCCGGGTGATGCGCTACGCGATCCCGTCCGGCCTCATCACCGGCGCCGCCGCCTTCGTCACCTACCTGCTCGCCCGCAGCTACTACACCGGCCCCGGCGCCCTGCCCGCCGAGACCAGCGCCGCGACGCTGACCCTCTTCCTCACCGCGATCTGGGTCCTGGCGATCATCGCCCGCCCCTACACCTGGTGGCGGATCGCCCTGGTCCTGGCCATGGGCCTGGCCTTCCTCATCGTCCTGGCCACCCCCTGGCTCCAGACCTTCTTCGCCCTGCGCCTGGTCGGCACGACCATGCCCTGGGCCGCCGTCGCCATCGCCGTACTGGCGGCCGTCCTGCTGGAGCTCACCTGGCGCTGGGTGGGCCGCCGCTTCCCGGCCTGAGGCCTTTCCGACCACCGCCGCACACCTTTCCGACCGCCGCCGCGCACCCTTTTGACCGCCGCCACACAGCTCTCCGACCGCCGCCGCGCACCTTTGGACCGCCGCGCCGCACGGCTCTCCGACCGCCGCCACATACCGCGTCTCGGCCCGGTCACAGAACCCGCCCCGCCATGGCGGCCCCCCGCCCCTCCCCCTACTCTCCGCCCCATGACCTTCCTCCACGGGGACCTCACCTACGAGGTTCTGGCCCGCACCCATCACTCCCACCACTACCACTCCGGCGGCGACGGCGTTCTCCACTGGTGGGAGTGGCTGATCCTGGTCGTCGGCGCGGTCGCGGTGATCTGGTCGCTGGTGAAGAAGTTCAGCTCGGACTGAGGGGACGGTGACGGCCGGGGTGCAGCCGGCGCATCGGGCCGGACGCCGTTCCCGGTGGCTTGGCTGTCACGATCCCGGCAAAAGATCGAGATATGCCTGATACACGGCCTCGGGACGATCGAGACACGTGCCGCTTAACGTGCGGGATACGTGCGTCTGTTGGCGGGCCCGGGGCGGACCGACCGGTCCGGGGGGGGTGTCGACGGACCAGGAACGGCCATGGGACGAGGAAGCGGGCGGCAGCGTGAAGAAGGCCAAAAGGCAGCGTGGCTTCTGGCAAGAGCTGCCGATACTCATCGGTGTCGCTCTTCTCCTCGCCCTGCTGATCAAGACCTTCCTGGTGCAGGCGTTCTTGATCCCGTCCGACTCGATGCAGGACACCCTCCAGCGCGGGGACCGGGTCCTGGTGGACAAGCTGACGCCATGGTTCGGCTCCGAGCCGGAGCGCGGCGAGGTCGTGGTCTTCCACGACCCGGGCGGCTGGCTCAACGAGACGCCGCCCGCTGAGCCCAACGCTGTCCAGCAGGTCCTCAGCTTCATCGGCCTGATGCCGTCAGCGGAGGAGAAGGACCTGATCAAGCGGGTGATCGCAGTCGGCGGCGACACGGTCGAGTGCCACGGCACCGGCCCGGTCAAGGTCAACGGCAAGGCCCTCAAGGAAGACTCGTACCTCTTCCCCGGCAACACCCCCTGCGGAGACAAGGCATTCGGGCCGATCAAGGTTCCCAAGGGAAGCATCTGGGTCATGGGTGACCACCGGCAGAGGTCCCAGGACTCCCGGTACCACATGAACCTCAAGGGCAACGGCACCGTCGAGACCAAGCAGGTCGTGGGCCGTGCCTTCACGATCGCATGGCCGGTCAACCGCTGGTCGTGGCTGCCGGTGCCGGACACCTTCGACCAGCCCGCACTCAACAAGGCCGTCGCGGCGGCTCCGGCCGCGCTGGGCCTCGCGGGCGCGGTGCCGCTCATCATCTGGCGCCGCCGGAGGCGAACCACGCCAGCGGCGTAGCCCGCCCCTACCTCTCCTCCCCACCCTCATTCCCGATTCCCGCCCTCGTCGCCCGACGACCGGCCAACGGCACGCAGCCGCGCCCCCCGGCTCTCCGCGACGCGCCGCACATCCCGCAGGGAGTCGGTCAGCCCCCGGGCCAGAAAGCGCAGTTCCCGGGTGCTCGCCCCCTGACAGGCGAGCAGCTGGTCCGCATGACCGATGAGGTCGTCGGCCATGCCGAGTTGAAGGCGCTCGATGTCATCGGCGACACGGGAGACATGGCCCGTGCCGTCCCCCAGGAGATAGCAGGGGTTGCCGTCGGCGCTGGACCATGGCAGGAGGCGGGCAGGGTCGGGATGTTCGACCGCACCATCGCCTTCGGACGAAGGCTCGAAATGCTTCGCGATATCGTGATTCATGTCGTCGACCTCATCGGGGCTGATGACCACACCCCCGGGCCGTTGCAGCGGTCGCGGGGGCTTTCCGTCGTTACTCAGCATTGCCGACGAAATACGCTGGGTGCACGCTAGAGACGTCACCAAAGTCCGTCAGTGGACAGCGAGTTGAAGGTGTGTTCGAGCAATGGAGCTGAACAACGAGGACGACGACAGGGCCACCCCGCGCTCGGTACTCGGGCGGCGCTTACGCCGCCTGCGGGAGGCCGCTGACCTTTCACAGCGCGCCCTCGCCGACAAGGTCGGTTACCCGCATACGTACCTCAGCCGGGTGGAGCGGGGGGAGCAGTTGCCGTCGGAGGCGCTCGCCGAGCACCTGGACACGCATTTCGCCACGGATGGACTCCTTGTCGAGTTGCTCGCCATGGCGCAGGACGCCTCGATCCCGGATTACGGCCGGGCCGTCGTCGACAGCGAGCGCAAGGCGGCTCGCATTCAGGTATTCGGCAGCAGTCTGATTCCAGGACTTCTACAGACCGAGGACTACGCGCACGCATTGTTTCGCGAGTCACTTCCCGGCGAATCCGAGGAGCGGAGAAACGGGCGGGTCGCCACGCGAATGCGCCGTAAGCGCGTCTTCGAGAAGGAGCAAGCGCCGTACTACTGGGCAATCATGGATGAAGCGGCGTTAAAGCGTCCGATCGGCCCCATTTCCACTATGCGGACTCAACTTCGCTATGTGCTCAAAGCAGTTGAGTCACCCCGCGTCTCGGTGCAGGTGTTGCCGTTTGCGCAGGGCGCGCACCCCATGCTGGGTGGAAGCTTGAGCTTGCACACCCTGCGGAACGGGTCCACTCTCGCCTATGTCGAAAGCTTCGCCTCTGGCCTGCCGGTCGAGTCACCGGAAAGAATTCTTGAGCTCACGCAGAGGTTTGACGTGGCTCGCTCCAAGGCGCTGCCGGAACGTGAAACTCTCGACCTGATTCGCGATTACCTGCGAGAGTACGAGGATGATGACGATTCCTGACGCGTCCGCTCTGACCGGCTGGCGCAAATCCAGCTACAGCAACGGCGAAGGAGCCGAGTGCATCGAGGTGGCCGACGGCGTGCCCGGCGCCGTACCGGTACGTGACTCCAAGAACCCGCACGGACCGGCCTGCGTCTTCCCCGAAGCCGGCTGGTCCGCCTTCCTCAACGCCGTCAAGGGCGGCGAGTTCGGCAACTGAGCCACCGCACCACGCATCACGCGCGACCGGCCCCCGTCACGCCCACCGCGACGGGGGCCGCCCCCTGCCCCTCACACATCGCCCTGCACACGGGCATGAAGATGCATGTCATGCCAGCCGTCCTGTTGGAGATGGGCGCTGCGGCGGGTGCCCTCCAGGGTGAAGCCGGACTTGGTGGCCACCCGGCACGAGGGCTCGTTGGCGGTCGAGTGGGCGAGTTCGAGGCGGTGGAAGCCGGCCTCGTCCAGGGCCCAGGCGGCCAGCGTGGCGAGGGCGCGCGGGGCGATGCCGGTGCCGCGGGCGGGCGGCAGGACCCAGTACGCGCACTCGGCTTCGCCGTGGTCCAGGTCCATCCGGCGCAGGCCCGCCCGGCCGAGGATCTCGCCGTCGGACGCCCGGGTGATGGCCCACTGGGCGTCCCGCTCCTGCTGCCAGGAGCGGTGGGAGGCCGCGATCCACTCCCGCGCCTCCGCCGGGGACGTGACGTGGTGCATGTGCCAGCGCCGGATCGCCTGGTCCTGGTAGGCGGCTTGCAGGACGGGGGCGTCGGCCGTCTCCCAGGGCCGCAACAGCAACTCGCCGCCGGGTGAGGGGAGAGAAGGCTGCGGGGTGGCCGAGAGGTCTCCGGCGGGGAGGGCGGGAGTGATCGCGAGAGGCATGGGCGGCATCATCTCCCGGTCCCGGAGTGGTGCCCGGGCGGCCGCCACGGCCCGCACTTCCTCGTGCAGCTCGTCCACCGCGGTCCGTACGGCCTGACCTCGGATGCGGACTCGGTAGTCCACCTCCCAGGCCCCGCTGACCGCGGAGACGACGCCGATCCGGTGCAGGCCCCCGTCGACGCGGTCAACCAGATACGGCCCGTTTCCGGCGAGCATGAAGCGTGAGTTGCCGGTCCGCAGGTACTCCTCGGACGTCCACGAGACGATCCACGCCAGCTCGTGCTCCCGTACGTGCGCCACAGCCATCCGCATCGGGTCCAGCCCCGCCGACAGCTCCCGCTGATAGTCGCGTTCCAGCTCTTCTTCGACTAACCGAACGGCGGCATCTCGCTCCATCACGCGTGCAGCATCGCTCACGGACCCGGACGGCGACCAACAGTTTTCAAGCCCGTTCCCTGAGCGGCCACGCCATCCTGGCCCAGCTCGCGGCCGGCTTCCGCACGATCAGTCTGGCGTGGGCCGACGGCGGATACGCCAACTCCGTTGATTCCGCTCTGCTTTCATGGGCCCGCGACGCGTTGGACATCGTCGTCGAGATCGTGAAGCGGACCGACGACGTCAGGGCTTCAAGGTCCTGCCCCGCCGCTGGGTGGTGGAGCGAAGTTTCGGCTGGCTGGTCCGAAACCGTCGGCTGGCCCGCGACTACGAACGGCTGACCGCCCTGGCGAGGCGACCGATCACCGACGTCGACCGCGACGAGATCCAGCACCATGCAGCCGGCTCAGCTCGCGTCCCATATGACGGCGTCGAACTTGTTGCGGTAATCGCTGCCAATGCCGTTGGAGCCGAGCTCAGTGAGCTTGAGCCGGGCGATGTTCCCGGCGCTGGTGCGTATGCACAGCACTACGTTCTTGGTGAGTTGCTGCTCGTTGGCTCCTTCCGCAGTGATCGTTTTCGAGCACTCCTCATATCCAGGGAGACTGGTCGTGCCTCCTGACCAGAGAGAGATCACGGTGCCGTTCCCACCGTTGATCTGGTTCTCCGGCGTCATGTACACATCGCCTTCGTCGGCATAGCCAACAGCGACGGGCTGTCCGGCGTCCAGGTCCTTGGCTACGGTGTCCAGCAGCAATGAGCCTCGCCAAAGTTCGCTTCCCGCGGGCGAAGAACTGTGATCCGGCTCGGGCGTCCCGGTCTGCTTCGATGGCGAGCCGGAGGCGGGTATGGATTCGGGCGCCGAAGTGGGAGTCGATGAAGTCGGCACGATGGTCTGGGCACCGTCGGCGTTGTCGTCACCGGAGGAGCCGAGAACAGGCACCACCGCCGTGATCAGGGCGGCGAGGACCGTCGCCCCGGCAGCGATCCAGGCTGCCTGCTGATGTCTGCTGAACCAGCCTCCACCCGCACCATCGCCTTGCCCACCGTCCGGCGTCGGCGGGTCTGCCGGCGGTGGGGGCGCCGATGCACGGTGTGCACCGTCCACATGGTTGTCGCCCTGGCCAGGTGTGTTTGCATCAGGTCGATCGTCGACCACCGTGCTGAGCACCCCCACTGCTGCTGCCGGTCCACGTGCGTCGCGCAGAGGCCAAACAGCCCGTGCGGGCCTCGCCGGCAACTTCCTGCACCGACACAATAGTTGGGGTATACCCCAACTGCCGCGAGGTGTACACGGTGCGGCTGCCGACGCAATCGACGTCAGTCGGCGGCGCTGCTACCTTGCTCAGCCGTAGACCGTCACTCCAGCGACTGCAACACCGGGGGTCTCGTGGGTCGGGTAACGAAGTTACGGCGTCTGCTCCTGCGCGTGCGGATGCACGCTGCCGCCATCGTAGGTCTGACTGCACTGCTGGTTGCATCGGCCGCTGGCTGCTCCGGCGGCGACAAGCAACCTGCTGCTAACGCCGGCTCGGCCGCCGACAGCCGAGCCACGAGTACGACGCAGGCAGCCCAACCCCGCAAATATGCCGCCATGGCCGTGGACGGGGAGTTGCACGCCATGCTGGCCTTCCAGGTCCACCCCGAGGGTGGCCAGCTGATCGGGAAGTACACGATGGTGCACTTCGACGGGCAGGGCAAGGAAGTCCGGGAGAAGACCGACTTCAACGGACGCGGCTCGGACAGCACGTTTGAGTTCGACGGACTGACCGACTACGGGGTCGTCACGGGCGCCCTCTCCGAAGATCGAACCCGGCTGACGCTCGACCGCGACTTCGGTGTGCAAACGACGCAGTGGACGATCGTCTCCTCCACGGACGTGTTCGAGTCAGCCGTCAAGGAGTACGCCAAGCGGTTCGAGTCCTGTTCCAAGAAGCAGGACGTCGACCCCTGTGAGGGCGTGGCTTAAACGCCAACATCGGCTGGCCTCCGCCCTCCCGTTCCGGAGGAGCCGGAACAGGACCGAAGCGACAGCGGGGACCGACTGCGCCTCCCTCAGTCGAACCACCGCGCCCGCGCCAGCTCCTCCCCCCGGTCCGGGTCTTCCAGGAGGGCGGCGACCTCGAAGCGGCGGGGCCATTGGCCGGTGGACCAGGCGAGGCCGGCGGCGACGCCCTCCAGGGTGGCGGCGTGGAGGGTGCCGTCGGGGGTGTAGCGCCAGTCGAGTTCGGCGGTGTCGTCGGGGCCGTCGCCGACGAGGAGTTCCTCGTGTTCCAGGTACGTGTCCGGGGTGGCGGGGCCGAGCAGGGAGCGGACGGCCCCGGGGACCTCGTGGCGTACGCCCTCGGAGCGGACCTCGGCGCTGACCACCTCGCTCAGGCGCCGTACCTGGAGCAGTTCGGCCAGCGCGGCGGCGCGGGCCGGGCGTACGGGGAGCAGGGCGCGGCCGGCCGCCAGCGGCACCAGGTCCGGGGCGTCGGCGACCACGGCGTCGGCCGCGTCGACCACCTGGACTTCCTGGTCGCGCACGGTCCGCAACTCGTCCGGGAGGGTCACCTGGTCGGGGTCCAGATCCGCCAGCAGGCCGTAGAGCGCGTGCAGTTGCGCGGCACCGACGGTCAGGTCCGGGTCGGCGAGCCGGGCCAGCAGTTCTGCCGCGCCGCCCGGCTCGTCGAGGAGCGCGGCGACCGAGGTGCGGACGCCGAGGGCCCGCAGCACCTGGGCATCGACATCGCCCGCGTCCGCGGACTCGTACAGCCCGGACAGCAGCGGGTCGCCGCCCGCCGACCGCAGACCGGCGGGCCGGCGGCCGTCCAGCACCGGGTGCCCGCGCAGCCACCAGGCGGTGTACGGGCGGACGGATTCGGTGGTGCCGTCGGGGAGCAGGACCCGGACGGGCGCGGTCAGGGCGTCGCGCAGCGGGGGCTGGGACAGCATCGCCAGCACCTGGGGCCAGGCGTCGTCGTCGACCAGGTCGAGGTCGCGGACCGCGACGAGTTCGGTCACCACCGGCGGGACGGGGGTCTCCGGCAGCGCGTCGAGGATGTCCTCACACCAGACGTCCACCGCGTCCAGCAGTCCGACATCGTCCGGCTCGGCGAAGTCGCCCTCCCGGGGCTCCATCTCGTCCGGGTCGAGCACCACATCGGTGGCCCGGACCAGCGCGAAGGCGGCCATGACGCCCACGGCCGTCAGCGGCTGCTCGCCCCACCGTCCGGCCCACTCCGCGTCACAGGCCGCGATCTCGCCTTCCCGGATGACGCGCTCGAAGGCGCTGCCCGGGTAGACCAACTCGCCGGCCGGCGCCAGCTCACCGTCCTCGTCGGGCAGCGCGAGCGCCCCGAGCCAGGGCTCGTCGCCCGGCGTGAGATTGGCGTCCCGGACCAGACCGAGCACCGTCTCCGCCAGCTCCTCGGCGCCCAGCGGGGCCCCCGGCCCCTCGCCCAGCTCGTCGGCGAAGACGTCGTACGCGTCCTCGTCGGCCTCCAGGGAGTTCGCCACCGCCGCCCGCACCTGGGGCGTGGTGAGCACGGCGCGCGGCGCGGCCGGGGTGGCGCCCAGCTTCTCCAGCAGCGGGTGCACCGCGTCGGGGTGGGCGACCTTCAGACCGAGCCGGGCGAGCGTACGGTGCCGGGCCGCGGCGTCCTCCTCGGGGCCGCCGCCGGGCAGCGGGAGCAGCACCTGACGCGGCCCGATCGTGGTCCGTACGCCGCCCTGCGCGCCGCCGGGGCCCTGACCGGCCGTGCCCGCGAGCGGGACCGGCAGCCCGCTGAGCCGGTCCGGGTCGGTACCGGCCAGCGCGTCATAGAGCCGCCACCACCAGCCGGGCGACCGTTCGACGCCCGCCAGCCGGTCGATCATCTCGCCGAGCGGGACCCGGGCCACGCCCAACGCCCGCAGCTCCGGCCGGCGTTCGAGCCCGGCCGGCAGCAGGCTGGGGAACAGCTCGGCCAGCACGGCCACGGCCGCCGCGCCCGCGCCCTCCACCAACTCGGCGTCCACCGGGCGCAGGACGTACCGGTCCACCCCGCCGTCGCCCTCGTCCCACTCGTCCGCCGGCGCCGCCTCGGGCTCCGCCGTACGCCCGCCGGCCGGGGCGCCCGCGCTCGGCAGGAACCGCACCCGCGGCAGCAGTTCCAGTACCTGGCGGCGCAGCTCACCGTCCAGACCGCCCTTGCCCAGCGGGCCCGGCACCAGATCGAGGGTGCCGACCGACACCGGCTGCCAGTCGCCGAGCAGCGCCGCATACGTCGCGGCCACCCGCCCCACCAGGAAGTCCGTCAGCGCACCCGGCGCGACATGCCGCCGGGTCGGCTCCAGCGGGAACGACGCGATCAGCAGCGCGGGCAGCCCCAGCGGCTCGTCCGTCGGCGTCGGGGCGTGCACCACCGCCGCGGTCCCCGGCCGGGCCGGTGCGCCCTCGTCGTCCACCGGCACCGCCCAGGTCACCGACCAGGCCGGCCGCAGCCGCTCCTCGACCGGCCGGTCCGCCAGCAACGCCGGATCCAGCGGCCCGCCGTCGCTCGCCACCCGCCACCGGGTCGCGCCCCGCTCGCTGTCCTCGATCAGGACGTACGGGCCGTCCTGGCTGCGCCGCAACTCCCGTACGCCCTCCGGGGTCTCGACCACGACCTCGGCCAGCCCCGGCAGCGTCAGCAGCAGCGCCGCATCGATCCCGGTCAGCAGCCGCTCGGCGAGATCCTGCGCCGCGACGTCCCGCAGCGGCAGCACGACGGCGGTGTCATACCCCTCGGGCGCCCCGCCCTCCGCGGGCAGCGGCAGCCGCAGCAGCGGGACATGCCCGTCCCGTCGGCGCAACTCACCACCCAGCCCCGGGCTGTGCGCCGCCACCTCCTCCGTCAGCGCCCGCGCCTCGGCCAGCGACCAGCGGACACCGCCGGTACGGCCCACCAGCGCCGGCTCGTCACTCACCGACAGCACCGCGGCGAAGCCCACACCGAACCGGCCGACCGCACCGGCCGCCACACTGGGCTCCCGCTTCGCGGACGCCCGCAGCGTCGACAGCGACTCGACGCCGGTGGCGTCCAGCGGGGCACCGGTGTTGGACGCGACGAGTACGGCGGGCGCGTCGCCGTTGGCCGCGTGCAGGGTCAGCCGGAGCCGGCCGGGGACGCCGGCCCGGGCCGCCGCGTCCGCCGCGTTCTGCGCCAGCTCCACGGCCAGCCGGTCGCGGTAGCCGCCGAGCGCGAGGTCCTCCTCGGCGTTAGCGTCCTCCCGGAACCGGGCCGGCGAGGCGGCCCAGGCATCCAGCACGCCACGCCGCAGTCGGGCCGTCCCGAACGGGTCTCCGGCTGCGCCTCGCACCCACGACGTCGCTGTCACTGTCCGTCTCCCTTAAATGTCGGTGGGCCGACGGTATCGCCCCACGTTGTCGGGTGGCCCGCCGCGGCCTGTTTCCCCGCCTGTCGGCGGGGAGGGGGTTGTTCGGGGTGGGGCCCCGGTTCGTGGTGGGTGCCGGTGGCGGGGCCTCCGGGGTGGAGGTGAAGGAAAGACAAAGACCAGCACCCGCAGCCGCACCACCATGCGGCCGCACTACTGGTCTTTGACAACTCCCCCACCGGACGGAGGCCGCCATCCGTACGGGAGGGGTCGGTCCTCCGGGGGCGGGTTTCCGGACGTAAAGCGAAGCAGTCCGGAAACCCGCCCCCGGAGGACCGACCCCGCCACCCACCACCAACAACCGCGGCCCCCGCCCAAACACCCCCACCCCCGCCGACAGGCGAAAACAGGCACGGCGGTGCCACCCGAAAACGTGGGAATGAGCCCCCAGCGCTTAGCTGTGCCCCAGCTCCTCAGCAGGCCCGGTCTCCTCGACGGACCCACCATCCCGCTCGGGACGAAGCGACAACGGCTCGACAACCGTCTCGTCCACAACCGGCGCGGCCGGCCGCGGCGGTTTCGGCATGACGGCCGCCTCGGAATGCGCCCCGCACCCGTACGCGAGGGAGACCACCCGGCCGTCCGCCGGGGAGAACTCGTTGGCGCAGACGCCGAACGCCTGGCCCAGGGAGCCGGGCAGCGTGGTGAGGAAGCCGCAGGTCACGCAGGTGGCGGGGGCCGCCTGGGCCATGGGGGTGCGGGCGCCGTAGGCCTCTTCCCAGCGGTCGGCGGCGGTGTGCAGACCGTAGCGGGAGAGCACCCGGGCACGGCGCATGCCCAGTTCCTCGGCGACCGCCGCGATGCTGCCGCGCTCGGGGGCGGGCTGGACGGCGGGCGAGCCCGGGACGACGTCCGCTTCCTCGGAGTCGGCGACGTCGGCGGCCATGCCCTCGGCGACCACGGAGTTCGGGGGCGGGATGTCCTCGCCGGTGAAGCCGGGCTCCAGGCGCAGGTCGTCGGCCTCGGTGGGCAGCAGATCGCCGGGGCCCATGTCGCCGGGGCGCAGCCGCTCGCTCCATGGCACCCACTCGGGCGCGAGCAGGGCGTCGGGGCCGGGCAGCAGGGCCACCTCATCGAGCGTGACGATCTTGGCGCGGGAGGCCCGGGCGACCGTCGCGGCCCAGCGCCAGCCCCGGTAGCCGGGCTCGTTGCAGGCGAAGAGGTGGGTGACGACGCGGTCTCCGTCGGCAACGGCCTCGATGTGCTCGCCGACCATGCCGGGCAGTGCGGCTTCCTCCGCCGCCGCCCTGGCAAGGTCAACCGCCTCGGCGCACAGGCGGTCAGGGGTACGGCTTCGCATCGCAGCACTCACAAGAATCGATTCTCTCTTCCACGCCGTCTCACGAGTGCGCCAGCCGGAGCTGTCCTTGTCCTGTCCGGACGACCGGCGGTGCCGGGGCGGGCGGAGCGGACCTGGGGACCGCGTCGACGTCCGCGCCCGGTCGTTTCGGTCGAGCGCACCTCTTACGTCCCATTCTGCGGGATCGCGCGGAGGCACGCGGCCAAGAACGACCGCCGGTGGCGCGCTACACACGCTACCCCTTCAACGGTGGACGACCCCTCGGTGGGAGCGGCAAATGTCCCCGGCCGCGACCACGGGCCGGTACGCCCCGCGCGGCAGGGCGGAGAAAGTGCCCCCTCCTGGGCGAGTTGGGGCACTATGACCGGATGGCTGCCGCACGGGCGTCGAAGGTGTCGAAGGTGTCGAGGACAGCAGGGAAATCGTCACGGGCCTCGCGCGCCTCGACGCGCGGCGGGGACGGGACCGGCCGGGTCCGCCGGGCGGGCCGGGCCGTCGGCCGAGCGCTGCACCGGCCGTTCACCGGCGCGGCGCGCGGGGTGCGGCGCGCCACGCATGCGCACGGCGCCGGGGAGTCGGGCCTGGGCAAGCTGATCGAGCTGCATGCGGTGAACTCCGCCGGCGACATGCTGATCACCGTCGCGCTGGCCTCGACGGTGTTCTTCTCGGTGCCGACGAATGAGGCGCGGGGCCGGGTCGCGCTGTATCTGGCGGTCACGCTGGCGCCGTTCGCCCTGCTCGCACCGGTGGTCGGACCGCTGCTGGACCGGGTGCCGCACGGCCGCCGGGCGGCGATGGCGGGCGCGATGCTGGCGCGGGCCCTGCTGGCGCTGACGATGTCCGGCGCGGTCGCCACCGGGGGGCTGGAGCTGTATCCGGCGGCGCTGGGTGTGCTGGTGTCGTCGAAGGCGTACGGGGTGGTCCGCAGTGCCGTGGTGCCGAGGCTGCTGCCCCCGCGGATTTCGCTGGTCAAGGCCAATTCACGGGTGACGCTCGCGGGGTTGCTGGCGACGGGGGCGGCGGCCCCGGCGGCGGCCGGGCTGCATCTGATCGGGCCGGGCTGGCCGCTGTACGGGGCGTGTGTGGTGTTCGTGGCCGGGACGGTGCTGTCGTTCTCGCTGCCGCACAAGGTCGACTCGGCGAAAGGCGAGCGCCCGGCCCGGCTGGCGTCCCGGGACGCGGTGGCGCGCGAGGCCGGCGGCGGGCGCAAGCCCGGACTGCGCACGGTCGGGCCGTCGGTGCTGCACGGCCTCCAGGCCAATGCCTGTCTGCGGGCGCTCTCCGGTTTCCTGACGTTCTTCCTGGCCTTCCTGCTGCGGGAGCATCCGCTGGGCGGGCTGGGTCCGGCGGCCTCGCTCGGGCTCGTGGTCGTGGCGGCCGGTACCGGCAATGCGCTGGGGACGGCGGTCGGCGCCTGGCTGAAGGCCCGCGGACCGGAGCGGATCATCGCCGCGATGCTGGGGCTGGCGCTCTGTGCGACGGTGCTCGCGGCGGTGTTCTACCAGGCGGTGGCGGTGGTCGTGGTGACCGCCGCGGCGGCCGCCGCGGGACTGTGCCAGGCGCTGGCGAAGCTGTCGTTGGACGCGATGATCCAGCGCGATGTGCCGGAGGAGGTGCGTACCTCCGCGTTCGCCCGGTCCGAGACGGCGCTGCAGATGTCGTGGGTGGTGGGCGGCGCGATCGGGATTTCGCTGCCGCTGATGGGCACGCTGGGGCTGGCGGTGGCCGCGGGACTGGTGGCGCTGGGCGTGGCGCTGGCCGTACGGGGACTGCTGAGCGCGGCCCGGCGGGGCGGTACGCGCAGCGCCCGGGTGGCCTGACCGGCGACGGGCGGCGCGGCACGCCGCACCCGGGCGTGGCGTGAGCTGAGGCGCCAGATAGCCTGCCCGTATGACCGCTGCGTTGATCTCCTGGGGCAAGGGCCGCCGTGCCGCTGCCGCCATCGGTGCCGTGTCCCTGGGTCTCATCACCCTCTCCGCCTGCGAGAAGCCGACCGCGCTCGCCACCGTGACCGTCGGTTCGTCGACCGTGACGGCCGAGGCCACCCCCGGCTGCGACGGTGACGGCAAGGTCCTGTCCAAGAAGGACGTCTCGGCCTGCCTGACCAAGAAGGGCGGCAAGACGATCACGGTGCACCCCGGTGAGAAGGTGCGCGTCGGCGTCGACCCCGAGGTCGCCAAGTCCGGCTGGATCGTCATCGGTGCCGGCCCGGTCATGCGCGAGCCCAGCAAGCAGACGTACCGCAGCTTCGACGCGGACACGCTCTTCATGCAGCAGAACCCGCAGACCGGCCAGACCACGTACTCCAAGGACGTCACCCTCCAGGTCGCCGAGCTGGGCGCGGGCGAGGGACCCAAGACGATGTGGCACTTCACGCTGAAGCAGGAGAACTAGGAGCGCCGGCCGCATGACGCGGGTGCTGGTCGTCACGGCGGTGGCCGCCGAGCGTGACGCGGTGTGTGCCGTGGCGGGATCCTGCGCGGCGGTGACGCTGCCCGGCGGGCAGGAACTGCGGCGGGCGGCCGGGCTTCCGGTGGCGCTCGACGTGCTGGCCGCCGGCGTCGGTCCGGCCGCCGCAGCCGCCGGGACGGCCACCGCGCTGACCGCCGCCGCCCTCGCCGGGCAGCCGTACGACCTGGTGGTCTCGGCCGGAATCGGCGGCGGCTTCTCCCCCGGTCCCGGCTCCGGCGCGCCGCTGGGGTCGGTGGTGGTCGCGGACGCGATCGTCGCGGCCGACCTCGGCGCGGAGACCCCCGACGGCTTCGTCCCGGTCACCGAACTCGGCTTCGGGACGGTCGCGCACCGCCCCGACCCGGCGCTGGTGCGTACCGTCGCGGCGGCGGCCGGCGCGGCGGCCGGCACCGTCGTCACGGTCTCGACGGTCACCGGCAGCGCGGCCCGCGCCGCCGAGCTGGCGGAACGTCACCCGGGGGTGCTGGCCGAGGCGATGGAGGGTTTCGGGGTCGCCGAGGCGGCCGCCGCCCACGGGGTGCCGGTGCTGGAGATCCGGGCGGTCTCCAATGCCGTCGGCCCCCGCGACCGAGCCGCCTGGCGGATCGGGGACGCCCTCACCGCGCTGACCGGCGCCTTCCGTACGCTCCCCGAAGCCCTCACGGCCCCCGCCGGACCGGCTCCGGAACCTCCCCCACGCTCGGCTTCGCTCACGCGGGGGGACTCCCACGTCCCGAGGAGGGCCCCGTGACCCGGCCGCTGAACATCGCGTACTCGCCGTGCCCGAACGACACCTTCGTCTTCGACGCGCTGGCGCACGGCCGGGTCCCGGACGCGCCGGAGCTGGCGGTCACCTTCGCCGATATCGACGTCACCAACGGCATGGCCGAGCGCGGTGAGTTCGATGTGCTGAAGGTGTCGTACGCGGTGCTGCCGTGGGTGCTCCAGGACTATGCGCTGCTGCCCTGCGGCGGGGCGTTGGGGCGCGGCTGCGGGCCGCTGGTGCTGACCCGGGAGCAGGGCGCGGCGGCGGATCTGGCGGGCAAGACGGTCGCGGTGCCCAGTGAGCGGTCCACCGCGTATCTGCTGTTCCGGCTGTGGGCGGCGGCCGAGGTGCCGGGCGGCGTCGGGGAGATCGTGGTGCTGCCGTTCCACGAGATCATGCCGGCCGTGCGCGACGGCAAGGTCGATGCGGGCCTGGTCATTCACGAGGCGCGCTTCACGTACCAGAACTACGGCCTGTGCTGCCTGGCCGACATGGGCGAGCACTGGGAGCACACCACCGGGCTGCCGATCCCGCTCGGCGCGATCATCGCCAAGCGGTCGCTGGGCGAACGGACGTTGCGCGGTCTCGCGGCGGCGATCCGCAGTTCGGTCCTGATGGCCTGGGACGATCCGGAGGCGTCCCGGCCGTACGTCCTGGAGCACGCCCAGGAGATGGACCCGAAGGTCGCCGACCAGCACATCGGGCTGTACGTCAACGAGTTCACCGCCGACCTCGGCGAGGACGGCTACGCCGCGGTGCGCGGGCTGCTCACCCGCGCCGCGGCCGAGGGGCTCGTTCCGCCCCTCGGCCGCGATGCGCTGAGCTTTGTGTAAGAAGTGCCGGGTGTGACGGCCGCGGGCGGGATGCGCCGGTCCGCGGCCGTGCGCGTCAGACGTCCAGCTGGTCGGCGACGGCGCGCAGCATGCCGGCGATCTTGGCGCCGTGCACCTTGTCCGGGTAACGGCCCCGTTCGAGCTGCTGGGTGACGTTCTCCAGGAGCGTGGTGAGGTCCTGGACGATCGAGGCGAGTTCATCGGGCTTGCGGCGCTGCGCCGCGGCGACCGAGGGGGCGGGGTCGAGCAGTGTCACGGTCAGCGCCTGATCGCCGCGCTGGCCCGCGACCACGCCGAATTCGACGCGCTGGCCAGGCTTGAGTGCGGCTACGCCGTCGGGCAGCACCGACGAGTGCACGAAGACGTCACCGCCGTCATCGCGGGAGAGAAAGCCGAAGCCCTTCTCACTGTTGAACCACTTGACCTTGCCGGTAGGCACGTCTGTCCTCGTCCTCGTACTCGTTGGAAAATAACTGGGCCGGGTCTACTGCGGAATCTGCGGGCTGGCTTCCTCTCCGCCCGGGCGGGGCCGAGGTGGAGAGGTCTGGAGAGCAATGCAGCGGGCCGCAGGACCCGCCACCCCAAGGCTAATGGTCCCAAGGCCGGTGACAAGACGCCGCCGGGTGGATCCTCCGTGCTTCTGGCCCGGACTTACCCTGGTCAGGTGTCTGACGAAACGCCCCTTGCCGGGGATCTGCTGGTCCGAATCGGCGCGATCATGTTCCTAGTTGGCGCAGCGGCCACTCTCGCCACGGTGGCCCCGCTGTTCCTGGGAACCGATCCGCTGCCGTCCGCCTTCTACGGCGTGTGCATGCTGATGGGCGCCGGTTTTCTCGTGGCGGCGGCCGGAGTGATCCGTTCCGTGGTCGCGCAGCGCCGTCAGATGGCGGCGGCTTCGCCCCCGTCCGCCCCCTCCGCCACATAGCGCGCCAGCCAGGACGGAAACTCCGTGAGGTCGCCGAGCACCACCTCGGCGCCGGCCGCGCGCAGTTCCGTGGCGTCACACGGGCCGGTGGCGACCGCGACGGACAGCGCGCCGGCGGTGTGCGCCCCGACGACGTCACCGATGTGGTCGCCGACGTAGACCTGCGCCTGGTGCTTGTCGAGCGCCTCGGCCTTGTCGGCCGCCCACAAGGAGCCGAAGAGGGCGTCCACGTCGAGCCCGAGGTGCGCCAGGTGCAGCTTGGCGTTGGGCTCGTACTTGGCGGTCACCACGATCGCCTGGCCGCCCGCCCGGTGCACCGCGTCGATCGCCTCCCGGGCCCCGGGCAGGGCGGGCGTCGCCGCGACCGCGAACTCCGGATACAGCGACCGGTAGAGGTCGGCGATCTCCGCCACCCGCTCCTCGGGGAACCACCGGCTGATCTCCTCCTCCAGCGGGGGCCCCAGCCGGCTCACGGCGAGGTCGGCGTCGACGAAGGTGCCGGTCCGGGCGGACAGCTCGTGGTAGGCGGCCCTGATGCCGGGGCGGGAGTCGATCAGCGTCATATCGAGGTCGAAGCCGACCGTCAGGGTGTGTGCAGCCATGCCTGCCATTGTGCCTGCGGCGCCGCGCCGGTCACCCGGCCCGGTGCACCGCGCCCGTTCACCGCGGGATCCGCCGCATCCGCCACACCAGGAACAGCGCCGAGGCGACGGCCGCCACCCGCGCCATCACCGGCAGCCCGGCCAGCATCTCCTCCCCCAGCCGGCCCTGGGCGAGGGGCTCGCCCCACCGCCCGTCGAACCGGCCCCACAGCCACACCACCAGGCCGCCGACGACGGTGCCCGGCACACCGAGCGCCGCGAACTTGGCCTCGGCGCGGGTCAGCCGCTGGGAGACGTAGGCGAGCCCCCAGCCGCCCGCCAGCGCGAGCCACGAGCCCAGGGCCGCACCGGCCACCAGCAGCAGCACCGCCAGCGTCAGGACGGGGCTGAGCGGGGCCCGCGCCGGCACCGCCACGACCTCTTCCGCGGCCTCGGCCTCGGCCGGGGGCGCGGGGGCGGCGCGCCGGCGGCCCAGCGCGCGCCGCAGCATACGGGGCAGCGGGCGTTCCGCCGACGCGTCCTCGGCCGTGGCCTGTCCGTCGTCCCCGGCGGCCCCGTCCGTGCCGTCCTTCGTCAGCGACAGCGGGCGCTCGTCCTCGGGCCGGTCCCACATCTCCGGGATCTCGATCCCGCCGACGAACCCGGGCACCGTCTCGCCCGGCCCGAACGGCGCCGGCTCGACCCGCCACCAGTCCGGTGCGTCCTCGGCGTCACCCAGCTCGTCGGCGCCGGCCAGATGCGGGGGCAGGCCGACCGTCGGCGCGGGGTCCGGCGCCCCGCCGCGCGGTGCGGGGACCGAGCCGCCCGTGGACGCCTCGCCGCTCCCGGCCGCCTTGCCCGTCAGTCCGCTGCGCGCGGCCAGGCCGGTGAGTTTGTCGCGGGCGCCGCTCCACCGCCTGGGCGGCTCGGCGGGCCGTGGGCCGAGCGGTACGGCGGGCCCGTCGGCGGCCCCGGCACCCGGCTCCTGCCGCGGCGCCGCGCCGCTCCAGGCGGCCCCCGGCACCCGGTCCTCCGCGCTCCCCGCGGCCGCGACCACCGCCTCCGGGGTGCCCAGCCGGGCCAGCAGCCGCTTCACCCCGGACACCGAATCGGCCTGCCCGCCGTCGATCTCCGCCCGGAGCCCGGTCACCAGCCGCATCCTGGTGGCGGCGGGCAGCCCCCGCTGCTGGGCCAGGTCGCCGACCCGGCTCAGATAGTCAAAGACGAGCTGATCACTCTCGATCCCCACGAAATCCCCTGCGGCGTCCGCTGGTTGCTGCTCCGACGGTACCGCTTCGACCGGCGGCCGGGCCGGAGGCGGCCCGGGGGCGGCGCAGCGGGTGTCTCACGGATCGGGGCGGACCGGGGCGGCGGCGTGCGGCCGCGCGCTCCCCCGTCCTTCCCGGCCCCGCTAACGTAGGACGAATGACCGGTACACCCCGCACCCTCGCCGAGGAGCTCAGGACCCGCACCGACCGCGGGCTCGTCGGGCTGCTGCGGGCACGGCCCGACCTGCTCAATCCGGTGCCGGGCGATGTCACCCAGCTCGCGACCCGGGCCGGGACGCGGGCGTCGGTGGTCCGCGCCGTGGAGCGGCTCGACCGGTTCGTGCTCCAGACCGCCGAGGCGCTGGCGGTGGCGCCCGACCCGTGCCCGTACGACACGCTGGGCGCGCTGATGGGCGGGGACGCCGGGGACCCGGCGGTCGCCGCCGAGCTGCCCCGGGCGGTGGCGGAGCTGCGCGCGCAGGCGCTGGTGTGGGGCCCGGACGACCGGCTGCGGCTGGTGCGGACGGCCCGTGAGCTGCTCACGCCGAGCCCCGCGCACCCGTCGCCGACCGGCCTGGGCCCGACCGTCGCCGAGGCCATGGCGGGGATGTCGCCGGGGCGGCTCCAGGAGATCATCGCCGCGGCGGGGCTGCCCACCACCCACGATCCGGTCACCGCGGTCGCCGCGCTGGCCGGCCTGTTCACGGACCGGGTCCGGATGGCGGCGCTGCTGGACACCGCGCCCGCCGATTCCGTCGCCGTCCTCGACAAGCTGCTGTGGGGGCCACCCTACGGCGCGGTCACCGACCGCCCGGCCCCGCATCTGCAATGGCTGCTGGACCGGGGCCTGCTGATCCCGGCGGGCGCCCGGAATGTCGTGCTGCCGCGGGAAGCGGCGCTGCATCTGCGGGGCGGCCGCGCCCATCACACCCCCGAGCCGGTCCCGCCCGCGCTCTCGCCCGCCACGGAACGCGATCCACAGCTTGTGGACAACGCCGCCGCGAGCCAGGCGTTCACCGCGCTCGCGACCGTCGAGGAGCTGCTCAAGGAGTGGGACCTGGGCGGGCCGGCCGTCCTGCGCGCCGGCGGGATGAGCGTCCGCGACCTCAAGCGGACCGCCACCGCCCTGGACACCACCGAGCAGCTCGCCGCCTTCTGGCTCGAACTCGCTTACGCGGCCGGGCTGATCGCCTCCGACGGCGAGGCCGACGAGCGGTTCGCGGCCACCCCGGCCGCCGAGGAGTGGCTCCAGCTGCCCGACCACGAGCGCTGGGCGGCGCTGGCGGCCGGCTGGCTCGCCGCGACCCGCACCCCCGGGGTCGTCGGCACCGCCGACGCGAAGGGCCGCGCGCTCGCCGCCCTCGGCCCGCACCTCGACCGCTCCCCCGCCCCCGAGGTCCGCCGCCGCGCCCTCGCCCTGCTCGCCGCGCTGCCGCCGGGCACCGCCGTCCCGGCGTCGGCGGTCCTGGCCCGGCTGCGGTGGGAGCGGCCGCTGCGCAGCGGCGCACCGGCCGCGGGCCGGCTGCCGGCCGGCGACGGCGCCACGGCCGCGCCCGGCCCCGACCCCGCCGACGACCTCCGCTCGCGCCTGGCCCAATGGGCCCTGGCCGAGGCCGAGTTGCTCGGCGTGACCGGACGCGGCGCGCTCTCCACCCACGGCCGCACCCTGATCGACAGCCCGTCGGACAGCGCCGCCCCCACCCCCGCCGAGACCACCGCCGCCGCGACCCGCGCCGCCGCCCTGCTCGCCCCGCTCCTCCCCGAGCCCGTCGACCACGTCCTCCTCCAGGCGGACCTGACCGCCGTCGCGCCCGGCCCGCTGCGCCGCCCGCTCGCCGAGGCGCTCGGCGTGCTCGCCGACATCGAGTCCAAGGGCGGTGCGACGGTCTACCGCTTCACCCCCGGCTCCGTGCGCCGCGCCCTGGACGCCGGCCGCTCGGCCGCCGAGCTACAGGAGTTCCTCGCCGCCCACTCCCGCACCCCGGTCCCCCAGCCGCTCGCCTACCTCATCGACGACGTGGCCCGTAAGCACGGGCAGCTGCGGATCGGTGCGGCCGCCGCCTATGTCCGCTGTGACGACGACGCGCTGCTCGCCGAGATCCTCGCGGACCGCCGCGCCGCCGCCCTCCGGCTGCGCCGCCTCGCCCCGACCGTGCTCGCCGCCCAGACCTCCCCCGACCAACTCCTCGACGGCCTCCGGGCGATGGGCTATGCCCCGGCCGCCGAGTCGGCCGCCGGTGACGTCCTGATCGCCCGCGCCGACTCCTACCGCACCCCGCCGCGCACCGCCCCCGC
The DNA here is from genome assembly GCF_000829715.2 of Streptomyces lydicamycinicus. Classification (NCBI taxonomy): domain Bacteria; kingdom Bacillati; phylum Actinomycetota; class Actinomycetes; order Kitasatosporales; family Streptomycetaceae; genus Streptomyces; species Streptomyces lydicamycinicus. Next base: position 132,433 of record NZ_BBNO01000001.1, on the reverse strand, counting down.
CCCGGTCCCCGACGGCCCGCCGTCCCCCGACCCCACCCTGCTCTCGGCGGCGGTCCGCGCCATCCGCGCCGGCGACCTCGCGGCCACCGCGGAACGCAAACCGGTCCAGGCGCCCGCCCCGGCCCCCGGTGCCCTCCCCCGCACCACCTCCGCCGAGACCCTGGCCACGATGCAGGCCGCGGTGCTGACCAACTCCGCGCTCTGGATCGGCTATGTCAACGCCGACGGAGCCGCCAGCCAGCGCGTGATCGCGCCCGTACGGGTCGAGGGCGGCTTTGTGACGGCGTACGACCACACTTCCGACGAGGTGCGTACGTACCCGCTGCACCGCATCACGGGCGTGGCGGAGCTGGCGGACGACTCGGTCTGAGCAGCCCGGCACATCTGAGTAGGTCTACGGATGGCCTCCCGCCCCCGCGCTCCCCAGGATGGCTCCATGAGCGAGCACGAGCTGTCCCCCGAAGTCCCTGCGCGACCCGCCGACGCCCATCGGACCGCGGGCACCGTAATGAAGGGCGTCCTCGTCGTGGCGGCCGTCGCGGCGGCGATCCTGCTGCTCTACATGGTCTTCTTCGTCGGCGTCTTCGTCATGGCCGGCTCCCGCTGATCAGGGCACCGCGGGACGGCATGCCGGTGCCCGGCCGCCCTTTCCGGACGGCCGGGCACCGGCGGGGATCGGTCCGGCCGCGGCGGGATCAGCGGGGCCAGCCGCAGTGGACATGCGTGGCGTGCCCGGCGCTCCCCGGCCCGAGGACCTCGGTGGCGCCGAGCTTCCGGCAGGCGGCCATCAGGTTCCGGTGTGGTGCGCCGCTGCCGACATGGCGGCCGTTGATGTAGTTGATGTCGAAGGCGAGCCCGGCGTAGTGGCGGGAGCGGCTGCTGTGGTCACCGCCGACGATCTCGGAGACCGCGATCCGGTAGCCGTACCGGGTCCGCAGCTTCAGCATCCCGTTGAGCATCCGGGTGTCCAGGGCGACCCGGCGGTTCGGCCGGTCGCCCCAGCGGCTGGTGAGCGCGCCCTTGCCGTGGGCGGTGTCGACGAGGTTCTGCCGGGCGGTGGACGCGGCGTGCCGGCCGCCGACGTGGGCGGTGGCCGGTGCGATCCCCTTCGTGGCCAGGATCTGCTGCGCCAGCGCGGCCCGGCCGGGGGCAGCGGTGGCGGAGGGGGTGGCCGCGGTGCCCATGAGAGCGGCGAGAGCGGCGGCGCCGGCGATCAGACGCGGGGCGATGGTGCGTACGGACATGAGTGACTCCTTGTCAGGTGAGGGTGGTTGCTGTCGGCACGGCCGCCGCCCGGGCGGCGGGCGCGGTCCCGGCCGCGGTACGGCAAGGGCGGTACCTCCCCGAAAGGGTGATGTCAGGGGCATGGTCGTCTCCCTCGTTTTCCTTGCTGCAACGGCGCATTGAGCCCCTCCGCTCCCGGATTCGCGCAGGCCGGCGCACCCCTGGGCCAGGGGTGGGAACGGAGCGGGGGGTGCGCGGCCCGGTCGGCGGCGCCCCTCAACGATGCAGCACCGGCGGGGGACTTCACTACGATCTGCCGGGCTCCGGCTCATGCATCGATGCAGCGCCCCGATGCACCCTGCTGACCTGCGCTTATGCAGCAGTGAGCGGCCGAGCGCGACAGCTGAGGACATTCGAACGCCCCGGGGGAAGCATGACGGGACCCACCGCACCGGACCGGGACGCGGTCCGCGCGCTGGCGGAACTGCTCAGGACGTGGTGGGAGTTGTCGGCACGGGAGGGCCGGCCGAAGCCCACCCAGCAGTCGCTGGCCGGACGTCTGGGCATCGACCAGACCACCCTCTCCCGCTATCTCAACCCCCGGCACCCCTCCACCGCGCCGCTCAGGACCGTCGAACTCCTCCACACGGTGCTGCGCGCACCGGCCGCCGACCTTCCCCGGGCCCGCGCCCTGGCCGAGGCGGCCGCGGCCGGAGCGGCCCGTAAGTCACCCCGCCCGGCCGGCACCGCCCCGGCGGACGCTCCCGATGCCCCGGCCGCCGGCCCGCAGGACCCGTCCGCCGGACCCCGGTCCCCCGTACCGGTCTCCGCCCCTCCTCCCGCTCCGGTCCCGGCGGCCCCCGTCACCCGCCGCACAGCCGCCACCCGCGCCGTCCTCGCGTTCCTGGGCGTGCTCACCCTCGGCGGCGGTATCGGCCTCGGCTGGGGTGCGCTCGCCCACCGCACCGGCCAGGACGGTCCGCCGGTCGCCGCCGTGGCCGCCCCGGCGGGGCCCACGGCCGCCGGCTGGCCGCTGGCCCGCAAGGGCGATCTGCTGTGGAAGGCCCGTGCCGTCCAGTACCTGCTCCGGGCCCACGGTCATGCCGTCGAGGCCGATGGCGATTTCGGGGTCCGGACGGCGGCCGCGGTGAAGAAGTTCCAGGCCGACCACGGTCTGCTCGCGGACGGCAAGGTCGGCCCGCGGACCTGGTCGCATCTGATCATCCGGATCGATTCCCGGCATGCGCCGCAGCAGGCGGTCGTGGCCCTCCAGTACCTGCTCGACAACAGCGGCACCGCCACCGACATCACCGGCCTCTTCACCCCCTCCACCACCCGCTCCCTGGAAGCCTTCCAGCACGACCGGGCCCTCCCGGTGACCGGCGTCGCCGACCGCGACACCTGGCGGGCCCTCCTCGCCGCACAGGGGCCCGGCATCCATCGCTGACGGCCGCCGCGGCGATGCGGCACACTGGACGTTTGGCCGTATGTGCGGTCGATGTCCGCGGCCGTGATCATCGGCCGGGGGCCGTGGCCGGTCCCGGCGGCCGACGGCCGGAAGCGAAAGGCGAGGCGTGTGAACGGACCCCTCATCGTCCAGAGCGACAAAACGCTGCTCCTGGAGGTGGACCACGAGCTGGCGGACGCCTGCCGGCGGGCCATCGCGCCCTTTGCCGAGCTGGAGCGGGCGCCCGAGCACATCCATACGTACCGGGTGACGCCGCTGGGGCTGTGGAACGCGCGGGCCGCCGGGCACGACGCCGAGCAGGTCGTGGACGCGCTGGTGCAGTTCTCGCGGTATCCGGTGCCGCATGCGCTGCTCGTCGACGTCGCCGAGACGATGTCCCGCTACGGGCGGCTGACGCTGGTCAAGCACCCCGCGCACGGTCTGGTGCTGACCTGCACCGACCGCCCGGTGCTGGAGGAGATCCTGCGGTCGAAGAAGGTGCAGCCGCTGGTCGGGGCGCGGCTGGATCAGGACTCGGTCGTGGTGCACCCGTCGGAGCGCGGGCAGATCAAGCAGACGCTGCTCAAGCTGGGCTGGCCGGCCGAGGACCTGGCCGGTTACGTCGACGGTGAGGCGCACCCCATCGAGCTGCGCGAGGACGGCTGGGCGCTGCGGCCGTACCAGCAGCAGGCCGTGGAGGGCTTCTGGCACGGCGGCTCGGGCGTGGTCGTGCTGCCCTGTGGTGCGGGCAAGACGCTGGTCGGGGCGGGCGCGATGGCGCAGGCCAAGGCGACCACGCTGATCCTGGTGACGAACACGGTCTCGGCCCGGCAGTGGAAGCACGAACTGGTCAAGCGGACCTCGCTGAGCGAGGACGAGATCGGCGAGTACAGCGGGACGAGGAAGGAGATCCGGCCGGTCACCATCGCCACGTACCAGGTGCTCACGACCAAGCGGAAGGGCGTCTACCCGCATCTGGAGCTCTTCGACTCCCGGGACTGGGGCCTGATCGTCTACGACGAGGTGCATCTGCTGCCCGCCCCGGTCTTCAAGTTCACCGCCGATCTTCAGGCCCGGCGGCGGCTGGGGCTGACCGCGACGCTGGTCCGCGAGGACGGCCGGGAGTCGGATGTCTTCTCCCTCATCGGGCCCAAGCGGTTCGACGCCCCGTGGAAGGAGATCGAGGCACAGGGCTATATCGCCCCCGCGGACTGTGTCGAGGTCCGGGTCAATCTGACCGAGTCGGAGCGGCTGGCGTATGCCACGGCCGAGACCGAGGAGAAATACCGCTTCTGTGCCACCACGGCCAGCAAGCAGTACGTGACCGAGGCGCTGGTCCGCCGGCACCAGGGCGAACAGACGCTGGTCATCGGCCAGTACATCGACCAGCTGGACGAGCTGGGCGAGCATCTGGACGCACCGGTGATCAAGGGCGAGACCACCAACGCCCAGCGCGAGAAGCTCTTCGAGGCCTTCCGTCAGGGCGAGATCTCGGTGCTCGTGGTCTCCAAGGTCGCGAACTTCTCCGTCGACCTGCCGGAGGCGACGGTCGCGATCCAGGTGTCCGGCACCTTCGGCTCCCGCCAGGAGGAGGCCCAGCGGCTGGGCCGGGTGCTGCGCCCCAAGGCGGACGGGCACGAGGCGCGGTTCTACTCGGTCGTCGCGCGCGACACCATCGACCAGGACTTCGCGGCCCACCGCCAGCGCTTCCTGGCCGAGCAGGGGTACGCGTACCGGATCGTGGACGCGGACGAGCTGCTGGCGGCCGACGAGGACGTCTGAGTCCGACGGCCGCCGGGCTCAGACCGCCGGGGACCGGCTGGCCGCCGGCTGCCGTGCGGTGCGCGGCGACGGGAGGCCACCGCCGCCCGGAGCCACCGGCGGCCGCCGGGTCCACCAGAACACCGCCGCCAGCAGGGCCAGCCCGAGCAGGGGATACGCGGACGCGAACGGCTGCTGCCACCAGGGGATCCGCAGATCGAGGTCGCCGGTGTGCGGGACGATCCACATCGTGCGGGCGGTGAAGGCCAGGGTGACGGCGGCCAGCAGCGCCCGGCGCCACGGGTCGCGGCGGGTGCGGGCGGCGAGCGCGGCAAGCAGCGGCACGCACCAGACCCAGTGGTGGGACCAGCTGATCGGCGAGACCAGCAGCGCCGTGACGGCCGTACACAGCACGCCCCAGCCGTCCAGGCCGCGGCGCAGACAGACCCGGCGGGCGGCCCAGAGCCCGGCGGCCGCGGCGAGCAGCGCGGGCACCATCCACAGGAGGCCGGGCTCCGGCTGGTGCAGCACCCGGGTGATCAGGCCCTGGAGGGACTGGTTGTCGACGATCCAGACCTTGCCGACCCGGCCGGTCTCGAACATCCGCCGGGTCCAGAACTCGATGCTGGCCTCGGGCAGCACCAGCCAGCCCACCAGCACCGAGAACAGGAATCCGGCGAGCGCCGTGCAGGCGGCCTTCACCCGGCCGGTGACGAGCAGGTAGACGGCGAAGAGCGCGGGGGTGAGTTTGATGCCGGCCGCGATGCCGGTGGCGAACCCCTTGAAGCGCGCGCCGTCCGGACGGGAGAGGTCCCACAGGACCAGGCAGGTCAGCGCGAGGTTGACCTGCCCGAAGACGAAGGTCTGGAAGACCGGCTCCAGCCAGAGGCCGAGCGCGGTGGCGGCCAGCAGGACGGGCGCGGTGTGGGCGGCCCTGCGCAGGCCGGCGGCCTTGCAGGAGAGGTGGATCAGCAGCGCGAGCAGCGCCGCGTTGACGAGCACGCAGACGACCTTGAGCGTGCCGAGCGAGACCCAGGTGGTCGGTATGAAGAGCAGGGCGGCGAAGGGCGGGTAGGTGGCCGGAAGTGCCCACTTGGTGACCGTGAAGCCGTAGAGATCACCGCCGGTGGCGGCAGCCTCACCCTCGGCCCGGTAGACCGCTATATCGGACATCGGCAGCGGCTGGACCTGGTAGAGCACCCAGAGTCCGGCGAAGGACACCAGGAGCAGCGCCGTGGCGAGCGCCAGCCGGCCGGGATGGGCGGTGCTCTGCGCCCAGGTGCGTCTCCACGTCCATGTCCCCTCGGCGGCAGACACCCGCTGACCCCTCCCCGTTGCCTTGAGCGCGCCTACCGCGGTGACGCTAGTGGATCGAGGCCGGCCGTCCGTTACGGTTTCCGGTCATCCGGATGTCGACGCGGGGGCCGGCTTCGCGCGCCCGATCGCGCGTGTGGTGTGCATGATCCGTACGTGCCTGGGCGGCACGCGTGTGATGCGCTTCTTGCCCCGTATTGTGCGCCGCGCGGGCGCACAAGGGCGGCCGGGGCACGCGCTCAGCTCCATGAGGCGGGGCCGCGGCATCAGTCGTCCGCGTACTCGCCCATGACGACGACGCTGAACGCGGCCGAGGCGAAGACCTTGATCGCGCGGAGGGCGTTGCCCACGACATAGCGGTGCTCATGGGCCGCCGCCGGATCGCGCCCGGGGTCGACACCGAGGGCGGTGGCGCCCTTGGCCGGGTGGAGGGAGACGGGGTGGACAGGGCCTGGGGGAATCGCTGCGCTGCTCATGACTCCATGATGAATTTCACGCGATTGCAGCACATCGGTCCATAGGTCCATCCCTGTGGGCCGGATGTCCGTCTTCAGGCCCACTCCGCCCCCTACGGGAGACCGATGCCGCCGTCGCGCCGGAGACCGCCGCGGCCCGTCGTAAATCCGTTGGCGCCCTCATGAGCCGCTGACTACAATCGCGCGTCTGCCTGCCTCCCGTCGAGGAGTGCCGCCGACCGGTCGGAAACCGGCCGGCCCTTCGCTTCACGCCGCTGACCCGCACACGCAGGACCCGCGCTGTGCACCGACACCGGCCCGCCGCGCCCGCGCTCACCGGCGCGCGCCCGCCGACGTACCCGCCCCGGAGGCAACGCCGTGCCCTCGCACGCCCCCCGCCCGACCACGGAGCCGCGCACCCAAAGCTCCCACCCCCAGCCGGCCACCGACGACCCGCTCCTGCGCGAAAAGGCCCACCTCGCCGCCTCCCGCTCCGCCCTGCGCGCGATGCGGGCCGACGCCGAGGCGCTGAACATCGCCGATGTCACCGCGAACTGGGTCAACGCCGAGGTCCTCCAGGGCGAGGTCGACGCCCGGATCAAGGCGCTCGCCGACCTCTCGCACACCCCGCTCTTCTTCGGCCGCCTCGACTATCTCCACGCGCCCGGCCTCGAACTGGCCGAGGGGTCCGAGGGAGAGAACTTCTACATCGGCCGGCGGCACGTCCACGACGCCGACGGCGACCCCATGGTCATCGACTGGCGCGCGCCCGTCTCCCAGCCGTTCTACCGGGCCTCCAAGAAGGACCCGATGGACCTCAAGCTGCGCCGCCGCTTCGGCTACACGGGCGGTGAACTGACCGCGTACGAGGACGAGCACCTCACCGACCCGGCCGAGGCCGCCCGGACCAGCGCCCTGCTCCAGTCGGAGATCGAGCGTCCGCGCGTCGGCCCCATGCGGGACATCGTCGCCACCATCCAGCCGGAGCAGGACGAGATCGTGCGGGCCGGCATCGGCGGCTCGGTCTGCGTCCAGGGCGCGCCGGGCACCGGAAAGACGGCAGTCGGTCTGCACCGGGTCGCGTATCTGCTCTATGCGCACCGCGAGCGGCTGGCCCGCTCCGGCACCCTCGTCATCGGCCCGAACCGCTCCTTCCTGCACTACATCGAGCAGGTGCTGCCGGCCCTCGGCGAGCTGGAGGTCAAGCAGGCCACGGTCGACGACCTGGTCGGGCATGTGGAGGTACGCGGTACGGACGAGGCGGCCGCCGCGACCGTCAAGGGCGACGCCCGGATGGCGGAGGTGCTGCGGCGGGCGGTCCGCTCGCACATCACGCTGCCGCAGGAGCCCTGTGTGGTCGTCCGCGGCTCCCGCCGCTGGCGCGTACCCGCCTATGAACTCGAAGAGATCGTCCAGGAGTTGCGGGACCGCGAGATCCGCTACGGCGCGGCCCGGGAGGCCCTGCCGCAGCGGATCGCCCATGCCGTGCTGGTGCGGATGGAGCAGGCGGGCGAGGCGCCGGACGACCGGGTGCAGGACGCGGTGGCCCGTAACGCCGCCGTGAAGGCCGCGGTCAAGGCGGTCTGGCCGCCGGTCGACCCGGCGAAGCTGGTGCTGCGGCTGCTGGGTGACGCGGACTTCCTCGCCGAGCAGGCCGAGGGCATTCTGACCCCCGAGGAGCAGAAGACGATCCTGTGGCCCAAACCGGCCCGCAGCGTGAAGAGCGCCAAGTGGTCCGCCGCGGACGCGGTGTTGATCGACGAGGCGACGGACCTGATCACGCGCACCCCGTCGCTGGGCCATGTGGTCCTCGACGAGGCCCAGGACCTCTCCCCCATGCAGTACCGCGCGGTCGGCCGCCGCTGCACGACCGGCTCCGCGACCATCCTCGGCGACATCGCCCAGGGCACCACCCCCTGGGCCACCGACACCTGGGAGGAGGCGCTGACCCACCTCGGCAAGCCCGGTTCGGCCGTCGAGGAACTCACCCAGGGCTTCCGGGTGCCGCGCGAGGTCATCGCCTATGCCTCCCGGCTGCTGCCCGCCATCGCCCCCGACCTGACGGAGGCCACCTCGATCCGTGAGGCGGCGGGCGACTTCGCGATCCGTCCGGTCGACCCGGCCGCCCTGACCGCCGCCACCCTCACGGCCTGCGACGACGCACTGGCGAAGGAGGGCTCGATCGGCCTGATCGCCGCGGAGGCCCGGATTCCGGAGCTGCGCACGGCCCTGGAGGCGGCGGGTGTGACCTGCCTGGCCCCCGGCGAGGAGACCTCGGCCGAGGCCCGGCTGACGCTGGTACCCGCCACGCTCGCCAAGGGTCTGGAGTACGACTACGTGGTCCTGGACGAGCCCGCCGCGATCGTCGACGGCGAACCGGACGAACGGACCGGCCTGCGCCGCCTGTACGTCTGCCTGACCCGGGCGGTCTCCGGTCTGACGGTGGTCCACGCGGCGGCACTGCCGGAACAACTGGCCGACCGCTGAGGGGCCCTGCGAGCAGCCGCCGCGGTCGCCTGACGCGACGGCGTCAGGCGACCTTGGCGCAGATCATGGTCGTGCCGTCGTAGACATTCCAGGAGTAGCGGTAGCGGCCCGGGTCCCCCGGGCAGGCGCCGGTGCCCGCCGAGGCCCGCATAACGGCCGTGACCTGCATGATGTAGTCGAACTCCCGGGGCACCCGGTCGGCGCTGCAGTTCCACGCGGTGAGCAGGTTCGCCGGCCCGGGGCGGCCGCCCCGGGCCTTGGCCAGGAAGCACTGCCCCTTGCGGAACTGCCGCTCCACACACAGGTTGGTGGACGAGGAGCCCGTCCCGCTGTGCCACCAGCCGCCACGTCCGCCGCCGGACGGACAGCTCCCTGCCCCGGCCACCCGCAGCACCCGCAGATACGCACTGGCGGCACCGCAGCCGACCCGCACCGGCGCCGAACGGCTCCAGTTGCCGTAGCCGTCCTGGTACGCATCGAGGCAGTCGCCGCTCCGTACGGCCGCGAAGGCGGCATCGACCGGGCTGGGGGTACGGGACGCGGCAGTCGTCGGCCGCGAACCGGCCCCGCCGCTGGTGGACGTACCACTCGACGTCCCGGAGCTCGACCCGCCACTGGAGGACGAACTGCCCGACGCCCCCGAGCTCGTCCCGCCACTTGAGTACGTACCGCTCGACGACCCCGAACCGGTCCCACCGCTGGAGTACGTACCACTGGATGTACCGCTCGACGAGCCGGAGGTGTCCGCGGCTTGCCAGGGCTTCCACAGGAAGACCACGAACGCGATGCACAGGAGCACCGGCCAGAAACAGCCACTGCTGGACGAGGAGTTGGCGGTCTGCGGGGTGGGCGACGTCTTGGCCGAGGCGGACGCGGCGGGCTTCGACGGGGCCGCCGAGGCCCGGGCCCGCTTCTCCCGCAACGCCTCCTGGGCGCGCTTCTGCCGCTCCCGCTCGGCCCGCTCCCGGCGCTGTTTCTCCGCGGCCTGCGCGGTCGCCCGCGCCCTGGCCTGCGCCCGCTTGCGCTCCTCCGCCGCCTTGCGCTCCTCCGCCGCCTTCCGCGCCCGTTCCCTGCGCTCTCGCTCCTTGCGCGCCTCGCGCTCCCGCTGCTCCTCCTCCTGCTTCTGCCGCGCCGCCCGCTCCTCCTGCTTCCGGCGCGCGGCCCGCTCCTCGGTGTAGACGCGGGTGGGCCCGGGCGGCGGGACCTGTTGCGTCCACTCGTCGGCGGCGGGCGGCTGCGCGTCCGCGGTCTTGCGCAGGGCCCGCCCATGCGCCTCGTACTTCTCGATCAGCGCGGTCCACCGCGGCGGCAGCCAGCGCTCACCGCGCCGCGAGGTCGGCATCCGGTCGAGTTCCTCCAGGAACTGCCGCAGCACATCGGCGGGTTCGGGCCGCTCAGCCGGATCGGCGGCCAGACACGGGCGGATCAGCGCGGTCAGCTCCCGGGGCAGCCCGGTCAGATCGAGCGCACCGCGCTGTACGAGCGTCAGCAGCCGGATCGTGTCGTCGGTTTCGGGGTACGGCGGGCGGCCGACGGCCAGATAGAAGAGCGTCGCGCCCAGCGAGTACACGTCGGACGCCGTGGTGGACTGCTCGGCACGGGCCTGCTCCGGCGACGTGAAGGCGACGGTGCCCAGCGTCAGCGTCGTCCGCGTGATGTCGTTGGCGTGCGAGATGCCGAAGTCGATGAGCCGGGGCCCGGCCAGCGGCAGCAGGATGTTCTGGGGCTTGACGTCCCGGTGGACGATGCCCTCGTCATGCAGGATCACCAGGGCCTGCGCGGTACCCGCCGCGATCCAGCGCACCGCGGAGCCGGGCAGCCGTCCCGCGCTGCGGACGAGTTCGGAGAGCGCGGGCGCCGGTATGTACTCGATGGCCATCCAGGGCAGTTCGGCGTCCGGATCGGCGTCGCGCACCCGGGCCGTATAGACGCTGTCGATCCGCCGGGCCAGCGTCACCTCGCGGGCGAACCGCCGCCGGTCGGTGTCGCTGACGACGCCCTCGGCGAGCAGCGTCTTGACCGCGGCCAGCGACCCGTCGGCCGTGGAGCGCGCCAGATAGATCCGCCCCATACCGCCGGAGCCGAGCCGCCCCAGCATCCGGTAAACGCCGAGCCGCCGCGGGTCGTCACCACCGAGCGGCTTGACTCCCATACCCGTCATGCCGTGTCACCCTCCCCCTGGTCCCCCCACCGTGACACTCGTCAAACAGTGCCACGCCAAAGGGAGTTGAGGAAGCGGGCCGGGCGGGGCGCAGGTGGGCCCGATGGGGCCCTTTCCCTACGGAGGCCGCGCCTCTCCGCGTCGTCGAATGCCCGGCCCGCTCAGCCCCGCCGAATCCTCGGCTGCCTCAGCCGTCTCGGCCGCCTCAGGCCCCTCAGACCCGCTGGGCGACGGGCAGATCCAGTGCCTCCCGCCACTCCCGTACCGCCGCCGCCTCCACCGGGGCCGACCAGCCGGCGGGCCGGGCGGCGCCCCCGATGTGGAACGCGTCGAGACCGGCCGCCCGCAACGCCGGCAGATGGCCGAGCCCGAGTCCGCCGCCCACCAGGATCCGCGGTGCGTACCCGGGCTCGCCCGCCGCCGTACGCGCCTGCTCGGCCAGCAGCGTCGGCAGCCCGCGGTCGACGCCCTGCGCGGCCCCGGCCGTCAGATAGGTGTCGAGCCCCGCGGCTCCGGCCGCCCCGGCCAGCTCCTTGCGCAGCGCGTCCCGGTCGGCGGCCCGGTCGATGGCCCGGTGGAAGGTCCACCGGCAGCCGTCGATCACCTCGGCCAGCGCCGTCACCGCCGCCAGATCCGGCCGCCCGTCCGGCGTGAGGAATCCGAGGACGAACTCCTCGGCGCCCTCCGCCCGCAGCGCCGCGGCCTCCTCGCACAGCGCCGCCACATCGCCCGCCGCGAAGCCGTCGGCGGCCCGCAGCATCACCCGCAGCGGAAGGCCCACGGCCGCCCGGACCGCCGCGAACGTGGCCCGGGGCGGGGTGAGCCCGTCGGCCGCCATGTCCGTCACCAGCTCCAGCCGGTCGGCCCCGCCGGCCTCGGCGGCAACCGCGTCCCGCGGGCCGAGCGCGATCACCTCCAGCAGCGCGCGCTTGCTCATATGACCCAATCCTCCGCTGACGACATGACGGGACGGACCCCTGACAGGTCTAGTCCAATATCCCAGAGTACGGGCCACCCGGCCCTCCGGACACCAGCCCCGCACCGGCACGCCCGGAATCCGCCCGTACGCCTTACCCGCCTCCACCGGAGCGACCGCCCGCCGACCGCCGGAAGCCCTCGGGACGACCGCCGTCCCCTTCCCCACTCACCGCGGCCGTCCGCAAACCTGACCGGACCTCACCCTCCGCCCCGGTGCGAGGCACAATGGCTGGCATGAACCCCGTGCCCCGTACGGCAGACACCACCGACCCGGCGCCGGAGCTGCGGCAGCGCTGGGCCGACACCGTCACCGCGGCCCGCGGCACCAAGAACCCCACGGCCCCTGACCCGGCCCCGTACGCGGACAACCTCCTGTCCCGCTGGCGCGAACCGCAACGCCGCTACCACACCGTCGACCATCTGGCCGCGGTCCTGCTGCGCATCGACGAACTGGCCGAGCACGCGGATGACTTGCCCACCGTCCAGTTGGCGGCCTGGTTCCACGACGCGGTCTACCGCCCGGACCGCTCCGAGAACGAGGAGCGCAGCGCGGCCCTCGCCGAGCGCGCGCTGCCCGAGCTGGGGATCGGCGCGGCCCGCACGGCCGAGGTCGCCCGTCTGGTGCGGCTCACCGTCACCCATGACCCGGCGCCCGACGACCCCGACGGCGAGGTGCTCTGCGACGCGGACCTCGCGGTGCTCGCCGGGTCCCCCGACCAGTACGCCGCCTACGCCGCCGCGGTCCGCGCCGAGTACGCCTTCGTTCCCGACCCCGACTTCACCGCCGGCCGTTCCGCCGTTCTCACCCAACTCCTCTCCCTCCCCCGCCTCTTCCGCACTCCCCGCGGGTACGACCTCTGGGAACACACTGCTCGCCGCAACCTCGCCACGGAGCTGGATCTGTTGCGGGGGGCGTAGGGGGGCTTGGGCTTGCTTGGGCTTTCGCCTTGGCGGGTTTCGTGTGGCTGCGGGTTTGTCTGCGGGTGGGTTGTGGCTGGGCGCGCCGTTCCCCGCGCCCCTAAGGGGGCGCCGTGCGTTGTTTGGTGCGGCGCCGTTGGGGCTGGCGCCGTTGCGGGGTCTGTGGTTGCCGCGGGGGCCGGAGGGGACGCACCGGGACCCGTCCTCGGCGCGGGCGACGCGGGTCCACGCGTTTGATTACCCCGGCGTTTGCTCCGGTCCTGCGGGCGGGCCCCGGTACATCCCCTCCGACCGTCCCCCGTTGCCGACTGCCGGCCGGTGGCACCGTCCGTCACAGCACCCACGAAGGCCCGCGCCCGGCCTGCGGGGACCAGATGCCTGCCAAAAGGTGTCGCCGCATCGCCGTAACGGCCATCCGTACGGCGGGTCAGTCGCGCACGCACGGAGGTCGGAGGGGATGTCCGGTGCCCCGCCCGCAGGACCGGAGCGAACAACGGGGCTCCCAACCTCTGGGACCAGGGCCGCCCGCGCCGAGGACGGGGTACCGGGCGTCCCCTCCGACCCGCCACCCACCCGCCGTAGGCGAACCGCCCAGCCACCGACAACGCCGCACAAAGACCCGCCCCGAGCCGGGAATGTAAGCCCTCCTACCGCTGTTAGTAGCTGACATGCCCGCTCAGCCCAACCGCGCCCGTCTGCCCATCGCCGTGTACGTCCTCGGCCTGTCCGTCTTTGCGCTCGGTACCTCCGAGTTCATGCTCTCCGGCATCCTCCAGCCCCTGGCCCGCGACCTTGACGTCTCCATTCCGCAGGCGGGGCTGCTGGTCTCCGCCTTCGCGATCGGCATGGTGGTCGGCGCCCCGGTACTGGCCGCCGCAACGCTCCGGCTCCCACGGCGGACGACACTGATCGCGCTGCTCGCGGTGTTCGGCCTCGGCCAGGTGGCGGGCGCGCTGGCCCCCTCGTACGGCGTGCTGTTCGTCTCGCGCATCGTGAGCGCCCTGGCCTGCGCCGGCTTCTGGGCGGTCGGCGCGGCGGTAGCCGTTTCGCTGGTGCCGGTGACCGCGCGGGCCCGCGCGATGGCCGTGATGGTGGGCGGCCTGAGCATCGCCAACATCGCCGGCGTCCCGGCCGGCGCCCTGCTCGGCCAGCACGCCGGCTGGCGCGCCGCCTTCTGGGCCGTGGCCGGCCTGGCCGCGATCGGCCTGCTCGGCGTGATCGCGCTGGTGCCGCGTACGGCCGTGCCCACCGGCGAGGACCGCCCGCGGCTGCGCCGTGAGCTGACCATCTACAAGGACAAGCAGGTGTGGCTGGCCCTGACCGCGACGGCCCTGAACGGCGCCGCGGTCTTCGCGCTCTTCTCGTACCTCTCGCCGCTGCTGACCGACACCGCCGGCCTCGCCGAGAGCTGGGTGCCGACGGTGCTCGCCCTCTTCGGCGTCGGCGCGCTGACGGGCACGTTCATCGGCGGCCGGATAGCCGACGCACACCTCTTCGGGACGCTCTTCGGCGGCATCGCCGCGTCCACTGCCGTGCTGGCCGTCCTGGCGCTGACGGCGCACAGCCCGGTCGCCGCCATCGCGCTCTCCCTGATGCTCGGGGTGACCGCGTTCACCACGGCCCCGGCCCTCAACGCCCGGATGTTCAACGTGGCGAACGCCGCGCCGACGCTGGCCGGAGCGACCACCACCGCCGCGTTCAACATCGGCAACACCCTCGGCCCCTGGCTCGGCGGGCTGGCCATCGGCGCGGGCTGGGGCTACCCGTCCGTGGCCTGGACGGGGGCCGCGCTGGCGGCGGGAGCCGTGGTCACCACCGCCTTCGCGTTCCGGCTGCACCGCGCGACGAACCAGTCCCGGCTGATCGCCTCCTCGGCCGCCGCCACGCCCGCGGCGCGGGCGACGGAGCAGCCGGTGGAGACCGCGAAGGCAACGGAGGCGACGGGGCACCGCTGACCCCGTGGGGAGGGCGCCCCGACCGGCCGTTCAGGCCCCGCCGTCGAAGGTCCACCGCGTCTGGCTGTAGGTCTCACCCCGGCCGAACCCGAAGGCCGTTACCGGCTCGACCCGGAAGACCACGGCCCGGTTGCCCTCCCCGTAGAACGCTCCGTCGCGGACGTCGAAATGCCAGTCGCTGCCGTACTTCTCGCCGTACAGATCGGCCAGCCGGCGCAGCGTGGGCTCATCGCGCACCGGCACCGCCTCGCCCTCGACGACCACATCGAGCCCGGCGTGCAGGTCGTTGCCGCCGGCCGTCGATGTCGTCAGCACGCAGTGCGCGTTGGTGGCGAGGTTCTTGGCCTTGCGTTCCTCGGGGCCGGTGCAGAAGTGCAGCGCACCGTCCGACCAGACGGCGAGCAGCGGGGTGACATGCGGGCGGCCGTCGGGCCGGACGGTGGTGAGCCAGAAGATCTCTGCCTCGGTCATTCCGCCGACGGCCGCGGGCCAGGCGGTCGCCGTGGCGTCCGCACTGCTGTAGTTCGGGTCGAGGTCGGTGGCCGGTTGTCCGCCTTCGCTGGCTGACATAGCTGTCCCCTTTCGGTGCGGCGCACGGTCAGGGCCATCGTGCGGGGGCCCGCCGCCGCACCGCCGCTACGACGCGCCGCGGCGGGCCGTACGGGGTGCCGGCCGGTGCTTGGGGCGGCGCAGACCGGCCGCGGTCAGCCGGCGTACCAGCTCCTTGGAGCCGATCTCCACGGCCCCGGCGCGCACCGCGTCGCCATACCGCTCCGCCGGAAGGTCGTAGTGGTCGCGTTCGAACGCCCGCCGGGGCGCGCCGAGCCGCGCCGCGAAGGCGTGCAGTTCGTCGAAGGAGTGGTCGCTGACCAGATGCGACCACATCCGGCCGTGGCCCGGCCAGGTGGGCGGATCGATATAGATCGTCACCTCAGCGCTCCGGCCGGATCGCCACGTCAGCCCGCCGCACCATCAACCACCTCAGCCTTCCATCGGGGCGCCGAGCCGGCCGACCCGGGCCACCGCGACAGCTGTCTTGGGGCAGACCCAGTGCGGATCGGTCCCCAACTCCGGTTCGACATCAAGTGCATGGGGATCCCCCGACTCCGTGCACACGGGGCACAGCGGCCAGCGGCCGTAGCGGTCCAGGAGGGCGTCCTGGACGTCCTGCGCTATGAGTCCTGCGACGAATGCCGCGCCTTCAGGCCATTGCTCCACCCACCACCGGCGGTGGACGACCGCATCCTCCACGAGCGAGACGATGTCGGCGTCGGCCACCTTGTCCGCCATCAGGTCGGCGAGCACCAGCGCCCGCGCGGCGTGCAATGCCTGTTCCATCTCCATGCCCCCCATTGTCTCCCGGCCGCCGGCCGCCGAGCGGAGTTGTCCACAGCCCACGCCGCGGCCTCTCGCTCTGTCCACAGCACTCACAGAGGGTATTGACGCCGAGCGGTCGATGAAATTACTTTTCAAGCGTGAGTAGCAGCGTGAAGGAAACTTTCAAGGACGTGCCCGTCGAGACCCGACCGGCCCCGGCCCCACCCGCCCCCGCGGCGCTGGCCGCCAAGGTCCGCACCCTCGCGCCGACGATGACCCGCTCCATGCAGCGGGTCGCCGAGACCGTCGCGAGCGACCCGGCCGGCTGCGCCGCCCTCACCGTCACCGGCCTCGCGGAGCGCACGGGCACCAGCGAGGCCACCGTCGTGCGGACCTCCCGGCTGCTCGGCTACCCGGGCTATCGCGATCTGCGCCTCGCGCTCGCCGCCCTCGCCGCGCAGCAGGCGGCCGGCGGCGCGCCCGCGGTGACCGCGGACATAGCGGTCGACGACTCCCTCGTCGATGTCGTCGCGAAGCTGGCGCAGGAAGAGCAGCAGTGCCTGGCCGACACCGCCGCCGCGCTGGACGTCACCCAGCTCGAAGCCGCCGTCGCCGCGCTCGCCGGTGCCCGCCGTATCGATGTGTACGGCATAGGGGCCTCCAACCTCGTCGGCCAGGACCTCGTCCAGAAGCTGCTGCGCATCGGCCTGATCGCGCATGCGCACGCGGACCCGCATCTGGCCGTGACGAACGCCGTGCAGATGCGCACCGGCGATGTCGCCATCGCCATCACGCACTCCGGGCGGACCACCGATGTCATAGAGCCCCTGCGGGTGGCCTTCGACCACGGCGCGACGACGATCGCCATCACCGGCCGCCCGGACGGCGACATCGCCTCGTACGCCGACCACATCCTGACCACGTCCACGGCCCGCGAGAGCGAGCTGCGCCCGGCCGCGATGTCGTCCCGGACAAGTCAGCTGCTGGTCGTGGACTGCCTGTTCATAGGCGTCGCGCAGCGTACGTACGAGACCGCGGCCCCCGCGCTGTCCGCCTCGTACGAGGCCCTCGCCCACCGCCACTCGCCGCGCAACAACCAGCGCTGACCTCACACCGCCCCACCGTTGTGGGCCCCGTGCCGCCGGGACGGCACGGGTGGGCACGACGGCACCCGGCGGCGGGACAGCCGAAAAGCCACGGCCCCCCACGAGCCCGACCGAAGAGAGTCGCCACGCCATGACCTCCCCCGCCGACCACGCCCCTCTGCGCGCCCAGTTGGACACCCTCACCACCGAGGCGTACCGGCCCGAGCTCGCCGAGATCGACCGCCGGTCCACCCTGGACATCGCCCGCACGATGAACGACGAGGACGCCACGGTCCCCGCCGCCGTCGCCCGGCGGCTCCCGGAGATCGCCGCCGCCATCGACGCCACCGCCGCGCGAATGGCCCGCGGCGGCCGGCTGATCTACGCCGGCGCCGGCACGGCCGGCCGCCTCGGCGTGCTGGACGCCAGCGAATGCCCGCCGACCTTCAACACCGACCCGTCCAAGGTGCTCGGGCTGATCGCGGGCGGCCCGTCCGCGATGGTCACCGCCGTCGAGGGCGCCGAGGACAGCACGAAGTTCGCGATCGAGGATCTGAGCGCGATCGGCCTGACCGACCTGGACACCGTCGTCGGCATCTCGGCCTCCGGCCGGACTCCCTACGCGATCGGGGCCGTCGAGCATGCCCGCGCCCTGGGCGCGCTGACCATCGGCCTGTCCTGCAACGCCGATTCGGCGCTGGCCGCGGCCGCGGAGCACGGCATCGAGGTCGTGGTCGGACCCGAGCTGCTGACCGGCTCCACCCGGCTCAAGGCGGGCACCGCCCAGAAGCTCGTGCTCAATATGCTCTCGACCATCACCATGATCCGGCTGGGCAAGACCTACGGGAATCTGATGGTCGATGTCCGCGCGTCCAACGAGAAGCTGCGGGCCCGCTCGCGCCGTATCGTCGCGCTCGCCACCGGCGCTTGCGACCAGGAGATCGAAACGGCGCTCCGCAGCACGGACGGCGAGGTGAAGAACGCCATCCTCATCCTCCTCGGCGGAGTCGACGCCCCCACCGCCGCCCGCCTCCTCGACGCCGCCAACGGCCACCTCCGCGCCGCCCTCCAGGCCGCCGAGGACCACTGAACCCCACTGCCCACCACGCCCCGTACGGCCCGACCCCCTGGCCACGTTTGACCGCACAGCAAGGCACCGCACATGCCCGAAGACAAGAACCGCGCCATCGCTGCCGCGCTCCTCCCTCTCGTCGGCGGCGCCGGAAACCTCACCTCCATCGCCCACTGCATGACCCGGCTCCGCCTCGGCATCCAGGACCGCTCCCTGGTCCAGGACGAGGCCCTCAAGGCCCTGCCGGCGGTCATGGGCGTGGTCGAGGACGACACGTACCAAATCGTGCTGGGCCCCGGAACGGTCGCCCGGGTCACCCCGGAATTCGAGCGCCTGGTGGCAGAGTCCCGCGGCACCCCACCGGTCCCGGAACCGGAGGCCGCCGCACCCGCACCGGCCACGGCCCCTGCCGGGGCGCCCCCGGCCCCGACACCACCCGCGACCGCCGGTGCCCCCGCCTCCGACGCCTCCACCACCGCCGACGAACTGGCCGCCCACGGCGCCGCCCTCAAGGCCCGGCAGAAATCGCGGAACGCCACCCCCGTGAAGCTGTTCCTCCGCCGGATCGCCAATATCTTCGTCCCGCTGATCCCGGCCCTGATCGGCTGCGGCATCATCGCCGGCATCAACGGTCTGCTGACCAACCTCGGTCAGCTGCCGTCCGTCGTCCCCGCCCTCGCCGCCATGGCCTCCGGCTTCATGTCCCTCATCGCCGTCTTCGTCGGCTACAACACCGCCAAGGAATTCGGCGGCACCCCGATTCTCGGCGGCGCTGTCGCCGCCGTCATCGTCTTCCCCGGCGTCACCCACATCAGCGCCTTCAGCCAGCACCTCTCCCCCGGCCAGGGCGGCGTGCTCGGCGCACTGGCCGCGGCGCTGCTCGCCGTCCAGGTGGAGAAGCAGTGCCGCAAGGCCGTCCCCGAAGCGCTGGACGTCCTGGTCACCCCCACCGTTACGGTCCTGGTCACGGGCCTGGTCACGCTCTTCGGCCTGATGTACGTCGCAGGCGAGGTCGCCACCGCGATCGGCACGGGCGCCAACTGGCTACTGGCCCACGGCGGCGCATTCGCCGGCCTCGTCCTGGGCGGCCTCTTCCTCCCCCTCGTCATGCTGGGCCTCCACCAGGCCCTCATCCCCCTGCACACCACCCTCATCGAACAGCAGGGCTACACGGTCCTGCTCCCGATCCTCGCCATGGCCGGCGCGGGCCAGGTCGGCGCCGCGATCGCCGTCTACCTCCGTCTGCCCCGCAACCGCTCGATCCGCCGAACCATCAAGTCCGCCCTCCCCGCAGGGTTCCTGGGCGTCGGCGAACCTCTGATCTACGGCGTCTCGCTCCCCCTGGGCCGCCCCTTCATCACCGCCTGCCTGGGCGGCGGCGCCGGTGGCGCCTTCGTCGGCCTCTTCAACCAACTCGGCGACGCCGTCGGCTCCACCGCCATCGGCCCTTCCGGCTGGGCCCTGTTCCCCCTGGTCAAGGGCAACCAGCCGCTCGCCACCACCCTCGTCGTCTACGCCCTGGGCCTGGCCGTCGGCTACCTCGTCGGCTTCCTCGCCACCTACTTCTTCGGCTTCGGCAAGCAGCTGCGGACGGAGCTGAACGCGGACCCTGACGGCACCCCCGCCTCCACCCCCACCCCCGCTACCACCACAGCGCCCGGCCCGACCACCACGAGCAGCCCCACCACACTCGGTGCACCGGGCGGCGTGGGAACGCACTGAGGCACCGGCTCCCGCCGACCCGACCGCCCGCCCGCGCCCCCGACCCCGACCCCGACCACAGAGAAACCACAAGATCGCTGCCTATCGTCGGTGCGCGGCCGCGCCTCTGCCGGGGCACCGGCCCCGCGTTGTCGCCGAACCGGAACGGCATCGGAAGTGAACTGCACACGCTGCGGCGGCCCCGTCGTCCAGGGGCCCCACGGACGATGGTCCTGCAACAACTGCGGAGCGAGCGGATGAACGGCGAGCGGTCGCGGCCGGGCCCGGGCCGTGCGACGCCGTTCCCGGAACCGGACCCGGCCCTGGCGCCGTATGGCCGGGACCATACGGTCGGCATCTGACACGGACCAGAAGCGGAGCCTTGAAATGTGCGCGGCGAAGCGCCTCGAACGAGTCCTGGTCGTCGACGACGACCCGGTGATCCTGCGGTCGCTCGGCCGCGGCCTCCGGCTGAACGGCTTCGATGTCGCCCTCGCCGAGAACGGCACGGCCGCCCTCACCGAACTGGCCACCAGGCCCCCCGATGTGGTCGTCCTCGACGTCTCCCTTCCAGGGCTCAGCGGCACCGACATCTGCCGCAAGCTGCGGGCCGACGGTGACGAGGTGCCCGTGCTGATGCTGTCCGCGCTGGACGAGCTGGAGGACCGGGTCGCGGGGCTTCAGGCCGGTGCGGACGACTATCTGGTCAAGCCGTTCGCGCTCAAGGAGCTGGTGCTGCGGCTCCAGGCGCTGCTGCGCCGCCGCCCGCCCGGCGCGTCGGACACGGTGCGCATCGGTGACCTGGAGCTGGCTCCGGCCGCGCGGGAGGTGACGTACGGGGGTGCGCCGGTCAGCCTGACCCGGCGGGAGTTCGAACTGCTGGAGGTGCTGGTCCGCAACGTGGATGTGGTCCTGACCCGTGATCAGCTCCTGGACCGGGTCTGGGGCTATGACTTCGCGGTGCGCACCGATGCGGTCGACACCTTCGTCAGCTACCTGCGCCGCAAACTGGAGGCCGGTGGCCGACCGCGGATCGTGCACACGGTCCGCGGCGTCGGCTTCGTCCTGCGCGCCCCCGGGCCGGCGGCAGCGCGATGAGGCTCTCGACCCGGATCGCCATCGCCATGGGCATCGCCGTTCCGCTGCTGGTCCTGGGTTCCGGAGCACTGCTGCTGCGGCTGGTCACCCATGACGTGCACCGCGAACAGGACGCCCATCTGCGGGAACGGGCCGCGGTCCTGCTGCCGCTGGCCAGAGGCCTGCTTCAGGTCGAGGGCACCGGCCGGCCCAGGAAGACGGCGAACCACGAGCGGCGGCTGCTCGGTGCGGGTCTCGACGTGGGGGTCCGGCTCACCGCCGACGGCAACAGCAACGGCGGCATCAGCGGCAATGGCGGCAAGGCCGCGGGCCCGGCCCCGGCGACCGGCACCTCCGATCAGGGCACATCCGATCAGGGAACCTCCGGACCCGGCACCTCCGATCAGGGAACCTCCGGCCCCGGCAGCTCCGATCAGGGCACATCCGGTCCCGGCAACGCCCCGGCCAGTACTGCCACGACGACGCAGCAGCCGGGCCGGGTGGTGGCCGAGGCCGGTCCACAGCCGGACGATGCGGTGGCGCTGCCGCCCCCCTCGTTCGACCCGGTGACGGTACGGGCCGGGCACCGCACCTGGCGGGCGCTGTCGGTACAAGTCCGCAGCGCCAAGGCGAGCGCTCCGCAGGGCAGGCTGTGGGTGTTCTCACCGGGGTCGGCCGGGAACGCCGAGATCGACACCGTACGGAACCGCATCCTCCTGGTGGTGTTGATCGCGGCACCGCTGGCCGGGCTGCTCTCGCTGGCCATCGCCGAGCGGGCCACCCTGCCGCTGCGCCGGCTACAGCGCCGGGCCGCCGGTCTGGACCCCGGGACCAGCGCGGTCCGGCTGGACCACAGCCGCTCGCGGGTCACCGAAGTCGACGATCTGGCCCACACGCTGCAAACCGTTCTCGCCCGCTACGACGAGCAGGCGACCCGCACCCAGGAGGCGCTGGCCACGGCACGGTCCTTCGCCGCGACGGCCTCGCACGAACTGCGCACGCCCCTGATGGGCATGCAGACCAATCTGGACATCCTCACCGATCATCCGGATCTCTCCCCGGCCGACCGCACGGAGATCCTCGACGATCTGCACACCGGGCACACGCGGCTGATGGGGCTGTTGATCGCGCTCCGGGCCCTCGCCCAGGGCGACTTGGTGGAGGCCGACGCCTTCACCGTCGTGGACCTCTCCGAGGTCGTCGCTCTGGCGGCGGCCGACATACAGCGGCACCATCCCGAAGCCCGGCTCACCACTCACCTCACCCCCGGCCTTCGGGTGCACGCCTGGGAACCGGGCCTGCGGATGGCGGTCGACAACCTGCTCCGCAACGCGGTGGTGCACGGGGGCCGGCCGGGCGCCCCCGTACGGGCCGGGGTGGCGTTGCGGCCGAGCGGCCGGCCGGTGGCCCCGGTCGCCGTGCTGACCGTGGACGATGACGGTCCGGGCATCGCGCCGCAGGAGCGCGAGCGGGTCTTCGAGCGGTTCCGCCGGCGTGCGGACAGTCCCGGTTCGGGGCTGGGGCTGACGCTGGTGGCCCAGCAGATAGCCCTGCACCGCGGTTCGGTGCGGATATCGGACCGTTTGGAGGGGCCCGGCGCCCGTTTCGAGATACGGCTCCCCCGACTCGGCGACACGGACACCGACGACACCCGCACCATGGAACTCCCGCTGCGCCGCGACTGGTTGAGCGACTTCCCAGGCCCGGACCGGCCGTAGTTGCCACGGCCCGCCATGGCCGGCCCTAGTTGCCGCACCACCATGACGGCCCCAGCGCCACGGACACGGACACCGACCCCAGCACCGCGCGCACGGAGACCGACCCCAGCACCGCGGCCACGGAGACCGACCCCAACGCCGCGGACACCATGACCGCCGTAGCCGTAGCCGTAGCCACTGCGGCCGCGACCGTCCGCAGCGCGCCGCCGCCCTTCACGCCGCGCCCGGTCCCCCGCCCCTCGCCCGAGGCGCCCTGGCCACCCGTGCCGTCACCCGGGTCGCGCCCGCCGAGCACGTCACCGAGCGGAACCGGCCGCCGGCCTCGGCGACCCAGAAACCCTCGGCGACCGTGCACGCCTGGACCCGCACCCCGCGACGCCATCTGCGGAAATCGACCTCGACGAGGTCGGCGCCGGGCGGCAGTTGGCCCCACGCCAACGACCAGGGCGCCGCCGCAGGGCCACTGTGCCGGGCACCCCGCAGCGCGGAGACACTGAGCGTGCTCGGGACGGACACATCGAGCAGACCGGCCGCGCTGTGCACCTCCAGGGCCGGCCGGCCCGCGGACCCACGGGCGATGCGCAGCAGCCAGCCGCTGAGCGGCAGCCGGAGTTCATTGGGTACGAGGGTGCGCAGCGGCCCCTCGCCGCCGGCCCCGTCCCACGGCCCGCGGCCGCCCGGGAAGGGCGACGGAAGGCCCGTATGCGAGCGCTCGTCCGACATGAGGACACCACCGCATTCCACTGTGTCTCCTGGGGGTTCGACCGGTGCGGTTCTGTACGGCCGCGAGCGTAGGAGCCCTCTTTGTGGTTTCCCTGTGGCCTCCGTCCCGCCGCCCCCGGCCGGACCTGCCTCCCGCCTCACAAGGTCTCCACAAAGACGGCTCCTACCTTCTCCGGCAGACGGCCGGTCCGCCGTACGCCCCTTGGTGCGGACGCGGCCGTGCCCATCGTCGTGAGAAAGGGAACATCACCATGCAGCGTCCCAAGACCGCCCTGACCGGAGCCCTCGCCGGGCTCGCGCTCGCCGGATCCCTGCTGACCACGGCGGCACCGGCCAATGCGGCCGGGAACGATGCCCCGGCCGCCTCTTCGTCCTCCTCCGCCGACCGGAACCACCACGGCGGCGGCCTCTGCTCCCGCGTCTCCAAGGTGGACCAGCGCCTGGCGCGCGCGATCAAGCGGATCGACGGCGACGAGCAGACCCGTGGCTCCCTCGCGCGTCTGGAGAAGCGGGTGAAGAACGCCCGCGCCAAGAAGCACGACGAGATCGCCACGTTCCTCCAGGACCGGCTGACCACCCGCAAGGCGCGGCGGCCTGCCCTCGTGCGGCAGCGCGCCGAGCTCAAGGATGTCGCGGCCTGGTGCGCGCAGCAGAAGGACCACGGCCAGGAGAAGAAGCAGGACAACGCCCCGGAGAAGAGCGGCTCATGAGGCGCTCCCGACGCGCCGCGCTGCTGCTGACGACGGCGGTCGCCCTGCCCGTGCTGGCCGTCACCGGGTGCTCGGGGCCGGCCGGCGGGCAGTCGCCGTCCGGGTCCTCTTCGGCCGGCGGCGGTTCCGCGGCACCACAGGACCCGGCCTCCGCCGCCACCTCCGGCACCTCCGCCGGCGAGGAGAAGCAGATGCTGAAGAAGGTCGAGGAGGCCGAGAAGGCGGCGGACGCCGCCGACTCCGACGCGGCGAACGATCCGCGGTAAAGCAGTAAGCGATCCACGGTAAGCGGTCCGCGTCGGGGAATCCGCGGTGAGGCCCCCACGGCAGGCGGTCCGCAGCGAGCGATCCGCAGCGAGACCACGGCAAGAACCGGCAAGGAACCGGCATCGCCGCTACGGCGCCGGCTTCCCGCCGCGGCAGCAACGCCGCCGGGGCGGCACCCCCTGGAAGGAGGGTGCCGCCCCGGCGTTCGTGTGGACGTGTTGATCCGGGAGGATCAGCGTTCCGATCCGCAGCGGATCAGAAGTCCATGTCACCGCCCGGCATGCCGCCCGGAGCGCCCGCCGCGGCGGCCTTCTCCGGCTTGTCGGCGATGACGGCCTCGGTGGTGAGGAAGAGCGCCGCGATGGAGGCGGCGTTCTGGAGCGCGGAGCGCGTGACCTTGGCCGGGTCGATGATGCCCTCGGCGATCATGTCGACGTACTCACCGGTCGCGGCGTTCAGACCGTGGCCGACGGCCAGGTTGCGCACCTTCTCCACCACGACGCCGCCCTCAAGGCCGCCGTTGACGGAGATCTGCTTGAGCGGGGCCTCCAGGGCGAGCTTCACGGCGTTGGCGCCGGTCGCCTCGTCACCGTCGAGCTCCAGCTTCTCGAAGACCTGGGAGGCCTGGAGCAGGGCGACGCCACCGCCGGCGACGATGCCCTCCTCGACGGCCGCCTTCGCGTTGCGAACGGCGTCCTCGATGCGGTGCTTGCGCTCCTTGAGCTCGACCTCGGTGGCGGCACCGGCCTTGATGACGGCCACGCCGCCGGCCAGCTTCGCCAGACGCTCCTGGAGCTTCTCGCGGTCGTAGTCCGAGTCGCTGTTCTCGATCTCGGCGCGGATCTGGTTGACGCGGCCCTGGACCTGCTCGCTGTCACCGGCACCGTCGACGATGGTGGTCTCGTCCTTGGTGATGACGACCTTGCGGGCGCGGCCGAGCAGTTCGAGACCGGCGTTCTCCAGCTTGAGGCCGACCTCCTCGGAGATGACGGTGCCACCGGTGAGGATGGCGATGTCGCCGAGCATGGCCTTGCGGCGGTCACCGAAGCCCGGGGCCTTGACGGCGACGGACTTGAAGGTGCCACGGATCTTGTTGACGACCAGGGTCGACAGGGCCTCGCCCTCGACGTCCTCGGCGATGATCAGCAGCGGCTTGCCGGACTGCATGACCTTCTCCAGGAGCGGCAGCAGGTCCTTCACGCTGCCGATCTTGGAGTTGACGATGAGGATGTACGGGTCGTCGAGCGACGCCTCCATACGCTCCATGTCGGTGGCGAAGTACGCCGAGATGTAGCCCTTGTCGAAGCGCATACCCTCGGTGAGCTCCAGCTCCAGACCGAAGGTCTGGGACTCCTCGACGGTGATGACGCCTTCCTTGCCGACCTTGTCCATGGCCTCGGCGATCAGCTCGCCGATCTGGGTGTCAGCGGCGGAGATGGAGGCGGTCGAAGCGATCTGCTCCTTGGTCTCCACGTCCTTGGCCTGCTCCAGCAGGGCGGCGGAGACGGCCTCGACGGCCTTCTCGATACCGCGCTTGAGGGCCATCGGGTTGGCGCCGGCGGCGACGTTGCGCAGGCCCTCGCGGACCAGGGCCTGGGCCAGGACGGTCGCGGTCGTCGTGCCGTCACCGGCGACGTCGTCCGTCTTCTTCGCGACCTCCTTGACCAGCTCGGCGCCGATCTTCTCGTACGGGTCCTCGAGCTCGATCTCCTTGGCGATGGAAACACCATCGTTGGTGATCGTGGGGGCGCCCCACTTCTTCTCGAGGACGACGTTACGGCCCTTGGGGCCGAGGGTGACCTTGACGGCGTCGGCGAGCTGGTTCATCCCGCGCTCGAGACCGCGCCGTGCCTCCTCGTCGAACGCGATGATCTTGGCCATGTGAAGTGGTCCTCCCGGACTGGGGTGGATTGCTCCGGACCGCGCTGGCGCCCGCGACGGACGACCTGCGGACCTGTGTGGTTCCTTGCCCCACCGATCCGCGGGCCTCGCCGACCCGGTCCTTCTTTGTCACTCTCACTGGGAGAGTGCTAACGCCAATGATTAGCACTCGTGGGGTGCGAGTGCAAGCGCCGGGAGGGCGTCCCCCACCCGGCTGACGCGCAGACAGCAGACAGCCGGGGCCACACAGCCGAAGGCCCGTACCCCCCTCAGGGGTACGGGCCTTCCTCACGCAGCAGTCGGTCGGCGCCTCAGCCGGCCACCCGGACCATGTCCGCCTGCGGCCCCTTCTGGCCCTGCGAGATCTCGAACTCGACCCGCTGACCCTCCTCAAGGGTGCGGTAGCCGTCCATCTGGATCGCGCTGTAGTGGACGAAAACATCCGCACCACCGTCGACCGCGATGAAGCCGTACCCCTTCTCCGCGTTGAACCACTTGACGGTGCCCTGAGCCATGCCTAACTCCCCTATTACTGGCCCTTGCGCAGGACCGCACTCCGCGGACCCGGGTCAGACCTCACCCCGCGAAAGGCCCGTGGGGTGTGCGCCGGAACGCGTCGACCGCCGCTGAATGTATCTGCACAGATGCCCAGAGCAACAGGTCAATCGGACGAGAATTCCCGCGCCGAAGAATCGGCAATATGCGGCGAAATCCCAGTTCTCCAGGGCAAGTCGGGCCGGGCATAGGGCACCTAGGCGACAAATACCGCCCACACTTTGGCCACAACTGATCGCGAACACATATGCGTTCGGCACGCGCACGGTGATATCCGGAGGGGGATCACCCCAATGGTATCTCCTTTCACAACATGGAATTGCCCCGTCCGCTTTCTGGCGGACGGGGCAATTCCGGTCATGCAGGAGAAGAGTTGGCGCAAATCAGCAGCCGCCGGCCACCGCCGGAATGATCGAGATGCCCGCGCCGTCCGGGGTGGGCGTCTCCAGGCCCTGCTCGAAGCGCACATCGTCGTCGTTGACGTACACGTTCACGAAGCGGCGCAGCTTGCCGGCGTCGTCCAGCACACGGGCCGCGATGCCCTGGTGGTTCTGCTCCAGGTCGGCGATCACCTCGGAGAGGGTCGCGCCCTCGGCGGGGACCTCGGCCTGGCCACCGGTGTACGTGCGGAGGATGGTGGGGATGCGGACCTTGACGCTCATGGTTCTGCCTTCCAGGGGTACGGAGTACGAGTTCGTGGGCCGGTCGCGGCCTCGTCCGCCGTATGCCGGACGGGCCGGCGGACTCAGCGGGCCAGGCCGGCCGCGCGGAACGCGTCCAGGTTCGGACGGATCGTGGCCGTGGGCCCGGAGGTCGGGGCGACCGCGTCGAGTGTCTTGAGGCCGTCACCCGTGTTCAGGACGACGGTGGTCAGGGACGGGTCGAGCACGCCGTCCTCGATCAGCTTCTTGGTCACGCCGACGGTCACACCGCCCGCGGTCTCCGCGAAGATGCCTTCCGTCCTGGCCAGCAGCTTGATCGCGTCCACGACCTGCTCGTCGTTGACATCGTCCACGGCACCGCCCGTACGGCGCGCGATGTCGAGCACGTACGGCCCGTCGGCCGGGTTGCCGATGGCGAGAGACTTGGCGATGGTGTTCGGCTTTTGGGGCCGTACGACGTCGTGGCCCGCCTTGAAGGCCGCCGACACCGGCGAGCAGCCCTCCGCCTGGGCGCCGAAGATCTTGTACGGCTTGTCCTCGACCAGGCCGAGGGCGATCAGCTCCTTGAGCCCCTTGTCGATCTTGGTGAGCTGCGAGCCGGACGCGATCGGGATGACGATCTGGTCCGGGAGCCGCCAGCCGAGCTGCTCGCAGATCTCGTACGCGAGCGTCTTGGAGCCCTCGCCGTAGTACGGCCGCAGATTGACGTTGACGAAGCCCCAGCCCTCGCCCAGCGGGTCGCCGATGAGCTCGGAGCAGAAGCGGTTGACGTCGTCGTAGTTGCCCTCGATGCCGACCAGGTCACCGCCGTAGACCGCGGCCATGACGACCTTGCCGGCCTCCAGGTCGTGCGGGATGAACACGCAGGACTGGAATCCGGCGCGGCGCGCCGCGGCGCCGACCGCACCGGCGAGGTTGCCGGTGGAGGAGCAGGAGAGGGTGGTGAAGCCGAAGGCGCGGGCGGCCTCGACGGCGATCGCCACGACGCGGTCCTTGAAGGAGTGCGTCGGGTTGCCGGAGTCGTCCTTGACGTACAGACCGCCGGTGACGCCCAGCTCACGGGCGAGGTTGTCGGCCTTGACGAGCTTGGTGAAGCCCGGGTTGAGATTGGGCTTGTCGGCCACGTCGGTGGGGACGGGCAGCAGCGGGGCGTAGCGCCAGATGTTGTTCGGGCCGGCCTCGATCTGCTTCCGCAGGCCCTCGGGGTCGCCGCTCGGCAGGTCGTATGCGACTTCGAGCGGCCCGAAACATTCCTGGCACGCGAAGATCGGGCCGAGCGGGAAGCGCTGTCCGCACTCGCGGCAGGACAGAGCTGCGGCGGGGCCCAGAGCGACGGTGGGGGTGTTTTCGGTGACTTGCACAGCCATGGAGGCGAGGCCCTTTCTCCTCATCTTCCTCGCGGCGAATCTCGCCACGAGACGGATTTGGCACCTTCCCTAGCCGGGAGCCTCACGCGCGCGGGACGTCAGCGTCCTGGCGGCAAGACCGGCTGGAGGGTTGCCGGGGCTTCAACGGGCCGTATCCCTCTGCCCCTCTGGATGAGCGGTATGGCGCTGGGCTGAACCCAGGCGTTTGTGGCGCGGGGACCCCGACATGCGACGGTCATCCGCGTTGTTCAAGACTGTAACCGAAGGCACTGACAGTTGAGATAGTCGTCCGAACCGCGAGATGGATCACACAGGCCGCTGATCGGGCGGCGACCGAGGAGTCGTAAACGTGCTGGAAGAGGTCGAGAGCTGGCTGACCAGCCACTCCTGGTCCGCCGCTGACCGTCCGCTGGGGCAGCTGCTGGAGGCGAAGCGCCAGACGGGCCGTACGGTCAGTGTCGTCCTGCCCGCGCTCGACGAGGAGGCCACGGTCGGGGCGATCGTGGCGGTGATCCGTGCCGAGCTGATGACCGAGACCGTTCCCCTGGTCGACGAGCTGGTGGTGCTGGACTCCGGCTCCACCGACCGCACCGCCGAGGTCGCGGCGGCGGCCGGCGCCCGGGTCGTCTCCCGCGACAGCGTCCTCCCCCGCCTGCCCGCGCTGCCCGGCAAGGGCGAGGTGCTCTGGCGCTCCCTCCTGGCCACCACCGGCGACATCATCTGCTTCATCGACGCCGACCTGCGCGAATTCTCCGCCGCCTTCGTTTCCGGGATCGTCGGCCCGCTGCTGACGGACCCGGACATCCAGTTCGTGAAGGCGATGTACGACCGTCCGCTGGAGACCGGCGACGAGGGTGCCGGGGCCGGCCAGGGCGGCCGGGTCACCGAGCTGGTCGCCCGCCCGCTCCTCAACCTCCACTGGCCGCAGCTGGCCGGCTTCGTCCAGCCCCTGGGCGGCGAGTACGCGGCCCGCCGCGCCCTCCTGGAACGGCTGCCGTTCCCGGTCGGCTACGGCGTGGAGCTCGGCCTGCTCGTCGACTCCCTGCACACCGTCGGCCTCGACGCGCTCGCCCAGGTCGACGTCGGCGTGCGCAAACACCGCCACCAGGACGGCCAGGCCCTCGGCCGGATGGCCGCCGCGATCTACCGCACCGCCCAACTACGCCTGACCCGCGGCCACTTGGTCCGCCCCCGCCTCACCCAGTTCGACCGCGGCGACGAGGGCTTCGTCCCCCGCACCACGGACGTGGACACCGAGGAACGCCCCCCGATGGCCGAAATCCCGGAGTACGCGGAGCGGCGGGCGGCGTGAGCGCACCGAGCGCCGGGCGCGCCGCCCGCGCCGCCCCTTGACCGCTTCCGTACGTTTGCGCGGATCTGTGGCGGGTTACTTTCGCGACATGGTCTCCGAGCGCAGTGCGGTGCAAGCAGGTGCTGAGGTTCTTGTCGCGTCCAATCGCGGGCCGGTGTCCTATGGCCTGGCGGAGGACGGGGCGCTGATTGCCAAGCGAGGTGGTGGCGGGCTGGTGTCGGGGCTTTCCGCTATTGGGCCCGAGACCGACGCGGTGTGGGTGTGTGCCGCGCTCGGCGACGGGGACCGGGAGGCCGTGCGGCGGACGGGTGGTGTGCTGGAGCCGGGTGATACGGGTGGACAGCGTGTCCGGATGCTGGACATTCCGGCCGAGGTGTATGCCGCCGCCTACAACGGCGTCGCGAATTCGGTGCTGTGGTTCGTCCACCACATGCTCTACCAGACACCGCTGGAACCGGTCTTCGACGCGGAGTTCCGGGCGCAGTGGGCGGCGTACGAGACGTACAACGCGGCCTTCGCCGACGCGCTGGCCGAGGGGGCGGCGCCCGGCGCGGCCGTCCTCGTGCAGGACTACCACCTGGCGCTGGTGCCCGGCATGCTCCGCGAGCGCCGCCCCGACCTGCGCATCGCGCACTTCTCCCACACCCCGTGGGCCCCCGCCGAGTACTTCGCGATGCTGCCCGACGACATCCAGCGGGAGCTGGCGCTGGGCATTCTCGGTGCCGACCGGGCGAACTTCCTCACCCGGAGGTGGGCCGAGAACTTCGTGGCCTGCGCCGAGGCCGGGCTCGGCGGGCAGTGCGAGCGCGTATGGCCGGAGGACGGGGCGCCCGGCGTCGTCGCGCTCGTCCCGGAGCGCAAGGCACGCACGACCTGGATCGGGGTGCACGGCCTCGGCGCCGACGCCGATTTCCTGCGCGAGCGCGCGCACCGCCCCGACGTCGAGGAGCGGATGGCGGCGCTGCGCACCGAGATCGGCGGGCCGGGACGCCGGACCATCGTCCGGGTGGACCGCACCGAACTCTCCAAGAACATCGTGCGGGGCCTGCTCGCCTACCGGCAGCTCCTCGCCGACCGCCCCGAGTGGCGCGAGCGGGTGGTGCACCTCGCCTTCGCCTACCCCTCGCGCCAGGACCTCGCCGTCTACCGCGACTACACCGCGGAGGTCCAGCGGGTGGCCGAGGCCATCAACGCCGAATACGGAACGGCGGGTTGGCAGCCGGTCCTGCTGCACGTCAAGGACGATTTCGCCCGCTCGCTGGCCGCCTACCGGCTCGCGGACGTGGCCCTCGTCAACCCGATCAGGGACGGTATGAACCTGGTCGCCAAGGAGATCCCGGTGGTGTCGGACGCCGGCTGCGCGCTGGTGCTGTCGCGGGAGGCGGGCGCCCACGAGGAACTCGGTGAGCATGCCCTGACCGTCAACCCGTACGACGTCGTCGGCACCGCCGAGGCGCTGCACGAGGCGCTGTCGATGGACGACGGCGAGCGCGCGGCACGCACCGAGCGGCTGGCCGCGGCGGCCACCGCGCTGCCGCCCGCCCGCTGGTTCCTGGACCAGCTGCGGGAGCTGCACGGGGAGGAGACTCAGGAGGGTTCGCGGCCCGTCTGAGACGCCTCCCGGCTACGCCCCGTGGGCCCCGTTCTCGTCCAGCCGGGCCGCCAGGGCGCCGAGCAGGCCGACGACCCCGGACGGGCCGTCGACCACCAGGTCGGCGCGGTCGGCCAGTTCGGCGACCTCGGCGCTGCCGCTGCATACCAGGAGGCCGGTCAGGCCGTCGGAGCGGAGTTTTTCGACGGCGGCGAAGGCGGCCAGGTCACCGAGGTCGTCGCCGGCGTAGAGGACGGTGGCGGCGCCGGTCTCGCGGACCCATTCGGCGAGGGCGACGCCCTTGTCCATGCCGGGCGGGCGGAGTTCCAGGACGAGGCGGCCCGGTTCGACGATCAGGCCGTGGCGTTCGGCGAGCGCGGTGAGCGGGCCGCGCAGCTGGTCGAAGGCGCCCTGGGGATCGGTGGCGCGGCGGGTGTGCACGGCGATGGCGCGCCCGCCCTTGCGCTCGATGGCGGTCTCGATCCAGGTGCCGTGCCAGACCCCGGAGGCGTCCAGGACGCCGGGGAGTTCGGCCTGTATGGCGGCGACACCGGGGTGCGGGGCGGGCGCGTGGACGGTGCCGGTGGCGGCCTCCCAGCGTTCGGCGCCGTAGTGGCCGAGGACGGTGAGGTGGTCCAGGCCGGGTACGTCCGCGAAGCCGCCGAGGCGGACCGCGACGGTGGCCGGGCGGCCGGTGATGACCGCGGCGGCGCGCAGCCGGGGCACCAGGCGGCCGAGGGCGGCGACGGCGCCCTCATGGGCGCGGGCCTTCTCCGGGTCGGGGACGATCTCGGCGAGGGTGCCGTCGAAGTCGAGGGCGACGACGGCGCGTTCCGGGTGTGCCAGCAGTGCGGCGAGGCCGTCGCGGCCGGCGGGGGTGTGCGGGGTCGGCACGGATCCGGGTGTCGGCCGGTCCGGCGACGCGGAGTTCGCGGGGCTGCCCATGGCGCCGACCCTACCGGCGCGGTGCGGGCGCCGGGGGCAGCTCCGGCGACAGCCGGGGGTGTACGGGCGCACGGGGGCGGCGGCCGGGGCGGCCGGGTCAGCGGCGGGCGCGGCGGGCGTCCCGTATGCGGCGCAGGCGGTTGACGGTCACGGGGTCATGGGCGAGCGCGCGGGGGTCGTCCAGCAGGGCGTTGAGGAGTTGGTAGTAGCGGGTCGGGGAGATGCCGAGCTGTTCGCGGATGGCGCGCTCCTTGGGGCCGGGGCCCGGCCAGGAGCGGCGCTCGACGGCGAGCACCGCCTCGTCCCGGGCGGAGAGCTCCGCGGCGCGCTCGACGGCCCCGGGCTCGCCGCCCGGACCGCCCGCACCCGCCGTCCCGTCCGTCATCACGCTTCCACGATAAGCGCACGGTCGGACAACGCCCGGCCCGTCACCCGGCGGGCGCCCGGCTCCGGGACGCCCGCCCGGCCCCCGGCCGCCCCGCGCCGACACACCTGCCCGTGTGCCCGCCCGCATCGCGCCGGGGCACCCGCCCGTACCGCCCGCCCGCGCCGCGTCATTCGGCGGCGTTGTCCGCGGCGTCCGCGATGTTCTGGATGTCGGTGAGCACTCCGGACGGGTTGCCCCGCGGGCCGACCGCGGCGCCCATCTTGGCCTTGACGGTCTTGGAGATCAGCGGCCAGGAGGTCTTGTTCGCCGGGTAGAACTCGGCGCCGGCGAGCTGCTTGAGGAAGCCGTGGAACTTGGCGTACTTGTCGTCGGCCAGCATCGCCTGGGAGGCGGAGGAGGTGACCGGCAGCAGGCCGTACTCACCGGAGAACTTCTCGACGTTCTTCTTGCTGTAGACGAAGTCGAGGAACTTGCCGACCTGGGCGCGGTGGCCACCCTGCTTGAAGGCCATCATCCAGTCGGCGACGCCCATGGTGGCCTTGGCCTTGCCGTGGGCACCGGGCAGCTCGACGGTGCCGTAGTCGATGCCCTTGGCGGCGGCCTGCTTCATCAGGGCGGGATGGCCGTTGAGCATGCCGACCTCGCCGTCGACGAAGCCCGCGAAGGCGTCCTCGCGGTTGAGCTTGGCGGGGTCGACCCCGGTCAGGCCCTTGCCGACGAGGTCCTCCTTCAGCCACTTGAAGGCCTTGACGTTCTCCGGCGAGTCGATCGTGTACTTGCCGATGCTGTCGGTGTAGCCGCCGCCACCGCTGAGCATCCACTGCATCGTCTCGGCCTGGGTCTCCTCCGGGCCGAGCGGCAGCGCGAACGGCATCTTGACGCCCCGTGCCTTCAGCAGCTGGGCGTCGTGGGCGATGTCGTCCCAGCTCGCCGGCGGGCTGGTGATGCCGGCCTGGCTGAACAGCTTCTTGTTGTAGAAGAGCCGCCGGGTGCTGGCGCCGAACGGCATGCCGTACTGGACCCGCTTGTATTCGCCGGCCTCCGCGAGGGAGGGGGTGAAGTCGGCCTGGGTGGGGATGGAGAGCAGCTGGTCGGCGCTGTAGAGCTGGCCCTTGGCCGCGTAGTCGGCGTAGGCGCCGATCTGGGCGAGGTCCGGGGCGTGGCCGTCCTTGACCAGGTCCTCGACCTTCTTGTCGACGTCGGTCCAGCTGTAGACCTCGACATCGACCTTGATACCGGGGTTCTTCTCCTCGAAGGCGCGGGCGAGCTCATCCCAGTAGTGCTGGGAGCCGTTGGCACGGCTGTCGCCGTAGTCCGCCGCGATCAGTTTGAGAGTGACGTCGTCGCTACCGGAGCCGCTGCCGCAGCCGGTAAGAGTCAGTGTCATGGTGGTGGCGATTGCCGCCGCCAGGCTCAAGTACCGCCGCTGCACTGCTGTTCCCGCCCTTTGTTCTGAAATCCGTGCTTGTCGGGCATTCACCCGGCCGCCTCAGGGGTCGCCCTCGAACGGCATGAACAGCAAGTCTCCCCCGCGTTCTTTACAAGGTCTACACCACCCCCCTCTCACACCGGCACCGGCCTTCCGTCGCCCGGTCCGGACCCATCACTACGGTGAGTGGACTAGACCTTTCCCGCCGGATCGCGCGAAACTGTTCCCGTGAGACACGTCATCGCCCTGGATGTGGGCGGCACCGGCATGAAAGCCGCCCTCGTGGGGGTGGACACCGCGCCTTCCGGGGGCACGCCCCCCGTGCTGCTGTACGAGGCACGGCGCCCCACCGGCCGCGAGCGCGGCCCCGAGGCGGTGGTCGAGGCCATCCTCGGCTTCGCCGCGGAGCTCCGGGAGCTCGGCACGGCCCGCTACGGCGCCCCCGCCGCGGCGGCCGGTGTCGCGGTCCCCGGCATCGTCGACGAGTGGTCCGGCACCGCCGTCTACGCCGCGAACCTCGGCTGGCGGGACGTACCGATGCGGGCGCTGCTGTCCGAGCGGCTGGGCGGGGTGCCGGTCGCCCTCGGCCACGACGTGCGCACCGGCGGCCTGGCCGAGGGCCGGATCGGCGCGGGCCGGGACGCCGACCGGTTCCTGTTCGTCCCCCTGGGCACCGGGATCGCGGGCGCCATCGGCATCGGCGGCCGGATCGAGTCCGGTGCGCACGGCAGCGCGGGCGAGATCGGCCACATCGTCGTACGGCCCGGCGGGCGGGAGTGCGGCTGCGGGCAGCGCGGCTGCCTGGAGACGCTGGCCTCGGCCGCCGCGGTCGGCCGTGACTGGGCCGCGGCCTGCGGCGATCCGCAGGCCAACGCTGCGGACGCGGCCCGGGCCGTGGCGTCCGGCGACGCGCGGGCGCACACCGTGTGGCAGCGCGCCGTGGACGCCCTCGCCGACGGTCTGGTCACCGGTCTCACCCTGCTCGACCCGCAGACGCTGATCATCGGCGGCGGGCTCGCCGAGGCGGGCGACACGCTCTTCACACCTCTGCGGGAAGCGGTCCGCCGGCGCGTTACGTTCCAGCGGCTCCCCTCGATCGTTCCGGCGGCCCTCGGGGACGCCGCCGGGTGCCTGGGTGCAGGACTGCTCGCCTGGGATCTTCTCTCCACGGAGGTAACCGCCTGATGGCACAGCAACAGTCCGCGCAGCGGCCCTCGGACCCTCCGCGCACCATCCTGGCCGGCGCCCGGATCGCCCGGCCGTCCGGCGTGGTCGAACGCGGCCGGATCGCCGTCGAGGGCGGCCGGATCGGCGATGTCCACAGCCGGGACCTCGATCTGGCCGAGGGGGCGGCCGGCAGCGTCGTGGACCTCTCGGGCCACCTCATCGTCCCCGGCTTCATCGATATGCATGTCCATGGCGGAGGCGGTGGCTCGTTCTCGTCCGCCGACCCCGAGGAGTGCATGACGGTGGTCGAGACCCACCGCCGGCACGGCACCACGTCGATGCTCGCCTCCACCGTCACCGGTGAGCTGACCGACCTCGCCCGGCAGGCCGCGGTGCTCGCCGAGTTGGTGCAGCAGGGCGAGCTGGCCGGCATCCACTTCGAGGGCCCGTTCATCTCCCCGGACCGCTGCGGCGCCCACCAGCCGGGGCTGCTGCGCGACCCGGACCCGGCCGATGTCCGCAAGCTCCTCGACGCCGCGCACGGCACCGCGTCGATGATGACCGTCGCGCCCGAACTGCCCGGCGGCCTGGCGTCCGTGCGGCTGCTCGCCGACGCCGGGGTGATCGCCGCCATCGGCCACACCGACTCCTCCTACGACGCCACCCGCGAGGCCATCGACGCGGGCGCCACCGTCGCCACCCACCTCTTCAACGCGATGCCCGCACTGGGCCACCGTGCGCCCGGCCCGGTCGCCGCGCTCCTGGAGGACGAGCGGATCACCGTCGAGCTCATCAACGACGGCACCCATCTGCACCCCGCGGTCCTCCAACTGGCGGTCCGCGAGGCCGGGGACGGGCGGGTCGCGTTCATCACCGACGCGATGGGCGCGGCCGGTATGAACGACGGGAGGTACCCGCTCGGCCCGATGCAGGTCGAGGTCAAGGACGGTGTCGCGCGCATCAGCGAAGGCCCCACGGCCGGTTCGATCGCCGGCTCCACCCTCACCCTGGACCGCGCCTTCCAACGCGCCGTCACCGTCGACGGCCTGACGGTCGACCAGGCCGTACAGGCACTTTCGGCCACTCCGGCCCGCCTCTTGGGCATCGACGACCGGACGGGCGCCTTGCAGACCGGCAAGGACGCCGACCTGGTGGTGCTGGACGCGGCATACGACGTGGTGGGGGTCATGCGCCGGGGCGAGTGGCTGGTGCGCCCACCGGGCGCCTGAGGCGCCGCCCGCGCACCGGGCAGGCACGCGGCGCGCCCCTCCTCCGGGCCGTGGCCCCCACGGCGGCCGGACCGGGTCTGGGCCAACCACCACCGACGATGGCATGATCGCTCGCGCACTTGTCCGCATGCCACCGCCGTACGCGGTTGCCCGACGCCCGGCCGCCCGGCCATGACTGCCCGGAGGGGCGACCATGATCCTTACGGTCACGCTGAACGCCGCCCTGGACATCACCTACCGCGTCCCCCGGCTCCAGCCGCACACCACGAACCGGATCACCGAGGTGTCCGAACGCCCCGGGGGCAAGGGCCTGAACGTGGCCCGGGTGCTGGCCGCGCTCGGCCACCGTACGGTCGCCACCGGCTTCGCGGGCGGCGGCACCGGCGAGGCCCTGCGCGCGCTGCTCGCGGAGACCGAGGTCACCGACGCGCTGGTCCCGGTCGGCGGCGCCACCCGCCGCACCGTCGCCGTCGTCGACGCGGCCACCGGAGACACCACTCAGCTCAACGAGCCGGGCCCGGTCGTCTCCCCCGCCGAGTGGGACACCTTCCTCGACACCTACCGCGAACTGCTCGGCGAGGCACGGGCGGTGGCCCTGTGCGGCAGCCTGCCGCCGGGTGTCCCGGTCGATGTCTACGCCCGGCTGACCCGGGCCGCGCGCAGCGCCGGCGTGCCGGTCCTCCTGGACACCAGCGGCGAACCGCTGCGCCGCGGGCTGGCCGCCCGCCCCGACCTCGCCAAGCCCAACGCCGATGAACTCGCCGCCCTCACCGGCAGCACCGAACCGCTGCGCGCCGCCCGCGAAGCCCGCCGCCGCGGCGCCCACGCGGTGGCCGCCTCCCTGGGCCCGGACGGCATGCTCGCGGTCACCGCCGACGGCACCTGGCAGGCCGCCCCGCCCCGCCGGATCGCCGGCAATCCGACCGGCGCCGGCGATTCAGCCGTGGCCGGCCTGCTGTCCGGCCTGGTCGAGGGCCTGCCCTGGCCGGACCGCCTGACCCGCGCGGTGGCCTTGTCCGCGGCAACCGTACGGGCCCCGGCAGCGGGCGAGTTCGATACGGCGACGTATGAGGAGCTGCTGCCGCGCGTGACGGTGAGGGACCATCCGGCGGCAGGGTGAGAAGGGGGGAGGCGGGGGCGGTCCCTCAGCTCCGGGCCAGCCAGACCTTGTCGAGGTTCACATCGCACTGATTCCCGCTCTCGCAGGACAGCTTGATGGTGTTGGTGCCCTTGTTGAGCTGCACATACGACCAGGTCCTGGTCCAGCCCTTGTCCCAGGCGCCCTCCGGGGCGTGGGCGAAGTTCTCCATGTTGATCGGCCGGCCGTCCGCCGCGCCGTTCACGTTCAGTGTGAGGTTGGCGTCCTTGCCGGGCACGCCGTAACCGACCCAGAGCTTGTACTTGCCGGCAGCCTCGACATCGAGCGACCAAGTGGCCGCCGCGCCCTGGGTGTTCATGCCTGCCACATAGGCGCCGCCGGGCGAGCGCGCACCCGGCACGTCCTTGGCCGTGGTCGCCCCGCCTTCGAGCCGCAGGCTGCCCGCGTCCTGCTTGGGCAGCTTGCCGGGGGCGGGCTTGGAGGTGGGCTTGTCGGTCGGGTCCACCTTGTCCCCGGCCGTCGGACCCGGCTTGCTCCCGGTGTCGTTCTTGGAGCCGTTGGCGTTGGTGAGCATCGCGACGCCGATGCCTATGCAGACCACCGCGACCACGGCGACGGCGCCGATCAGCAGGCCGTTGCGGCCGCGGCGCGGCTCCTGGCCGCCGTTGACCGGGGTGGAGCGGGTGCGGTCGCCGCCGGGCAGGGTCTCGGGGGCGGCGTAGTGGGCGTTCTGCTGCCCGTACGTCACCTGCTGCGGGGCCTGCTGGCCGTACTGGCGCTGGCCGACCGCGCGGACCTGGTTGTAGGACGTCCGCGGAACCCCCGGCTGCCGCGCCGCCGCACCGTCGCCCGCCGAGCCCTGGGCGCCACCCTCGCCGCCTTCCGAGCGGTAGAGATAGGCGAACGGGTCGTCGTTCTCCGGCGTGTCCGCGCCGTTGTTGCCGGCCGTCATTCCGTGTCACTCCCAAGCGATCTGTGCGCGTCTGTACGCGTCTCTACGCGTCCGCAGGCTTCATTGCGCGAACTGTCTTTCGGGCCCCCGCGGCGCCGCGCCGCATCGGCGCAGCCTACCCCGTCACGGCCCGCGCACACCGTGCCCGGAGGGCCACAAGATCGCTACGGAACGGTGAACGGCTGGTGTGCGGGCCGATGCGGGGCCGGTGTGAGATACGCGGCATCGCGCCCGGCCGTCGCGGCGGGCCCGCCGGCCGCTCAGCCCGCGGCCCGCCGGTTCGCCTTCGAGCGGGAGCGCTTCTCGACGTACATCCGCTGGTCGGCCGACTCCAGCACCTCCTCGGCGGACATCCCGCAGCTCGCCCAGCCGATACCGAAGCTGGCGCCCACCCGGACCGCCCGGCCCTCCACCCGGATCGGCGGGATGATCGCGTTCCGCAGCCGGACCGCCAGGTCCTGGGCGTCGGCGGTGCCGAGGCCGTCGGCGAGCACCACGAACTCGTCGCCGCCGAGCCGGGCGACCGTGTCACCGTCCCGGACGCCGCTGGTCAGCCGGCGGGCGACCTCTATCAACACGGCGTCGCCGGTGTTGTGCCCGAAGCGGTCGTTGATCGACTTGAAGCCGTCGAGGTCACAGAAGAGGACCGCGAGCCCCTTGGAGCCGTCGTCGGCCGGCCCGTCCGCGGGGGCGACGAGATGCACATGGTGGTCGAACGGGGGCGGGGGGCCGCCCTCGAAGCCGTCGAGCCCGTCGAAGGGCTCCTTGGCGTCCGGCCGGAAGCCGTTCGGATGGCGGGGGTCGGTGCTGAGGGTGGCCGAGGAGGCGTAGGCGTCCGCCATCGAGCCGGGCGGGCGGGAGCACAGCCGGGCGCCGAGCCGGGCCCGCAGCTCGGCGCTGTTGGGCAACCCGGTCAGCGAATCGTGGCTGGCGCGGTGGGCGAGCTGGAGCTCGTGCCGCTTGCGCTCCTCGATGTCCTCGACGTGGGTGAGCAGGAAGCGGGGGCCGTCGGCGGTGTCGGCGACGACGGAGTTGCGCAGCGAGACCCACACGTAGGAGCCGTCCCGGCGGGCCAGCCGCAGCTCGGCACGGCCGCCCTCGGCGGAGGTGCGCAGCAGCGTGCCGATGTCCTCGGGGTGGACGAGGTCGGAGAAGGAGTAGCGGCGCATCCCGGAGGCCGGGCGGCCCAGCAGCCGGCACAGCGCATCGTTGGTGCGGAGCAGCCGTCCGTGCTGGTCACCGCCCATTTCGGCGACGGCCATCCCGCTCGGCGCATACTCGAACGCCTGCCGGAAGCTCTCCTCGCTGGCGCGCAGCGCCTGCTGCTCGCGCTCCAGCCGGACCAGGGCGCGCTGCATGTTGGCCCGCAGCCGGGCGTTGCTGATCGCGATCGCGGACTGGAAGGCGTACATCTGGAGCGCTTCCTGGCCCCAGGGGCCGGGTCGCCGGCCGTTGCGCGGCCGGTCGACGGAGATCACTCCGAGCAGCTCGCCGCCCCCGTTGGCCGCGGTGTACATGGGCGCGAAGAGGCGGTCCATGGGATGCCACTCGTCGGGGAACCGGGGCGCGGGACCGGCCGTGTGCCACTGCGGTACGTCGTCATCATCGAGCACCCAGCCCTCGGTGTGCGAGATGAAGTGCAGATCGCCCCAGCGCTCGCCCATGGACAGCCGGCGCTCCCAGGAGGCGCGGGAGCCGACCCGTCCGGCCATCAGGGCCTCGGCGCCCGCGCTGCCGGCGACCGCGGCGACCACGAGATCGCCGTCGGGCCGCACGAGATTGACCGCGGACAGCTCATAGCCGAGCCCGGTGATCACGCCGTCGGCGACGGTCTGCAAGGTGTCCGCAAGGCTACGTGCGGTATTCAGCTCGGCGACCACTTGGTGCAGCTGCCGCAGGGTCGCAAGACGGACGTATGGCTCCGACTCGGTCTCCATCGCTCGCTCTCCCTGAGACCTCGACAGCAAACTCCACGATTTCTTGTCGTCCGATTCCCCGCTCACTGAATCACAGTGAGCTGTTCACTCGGTACACAGGGTCAACAATTAGCGCCTGCTGTGACTCAAGTCACAAACAATGAAGGACGGTTGGCGATCTTCCATAAAACCGCCACGGGAGCGCGCCTTCACTCTTTCTACACTTACTGAACGCAAATTCCGAGCGATTCGGGAACTCCGCCGTCAGACCTAGGACGCGAGTGGTCCGGAGGCCCGATGCGCGCCGCGGCCGCCCGAAGTTAGCGTTTATGGCGTGTTCACGAAGACTCCCGCCGATGCGGCGGCCTCCGGGCCCGCCGCCCACCCCGCACCCGCCGTCGCCCTCGCCTCCGTGCCGGGGGGCGCGCCGATCCCGCATTCTGTTGGGGTGAGTGACGACGAGTTCCGTGCCGCCCTGTCCCGCCTAGCCGCCGGCGTGGTGCTGATCACCGCCCACGACCCGGACGGCGGGCCGCACGGCGAGGACGTCGGCATGACCGCCACGGCGTTCCTCTCCGTGTCCCTCGACCCGCCACTGGTGATGGTGAGCGTTCGCAACGACTCGCGCATGGACGACCTGCTGGAGGTGCAGCCCTACTGGGCCGTCTCGGTGCTGTCGGGACATCAGCGTCAGGTCGCCGGACGATTCGCCATGAAGGGCCGCATCAGCGACCGGCTGCTCTTCAAGGACATTGCGCATGTACGGGGCGAAGCGTCCGGTGCGCCCCTCATCGGGGGCGCCCTGGCGACCCTGGAGTGCCGTACCGAGCAGCGGGTCGTGGCAGGCGATCACACGC
Source organism: Streptomyces lydicamycinicus (assembly GCF_000829715.2). Lineage (NCBI taxonomy): Bacteria > Bacillati > Actinomycetota > Actinomycetes > Kitasatosporales > Streptomycetaceae > Streptomyces > Streptomyces lydicamycinicus. The sequence continues at coordinate 90,713 of NZ_BBNO01000001.1, read as the reverse complement.
TGGTCATCGCACGTGTCCTGGCCACGACGCTGCCGAACGAGGAGGACGGGCCGCTGACGTACTTCCGCGGGAAGTACCGGCAGTTGGGGTGAGCCCGGGGACGGCCGGGGTGGTCAGGACGGCCGGGGCGGTCAGGACGGCCGGGGCGGTCAGTCCCAGCCGCGGCCTGAGCGGCCGCGCTTGGTATCGCCGCGCTGCTTCTTCTCGCGCAGCCGCCGCTCATTGATGCCCCGTGGGATCCGCGACTTACGGCGCTGCTTGGGCGGCGGGGCGGTCGCCTCGGCGAGCAGCGCGGCCAGCCGGACGGCGGCGGTCTCGCGGTTGCGCCACTGCGAGCGGTGCTCGGAGGCCCGTACGGACAGCACGCCGCCGGCCAGGCGGCCCGCCAGCCGCTCCAGGGCACGCTCTTTCCACACCTGCGGCAGTGCCTGCGTTTTGCCGAGGTCGAAACGCAGCTCGACCTGACTGTCGCTGGTGTTGACGTGCTGGCCGCCCGGACCTGAGGAACGCGAGAAACGCCAGACGAGCTCGGCCTCTGGAAGGACGACCGAACCGCGGATGACATAGGGCCCGGACATGAGTCCTATGATCCCGCGCCGCGCACGGCCCCGTCACCCGCTTTTCGGGGCCCGTGCAGAGCGTTCACATCAGAATTCGGCAAAGAGAGTAAAGACTCCTGGAACCTGGCGGTCCCCTCATGGCGTTGTGGTGGGTAACGGTAGCTTCGTGCGCAGTGCGGAGCCCGACGCTTCGACGAGTCGACAAGGAAAGGGACTTCCCATGGCTGTAAGCCTGTCCAAGGGCGGCAACGTCTCCCTCACCAAGGAGGCACCGGGCCTGACCGCCGTCACGGTGGGCCTCGGCTGGGACGTCCGCACCACCACCGGCACGGACTTCGACCTCGACGCCAGCGCGATCGCGGTCAACCCGAGCGGCAAGGTCTTCTCCGACCAGCACTTCGTCTTCTTCAACAACAAGGCGACGCCCGACCAGTCGATCGTGCACACCGGTGACAACGTGACCGGCCAGGGCGAGGGCGACGACGAGCAGATCAACGTCAACCTCGCGGCGCTGCCGGCCGACATCGACAAGATCGTCTTCCCGGTCTCGATCTACGACGCCGAGAACCGCAGCCAGAACTTCGGCCAGGTGCGGAACGCCTTCATCCGCATCGTCAACCAGGCCGGCGGCACCGAGATCGCCCGCTACGACCTCAGCGAGGACGCCGCCACCGAGACCGCCATGGTCTTCGGCGAGCTGTACCGCAACGGCGCCGAGTGGAAGTTCCGCGCGGTCGGCCAGGGCTACGCCTCGGGCCTCGTCGGCATCGCGCAGGACTTCGGCGTCAACGTCTGAGCCGGATCCAGATCCGGATCCGGATCCAGGCCTGGGCCAGATGAGTCCGAGCCCGGCGCAGGTCTGAGCCTGATGCAGGTCTGAGCCTGATGAGCCTGAGGCAGGTCTGAGCCTGAGGCAGGGTCTGAGCCTGGAGCGGGTGGCGTTATGGAGGGCCGGTTCCCCAGTGGGGGGCCGGCCCTTCGCGTGTTTGGGGCGGGGGAGCTTTCAGGGGGACGGCTGGGGGTGTGGCGCGCGTACGGGGGTGGGGCCGTCCCGGTGGTGAGTGGGGTGCCGGGAGGGGCCCGTTCAGGCGACCGCGTCCGTGACCGTTTCGGGGGGCGCGGACAGCTGCGCCACGTCGTCCAGTGACAGGCCGAGGGCGCCGGAGAGCGCGGCGATCGTGAAGAACGCCGGGGTCGGCGCCCGGCCGGTCTCGATCTTCCGCAGCGTCTCGGCGGACAGCCCCGCCGCCGCCGCGACCTCGACCATGCTCCGCTCGCCGCGCGCCGCTCGCAGCAGGGCGCCGAGCCGCTCGCCACGTTCACGTTCCTGAGGGGTCAGGGGAGTTCGCACCATGCCCGTGATACTAATACCGGTAAACAAATACCGGTAAAGAAATACCGCCCGTGCCGCTGCCGTGGCGCGGCCCGGGCGGCGGTGAGCAGGAGGTCGGGCAGATGGTGGAGATCAAGACGGACGCGGCGGTGGACGCCATGCGGGTGGCCGGGCAGGTCGTCGGCAAGGCGCTGGAGGCGGTGCGGGCGGCGGCCGCACCGGGCATGCGGCTGCGGGACCTGGACGAGGTCGCCCGTACGGTCCTGCGCGAGGCCGGTGCCGACTCGCCGTTCCTCGGCTACCGCCCGAGCTTCGCCCCCACCCCGTTCCCCGCCGTCCTCTGCGTCTCCGTCAATGACGCGATCGTGCACGGCATCCCGGACGGGACCCGGCTGCGCGACGGCGACCTGGTGAGCATCGACTGCGGCGCCCTGGTGGACGGCTGGGCCGGCGACGCGGCCCTCAGCTTCACGGTCGGCACCGCCCGCCCCGAGGACCAGCGGCTCATGGACACCACCCGGCGGGCCCTGGAGGCGGGCATCGCGGCGGCCGTGGTCGGCGCCCGGATCGGCGATATCTCCCATGCGATCGGCAGCATCGGACGCGCCGCCGGCTACGGCATCCCCGAGGACTTCGGCGGACACGGCATCGGCCGACAGATGCACGAGGACCCGGGGGTCCCCAATGACGGCCGCCCGCGCCGCGGCATGATCCTCCGCCACGGCCTGGTCCTCGCCATCGAGCCTATGTTCCTGGCCGGCGGCAAGAACGACTACTACGCGGCCGGCGACGGCTGGACCCTGCGCACCACGGACGGCTCCCGCGCCGCCCACTTCGAGCACACGGTGGCGGTGACGGACGAGGGCCCGCGGGTGCTGACTACGGCGTAGGGGGCGTGGGGGGCCGGGGAGGCGCCGCGGGGGGATCGTGGCGAGCTGGGCGCTTGCGGAGGCCGCGGGGGGCGAGGGGCTGCGGGGGCGTGAGCGGGCGCCGTGGTGGGGCCAGGCGTTCGCGGAGGCCGCGGCCAGGGCATCGTGGCGAGACCTGGCCTTCGCGGAGCCCGCGGGGGCAGTGGAGCCGGGGGCGGAGGAGCCGGGGGCGGGACATCGCGGCGAGACCGGGGGGTTCCGGAGCCCGCGGGCCCGAGGCGGAGCAACTGTGGGCGGGGCATCACGGCGAGAACTGGCCTTCGCGGAGCCCGCGGCCGGGGGCAGGAGCCGGGGTGAGACAGCGCGCGAGGGGGCGGGGACCAGGTGGTCGTAGGGGTGCCGGTCTGCGGGAATGGCCGGGTGAGGGCACCATGGAAGCGGCGCCGGGCGCGGGGCACCGTCCCGTCCGTCGCTGTCCTCCTGGAGCGCAGCCCATGAGCCGATCCGCCGCCGAATCCGCGCACCCGACCGTGAGCGTGCTGCTCTGCGACGACGATGACGTCGTACGCGCAGGGTTGCTCGCCCTGCTCAGCAGTGCCCCCGGCATCGAGGTCATCGGCGAGGCCGGGAACGGCGAGGAGGCCGTGGCCCTGGCCGCCGCGCTCCGCCCCGATGTCGTCCTGCTGGATCTGCGGCTCGGCTCCGGTATCGACGGCGTCGAGGCCACCCGGCGCATCACCCGCGCCGACGCCCCCGGCTCCCCCCGGGTCCTCGTGCTGACCGACTATGACACCGACACCGACATCGCCCGGGCCTTTGAGGCCGGGGCCGCCGGACATCTGCTCAAGGCCGAGCCGCCGGAGGAGCTGTTCGCCGCGATCCGGGCCGCGGCCGCGGGCCGGAGCACGCTCGCCGCGCCGGTCGCCCATCACGTCCTGGCCCAGATGCGCAGCCCGCGCCCCACGCTCACCGAACGGGAGCTCCATATCCTCGGCCGGCTGGCCCGTGGGCTGAGCATCCGCGAGATCGCCCGTGCGCTGTCGACGAGCGAGGTCACGGTCAAGGCGGACCTGGCCCGGATCTACGACAAGCTCGGGGTGGCCGGCCGGACCGCCGCGGTCTCCGTGGCCAGGGACCAGCGGCTGCTGCCCTGACCGGACGGCACCGGACGGCGGCCACGGACCGCGTGACACCATCAAGCTGTGATCGACCTCGGCTACTCCCTCTCCCGCCGCTTCCCGGATCCGCCGCAGACGGACTACCGGACCGCGGACGTGCGCACGCTGCGCCATGACCTCTTCTGCGGTGACGTCTATCTCGCCGACACGAAGACGGACCGCGAGCTGTCCACGGCCTGGGGCTGGGTGCCGGTCCTCGACTTCGCCTGGGCACTGTGCGACATCGTCGAGCAGCTCGACACCGACCCCCGGGGCAATCGCTCCGCCCGCCCGGTCCACGCCGAGCTGGACTTCACCGAGTCCGCCGACCGGATCTTCTTCGAGCGCCGCTTCGGGTGGGTGGACGTCGACGCCGACTGGATGGCGGCCGACGAGGCCCCGCTCACCTTCAACCACTCCGCGCTGCGCCGCGAGGCCCGCGACTTTCTGCACGATCTGATCGCCGACCTCACCGATATGCACGACGGCCTCGGCGACAACCCCGCCATCTGGGACCTCCAGGCCCGTTTCCCCCGCGTCTGAACGTCAGAGCCGACGCCCGCACCGCGCGCCGGCCGTACGCCGACGGGGCCCGGGCGTCACACCGTCCCCCTCCGGCGACGAGCCGGGCGCCACGCCGCCCCCTCGATACGCCGCCCCGGCTCCGCGCCATGGCCCCGTCTGGCCCCCTCACTCCACCCGCACCCCTACCTGTGCCGCGAACACCGGGGCCAGATCGAGCAGTTGGGCCGAGCTGATCACCGCGCCCGACAGGCGGTCGATCCCCCGGGCGATGTCCAGCGCGGCCGCGCCCCGCAGATCGACGTCCTTCATCCGTGCCTCGGAGAAGTCCACCCGGGTCAGGGTGCAGTCGTCGAAGGTCACCCGCTCCAGCACCGCGCCCGCGAAGTCCGCCTCGACCAGGACACACCCCTCGAAGGCGACATCCCGCAGCTTCGCCTGCCGCAGATTCGGGAAGTCGATCTTTCCGCCGCGCACCACGACCCGCTCCAGGACCGCCCCGTGCAGCTGGGTCCCGCCGAGCCGGGCGTCGGACACCTCCACGTCGCGCAGGGACGCCTGGGACAGATCCGTGCCGACCCCGCGGACTCCGTTCAGCACGCTGTCGATGATCCGGGCCCGGCCGAGCGCGGTCTCGTCCAGCGCGCAGCGTCGTACCGCGCAGTCCATGAAGCGGGCGCCGCGCGCCGACTGGCCGGTCCAGTCGGCGTCCGCGAACTCCAGCCCGTCGTAGTCCCCTTCGGGCTCCAGCTCGCCGCCGTCGTACGCCGTCAGCTCCGGAAGCCGCACCTGCGGCCGCCGCACCGCCGGCACCGTCTCCTTGCCGCGCTCTGCCACGCGATCACCGCCTTCCCTGCCGTTCGTGCCCCCTCGCACCTGCCCACCCATCGTGAACCACACCACTGACAATGAGCTCTGAACTGCGGAAACACCCGATTGCCGGTCGTCGTGCGGGGGCTCCCGCCGTGCCCCGCTCCCGCCCGCCCGGGCAGGCGCCCGCCCCGCCGTCGCGGGACGTCCCGCCGTCGCGGGACAACCCCGCCGGGCCGCGCCGTACGAACCGTCTTGACCTCAACCAAGCTTGAGGGAAGAGAGTGGCGGGCGGTTGCCCACCCACCGAGGCCCGCACTCCTCAAGGAGATACCGCCATGCACGCGATACGGCTGCACACCTTCGGCCCCGCCGAGAACCTCCGCCACGAGACGGTCGAGGACCCGCTCCCCGGGCCCGGTGAGGTCCGGATCGCGGTGGCGGCGGCCGGTGTCCACCTCCTGGACACCGCCCTGCGCGAGGGCAGACCGGGCGGGCCGGTGCCGCTCCCCGAGCTGCCGACCGTACCCGGACGGGAAGTCGCCGGCACGGTCGAGGCGCTCGGCGAGGGCACCGACCCCGACTGGCTCGGCCGGCGCGTCGTCGCCCACCTGGGCACAGCCCCCGGCGGCTACGCGGAACGCGCCGTCGTCGCCGCCGGGCGGCTGCACGCGATCCCTGAGGGCCTGGACGCGGCCCAAGCCGTCGCCATGATCGGCACCGGTCGCACCACCATGGGCATCCTGCTCTTCGCCGGCCTCACCGCCGACGACATCGCGCTCGTCCCCGCGGCCGCCGGCGGCATCGGCTCCCTGCTCGTCCAGCACGCCAGGAACACCGGCGCCACGGTCATCGGCCTGGCCGGCGGCGCCGCGAAGGTGGCACGCGTCCGCGAACTGGGCGCCGATCTCGCCGTCGACTACACCCGCGACGACTGGCCGTCCCTGGTACGGGCGTTCCTCGACGGCCGGGGCGCGGCCGGTGCCACCCTCGTCTTCGACTCGGTCGGCGGGGCCCCCGGACGCGCGGCCGTGGATCTGCTCGCCAAGGGGGGCCGTCATCTGGTCTTCGGCTGGTCCTCCGGCGGCCTGCTCACCGGCGGGCCGCTGGAGTTCGCGGAGGGCGAGACGGCGGCCCGCGGAATCACGTCGGAGCAGGTCCTCGGCCCGCCGATGCTGGCCAGGGCCGGGGGCGACGACCCGCTCCGCACCCTGGAGACCGCGGCCCTGGCGGAGGCCGCGGCGGGCCGGCTGGTGCCGGCGGTCCAGCGCTTCCCCCTGGCGGAGGCCGCGGCCGCCCACCGGGCGCTGGAGTCCCGCGCCACGATGGGCAAGGTCGTCCTGGTGCCGTAGGAGTCAACCCCTCAGGGGGCGGGCGGGGTTGGCCCGGCCATCCGGGGCGGGGCGGGCCGGCTCCCCGGGGGGGGGCGGCACCACCCCACCTACCGGACCACCCCCGCCTACCGCACCACCGCCATCTCCCGCGCCGTCTGGTTCAGCCGGCGCCCGCCGGACTCCGTGCACGTCACGATGTCCTCGATCCGCACCCCGAAGCGGCCCGGCAGATAGATTCCCGGCTCGATCGAGAAGCACATCCCGGGTACCAGCGGCAGATGCTCGCCCTCGACCAGGTACGGCGGCTCATGGGTGGTCACCCCGATGCCGTGGCCGGTCCGGTGGATGAAGTACTCGCCGTAGCCCGCGGCCTTGATCACCTTCCTGGCCACCCGGTCGACGTCCTGGCACGCGACGCCGGGCCGCACCGCCTCGAAGGCCGCCTGCTGCGCCTCCCGCACGATGTCGTGCACCTTGCGCTCCTCGGCGCCCGGCTCCCCGACGTGCACGGTGCGCGTCGTGTCCGACCCGTAGCCGTCCTTGAGGCCGCCGAAGTCGAGCACGACCATGTCGCCGTCCTCGATGACCCGCTCCCCCGCCTCATGGTGCGGATTGGCGCCGTTGGGGCCCGACCCCACGATCGTGAAGTCCACCTGGCTGTGGCCGTGCTCGGTCAGCAGCCGCACCAGGTCCGCCGCCACCTCGGACTCCCGCCGCCCGCCGAAGCGGACGGCCAGGATCTCCTCGTAGGCCGCATCGGCGGCGGCCCCGGCCGCGGCCAGCAGCTCCACCTCGTGGGCGTCCTTGACGGCGCGCAGCATCGGCAGCACCTCGGACAGCGCGGCGTACCCACTCCCCGGCACCGAGCGCTGGAGCCCCAGCAGATGCATCGCCCAGGTCGAGTCGGACATCCCGTAACGGCCCTGTGGAGCCATCCACTTGGCGACCTCGGCATACGGGTCCGAACCATCGGTCCAGCCCGACACCTCCATCGCCCAGGCCCCCGGGGAGTACTCCGCATCCGGGTACTCCAATACGGGCACCAGCAGCCGCGGGCGCCGCTCCGGCTCGATCACCAGGGCGGTCAGCCGTTCGGTGACCGCGGTCGGCCGGTAGCCGCACAGCCACGTCAGATCCGGTCCCGGCGTCACGATCAGCCCGGCCAGCCCGGCATCGGCGGCGGCCCGGCCCGCACGCGCCATCCGCCGCCCGTAGTCCACCTGCGTCATCGAAGTCACCATGGCGGCGAACTTACGCCGCTCCGGCCCCTTCGGCCCGCCGAATGCCCACCCTCATGGGCCTCTTCACTCCTCCAGTTCACCTCTGCCCCGGTGCACACCTCCCGTTCTTGTCGCCGGGCGCGCCCGGGGCTCCCTCTCGTCCCCGCGGGGAGCGGCTCGGCTGACGGCCGCCCACGCGCCCGTGGCGGGTCATGCCGAACCGACGCCCTGACCGGCCGTCACCGCACCGGCCGTGCCGATGTGGGCGCGGTATGGGCGCAGGGCGCGGGCGCTGTTCCAGCCGAGCGCGCCCACCACCCGGCCGCCGAGATGGTAGAGCGCGACGAAGCGGCGGGCCTGCGGGTCGCCGTCGACGCATTCCACCCGGGCGTCGGCGGGGCAGCGGCCATGGAACTGGATCTTGGCGTCGTACTGATCGGTCCAGCCGAACGGGACCGGCGTGTAGGGCACGGAGCCCCCGGGGCCGGCGAGCAGGTTCCGGACGGCGGCGTGGGCCTGCTCGGTGGCGTTCATGCGCTGTTCGAGACGGACCCGGCCGCCGGTGGCCGGGTCCGGCCAGTTGGCCACGTCGCCCGCCGCGTACACCCCGGGCGCGGCCCGGCAGTGGCTGTCGCAGCGCACCCCGTCGCCCAGGGGGAGGCCGGAGCCGGCCAGCCAGTCGACGGCCGGCACCGAACCGATCGCGACCACCACCACATCGGCGGGGAGCCGGGTGCCGTCGTCGAGGGTCACGGCGGTGACCCGGCCGTGCGCCCCGGTCACGCCGGTGACCCCGCGCCCCAGGTGCAGCCGGACCCCGTGGTCCCGGTGCAGGTCCGCCACCAGCCCGCCCACCCAGGTGCCGACCTGCCGGGCCAGCGGAGTGGGCTCGGTGTCGACGAGGGCGACGTCCAGGCCGAGACCCCGCGCGGTGGCGGCGATCTCGCTGCCGAGGAAGCCGGCGCCGATCACCACGACCCGGGGGCCGGCGCACAGTTGCGTCCGCAGTGTCAGGGCGTCGTCGAGCGTGCGCAGCACATGCACCCCGGCCAGATCGTGGCCGAAGGGCAGCCGGCGGGGCCGCAGCCCGGTGGCGAGCAGCAGGCCGTCGTAGCGCAGCCGGTCGCCGTCGGCCAAGGTGACGGTGCGCGCCTCCGGGTCCAGCCCGGTTGCCCGGCAGCCCAGCCGGAGGTCCAGGTTCAGCCGCCGGATGTCGGCCTCCTGGCGCAGCACGGCCCGTTCCGGTTCCCAGGCACCGGCCAGCACCTGTTTGGACAGCGGGGGCCGGTCGTACGGGGCCCACAGTTCCTCCCCGACCAGCGTCAGCGATCCGGTGAAGCCCTCGCGCCGGAGGGCGTCGGCCGCGGTGAGCCCCGCGGCTGACGCGCCCACCAGGACGATCCGGTCCATGGCCGCCACTACGGCAGCACCTCGATGGCCAGCGCGGGGCAGCGGGCGGCGGCTTCCTCGACCGGGGCGCGCCGGGCGTCCGGCGGGGTGGCGTCGAGCAGGACGACGATGCCGTCCTCGTCGCGCTGGTCGAAGACCTCGGCGGCGGACAGTACGCACTGCCCCGCGCCGACGCACTTGTCCTCGTCGATGATGACCTTCATCGGAATTCCCTTTCTCCGGTGGCTTGGTGACGTTCGGCGGCCGGGCCGGCTACCAGGTCACGGGCAGCTTGTGGACGCCGTAGATGAGCATGTCGTCGCGCATCGGCACCTGGTCCGCCGGTACCGCCAGCCGCAGGGTGGGGAACCGCTCGATCAGGGCGGACAGCGCGGCCTTCATCTCCACCCGGGCCAGCTGCTGCCCGATGCACTGGTGGACGCCGTGTCCGAACGCGAGGTGCGGGCTGTAGGGCCGGCTGACGTCCAGCGCGTCGGGGTCGCCGGAGAAGTGCGTCGCGTCCCGGTTCCCCGAGGTCAGGGAGGCGACAACGGTGGCGCCTGCCTCAATCAGTTGGCCGCCCAGCTCCACGTCCTCCAAAGCGACCCGGCGCAGGCCGTACTGAACGATCGTCAGGTAGCGCAGCAGCTCCTCGATGGCGCCGTCCATGAGGGCGGGATCGGCGCGCAGCGCCGCCAGCTGCCCGGGGTTGCGCAGCAGGCACATGGTTCCCAGCGCGATCATGTTCGCGGTGGTCTCGTGCCCGGCGAGCAGCAGCAACGCGCCGACGCCGGCCACCTCTTCGTCGGTGAGCTGTTCGGACTGCACCAGGCCGCTGAGGATGTCGTCGGTGGGGTGGGCGCGCTTGGCGACGGCCAGTTGGTGGATGTGCTGGTTCATCGCCGTATGGGCCTGAAGGGCTTCCTCCTGGCTCGCGTCGATCCGGAGCAGCCGGCCGGCGTTCTGCTGGAATTGCTCCCGGTCCGCGTACGGCACCCCGAGGAGCTCGCAGATCACCAGCGAGGGAATGGGCAGCGCGAAGACCCGGAGAAGGTCGACGGGCCCCTCGGCGGCCGCCATCGCGTCGAGGTGCTCGGCGACGATCCGCTCGATCGCCGGGGCCAGCTTCTGCATCCGGCGCACCGTGAACTGGCCGGTGAGCAGCCGCCGGAACCGGGTGTGCTCCGGGGGGTCCATCATGATGAACATGCCCGGCGGGGGCGGCGGCAGCGGAGCGCCGTCCTGCGCGGGGTCGCCGGCCCGGAGCAGTCGGCGGTTGGCGCCGAACCGCGGGTCGGTGAGCACCGCCCGTACGTCCGCGTACCGGCTGACCAGCCAGCCCTTCGCACCGTCCGGGAAGGTCACCGGCGTGACCGGCTCCTCCTCCCGCAGCGTCCGGAACTCCTCCGGGGCGCTGAAGGGGCAGGCCCGTTCCATGGGCATGGGCCTGGCGGCGGGCTGCATACCGGCGAGGGGCCCGGGGCCGGTCGTGGGCTCGTGGCCGGTGGCGGGCTCGTGGCCGGTGGTGGGCTGCGTAGTGGTCATCGAACGGTCCTTTCCAAAGGGGGCGAGAGAGCGAGGCCCGGGTCAACGGGGGTGTCGCAGCGGTGCGTACCGACGGCGCGCAGGTGGACGCGCCACCCCAGGAGGGCGCCGAGCGCGAGGACGAGCGGGCCGAAGACATCGACCGTGCCCAGGGCGACCGCCTGGCCGGACAGGAACAACGGGAGCTGGACCGACAGCGTCAGGAGATTGCCGGCGTAGACGACCAGATGGCCTTTGACGAAGGCCCGGCGGCGCACCGTGCAGCGGCGCCAACTGGTCCCCTCCCCCGTGATCAGCCCCACCAGCACGCCCAGCGGCGGCCAGCCGAACCACAACAGCACCGGCGTGACCACGGTCATCACTCCGTGCAGCACGAGGTGCGGAAGGAAGAAGTTGACCGCGTCCCCGGTGCGCGCGGCCAACACGCCCTGGACACAGACGACCGCGAGGAAGACGAGCGCCTGCCGTACGGGCTCCCTGCGCACCAGCCGGAGCAGGAAGACCCCGGCGCCGGTGGTGAGGGCGAGCGTCAGCGCGACCCCTAGTTGGTGGGTGAGGGCGAAGGTCAGGGTGAACCCGAAGACGGGCGTCACGTCGATCAGGGTGCTGCGCAGCCGTTTCCGGACAGCGGTACGGACGGCGTCCGCACCACCGGGTGCAAGGTCTGCGGCAGGGGCCACGGGGTCTCCAGACGTCGCGGCGGACGGTGGTCGGTCCGGTGTCGTGACTCCAGAGAAACGGGCCCCGTTGACCGGTCCCGGTCGGCAACCTGACCATTGCCTGACAGCCGGAGCCGGTGTGCGCCCGCGCCGCTCGGACCGCCGGGGAACCGGCGGACGGGTGCGCACGTTGTCCCCGCAGACTCCATGACGTGATGGGTGACTGCCATGCTTTCCGCCTCGCCGACGAGCGACGCACCGCTGCCCCGAGGAAGCGGGCAGCGGCTGCTCGTCGTGGATGACGACCCGCGGATGACGGAGCTGCTCCAGACCACGCTGAGCCTCGCCGGGTACGAGGTCGCGACCGCCGGCTGCGGCGGTGAGGCCCTGCGCGCCTACGCGGACCTGCCCCCGGATCTGCTGGTGCTGGATGTCCTGCTGCCCGACCTGGACGGATTCACGGTCTGCCGGCGGCTGGTGGCCAACGGGGCGCGGCTGCCGGTGCTGTTCCTGACCGCGCGGGACTCCGTCGAGGACCGGGTGACGGGCTTCGCGATGGGCGCGGACGACTACCTCACCAAGCCGTTCAGCCTGCCCGAACTCCTCGCCCGGGTGCATGCGTTGCTACGGCGGGCCGGGCGGTCCGCGGAGGCCGGCCCGCTGCTGTGCTTCGCCGATCTGACCGTGGACGAGCGCAGCCGGCGGGTCCGTCGCGGGGACCGGCTGATCGCGCTGTCGCCGACCGAGTACAAGCTGCTGCGCTACTTGCTGATCAACGCCGACCAGGTGATGTCGAAGGAACAGATCATGGACCACGTGTGGCAGCACCACTTCGGCGACGGTGTCGTCGAGAAGCTGGTCTCCCGCCTCCGCGCGAAGGTGGACACCCACCCTCCCGCCCTGATCCACACCATGCGCGGCTTCGGCTACAGCCTGCGGCTCCCCGAAGGCGGGTGAGATGGCCGGCGCCTGGCGCGGCTCCCTGCGGGCCCGCCTGATGGTGGGCGTCGTCCTGCTGGCGACCGTGGGCATGGTGGCCGTCAACGCGGTGTCGCTGATCGGGCTGCGGCTCAACCTCGTCGATGCCGCCGATGCCACCCTCACCAACGCCCGGAAGACCGTGCAGCACCGGGTGCACCGGCCGCACACCCCGATCGACGGGGGCAACCTCAACTCCCTGATACCCGACGGCACCTACGTCGCGCTGATCGACGACCGGGGCCGGGTGGTCGCCCAGACCCCCGCCCGGGACCCCGACGGGCAGGCCGGCTCCCGCCCCGAGCTGCCCGACCCGGTCCCCGACGGCTTCGCCGAGCACCTCGTCACCCTCTCCGCCGAGGGGGCGCCCGTCCCCCGCTACCGCGCTCTGAGCTTCCCCTACGGCCACTCCGCCACGGTCCGGCGCACCCCCGGCTCACCGCCCCGGCAGTTCAGCAGGGTGGTCGTCGCCAAGAGCCTCCAGCCGGCCGAAGACGTCGTGTACTGGCTGGTCGGCGCCGACTCCGCCGCCACGCTGGCCGTGCTCGGGGGCATCGTGCTGCTCAGCCGCGGGGTGCTGAACGTCGGCCTGCGACCGCTGCGGAACATGGCCGCCACCGCGACCGCGATCGCCGACGGCGACCTCGACCAGCGCATCGACGTCACCGAGCGCCACTCCGAGGTGGGAGAGGTCGGCACCGCCCTCAACCGGGCCTTCGGCGAACGGCAGCGGTCCGAGGAGCAGCTCCGGCAGTTCGTGGCCAGCGCCTCCCATGAGCTGCGCACTCCGCTGACCACCATCAGGGGCTGGGCCCAGCTCCATCTTCACGGCCTGGCCCAGGACCCCGCACTCATCGAGCGCGCGATGCTGCGCATCGAGGGCGAGGCCGCCCGGATGCACTCCATGGTCGAGGAGCTGCTGCTGCTCGCCCGGCTCGACCAGCGCCGCCCGATCGCGCACGCACCGGTGAACCTCGGCGCACTCGCCGACGACGCGGTCACCGATGCCCGGGTCGTCGACCCCGGCCGGCCCCTGACCGTCGAGGTGCCCGGCGAGGTGTTCGCCCGCGGCGACGAGGACCGGCTGCGCCAGGTGCTCCAGAACCTCCTGAGCAACGCACTGCGCCACACCCCGCCGGACACCCCGGTGTCCGTGACGGCGCGCGCCCTGCCCGACGGCACCGCGCAGCTGACGGTCACCGATCAGGGCCCCGGGATGCCCCCCGCGACGGCCGAGCGGATCTTCGAGCGCTTCTACCGCGGCGACGAGTCCCGCAGCCCGACCAGCGGCGGCACCGGCCTCGGCCTGAGCATCGTCCGCTCCATCACCGAGGCCCACGGCGGCACCGCCACCGTCCGCACCGCCCCCGGCAAGGGCAGCACCTTCACGATCACGCTGCCTGCCGCACGCTGACCACGCGCCGGAGCCGGACGCGGCAGGCGGGCAGACAGGCGGGCAGACGGGCAAGCAGGCGGGCCGACAGGCGGGCAAGCAGGCAGGCAAGCGGGCAGACGGGCAGACGGGCAGACGGGCAGACGGGCAGACGGGCAGACGGGCAGACGGGCAGACGGGCAAGCAAGGCGAACATCCCGCGGACGGCGAACTACGCGGCATCCGGCCCCTGTTGACGGTATTCCTCGGGTATCTGCTGCTCGAACCAGACCACCTTCCCGGTGCTCAGCAGCGTCGCTCCCCAGCGCCGGGCGAGCTGGTCGACCAGGAACAGGCCCCGTCCGCCCTCGTCACCCGCCTGAGCGCGCCGCATCCGGGGCACCTGCGGCGAATCGTCGCCCACCTCGCACCGGAGCACATCGGTGCGCAGCAGTCGCAAGGCGATCGGCCGGGAGGCGTAGCGCACCGCGTTCGTCACCACCTCGCTGACCATGAGCTCGGTCGCGTCGAGCATCGAGCTCAGGCCCCAGCGGTGCAGCGCCCGGCGGGTCAGCTGCCGTGCCCGCCCGGCCGTTTGCGGCTGCGGGCTGAGGAACCAGTACGCGACATTGAGCGGCGCGAAACCCTCGAACCGGGCGGCCAGCAGCGCCACATCGTCATCCCGGGCGTCCGGATCCAGGACGGTCAGCACCGCGTCGCAGAGCATGTCCAGCGGCGGCGGGGCGCCCCGCGCGGCCACCTCCTCCAGGCGGCCACGCAGCAGCTCCACGCCCGTCCAGACATCCCTGTGACGCGACTCGACGAGGCCGTCGGTGTACAGGAGCAGCGTCCCTCCGGTCGGCGCGGGCAGCTCCCAGGTCTCGAAGGGGACGCCGCCCACTCCTATCGGCGCGCCGGGCGGGACCTGAAGCACCTCGCCCGAGCCGTCCGGGTGCAGCAGCACCGGGGGCGGATGCCCCGCGTCGGCCACCAGCAGCCGCTGCGATATCGGGTCGTAGATGGCGTACAGGCAGGTCGCCATGTGCTCGCTGCCGAGGCGCTGGGCCTGCTCGTCGAGGTGGTACAGGACCTCCTCCGGCGGCAGGTCGAGCCGGGCGAGGGTCTGCACCGTGGTGCGCAGCTGGCCCATCATCGCGGCGGAGGTCATGGAGTGGCCGATGACATCGCCCACCACCAGCGCGACCCGGTTGCCGGGCAGCGGAATCGCGTCGTACCAGTCCCCGCCCACCTGGGAGGTCTCGGCCGCCGGCAGATACCGGCTCGCCAGCCGGACCCCGGTGGTCTCGGGGAGCGACGACGGCAGCATCCTGAGCTGGAGGGCGTCCGCGACCGAGGCCTCGTGTCCGTAGGGCATCGACGCGTCGACACCGAGGGCGGTGTGCGTGGCGAGCTGGGCGGCGACGAGCAGGTCGTCCGCCGTGAAGGCGGGCCGGCCGGCCGCGCGCAACAGGGCGACGGTACCCAGCAGATGACGCCGGCCGTACAGCGGAGCGATGATCAGCCGCCGGCCCGGTGCCGGCGTCGTCGGCACGCCCACCACGGGCTCCAGCAGCTCGGTCACCACGGACTCGATCTCCGGCACGTCACCGAACACGGGCCGCCGGGCCAGCAGCAGCTCGGCAAACGGGCCGGTGACCGTCGGACGCACGGGCCCGGCGGCCCCCGCAGGCGCCGCGGTGACCGCGTCCCCCGGCCCCTGAGCGAAGCTGTGCAGCCGCAGCACCAGGGGCTCGGCCGGCCGCCCCTCCCCGGTCGGCAGCGGCTCCCGCAGATGCACCAGCACCGCGTCGGCGAACGCGGGGACCGCCGTCTCGTAAAGCCCCCGCAGCACGTCGTCCAGGTCGACACCCCGGGCGATCCGCCGCGCCGCGAGGTCAAGAAACCGAAGCCGCTCCGACTGCGCCTCGGGGCCATGCTCCGCTTCCGAGGCGCCGGGACCACCCTCCGCCTCCGAGGCGCCCGGGCCACGCTCCGGGTCCGCGCCTCGCTCCGCCTCGTCCCGGCCCCCCTCCGCCTCGTCCCGACCACCCTCCGTCTCGTCCCGACCGCCTTCCGCAGAAGCTCCGCCACCCTCCGCAGAAGCTCCGACGGCCGGCACCACGCGAGCCGCACCGCGGCCGGGGGCCACCAGGCCCTCCGGCGCTCCCACGGGCACCTCGCCGGAACGGCCGCTTCCGGGCGACGACGGCCGGGACGGCGGTGTCCGCCGCGCCGCCTCGCCCGGCTGCTGGGCCGACGGGGCGGTGTTCGTATCGGCTCGGGGGTGCGGCTCCATCACTTGTCTCATCCGTCCGGAGGTGCCCGGGACCGCGCGGCGCGGTCTCAGCCGCGTCGCACGCAGTTGAGAAAGATCTGCTCCTCGGGCGGCACGTCCGAGATCTCCGGCGCGTAGGTGTACGAGGACTCCTCGACGACCGCGAAGCCCGCCTGCTCGACAACCTCGCGCAAGTCGTCCCGCAGGTAGCCGGACACCCGGATGGCATGGCCGAGGAACGGGATCGTGAAGTAGTCCACGTCGGCCTCCACCATCGAGAGGGTGAAAAGACCACCGGGCAGCAGCAGGTCGTGGACCATCCGCAGCACGACGGGGATCTCCCCCCGCGGCAGCATCAGCAGCGAGAAGAAGGCCGCGACGGCATCGAAGCGACCCAGGTCATGAGGACCGCCGGGCCCGAGGTCGGCGATGTCCAGCCGGTGAAACGTCGCCCCGGGCACATACTCCCGGGCGAGCGCCACCATCCCGCGGGACAGATCGACGCCGACCACCTCGAACCCCGCGTCCACCAGCTGCCGGGCGGTCGGCAGCCCGGTGCCACAGCCCAGATCCAGCACCCGTGATCCGCCGGCCAGCGACCTGATCAGCCACTCAGCGGCCGCCAGCTGCCCCTTCTTGTAAGGAAACGCCTCGTCATAGCGGTCACCGATCGCGTCGAACGCCTCGGCCTGCCCCTCACGGTCGAGCCGCATGCCCTCAGCACCGGCCTCGCCGCTCTCGTATTCCGCCTCGGCGAATCCCTTACTCACCAATTGCACCTCTTTATGTGCATTCACTCAATTATATCCGCCATCCCCCTCCCATCCGCCACGGCCCGCCCCACACCGCCCCCACCGAGCAACAACGACCAGC
Organism: Streptomyces lydicamycinicus; assembly: GCF_000829715.2. Taxonomy (NCBI): domain Bacteria; kingdom Bacillati; phylum Actinomycetota; class Actinomycetes; order Kitasatosporales; family Streptomycetaceae; genus Streptomyces; species Streptomyces lydicamycinicus. The sequence continues at coordinate 73,817 of NZ_BBNO01000001.1, read as the reverse complement.
ACACCGAACAACACCGCAGAACCCACAGCAGCACCGGACTTCACTCCCCGCCCGCCCACGCCCGCCTCACACGCAAACGGCCCCGGACACAAAGCCCGGGGCCGACAAGAACACCGCTGCGTAGCCAAGCCACAGCCCACCGCGTTCACACTCAGAGCCCCCTGTCGGATTCGAACCGACGACCTTCGCTTTACAAGAGCGGTGCTCTGGCCAGCTGAGCTAAGGAGGCGTGCGTGAAGCAGTGTACCCAGGCGCGCCGGATGCCGGTTCCCATTTCGTGACTGCCGGGCTACTGACATCGGGGCCCGCCGCGGGTAGCGTCACGGAGAGTCCATATCAGTGGACTACACCACTCCTTTTACTCGGATCGTCCGGCACGTTCCTGCCGGTGAAGGGATTTTCACCATGGCTACGGTCACGTATGACCAGGCAACCCGGATCTACCCGGGTTCCGACAAGCCCGCCGTCGACAAACTGGACATCGCCATCGAAGACGGCGAATTCCTTGTTCTGGTCGGCCCCTCCGGATGCGGCAAGTCCACCTCGCTGCGGATGCTCGCGGGGCTGGAGGACGTCGACGGAGGCGCCATCCGTATCGGGGACCGCGATGTCACCCACCTTCCGCCCAAGGACCGGGACATCGCCATGGTGTTCCAGAACTACGCGCTGTATCCGCACATGACGGTCGCCGACAACATGGGCTTCGCGCTCAAGATCGCCGGTGTGCCGAAGGCCGAGATCCGACAGAAGGTCGAGGACGCGGCGAAGATCCTGGACCTCACGGAGTACCTGTCGCGCAAGCCCAAGGCGCTGTCCGGCGGTCAGCGGCAGCGGGTCGCGATGGGCCGGGCGATCGTCCGGGAGCCGCAGGTCTTCCTGATGGACGAGCCGCTGTCCAACCTGGACGCCAAGCTGCGCGTCCAGACCCGTACGCAGATCGCGGGGCTTCAGCGCCGGCTCGGGATCACGACGGTGTACGTCACGCACGACCAGGTCGAGGCGATGACGATGGGCGACCGGGTCGCCGTACTCAAGGACGGTCTGCTCCAGCAGATCGATTCGCCGCGGAACATGTACGACCGGCCGGCGAACCTGTTCGTGGCGGGCTTCATCGGCTCGCCCGCGATGAACCTCGTCGAGGTGCCGATCACCGACGGCGGCGTGAAGTTCGGCAACAGCGTCGTCCCGGTCCCCCGTGAGGCGCTGGCCTCGGCGGCCGACAAGGGCGACCGGACGGTGACCGTGGGCGTGCGCCCCGAGCACTTCGACATCGTCGAGCAGAACGGTGCCGCCGCGAAGTCGCTGTCCAAGGAGTCCGCGGACGCGCCGGCCGGTCTGGCCATCACGGTCAATGTCGTCGAGGAACTCGGCGCCGACGGCTATGTGTACGGCACCGCAGAGGTCGGCGGCGAGGTCAAGGATCTCGTCGTACGGGTCAACGGCCGCCAGGTCCCGGAGAAGGGCAGCCGGCTGCACGTCGTGCCGCGGGCGGGCGAGACGCATGTCTTCTCGACGTCGTCCGGGGAGCGCCTCACCGACTGATACGGGCGGAGAGCGAGCGTGGCGGCGGTCCCGGGCACCCCGGGGCCGCCGCCGCGGCGTTCGCCGGCAACAACTCCCGCACCCCCGCCGCCAAGTCGGCACCATAGGGACATAACCCGACTTTCCGCACCAGTGCGTCAACCCCACAACCGCACCGACGAGCCATTGCGTCCCCCGATAAGGTGACCAAATGTCGCCAAATCATCACTCCTCGCTACGATCGCGACCGTGAACTCCGCAGCCCGCCGCATCGGCAGAACTCTCGCCCTCGTCCTCCCCGTCGTCCTGGTGCTGTCCGGGACCCTCGCCGTCACCGCCGTCCCGTGGGCGTCGTCGACGGCCACCGACTCCCAGGTACTGACCGCGGCCGCCGGGAGGGCCGTCACCAAGACCGCCGCCCGCGCCCCCGAGGAGGCCCTGCGCAAGCGCCTCCTGGTCGAGCTCCAGGAGAAGGACCCGGGCGTCGCCCTGACCCACCTCCAGGAGGCGACCACCAAGCGGCCCTCGCTGGCCAAGCACTGCGTCTCCATCGCCCGTGACCTCGGCCGTGCCGCGGTCGCCAAGTACGGCGCCGCACACCGCGCTCAGGCCTTCTCCCGCCCGGTCTGCGACACCTCCTTCGCCACCGGCGTCGCCGCCGCCCAGTGACCCCCGCTCGCACCGCATAGGGTGCGATCCATGACAGGTGCCCCGCATCCTTATCCCACGCAGGCCGTGGTCCTGGCCGGCGGCCAGGGCTCACGTCTCCGCCCGTACACCGACGACCGACCCAAGCCGATGGTCGAGATTCCCGGCACCGGGACCCCGATCATCGGCCACCAGCTGAACTGGCTGGCCGAGGAAGGCGTCACGGACGCGGTCATCTCCTGCGGGCACCTCGCCGGAGTACTCCAGGACTGGCTGGACCGGGCCGAACTCCCGTTGCGCGTCACGACCGTTGTCGAGACCGAACCGCTGGGCCGCGGCGGCGGCCTCAAGTACGCGGCCCGGTCGCTGCCCCGCCCGGACGAGCCCTGGTACGCCACCAACGGCGACATCTGGACCCGCTTCCCGCTCCGTGAGATGGCCGCCTTCCACCACGAGCGCGCCGCCGAGGCCACCCTCGCGCTGGCCCGCCCCCGCATCCCCTGGGGCGCCGTGGAGACCGACGCGTTCGGGCATGTGCTGGACTTCATCGAGTCGCCGCCCTCGCCGTATCTCATCAACGCCGGCGTCTATGTCTTCTCCGCCGCCTTCACCGGGCTGCTCCCCGACCGCGGCGACCATGAGCGCACCACCTTCCCGCGCCTCGCCCGCGAACGCCGGCTGGCCGGCTTCCCGCTCCCCCAGGGCGCCTACTGGCGCGCCATCGACACCGCCAAGGACCTCACCGAGGCCGCCAAGGAGCTGAGCGCCCAAGGGCGTTGAGCGGGCCGACGCGGGGCCGTGGCGGGCCCCCGGGGACCGGGTAGCCGTACGGGCGGCCCGGTCCCCGGGAGCCCGCCACCACGGCGACCGCGCCGCCACCGGGGCCACCACCCCCACCGCCACGCCGCTACAGGCCATCGCACCGGCCGTCTCGGCCGCTCACGACGTCCCACGGCCGTCCTCCGCCCTCCCCCCACACAACTGTCCCCGACCGCCCCTCCCTCCCCGTGACGGCCGGTGCAGAGGAGCCGTACGGGGAGATCGGGGCGATCGGGGACGGTGCGGGGGCGCGGCGGGTCAGCCCAGGAGGCCGCCCAGGGCGTCGCGGCCGGAGTCGCCACCGGAGTCGCTGCTGCTGCCGCTGCTGCCGGTGGTGCCGCCGCCGGTGCCGCCCGCCGAGGGCGGCACCCGGCTCGGTACCGGGGCCCGCCGCGTCGGCACGGTCTGCTGCGGTGCGCTGGTGGTCGCGCCCGGCTGCTCCGAGAGGCCGCTGCTGCTGCCCGTCGACCGTCCGGTGCCGGGGGCCGAGGCGGCCGGTGTGCCCGGCTTGCGGGCCTTGTGCGAGGCGCCCGCGGAGGGCGTGCCGGGGCGCGGTGCGGCGCTGCCGGTGTGCCGGTGGCCGGGCCGGGTGGCGCGCTTGCCGGGGCGGGGCAGCGGGGAGCCGGGCAGGTTGTTGATCGCGGGCTCGCCGGGCCGCGGTACGGGCGCGACCGTCGCGGACCGTACGGCGCCGCCGAGCAGCGAGCCGATGAGCAGGGTCAGTCCGGCCACCACCGCGGTCATCACGGCGCCGCGGCGCAGCACCCGGCGCCGCAGGTCGGCCACCTCGACGCGGGGGCCGAGCCGCCGCCAGGCCTCACCGGCCAGCCGTCCGTCCATGGAGTAGACCGGGGCGCCCGCGATGATCAGCGGGCTCCAGGCGGCGAGGTAGATGATGTCGGGGGCGTCGTAAGCGGGGACGGTGCGCCAGCTGACGGTCATCAGCAGCGCCGCGGACAGCAGCGCGCCGATCGAGGCGGCCACCCGCTGCCACAGTCCGCAGATGGTCAGCACACCGACGACGACCTGGAGGAAGGCGACGGTCAGCCCGGCGCCCACAGGGTGCGAGACCGCGAAGTCGCGCAGCGGCACCGCCAGCGCCCAAGGGTCGAGCGACATCAGCCACTTGACCATCGAGCCCCGCTCGCCGCCGTCGAAGTAGACGGGGTCGCAGAGCTTGCCCATCCCGGCGTAGACGGAGATCAGGCCGAGGAAGATGCGCAGCGGCAGCAGGACGACGCCGAGGTTCATCCGGCGGCCGGGGTAGTACGCATGCCGCACGGAGTCGGCGCCGCGCCGCCGGCCGCCGGGGTCGTAGCCGTCCGGCGCCTCGAACCGGTCGTCCTCGTAGCCGTCGTCGAGCGGGCCCCGGCTGCCGTACGAGGAGTTCCGGTAGGGGGTGTCGCGGTAGGTGTCGGCGTACGCGCTGCCCACGGGGCGTACGCCGCGCAGCAGCTTGGTGTCGTTTTGGGCGGGGCCGCGCTGGCCGATCACGGTCTGGGCGGGGGGCGCGTCGTCGAGGCGGACCCGGGGCAGGACCTGGGTCGTGCCGACGTCCTCGCCCGGTCCGTCGAGGCCGATGCCCGCGTCGCGTACCGCGTGCAGGAGTTGGGTGGTGGCGCCGGCCGTGCCGCCCGGTGCGGTGCGGCCGCTCCACACCACGGGCGCCCGGCGTCTGGCACCGGCGGCCGAGCCCCGGACGGCGGGGATGTGCGCGGTGTCGGCCATGGCGCTGCCCGCCGCGGGCGCGGCGAGCTGTACGCGGAAACTGGCGTGGTTGACGATGACCTGCGCGGGATCGCACGGCACCTTGACCGAGCTCAGGCCCGGCTCGTCATCGAAGCCCGGCGAGCGTCCCCCCGTAGGCGTGCGGGGTGTTCTGGTGTCCACGCTCATCTAACCGAGTGACTCGCGTGAAAGACACTGCCTTGACCGGGTCGATCTGTCCGAGACCCGTCAAAAGATCGCGGGATCCGGCGAAGACGTACGGAGGGTCAGGCCTTGCCCCGGGGTGGCGCGGCGGTGTGCCGGGCGCCCCGGGGCACCGGACTCAGCCGCGGCGGCGGGCCGCCTCCCACAGGACGACACCGGCCGCGACACCGGCGTTCAGCGACTCCGCGCCACCCGGCATCGGGATGCGCACCCGGACGTCACAGGTCTCGCCGACCAGCCGCGACAGGCCCTTGCCCTCGCTGCCGACGACGATCACGACCGGGCCGTCCAGCGCCTCGACGTCCTGGAGCTCCAGCTCGCCGTCCGCGGCCAGCCCGACGACCGTCAGACCGGCCTTCTGGTACGACTCCAGGGTCCGGGTCAGGTTGGTGGCGCGGGCGACCGGCGTACGGGCCGCGGTGCCCGCCGAGGTCTTCCACGCACCGGCCGTCATCCCGGCCGCCCGGCGCTCCGGCACGACCACGCCGTGGCCGCCGAAGGCACACACGGAGCGGACCACGGCGCCGAGGTTGCGCGGGTCGGTGACGCCGTCGAGCGCGACGATCAGCGGGTCGTCACCGTTGTCGAAGGCGGCCGCGGCCAGGTCCTCGGGGTGCGCGTAGTCGTACGGCGGGACCTGGAGGACCAGGCCCTGGTGGTTGAGGCCGTTGGTCATCCGGTCCAGCTCGGGGCGCGGCGCCTCCATCAGATTGATGTCGCCGCGCTCCGAGGCGAGCTGGAGTGCGGCGCGCACCCGCTCGTCGGTGTCGATGAACTGCTGGACGTAGAGGTTCGTCGCGGGCACGCCGTCGCGCAGCGCCTCGAAGACCGGGTTACGGCCGACGACCAGCTCCGCGGTGCCCTTGGCGCCGCCGCGCCGCGGGGCCGGGCGGCGCGCCGCGGCCTGCTTCGCCTGGGCGTTGGCAAGGCGGTTCTTGACGTGTCCCTTGCGTGCGGAGGCGGGCGGGGTCGGGCCCTTGCCCTCCAGGCCCCGGCGCCGCTTGCCGCCGCTGCCGACCTGCGCGCCCTTCTTGTTGGACGTGCGGCGGTTCCTGCGCTGGCTGTTGCCGGCCATGGGTCACCTGTTTCTTCACTGCTCTCGACGTCTCGCGACGTGGAGTGGGGACGTACGTATGGAATGAGTGTCGCCCGCGGCCACCGGGACGGTCGAATCCGGGTGGCCGGTGACGGGCGGGAGGGGGGTCAGGACAGCGACCAGCGCGGGCCCGAGGGGGTGTCCTCGATGGCGAGTCCGGACTGCTGGAGCTGGTCGCGGATGGCGTCGGCGGTGGCGTAGTCCTTGCGGGAGCGGGCGGCCTGGCGCTGGTCGAGGACCAGGCGGACCAGGGAGTCGACCACACCGTGGAGGTCGTCGCCGCGGTCCGTGCCGCCGCCGGCCCAGCGCTCGTCGAGCGGGTCCAGGCCGAGCACCCCGAGCATCGCCCGCAGCTCGGCGAGCCGGGCCACCGCCGATTCCTTGTCGTCGGCGAGCAGCGCGGAGTTGCCCTGGCGGACGGTGGTGTGCACGATCGCCAGCGCCTGCGGGACGCCCAGGTCGTCGTCCATCGCCTCGGCGAAGGCCGGCGGCACCTCAAGCGCGGGCTCGACGACACCGGCCTTCTCGACCGCGCGCTGGACGAAGCCCTCGATCCGCGCGAACGCGGACTCGGCCTCGCGCAGTGCTTCCTCGCTGTACTCGATCATCGAGCGGTAGTGCGGGGTGCCCAGGTAGTAGCGCAGCACGATCGGGCGCCAGCGCTTGACCATCTCGGCGACCAGCAGGGAGTTGCCCAGCGACTTGGACATCTTCTCGCCGCTCATGGTCACCCAGGCGTTGTGGGTCCAGTACGCGGCGAAGTCGTCGCCGTAGGCCTTGGCCTGCGCGATCTCGTTCTCGTGGTGCGGGAAGACGAGGTCGACGCCGCCGCCGTGGATGTCGAAGGCGGAGCCCAGGTACTTGTGGGCCATCGCCGAGCACTCCAGGTGCCAGCCGGGCCGGCCGCGGCCCCAGGGGGTCTCCCAGCTGGGTTCGCCCTCCCTGGCCGCCTTCCACATCGCGAAGTCGCGCGGGTCCCGCTTGCCGGTCTCGCCCTCGCCGGACGGCTGGCGGAGGTTGTCCAACTCCTGGTTGGACAGCTGGAGATACTCCGGGAAGGACTTCACGTCGAAGTAGACGTTGCCGTCGGCGGCGTAGGCGTGGCCCCGCTCGATCAGGCCGCGCATCATCTCGATCATCTCGGGGATGTGGCCGGTGGCGCGCGGCTCGTACGTGGGACGCAGGCAGCCGAGGGCGTCGTAGGCCGTGTTGAAGGCGACCTCGTTCTCGTAGCCGATCGACCACCAGGGTCGGTCCTGCTCGGCCGCCTTCTTGATGATCTTGTCGTCGATGTCCGTGACATTGCGCACGAACGTCACGTCGTAGCCGCGGTAGTCGAACCAGCGGCGCATGATGTCGAAGTTCAGTCCCGACCTGATGTGCCCGATGTGCGGGGCGGCCTGCACGGTCGCGCCACACAGGTAGATCGAGACACAGCCCGGCACGAGCGGGGTGAAGTCGCGAATCTGCCGGGCGCTGGTGTCGTACAGGCGAATCGTCACGGAACCAGGGTAGTCGGAACGAGGCAGTGCCCCGCGACCCATTGGGCCCCGGGGAAACAGATCCGTCACAACCGTCCGATTCGCCGGAAGTGTCACCCGCCCGGAGCGGGCCCGCGGCCTGGTCAGATGCTGCCCACCACCTTGCGCGGGGTGATCCGCACCACGACCCGCTCGGCGTCGTCGGCCGACGCCGGGTTGAACTCCGCGTACGGCTTGCCGGTGTACTTCCGCGACAGCTCGTCGATCAGCTCCGGCCCGCCCTCGGTGCTGAGCGAGGCGGAGCCACGGACCTCGGCGTACGTATAGGGCGCGTCGAAGGGCTGGACGACGACGGAGACCCGGGCGTCGCGGCGGAGGTTGCGCTCCTTGCGGCGGCCGACGGTCGTCGAGATCAGCAGATCGTCACCGTCGCGCTTCACCCAGACCGGGGAGACCTGGGGGCTGCCGTCGGGCTGGACGGTCGCCACGGTCACGAAGACCGGGGTGTCGAGGAGCTGCTTGAGATCGTCGGACAGGGTGGCAGTCACGAGGGGTCCTTCCTGCGGGCGGCCATACCGAGGGACACGTACTCCGATGGTCCCCCCAACACCCGCGCGGCGCCCGGCATTCCCGCGCCATACGGGGGAATGCCGGGCGCCGCGTCCGCCGGTCCGGGCCCTGCGGAACCCGGTCAGGCCGTACGGAAGACGATCGCCGTGGCGACGGCGGCCAGGCCCTCGGCGCGGCCCGTCAGGCCCAGCCCGTCCGAGGTCGTGCCGGAGACCGAGACCGGCGCCCCGACGGCCGCCGACAGCGCCTTCTGGGCCTCGTCGCGGCGCTTGCCGACCTTCGGGCGGACGCCGATGACCTGCACCGCGACATTGCCGATGGTGAAGCCCTCGGCCCGCACGATCCGCGCGGCCTCGGCCAGCAGCGTCACCCCGGACGCGCCGGACCACTCGGGGCGGCTGGTCCCGAAGTGCGCCCCCAGGTCGCCGACACCGGCCGCCGAGAACAGCGCGTCACAGGCGGCATGGGCGGCCACATCGCCGTCGCTGTGGCCGGCCAGGCCGTAGCCGTCGCTCTCCGCGGCGTCCCAGAGCAGCCCGGCGCACCACAGCTCACGGCCCTGCTCGAAGGCGTGCACATCCGTGCCGATGCCGACGAGCGGGAGCAGCGGGACGGCAGGGGCCCCGGCGGGAATCGGCTCAGACATAGCCATCGGTGGCCCTCCTGCGGGCGAGTACGGCCTCGGCCAGGACCAGGTCCAGCGGCCGGGTCACCTTGAACGCCTCCTCGTGGCCGGGAACGACCACGACCGGCGATCCGAGCCGTTCGACCAGCCCGGCGTCGTCGGTGGCGCCCTCGCCCTCGACGACGGTGTCATGCGCCTTGCGCAGGGTCGCCAGATCGAAGCCCTGCGGGGTCTGTACGGCGCGCAGCAGCGCCCGCTCGGGGGTGCCGACCACCGGCTCGGGGGCGCCCTGCGGCTGCGGATCGACCTGCTTGACGGTGTCGGCCAGCGGCAGCGCCGGGACGACGGCGGGCGCACCGGCGCGGACGGCGGCCACCACCGCGTCGACCGTGTCGACCGGGACCAGCGGCCGCGCGGCGTCATGCACCAGCACCACGTCGACGGTGTCCGGGAGCGCCGCCAGACCGAGCTGGACGGACTCCTGACGGGTCCCGCCACCGGGGACGACCCGCAGGTCGGTGCGCTCCGGCAGCGGATGCTCATCGAGCAGGCGGCTGACCTCGGCGGCGCCGTCGGGCGGGGCGACGACCACGATCACGGAGACGGCGCGGGAGGCGGCCATCGCGCGGACGGCGTGCACCAGCATCGGGGTGCCGCCCAGGGTGCGCAGTGCCTTGGGGGTGCCGGGACCGAGCCGGACACCACGGCCGGCGGCGGGAATCACCGCGGCGGTGCGGAGGGGACGGGAGGGATCTGACATCGATGGCTCCGGAGTCCGGGGCGAGCCCGGAATTGACGCAGACAGGTTTGTTTCCTCGGACGAGGTGGGTATGGCCTGGGCGTGCCCCCTACGGGGGGAGTGCCGGGCGCGACGCCTTGACCGGACCCTTCCGTGACATCGGTCGAGCCAGCTGCCCGGGCCCGGCACGTCACAGGGGGGCGGTGGTCCTCGCCGGGACCAGCTGGTCGCCCCCCGCGGATCCGTCGCAACACCCGCAGATATGCCGCAGCGCCCGGCAACGGACCGCTCCCCTCGGGGAATCGGTCGTCACTCGGGCACCGCGGCATTGCTACGTCGTCGCTGCGTAGGATTTCCTTGGGTGGGATTTCCTGGCGTTGGATTTACCTGCCGTTGGATGGCGCCAACGCCGGGCAAGGCCAACGCATCAGCGTCGTCAGGACGCGAGTACCTCGTCGAGCAGGGCCTCGGCCTTGTCCTCGTTGGTGTTCTCCGCGAGGGCGAGCTCGCTCACCAGGATCTGGCGCGCCTTCGCGAGCATCCTCTTCTCACCGGCGGAGAGGCCGCGCTCGCGCTCACGCCGCCACAGGTCACGCACCACTTCGGCAACCTTGATCACATCGCCGGAGGCGAGCTTCTCAAGATTTGCCTTGTAGCGACGGGACCAGTTCGTGGGCTCTTCGGCATACGGTGCGCGAAGCACCTCGAAGACCCGGTCCAGCCCGTCCTGACCAACCACGTCGCGTACGCCGACGAACTCCGCATTGTCCGCTGGCACACGAACAGTCAAGTCGCCCTGGGCGACCTTCAGCACCAAGTAGGTCTTGTCCACGCCTTTGATCTGGCGAGTTTCGATGGCCTCGATCAGCGCGGCCCCGTGATGGGGATAGACCACGGTGTCGCCAACCTTGAACGTCATGTGACAGGTACCCCTTCCGTGGCTATCCATGCTAACACGGGAACGGGCCGTTCTGAATGGCGTTTTCGCAGGTCAGGGCATATCTCGGGGCTTGACAACAGCGACCGGAACGTGCTGCGAGGTGTCTCGGGAGACGGGAATTCGCAGGTCGGAGGGGCTGCACGGGTGAGCGGAAACATGCCCGTCACACACCGGGAAGGCGATGATCAACAGGCCGAACGTCCCGGTTTGCACGGATCCACACGAGCGAGTTCCGGTACTCCGTTCGGCTGCTCAGGGACCACTTGGGACGGATTCTGGAATTGATCACGAACCGGCGGGCGAAGAGTGTGATCAATTCCGCGAGCCCTTCACATTCCCTGCGAATACTGCTTTTCCCAGGAAGGAAACCAGCCGCTCACCACCCGAACGGCCGCTTGCCGAAAATTCATGCCCGTTCTTGAGAACGTTCTCGACTCCGCCTGATCCGCGAACCGTTCCGTGGGAGGTTCCGCGGGCCGTTCCGTGTCCCGTGTGCGGCCGCCCGTTTCCCGGTGCGTTCTCCCGTCGCTTCCCGGGGCGCTCCGGCCGCCCTCGGTTCCCGTTCGGGGCCGCGTGTCGAGGGCGGTGGAAACGGGGCCCGGACGGCGGTGGCAGGCCGCTGATCGCGCTGGGGGCGGGTCGGGTGCGGCGGCGCGAGGGCGGCTCGGTAACCTAGCGGCGCTGACACACCCTTAGGGCGGCTTTACGCACCCGTCGTCATGACGTGTACGAGGGCCGCCCCAGCCGTCCATCCGCGACCGGGCACGAACGTTCGGCCGCCGTAGCTCGTCAAGGAGATGCCGCCGCCGTGAGCCGCAGCCTTCGACGCGGCGTCCTCGCCGCCACCGTCCTTTCGCTCTCGATCGCCACGCTGTCCGCGTGCGGGGCCGGGAACGACGCCCAGACGCTTGCGGTCAAGCCGGACAACGCCGCGACCTCCGTGGGCGACATCAAGATCCAGAACGCCAACGTGATCACCCAGCCCGAGGTGGACGCCAAGGGACCGGCCGTGGTCTCCGCGACGGTGTTCAACAGCGGCGCCAAGGACCAGAAGCTGACCGCGATCTCCGTCGACGGCACCGGCCAGACGGCCAAGCTCGCGCCGGCCGACCACGGCTCCGGCCCGGTCACCGTGCCCGCCGGCGGCTCCGTCGTGATCGGCGGCGAGGGCAATCCCTCGGCCGTCCTCGCCAGTGGCCGCGAGGCCGTCCAGGACGGCAACGCGCAGCCGCTGACCTTCAAGTTCAGCTCCACCGGGCAGGTGCGGATCAACGCCTACGTCGTCCCGGCGAAGAACTACTTCGAGGGCTACGGGCCCTCGAAGGTGCCGTCGCCGTCCGGCTCGCCGTCGCCGTCCGGTTCCGGCAAGCCCTCGGGCAAGCCGTCGGGATCGGCGTCCCCGTCCGGTTCCGGCAAGCCGTCCGCCGCGGCGGACCACGCCGAGGACTGAGCCGGCCGCACGACGGCGGCAGGCCGTCATCACTACGCGTCAGGGGCGCCCGTCCGATCCGGAGGGGCGCCCCTGGCGCGTAGTGGCGCAGCCGCGCGGCGCGGCTCACCTCTGCACGGGCCGGCTCACGGCTCGAACTTGTAGCCCAGGCCGCGGACCGTGACGAGGTAGCGCGGTGCGCCCGGGTCGGGCTCGATCTTGGCCCGCAGCCGCTTGACGTGCACGTCCAGGGTCTTGGTGTCGCCCACGTAGTCGGCGCCCCAGACCCGGTCGATGAGCTGCATACGGGTCAGCACCCGGCCGGCGTTGCGCAGCAGCATCTCCAGGAGGTCGAACTCCTTCAGGGGCAGATCGACCTTGCCGCCGGCGACCGTGACGACATGGCGGTCCACGTCCATCCGGACCGGGCCGGCCTCCAGGGCCTGCGGGGCGACCTCCTCCGGCTCGCCGCGGCGGCGCAGCACGGCGCGGATACGGGCGACCAGTTCGCGGGAGGAGAAGGGCTTGGTGACGTAGTCGTCGGCTCCTATTTCCAGGCCGACGACCTTGTCGATCTCGCTGTCCTTGGCGGTCACCATGATGACCGGGACATTGGAGCGGCCGCGCAGCTGGCGGCAGACCTCGGTGCCGGGCAGGCCGGGCAGCATCAGGTCCAGCAGCACGAGATCGGCGCCGTTGCGCTCGAACTCGTCCAGTCCGTCAGGGCCCGTAGCCGCGATGGCGACCTCGAAGCCCTCCTTGCGAAGCATGTACGACAGTGCATCGCTGAACGATTCCTCGTCCTCGACGACAAGCACTCGGGTCACGGAAGGACCTCCGGGGCTGGGTGAGCAGGGAGCGGATCGTTGAAGGTCTCGTACGGGCGGTCCTCTTCGTCGAGGCCCTCCGCGGAGAGGTCGGCGGGCCGTTCGCGGTCGCGTACGGCCCCGGCTTCCGGGAGACGCAGGGTGAAGGTGGAGCCTTGACCCTCGGCGCTCCATACCGTGACCTCCCCGCCGTGCGAGGCGGCCACGTGCTTGACGATGGCGAGGCCGAGGCCGGTCCCGCCGGTGGCGCGCGAGCGCGCCGGGTCGACGCGGTAGAACCGCTCGAAGACGCGGTCGCGGTCCTTCTCGGATATCCCGATGCCCTGGTCGGTCACCGCGATCTCGATCAGGTCGCCGCCGGGCGCGGAGACACGGCGTCCGGCGATCCCCACGCGGGTGCGCGCCGGGGAGTAGTTGACGGCGTTCTCGACGAGGTTGCCCAGGGCCGCCGCGAGCTGGCCGCGGTTTCCCCAGACGCTGAGGTCGGCGGTCCCGCCGGCGGCCATGGTGATCTGCTTCGCGCCGGCCTGCTGGCGGCAGCGGTCCATCGCCTCGGCGACCAGCTCGTCGACCCGGACCGGCTCGGCGTCCTCCAGCGGGTCGTCGTTCTGCACCCGGGAGAGATCGATGAGCTCCTGGACGAGGCTGGTCAGGCGGGTGGCCTCGTTCTGCATCCGGCCGGCGAAGCGCTCGACGGCCTCGGGGTCGTCGCTGGCGTCCATCACGGCCTCGGAGAGCAGCGACAGGGCGCCGACCGGCGTCTTGAGCTCATGGCTGACGTTGGCCACGAAGTCGCGGCGGACGGCCTCTATGCGGCGGGCCTCGGTGAGGTCCTCGACCAGCAGCAGGACGAGCCGGGAGCCGAGCGGGGCGACTCTGGCGGAGACCGCGAGGGCCTCGCCGCGGCCGGTGCCGCGGCGCGGGAGATCCAGCTCGACCTGGCGTATCTCCCCGTCCCTGCGGGTGTCGCGGGCCATCTGCATCATCGGCTCGACGGCGAGCTTGCCGCCGCGGACCAGCCCGAGGGCGTACGCGGCGGAGCTGGCCTTGACGACGGCGTCGGCCTCGTCGAGCACCACGGCGGAGGAGCGGAGCACCGAGAGCACGGTGTCGACGCCGGGCGGCAGCGCGGCTTCCATATGCAGCGAGCTGCGAGTGGGCTTGGCCTGGTCGCGCTCGCTCCAGCGGAACGCCAGCATGGCGAAGACGCCGGTGCACAATCCGGCGATCGCTGCCACTGCGGCGACGGCCGCATCCACGTTCATGACTCCAGGTTATGCGCCGGGTCGGACACTTCCCCAGCCGTGCGAGGCCCCGCACGAACAGCCGTCGCCCAGAGTTCACCGTGGCGTCCACACCGGTTCACTCCGGAGGCCGGTACGGAGCGTGTGCCCGCCCGCCGGATGACCCTAGGGAAACCGGCGCGTACGCCCCGTCGCTCCGGCGCACGGCCAGGTGAACCGCCCGGCCGGCCTCGGGGCAGGGGTTGCGTCGCCCAGAGTTCACCTTCACGTCGGCGCCGGTTCACCCCCGGTGGCACCGCAGGTCGCGCGGCGCCCGCAAGGTGAGGGTGCGGGTGCCGGACCGGTTCCGCTCCGACCCGCGACCGGACACCCTGAGCGACCGCGGGCGGGCGCCCCTCCGGAGCACGGCACCGCGGAGTACCGGCTCCGCGGAGCGCTCCTCCGGGATCCGCGCCGCACGGGCACCGGCCGTGAGAGCGTGGGCACAGGTCACCCTGCACCCCGTTCCACCTCCCACGCCACACCACCACATCGAAGCGAGAGAAGGTCACTGATGCGGGACGCGTACCACGAGGAGCTGGATTCGATCGGCGAGGGCCTGGTCGAGATGGCCCGGCTCGTCGGCTCCGCGATCGGTCGCGCCACCACGGCGATACTCGACGCGGACCTCAAGCTGGCCGAGAACGTCATCGCCGCCGACGAGAAGGTCGACGATCTCCAGCGCGACCTGGAGGCCCGTGCGATCGCCCTGCTGGCGCGGCAGCAGCCGGTCGCCACCGACCTGCGGATCGTCGTCACCTCGCTGCGGATGAGCGCCGACCTGGAGCGCTCCGGCGACCTGGCCCAGCATGTGGCCAAGCTGGCCCGGCTGCGCTTCCCGGAGTCGGCCGTTCCGCGCGATCTGCACGCCACCATTTTGGAGATGGGGCAGCTGGCGCAGCGCCTGATGGCCAAGTCCGCCGAGGTCATCATCACCAAGGACGTCGACCTCGCGCTCCAGCTGGAGCAGGACGACGACGCGATGGACATGCTGCACCGCACGCTCTTCCAGCACCTGATGGACGACCGCTGGAAGCACGGCATCGAGACGGCCGTGGACGTGACCCTGCTGGGCCGCTACTACGAGCGCTTCGCGGACCACGCGGTGTCCGTGGCCAAGCGGGTCGTCTACCTGGTCACCGGCGAGCACGCCGACGAGATCGCCCCGCCCACGGCGGTGGAGGGGACCTGACAGCACCGGCGGGCGGAGGGCGCGAGTCCGCCCCATGAGCCACCGTGCGCCGTTGACGTGTGCTTCCACGCGCCGTTGACGCGCCTCGTCACCCGGGCTTGCAATGGGCAGCAGGTGACCCCTAGGAGGCAATGCATGGCACCCATGGCGGACTCCCCCAACCCCGCGGCCGAGGCCCCGACGGCCGTCGACCGCCCGCGGCTCCCGCTGCTCGGCGCCTGTGGCTGCGGCCCCGGCTGTAGCTGCGGCTGCCAGTCGGGCGGACCGTGCCAGTGCGGCGGCGGCTGCTAGCGACCTCGACGGCACAGCGCCACGGCGGCCCCGGCCGGTCGGTCTTCACGACCCCCGGCCGGGGCCGTCCCGCATTCCCGTCATTCCGCCGTCGTCACAGCATGATCGCCAGCGGATGGATCTCGTCCGCCTTGTGGCCGGCGCGCTCGTGGATGCGTTGCACGGCCCCCGCCGAGGGCGCCTCGGACAGACAGAAGACATCGCCGGATTCGGTGTCGGCCCAGGCGTTCTCGAAGGTCACGCCCTCCTCGCTCTGGATAGCGAGATCGGCCTGATGCGCGGCTTTGAACTCATCGGGCGTGAGGCCCTTCATACCGTGATGGATGTCCATGAACTTGGGCATCGGGCTCATCCTCCAGATTGCAGACGACACCCCCTCTTCCATGCTGCATGCTGCCCTTGCACTCAGCTACGGCTGGCCGTCGGGCGCCGCCGGAACAGAACCCGGGTGCCGCGCAGAACGAGGAGGAACACCGCCCGGAAGGCCAGGAAGACCGTGGTCAGGGCGAGGGCGCGAGAGACCACCTCGGAGATCGTGGCCCCGGGGTCGGGCAGGTCGAGGAGACGCGAGAGCTCCCCGATCGCCACGACCAGCCCGAACAGGAAGGGCAGCCACTCCCAGTGAGTCCGTGAACGCCACCTCGCCGCGGCCTGCCGTCTGCGCCGCCACGCACGGGCTCCCAGGCTGAGGAAGACGCTCAGGACCATCATCGAAGCCGGCACCCACAGGTCCCCCCAGTGGACGGTAAGCGGCACTGCGCCTCCCCCTCGTAGAACTCTGACCTGCCCAGATGGACGGTGCGCCGAGCGCAAAAGACCCCGGCCGACGGCGTAGGGCCGTGGACCGGGGGCCTTGCTCCGCACGCGGTGCGGACTGCGCTTGCGTGGGCTACTTCTTCTTGCCCTGGTTCTTCACTGCCTCGATGGCGGCCTTGGCGGCCTCCGGGTCGAGGTAGGTGCCGCCGGGCTTGACCGGGCGGAAGTCGGCGTCCAGCTCGTAGGCGAGCGGGATGCCGGTGGGGATGTTCAGGCCGGCGATGTTCTCGTCGGAGATGCCGTCGAGGTGCTTGACCAGGGCGCGGAGGCTGTTGCCGTGCGCGGCGACCAGGACCGTGCGGCCGGCGAGGAGGTCCGGGACGATGCCGTCGTACCAGTACGGCAGCATGCGGACGACGACGTCCTTGAGGCACTCGGTCTTCGGGCGCAGCTCCGGCGGGATCGACGCGTAGCGCGGGTCGTCCGACTGGGAGAACTCGGCGCCGTCCTCCAGGGCGGGCGGCGGGGTGTCGTACGAGCGGCGCCAGAGCATGAACTGCTCCTCGCCGAACTCGGCCAGCGTCTGTGCCTTGTCCTTGCCCTGGAGCGCACCGTAGTGGCGCTCGTTCAGCCGCCAGCTGCGGTGGACCGGGATCCAGTGCCGGTCGGCGGACTCCAGGGCCAGCTGCGCGGTGCGGATGGCGCGCTTCTGGAGGGAGGTGTGCACTACGTCGGGGAGCAGGCCGGCGTCCTTGAGCAGCTCTCCGCCGCGGACTGCCTCCTTCTCGCCCTTCTCGTTGAGATTGACGTCCACCCAGCCGGTGAACAGGTTCTTCGCGTTCCACTCGCTCTCGCCGTGGCGGAGGAGGATCAGCTTGTACGGTGCGTCGGCCATGGCGTCGAGCGTAATCGACATCCGGACCGGGCCCTGCGCGGGTCCAGGAGCTGGGATCCGCGACGACGTTTGACGCTTCCCGTCAATTGAGTGGCGGGTCGGGCCAGGCGCTCAGTAGGGTGCGGATGCACCGTTCACCACTTACACCAGTCGCCTCTTCCGTGCCCGCCGCCCGGCCTTCCGGCGCCCGCCGCGGCCGGACCCGCCCGCAGCCCTGCCACGCACCGCTTCACCATTCGACGGGGGAAATGTCATGTCCGCATCCACGCCTGGCCCCACCAGGCGGTCCGGTTTCCGACGGGCCGCCGTGGAGAGCGTCTCCGGCCTCCCCCGGCAGTTCTGGTGGCTGTGGACCAGCACCTTGATCAACCGGCTGGGCGCCTTCGTCGCCACCTTCCTCGCGCTCTATCTGACCGTCGAGCGCGGGTACTCGGCCTCGTACGCGGGACTGGTGGCGGCGCTGTACGGCCTGGGCGGGGTGATCTCGTCCGTGGGTGCCGGGGTGATGACCGACCGGCTCGGCCGGCGGCCCACCATGCTGATCGCGCAGCTGTCGACGGCGGCGTCCGTCATGCTGCTCGGCTTCATGACGGACCCGGTCGCCATCGCGGTGGTGGCGGGCCTGGTCGGCATGGCGACCAACGCCTCCCGCCCCGCCGTCCAGGCGATGATGGCGGACATCGTCGCCCCCGAGGACCGCGTCCGCGCCTTCTCCCTGAACTACTGGGCGATCAACCTCGGCTTCGCCATCTCCTCCACCGCCGCCGGACTCATCGCCCAGCACGGCTACCTGGCCCTCTTCCTGGGCGAGGCCACGCTCGTGCTGGCCTGTGCGCTGGTGGTCTTCTGGAAGCTCCCGGAATCGCGCCCCGCCCCGAGCGCCCCGGGCGGCCCGGACGACGAGGCCACCGGTCCGGCCCCCGCCCCGGTCTCCATGGGGACCGTCCTGCGCGACGGCCGGTTCATGATCGTCGTCGGCCTCAACCTGCTGCTCGCGCTGCTCTTCCAGCAGGCCTATGTCTCGATGCCCGTGTCGATGGGTCAGGACGGCTTCTCCAGCGCCGAGTTCGGCATGGTCATCGCGGTCAACGGCGTCCTCGTCGTACTGCTTCAGATTCCGGTGACGCGCTTCATCGAACACCGCAGCCCGGCCATGCTGCTCATCGGCTCCGCCCTGCTCGCCGGCTACGGCTTCGGGCTGACCGCGCTGGCCGGCTCGGTCGCCATGTACGCGGTCGCCGTCACCGTCTGGACCCTCGGCGAGATCATCAACTCCCCTACCCAGATGGGCCTGGTGGTGCGTCTGTCCCCGCTGCACGGCCGCGGCCGCTACCAGGGCATGTACTCCTTGTCCTGGTCCGTCGCCTCCCTGGCGGCCCCGCTGCTCGGCGGCGTGGTGATCGACCGGTACGGGGCGGATGTCCTGTGGGCGGGCTGCGCGGCCGTGGGCACCGTGGCGGCGGTGGGCTACGGGCTCCTGCTCCGGAGCCTGCCGGAGGAGGAGGGCACGGGGGCGGTGGCCGCGGGTCAGCCCGCCGTGGGCACGCAGGAGTCGTCGGAGCCGGTGCAGCCTTCCGGGCGCACACGGGAGGCCGGGGCGCCGGTGGGGGCGGGCGAGCCGGTGGCGTGACGGGGGCGGGCGGCCCGGGCTGTGGCGTGGAGGCGCGGGGTCCGGGTCGTGGCGTGGGCGCGGGGCCCGGACCGTGGGCGTGGTCACCGGGTCCGGGTCGTGGCGTGGGCACCGGGGTACGGGCCGCTCCCCCGGCCGGGCCCTTCGCCGTACGGCTATGCGGAGGGCCGCTGCGTCAGATGCGCGAAGGCGTCGAGGTTGCGGGTGGACTCGCCGCGGGACACCCGCCAGGCGTACTCCTTGCGGATCGCCGTGGCGAAGCCCATCTCCAGCAGGGTGTTGAAGCTGCCGTCGGCGTTCTCCAGGACCGTGCCGAGGATGCGGTCGAGTTCGTCGGGGGTGACGGCGGCCAGCGGGAGCTTGCCCACGAGGTAGATGTCGCCGAGCTTGTCGATCGCGTAACCGACGCCGTAGAGACGGGTGTTGCGTTCGAGGAGCCAGCGGTGCACGGCCTCGTGGTTCTCGTCGGGGCGGCGGACGACGAAGGCGTTGATGGAGAGCGAGTGCCGGCCGACGATCAGCGAGCAGGTCGTGGAGAGCTTGCGGGTGCCGGGGAGCTTGATGACGTAGGTGCCGTCGGAGGGGGATTCCCAGTCGAGGCCGGCGTCGTTCAGCGTCTGCTCGATCACGGTCCCCGCGGTCGCCTCCGGGGGCGCGGCCGGCCCGGCCTGCCCCGTCGCCTTGCTCACGCCGTGCTCCTCGCCCGTGTCACCCATGGAGCGATCGTAGGTGACGGCGGTGCTCCTGCATGGCGGCGGTGTAGACGTCACCGGTCGCCGCGGCGGCGGTGTCCCAGCCGAAGGACTGGGCGTGCCGGGCCGCGTCGGTGCCCATCCGGGTGGGCAGGGCCGGGTCCGCGACGAAGCGGGCGAGTGCGCGGGCGTAGTCGGCCGGGTCATGGCCGGCGACGAGGAAGCCGCTGACGCCGTCGCGCACCGCCACCGGCAGTCCGCCGACCGCGGCCGCGATGACCGGGGTGCCACAGGCCTGGGCCTCGATGGCGACCAGTCCGAACGATTCGCTGTACGAGGGCATGACCAGCACGGAGGCGGCGCGGTACCAGTCGGCGAGCTGTTCCTGGCCGACCGGCGGGCGGAACTGCACCAGATCCGCGATGCCGAGCCGGGCGGCCAGCTTCTGGAGGCCCTCGGGCTTGGCCAGACCGCTGCCGCTGGGCCCGCCGACCACGGGCACCACCAGACGGGAGCGCAGCGAGGGGTCCCCGTCCAGCAGGGCGGCGGCCGCACGCAGCAGGATGTCGGGGGCCTTCAGCGGCTGTATCCGGCCGGCGAAGAGCGGAATGACCGCGTCCTGCGGCAGGCCGAGGCGGGCGCGGGCGGCGGCCCGGCTCTCGGCGACATCGCCGCCGGTGGGCCGGAAGCGGTCGAGGTTGACGCCGGGGTGCACCACCGCGATCTTGCCGGGCTCGGCCTCGTAATGCCGGGCGAGCTCGTCCGCCTCCTCGGCGGTGTTGGCTATCAGCCGGTCAGCGGCCCGGACGATCTGCGTCTCGCCGATGACCCGGGCGGCCGGCTCGGGGGTGTCACCCACGGCCAGCGCGGCGTTCTTGACCTTGGCCATGGTGTGCATGGCGTGCACCAGCGGGACGCCCCAGCGCTCACCGGCCAGCCAGCCGACGTGGCCGGAGAGCCAGTAGTGGGAGTGCACCAGGTCGTAGTAGCCGGGGCGGTGACCGGCCCAGGCCTGCATCACGCCATGGGTGAAGGCGCACAGCTGGGCGGGCAGCTCCTCCTTCGCCAGGCCCTCGTACGGGCCGGCGTCCACATGCCGTACGAGGACGCCGGGGGCCAGCTCGACGGCGGGCGGGAGGGTGCCGGTGGTGGCGCGGGTGAAGATCTCCACCTCGATGTTGATCGAGGCGAGCTTCCTGGCCAGCTCGACGATGTAGACGTTCATGCCGCCGGCGTCGCCGGTGCCGGGCTGATGCAGCGGGGAGGTGTGCACGCTGAGCATCGCCACCCGCCGCGGACGGCGGGGGCCGCCGGGCAGCCGCAGCCTGGCCTGGCCCGGGAACTGGCCATGGGGACGACTGCGGAGCCGGGACACGTATTGGCTCACGTCGAGCTACCTCCTAGGCGAGGCGGCGGCGCGCCTCCGACCCCGTCCAACAACCGACCGCGGCCATCCATTTCCGTTCGGCACGCGCTCCGCGTACTTTGCCAAAGCGTGACCGAGCGGGGACGGGCGGGAGCTCGGCGGGCCCATGGGGGCCTGGGCGCGGCCGGGTGGGGCCTCGGCGCGGCCAGGTGGGGCCTCGGCGCGGCCCGGTGGGGCCTCGGCGTTCCGGTGGCACGTCGGCTCACTCCGGCGGTCCCCGGCGCGGCCAGGGGGGTCCCCGTCAGGCCGCCGACCGGTCCCGGCGGAACCTCGGCGGGCGGCGCACCCGCACCCACCCCATACTCTCGATGGCATGGCCCGCCGCCCCTCCGTCCCCGCCGCCGCCCCGGCGACCGCACCGTCCCGCCCCGTCGGCAACGCCACCCGCGGGACCACCAACCCCAACCGGCTGCGCCGCATGGACCGCTGGATCGCCGCGGAACACGGCGCCGTGCTGCGCCGCGCCGCCGACCCCGTCGCCGTCGACCTCGGCTACGGGGCCGCGCCCTGGACCGCGGTGGAGCTGCTGGGCCGCCTGCGGACGGTCCGGCCGGACGCCCGGGTCGTCGGCATCGAGATCGACCCGGCGCGGGTGGCGGCCGCGCGGACCTATGAGCGGCCTGGGCTGGACTTCCTCCACGGTGGTTTCGAGGTGCCGCTGCCGGGTCAGCGGACGCGGGCGCCGGTCCTCATCCGGGCGGCGAATGTACTGCGGCAGTACGACGAGGCCGAGGTGGCCGCCGTGTGGCGGCGGCTGTGTGCACGGCTGGCGCCCGGCGGGCTGCTGGTCGAGGGCACCTGCGACGAGATCGGGCGGCGGCACGTCTGGGTGGCGCTGGGCCCCGAGGGGCCGCGCACGGTGACCTTCGCGGCCCGCCTCAGCGCCCTCCAAACCCCCTCCGACCTGGCGGAACGCCTCCCGAAGGCGCTGATCCACCGCAATGTGCCGGGCGAGCCGGTCCATGCCTTCCTGCGGGACTTCGACCGTGCCTGGGCCACCGCCGCGCCGCTGGGCGCGCTGGGCGCCCGCCAGCGCTGGCGGGCGGCCGTGGCGGCGCTCGCCACCGACTGGCCGCTGACCGGCGACCCGCGGCGCCGCCGCCAGGGCGAGGTCACCGTGCGGTGGGAGGCGCTGGCCCCTAGGGGGTGAGCCCGGCTACGCGGTCAGCACCGGGTCGCTGAGCGCCCCCAGCTCCCGGATACGCCGCTCCGTCTCCGAGCCACCCGGGGCCGTGTACGTCACCAGCGCCTGGTCCGGGTCGGTGCCCAGCCGGAAGCTCTCGAAGGTGACGACGAGCTCGCCCACCCGGGGATGCAGAATCCGCTTGGTGCCGCGCAGACACTCGTGCACCGACTGCGTCTCCCAGATCCGCCGGAAGTCCGGGCTGTGGGCGAGGAGTTCATTGACCACCTCGCAGATCCGCGGGTCGTCCGGGTGCCGGCCGCTGTCGGCGCGCAGATTGCCGACGACCTCCACGGCCTTGTCCTCCCACTCCGGGTGCAGGGCGCGGGCCGCCGGGTCGAGGAAGACCAGCAGTGCGGTGTTCCGCCGGTCCGGGGCGAGCGCCTCCAGGTCGAAGGCGATCCGGCCGCCCAGCGTGTTCCAGGCCAGGATGTCCAGTCCGCGGCCGACGACCATGGCCGGGACGGTGTCCGCCATCGCGTCCAGGACCTGCTGGATCTCGGGGCGTACGGTCCGTCCGGGCGCGGGGCCGGCGGCGCAGCAGTCCGCGCCGGGGCGCCGGGGTACCGCGATATTGCGCAGATAGGTCACTTCGCCACCCGACAGCCGCAGCGCCCGCGCGATGGCATCCAGGACGGAGTCGGAGATGGCGGGCGCCCGGCCCTGCTCGATCCGGGTGTAGTAGTCGACGCTGATGCCGGCGAGCTGGGCGACCTCCTCGCGCCGCAGCCCGCGCACCCGGCGCCGGTTCACGCCGCCGGGCAGGCCCAGGTCGGCCGGGTCGAGCGCCGCGCGGCGCGCCTTGAGGAACGCGCTGATCTCGATTTCCGCATACAGCATCGGTCCAGTATGCGACGCACGGCCGGTTGGGTGGTTCCCGCCGTCCCAGGTTGCGACGGGCCTGGTCCGCTCCCCGTACGGACAGCAAGGTGGTGCCCGGACGCCTCCGGGGCGCCCCCGAGGCACACTCCGGCACGCCCCGGAGACGCCCTTCGGGGCGCCCCCTGAAAACTCGCAGACTCGCAGAAGGAGCACCTCATGCAGCGCAGGATCCTCGGCGGCACCGGTATCTCGGTCAGCGAGTACGCGCTCGGCGCGATGATGCTCGGCGCCTGGGGCAACACCGATCACGACGACTGCGTACGGATCGTGCACCGTGCGCTGGATGCCGGGATCAACTTCGTGGACACCGCGGACGTGTACGCCGCCGGTGAGTCCGAGGAGATCGTCGGCAAGGCGCTCAAGGGCCGCCGCGAGGACGTCGTCCTGGCCACGAAGGCCGTCAGCTCCATGGGTCCGGACGCCAACCACGGCGGCAGCTCCCGGCGTTGGATCGTGCGGGCGGTGGAGGACAGCCTGCGCCGTCTGGGCACCGACTACATCGACCTCTACCAGATGCACCGCCCCGACCCGACGACCGATATCGACGAGACACTCTCCGCGCTCTCGGACCTCGTCCGCGCCGGGAAGGTGCGGGCGATCGGCTCCTCCACCTTCCCCGCCGAGCAGATCGTCGAGGCCCAGTGGACCGCCGAGCGCCGCGGCCACCTCCGCTTCCGCACCGAGCAGCCGCCGTACTCGATGCTGGCGCGCGGGGTGGAGAACGCGGTGCTGCCGACCGCGCAGCGCTACGGCATGGGCGTGCTGACCTGGGGCCCGCTCAGCGCCGGCTGGCTGTCCGGCCGTGATCTGTCGGCCAGTTCACGGGCCGGTATGGAGAGCCGGAAGTTCGATCTCTCGCTCCCCGGGAACGCCCGGAAGGCCGAGGCGGTCCGCGCCCTGTCCGAGGTCGCGGCGGAGGCGGGGCTGCCGCTGCCGCATCTGGCGGCCGCGTTCGTACGGAGCCACCCCGCCGTGACGTCCGTGATCATCGGCCCGCGCACGCTCGACCAGCTGGACAGCATGCTGGAGGGGTCCGAGGTGACCCTCGGCACGGACGTCCTGGACCGGATCGACGCCATCGTCCCGCCGGGCACCGACCTCAACCGGGAGGACAGCTACTACACACCGCCGGCGATCGCGGATGCGTCGTTGCGGAGGCGGTGAGGGGCCGGGCCCACGCGGAGGCCGGCCCCCGGGAGGCCGGGGCCGGCCTCCGGGCTGCCGGGTCCCGTCCCGTCACCCCACCTCCTCCTCCGAGTAAAAGGTCTCCAGGACCTCTTCCTCCGCCGTCTCCGGAATATCGGCGGCCGCCACCTGAGTCAGGTTGGGGCCGCCGCCGAGCGGGGTCCAGTACACGGAGAAGTAGCCGTTCCCCTCGCCGCCGGGGAGCTTGGTGTTGGCGAGGGACACCTTGACGGTGTCGCCCTTGGCCACGGGAACGGACATCTGGTTTTTCGGCTGCGGCGAACCGCTGTAGGCCACCTGCGGTACGGAGATGGTATGGGTCACGCCGGCCGTGGTCGCCGACGCGGTGAAGTACGCGTTGAGCTCGCGCCAGCCGCTGTTGGAGGTGAAGTACAGACACGTCATCACGACAGTGAGGAATCCGGCGCCGTTCGCGCGGTAGGTGGTCTCTCGGTAGCCGCTCGAAATGTAGTTGGAATGGAGCGTCTGTGAGCCGTTCTTGAAGATGCCGACAGTGCCGTAGGCGTTGAGGTTTGTTCCCGCGGCGGTGTCGAGCCGGCCCGTCTTGAGCCAGAGATAACCGTCGGCCCCGGGATCGACGGTGAGGTTCTTGGTGGTCGTGGCGCCGTTGAGCTGGGTGGTGCCGGCCACGGTGAATTTGCTCGCGACATTGACCTCGCGTCCCTCGGTGGAGAGCGTCAGCCGCCCCCCGATCGCGAGCGACCCGTAAGCACCGCTGCCTTCAATGGTCCGGACATGCAGGGTGTTCGCGGTGTTGACCGTGAGGTCCTTGGTGGTGGTGGCACCGGTGAGGTTGGCGGTGCCGTCCACCGTGAGGTTCTTGGTGGTGGCGGCGCCGTTGAGCCGGGTGGTGCCGTGCACGATGAGGTTGCCGATTTCCAGGTCCGGCTTTTTGACGGATACCTGGGCGGAGAGGATCCGCACCACGGGGTTCGAGGCGTCGCCGGTGGTACCCCGCAGATAGAACGTGGTGTCCGACTTCACGTTGGTGATCTTCTTGCTGGTGTCCTTGGTGACATCCAGATTGGTGTCGCCGTAGAGCAATTCATAGGTGGCGTTGGCGGAGCGCTCCCATGTCAGCGTCACCTCGCCGCCGTTGTCGATGACGAGGGGCGTGCAGATGAGGTTGCGGAGATAGAAGTCCGCGGGGAATTTGCCCACGTTGAATGTGGTGGACCGGGGCTGGAAGGCGCTCGAACCGGTGCGGGAACTCTCGGTGATGGTGATCGGCGAGGTGCCGACCTTCCGGTTGACCGGGATGTCGGAGAGCTGAATGGTGAATCCGGTGTCCGCGCCGATCGGCGCATGGCTGGCAGACGGGGAGAAGACGAATTCCTTTGCGGCGGAATCCAGCCGTACCGACCAGCCGGGCAGGCTGATCCGCGGGGTGATCTTGGCGAGGTCCGTGGCGAGGTCCGGCGACATCGGCCCGGCCGGGACCTTGACCTTGATCCATTGCACGTCCGCCGGGGTACCGCTGTGCCGTGACCCGACGATCTGGAGCTCCCCCTTCTCCTCGGGCGCCTGAGGGTTCTCCGGCGAGGCCTTCAACGGGTCCGGGCTGGTGCTGACGGTGTACGCCAGCAGGGGTTCGTTGGCGGCGGTCTCGGTACTGCGGGTCGGGGAAACCAGGGTCATGGGGTGCTCCTTCAACCATCAGGGGCCGCGCCGCCCTCTGCCGGGGAGGAGCGGCGCGGCCGGAGTAGGGCGGTCTCAGCGGTCGGTGCGGCTGTGCGCGGCGGCGTCGTCGAGAGTGAGGAAGCCGGAGCGGAGTTCGGGCGGGGCCAGCGGCAGGTCGTACTGGTCCTGGCTGAGGACCGGGAGTTTCTCCCAGGCGCGGCCGCGCTGCTCGGTCCAGGTCCAGGTGCCGACGACACCGGCCGGGGTGGGCATGAGCACGGTTTCCGCGACCTCGTCCCGGGCACCGCGCAGCCCGGTGGTGGCGGCGAGCAGGGGTCCGGTACGGAAATTCACCGCCATCCGGGCGATGGCCGGGTCGGTGAATTCCTGCGGGACGAAGACGCGCCGGGTGGCGAGGATGTCGGTGGTGGCGTGCACGGCGGCGCGGGGATCCAGCAGCACGGTGGCGACGGCGGTGCGGTGGTCGCCGAAGTTCAGGTGCAGGCTGGGGTTGTCGCCGATCGGCCGCAGATAGCCGCCATTGCCGGCGGCCGGGTCGATCACCGTCTCGAAGTGGTCGTAGTCGTCGTCGAGGACGTAACCGACGAGGCCGTCGTCGGTCTGTGTGGCCTCGCCGAGGCGGATCGCCCAGGGGTAGTCCGGCAGTTCCGGCTGCGGCGGTTCGAACAGGGCCTGCCAGCTGACGTCGGTACGCAGCGGGCCGTGCAGGTCCATGGTGAGCCGGGTGCGGACCAGGGCGAGCGGCCTGCCGAGGAAGAAGCCGAGGCCCGGGTCGGCGGGGCCCTCCGGGTCGATGGTCTCCAGGGTCCGGTCGACCGTGGCCCGGAACGCGTCGAAGGTCTCCGGGCCACGGCTCCGGACGGCGTCCAGCAGGTCGTATGCGTGCCGCGAACGGTCCCGCAGCTGGTCGAAGTCGGTGACGTCCGAGCCGGGCAGCACCGACCAGGAGACCTCGTGGCGCCCGGCGGCGTTGAGCGTCACCCGCAGTTCGCCGAGGGCGGCGCCGTCGGCCGCGTGGACGACCAGGGAGCGGTCCAGGCGGTTGTGCAGCAGCCAGGCGCAGACGGGGTTGGCGCCAGGGGTCAGGTCGACATCGCCGTCCCCGTCGTCGTCCCCGTCGGCGGAGAGGAAGTCGAAGCGCAGACGGGCGGGCTGGAGCAGTCGCGGGCCGAGTTCGACGAGGCGGTCGCTGTCGTAGCCGCTGACCGGGTGGGCCGGTCGCATGGTGCGGGACATCTCGGGCCGGAAGTGGCTGGGGTTGTCGATCAGGTTGACGGCGCGTCCGAAGCGGTCGACGACGGCCAGATCGAGGAACGCCAGCTGGCCGGCGCGCAGTTCCTGGAACGTCGACGGGGGCCATTCGTCCCAGTCGCTGGCGGGCAGCCCGCCGGGGTCCGGTGGCGGGTAGTCGCCGTTACCGATGAGGTCGGCGGGCTCGCCGGTGGGCTGGAGGCCGGAGAGCGGCTGCCGCTGGGCGAGGGCGGCGCCGAAGCCGTCGAGGGTCTGGGAGAGCAGGTCCCGTTCCCGGGCTCCGGTGCGCAGCCGCCGCATCGTGCCGTCGGGGATGTCGGTGCGGAGGCGGGCGTAGCTCGCCAGGGCGCCGTCGAGGGAGTGCCCGGCGGCGGGGGCGAGCATCTGCCGTCCGGAGACGATCAGGGGGGTGCCGGGTTCGCCGGTGCCCTGCCACTGGTAGCGGGAGCGCTCGATGAACGCCCAGTGGTCGGTGTCGCCCTCGCGGAAGGGCAGCGGGAAATATTCGGCCTTCCACAGCAGGTAGAGCGGCTGCCACGGCATCCGCCATGCGGTGGTGCCGAATTCCGGCAGGGTGCCGGTGACCTCGCGGATCGCGCCGGTCTTCAGGGCGCGGTCGAGGATGAGGAACTCGCTGAGCAGGGCCGGGAAGCAGGCGGGCTGGTGGGTGAGGTCGATCTGCCGGGCGACGCCGGCGACATCGGCGGTGGTGATGCCCGAGGCACGGGTGACCAGCCGTTCGGGGGTGCGGCACGGCAGGGCGGTGTCCCGGGTGAGCGGGGCGTGGAGGTGGGCGCCGTCGAGCGCGAGGACCGGGTCGGCGCAGTAGTCGTAGTCCTGGGCGGGGACGCGGATCAGCCGGCGGGCGGCGCGCGGCCCGTGGGCGGGGTAGAGCTCGGCGGTGCGCGCGGCCAGTTCCGCTTCGGTCCTGCCCCAGGGCACCGTGCGGCGCTGCTCGCCGAGCCGCCGGGCGAGGGCGGTGACCTGACCGGCGGCGCCCCCGGCGTACGTGGGGTCGAGTTCGTCCTCGATGCGGTCGCGGAACTCGTCGGACTGGCGGGGCAGTTGGCTGAGCCACCACAGGTGGTAGAGGCGTTCCCGGGCGGCGTCCAGCGCGGCTTCGGTGGCGTCGTGCTCGGCCTGTTTGCGGTTGAGTTCGGCGACGGTGTCCTGCTCGGCCGCGCGGGCGGCGGGCGGGGCGGCAGCCCGGCCGGGGTCGTCGCCGCGTTCGCCGATGAACCAGCGGTAGCCGCCCGGGACCGGGCCGAAGGCGGTGTCGTGGGCGCGGCGGTCGGTGAGGATGTCGGCCTCGGGACGGTCGCGTTCGTCCAGGGCGTCGACGCCGCCGAGGAGGAAGGCGCGGAACAGCTCCGCGTCCTGGGCGCCGAAGGCCGCTTCGCCGTCGGCCTGGGCGCTCAGCTCGGCGGCCGCCTCGGCGACGCTGTTGGCGACGATGGGGGTGACGTCGTCGCGGTGCGGGCAGTCGGATTCCGGGACCGGGCCGGTGAGGTCCCAGTCCAGGCCGAGCACGGTCCCGGTGTAGACGGAGGTGCGGATGCCGCTGCCGGAACCGGCGGGCCGGGTCCACTGCAGGCGGTCCAGGAGGGCCGTGAGGTCGTCCGCGTCGGCCAGGATGTCGCTGTCCGGATCGGCGTACCACCCGGCGACGAAGTAGCTCAGCCGCTCCTGGTCCGGTACGCCCTCCAGCGTGTCGTGCAGGGAGAACACGTTCGTGTTGTACGGCTGGAAGACCGAGAAGGTCAGCAGACCGGGGCCGATCGCGGTGAGGAACGGCGCGTGCCGGGCGGCCGGTTCGCGCCAGGGGCCGGTGAGTTCATGGCACTTGCCGATCAGTGTGGCGGCCGGTTCGGCGCTGTCCGGGTCCTGGAAGGAGACGGTGCCGTCCATCGGGTCGAGATAGTCGCTCTCGACGACCCAGGCCGTCAGGGCGCGGTCGCCGTCGGTGTGGCGGACGACCAGCCACCGGTTGGGGACCAGCGGGAAGTCCCCGACGCCTTCCTCCTCGTCGTGCCGGCCGCGGGTGAGCGCGGCGGGGAGTTCCCACTGGAGGTAGACGCCGAGCCGGTCCTCGCGGCCGGTCCACTCCTCGGCACCGGCGAAGGGCTCCGGCTCGGGCGGGACGCCGTCACCGATGTCCCTGTAGTTGGTGATCCAGCGGTTGATCACATGCTCGTTGCCGGTGTCGCGGGTCTGCCGGTTGACGGCCAGGGCGGCGACCTCGACCGGTACGACCAGGGTGGTGTCCACGGACATGGTCCGTTGGTCCTTTCGTTCGTCGCTCAGCGGGTGGCGGTCACGGCCGGGAGAAGGTCTGCACCTGCGGGGCGTTGATCAGCTGGAGGGCGAACTGGGCGGACGAGATCCGCGGTACGCCGTGCGCCTGTGACAGGGCCGGGACCAGGGCGTCGCCGCTGCCGTCGACGTTGAGGACGTCGTGCTTGCCGGGGCGCAGAAAGCGGCCGAAGCCGGCCGGGCGCGGGAACTCGCCCTTGGGGTAGCCGATGCGGTCTCCGCTGATCTCGCGGAGTTCGATGGTGCCGACGTCACCGATGCCGAAGCAGATGCCGCGCGGCGGTTCGGCCAGCTCGAAACGGTCGATCAGCCGCGGGTAGAGCAGCAGTTGGATCTCGGTTCCGTAGATGGCGCTGCGCAGTGGTTCGACGGCCGTGCCGTTCGCGTAGGCGGTGATGATGGTCTGCGGCCAGTTCGGGACCAGCTGGGAGTGCAGCAGCACTGCGCAGGCCGGGACCGGTCCGCCGCGGGTGGCCAGTGCGTTGAGGTCGGCGTCCAGGGCGTGGCCGACGCCGATGCTGAGGGCCCCGTCCACCGCGGCCCGGATCCAGCAGGGGTCGGCGTAGGCGAACCGGATGCTCTCCGGCGGCAGCGCCCGGTCGTCGGGGACCAGATGCTCCAGCCCGAGCATCTCCAGCCGCCGCAGCCGGTCGAGCCAGTCGGTCACGATCGTGAACTCGTCCTCCGCGACCCGGGTCAGGGCCTCGGCGACGCCCGGGACGGCCAGCAGGGTCCGCGGATCCGCGGGGGTGCGGCGGACGCCGGTGGCGACGGTCCGGCGACGCCCGGCCCGCAGCTCCGGCCCGGCCCGGTCCACCGCCCGGGTGAAGCGGGCGCCGTCGCCGTCCAGCAGCATCCGGTCGAAGGATTCATACGCCAGCGGCGCGGTCAGCTGACGGGCGGACACCGCCTCCCGCCCGGCCAGTTGGGGATGGGAGGCCAGACGGCGCACGGCGCTGCGGGCGGCGGACCGGAACGCCATCAGCGCGCTGCGGAAGCGGTCGTCGGACAGTGCGAGGACCCGTCCGGCGGTGAAGGCGGCGGCATAGGCGGTGTCGAAGACCCCGTACTTCTCCAGGTAGATCAGCGCTTCGCCGGACGATTCCAGCCGGGTCGCCGCCGGGCCGGGCAGCTCGGGGGCGGGGCGGGCGGTCAGCGGGCCGCGGTGGAAGGCGACGGTGCGCTCCCCGGTCTCCAGACGCTGCGGCAGGGCGACGGCGCCGCCCGCCATCCGGTCGAGGGCCTCTTGCTGCGGGGCCGTCGGCCGGTCCGGTGCGTCGGCCGGTACCCGCAGCCGCAGTTCCGCGCCGGGGCGCGGGGTGCTGCCGTCGGTGGTGGCCAGATGCTGGCAGACATCGCCGAAGCCGGTACCGGAATCCGGCTCGCTGGTGAAGGACCAGCAGGTGAGGGACGCCAGCCGGACGCCTTCGGCCGGAGCCGGGGCGGTCAGGTACGTGTCGAACCCTTCGAGGGAGACCAGGTGCAGGACGTGCCGACCGCCGGTGGCGGCGGGGAACCGGTTGGCCACGACGACCGCGTTGAGCTCCTTCTCGTCCGGTTCCGGGTCGTCCCCGGCAAGGGTGGCGTCGGGCGGGCCGCCCTCCCGGACGTGGGCGAGGTAGCCCATCTCCACGGGCAGCGGTGCGAGCGCGTCGAAGAGCGCCGCGGGGACCAGGACCGTCGCGCAGTACTCGTCGTACTCCTCGGGCCGGATGCTCTCCGGGGACAGCCGGGGCACCTTGCCGGGTCCCAGCCCGCCGTCGAGGAACTCCCGTACGGTCCCGGCGGCGACGGTGCCGACGGCATCGCGGTCCTCGGGGAGCTCGTCCTCCCGGAACAACAGCAGGGCCATCCACGGCACTTCACCGCCGTGGCCCGGTCCGAGCCGGCGGCTCCACGGCAGACCGGGGGCGTCGAGATTGAGATGCGGAAGGGTCTGGCTGTACTTGCCGACGGCGTCCGGCACCGGGAAGCGTGCGTTGATGCCGGACGGGTCGATGGCGAAACGCGGCTGGATGACGTCGAACGGCTGCGGAGTGGCGTCGATGGTGCGGTCGGCGCCGTCGACGCCCCGGAGGATCTGCCGGTTGTCGATCCGGTACCGGCCCGCGTAGAGGGAGGGGATGCGGTGGTCGAAGAACCGGGTGCGGTGCCGGGCGGCGGGGGCGCTGGTACGGGGGCGGGGGGCGGAATCGGGGGTGGTGGTCACGGGGGTGCCTTTCGACGGGGCGCGGGGCGGGGACGGGAGGCGGGACGGTCCCTCCATAGGGGCGGGTCCATCCGTACGGACCGACGGCGGAGCGGGCCCCTCCACAGGGGCCGACCGGCTCAGCCGGCCGGCACCACCATCGGTTCGGCCGTGAAGGCCGTGCCCGCGGCGTGGGCGTACCCGCTCAGGTCGTCGTCGAGGGGTCCGGCCCCCGCGCCGAGCCCGGTCAGCGCGTCGGCCAGCGCGGCGCGGTGGGTGCGGGTGCCGGGGGCGTCGATACCGCGCGCGATCGTGCCGATGACCCCGCCGGGCCGCTGCGGCACGGGCCCCGGCGCCTCCTCGTCCGCGGACAGCGGCAGGTTGCCGTCGGGCGCGATGGGGTCGAAGGAGAGGCCCTTCTCATCGATGAAGCCGGTGGAGGTGCCGTGGTCCACCGGCGGCGACACCAGCCGGACCCCGAGGATCCGCCCCGGGAGCAGCCCGTCCCCGGGGGCGTCCGCCTGCTCGCCCCACAGGCCGTTGGGCACACTGCCGCGCAGGACCGTACGGGACCAGTCCGTCAGGCTGTCCGCGCCGCCGTCGTAGCTCAGCCACACCCGCAGCTCGCTCTGCCGGTCCCTGAGCCGCATGGGGAGGATGTCCAGCGTCTCGTCGGTCTCGACCGGGGTGGTGCTGTCGCGGTCCAGGTACAGCCTGCTGACCGGTGCCTGGGTGTCGGCGGTGAAGGTGAAACCGCCGCTGTCGACGAGCCACGGCCTGGCCCCCGCGCGCAGGGCCGGGGCGCCCTCACCGCTGTAGCCGGTGACCGGGGTCGTACGGACCATGTTCTCCGGCGGCGGCAGCATGCCCTGGAAGCCGCCCCAGCCCAGGGCGGGTTCCCCACTGCGGCGCCCGGCCCCGAAGCCGATGGTGAAGGAGATGAACCACAGATGGACGGTGGCCTCGCCGCCGACCGCGGGCCCCCACACCCGCAGGCTGACCCCCACCTCGATGGAGATCCTGACCTTGACGAACCACACCTTGATGGTGGCGGAGACCCCGACCCTGATCCCCAGACCCACATCGAAGTAGAACGGATTCCACTCCAGCAGCGCGTCGAACTTTGCGCTGAGCCAGGCCCGCAGCATCCCCGACTGGAAGGTCACGTCCAGGCCGCCGCCGGCCATCAGCGACTTCGGGGTGAACGCGGCATACGCACTGCCGGTGATGTTGACCGTGGAGCCGACGCCCCAGGTGATCCCGGCGGGCTGCTGCTTGGGATAGCGGGCCGGCAGCTCCCGTCCGCGCGGCAGCGCACCGAGGATCAGCGCGAAGTCACCGGCCTGCGCATGCTCCCCGAACCAGAACTTCATCCCGACGCCGCCGCGGAGCTTGCAGTTCGGGTCGATGAGGAAGGTCTTCTCGGTGAAGCCGGCGCTGATGCTCAGCTCCCCCGCGGTGGGCCGCAGGGTCGCCTCGATGCCGATCTCCACCCGGGCGATCTTCTTGTCGCTCTTGGTGGGCAGCTGGGCACCGGCCACCCCGAGCAGGCTGATCGTCAGGTCCGAGCCGGTCTGCACCAGCGCCATCGCACGGCCGCGCAGGGTCTCGAAGCAGTCGAAGGCCAGCCCGGCGGCGAACCACAGATCGCCCTCCTGCGGCCGCACCCACGGGTTGGAGCCGCCGATCAGCTCGCTCAGCACCTTGAGCGGATCGACCTCTTCGTCATCCGCGCCGATCTCGCCCGGGTTGTCGAGCGCGATCAGGAACGGGAAGCTGCCCAGCGCGTCGGCCGACGGCACCCGCACCCGGCTGTTCCAGCCGAACCCGGCGGAGATACCGCGCACCTGGAACAGCGGCGGGCCGAACCCGGTCTCGCTGCCCAGCGATCCGTACGCGAACAGGGACGGCTGGGCCCCGCTGCCGTCGGGCACCACGTACGCCCCCATGGCGGAGCCGTTGAACGCGCCGGTGTCCACCAGCAGCACCCCGCCGACCACGGTCTTGTACGGCGGGGCGGCCGGCAGCGCGGTCAGCGCCCCGGCGATCCGCAGCGGCGGGTTCACATAGTCGACGCTCAGCCCGTTCTCACCGCCGGGCGTACCGATCGGCGACCAGCCGCGCACCGCCGGGGAGTCGAGCAGCCGCACGCCCTGCCGGCGGCGCGCCGGAGGGCGGGGCGTGAGGATGCCGTGCTCGGTCAGCAACGCCCTTGGCGCACGGTCCCGTTCCCGCTCGCCGGCGGCCCGGAGCCGAACCGGCGGCAGCGGCCGCCCCAAACCGTCCAGCCGCTCCGGATCGACCTCCGGCACCGCCCGCCTGCCGGTCAGCGGAAGGACCCGGCCCTCCCTCACCACCCAGGCCCCCGGCGGGAGTTCGGCACCGTCCGGCACCCCGTCGACGAGCACCAGCGCCCGGCCACCGCCCAGATCGGCGACGGCCAGCACCCCGGTCACCCGCTCGCCATCCCCCTCCCCCTTGCCCTCCCCCGTGAACGCCATCCGCACCGGAACCGGCAGCGGGGCCGCAGTGGTGACGGTCCGTCCGGTGACCCACAGCTCCTCGGGATCACACCTCGCGTCGTCCACACACAGCACACCGCCGTGGAACACCAGGCTCACATCACCGTCACCCAGAAAGGACGCCGGAATCTCCATGGCTTCCCCCGGCGCCGCCCGCTCCAGGATCTCCCGGATCTCGCCCACACGTACCGTCACAGCTTCCAGCCCCCGAACCACACAGAAGGGATAGACAGACCAGACAAGGCCCCAGCGGCAGGAAACACACATACCCGGCGCGGAACCCCGCCCACTGTGTCCGGCATGCGGCAGGCGACACAACCTCACCGGCCCGACTTGGCCGGAAGGCCCCTCCCGCGGCGCAAAATCACTGAACGTGGGGTGATGATTACGGAGGGTTGGGGTGGCGCGGCTTCGCCGCTCGGTCCGCTGTATGCCCTCGTGGCCGAGGTGACCCATGACCCGTACGCGCCTCAGCGGCGTCCGGCGCGTGGGGCCTACGCAGCCTTGCGCCGCGCCACTTCCCGTGCCCGATCGGACAGTTGACGCACGGCGGGAAGCTGACGATGCGGGCGGAGTCCCTCCCACAGGGCGGCGAAGTGCTCGTCACCGCGGGCGCTCGCGGTACCTGTGCAGTCGCCCAGGAAGCGGGCCCACGCGTCGCACGACTCCTCGACGTGACGCATGGCAAGGAGGCGCCGGGTCGGCGGCGGAGTCGGCCATTTCGAGGGCTTCGCGCCATGAGGACGGGGCGCCGGCTCAGGCCTCACGCCAGATGCAACGCCGCCAACAACGCATCCACCAGCGGCCGGTCGCGTTCCTGGGTGAGGCGGGTGCGGGCCTCCGTAGGGGAGAGCCATTCGAGGCGGTCTACCTCGGTGCTCGGGGTGAAGGCGCCGGCGAGGGCCTCGGCGGCCCAGTAACGGACCTGTTTGGGGCGGCCGTTGGCGTAGTAGTAGGAGGTGGGCAGGGGGGCGCCGGGGCGGCAGTCCATGCCGGTTTCCTCGGCCACCTCGCGCACCGCGCCGGCCAGTGCGTTCTCGCCGCGCTTCAGCTTGCCTTTGGGGTGCGACCAGTCGTCGTACTTGGGGCGGTGGACGAGGGCGATCTCCAGCCCGTCCTCGGTGGAGGCGCGGCGCCACAGGACGCAGCCCGCGGCCCGTACCGGCTTCTGGGGGGACGTCACCTCGGCCCCCCTTTCCGTGCGGTCATGGGGCCACCCTCTCAGCCCGGCCGCGCCCCGTCCGCGCGTTCATGTCCCGCGTCGCCTCCTCAGCCTTTACGGTCCGGTGTCCGGGGCAGCCAGACGCGGCCGAAGGCGAAGCGGGCCGCCTCCACCTCGTGGCGCTGGTCGGCGTGCAGCACCCCCAGGGCGTAGGCGGTGGCCGGGGCGATGCGGGGGGTGCGGGCCGCGGCGGCGGCCGCGGCGGCGGCCTCCGCGGCGTCCCGGTGCCACTCCAGGGCCCGGCCGGCCTCGGCGAGCCGGAGGTCGTCGGCCTCCGGTGCGATCACCTCCCGGGCGTAGCGGCTCAGCCGCACCAGCACCCGGACCTGGTGCCAGGGCGCGTCCTGGCGCTGGTCGGCGGCGAGGGCCGCGGCGTTGTACGGGTAGCCCGCGCGGGACAGCGGCAGAGCGGCGACCGCGTCCGCGAGCCGCCGGTGCGCCTGTTCGGCGAGCGGCGCGAGCGCCTCGTCGGCCGGGAGCTCGGCGGTCGTACCGGCCAGCGGCGCCTCGGAGGCGAGCACCGCCACGGAGTCGGCGACGGCGTGGAAGCGGGACGAGCCCAGGGCCTGGAGCGCGGCGGAGTGGGCGCGGGTGCGGGCGAGGGTGAGCTGGCGGTCCAGCAGCGCCCCGGCGCGCGCCGCACCGGCCGACAGTGCGCCGTCGGGGTCCGGGTCGGAGGCCGAAGCGGAGGAGGCGGCCGAGGAGGCTCCGGTGGAGGAGGTGGCCTGGGCCGTGGGTGTGCGGTCGGCGCGTTTGGCCCGTTCTCCCCGGCCGGTCCGGTCGCCGCGGTCGCTGCGCTCCGGGCCCCGGCCGGTCAGCCGCTGGAGGGCCGTCATCAGCCGTTCGCGGCGGGCCGCGCAGGCCTGCTCGCGGGCCAGGGTGCCGGACAGCCAGCCCAGTTCGGAGCGGAGCTGGTCGGCCCAGTCCTCCTCGGTCAGCGGCCGGAAGGTGTACAGGGTGGCGCTGATCCGGCGGGCGGCGCGGCGCAGCTGCCGGGCGGCCTCACCGGCGCCCTCGGCGTCCGAACCGCTCTCCCGGTGCAGCCGCAGACTGCGCAGGAAGTCCGCGGACTGCTGGTGCAGGTAGTCGGCGAGCACCTCATCGGCCGTGTGGGAGGCGAGCTCGGCACCGAGGTCGGGGGTGCCGTGGCCGGTGCCGTCGTCGCCGGTGCGGGCGGCCGTCACGGGGCCGTACGCGGTGTCGTCCGGACCGTACATGCCGTCGTTCCCCCCGTACGGCCCGTCCACCACCGCGGCACGGGCTCCGGGCGCCCGGCCGGGCTCGTGTCCGAATCCGAGGAGACCCGCCGGCCCTCCGGTCGACTGGTCATGTCGCTGGGCCACGCCGGCGCCTCCGGGCGTCAATGAGCATTTCCTGTACGTTGCGCAGCGGCGCGCCGTCCGCGTCCACCGCCTGCCGGGTCCAGTCCCCGTCCGGGCCCAGGTGCCAGGACGAGGTGGCGTCCGACGTCCCCCGCTCCAGCAGCCGGCTGAGGGAGGCGCGGTGCGCCGGGTCGGCGACCCGCACCAGCGCCTCGATCCGGCGGTCCAGATTCCGGTGCATCATGTCGGCGCTGCCCAGCCACACCTCGGGCTCCCCGCCGTTGCCGAAGACGAAGATCCGGGAGTGTTCGAGGAAGCGGCCGAGGATGCTGCGGACCCGGATGGTTTCGCTCAGGCCGGTGACGCCCGGCCGGAGCGCGCAGATGCCGCGGACCCAGATGTCGACCGGCACCCCGGCCTGGGAGGCGCGGTAGAGCGCGTCGATGACGGCCTCGTCGACCATCGAGTTGACCTTGATGCGGATGTAGGCGTCGCGGCCCGTGCGCTGGTTCTCGATCTCCTTGTTGATCCGCTGGATCAGGCCGTCCCGCAGGGACTTGGGGGCGACCAGGAGGCGGCGGTAGGTCTCGCGGCGGGAGTAGCCGGAGAGCCGGTTGAAGAGGTCGGAGAGATCGGCGCCCACCTGGGGGTCGGCCGTCAGCAGCCCGAGGTCCTCGTAGAGCCGGGCCGTCTTGGGGTGGTAATTGCCGGTCCCCACATGGGAGTAGCGGCGCAGCATCTCGCCTTCCTGGCGGACCACGAGCGAGAGCTTGCAGTGCGTCTTGAGGCCGACCAGGCCGTAGACGACATGGCAGCCGGCCTCCTCCAGCTTCCGCGCCCACTTGATGTTGGCCTGCTCGTCGAAGCGGGCCTTGATCTCGACGAGGACGAGCACCTGCTTGCCGGATTCCGCGGCGTCTATCAGGGCGTCCACGATCGGCGAGTCACCGGAGGTGCGATAGAGCGTCTGCTTGATCGCGAGCACGTCCGGGTCGGCGGCGGCCTGCTCCAGGAATGCCTGGACGGAGGTGGAGAAGGAGTCGTAGGGGTGGTGCAGCAGGACGTCGCGGGCGCGCAGGGCGGCGAAGATGTCCGGTGCGGACGCGGACTCCACCTCGGCGAGGTCACGGTGGGTGCCGGCCACGAACTTGGGGTACTTCAGCTCGGGCCGGTCCAGGGCGCCGATGCCGAAGAGGCCGGTCAGGTCCAGCGGACCGGGCAGCGGGTAGACCTCGGCGTCGGAGATCTTCAGTTCCTGGACGAGCAGATCGAGCACGGCCGGGTCGATGGACTCCTCGACCTCCAGACGGACCGGCGGTCCGAAGCGCCGCCGCATCAGCTCCTTCTCCAGCGCCTGGAGGAGGTTCTCCGCGTCGTCCTCCTCGACCTCCAGGTCCTCGTTGCGGGTGACCCGGAACATGTGGTGCGCGCGCACCTCCATGCCCGGGAACAGCTCCTCCAGGTGGGCGGCGATGACGTCCTCGATGGGGACGTAGCGCTGCGGGGAGGCCTCCAGGAACCGGGAGAGCAGCGGCGGCACCTTGACCCGCGCGAAGTGGTCGTGGCCGCTGACCGGGTTGCGTACGACGACGGCCAGATTCAGCGAGAGGCCGGAGATGTACGGGAAGGGGTGCGCGGGGTCCACCGCCAGGGGCGTGAGCACCGGGAAGATCTGCTGGCGGAAGAGGGTGAACAGGCGGGCCTGCTCCTTCTCGGTCAGCTCGGGCCAGCGGATCAGATGAATGCCCTGGTCAGCGAGCTCGGGGGCGATGTCCTGCTGGAAGCAGGCGGCATGCCGGGCCATGAGCTCGCGGGAGCGCGTCCAGATGAGGTCCAGCACCTCACGGGGCTGGAGCCCGGACGCGGAGCGGGTGGCGACGCCGGTGGCTATCCGCCGCTTCAGGCCCGCGACCCGGACCATGAAGAACTCGTCCAGATTGCTGGCGAAAATCGCCAGGAAATTAGCCCGTTCGAGGAGCGGGGTGGCCGGGTCCTCGGCCAGTTCCAGCACCCGCTCGTTGAACGCCAGCCAGCTCCGCTCGCGGTCCAGGAACCGGCCGCTGGGCAGCTCCTCGCCGTCCGCGCCCACCACGCCCTCGTCCTCGTACGCATCCGGATCGGCGTCGAGGTCGGGCTCCAGGCCGGGCACCGTGCCCCGGACCGCGTTCGGGCGGTGCGCAGCGATGGAGCCCACGGAAGGCTGGGCCGAGGGGGCCGGGGCCTGCGGGGGCTTCGTGGTGGGCATCTCGGGCTGGATCTGTGCCTGAGCGCTGGGCTGCTGGTTCATGGCCTTATTCTTCCGCGTTCCGGGGGTTCCAGGCGCGTCAGGAGGTGGCGGCGGCGCGAGATGGAGCCTCGGGTTCGGGACGGTCGGCACAGCGGGCTGCATTCAGCGATGCTCGCAAGCGACTTTGAATCGCCGGTAACGCGGATATGGCGGACAGGCAAGCGGGGTGCTACTCCC
The DNA here is from genome assembly GCF_000829715.2 of Streptomyces lydicamycinicus. Taxonomy (NCBI): domain Bacteria; kingdom Bacillati; phylum Actinomycetota; class Actinomycetes; order Kitasatosporales; family Streptomycetaceae; genus Streptomyces; species Streptomyces lydicamycinicus. The sequence goes on along the minus strand of NZ_BBNO01000001.1, from coordinate 34,831 downwards.
AGGGGTTTTTCGGGTCGGCCGGGGCCCGGCGCCACGCCGGGGGCGGCGGGGCTCGGAGGCCGGGGCCGGAGGCCGATCGGCGGGCCGCGTCCCTTGTCTTTCCCCTGAGCTGCCTTTGTAACACGCCCGGAGAGCCGGGAGAAATATGCGGCTTTTCGATCAAGGAATTGCCGGGATGGCGATCTTGCAAAATGCGGACGGGGGGAATGCGGCCATGACTGTCGAGATGCGCCGGGAAGCGCCGGGGTTCCGCAATTCCCGGCATTCCGGTGGGGCGGGCCGCCGGCGAGCTTCTGGGGTTTCGTGGCCGGTGGGTCGCCAGTGGCGGCCGGGCCCGTCGGGCCCGGCCTCGCGCCGGGCCTCGCGCCGGGGCCGGTGCCCCGCCGGTACGCGGCGACGGCCCCCGGCGCGCCCGCCCACGTCCCCCCTCCCGCCCTTTCCGTGCCCGATCCGGAATTCCCGTGCAACAAAATTCCATGACGAGGGGGCGGGAGGGGAAATCCCAAAAGCGCCGGGAAGGGAAGCCGCCGGAATACCGCGGCGGAGTTTCAGCCGTGCCGGCGGCGCATCACCCGGAAAGCGATCACGGTCAGTACGGCCGCCAGCGCGAGCACGATGCCGCTCTCGATCCATGCCAGCGGCCAGTGGTGCGACACCGGTTGGTAGTCCATGTACTGGCCGGCCGCATGGTGGCCACGCAGACAGGACTCGTAGTTGCGGGCGGAATCGCAGACCTCCATGGACAGATGGTCTCCGGCGCGGGTGTAGTACCCCTGCCCCACGAGCCAGGCGTTGTCGGGCAGCTGGGCCGACTCCTTGGGCCCGAACTCGGCGCTCTCAATCGGCATCAGATACGGCCTGAGCTGCTTCAGCGCGAACGGGACCAGGACCATGGCACCCAGCGTCACGCCCATCGTCAGCACCGTACGGCGCAGCAGCAGACCGGCCAGCACGCCGACCGCCAGGGCCAGCAGGGAGTAGGCGACCGGCACCGGGCCCAGTACGGCGAAGCCGAGGGTCGAGTACCAGTAGGAGCCGGAGACCTCGTCACCGATGACCTGCCACAGCCAGGCGAACACCGCCGAGAGCGCCGTGGTGGCGGTCAGCACGACCAGCGCGGGCAGCGCGGTCTTCGCCGCCAGCCAGCGCAGCGGGCCGACCGACTGGGTCAGTACGAGCTTGTCGGTGCCGGCCTCCAGCTCGCGGGCGATCAGCGGTGCGCCGAGGAACAGGCCGATCAGCACGGGCAGCAACAGCAGCCCCATCTCGGCGAGTTGCAGGTCCGAGCCGTAGGTGTTGCGGAAGGTGGTGACCGCCTCCTGGGTACCGTCACAGCGCGGGACCAGGGAGATCAGCGAGCAGCCGTCGATGTGGTGGGCGGCGATGAACCCGGCCGCCCGGCCGCGCAGCACCGCGCACCAGACCGCGCCGCCGGCCACGGCGGCGAGCAGCACGCCGAAGAACAGCCGGTGCTGCCGCCAGACCAGCCAGGCCAGACCGCCCAGCCGGCCGCGGCCGTCCGGCTCCCGGGCCCCGCCCCGGTCGCTCGCGGCGGATCCGGCCCCGTTCGCCCCGAGGTGTGCTGTGGTGGTCATGCCGCCGCTCCCTTGCCGCTGTGATGGATGTGCCGTGTGCGTGGTGCGCTGTCCGGCGGGCTTTTCCAGGCGCCCCGCAGGCCTGCCGGGCCGGGCGGCCCGTTGCGCGGCAGGCCGGGGATGCCGGGCTTGTTGCCGGGCCGGCGGCGTACGGGCGCGGAGACCGGTTCCGCGCTCGGTGCGATCAGGTCGGGCGCGTCGGGCGCCCGCAGATAGGCGAGCAGCAGCTCCTCCAGGGACGGCTCCGCGGTCTCCCAGGGCCCGGCGGCCACCGGGCCCTTGCGCCGTACGACCGCGGTGAAGTGACGAGCCGACAGCTGCGCCTCGACGACCGGATGCGCGGCGATCTCGGGCGGCAGCGCCTCGCCCCGGCGCTGCCCCATCACCAGGGCGTGCGCCCCGATGACGTCATCGACCTCACCCGCGAGCCGCACCCGGCCGCCGCCCAGCACCAGCAGATAGTCACAGACCCCGTCGAGCTCGGCGAGCAGGTCCGACGACAGCACGACGGTGGTGCCGTGCTCGGCGGCCTGGGCCAGCAGCAGCGCGGTGATCCGGTGCCGTACGAGCGGATCGAGACCAGCCAACGGCTCATCGAGCAGCAGGAGTTCAGGACTCCTGGCGAAGGCGAGGGCGAGCGCGAGACGGGTGCGCTGCCCGCCGGAGAGGGTGCCGACCCGGGCGTCGAGGGAGAGGCAGCCGTCCCGGACGATCCCTTCGGCGCACCGCCCGTTCCAGCGGCCGGGGTTGAGCTCGCGGCCCAGCCGCAGGGTCTCGGCGACCGTCAGCCGCGGGTAGAGCGGCTTGTCCTGGGTGAGGTGGGCGATCCGGACGCGGGCCGAGGCGCCGGCCGGGGCCTCGCCCCAGACCCGTACGGACCCTTCGCGGGGGCGGGTCAGCCCGGAGACGAGCGAGAGCAGGGTGCTCTTGCCGGCGCCGTTGGGGCCGACCAGCGCGCAGATACGGCCGGCCGGCAACCGGAAGGTGCAGTCGCGCAGCGCCCAGCGGCGGCGGTACCGCTTGCCGAGGCCGACCGCCTCGACGGCGGTGCGCCCCGAGGTCCGGCCGGCCCCCTGGTCCATGGCCATCGACCGCATCCCGCCCCCTGAGCCATTCCACTAATTAAGTAGTGAAAGGGTGGGGGAAGTGGGCTGCACCTGTCAACCTCAGCTGCCTACGCTGCCCGGGTGGCCACCGCTTCCGCACCCGCGACACCGCCGTCGCCGTACACCCCCGACTACCCGATACGCACCGAGCGGCTGGATCTGCGCCCCGTCACCCTCGACGACTTCGAGGCGATCCACGCCTACCGGCACCGCCCCGAGGTCAGCCGCTACCTCTACTCGGAGCCCTTCGACGAGGCCGCGTCCCGGGACTTCGTCGCCTCCAGGTCCACCCGCACGACGCTGCGCGAGTCCGGCGACGGCCTCCAGCTCGCCGTCGTCGTCCGCGACAGCGGCACCCTGATCGGCGATGTCACCTTCGTCTGGAGGAGCAGCGCACACCGCCAGGGCCGCATCGGCTACGTCTTCCACCCCGACCACGCCGGCCACGGCTACGCCACCGAGGCGAGCCGGGCACTGCTGAAGCTGGGCTTCGAGGAGCTGCGACTGCACCGCATCCAGGCCGAGTTGAACGGCCGCAACACCGCCTCGGCCCGGCTGCTCGAACGGCTGGGGATGCGCCGGGAGGGCCATCTGCGGGAGAGCGCGTTCCTCGACGGGGAGTGGAGCGACGAGGTCATCTACGCGATGCCGGCGCGCGAGTGGCGGGACCGGCAGGAGGAACGCGCCCGGCGGGAGAAGCCGGCCCGGCCGGTGAAGCGGGCCCGGCAGGAGGAGCGGGCCCGGCTGGAGGAGCGGGCCCGGCAGCGGTGACGAAACGGGGCGGACCCTGAGGGCCCGCCCCGCGGCACGCTCCGGCGCCCGGTCTCAGGTCTCCGACCGGTACATCAGATCCGTCTCGTGCGTCGCGAACCCCATCCGCTCGTACACGGTCACCGCCGCCTTGTTGTCCGCGTCCACGTACAGCATCGCCGTGGGCAGCCCCTGGCCGGCCAGATGGCGCAGCCCGATCGAGGTCAGCGCCTTGCCCAGGCCGCCGCCCTGGGCACCCGGCCGCACGCCCAGCACATAGACCTCGCCCAGGCCCTCGTCGGCGTGCACCTTGGTCCAGTGGAAGCCGACCAGCCGCCCTTCCTTCTCCGCCAGGAAGAAGCCCTTGGGGTCGAACCACGCCTCGGCCTTGCGGTCGTCCAGATCGCGCTGGATCAGCGAACCCTGCTCCGGATGGTGCGCGAACGCCTCCGCGTTCACCTCCAGCCAGGCCGCGTCATCGGTGCCCGGCTGGAAGGTCCGCACGGACACGCCCTCCGGCAGCACCGGCTCCGGCAGCTCCAGATCCGTCAGCGAGCGCCGCATCTGCCGCAGCTCCCGGAACATCGTCAGCCCCAGGGTCTGGGCGAGGTGCCGGGCGGCCGGATGCCCGCCGTGCGCCCAGACCCGCAGCCGGCGCCCGGACTGCTCCAGCAGCTCACCGCCCAGCGCCCGGCCGTGCCCGCGGCCCCGGTGCCCCGGGTGGACCACCAGTTCGGCGGCCGGTGCCTCCACCGGGTCGGTGTCCTCCAGCTGCCCGTAGGCGACCAGCTCCTCACCCTCGTCGCCGTGCGTGTACACCAGCACATGGCGCACGCCGGCGCGCAGGCCCCCGCGCAGCTGGAGCCGCCCCTGCTCGGACACGGCGGGCTGCCCGTCCGTCCGCGCGGCCCGCTCGATCAGCTCGAGGACGGCCGCGCCCGCTTCCGGCGCCAGCTCGTCGACCACCTGGATCCTGCGGCCGGCCCGGCCCATCTCCTGTGCAGCGTCATTCATGTGTGAAGCGTACGACTCCCCCGGGCTCCCGGAGGGGTGCCACCCGCCCTCCGCCGCCCTCCCCGGCAACCAGCTCGTCACCCGTACACCTCTGTTGCACTACGCGCGTCGACAATAAGCTGCCGTCCGCTCAGCAACATCCAGGAGGGGACCCCATGCCCGCGACACCGCAACGGCGCCGCGCCGTACGAAGATTGACGATCGGCGCCGCCGTACTGGCCGCCGCAGGACTCGCCGCCGGCGCGCTGCCGGCCGGCGCCGACACCGGCCGCGGCGCTCGCACCGGCCGCACCGTCGATGTCCAGCTGCTTTCCTTCAACGACTTCCACGGCAACCTGGAACCGCCGCAGGGCTCCTCCGGCACGGTCGAGGAGCTCCAGGCGGACGGCAGCAAGAAGAGCGTCCCGGCCGGTGGTGCCGAGTACCTCGCCCAGTCGCTGCGGACGGCCCGTAAGGGTCATCCCTACTCGGTGACCGCCGCGGCCGGTGACCTGGTCGGGGCCAGCCCGCTGCTGTCCGGGCTGTTCCACGACGAGCCGACCGTCGAGGCGATGAACAAGCTGGGCCTCGATGTCACCTCCGTCGGCAACCATGAATTCGACGAGGGCCGGAAAGAACTGACGCGCCTTCAGAAGGGTGGCTGTCACCCGAAGGACGGCTGCTACGAGGACGGCAAGAAGTTCCGGGGCGCCGGCTTCCCGTACCTCACCGCCAATGTCACGGACGAGAAGACCGGCAAGCCGCTGCTCAAGCCGTACTCCGTCTGGAAGCACAAGGGCGTCAAGATCGGCTTCATCGGGGTGACGCTGGAGGGCACCCCGGACATCGTCAACGCCGAGGGCATCAAGGGCCTGAAGTTCCATGACGAGGTCGAGACGATCAACAAGTACGCCAAGGTCCTCAACCGGCAGGGCGTGAAGTCGGTCGTGGCCCTGATCCACGAGGGCGGAATGCCCGCCTCCACCTCGTACAACTACAACTGCGACAGCCCCGGCCCCGGCGACGGCATCTCCGGTCCGATCACCGAGATCGCCAAGCACGTCACCTCGAAGGTCGACGCGCTGGTCACCGGCCACACCCACCAGGCCTACGCCTGCACCATCCCGGACCCGTCCGGCCGGCCGCGCACCGTCACCTCCGCCGCCTCGTACGGCAAGCTCTACACCGACACCACGCTCACCTACGACCGCCGCACCCGCGACATCGTGCGGACCACCGTCAAGGCGCCCCACGCGGCCAACCACGTCGTCGACCGGACCCAGCCCAAGGCCGCGGACATGACGTCGCTGATCACCCGCTGGAACAAGCTGGCCGCGCCGGTCGCGGGCCGCCCCGTCGGCCATATCTCCGCCGATATCGCGGGCCGCGGCGCCAACGCCCCCGAGTCACCGCTCGGCGATGTCATCTCCGACGCCCAGCTCGAAGCCACCAAGGCGGACGGCAAGGGCGGCGCCCAGCTCGCCCTGATGAACCCGGGCGGCATCCGCTCCGACCTCGCCTTCAAGGCGTCCGGCCCGGAGGGCGACGGGGTCGTCACCTACGGGGAGGCGTTCACCGTCCAGCCGTTCACCAACATGATGAACGTCATCGACCTCACCGGCGCCCAGCTCCTCAGCGGCCTCCAGCAGCAGGTCATCGGCCCCAACGCGGCCTCCCCGAAGATCCTCCAGGTCTCCAAGGGCCTGACCTACACCCTGGACATGACCAAGTCGGGCGCCGACCGCGTCGTCAAGGACTCGGTGAAGCTGAACGGGGAGCCCCTCGATCCGGCCAAGACCTACCGCGTCGCGATGAACGAGTTCCTGGCCGGCGGCGGTGACGGCTTCCCCGCCTTCAAGGACGCCAAGAACAAGTACGTCGGCCCCTCCGACCTCGACGCCTTCACCGCGTACCTGACGGCACACTCCTCGGCGGACAAGCCCCTCACACCGCCGAAGGCTGATCGGATCACGGTGGTGAAGTAGGAAGCAGGAAGTAGGAAGTAGGAACTGCCCGCCCCGCCCCGCCCTCACCCCACCCCGAACCACGTCTCCGCGAGGGATTCCAGGGTCGGTTCGGGTGGGGCGGGCAGTTCGCTGAGGTAGCGGGGGAGGTTGCTGTAGACGTGCAGGAGGGTGTGGGCGAGGAGTTCGGTGGGGGTGAAGGTCTCGCCGTAGGCGCGGAAGATGCGTGACAGGAGGCGGGGGTCGGCGCGGGAGACGTAGAGGCCCACGGCGACGAAGTCGTAGGTGCGCTGCCCGATCATCGCGGGTTCGAAGTCGAGGAGGCCGGTCAGCCGCCAGTCGTCGTGTGCGTCGACGGTCAGGTGCTGGCGCATGAACTCGGTGTGGAGGAGGACGTCGGGCCCGGGGGCGGAAGCGGGTGCGGAGGCGAGGAAGGCGGGGATCTGTTCCAGCCAGGCTTCGGGGAGGCCGTGGGCGCGCTGGCGGTCGACCGCGGTGGTGCGTTGGCGGGCGAGGAAGTCGTCCCAGTCGTCGGGGCCGAGGATTCCGGTGAGCGGTGCCGGGTCCAGGGCGTGCAGGGCGGCCAGCGTCTCCCCGGCCTCGGTGGCGATCCGGTCCTGGTCGGCGCGGGGTATGCGGGGCCAGGTGACGGCCAGGTCGGTGCCGCGCAGACGGGACATCAGGACGTAGCGCCAGCCGTTCTCGTACGTACCGGCGTCGTGGACGTACGGGGTGGGGACGGGGAGTTGCCCCTGGAGGTGGGCGAGGACACGGGCCTCGGTCACGCCGTCGTCGGCCGCGGCGGCGGGGAAGAGCTTGAGGACGTAGCGGTTCCCGACGGCGTAGACGGGCTGGGAGCCCGCCGGATAGCGGGTGAGGGGGTCGGCGCGGAGACCGAGCCGGGTGCAGAGCGCGGCGACGCCCGGCCGCATCACCGTTTCGTCGGGGACGATCGCGTCCCACTCGTCGTCCGTGTCCACGCGAGGCAGCATGCGCGGACGGTAGGGCGGCGAACGGGGCGACGGCAAAGGATTTTCGGCGGGGTGGGTTCGGGACAGCCCTTAGGAGGAGTGGGGGGTCCGCCGGGCGGGGGAAGGGGGCGGGTCCGCAGGAGGACGCCGTCGGGCCGGGGCGTTCGTAGCGTCCAGGACATGATGACTTCTGTGCGTGGCACGGCCGGGGCGCGAGCGGTGCGCCGGCGGCCGGTGTTCTGGGCGTATGCGGCCTTCGGGTGGCTGGCGGTGTCGTTCGTCTGGCACCTGTGGATGGGGATCGACTACCGGTCGGTGATGGGCGGCGCGGGCCATGTCCCGGTGTGGGGATTTCTCGCCTACGACGGGCTGATCACGGCGATGTCGGCGATCGGGGCGGTCCTCGCGCTCGCGACCGTGCGGCCCTGGGGGCGCCGGCTCCCGCCCTGGATGGTGCTGCTGCCGCTCTGGTTCGGGGCGGTGCTGCTGGTCGTACGGGGTGTGCCGGGGCTGGTGGAGAACGTCACCACGGCCACCGGGCTCACCCCGTACGGGCTGCTGGGGATGGCGGAGCAGCCGGCCGATCCGTCTTCCGGGGAGTTCTGGACCGGCATGGCGATCAATACGTACTTCTTCGTGGGCGCGGTGCTGATGCTGCCGCTGGCCGTGCTCCACCAGCGGAGCCTGCGGGCCGCCGGGGGCACCGGCGGCCCGGCCGGTCAGGAGAAGTCGGCGGCGTGATCCCGCGCCCACTGGGCGAACGTCCGGGCCGGGTGGCCGGTGATCCGCTCGACGGCGTCCGAGACGGGGAAGGCCGGCGCCTCGACCGTGCGGCCGAACATCCGGACCAGCTCCAGCGCGGCCTCCTTGGGGAAGTGCGGCCCGGCCATCGCCTCGGCCGCCGCCTCCTCGGAGATCTGCTCGACCCGGGTCTCCTTGCCGGTGGCCCGGCCGATCTCGGCGACCTGCTGAGCCACGGTGAGCTCCGCCGGGCCGGTGACGAGATACGCCTGGCCGAGGTGCGCGCCGCTGCGGTCCAGCAGGGCGGTGGCCGCGACATCCGCGAGGTCGGCCTCGTGCACGGGGACGCCACGGGCCTCGGGGTGCGCGTCGCGGACCACACCGGACGTGCGGATCGCCGGAGCCCAGGCGAGCGCGTTGGTGGCGTAGTTGCCGCCGCGGACGAAGGTCCACTCCAGGCCGGAGTCGCGCACCGCGCGCTCCAGACCGGCGTGCAGGCGGGCGATGTGGTGCGCGTCGTCGTCCGGCGTATCGGTGACCGCCATCGAGGAGTTGAGGACGATCCGGCGGACACCGGCCCGGACGGCGGCCTCGGTCAGCGCCGCCGCGGCGTGGTCGCCGCCGGCCGCGAGATTGAGGAACAGTGCCTCGGCACCGGCCAGCAGCGGTTCGAGGGCGTCCGCACCGGTGAGGTCGGCGCGGACGGTCTCGGCCTCGGCGGGCAGCCCGGCGCGTGCCGGATCGCGGGTCAGCGCGCGGACCGCGGCGCCCTCCGCGAGGAGCCGGCTGACAAGTACGCGTCCGATGTTGCCGGTTGCGCCGGTCACAACGATCATGGGGGCAGCTTCCTGCGACTTCATGGGATGACAACCGTCTTCCGTTTGTTGGGTGAATGAGCTGAATGTGAGGAAGGAAACGAATAAGCCGGGCAATGGCGCGGAGAGTCCAGGTATGGATCAATGGACGCGGACCGGCCGCGCACTGTCGCCCGGGTCACCAAGAGATGTGACGGTAGTTCAAGTCGCTGTCCGTGCAAGCTAATTTTTTGCCAAGAGCGGCGGGACAACCGTTATGTATCCGACTTACTTCCGGTACGACTTGCGTTCGAGGGACCCGCTCGTGGTGAGATGAGCGGATGCGAACCCCCACACGCATATCTTCACCCTCGCCCACGCCCGCCGCGCCGCACTCCTCGCATTACCCCGCGCCGGGCGCCCAGGACGACCCCACCGGCGACACCAGAAAGCTCGACGCGATCAACCCTTACGCGGACCTGGCGGCCCTGGCCGACCCCGAGCCGGAGCCGGAACCCGAGCCGGAATTCGGCTCGTTCGACGCCGACGGCACCCCGCGCCGGCGCACCTACCTCAACGAGCGCGACGACAGCGACGACCCGCTGGGCCTCGGACTGCGCTCGGACGAGGAGACCGGCGAGGCCTGGAAGCCGCCGAACCACCGCCGCAGGAACCGCCGCAAGAAGCGTGGCCTCAGCAAGTTCGCCGCCATGTCGATCACGCTGAAGCTGCTGGTCACCGCTTTGGTCGGGGTGGCATTCCTGACGCTCTTCGACCGGTTCGCGGTGCTGTACGTCCAGAACGCGGCGGCGAAAAAGGTGAAGGACGCGCTGCATCTGAACGCCACTCCCGAGGTCGACATCAAGGGATTCCCGTTCCTCACCCAGGTCATGGACAAGCACGTCGACCAGGTGAAAGTCACGATTCCCGACCTGGCCGCCGACCGGGTTTCGCTGGCGAAATTCGAGGCCACCGCGAATGACGTGCGCATCGAAGGCGATCTGCCCAGCTCCATCAAGGGCGCCACGATCGGCACCATGAACGGCAGCGTGCTGCTCGCCTTCGACGACATGAACCGCGAGCTGGGGGCCTCGCAGGTGAAGTTCAGCGAGCGGGGGCCCAACGCGGTGCGCGCGGTCGGTCAACTGCCGATCGCCGGACATGAATTGCGGGTACGGGCCGAGGCGCGCATCCGGCGGGCCGGAGACCGGGGGGTCTCCACCGACATCAGCCGGATGCGCCTGGACATCGGCGATATCGCCGTCTACCGCCCCGGCACCGGCAAGGAGGAGGGCCTGCGGCTGACCCGCAAGACCGCCGCCGAGCTCAGCCGGCAGGCCGCCAAGGTCAAGTCGATGCTGAGCGTCCCGGCGATCGCGGACCGGATCGGCATTCCCAAGCCGTACATCCAGGAAGCGCTGAGCAACGAGGAGAAGCTGCACGAGCTGACCGGGTCGCCGCGCTTCGTCCAGAAGCTGATGAAGGTGAATCTGGTCGATGTGGTGGCCGACCACCCGTGGCTGCTGGAGAAGGTCGGCATCGACCCGAAGATCCTCGGCGCGCTGACCGGGCTCACCAAGCCGCAGCTCGCGGACCAGCTCTCGCTGTCCTTCCAGCTTCCCAAGACGCCCGGGAACGTCCGGCTGCGCAACATCTCCGTCGAGGAGGACGGCATCCGTGCCGACATCACGGGGTCGGAGCTGCCGTTCGGGGACGCGGCGAAGAAGTAGCCGGAGAAGCGGCCGGGGAAGCAGCCGGAGAAGCAGGGGACGCGCGGCGGGGGCCGCGGTGGCGGGCGCCGCAGGGGGTGGGTTCGCTGCCGCGGCCCCTGGGCATTTCGGCGGGTCCGCTACTGGGGCGGCGGCCCCGGCATCCCGGGCGGCGGGGTCGCGGCGCCCGGCAGTGTCAGCACCGCCTCGGTGCCACCGACGTCCGCGGACCGCAGCCGCACCGCACCGCCCGCCTGCTCCGCCGTCCGCGCCACGATCGACAGCCCCAGGCCACTGCCGGGCAGGCTGCGGGCGGACGGTGAGCGCCAGAACCGCTCGAAGACATGCGGGAGTTCGTCCTGCGGAATGCCGGGGCCGTGATCGCGTACGGTCAGCTCGCCGCCGGTCAGCCGCACCTCGACGGTTCCGCCGGGCGGGCTGAACTTCACCGCGTTGTCCAGCAGGTTCACCACCGCCCGCTCCAGCGGGGCCGGCTCGGCCCGGACGAACCAGGGGTCCAGGTCCGCCGCGATGGTCAGCGACGGGCCGCGCAGCCGGGCCCGCTCCAGCGCCGCCCCGACGATCTCGTGCAGCGCCACCACCGCGACGGCGCTCTGCCCCGGCGCCGGCGGCCGCGACAGCTCCTGCAGATCGCCGATCAGCTCCGCCAGCTCCCCCATCTGCGCCTTCACCGAGGCCAGCAGCGCCTCCTTGTCGGCGGGCGGGATCGGCCGGCCGGACCGCTCGCTGCGCACCAGCAGATCGATATTGGTACGCAGCGAGGTCAGCGGCGTCCGCAGCTCATGGCCCGCGTCCGCGATCAGCTGCTGCTGCAGATCGCGGGAGGCGGCCAGCGCCGCGGTCATGGAGTTGAAGGAACGGGAGAGCCGGGCGATCTCGTCCTCGCCCTCGGCCGGGATGCGGATGGTCAAGTCCTCGGTACGGGCGACCTGTTCGACCGCGTCGGCCAGCCGGTCCACCGGCTTGAGGCCGGAGCGCGCGATGACCAGACCGGCGGTACCCGCGCCGACGACGCCCAGCCCCGCGACGGCGACCAGCAGCAGCGCCAGCCGGTTCAGCGCGCTGTCGACCTCGGTCAGCGGACGTGAGATGGACACCGCGAACTGCACGCCCTGGACACCGATGTGCTTGGTCAGCACCCGGACGTCCGCGCCGCCGGTGGTGACCGCGTCATGCAGGGTGTCGCGCGCCAGGCCCTGCGCCACCGCGACATCGGCGCGCTGCACCTGCACCGGCTGGGAGTTGGGGCCGATACAGCGTGAGCCGTCGACCTGGACGATCTGGACGTTGTAGTACGAGGGCGGGGCGTTCTTGCTCTCGGTCGGGTCGGTGGGCTGGCACTTGGCGTAGGTCAGCTGGAGATAGTCCGCGGGGACACTGACGTTCTGCAGCGAGCTGTCCACCTCGTCACGCAGCTGGGCGCGGGCGAGCAGCCAGCAGGCCAGCGCGGAGACCGCCACCGCCACCGCCACCGCGGCCGCCGTGAGCAGGGTCAGCCGCGAGCGCAGCGGCAGTTGCGCGATCCGGGCGCCGAGCCGGCTGCGCGCACCGTCCGCCGCCACTCCCCCGTGCGTGGTCGCCGCGCTCATTCCGCCCCGCCGTCCGTCCGCAGGACGTAGCCGACCCCCCGCACGGTGTGCACCAGCCGCGGCTCGCCGCCCGCTTCCGTCTTGCGGCGCAGATACATCACATACACATCGAGGGAGTTGGAGGTGGGCTCGAAGTCGAAGCCCCATACGGCCTTCAGGATCTGCTCACGGGTGAGCACCTGCCGCGGATGGGCGAGGAACATCTCCAGCAGCGTGAACTCCGTACGGGTCAGCTCGACCTGCCGGCTGCCCCGGGTCACCTCACGGGTCGCCAGGTCCATCCGCAGATCGGCGAAGCTCAGCACCTCACCCGCCTCGGGCGGCGCACCGGCCGCCGACGGGTACGAGCTGCGGCGCAGCAGGGCCCGGATCCGGGCGAGCAGCTCGTCCAGCTCGAAGGGCTTGACGAGATAGTCGTCGGCGCCGGCGTCCAGCCCCGTGACCCGGTCGCCGACGGTGTCCCGGGCGGTCAGCATCAGGATCGGCACGGTCAGCCCGCTCGCCCGCAGCCGGCGGGCGGCGGTCAGCCCGTCCATACGGGGCATCAGGACATCCAGCACGATCAGTTCCGGGTCGTAGGCGGCGACCTTCTCGACCGCGTCCAGACCGTCGACCGCCTGCTCGGTCACATACCCCTCGAAGACCAGCGAGCGCTGGAGGGCCTCACGGACCGCGGGCTCATCGTCGACGATCAGGATGCGGGCGGGGTGGTCACCGTGCTCGGCGGGGCTCATGTGCGTGGTTACCTCGGACCTCGGGTGTGCGGACGGCTGGTGCTCAGCCTTGCACGACGACGGGCGATCCGAGAGGGGGACGCAGCCTCTCGTGCCGGGCGGGGGCAGGGCGGCGGGCGGGCGGTCAGACGCCGCTGCTGCCGCCGCCGCGCAGGGCGTCGAGATCGGCCTTGACGGTGTTGATCGGTATGGCGAAGCCGAGGCCGACGCTGCCCGCGCTGCTGCTCGATGCCGAACTCGGTGAGTACATCGCGGAATTGATGCCGATGATCTGCCCCTGCATATTGATCAGGGCGCCACCGGAGTTGCCGGGGTTGAGCGAGGCGTCGGTCTGGATGGCCTTGTACGAGGTCTTCGACGAGCCGGTGTCGCCGTTGTACTGATTCCCGCCGAACTCGAACGGCCAGCCGCCGCGGTCGCCCGGATTGCCCTGCTGCCCCTGCCCCTGGCCGTCCTCCTTGGGAACGGTGACATCCCGGTCGAGGGCGGAGACTATTCCGCTGGTCACGGACCCGGTGAGACCCTCGGGCGAGCCGATCGCCACCACCTGGTCGCCCACCGTGATCTTGCTGGAGTCGCCGAGCGAGGCCGCGGTGAGGTCCTTGGCACCGCGCACCTTGACCAGTGCCAGGTCCTTGTCGGGGTCGGTGCCGACGACCTTGGCCGTCTTCCGGCTACCGTCGCTGAAGGTGACGGTGACCGAGTCCGCGCCGGCCACCACATGGTTGTTGGTGACGATCTCGCCGCCGCTGGTGACGACCACACCGGAGCCGGTGGACTCGCCGCCGGCGGTCCGCGCCTTGATCTCCACGATCGCCGGGCTGACCGCCTTGGCCACCCCCGAGACCCCGCTGCCGCTGGTCTTGCCCGCGTTGACCAGCGGGGTGGAGGAGGTGTTCTGCGCCGACGGGTTGACGACCCCGGCGATCAGCGCCCCGCCGCCACCCCCGAGGAGACCCGAGGCCAGCGCCACCGCCACGATCAGCGCGACCGGCCGCCGGGCCCGCCGCCGCGGCTCGGGTGCGTACGGGGGCGGCGGCGGAACCGCCTGCTCACCGAAGGCGGCGTACGAGGCACCCGGGCTCCCCGCGGTCCCCCCGTACGTCTCATGGCCGTGGCCCTGGCCGTACGTCTGGCCGTGGCTCTGCTCGTCGTCGCCGTACGCGTACGGCCGGTGCTGGGGCATCTCATCGCCGCTTCGGCGGTAGCTCTGGGTCATGGTGATGACTCTGCGACCGCTCCATGAGAGCTGCCTGAGAACGTCCTGAGAGACCCGACAGAAGTGGGTATGCCCGGTATAAAGACGGCCGGATCAGCGGCGCTTCCCCGGCTCGCTCAGCCGCCGCAGCCGCAGGAGCGCCGGACCACCAGCCGCGACGGGAACTGCCGCAGCCGCTCCCGCCGGGAGCCGACCACCCGCAGCCCGTCGTCCAGCACCAGATCCACCGCCGCCCGCGCCATCGCCTCCCGGTCGGAAGCGACCGTGGTCAGTGGCGGATCGGTCAGCGCGGCTTCCTTCACATCGTCGAAGCCCGCGACCGCCAGCTCGCCGGGCACATCGATACGCAGCTCGCGGGCGGCCCGCAGGACACCGATGGCCTGGTCGTCCGTCGCGCACATGATGGCCGGCGGCCGCTCCGGACCGGCCAGCAGCTTCAGCGCGACCTGGTAGGCGTCATAGCGGTTGTACGGGGACTGGAAGTAGTAGCCCTCCGGCGACCGCCCGGACTCCAGCATGGCCCGCCGCCAGCCCTCGACATGGTCGGTGACCGGGTCGCCGGACTTCGGGGTCTCCTCCGTACCGCCGAGGAAGGCGACATACGGATGGCCGTGCTCCAGCAGATGCCGGGTCGCCAGCTGCGCGCCCCAGACGTCGTCCGTCATCACCGCGACATCGTCGATGGCGTCCGGCCGCCGGTGCAGCAGCACCACCCGCGCATCCCACGCATCGATCTCGGCGGCGGCGTGCTCACTGGGCCCCTGGCTGATCAGGATCAGCCCCGAGACCCGCATCCCGAGGAACGCACGCAGATAGTGCACCTCGCGCTCGTCGAGATAGTTGGCGTTCCCGACCAGCACCATCTTCCCGCGCTCGGCGGCGGCCTGTTCGACGGCGTGCGCCATCTCCGCGAAGAACGGCTGCCGGGTGTCCGGCACGATCAGACCTATGAGATCGGTACGGCGGGACGCCATCGCCTGGGCGACGCGGTCCGGCCGGTAGCCGAGCTCCTTGATGGCGGCGAGTACCCGCTCGCGCGTGGCCGGGGCGACCGGCCTTGGTCCGTTGTTGATGACGTAGCTGACAACGGCGGTGGACGTACCCGCCAGTCTTGCCACATCATCCCGCGTCACCTTGGCCACGCGCGGCAGTCTACGCGGGTGGTGCTACCGGCGGGCAGGTCGTGCGGCCGGGGAGTCCGCGCCCGCGGCGACGGCCTTCCCGGAGCCGTCACCGTCCCCGTCGCCACGGCCCTGGGCCGGCTCCCCGCCACGGCCGGACTTCGCCGCCTTCGCCGCGTCCTCCGTGGCCTTGGCCTCCGCCGCCCGCTCCGCCTTCTCCGGCGTCACGAAGCGGTAGCCGACGTTACGGACCGTGCCGATCAGCGACTCGTGCTCGGGGCCGAGCTTGGCGCGCAGCCGCCGGACATGGACGTCAACCGTCCGCGTACCACCGAAGTAGTCATAACCCCAGACCTCCTGGAGGAGCTGGGCGCGGGTGAAGACCCGGCCGGGGTGCTGCGCCAGGTACTTCAGCAGCTCGAACTCCTTGAAGGTCAGGTCCAGGACCCGCCCCTTCAGCTTCGCGCTGTACGTCGCCTCGTCCACCGAGAGATCACCGTTGCGGATCTCCATCGGGCTGTCGTCGGTGGTGATCTGCTGGCGGCCCATCGCCAGCCGCAGCCGCGCCTCGACCTCGGCGGGCCCCGCGGTGTCCAGCAGGACATCGTCGACGCCCCAGTCCGCGGTGACGGCGGCGAGCCCGCCCTCCGTCACCACCAGGACCAGCGGACAGCCGGGCCCGGTGGACCGCAGCAGCTGGCACAGGGACCGCACATGCGGCAGGTCGCGGCGGCCGTCGATCAGTATGACGTCGGCCCCCGGGGTGTCGATCAGGGCCGGGCCCTCGGCGGGAGCCACCCGCACGCTGTGCAGCAGCAGGCCGAGCGCCGGGAGCACCTCCGTCGACGGCTGGAGTGCGTTGGTCAGCAGCAGAAGTGAACTCACGTCCGACCACCTACCCGGTTCTCGGGGTGCTGTGTCCTCGGTTGCGTGCGGTCCTGCCTGCTTCGCTCGCCCATGACGTCTGGTTCCTCCTCGGTCCCTGCGACGGGGGCACCTCCCGGCGCTGGCCGGGGGAGTCTGCGGCACTGCTTCGTACGGTCCTTCCCACCGCGCATCAGGCGGTTGAAAGCACAAAAGGACCCGGGGGCTACGCTGCCCGGATCCTTCTTGCCCAGCAGAATAGCTCACCTGGGTTCCGGACCCGAGGCGGTTTTTGCAGCTTTTTGTATTCCGTCGATCACTTCGAGTGGTCAAGAGGGCTCGTCGTTGACCACCCGACGGCCCCACGGACGGGCCGCCCCCAACGCCGCTCAGCCCCCATTTGACGGGGCCAGGGGCACCTTGGCCCGCACCCGGCCGGGCCCCTCGCGCCGGGGTGCGCCGACGCGGCCGAACGTGACGAATTTCGTGACCTCCCCATCCCACGATGTGGACTGCTTCCCACGTTTTCGGCTGTCCCGCCGTGGGTGTTGCTCGCCGTTTGTTGCCCGCTGCGCGGTGCCCCCGCCGTGCGCTGCGCTTTGCCTTCGGCCCGCGTTTTCGGCTTTCTCGCCGTTGCGCCTGCGGC